>JAUHYD010000026.1 GCA_030426665.1 Bacteroidia bacterium | reverse complement strand
CTGTAATTACAGTGGTAGCAGCACAACCTGAAGATAATGTATAAGATAATGTAGAAGTACCTGCAGATGCCGCTGTCACAACACCGGTTGTGCTTACAGGGGCTACAGATGGACTTGTACTGCTCCACGTACCACCGGATACTGAGTTAAGGAATGAACTGGTGAAACTTTCACAAATACTTGCTGTTCCCACATTGGATCCGGGAGACGCTAATATCGTCGCTAGCGTTGTATATGTCTGCACACAACCTAATCCTACACCATTACTAACGGTTAATGAGTAAGTACCCAAACCGGCTGTTGTTATATCCGGAACCGACGCAGAAGCTGTTGTGGCACCGGTAATAGACGCAGGACCCGCCCATGAAAAATCAGTCACGTTTGCAGGTGCATCACCTTCTAATGTTAATGTATTTCCGGCACACAATGGCGCATTCGTTGTTATTCCCGATACCGACGGAGCCAAATCAACCGTAACAGTAGAGTTAGCATAACAACCACCACCTACTACATAAGAGATTTCAGCAACACCGGCACCAACTCCGGTTACAACTCCGGTTGTACTAGCCACCGATGCTATAGAAGGATCACTACTAACCCAGGTTCCACCACCTTCAGAATTAGCAAATGTTGTTACAGCTCCGGAACACAACTTATCTGTTCCACCCGTATTTGCAGGAGGATTGGTACACAACTCAGTAATAACAACCTGACCATTTCCATCAGCACCTGAATATCCCTGAGTGTGAGTAATCGCTGTAACACGAGAGTTCGGTCCTGCGGGATAAGAGGACCCACCACCACCGGCACCATTGTTCACAACACCACCATTTCCACCCCACCAGCCGCCGCCACCGCCGCCGGCTGAATAACAAACACACGAGCCTCCCTGACCCTGAGTACCCAATCCGTTTCCGGTTGTACAAGCAGGACCAGTTTGACCACCACCACAAGATCCACCCGAAGTAGACCCTGTAGTTCTTTCTCCGGTAGCTCCGGTTAAACCTCCGCCGGCACCACCGACAGGCCCGAAGTCACCGCCACCGCCGCCGCCACCGGCAACCGCGATTACACTGGAAGCGTACGCCCCCGTTGCAGAGGTACGAATATCTGTAGCACCACCACCAGCGGCACAAAATGCAGAACCTACGGCTCCGCCGACTCCTCCACCATTCCAGCCACCCGGACACTGCGTTCCGGTATTATAGTTATCTGCTCCGGCACCGCCGACAAATATATATAAGGTTTCACCCGGCGTTACATTAAGCGTACACTGTACCCTACCACCTTTTGCAATAGGACCACCCGACCCGGATGATGACCAGGAGCAACATGGCCATCCGCCCTTTCCGCCCGTCATATCTACGGCGATCTTTGTAACACCTGCTGGTACAACATAGGTTTGAGCGCTGCCATTTATACCTGCACCACCGAAACCGGTGGTACCATTGAAATCAAATGTTGTCACTTGTGCACCCGCTGAAAGATGCAAGCAAAACAACACGATAAGGCAACTAAAAAGTTTTGTGTAATTGGTGTGTCTCATAATTCAAAAAATTGAACGATAATTATAAAAAAGTAATAAAATACGCGTTAAAAAACCCAAAAGCGAATCATCGCCACAAAAAAACAACCATACCTGAAATGTCAACGAAACCAAGTCGCCGTCTCCAATTTACGAAACCGAATATGGTCAACCTCGCTTATATCTCTACACCGTGGTTCGTAATTTCACAAAACGATATAATTCGTTTACTCCAACTGCAAATTCACATTTGCCATGTAAGAAAAGTCTTACTACTCCGCATAAAGAAGATATTTAAAACAGAGCGCAATCTTAAAGTTATAAAAACTTTAACTAAAAATGAAAATCCCAAACACTATGTTTTTATAATTATTATTCGAATAATTATAATTAATTAGAAATAAATTAGTTATACAGAATATTTTACCGTCTATTTATTAAAGTAATACTAACACCCATTTAAATTTGCAGCAATAAAGACGAACGAGAATAAGAACATTAAAGACCGCAAAGATACCGTAACCAATAGCATAGAAATGTGCCACGTACCCTACAGATATATTCCTGCTAACTTATGGTCAACATAAACGGGTATGACCATATTAGGGACTTAAGGGTTGAAGCAACAAACGAAATGAGGACCGCCAATCAAAAAGCTGAAAAGGGCAATTTTGCATTGAAAGTTGGAAATAAAAAAAGCGGTCGTTTCAGCAATGAAACGACCGCTTCTACAAAAAAACTACAGAAATTATATCTTGAAATGCGAGAACGCCTTATTGGCTTCTGCCATACGGTGTGTATCTTCTTTCTTTTTGAAAGCACCACCCTCACCCTTTGAAGCAGCAACGATTTCGTTTGCCAACTTGTCGGCGATTGTCTTACCGTTTCTGTCGCGAGAGTAACGGATGAGCCATTTCATGCTCAAAGATATCTTGCGATCCGGACGAACTTCTGCCGGAATCTGAAAAGTAGCACCACCAATTCTACGGCTACGTACTTCCAGAGCAGGAGTAACATTAACCAATGCTTTCTTCCAAATTTCGTATCCGTCCTCATTAGTCATTTTAGATACTTTGTCAATTGCATCATAAAACGCACTCAATACAATAGTCTTGTTACCACCCCACATAAGGCAGTTTACAAAACGAGTAACATTTTTGTCGTTAAACCTGGGATCAGGAGCTAACGGGAGTTTTTTAGCTTGTGCCTTTCTCATCGGATGACTAGCTTATATTAAATTGTGAAAAATTATTATGAATATCGTCTACTATTTTTTCTTAGCCTTTTCTCTCTTAGTACCATACTTCGAGCGACTCTGCTTACGATCTTTAACCCCTGCAGTGTCAAGCGCACCACGAACAATATGGTAACGTACACCGGGTAGATCCTTAACACGACCACCTCTGATAAGAACTATCGAGTGCTCCTGAAGGTTATGTCCTTCTCCGGGAATGTATGCAATCACCTCAATTTTGTTGGTGAGACGCACCTTTGCTACCTTACGGAGTGCAGAGTTTGGTTTCTTTGGCGTTGTGGTATATACACGTGTACACACTCCTCTACGCTGAGGACACGCATCTAATGCGCGGGATTTCGATTTTGTCCGGATCTGCTCACGGCCTTTACGTACTAATTGCTGTATTGTAGGCATTGCTTACGTTGGAAATAAATTTAAAATGGAGTGCAAAGGTAGGTCAAAATATTTATTATCCAAAAAGTATTCTATGTTTTTACAACTATATCTGCACTATTTGAATATTTATGCACCAAAACTACGTAAATATCCGGTCTTTATCGATATACAAAGTCGCTTGTAGTTCCTATAGTCTATGTTAATGTTTGCGGTTGGCCATTCATCTCGATAGGATAATATGTAATTTCTGCTATTTTTGTGAGGTAAAGACATCTCTTTTAAATTTAGCTTAACTGAATGCTGGCATTACAACATAACGGTGAAGAGAAAATAAACAAGAAAGCTCTGGCGTGGACTATCGGAACACATGCGCTTCTGTTATTGTTGTTTTTGTTTCTGTCTTATACTGTCCCAAACGATATACCTGAAGACATTGGCGGAGGTCTGGAAGTAAACCTCGGCACCAGCGACAATGGTAGCGGTGACGACCAGCCTATGTCACGGAAGACACCGTCGGAATATCAAACAACGGTTGTCTATAAAAGCAGTGCACCATTAAAAAGCAGTGTACCGAAAAACATTGTCCGCTCAGATGTTGAGGAAGACGCACCTGTAATTGACAATACAAGTAAAAAAACAGTTAGCGAGCCTACAAAAGTAGAAGAGACACCAAAGCCCAAACCAAAGCCCAAACCCAACCCACGCTATACTTATGCCGGCGATAAAGGAACCGGAGGAAATAATGCAACCCAGGACAAGGCGGGAACAAGCGAAGGGAACACAACGGGCGACGGAGACAGAGGTGTACCCGGCGGCACTCCCGGTGCAGATAACTATACAGGCACTCCAGGAAACGGTACGGGAGGTATCGGTCACACTTTATCTGGTCGGCGGATATCGCCTGCACAGTTCGAGGCAGAATTTTCGGAAGGTGGTAAAGTTGTGATTCATGTAACTGTCGACAGAGACGGCAACATTGTAAACAAGAGAGTCAAAAGCTCCTCCGGAGCACACCTGACTAGAATAGCATTAGAGAAGCTGAATAACGCAAAGTTCAGTAGGAGCACAGGCTCAGAACCTCAACAGTTCGGAGACGTAACAATTGTATTCAAAACACGCCACTAAAGATATGGGCACGACCCCGGATTACCGTCAAACGTTGGAATACCTTTACGAGAAATTGCCTATGTTCTCCAGAACAGGCAAAGCCGCGCTAAAACCAGACCTTGCTAATACCCTGAGGCTGTGTGAAGCAATAGGCAACCCTCATCAAAAAATCAAAACGGTCCACATTGCAGGCACCAATGGAAAGGGAAGCGTAAGTCATGCACTTGCAGCCATGCTCCAGCAGTCCGGCTACAAAACCGGATTATATACATCTCCTCATCTCATTGACTTCAGAGAGCGTATCCGAATAAACGGAGAAATGGTATCCAAAGAATGGGTAGTGCAATTCGTAGAACAGTTGAAGCCGGTAATTAAGGAAGTAAAACCCTCTTTCTTTGAGATAACTGTAGTTATGGCATTTGCCTACTTCGCAGAACAAGAGGTTGACATTGCAATTATTGAGTCGGGACTTGGCGGACGACTAGACAGTACTAATGTCATTACACCGTTGTTATCTATCATCACCAATATCAGCTACGACCACAAAGACCTCCTGGGAGATACGCTGGCACAAATCGCATCAGAAAAAGCCGGAATTATTAAAGAAGGCGTTCCTGTAGTTATAGGCGAGCAAAACGCCGAGACAGAACGAGTTTTCTTTGAGCACTCGGTTCATAAGCATAGCGTGCTGCATTATGCACAATCGCTTTGGGGGTTGGTACGGGTAAGTCATGATAACAATTATCAGTACTATAAAATCATCAATAATGCTACACAGGAGATGTTGGATCTCAGGACCGACTTACAGGGAAACTTCCAACAACACAATATCAAGATAGCACTGACAGCGATAGAGCTGCTGAGACATCAGGGGTTTGTGATATCGTTTTCGAATGCGCTTATTGCTTTATCGAAAGTTAAGAAGCTAACTGAGCTTCGAGGCCGATGGGAAATACTTCAGAGAAACCCACTTATAGTTTGTGATGTCGCCCACAATATTGCCGGGCTAACAGAAACACTGCAACAGTTTCAGGCAACGAAAGAACATTCCGAGTATGGCAAAATGCATATAGTTGTGGGGTTTGTAAGAGACAAAGATATTGCAGAAGCATTGGCAATTTTCCCAAAAAATGCAATCTATTATTTCACTAATGCCCAGACGCCAAGGGCTTTGCCTGCAGAAATGTTGCAGTCTATTGCAAAAATGGCCGGACTGAACGGCACAACTTTCACTAATGTAAATGATGCTTTCTCTGCTGCAAAAAGAGCCATGAATCACGAAGACAGACTACTGGTGACGGGCAGCTTTTTTGTAGTAGGAGAAGTGTTGCAATTCCTGGAAGCTGCAGTAGCATAACTACTACAAAATATATTTTCGTTTGGATTAATTCGGAATAAACCCGACAGTTTAATCCATTGCGTATTCCCTGTACCTGTGCAGCAGCTTACTCACTTTTTCATCCCATTTTTTCTGTGCTTCTTCGTTGATGCTATGATCTGTTTCTGCATCATACTTGCGTTGCATCTCTGCAGCTAATTTTGAGTATTTCCTGAAAATCCGACGGATATCCATAGAAACATCAGATGGCCGATGACGTTTGCTGGTGTATTCCTTAAACTCCTTTCGCATTCTTCGGGTAAAAATCTCGCCGATGTCAAAATGGTTTTGCTCATGCTTCAACAAATACTCAGACTGGTTCGATTTGCCTTTTTTCCACGAAGCACGTTTATCAAATAAGCACACTACCCTAACGGAGACATTCCCTTCACCATCATCTTCTGATGACAATTGCACACCATATTTGGTTGTCGCAAAGTACGTTACGCTCCTATCGGGCCTACCCTGAAAATCTGCCCAGGTCAACTTCCTGTTCTCACTCCAGGGTATGGCTTTCCCCTGTGCCATCGCTTGTTTACTGCAAAGGATAATAATTAGAAAAGATAGAAGCCGCAGAAGAATTCCCATAGTTTACAAGTATGATATATGCAAACTTAGCTTCTATTAATAAAACTAAAGGTTAATATTGGAAGCACCTCAATTTTCAATCTGCGCCAAAGCGTTCTTGGCAGCCACCTGACCCGCATCCTTCTTATTGAAACCTGTTCCACTCACAAACAACGCTCCGTCAATTACGACCCCGACAGTAAACAGCTTACGGGTACCTTCTGTTTGTTCAGCAAGTGTTTCAAAAGTAAGCACCTTTCCACTACGTTGCGCCCAGCTTAAAAGTTGATTTTTATAGTTGGTATCGGTCGTTTCAAGAACGTCCAAATCTATATATGCCCGTATTATCTGATTAAGGATAAACGTCCTTGTTCCGGCGAAACCTCTATCTAAGT
Source organism: Bacteroidia bacterium (assembly GCA_030426665.1). Lineage (GTDB taxonomy): Bacteria > Bacteroidota > Bacteroidia > Chitinophagales > Chitinophagaceae > Nemorincola. Next base: position 25,661 of record JAUHYD010000026.1, on the reverse strand, counting down.
AAACCGCCCCAATGAGTGCCTCCAACGCATTGCCGAATATATGACTGCGACTAAGACTACGATCGTTATGATTGTACACAACCAACTTATTAAGTCCCATTCTTACTGCCACGTTATTGAGGGTCTCTCGCCTTACTATCCGAGAGCGCATCTCTGTCAGGTATCCTTCAGATTCATACGGATACTTTTTAAAAAGATACTCCGCTACTATCGCACCCAGAATTGCGTCACCCAGAAACTCCAGTCGCTCGTTGCTGTCGGTAGCGTCTTCCTGTTGCGAGCTGTGTACCAGCGCCAAACGGTAATACGAAATATACTTAGGTGTAAACCCGATAATGTGCTCCAATTGGAGCATCAGTTGCTTATCCGATGATGATGAATTGAAAATGCGATGTAGAAAGCGTCGCAAAACTACTCAGATAGCTTTTTGAAAATAACAGAGGCATTATGACCTCCAAACCCGAAAGTATTACTCAATGCTGCGTTCACTACCCTCTTTTGAGGTTTGGTAAACGTAAAGTTCAACTTAGGATTAAATGCCGGGTCATCAGTAAAGTGGTTGATTGTCGGAGGAACCATATCATGAACTACTGAAAGAATACTAGCGATGGCTTCAATTGCCCCGGCGGCACCTAACAAGTGACCGGTCATTGACTTGGTAGAGCTAATATTTAACTTGTAGGCATGTTCTCCGAAAACACGTTCAATTGCTGCTATCTCACTTACATCGCCCAGCGGCGTGGAGGTGCCGTGAACATTAATGTAATCAATCTCTTCCGGTTTCATTTGGGCATCCGCAAGCGCATTTTTCATTACATTGTAAGCACCCAACCCTTCCGGATGTGGTGCTGTAAGGTGATAAGCATCGGCACTGAGTCCGCCACCGGCAAGTTCGGCAATAATTGGGGCGCCTCTCCGTTTGGCATGCTCATACTCCTCCAGAACAATAGCTCCTGCGCCTTCGCCCAAGACAAAACCATCCCGGTTAAGGTCGAAAGGCCTGCTGGCACTCTGCGGATCGTCATTGCGCTCAGAAAGTGCCTTCATGGCATTAAAGCCCCCGATACCCGCTTCGGTAACCACCGCCTCTGACCCACCGCAAACAAAGGCATCTGCCTTCCCTAAACGGATGTAGTTAAAAGCATCGATAAGCGAATTTGTAGAGGATGCACAAGCACTAACGGTTGCAAAATTCGGACCCCGGAAACCATACTTCATCGAAATATGCCCCGAAGCGATGTCCAGAATAAGCTTTGGAATAAAGAACGGATTGAACCTTGGTGTACCATCCCCGGCAGAGAAGTTCTTCATCTCTTGTATGAACGTAATCATACCACCGATACCGGAACCCCAGATAACCCCCACTCTGTCGTGGTCAATACCTTCCTCTGTAAGCCGCGCTGCCGCAACAGCCTGATCGGCCGCTACAAGCGCGATTTGAGAGAATCGGTCTAACCGCCTTACTTCTCGTCGGTCAAAGAAGTTATCTGCATCAAAGTCCTTAAGCTCGCAAGCGAACTTTGTCTTGAACTTTGTCACATCAAACTGCTTGATGAAATCGGCACCCGAAACACCATTAACCAACCCATCCCAGTAAGAGGGTATGTCATTGCCTAATGGCGTCAGGGCTCCGAGACCCGTAACGACAACTCGTTTTAACGTTAAGTTCATCTAACGATTTTCAGTTACAGAAAGTGGGGTGTACAAATTACTTTACGTGCTCTTCCAGGTAGCTAATAGCCTGACCAACAGTTGTGATGGTTTCAGCTTGTTCATCCGGAATGGAAATGTTGAATTCTTTTTCAAATTCCATAATCAATTCTACTGTGTCCAGAGAATCAGCACCGAGGTCGTTGGTAAAACTTGCCTCTGGATTAACTTCTGATTCGTCAACACCTAATTTGTCCACGATAATTTTCTTAACGCGATTTGCAATTTCAGACATAGTTAATGCGTTTAAATTTTATGCTGCAAAAATATACTTTTTGACAGAACGAGAAAGGAATATTTTATTTAGTTGAAATTTTTTTTATCGCCATAATAACATTTTGACCTTTTCCGGGCTAAAAACGAAACTATGAAACACCCTTCAATCCCTGCTTTTCCGGTCTAAGGTAAGCCTTTTTTTGCTCAAAAATAATCAATTTCCCTTCTAAGGATTACGACTTTTTTCTTTCCCGAAATTTCCGTCTTACTAATAAGGTTATTCTTTGTATCGTACTCATTTTTGAAAGAAAGTGTCTTTTGAAGCGTACCGTCAGCAGAAAAATATCGCTCTGATACTGCATAACCTTGCTTGTCGTAGCTGTATTCAATCTTCTTATCTGCAACCCCTTCGGCATTGTAGCTTTGCTCAGACACTACCAATCCGTCTTCGTTATACTTGTATTCCGTCTTCAGGGTCACTCCGTAATACGTGTTGCTAACAGATGTCCGGTTGCCCTTGCTGTCATATTCATATACAGACCTCCGTGTTTCTATCTCGTCAGCGTCGTACACAACTTCCTCTATCGGATTTCGTTCCTTGTCATATTTCCAGGTAGCTTTACTAATCATTACCCCATCCAGATCAAATCCTTGTTCTTCTACTACGTTTCCACTCTTGTCGTACTTTGCTTCCGTTCTGCGTACAAGGAGACCATTAGAACCATAAAACTTCCTGGCCACTTCAAAGCCCTTCCTATTGTAATCATAAAGGGTAGCAGACAAGAAAGTACCGTCCCCGCTATAGCTACGCACTTGTATCAAATTTCCTTTCTTATACTTGTATACCGATTTAGACAGCAAATACCCCTCAGGACCGTACTCATATTCTTTGAGTTTTTCCCCTTCTTCTCCGTATACAGTTAAGGTATTATTACCCATGAGACCGCTGTAAACAGCCATCGACAGCGGAGTAAGATTAAACTCTTTTAATTTGTGGATCCTTCCCGACAATCCGTCGGTATAATATTCCTGCCCGAAAACAGGAGCAGTAGTTACCAGTAACACGAAAGCAATTAGCCGAAAAATACAATTCATTGTTAACCGTAAATATAATACTAAATCCGACTATCCCTAAACAGAACAAACTGAAACCTTAGTAGGTTATTTCTCGCTCGATAATCGTTCTCGGCTCTTTGTTTTTATAAACAACTTTCCGCAGCCAATTGCCCTTCTTGTCATACTTGCTGTACTTGTATGTGGTCGTATACTTGAGCCCATGATGCGAATCAAACTCACGCTCCTCAATTTCATTTCCCTTTTTATCAAATTTATAATTTGACTTCAAAAACAAATGACCGTTAGGCCCAAACCTATCATAAACAATTCTATTTCCATTTACATACTTTCCCTTTGTAGTCATAAACAACCCGCCGGACGGGTCATAGTTTTCTTCGCCCACAATATTACCTACTCGATCATACTCCAACTTTGTCGTCACGTGAAGGGAACCATCTGCTTTGTATCGCTTAATCTCTATAAAATTACCGTCTTTGTCATATTCATATACCGACCGGGACTGGACCTTATCATCCGGCGAATAGGTAACAAACTCCATGGCGTTACCATTACTATCAAACGAAGTAACCATTCTAATCCTCAGAGAGTCTTTCCTGGCCTTCCTCCCGCCCTCTGCAACGCTGTATTCAAGCTCCGCTACCGATGTCACATCGCCCTTCAATTTGTTCCTCTTAAGGTCATTCACAGTCTGGCCGCTCACTATACAACCGAACAGCATAAAGAACGCCAACAAACTAACTTGTTTGAAAGTACCACACATAACAATTCTATTGATTGGAAAATTAAATATAACCCGTTTTTCAGAGTTTTTGAAGCATAGGCAACTACACAGCCAACCTTTTAACTTTATGTTCAGATTTACACCAAAAAAACGGACAACGCCGACTAGAATGAACCGAACTTCATAACCTTGATAGCCTCCTCGTTGATTATCTGTAGCGCTACATCCGTTGGCAAATCGCCTTCGGCCTTAGACACTACCTCAATAATACGAGCATGCAATTCTCTGGCAGATGCTTCCGGGTCCAGAGTTTGGCTGATTCTGTTCAGCATATTCAATTCCTGCTCTTTAACACCCTTGACCGTTTCCCAAACGTTCTTGGAGACGTATATCTGTTGTGACAAATTGTGTTCGAACTCTGTCCTGACAGCCAGCATCATAGCAGTTTGCAAGTCCTGGACCGTCATAGAGGGGTCATACACTCGGGGAATGAGCTGTCGGGGGCTAAGCCGCTCAATAAACAGCGTCAAGCGTTCATAAGCCTGCAAACGCAACCGAAGTGTCACATCCTGCGCATCTTGAAAAATAGCCATCTGCTTGCGCTGATTCTCAGAAATAAGAAACCTGTTAACAATAGTAGAGGTCGCAATAAGCACTACAAGCGCCGGTATCGTATATTTAAGAATCTCCAAAAGGGAAGTTGCAATATCCATATCTGGTAAAAATAGTTTGTTTTAAAGAAATAAAAGCGACCAAAGGTCATCAATTTGCTGTACCCTCATGGTCTACATTTGCCAGCTGACCACATGCCGCATCAATGTCCTTTCCTCTGCTTCGCCTCAGCCTCACATTCACTCGCTTAGCCGCCAGATACTTCATAAACTCATCTACTTTTTCCTCATCCGGCTTCTCAAAACGAGCCGCATCAATCGGGTTATACTCTATAATATTTACCAGATCAGCTGGTACTTGCCGATAGATTTTCACTAAGTCTTCAGCATCAGCAATGCTGTCATTGAAATTTTTAAAGAGAATGTATTCGAACGTTATTTCACTGCCCGTTGCCTTATAAAAATAGTTCAACGACTCAATCAACACTTTAAGGTTGTTGGTTTCGTTAATGGGCATGATTTCATTTCGCTTAACATCTGTGGCCGCATGAAGTGACAATGCCAACTTAAATCGAACCTGATCGTCAGCCAACTGTCTGATCATCTTCGCGACTCCGGCAGTAGACACCGTAATACGCCTGGGACTCATACCCAAACCATCGGGAGATGTAATACGCTCTATTGCCTTTAAGGTGTTTTTATAATTGAGCAAAGGCTCTCCCATACCCATAAACACAATATTTGACAATCGCTTGTTATAGTGCTTTTCAGACAATTCATTTAGCAACGTCACTTCATCTACTATCTCATCAAAGTCAAGATTTCGCTTGCGGGTCATATATCCCGTTGCACAAAACTTACACGCCAATGAACACCCTACCTGCGAAGACACACAAGCGGTCATTCGTTTGTCAGTTGGAATCAGTACACTCTCTACATAGTACCCGTCATGTAGCTGCAACCGGTTTTTGATAGTACCGTCGCTACTATACTGACTATGGTGCATTTTTACCTTAGGAATAAAATACTCCTGCGACAGCTTCTCCCGCAAACTCTTGGGCAAGTTGGTCATGTCGTTGATATCAGCCGCAAACTTCTGCCATACCCACTCATGGACCTGCTTCGCTCTGAATTTCGGTTCTCCGGAAGCAGTAAACATAGCTTCTAACTCGGGCAACGTTATTTCCCGCAAATTCTTCATACTGCAAAGATACCTTTATTCAGCAAACCCCAATCGCACACAATGCCCAATACGAGCTAAAACCTGATTGTGAGGTAAAACACCACAGGAAGCGTAAATTTTCCTTCCGAAAATTTGGGTTTCGATTTCGTTTCGGTAGTCGTAATTGTGGATTCAAACGGGGGTACATTTTCACGTACACGCTGAGTAACACGAATCAGATTATCTTCGGTACCCGACAAATAATAAAAGCTGGTTTCTGTACCCACCAGAATATGCTCGTTAATCCGGTATCGCAGCCACCCCATTGCACCTCCACCCATTGAAGGCAACTTACTGATAGTAGTTGTAATTGTGGTGTCAAAAGAATGTATCGTAGCCGTTGTATTGTTATAGTCACTATTGATAACACCATCCAGCCCAACGCCGGCACTCCATTTATCCGTCAATTGAAATCGCTTCTCAATTCCTAACCTTGCCTGAATGCTGTTATTATTGGATTCTTTCTTTGTGACACCATCATTCGAAGTTGCAGACAGATACTTGTATCCCAAACCAACCCGAACACCCCACCCCGATTTCACCGAGTTCATCGAATACACCAGCAAGTAGGGGTTTACAGCATCAGTAGATGCATTGTTATTGAAGTTGATTACTTGACGAATAAGCCCATTTACCTGCACACCTAAATAATGGTTATACTTTTTTTCGTTTTTGACATCAACAGTAGATGCCGTTTCCTGAGCATAAGAATGCTGTAAGCACCCAAATAAAATGGCGCAGCAAACAGGTACTATTTTCATGTTTATTTAGTTTTAAACGGATTAGAGAATTTCACGTCGGTTACCGCGTTATAATCAGTCAGGCTTCCAAGAAACGCAATTATTGCCTTTTTATCGCCATCAGAAATATTCATTGAAATGGGATTTAACAATGAGTCATGCATATCTTTAGAAGACGACGCGCGAAGAATAGTCGCCAAATTGGGAGACTTTTTTATACCATGGCTATAGTGTTCCAGCACCTCCTCAAGTGTATTAAACCGTCCGTCATGCATATAAGGCGCTGTCAATGCCACATTAACCAAACTCGGTACTTTAAAGAGACCGTCAAAAGTACGCCCCTTACTCACGGCCCCTTGCCCGATATCATTATATACTTCGTCTAAGCCGATATCAAAAAACGAATTGCTGCTACCGTAGGTACCACCACCAAAGTGACAATTAGCACACTTATAGGTCACGTCAAACAACGCCTTACCCTTTGCTTCAAGCGCAGAAAGCGGACGAATAGTTCCCGTCGTGGTGAGCGGTCCACCATTAGTAAGAACAGTACTATCAATGACAATCATGCTACCAACCGGCTGACTTCCTATTGAATGAAGGAAGCATGCTACCGCACCGGAAATTCTACTGAGTGTTACTACTGAGTCGCCATAGGCGCTTGCAAACAAAGGAGGATAATATGGCAACGCAGCCAATTTAGCCGGAAGGATACTTAAATCCTCTATTCCCATTTCTACATGATTAGCTACCGGCCTTGCCACAAGATTCGCCAGTACACGCTCCCTTCCGTCCCAAAAAAAGGAGGCAAAATGCTGGGGACTGTTGATACCCGGTGAATTTCTACTTGTAAGCTTCCCTTCAAAACCTCTGCTAAACCGAACATTGTCAGCGAAGCCTAAAGCTTGTTTGTGACAGCTTCCGCAGGACACCGAATTATTCAACGACAGGTGCGCATCATAAAACAACACCCTACCAAGCGTGGCTGTCCTATTCAAACTATCAGTGCCAGGCACTGTCCCGGCATAGTAGGTATATACAGAATCGGGAATATCAAGATAAGATGTAGTTGTAAGCGTGTCTGTTTCACTTTTATTGCACGAATAGGTAAAACAAATCGCCCATACAGCCACAATTAATAAAATATACTTTCTCATAGGGTCGTTTTAATAGTTTCGATAAAGAATACAAGCAACAATCAAATATACACAAAATTGCGTATCTATAAAAAACGCAAATATCCCGACTTAATTGCCTTATTGTTGTATTTTTTTATGCAACTCCCGGAATAACTTATTAACACAACCCAAATGCATACAAAAACCAGTAGTAGGCAGCCCGAAAAATGCACTATATTTGCCCGAACTTTTTACTCTTGCTGTCACAAGCCCGAAATATAATCGTTGGATTAATAGATTTTTTTCATAAACCTTTTGCTAAGGTCATACCTGCCCAAACCTTTCGTTATCTGGCTTGCGGAGGGTCAAATACTGTCCTCAACTGGGTTGTTTATTCCCTATCGTTCAATATTGTGCTGAACAGAGAGAGCTTCCACGTTTACAACGATATAAACATCACGGCACCGGTAGGCGCTCAGATTATATCTTTTTGCATTACTTTCCCTATCGGATTCATCCTCTCCCGATACATCGTTTTTCCGGAATCAAACCTGAGAGGCAGAAAACAACTTTTCAGATATGCACTTGCTACAGCTACCTTCATACTTCTTACCTATGTCTTGATTAAATTATTTGCTATTACCCTTCCTATGGTGCGCGCAGACATATCCTACATATTCATTATGATTATCACGGCAATTCTCAGCTATATCTCTCAACGCTTTTTTACATTCAAAACCACAGAAGAAGCCTAATTCCCGTTCGTGCCCTACCCCACATGGCGTTACATTTACTGACCTTTGTTTGAGTAATTTTACTTCAACTATTCAAATTCGATGAAAACACACTATTGTTTGATGCTCCTGTGTATTGTTCCCATCCTTACAAAAGCACAATACATCAACGACGATACAGTCATTACGCAACATATTGACCTGGACACACTCAGCGTTTCCGCATCTGCAGGGCGTATTCCCTACCAGCCTTCAGCAACGCAGTATTGGGACATAACACATACACGCATCGCATTATCGTTCGATTTTAGAAAAAAGTCTGCATCGGTTCGTGAGTGGATAACACTCCACCCATACTGCTATACAACCGACTCTTTGGTACTGGATGCAAAAAGCATGCAGATAGACACTGTTGCGCTCAGAAAAGGAAATAAGCTATGCTTGCTCAACTACGAGTACTCAGGCACAGAACTAAAAATACACTTTCGCGATATGTACGCAATGGAAGACACCATTCAACTATACCTGACCTATACCGCCACACCTTATGCAAGAGCAAGCGAAGGCAGTGCAGCTATAACCGACGACAAAGGCATGTATTTCATCAACACTGACAATCAGGACCCGAATAAACCTGCACAAATATGGACACAGGGCGAAACGCAGGCCAACTCACACTGGATGATAACAATCGATAAGCCCAACTCACGATTTACCTCCCAAATAGAGCTTACTGTTCCCGATACTATGACCACCCTGAGCAACGGTAAACTAACAACGACAATCTATGATCCAATAAATTTAAGACGAACAGACATATGGCAAATGAACCAACCGATACAAGCCTACGTCAATATGTTTGCTATCGGAAAATTCAGTATAGTTACAGACCATTGGCGAGGGAAACAAGTGTCCTACTATGTGGAGCCCCGATATGCGCCATACGCAAGAATGATGTTCAGTAAAACAACAGAAATGCTGGAGTTCTTTTCTAACAAAACAGGTGTCGCTTTCCCATGGAACAAATACAGCCAGATTGTTGTGCACGACTACGTTTCTGGCGCTATGGAGAACACCGCTGCCGCGTTATTCGGGGAATATATGAACCAGACGCCTCGTGAATACAAAGACAAGAATTATGAAGACGTTGTAACACACGAGCTGTTTCACATGTGGTTCGGCGACTATGCTACCTGCGAGTCGTGGAGCAATATCACCCTCAATGAATCCTTTGCCAACTACGGAGAGCAACTCTGGCACGAATATAAGTACGGCACCGCATCTGCCGACGAACTGGCATGGAACGACCTGCATAAATACATTGAGGCTGCGCGCACGCGCGACCCACAATTAGTGAGATACTACTACGACAACCAGGAAGAACTATTCGACGCCATTTCTTACCAGAAAGGCGGCGCTTTATTACGCTACATCCATCACCTTATCGGCGACAAACAATTTGAAAGAGCAATGAAAACCTACCTCACACAAAATGCTTTCAGTTCAGCCGAGGTACATAGCTGGCGTATGGCAATTGAGAAAGTAACCGGGCAAGACTGGAATCAGTTCTTCGACCAGTGGTACTTTCAGCCGGGACACCCTGTCCTTGACGTTGACTACCGGTATGATGACAATGCCCAAATGCTGACAGTAACTGTAACACAGACACAAGAGCGACAACGCCTTGACTATGACTTACAATTGAAAACGGCAGTTATATATAACGACCAGGCCACCCAAACGGATTGGCACATCACGAAAAGAAAGACAACATTTACCTATCCATACAAAGGAACAGTAGCGCCGACTATTGTTCCCGACGTTACTCATATATTGCCCGGCGAATTAATAGAAAACAAACAGACGAAACACTGGCTTGCACAATACAGACTGTGTAACGACTTCGTAAGCCGGCTTTGCGCAGTAAATGCCGCAGGCAAACAAATGAGTGACGGTTATGCTCAGGAAATTATTTACTTAGCTCTTCTTGACACATCGGCATCTATACGAAAAACTGCTCTGGAGATAATTGACGACAAGAGCGACGACAGGAACAAACAAAGCTGGACAAAGCAAGTAAACATCATTGCAAAAAATGACCGCAACAACGACGTTCGTGCTGCAGCGCTGAAAATTGCCGGCTATTGGGGTCACGAAGAAGCACTACCGATGTTAATATCTGCCGTTTGGGACAGCTCCTATACTGTTGCAGGAAGCGCATTAAACGCTATCGCTGAAATTGACCGGGACACTGCCTATGCTATCGCAAAAACGCTAACGATAAACGAAACATTCGGCACGCTCGACATTTCAGTTTGGACTATTATCGGAAAAACAGGCAAACCGTCTGACGTACCGCTACTCAAAAAGAAATCTGAAAATGTATTTGGCAAAAACCGGCTAACATTTGCAGCATCACTGAATAGCTTTCTGGAAAGTACAAATGATGAATTAGCATTCCGGAACATAGTTGACAAGTACGCTGAAATGACAATCAGAGAAACATCGAAAATGTATCGGGAAAGGATTATGAGAATGCTACTACAAACAGTTGACATTCAAAAACAGCAGGCAGAAACAACGGGTGATAAAACAAAGAGAGAGAAGAGAATAAAACAAATAAAGTCCGCTACAGACAGGATAATTGAGGCAGAATCGGAACCTGACCTTAAAGAGAAATTTCGCAACATGGCAGCCAGGGTATTCTAGTAGTAATGCACCTTATTTTTTGACCTGTATCTGGTAGGACGCCGACTTTTCAATGTCTTACTGAACATCTGACGCTCCTCGTTGAAGAATTGAAAACCAAAATGGAAGCTGCAATCTATCAGTGACGCGGGGCCCAATGAGTAAAAAAGGTTTTCATTATACCCTTTTATATCATCAAGCAACCATGCATACTTTAAACCAACATTTGCTTCTATAAAAAAGTGACCGAAATTGTAACGCCTTCCTCCACCCGCTCCGGCAAAACCGTAACTCATAGGACTATTGTAAGGAGTCTCCCAGCCGCTGAAATAAGGCTTAGGCGTATAGCCACTCTCACCCATCCCTACCCTGCCGTATAGAAACCCCTCAGACCTCCGCCATGTCCTGAAGTACCTATGGTACTCTACCGCCCCTTGAAAGCCCGGAAAAAAGCCCCAATACTTTCGATACCCTGCCAGAAATGAGTGCCCGTTGTTTGCGCGATATTGCAATTTCACACCGCCTTTCGTTACCAGCCCCAAAGGATTGGACAAGTGTACAGACAGACGAGGTGCCAGATACTGAGCATCAGCTTCTGTGCAACAAAATGTGGTCATCAACACCAACAGGATAGGCAGTAAAAATGTCTTTTTTATCATTCCTCTTCTACTTGTCGCACGGCGAAATGGGCGCAAATGCTTACAAATATCGTGTTTGTGAACCAAGAATAATAATGACAGGTACATTTTATTTCAGAATACATTGCCCTACTACTCAAAAATACGCTCCAAAGCCCAGGCCTTAAGCCTCATTTCTGCGTATTCTTTTTCAGGGTCACTATCAAAGGTTATTGCCCCTCCGGTTTGATAGGACAGTCGTTTTGTACGCTCATTATAAAACAGACTACGTATCACAACATTAAAATCAAAGTCTCCGTCCGGGGTAATATAGCCAACAGTACCTGCGAACAATTCTCTTTTCATTTGCTCATATTGCTCAATCAACTGCATCACTTTATACTTTGGCGCACCGGTCATGCTACCCATCGGAAACGAATATCGGATAGCATCGGTGAAGGGAACCCCTTTGCGCAATGTGCCACTTATAGTGGATATCAATTGATGTACCTGCGGAAAAGAATAAACCCCGAACAGCTCTTCCGCTACAATGCTACCTGTTTCGCAACTCCGCGCCAGATCGTTACGCACCAGATCAACTATCATCACATTTTCGGCGAGCTCTTTCGTGTCTTTGGAAAGCGCATTCCTTATCTCGTTATCTTTTACAGCATCGCTATCCCGACGCGCAGTACCTTTAATGGGCTGCGAAAGAATCTTCGTTCCTGTCTTTTTCAGGTATCGCTCAGGGCTCGCACACATCAGGTATTTGTCGTCCAATCGATAATAGGCCGCAAACGGTGCCGGAGACAATTTATTCAATGCGCTGTATGCCGCAATCGGATCAACAACAACGTCATCTACGTAACCACAAGTGCAATAGTTTATTTCATAACAGTCGCCGGCAGCAATGTGTGCTCTTAACTTGTCTATCGTTTCTATGTAGGTTTGTTTGTCGGTAAGTGCAGAAAACTTTAATGAGGGTATTTTCTCAGAATGTGTGAAATTATCAGCCTTTGTAATCGCATCATAAATTTCGTCCGGAGAGCCGGTCGTTTCTATCATCAGTTCACCGGACAACGACGTAATGTAACAAACTGTCTCAGGGATATAGAACCGAATATCCGGGAAGCCCGATACTGATTCATGTGAGGAAGATAACCTTGGCTCCAAAACATTTTTATAGTCGTAACAAATATGACCGAACACCCAGTCCTTGCGGGCATCATGTACCCGCTGCAACTCCTTTAGCGGATCATCAGTATCATTGTCAACCCATTCCGCAACTCCGGCAGCAAGCAACACTTCAAAGCCACGGTCATTTGTATTGTACGCATTACTATCAAAAAAAGTTAGGACATTAAACCGGCTTGCCCAGTTCAACATCCTAACCTTTATATGCGGCAAATCATTCCGCTCTAATACATAGCTCTTTTTGTTTCTAACCAATATATTACCGTGTTGTTATTATCGCCAGCAACGACTGATTAAAACAGCAATTCAGACATTTCTAAAAGTCATCGTCGTCGTCGTCAAAATCATCAGAGAAAAACCCTAAATCTTTGAAGTCATCGTCCATATCAAAGTCATCATCTTTTGATGATTTCTTCTTTGTTGACTTTGTTTTCGACTTTGGCATTTCAAACTCCTCGAACTCCTTATCTATGTCAATCTCAAAGTCATCATCGTCTGAATTAAAATCATCGTCGTCATCGTCATAATCATCGTCGTCGTCATCGTCGTCCGACTTTTTCTTTGCTGTCTTCTTCGATGAAGCGACAGGGCTTTTCTTAGACTTCTTTACCGGCGTTTCCTCCTCGTCAATTTCGTCGTCATCCGGTTCGCCTTTTGCCGCCTTGGTTACGGCTTTTTTCTTTGCCGGAGCAGTGCTTGCTTTGGCACTCTTTTTCGTTGCAGTTTTTTTATCCGTATTCGATTTCATAGCTCTAAATCTTGAAGCCGTAAAATTTTAATAGTTTGGCGATATTGCCAAATTTTTTTTGCTTAATTAAACATATTTATTTTAAGATATTACAATTAATTGATGTCTGCCGGTACCATTAGAAATGTGAGAAATTTTCGCACCTAAGTACTCCTCAATAAATTGGCAATATTCCTTGAAACCAATCGGCAGCTCCCCATATTCGCTACAACTGCTGATAGGCTTGTCCCAACCATTTAATTCAGTATACACAGGTGAAATACCTTTTTCACACAAATCAAACGGCAGCTCCTTAGTTTCAACTCCGTTAACCATATACGAAGTTGCGGCTTTTAGTGGCGTAAACCCATCTAAAACATCCGTTTTAGTGAGAATCAACTTATTCACACCACTCAACATAACTGCATAACGCAAGGCTACGAGGTCTATCCAACCACACCGACGGGGGCGGCCGGTAGTTGCACCAAATTCATTTCCGGCACGTCGAAGCGCTTCACCGGTTTCATCCTCCAACTCCGAAGGAAAAGGGCCACTACCTACTCGCGTACAATATGCTTTTGTGATGCCATATACATCACCTATCCTTGATGGCGAAACGCCCAATCCACTGCATACCCCTGCGGCTATCGTATTAGAAGACGTTACAAACGGATAGGTTCCGAAGTCCACATCCAGCATGCTTCCCTGAGCACCTTCAGCAAGGATTTTCTTTCCTTCTTTGATATGATTCTCCAACCAATACTCCGCATTTACTATTTGCAACTGCTTCATCCTCGCCACCGCCTCAAAAAACGGCTGTTCCCATTGTTCCCAATCTATAGCTACACCACCATATTGCCTTATAAGCTCCAGGTGCTTTTTCTTTAGTTTCGCGTATTTCTCATCGAAACTATCAGACAGTATATCACCTACTCTGATACCGTTTCTCCCTGTCTTATCCATATATGCGGGTCCGATACCCTTAAGCGTTGAACCGATTTTCTCTTCGCCTTTCGACGCTTCAGATGCAGCATCTAATGCACGGTGCGTTGGTAAAATCAAATGCGCTTTTTGCGACAGGAATAATCTGTCCAGTAGGTCAGGACACAAAGGCAAAACAGAATCTATCTCTTTACATAGAGTTGCAGGGTCTATTACTACACCATTGCCAATCAGATTAAGGCAGTGACTTTGAAAAATACCTGATGGTATTGTATGTAGTACCACCTTCTTCTCCTTAATATACAAAGTATGACCCGCGTTTGGACCACCCTGAAACCTGGCTATTATGTCATACTTTTCGGCAAGGTAATCTACTATCTTGCCCTTTCCTTCATCCCCCCATTGCAAACCCAACAATACGTCTATCATGCTGAAACAGAATATTTATCCGGATTAATCCGGCTGAAAAATAAATTCAAACTTCAAATGTAAAACTTCAATTCTGAAAAATAAAAAATGTTATTCACCCTACTGAAATTACACTTGGCGACACCCTTTCGGCAAGCATAGGCAAGAGCTGAATTATTGTTAGTGAATTACCTCTTCAATTTCTTTTTCAAAAAAAATTTGATATTTATAAATTAATTTATCCTACCTTTGTGGTTCATTTATTAAAAACAGTAAAATGCAAGAAGGTACAGTAAAATTTTTCAATGGAACTAAAGGATTTGGTTTCATTTCTCCATCTAACGGTGGTGAGGACATTTTCGTTCACGTTTCAGGTCTTTATGACGAAATCCGTGAGAACGATAAGGTTTCTTTCGAAGTTCAAAATGGTAAGAAAGGATTAAATGCAGTTAACGTTCGCGTTATCTAATCTTATTCAATACATACTTTATTTGAGCAAGGGCATCTGATTCAGATGCCCTTTTTTTATGCTTCTTCACTCCGGTATATCTGTTTCCCATACACCCCGACCGAATGTTGCTATTCTCAATTTACCCGATTTGTAGTTAAACTCCATATCTGTCACCTGACAATCTGGTAACCCCTCGTGAAAACACTCCCACATGATTCCATAGCCCGATTCATTATTCTTATCAAACGTGCTAAAGTCGCATCGGTAAACACCGATATCTGTGGCTGCGTATAATATCCTGTTACTTCCTTTTTGACACAAAATTTTATTGACGGGAAAGTTCGGCAACCCATGTGATACATTATACCAGGTATGCCCGAAATCGGGAGAATATTCAACACGATCTCTCATGTCCCTAATATCTGTATTCATGTAGGCATGGATAAAGTCTCCGTAACCCACCCACAATTCCGAAGGTGTATCCTGGTTTATTTCTACATCATTAATGCGCTCCCATTGTATATGCTCCGGAGTAATTTGCTCCCATATAGGATTATCGCCACTTGCGTTTTTCGAAACAAACAACTTATGATTAGATAGCTTATCCATGCGCCCGGGAGAACCAGACTCGCGATATGCCACATAGGCAATGTTACTATCCTGCTCCGCTATTATAATATCTCCCACTTTCCTGGGAATAGTGTCCGGCAAAGGCATACTGCCATTAAACGCCTCCTCCCAGGTGGGCTGTGCAAGCGTCTTTTTCCAAACCTTGCGATAACCCACATACGCAGCATTATTATTGTCAAAAAAAATAGGACGCTGTATCGGATTGTGATAGCAGTACATGCAGCCATCAACCATGTCATTCGGACTAACAAGTCTGAGCTTCACGATGTTCGTATCTTTAAATTGAAGCGCTCGTAGTCGTGGTAGGTTTATCCCAAGATAGGCAACCGCAGTATCTCGATTTGTCAGCTTTACAAGAAACCCGTCAGAACCACCAAACGTAAGCTCCCAGGGAGTGTGCCTATTCCTGATGTAGGACATTATACCATGATCCTGTGCACCTGCAACCATGTAGTCTTCATTCAACTCGGTATTAGACAAGCCGTAAAATTGAGTAATACAAATCCCCTTACCGGTTATACTACTAAACACCTTTACGGCCGGAGTCTTCATCACAATACCTCCATCAGTTCCGCCAAACAACACATCTCCTTTACCTCCTTTTGTTGCGCTATACAATGTCAGGCACCTGGGGTCTGAATGACTACCCTGACGCCCCGGCCCACCATACCTGGACAAACCGGTAAAACTTACGCCACCATCAGTCGACATAAGAAACGGACTAACCGGATGAGCCGCATACATTACATTCTGGTCTACCGGAGAAACGGTCAGCAATCGGAAGGGTGCAGCGTTATTCACGACCGTTAATGTTTCAGCATTCAACGCCCCCTTAACCAGATAACTAAACTTCGTCTTGCTATTATGCCCTGAGACGAAAAGAAAAACTGAATCTAAACCGGAAACAGAAATGTATTGTATACCGTCAAGCGTATCCCCTTCTGAGGGCAGCCTCGGAGTCAGCACATTCCACTTTCCGGCACTGACGTCATACACACACAATCTGGCTCCTCGTCCATCCTGTACATCGCCAATAAACACTACTTTGTTGGGATCTCTTTTACAAAAGTCAAACCCGGAAAAATTAAACTTATCCGGAAGACTCTTTGGCGAAATGTTTTTCCACTTACGCCGGCGGGCGTTCCTTTTTACAATTACGCTACTACCACTATATGCAAAAAGCCATCCCTTGTCAGGCATAAACTTCGCGCCTACCCGCTCATGATACGAATACTCTGAGAGCAGGCTCCGGCCAAGAATATCGTCATACCGGGCATCACCCTTCCAGGTTTTACCACCATCTAAGGTGTACACCATTCCCAGACTATATCCCCATGACTTCTCGGTGGTGCGCGGCATACCTATCTGCATGTAAATAACGTTAGTGTCAACTGTCGAAACGGCAAGACTAACCGGACCTATAACACCCGGCACTTGCCCACGACGATTGCCGGAAACCACATTATCTGTGAGGCAATGCCAATTATGCCCCGTATCGTGCGTTACCCAGAGGCCACCCAGATTTGCTGCTGCCATAATATGCCCCATATCATTTGGATTCGTCCATACAAAATCTACTCTTCCATTATACTCAGCAGTACCATAGTAATCGGTAAATGGCCCCATACAGTGCCAGTTTTGCGGTAATGTCGACGACAAAGCACAATAGTCCCCTTGAGCATTTACACCAACAGAAAAAAAGACCAGCAAAACAATCTGAATAATAGCTTTCATACCCAATACCTTAAACTGACTAACAAGTAAAGTTAGCCATTAACCAAGCGAATTTTCAAAACGTAAAAAACACTTTACGATAACCAATGCGCCCCTGAACATCATTCCCAATCAAAACTATTTTAACTTGAAGCGGACTACGCCAAAAAGGTTTCGGCCCGGAGCATTAATGCCACTTGAGAAAACACGATACTGGGTATCCAATATATTATCAATGCCTGCCTGCAATGTTATGTATTTGTGGACTTTATAAGACACACGCAAGTTCGCAGTCATCCATGCAGGCATGCCAACAGGTG
Organism: Bacteroidia bacterium; assembly: GCA_030426665.1. GTDB lineage: Bacteria > Bacteroidota > Bacteroidia > Chitinophagales > Chitinophagaceae > Nemorincola. The sequence goes on along the minus strand of JAUHYD010000026.1, from coordinate 7,822 downwards.
TCGCATACTGAATATTGTCTTCCCCCGTCAGGTAGTAGTCTTCCAGCTTCTTCTCACCATGGTAGTTTACAAAAAAGTCAGCACCGAGCTTCCCCTTACTATAAGTGGCTTGCACCCTCACCAAAAGTGGCGAAATATGGTCCAATGGCGCATCTGCACTATCTGTAACCACACGACCATAGGTATAAGTTACGCCGCCCGAAAGAAGCAAATAATCTGTCACCTGCGATTTTACATTCGACGAAAAACCGTAAATATATGCTCTACCCAGATTCTGACTGGCCCATACCCTACTCATTACGCCATTGTATATCAATGAGTCCTCCCCACTTACAAACTGCGACGGTGCGGTTACTATCGCATCAATCAATCGTGTATAATAGAAGGAGTTGTCCCACACCGTGTTATCTCCAAACAGTTTAGATATACCCAACTCTGTATTTATCGTCTTCTCGGGCTTCAGGTCACTATTAGGAACTATTATTGTTCCCGGTACCGACTCAAACACCTTCGCCAGGTCATCGATATTTGGTGCACGAAAACCGGTAGATACCATCAGACTTAATTTCCACTTATCAGAAGGCATGTGTATCAATCCAACATTTCCCGAATACACAAAATGATCCTGCTTCACTTCCTTAAACGGCAAATGAAGAATTGATGTATCCTCAAAGTTTGCAAGCAAACTGATCGTCCCCATTCGCAGCCCGTCGACCAACGTAAACTTTTCGTTGATATGCCATGTGTGAGAGCCATACGCCGCTGTCGTATTCATTCGGTTTTTTCCGTCCGGATATCTGGTATCGGTGGGTGTAGTAGCACCGGATATAATATGCTCCGTTTCCGCGACTGACTTCAGGGTATTCATTTGTTGCTCTAACCCTATCCTCACCCTGTGCTTATCCGATTCATGGATATAGTCCACATCTATACCCAGAACCCCTACTTTTTCTGTTCTATGGTCAATTTCATCCTTGCCAAACCTGCGCGTATGCCTGCTTTCTATTATTCGCTGATAATTCACTCCTACCTGCTTCTTTTGAAAGAAGGACTCTTTTTCCACACTAGACAAGTTATACGCTGCCATTGCACGCTCTTGCGGACCATAATACCATTCGGCGGATTTCAATCCTCCTCCTGAACCTGGATCCGTAAGTCGATCGTACCGTGGTATATCAGAAGATGTTGAATATTGCAGATTAAGACCGTGAGTGACATGCTCGTTTTGCTTGAACGCAAATTTCTGCATCACATTATACTGCTTGTACCCACTGAATTTCTGTACATACTTGTCGTCGTTAGCCAACAGGGTGTCTACTCCATTTACACGGGCTGCATAAAAAGGACGTTCTCCGTATGTGCTGTCATAAAACGGGTTTTGAGAAGCACCACCTCTTAAGTCTCCAAACGAAGAGTATGTAAGTGAAGTCAACGAAGCAAAACGCTTCCCTCCGAGATTAACATCAGCATGCCCCGTCATTTCGTTATTGACACTGCCAAATCTGGTATATGCGTTTACAGCTGTCCTCAACTTATCGCCCCCATAAGCAAACAAGGGCTTCTTCGTATAAAAATTCATCACTCCTCCCAATGCGTCGCTTCCATAAATAGTAGACGATGGACCGTACAACACCTCTAACCTGTCAAGCATATCAGGGTCTACCGTAATTACATTTTGCAAATGCCCTCCACGATAAATGAGGTTGTTCATTCGTACCCCGTCTATCATTATCAGTACCTTATTGGCTTCAAAGCCCCTCAATACCGGGCTTCCACCGCCCATCTGACTTTTTTGAACAAATACTCCTGCGGTATTCAATAACAAATCTGCAGTAGTCTGCGCGTTCGCTTTTTCTATCTGCTTTTGGTTAAGAATAGTTACTTGCTGGGCTACCACTTTTTTTGATTCTGATGTCTTGTTAGCTGAAATAACAACTTCATCCATCGAGACCTTTTTCTCAAGACTATCAGACGCACCAATTTGCGCTGTACAGGGGATAACATAAATATAGGACAGTACAATTATTGCACATAAAATGCTCTTCATTTTAATTGATTTTATGAATAATTAAATAATATAACTGCGTGCGAGTGACCGCACACAGTTAGTACCACAATACGTCATAAAACCATGTCAGGGGGAGGAGCGAAAACCCCGCCTATCTCGGACAAAAGCGACTGTTCGAAGGATGGAAAATCAGTGCATTCTTCAGATAAAGAGTACCGGAACAAGCATCGGGAAGGAAGTAAATATTCAAATGTCAGCAACTTTATCATCGTTACAGGAGCATCCTTATCGCCACCTGTCCCCAATTTCAGTGTTTGCTCAATCTTTTTTAGATAATGGCCTTCCTCTTCATCATGAATAACTGACAAAACAACAAATTCACCATCGTTGGCAATGCTTTTGACATCATACATTTCCCCATCAATGCGCAATTCGTCACCCCCTTCTTTCGCCGCTGCGTACTCCCTCGCAGACAACCTAAGGATAGTGGTCTTATCGTCAGGTTCCCCTACATGCTGATGCATGCTCGTAAATGCATGTATCCGCTGCAAATCGAAATACAGCAACAATCCGCCGGCTTGCAGAAACAATAATATACCCAAAAAAAGTAAGCCAACGTTTTTCAATAAAGTGTATTTCGTAAGAGCAAGATAACTAAATAAACAAAAAGTCAACTATGACACTTATAGCCAGTTAATCAAATCACTCATAACACTTGGCGATATACTGTGCTTCATCCCCTTATAGGAATGAAATTCTGGCTTCAAACCTTGCGCTGACAAATAGTCAACCGCATCCTTGCCATTTGCGTAAGGCAAAATATTATCAGCTGTGCCGTGCGCTACAAATATCTTAAGTTTACTAAGCGCCTGAGAGCGCTTTATCGACGGCTTCAACGATTCGGGTAATACACCGCTCAATACACCGATGCCAACCACCTTATCAGGATTTGCCAATCCCACCTCATAACTCATAATAGCACCCTGACTGAACCCGATTACATAGACTTTTTGCGGATCAGCACCATGTCTATCCACAACCTCCGAAATGAATTTCAATATCCGTGCTCTGCTCTTTTCCAATTGCTCCTTCTTTCCACTATATTTTCCATCAACCAGTTCTTTTTCGAACCACTGAAAACCATCACTGCTCACCGGATAAGGAGCCCGCGGAGCAACAACAATGAAATCTTTAGGAAAAAAACCACGCAGTTCGAACAAATCACGCTCATTACTTCCATACCCGTGTAGCAAAACTACCAGCGGAGCACGCACATACTTTGTTTCAGGCGTATGAACCATGTATTTAAATGTAAGGCCCTGTGCACCCACGCCGGTTTGCGCTGAAACAGCAGACACCAGCAGAAAACTAAACAAGACACTATACAAATACCTGATCATAATAACCGAAGGCAATAACTCATGAAGAATAGAAAAACAGCACTAATACACAGTACCCTTAATCTTTGAACTGGCAAGTAACGAACTTGACATCAGAGAATCCATTGTTTGATTATCGATGGTTATGTACCCGGAATGAGCAGCCCGTGCAGTAAACAGCCCCAACGTATTTTCTCCCTTCACATTTGTGTATATCGGCGCTATTTCATTTCCTGTAATTCCATTACCCTGCACCAACAACGCCTGACGATAATTCGCAAATTCCGGAGTACTCAGATATACAAACATCTGGCAGCGGTTCATCAAACGTATCACATTATCAGGCGCTGCGCCCATACCGTCTCTAATGGCGCTGTACAAAGCTAGGTTGTCTATTTTATACTCAAAGTTAGATGAACTAAACCCTAGGTATCCTGCATTAAAATCAAAGCTCCTTGGCACAGAAGTCTTCTCCACAATATTCGAATCGTTCCAGTTAAAACGGATTACCGCCTGCGCTATTGATGCAGGGCTGGTGTAACCATTAACGGAATAATTTGCCGGTGGATTAAACTGCATATCTATAGAATAATATCGGTTTGGTAACGTAGAATAAAAACGCATTCCATATAGATTTACCGAAGTATCATCGATTGGGCGAACATTAAAGGCAGAAAGAGAATTGTCTATTACAGGCGCATCAGCAGAATCCACTTTACCCGTCGTAAGATTCGTAATTTTCAAACGGTAAAAAAACTGAGGGTCCAATGCATTGGTAAACTTGTATGCGTAATTCGGTGAGTTGAAAAATGCACCCGGCTCCTTTGGATAACCTTCGTCGTTCAGGTCAACCCTTTCCAGGTGAATAGAATCTACGTACGCATTGTTCCCTGAAATACGGTGCCGCTCCACTCTCACACTAATATTTGAGTAAAAGCTCGAATCCGACTCTTTTGCCATGGTAATTGCACTTTGGTTCTGATCCAAGAAGGCTTTCTGAATTCGGATATAATGAGCAGTGTCACCCATATCCAAAAATCCGTATACAACTGTGATATCTCTATAGGGAGCGGCAACGTCAAATTCCTCAGAACAACTCGCAACAAACAGCAGCGACATCGCAAAAAGGGGTAGGAAAAGTTTCTTCATCTATTGATATAATTATTTTCTAATGCTTAAAAGCAAACAAAGATAGCAGATTACTTCATAACAGAACTCACGCAAAAAGGTGCATAACAAAAAGAATAGTTAAAATACTTTCGGACAAATTTCAATTTTATTAATTTAGCATACTACGATAAGTCTTTACTATCGTAAGCACCTCAGAAAAACAAAAAAACGGTGATGGGAGTTTATAGCTTTTTTCATAAATGCCTCAACGAGAGTCTTAAAAAAAAAAATTGTTTCTTTGCAATAGACGTTGGCTTTTTTAGAATCAATACTACAAAACAACCTCTGGTGTACCCTCTTAAATACCTTCGGCAAGCGAAAACCGACCTTATGAATAAATTATATACCACTTGTCTTTTTATTTTTCTCAGTGTGCTCACCTACGCACAAAATCCCGTTTGGGTACAAAATATTGGCAGCACACAAAATGATCAAGGTATCTCTTGTAAGATTGCACCAAATGGCAATCTCTATGTAACAGGGAAATTCAGAGGGACGATGAACATTGACCCTGGTCCCGGGACATTCTACATAACGTCAAATGGTAGAGAAGACATCTTTTTGGCTTGCTACACCCCTACGGGCGATTTATTGTGGGGATTCGGCATCGGTGGCAGCGGCGATGATGTTGGGCTTTATATTGCCACCGACAACGCAAGTAATGTCATTATCGGTGGTTACTTTCATGCGACAGGAGTTGACTTCGACCCGGGCGCAGGTGTCGCAACCATTCCATATGCAGGAGGAGCAGTGTTATCGTACTACGGTGATGGGTTCGTCGCAAAATACTCCTCTACAGGTAGCTTCCAATGGGCTAAAGACCTTGGCGGACCAACCGTATATGACTTAGTAAATACCCTCGCTACCGACCCGGCCGGGAATGTTTACGTTGGTGGCGTATTCAGCACCTCAATGACCGTATCCGGAAGCATCACTTTTAGCAGCGCTGCTGCGGGAACCGCATACCTGATAAAATACAGCCCTGCCGGCACTGTTATTTGGGGGCATAATTACGGACTACCTGGCGTAGCAGGCGTAGATTGCTTCCCTCGCTCGATACAATACAATAGTGGGTTTCTTTATGTAGCCGGCTTTTTTCAGGGCACATCAAACTTCAATCCATGGGGAACAGCTGCACTACTCACTACGGTCGGCACCTACGACCCCTATATTGCGAAATATGATGACGCTGGAAATTTCGTTTTCGTAAAGCAAATTATTGCAACCGGTGGCACTGACGATGAATTCGGAAGCTTGAGTCTCGACGCATCGGGAAATCTTTATGCTTCAGGTTGGACCAATAGCGACTCTGTTACCTTTGACCCCTCTTCACCGGGAACCTCTACATTCACCGCTCCCGGAGGCGGAGGCAATTTCGATATAATAATAGCGAAATTTAATAGCAGTGGCGATTACCAATGGGGAACAATGATTGGAGGGCCGGGAAATGACATTGCTCGCTGCATTGACATCTCGGGTGCTAACATCTTCTGTACAGGGCAATTCTCAAATACCGTTGACTTCGACCCATCACCGGCGCTGAGTACACTATCAAGCGCGGGCATCTATGATGTATTTGTTGCTAAATACGACCTTTCGGCAAATTATCAGTGTAGCTTTAGAGTTGGAAGCGCATCTACCGATGATATAGGATTCGGCGTAACTCACGACCCCACAGGAAATATATTTATAACAGGACAATTCGGCGGATCTTCTGTAGACTTCCATCCTCGGGCTCCGGTTGTTCCCCTTTCGTCAAGAGGTGGCACTGACATCTACATTGGAAAATACGACCCCTACTGCTACGACATTACCTGCACAAATGATGTCACGACAGATGATACCCTATCGATATGCTCGGGAGATACAGACACATTGACAGTCACTTTGACCGGTACAGACTCTGTGCTGACCACTCAATGGACGCCATCTACCGGCATTTCCGATACGACTATCCTTTCCCCCACCGTCACAGCGACAGCTTCAGGGTATCGTTACCTTAGTATACGCTCGCTACTCCCGGCAAATCTTATTTTCAATGGAAACTTCAGTTCAGGGAATCTGGGATTCAGCACATCATACGCTCTTGAAACACCCACTTCGCTGTCAACACCGGGACATTACGACGTATTAACAGATCCGGCCGACTACCCTTCATCTTTTATGTCATTTGGCGACCACACAACAGGGTCAGGAAAAATGATGCTCGTAGACGGTTCTACTACATTGGGCGACGACTTTTGGTGCCAAACAGTATCAGTAGAAGCAAATACAGAGTATATCTTCTCCATTTGGACGGCGCTGGCGCACGCACCGCTTCCCTCCATCCAGCTAAACATTAATGGAATACCTCTCGACACTTTTACTACTATGACCACAGTAGGCGCATGGAGCTACTTTCAAACCTCGTGGAATAGTGGTGCGGCGACAACGGCAAATATCTGTATGACAGACCTCAATACGGCTCCGGGAGGAAACGACTTTGTGATTGACGACATTTCCCTTCAGAAAGTGTGTTTATTATCCGACAGCGTTTTCATAAACATACAATCAGCACCTGATTCAATTACCGGAAATACGCCATTGTGTGTCGGCGCTTCTATACCGTTAGCGAACGCAGTCGCCGGGGGAACATGGACTTGCGCGCCATCTTCTATCGCTACTATCAGCAGCACTGGAGTCGTAACAGGCGTTACATCAGGTACCGCAACTGTTACTTACACCATTGAATGTGGTATAACAACGGCTGTCGTGACCGTCAACCCTGCTCCCGGACCCATTACAGGAAACACCCCCATTTGCGTCGGTGATACACTTACTTTGGGCAATATCGCCGGTGGCGGAACATGGGCATGTACGCCTTCTACTGTTGCAACTATTAATACTACAGGCAGGGTTACTGCCATTACTCCCGGTACAGCAACAGTGTACTACAACAACGATTGTGGTACTACAACAACTATAATAACCATAAACCCACTGCCGGAAACCATTACAGGAAACGCCCCGCTTTGTGTCGGCACTACCCTAGCTTTAGCGAACCCTATTGCCGGAGGAACATGGACATGCACGCCATCTTCTATCGCTACTATCAGCAGCGCAGGAGTCGTAACAGGGGTTGCAACAGGTACCGCAACCGTTACATACACCATTGAATGTGGTATATCAACGGCTGTCGTGACCGTCAACCCTGCTCCCGGCCCCATTACAGGAAACACCCCCATTTGCGTAGGGGACACACTTACTTTGGGCAATATCGCCGGTG
>JAUHYD010000011.1 GCA_030426665.1 Bacteroidia bacterium | reverse complement strand
AAGAAAAATGCCGAAACGAAGCGACCGCAAAATCTATGTACAGATATATTCAGTGGCCGCTAGTAAGCCCCTGTCGATAGTGGTAAATTGCCGAATGATACTATATATTTTGCAGCGCAGTGCAGGTATTTTTTAGCCGATTTTTATACAGCCTTGACTTTTTGGTTCTTTTGCGTCAAGGCAAAAGAACATATGAACAAGCCATTATTCACTTAAAATTAGCAATCGAATATCTGTTCTTTTCTGTTGATGTATATTGTATCATCCTTCCATCAAGACTCCGACAAATAAGCAACACCCAAACCGGCCTTATAAAAATAGCGTTAAGAAAAATGCCGAAACGAAGCGACCGCAAAATCTATGTACAGATATATTCAGTGGCCGCTAGTAAGCCTCTGGCGATAGTGGTAAATTGGCGAATGATACTATATATTTTGCAGCGCAGTGCAGGTGTTTTTTAGCCGATTTTTTATACAGCCATGACTTTTTGGTTCTTTTGCGTCAAGGCAAAAGAACATATGAGAAGCCATAATTCACTTTAAAATTAGAAATCGAATATCCGCTAATCGTAGTCTACCGGAAAATGTGAGTTTAGCGAAGCCCCCGACAGAAAATGTCACCCTGCCATCGACACTTTTTGGCTTGATTTTTGATGCTATTATCCTACAACCTAAACCCTGTCAACATGTCTGACCACCGAAATAGCACTCCCGACAAAGTACCGCATTTATTCTGCCAAATTGCAATTCAAAGTTTGCCCAATCATGGTAAAAAGTGAGCAATTTTTGCGCAATTTATATTACATAACTAATTGATTATCAGTAAAATTTCAAGGAAATGAATTGCTTGTAGGACATGCGCAATTTTTAGCTACGCATCCTCGTCCCCGTTCAGAAACTCGTCGTTCAGTTCGCCTATATAGCCGAGGATATCTTTTTTGCCGAGGTGTTTTACTGCGCTGGTCATAAAGCTGCGGGGTATATATTCCCATTCTTCCCGCATGGCTTCTATAAATTTCCTGGCATTGCCTGCCGCTACTCGTTGGGTGCTTTTGTCTGCTTTTGTAAAAATGACATTGAAAGGGATGCCCCATTCGCCTAATTTTCTGAGGAAGTCCAGGTCAATGGCCTGTGGTTTGTGCCGGCTGTCTATCAGCACAAATACAGTTATCAGGTTTTCGCGGGTCTGTAGGTACCCCGAAATCATCTTTTCCCAGACAGCCCTGGTTTTTTGGGATACTTTAGCAAATCCATATCCCGGCAGATCGACGATATAGAAGGATTTATTGATGTCAAAGTGGTTGATTAGTTGTGTCTTGCCGGGGGTGTTAGATGTCTTTGCAAGTTTGCTGTTGCCGGTAAGCATATTGATAAGGGAGGACTTACCCACATTAGAGCGACCGATGAAAGCATATTCGGGTCTGTCGGGTTTAGGGCAGTTTTCTACCTGCGGGCTGCTAATAAGGTAGGTGGCTGTCTTTATTTCCATCGGTTTGTTGTAAATTTAATATTAAAGTAAAGTGACTTTTATGTCGATAGGGTAGCTTTGTTATTGCAAAAGTAAACAAGAAACGGCTGGCTACGCCTAAAAAATCGAACTATAACCGACAAACATAGGGTAGTTTCCATGTTAAAATATATAATACCGTATATTTACTAACATTTTTTGCAGTTATTACGCCTATAATGCGTGGGAAATGTATAGAGAGGAGCGATTTGTTTAATGTATGAGGGTTTCAGATTTGTTTTGATGAGACAACGTATTTTGTTTTTATTGTTAATATTGGTTGTTCCTTTTATTTCTTTCGGGCAAATATCTGGTACACCAATGGTTTGTGTAGGTGCTACAACGGCACTTTCATGTGCGTCTCCTACCGGTGGCACATGGAGCAGTTCTGCCACATCTGTAGCCGCAGTTGACGGGTCTGGAAACGTTGTAGGGATAGCAGCAGGTACTGTGACTATTTCATATACTTTATTGCCTACTGTATATACAACGGTGGTTACCGTTAATGCGTTGCCTGCTCCTATATCGGGCGGTTCGTTGTCTATTTGTGTTGGTAGCAGTATAACCCTTTTAGATGCAACGGCCGGAGGTACCTGGGTTAGCTCTAACCCCGATCTTGCGCCTGTTGATATGTTTACGGGAGTTGTTTCCGGTTTGTCGGTGGGTACATCTGTAGTTAATTATATAATGCCAACGTCCTGCTCACGGTCGGTTGTAGTTACTGTTAATCCTGTTCCTGCGGCAATTACCGGTCCCGGCATATTATGTGCGGACGAGACTATTACGCTATCTAACACTACTCCGGGCGGTGCATGGTCAAGCAGTTCGCCAGGTGTTGCTTATGTAAGTAGTGGCACCGGAATAGTAACCGGACACGCAGCAGGAGTTTCTGACATTAGTTACACATTATCAACAGGTTGTGCAGTGTCACATCATGTAACAGTTAATGCTTCGCCAAGCGATGCGTTTGGCTCTTTGACGCTATGTAGCGGTTCATTTGTGTCGCTGTCGTCCACTCCGGCAGGAGGTGTATGGAGTGCGTCCGGTGCCGCCATTTCTATTCACTCTGTTACCGGTGTTGCTACGGGAGTGAGCGCGGGTACGTCCACTGTCACTTATACGCTCGGATCAGGTTGCCGGGCTACCAATATTGTTACCGTCCATGCGATGCCGGGGCCTATTACGGGGCCTTCATCAGTATGTGAGGGCGCTTCCGCTACATTTGCAAATACTGTTCCCGGTGGTATGTGGCTTAGCGATGCGACGTCTGTTGCTACTGTTTCATCAGGAGTGAGTTCCACAGCAACGGTTACGGGAGTTTCCGGCGGAGTTGCAACATTGAGTTATGTAACGGGGCCTTCTTGCCTTTCAACCCGATCTGTTACCGTACATGCGCTACCAGACGCGGGTACCATTACCGGACCTTCGGTAATATGTGCCGCAGCTACAGCGAGTATGTCTGCTTCTGCTCCCGGTGGTGCGTGGAGTAGTAGTAACCCCTCTGTTGCGACAGTTGGAACCGGCGGTACTGTTTCCGGAATAGTGCCGGGAATAGCTGTAATCTCTTATACGCTAACAGAAGTATGTGGTACGGCAACTACAACGACAAATATCACAGTAAGTATTGCTCCGGCACCTATAGCCGGCACTACAACTTTATGTATCGGTGATACTTCATTGTTAACCAATGCAGTATCCGGTGGAACCTGGACTTCGGCAGTGCCTACCACGGCAGATGTAGATTATAGCTCGGGTATGATGACAGGACTGGGAGCAGGTACAAGCGTTGTAACGTATTCGCTCGGTGGGGGCTGTTCCGTAAATACGCTCGTTACCGTAAATCCTACGCCATCTTCTATTGTGTCTCCGGGTGGTTTATGTATCGGATCGTCCGCAACATTAGTAGATTCTGTTATAGGTGGGGCATGGACAAGCGGTTCTCCGTCGGTTGGTGTTGTGGCTACGGTGGGTAGTACGACAGGTGTCTTTACAGGGCTGACAGTAGGTACATCGGTTGTTACTTATGCGTTGGCAAGCTGCTATGCGACTACCGTTATGACTGTTTATCCGATGCCGACAATTGCGGCAAGTGCTGTTGCTGCTTCCTGCGGTGGTGCTTATCATCTTACGGCAAGCGGTGGCGTTTCCTATGTATGGAGTGCCGCATCTTCCCTTTCGTGTGCTACTTGCGCCACTACGGACATTACGCCTGATACAACAGAGGTAGTAACAGTAACAGGGACGGGGGTAAACGGATGTGAAAACACAGCCTCGGTTACGGTTGACTGCAACAGAATATATGGTCATATCACTTTTTCTTCAACCGTTCCTCCATTGACAGATACAAAAGTGTGGTTGATACAATACAATCCGAGCGATAGTTCAATAACGGCTACAGATTCATTGGTTACTTGTAATGATGGAGGATTGCCTTATTATCAGTTCGATAGTAAGCCTGCGGGCAACTACTTTGTGAAGGCAAAACTCCTGAGCAGTGTTCCTGGTACGAGTGGCTATATCCCTACATATGGCAATGCGACTCCTAATTGGTATGACGCAACGAATATTGCCCATGGTACTGCAGCAGACAATCAGGATATAACCTTGATATATGGTACGGTGCCTTCCGGTCCCGGTTTTATAAGTGGCTATGTGTACTCAGGTGCCGGTAAAGGTACTTCCGGCGACATTCCGGTAGCAGGTATGTTGATTTATCTGAAAGACGCAATCACCGACAGGGTAGTGGCCTATACTTATACCAATGCCGGTGGCGGATACGCATTCGGTAGTCTGGGGTTGGGCAGCTATGTCGTGTTTCCTGAAGAGTTCGATTATTATACAACACCAGCACCTGTAATAACAATAGCTCCGGGCGAGTTCTCTGCGACAGATGTAACTTTCAAAAAGGGTACTGATTCACATACTATCTACCCGTTTGCTTCTACTGGCGTTTTGTCGCAAGCCGGTGCCGGAAGTAGCATCTCTCTATTTCCGAATCCTGCAAAGAATACTGTCAGCATACAGTGGTCAACTAAAGTTACAGGTGCCGCATCAATTACAATTGCAGATATGACGGGCAGGGTAGTGAAGTCGGTATCAGTTGTGCCGGGTGGTATGGGCACTTCGGTAGTCGATATATCTGATATTGCCGATGGTTTGTACATCGTTCATATTGCAACGGATGGCGCCAACGTTACACAGAAATTGACGGTAGCAGATCGTTAGTGTTAACTTGCTGATTAGCAACACTTAAACTACCACACCTTCAAGATCGTAATCAAATGCACTTGTGATTTTTACGTTCACAAAATCTCCGATTGGCAAGGCCTTTTTGCTTTGAATGATAACTTCGTTGTCTACTTCCACACTATCAAACTCAGTACGACCGAGGTAGCGGCCAGCTTCTTTCTTGTCAATCAGCACCTTGTAGGTGTTGCCGATTTTCTTCTGATTTATCTCGTAAGAAATTTCCTGTTGCACTTCCATTACTTCTTGTGCACGAGCTTCTTTTTCTTCTGATGATAGTGTATCGGCTAAATCGTAGGCAGTGGTGTTTTCTTCGTGTGAGTACGTAAATATACCCACCCGGTCTAATCTGTTGTCTATCAGGAATTGCTTGAGGTCTTCTACATCTTGGCGTGTTTCCCCGGGGAAACCTGCAATAAGCGTTGTCCGGATACAGATGCCCGGCACTCGCTCTCTGATGTTTACAATCAGGTCTTTAATCTCCTGGCTTGTTATCTGACGTTTCATTGCCTTCAGCATATTGTCAGATATGTGCTGCAAAGGCATGTCCAGGTAGTTGCAAATATTGTCCCGCTCGCGCATTACGTCCAGTATCTCCATCGGGAATTTGGTAGGGTAGGCGTAGTGCAGCTTTACCCAGTGTAGCCCTTCGATATCAGAAAGGTATTTAAGCAGGTCAGGCAAAGCCCGTTTTTTGTAAATGTCCAGACCGTAGTAAGTAAGCTCCTGTGCAATAAGCATAATCTCCTTCACGCCCATGCGTACAAGACGTTTAGCCTCTGCGACTATTTCCTCGATGGGCTTAGACACGTGTCCTTTGCGCATCAGCGGAATGGCACAGAAGGCACAAGTGCGGTTGCAGCCCTCTGAAATCTTAAGGTAGGCATAGTGCTTTGGGGTCCCAAGTAATCGTTCGCCAACCAGCTCTGCCTTGTAGTCTGCATTAAACTGCTTCAGCATAAGCGGTAACTCCATCGTTCCGAACCATGCATCTACTTCGGGTATCTCTTGCAACAGGCTCTCTCTGTATCGTTCACTCAGGCAGCCCGTTACATATACTTTGTCTAAAATTCCTTCTTTTTTCAGGTCTACTTGCTCCAGTATCGTATTGACACTTTCTTCTTTTGCTTTGTCTATAAACCCGCAGGTATTCACTACCACAATGTTGTGGTCCGGACGCTCATTTTCGTGTACTACTTTTATCCCGTTGGCAGAGAGCTGGCCGGCAAAGGCTTCGCTGTCCACCAGGTTTTTAGAACAACCTAATGTGATGATATTTACTTTGTCTTTCTTTAGCGTTCTTGTTTTCATAGCACGACTTTTCCGAGGGTCGGTTGATATATATTGTATTATTTCTTTCTTAAAAATATCCTTATCGGCACACCACTGAAGTTGAAGTGACTACGCAATTTGTTCTCCAGAAAGTTTTTATATGGCTCTTTAATAGCTTCCGGGTGATTAGAATAGAAGGCAAATGAAGGAACGGTAGTAGGTACTTGTTGTACAAACTTTATTCGTACACTATATCCGCGCGACATTGGTGGTGGGTAGCGTTCTATCTCACGGAGCATGATTTCGTTCAACACTGACGTAATAACACGGCGCTTGCGGTTCTCATTTACTTCCAATGCTTTTTCCATACCCTGAAAAATCCGGGTCTTATCCTGTGCAGAGATAAATATTACAGGCACATCCGAAAATGGTGCCAACTTATCCTTGATGTCTTTTTCGTAGTCACGGGCGGTATTGGTTTCTTTTTCTACCAGGTCCCATTTGTTTACCAGAATCACGACACCCTTGCCTTTACGAGCCGCCAATGCAAAAATGCTTACGTCCTGTGATGTAAGTCCGTTTTTGGCATCTACCAGCAGCATACATACATCTGTTTCGTCCATGGCCTTGATAGCGCGTATTACAGAGTAAAATTCAAGGTCTTCATGTACATTTTTCTTTTTACGGATACCTGCTGTATCAATAAGTATAAACTCCTTGCCAAACAGCTTGTAGTGTGTGTGTATGGTATCGCGGGTAGTTCCTGCCACGTCAGATACAATTGTGCGTTCCTGACTAACCAGTGCATTCAGTAGTGTTGATTTACCTGCATTGGGCTGGCCGATGATGGCAAACTTTGGCAGAGGATCAGATTCTTCTTCAGTTTCGTCTACCTTAATATTATTGACTACCTCATCAAGCAATTCCCCTGTACCGCTACCCGATATAGAAGAAATCAGGAATGTATTTTCGAAGCCCAAACCGTAAAATTCAGTGGCATACAATGCCCGTTCGGGGTTATCTACCTTGTTTACTACCAATAAAACCGGTTTAGACGAGCGGCGCAAAACATCGGCCATGTCTTCGTCCTGTGCGGTAATGCCGGTGGCGGTGTCGCAAATAAAAAGAATCAGGTCTGCCTCTTCGACAGCAATGTGTACCTGCTTACGAATCTCTCTTTCAAAGACATCTTCAGAGCGAGACACAAACCCTCCGGTATCAACAACGTTGAATGTCTTACCATTCCAGTCTGCAATGCCGTACTGACGATCGCGGGTTACGCCGCTCTGGTCATCAACAATAGCTTTGCGTTGCTCCAGCAGTCTGTTGAACAACGTTGACTTTCCCACATTTGGTCTTCCCACAATAGCTACCGTGAAACCAGGCATAATTTGTCTCCTTTTTTTAAGGGTGCAAAGGTACTTTTAAATATGTTCTTATTGTGATTTTTCCTTACGGGGAATGTTAAAACACATTGATTGGCAATATTTGTATTTGTGCAACGTGTATATGTTCTGCCTGCGATTTATACGAATGTGTTTAGCTATCTTTGCTTTAAGTTTATATTTTAATTAAAATCTGATTAATGAAAAACGTTCTTTTATTCGCTTTAGTCCTGCTTTTGTCGGTTGGAGAAGCTCAGGCCGCCGCCGGTGACACAACATGGGTTTATGCCAACAACGACGAGCTCTCGTGGAATGGAAACTATGACAGTACTGTTGCTTTCCCCGCTCCGGGCGGAAGGTATCGTAATATCTATATGGTAGTAACGATAGGCAAGTATGTTTGCCCCGGTACACCTACTTATTGTGGGGACTGGGATTATACAGTGCAGAACTTTCTGATTGTGCCGGGTGGCGATATGTTTGAGTTAGGTAGATTAATAACGCCTTATGCAAACTCAGGTGCGCCGAGGACGCCGGGTACCTGGCAACATCGTTATGTATATGATGTTACAGAATATGCAAGCTTGTTGCAGGACACAGCCACGGTTCGTATTCATTATTCCGGATATTCAGGAGGATTTACAGGAAATGTAAAGTTTGCGTTTGTTGAAGGTATTCCCGAAAGAGACGTGATTGGCATTGATAGGTTGTGGCACGGTAGTTTCAGTTATGGCGGATCTACTGATATTAATACGCGCCTGAGTACCGTATCTAAAGTAGCGCCGGACGGTACGGAATCGGCAAGCATGAAGTTCAATGTAACGGGACACGGAAGTGATAATAACGGATGCTGTGAGTTTATGTCTACAAATTACCGAGTAGTACTTAATAGTACTACGGTTGGTTCTAAGGCTATCTGGCGTGATGATTGCCCCAGCAATGAATTATATCCGCAGTCCGGAACATGGTTGTATGAAAGAGCTAATTGGTGCCCGGGTGCATCGGTTCAATCAAATTGGCATCCGCTTCCCGGCGTAAGAGGTGGTAATCCGTTTGATGTAGCGATTCGTTTTGATCCGTATACAAGTCCGGGTGGCGGATTAGGTAGTTATATTACGGAGGCTCATCTAATCTATTACGGCAGATTTAATAATCTGAAAGATGCGGCAATCGTAGATATTGTTTCTCCTACTGACAATGAAAATCACTTCAGGGAAAATCCTACATGCGATGCCCCATCTATTATCGTGAAAAACAGAGGTGAAAACACAATTACCTTGTTGTCATTTGAATATGGAATTCAAGGCGGTGCGATGCAGACGTATACATGGGCCGGTTCATTAAGTTCATTGAAGTCTACTGAAATTGTGTTGCCTGCCTTAATGGAGTTGAATGGAATTGCTGGTGATGGTAACAAGCACACGTTTGTTGCTAAAATTACCAGCGTTAACGGTTCTGACGATAGAGATTCCACTAATAATATTATGACTTCTACTTTCAACTCTGCTCCAAAGTGGGACCCTCAGTTCCGTATCATGTTCAAGCCCAATAACCAGTCTTCAGGTGGGGTGAGTGAGACTAAGTGGCGCATATACGATCAGGATAATAATGTAGTAGCCAGTCGGGTAGACGCTACGATAAGCACATTATATATTGATACTTTAACGCTGGGTACAGGATGCTACCGCTTGGAAATTACTGATGAGAGTTGTGATGGACTTCATTGGTGGGTATATGACCGTAACCCTTCAATTGGTATAACCGCCGGTGCATTCTTTGTAAAGAAGGTTGGTTCAAACGCAAATATTGATATGGATGGCTATACTTAC
The DNA here is from genome assembly GCA_030426665.1 of Bacteroidia bacterium. Lineage (GTDB taxonomy): Bacteria > Bacteroidota > Bacteroidia > Chitinophagales > Chitinophagaceae > Nemorincola. The sequence continues at coordinate 177,712 of JAUHYD010000011.1, read as the reverse complement.
TCCGGTACTTATTCTAATGATTTCGGATGTAACTTTACGCAATATTTTTATGTGGATAATCCTAGCGGTGTCAGCGATATTACATTGGCGCCACTGTCAATGGCGGTTTATCCAAATCCTGCTCAGGGTGTTGTGTATGCTGATATTTCCGGCGTTAGGCAGGTGTCCGGTACATTGCAAATGATAGATATGGTAGGTAGAGTGATAAAGAACATGCCTTGCAATCAAGCACATCAGGAAATAGATATTACCGGACTGAATACCGGTATTTATACCCTGGTATTTATTGACAACAGCGGTAATAAGTTGCAGCAGCGAGTGTCGATATTGAAGTAAGAATTTCCGACTTTGTTTTTTTAAAAAAGTGCCTCGATTTATTGAGGCACTTTTTTTTGTTTTTAACTTACAGTGAATTGCTGATCATTTGCCTGCCGGCTGTTTGGAAAGTGACTATAGCATGTGCAGAACGAAAATGCCTGAATTCTGTTTGATAAATCCAGTTTGTGTATAATGATGTAAATATTATCAAAGAACGTGTAATAGCGTATCGGGCCAACCCATTTATTTTTGCATTGACAGCTAGTAGAAAAGCTATACAGATTATTATACTGCGAATAATGTAGTTTATTGTATTTGGTTTACTTACTGAGCGAGGTGCAGGCTTAAATGTGGTAAGTAACATTAAATCTCTTTGTGTTAGTGGACGTATCAGGAGTCTGGTGGGGTAGGGTCTTTCTCTTTAACTACTTCGAAGTGTTTCTATACGGCGTTTGAGTATGGGCTTTAGTTGTCGCTGGTTTTATTTGTAATCAATTTGTTCCGATGTCTATAGTTAAGAGTCCTTTTTTTCGATGTTTGCTTCTGCTAATGATACTGTTGAAAGGTGGTGAATTCGTTTATGCACAAAAAGTAGTACGGTACGATTTATATGTGAAAGATACTATTGTTAACTATGCAGGGAAGGAGCGGAGTGCCATTGCAGTTAACGGCCAAATTCCGATGCCGACACTTACTTTTACCGAAGGAGATACAGCGGAAATACATGTACATAATTTACTGAAAGAAGGTACAGCATTGCACTGGCATGGTATATATCTGCCTAATAAGGAAGATGGAGTGCCCTTCCTTACACAATTGCCAATTGCGCCGGGAGCAACTCATGTATATCGCTTTCCCTTAATTCAGAATGGCACGCATTGGTATCATAGTCATAAAGGACTGCAGGAGCAGATAGGTATGTATGGAAGCTTCACCGTATTGAAAAAGGAAAACGCTCCCGGTTTCCGTAAAGGAATAGATGATTTGCCCTCTTTGTCGGTTATTCTCAGTGAATGGACAAACTACAAACCCGGGAATATCAACAGGATGCTACATAATGCCAACGATTGGGCAGCCATCAAGAAAAACGCTGTGCAGAGTTATGGTGAAGCAATAGTGTCCGGGCACTTTGCTACTAAGCTTGGGAACGAGTGGAAACGCATGTTGGCAATGGATGTAAGTGATATTTACTATGATAAGATTTTGGTGAATGGCACTAACAAGCTTGAGATAAATGAGTTAAACGGTGTAAAATTAAAGGCGGGTAGTAAAGTTCGCTTAAGGGTGTCAAATGGCGGTGCGTCTTCTTATTTCTGGCTTCGATATTCCGGTGGAAAAATCGTTGTGGTTGCTAATGATGGTAATGACGTGGAGCCTGTTGCGGTAGACAGGCTGATAATAGGTGTGTCAGAGACCTATGATGTAGTTGTTACAATACCCGAAGATGGTTTTTTGTATGAATTTATGGCAACAACTGAAGATCGTACCAACTCCGGTTCGCTCTTTTTGGGAAGTGGTAATAAAGTATTTGCCGGAGCATTGCCTAGGCTCAAATATTTTGAGGGTATGAAAATGATGAACGGTATGATGAAGATGAATGGAAATCTTGATGATATGGGTATGAATATGAGTCTGAACCAAATGGATATGAATGTCGTCATGTATCCTGAAATAACAGGCAGCGATAAGAAGCACAACAAACAAAGCACGAAAGTAAAACGTAACATGTCAGGTGGTGACAAATACAAAAGTAATTCTCTGTCTGAAATTGTCACATTAAATTATGCAATGCTGAAAGCGGTAGAGAAAACGGAATTGTCGCCTGAAGCAAAGGTGAAGGAGTTGCATTTTGAGTTGACAGGAAACATGAATAGATATGTGTGGAGTATGGATAACAAGATTCTTTCGGAAGCCGACAAAATCCTAATTAAGAAAGGAGAGATTGTTCGCATGGTTCTTTACAATAACTCTATGATGCGACATCCAATGCATTTACACGGATATGACTTTAGGCTGTTGAACGGTAAAGGAGCCTATGCGCCGCTTAAGAATGTTTTGGATATAATGCCTATGGAAACCGATACACTTGAGTTTATCGCAAATGCTGAAGGAGACTGGTTTTTTCATTGCCATATTTTGTATCACATGATGAGTGGCATGAATAGAGTTGTTAGTGTTGGCGATGAAAAGAATGCGCTTATACCTGATAAGAAATGGGCTTACAGTCAACTCCAGAAAGAAAGCAATAAGCTGCATTTTGCCGCAAAAAATGATTTTGCTACTAATGGAAATGATGGACACATTATGCTGCAAAATACCAGATGGAGTTTAGGTGCCGAATGGCGATTGGGTTATGGAAATAAGTATGGCTATGAAAGCGAAACTCACTTAGGGCGGTACATAGGTAGGATGCAGTGGTTCATGCCGTTTGTGGGTTTTGACTGGAGATACAGAGACAACGGAATAGACTATCAGGAAGATAATTTATTCGGTCAACGCAATTCCAAAGATTTCAGACATGTAGCAAGTGTTGGCTTTAACTATACACTTCCGATGTTAGTTGTGTTTCAGGCTGAGGCTTTTAGCGACGGAAAGGTGCGCCTGCAACTGATGCGCGAAGACATCCCTGTGACCAAACGGCTCCGGGCGGCTTTCATGGCAAATACAGATAAGGAGTACATGGGTGCATTAAGTTATGTTATAAATAAAAATTTCGGTTTACGTATCCACTATGATAGTGACATGGGGTTAGGTTTTGGGGTGACTGCAGTCTATTAGTAGCGGTCTAGAATTTTTTAGTTATAGATTCTGTCTGGTTTGTCTGTATTTTATAAAAGCAAATTCGACATCGTTTCGGTAATAAGTTGCAGCAGCGAGTGTCGATATTGAAGTAAACGGCAGTAACATAATATGATTGTAAAGAAGCCATGCCTTACAAGATAAGGAACGGTTTTTTTGTTTCTTATTCTTAAACGCGGAACACAATTATTATCCGGAACTTACTCACCATCTGTCACTCCGACACAGGGGGCTAAGCTATAATTGGTAGTATACGTATGTGCTGTTTTACTTACTGTACCCGATATTGCAAGGAGTCTATTTGAAGTCGCAGTGCAAATGTATATTCACTTTTATCTTGCCCACGTAACTCCACTTTCTTTTTTGCTTCGCCAAAATAGAAAGTAGCAAAGAAAAAAGGCGATTTTTTCAAAGGCTCCGCCGAAAAAAAATAGCTCTACGTTGTTTTCTAAAGCTCTATTTGACGGCATGGTGCTGGTTTTCTGTCTATCCTTGCAGCTATTGAAGTGTTGTAACTACTTTGTTCTTTTCCGATTCGCCTTTATACGTTTGTACTTGCATCTACGACATAAAAAAGGCACCATCATATGCTCAGAAACATCACTTCTATCATCAGTCATCAAATTTGGACAGCTCATTCTGTTTCATAAATATTTTCTAAATTGTATTCAACAAAACCATTCCCCGTCATGAAAAACCTTGTCTTTTTTTTACTGTTGCTCCCTTTTTTTACAAACGCTCAGGTTATACTTACTGCTGCCGGTAATGGTATTCAGGGTTACGATGGAGTAGGAGTGCCTGCAACCGATGCAAAACTATATTCTCCGTGTGGTGTGGCGTTAGATGCTGCCGGTAATTTGTATATATGCGATTTGGGAAGTAGCACCGTGCGGAAAGTAAGTCCTGCCTATGGGGGTAATATTACTACCGTTGTGGGGATTGGGTCTTACGGATATAGTGGCGATGGAAGTTATGCCAATGCTGCACGGTTAAATGGCGTTAACGATTTAGCTATTGATAAAGCAGGTAATTTGTATCTGGCCGATGCCTTAAATAACCGTATTCGCAAAGTAACAACAGACGGTATTATCAATACAATAGCAGGTACCGGTACAGCCGGCTATAACGGAGATGGGATTCCCGCAACAGCAGCTGAGTTAAACCTACCCTATGGCGTAACTGTAGATGATACAGGTAATGTCTATATTGCAGACAGCTACAATTATCGTATTCGTAAGATAGATACTTTTGGTGTCATTTCCACGGTTGTTGGTATCGGAGTTTCGGGATATAGCGAAGACGGCGGCATGGCAGATACTACAAAAGTTCATCACCCTATGACGTTAACGTTCGATAGGTTGGGTAATCTGTATTTTATCGATAGTACCCGTGTTAGAAAAATGGATGTGTCGGGTAATGTATCTACAGTTGCCGGTGTGGCAACTTTTGGTTACAGTGGTGATGGAGGGGCTGCGACAGCAGCAGAGTTAATTCCTGCCGCTATTGCCTTGGACACTTCAGGCAGTTTGTATATAGCAGATGTAAGTAATCACCGTATTCGAAAAGTAAGTAATACCGAAGGGGTAAGTATCATAAAAACAATAGTCGGAACAGGAGTTGGGGGGTATAGTGGTGATGGAGGAAACCCGATATTTGCAAAAATTCATGCGCCAAGTGGAGTTGTCGTAAATCCTGCTGGAGATATTTATATTGGAGATTTGGCAAATAACAGAGTAAGAGTGGTAAGCTCTTATCTGTCCGCTTCTGACAATCTTGGTGGAGAGATGGAGGGTATGACCGTCTTTCCAAATCCATCGTCTCATCAGTGTACTATCACAGTAAGTGTGCCTGATGCTCCAGACATTGAATTGACAATAACTGATATTAGCGGCAGGGAAGTGTACCGGCATAGTGTAGCCACAAAAAAGCCTGTTGTAGTAGTTACTGACTGGTCACCCGGTGTGTATATAGTCAGCGCAAGCGCAGGGCAGTATCAGTTCTCTCAAAAGCTGGTGATACAGTAGGTGGCCTTCTCACTACCATCTGTCGCTCTTATGCAGGGTGGGGCTAAGCTATAGTTTGATAGTGCACGCAATTACAGTCTCGTGTGCTGTACCTGATATTGCTCCAAGTCTATTTGAAGTCGCAGTGCAAACGTACATTCACTTATACCTTGCCCACGTTACGCTACTTTCTTTTTTGCTTCGCCAAAATAGAAAGAAGCAAAGAAAAAAGGCACCATCATATGCTCAGAAACATCACTTCTATCATCAGTCATTAAATATGGACAGCCCATTCTGTTTCATAAATATTTTCTAAATTGTATTCAACAAAACCATTCCCCGTCATGAAAAACCTTGTCTTTTTTTTACTGTTGCTCCCTTTTTTTACAAACGCTCAGGTTATACTTACTGCTGCCGGTAATGGTATTCAGGGTTACGATGGAGTAGGAGTGCCTGCAACCGATGCAAAACTATATTCTCCGTGTGGTGTGGCGTTAGATGCTGGCGGTAATTTGTATATATGCGATTTGGGAAGTAGCACCGTGCGGAAAGTAAGTCCTGCTTTTGGGGGTACTATTACCACTGTTGCAGGGATTGGTTCTTACGGATATAGCGGAGATGGAAGTTATGCCAATGCTGCACGGTTAAATGGCGTTAACGATTTAGCTATTGATAATGCAGGTAACCTGTATCTGGCGGATGCATTAAATAACCGTATTCGCAAAGTAACAACAGATGGTATTATCAATACAATAGCAGGTACCGGCATAGCCGGCTATAATGGAGACGGGATTCCCGCAACAGCAGCTGAGTTAAACCTACCCTATGGCTTAACTGTAGATGATACAGGTAATGTCTATATTGCAGACAGCTACAATTATCGTATTCGTAAGATAGATACTTTTGGTATCATTTCCACGGTTGTTGGTATCGGAGTTTCGGGATACAGTGAAGATGGCGGCATGGCAGATACTACAAAAGTTCATCATCCGCTTACGTTAAAGTTCGACAAGTATGGCAATTTGTATTTTACCGATAGTACCCGCATCCGAAAAATGGATGTATCAGGTATTATTTCTACGGTAGCTGGTATTGTGACTGCTGGCTACAGTGGTGATGGAGGGGCTGCAACAGCAGCAGAGCTTACTCCTGCAGTGATTGATATAGATACTTCAGGTAATTTGTATATAGCAGATGTAAGTAATAATCGGATACGAAAAGTAAGTAATCCGGAAGGGGTAGGTATTTTAACCACAATAGTTGGTACAGGTACAGGTACCTATAATGGCGACGGGATACATCCATTGACAGCAAATATTCGTTTGCCTTCTGGTCTTGCCATCGGTCCTTCCGGGGATATTTACATAGGAGACAAAGGGAATAACAGAGTAAGAGTTGTGAGTTCTTATCTTTTCGCTACTGGTAGTCTCGGTATAGATACCACGGGTATGACTGTATTTCCAAACCCTACGTCTCATCAGTGTACTATTACAGTAAGTGTGCCTGATTCTAAAGATGCTGAGTTGACAATAACTGATATTAGTGGCAGGGAAGTGTACAGGCATAGTATAGCCACAAAAGAGCCTGCTATTGTAGATGCTGACTGGTCACCCGGTGTGTATATTGTCAGCGCAAGCGCAGGGCAGTATCAGTTCTCTCAAAAGCTGGTGATCCAGTAGGTGGCCTTCTCACAACTAATCTGTCACTCCTATGCAGGAGGGGAGGGGGCTAAGCTATAGTTCGATAGCGCAAGCATTTACAGTCTCGTGTGCTGTACCTGATATTGCTCCAAGTCTATTTGAAGTCGCAGTGCAAATGTACATTCACTTTTATCTTGCCCACGTTACTCTACCTTCTTTTTTGCTTCGCCAAAATAGAAAGTAGCAAAGAAAAAAAAGCACCATCATATGCTCGGAAACATCACTTCTATCGTTAGTCATTAAATAGGTCTCCGTCTATATGTCTCATCTTCAATAAGGTGTGGCCGTATAATTATTTCTCTCCCGACCTCCTTGTCTTTATGTCAGATGGCAGCAATGCCCGAAATAATGTCACCTGAATTTCGTTTTAACACTTCTATGTGTTTTATATTTAATTGGTTATTAAGTTGTTATTTTGATTTGTGATTCCATTAACCCTATCAGGTATGGTTGTTGTGCGTATTTAGTTGACATTATTCTATTGTTAACCTTAAATGCAACTATTATGAAAAAGATAATGATGGCATTGGTAATCGCTGCAATTGCGGGGACGAATGCGGAAGCTCAGCAAAGAATTGCCTATGGTGAAAACTGTGGCGTGAAGGAAGATCATGTATGCAAAATGTCTGAAGATGGGGAAGTGAGTTGTTATAAGACCGACTTCGCAGAAAACTTTCCGGTTTGTAAGGGTGACTATGGTTACTATATATGTTGCAAAAAGCCTGATAAACTAAATGCGCAGCGACCTCAGGTTGAGGGTACGTTGGTAAAAAGAGAATTGAAACCGGAACAACAGGAAAAAAGGGTTTACTGTACAAGAGGTGCCAATGGCAAAATGATTGCTTGCAGTTATGGCTATGCCGGTCCCTATGAATATGACAAATAGCATACTGCCTGCTATCTGGTATGAAGGGTAGTAACTGACTAAGTATCTGAACAGATTGTAGCGTAAAGGTGTTGACACATTGTTCAGATGCTTAGTTGGTATTGCTGTTCAATTATAACTTCCGGAGTTCCGGTTTACAAGTATATCTGATACTGAACCCAGATAGAACCAGCATTGGATGTGTGCGTAATAGCTCCGTTGGTCTGCAGTTCGAAGACAGGGCGTAGCTGGTAATTGAGCGATACTTTTGACTGATGCTTGCTCATCAGCCAGTTCACGCCTGCATTATACACGGTGACAGGGTCACTTAGTTTTTCATAGGTGGATTGCCGAAATGATGCATAGGGCATTAGCGTGCCGGCAGTGCCTAACAGGTCATTGGGCAGGCGAAACCCTGCTTGTGCATATAGGCTGTTTCCCGTTCCAAACATGGGGAATGCATTGCCGGCTCCATTATACTGAGCGGGGTCGCTATTGCCGTTGGCCGGATTCATGATGCCATTGTTCCTGACGTAATTGGACCCGTAGTCTGTACTGATGTAGCCAAGGTATGCACTGAAGGCATACTTGTTTTCTTTTACCGGCATGTCTGCAAATACTGCGACTGACCAGTGCAGCATATTATTAAATGCGGTGTCAGTTCCGTTCAGGTTCCATGTAGCGTTTTTCTGATAGATGGCACCCGCCTCTATGTTCAGTACTTTTTTCCCGCCGAGGTAGGTTCCGGTCATGTAGGGGGTAGTGTGTCCTTCTTTGTCAAAAATATTGTACATAAAGAAACCGGAGAATTGATTTGTATGTCCGTAAGTAGTAAAAGTCGGGTCGTTGCCGAGGGTAGGAGCAGGCTTGCCATTTGTCTGGATGGGGAAGGGGTTTGACATGGCTACCCTGTAGTCGAACTTGCCCAATTGCCCACGCGCATATATACTCAGCTTCCTGCCAAATTCATCGGTCTGCTCCACTGTTGATTGCAGAAAAACAGGTACATCGGTAGTCATGATAGTGCCGATGCTCGGTTGAGAGAAGCGACTCAGCCCCGTAAGTATCGAAAGTCCGCCACCTATTTTCAGCTTGTTGTTGTCTTTAAACACTTTGTATTCGCCCAATGCGTCGTGAAAGAAAGCCTGAAACTTGCGGTTGCCTGCACTTTGCGACAGGTAGTTGAAGTTGTTCATCCCGAACTGGGTATAAAAGAACACGTGGTCAGATATTTGTCCGAACAGTTGCATCCTCGTCCGTCGCAACCCTATGTCGGTAGTGTTGTCCATTGGCGCACTATTGACGGTGGTGCCGGGATTGCTCTGATTCCAACGTACCCAAACCTGATTCAAAAAGGTTGCCTTAACATACTTCGAGCCATCGTCGCTTAGGTTGTACTTGAGTTCCGGTAATGTCGCACTCCGGCTTGTGCTATCCGGGAGCGATTTGGCATGAGCCTCGGCAGCAAAATAAGTAGCAAGCAGTAAGAGTAGGTATTTGCAATTCATGGTTAAACAATTCACATCTGTTCCGACTGAAAAGTGTCAAATATACGCCAATTTCAGTCGGTGATGTATCTCATAGCATCGCCACGCCCAATACGGAATGCCTAACAATGCCATGAAAAAATCAGTTTATTTTAAGGCTGCTATACTACTCTTTGAGCCACTTCAGGACAAATGAATTTTCGCTGTTGCTAAGTCTTATCATGTAAAGACCTTTACTTAAGAACAAGTCGCCAATGGGCTTTTCAGTTTTGCCATTTTCCCATTGTTCTTTTCTGTACACTCTGCCCGTTACATCATAGATAGAAATGTCCAGGTTTTCCGGGAAAGCTTTGGAGCAGTAAATGCTTACCGTGCTACCCGATGTTTGTACCACCCGGAAACTATACCGGTTGTTGTTTATGTTTTCGACAGCGGTAGTGTTGTAGCCCGCACCTCCCAGGCATCCACCGCTATCCACTACTACCCAATACACACCGCTTACAGTGTATACATAAGTTGGATTGGTGGCACCGGGAATCGGGGTTGTGCCGTTTACCCATTGGTAGCCAATGTACACTGCGGGTACAGATAGTGTGTCGCCCGATGCCGTTATGGTAGGAGCCGGCGCCGGATTTACGGTTATCGCTGTGCTTGCGGAGTCAACTATAGCACCGCCATTGTACAAGTATAGTTTTACTGTCTGAGTACCGGCGACGGTAAAGCAAGCTGTTGCAGGACTGGTAAGAGGTGCTGCAATAGTGGCATTGGTTCCTACCCAGCGAAAACTGTCGACGGTGCCGGTGCTCGTATTGGTGAGTGTGATGCAGCTGTCTTTGCAAATTGTTGTCAAGCTTGCTGTCATGCCCGGCACTACAGGACCCACGCTACCAGATGTCGATAGTGCCATGCTATCCACAGCAAACGACGGGTCTGAACCGGCACCATCATCATTGTTGGTCCAATTAAAACCTATTTTTACGTTAGCATTGTTGTCTGCGCTTGCCGGTAATGCGATAGAGTAGTGTGTCCATTGCCCTTGTGGTGCACATGACCCAATCGGTGTTTTAGGTGGGTTAACCAAAAGGCTCCAGGCAGATCCGTCGTAGTACCATACAGTAGCGTCGTCGGTTGTTCCCTGTCCGTTTTCAATGTAATTAAATGAAAGGGTAATTCCTGTTTTGCCGGTGCAGTTAATCGTGGGAGATTCGGCACGCTGATTTGTTATTACGCAAATTCCTATCCCACATAACCCTCCGGCATTGTAGGTCGCTCCGGCATCTCCGCCCAGAGTGGCATTGGAGCCCAAATGTAAAGTTGCAAGAGTTGCCGTTGTGCTTACTGCGGCACATCCCGAACCGCAGACACCATCTGTATGCCCGTTTTCAGCACAGCTCACATACCATGCGTTTGCATTAGCATCATTTGTACCCGTGCTTGCTGTGGTCCATCCACTATATGAGCTTGCAGCCATTCCGGTAGTGCTACCGCTCTCAAAGTTTTCTGACCAGAATATTTGTGCATGAATTACTGAACCACATATAAACATGGCGCAGACAAAAAGGAGTATAAATTTTTTCATCTCGAAATATTTTTATTAAATATACCAAGATTCTTTACAATGTCCTACGAAGTCTAAGATATTTTTATTGCAAATTCGTTCGTGTTCAATGTATAAATTGTTAGTCTGTCTATTAGTATATATTCAAAAGGAGTGTCTTTAGTTGTGATTAAGCGCGCGAATTGAAAACTTTGATAAAGTATATTATTGCGCGTAGAAAATCCTGATATACGAAAGTTGTTAACGTCTTTTGCAAATTTTATGCAATTCAGCTTCGGTGAGACTTCCTTTTGGTAGTAACTTCCAGGATGTTTCTTCCGGCTTGTATTCCACTTTTTCAATTTCCTTTCCTCCTATTTCGTAGTAGGTCGCTTCCATGACACGGTATTTCTTGGCACGGCAACTTATCTGAATTTTTCGCCTGTAATAGCCAAGTTTGTCGAACTTTTTCGTGTTTGTGTATTTGTCAGCGTTTTTTATCGCCTTTGATCTGAATTCATCCAGCTTTCCATGAACGGCTGATATTTTATCAAAGACCACTAGGCTTGTAGTAGAGCGGTTGGATGTAACCGACAATATTATTAGTTCTTCAATGCCGTCAGCTGATTTTCCGAGGTAGTAATTTTGAGCAATTGATGCAAAACTTGCAGAGAGTACCAGATAAAGGAATAGTAGCTTTTTCATTCTTGTCCGAAGGTTATTTTTGTAAATGTTTATCAGGTGTTTTTAGCAACCATCAAACTTACAAAAATTAAAAATAGTTGGCAAATAAGCTCCGATTCACAATAGGGATTCAATAACAAAATTGCTATTGTATATTTTGACGAGTATAAGTAGGTTTGAGGTATAAATATTTATCATACACAATGTCCGGGAAAACGAAAACGCAATTAACTGATTTTGAAAAGAGTCTTTTGAATAAGATAATTCCTACGCGTACCCTGAGTGACTCAAGAGGTGCGCAAATTGCATTGCGCAATTTCATAGGCGAAGAGAAAGAAAATATCATGAGTCAGAACCCGATGGACGAAAGCACGTTTCGCTCATTGCAAACTCATACCGTCAAGACAATATTTCAATACCTTATTGACCATGACTTTATGGGAGAGCGGGAGGGAGGTGTAACATTTCTCACGGAAAAGGGGAAACACCTTCGCAAGCAGGGGTCGTTAGAGCAATATGAGATATGGAGAAATGAGGAACGTTCGAAGAACAAGGTGATTATCAGTACAATCGAAACACGTGGCTACCTGGATCAGGATGAAGTAGATAGAACTAAAAGGCAGATTTTCATGCAAAAGCTGAAGCGGTTCATTGTTTATCCGCTGTTGGTCCTGTCGTTGTTATTTATTGCGCTTATTGCGTTGCATCATTTCCAGTTAGATAAAGACATACCGTTTATCAGAAATCTATTTGCGAAATAGCGACTTGTAGTCTTTTGCGTATTTAGTTCATCATTTATTGTGGAACCTATTTCCGGGCTGTGGTGGCGTGTCAGATGTTGTAATATGAACAATAAATCTGTACTTTTATCATGTGCCATTTAGTGTTCTTTTACTAACATTTATTGCCTATGTCAAATAGTAAACGCATTCTCGTAAAGAGCATCGCGTTTGATATACTTCGCTATGCGTTGTCTGTATTGATGATCCCGTATGCGGTAGGTAAGTTGATGGGCGTTCAATTCACGGTCATTCCTTTTTCTGCATGGCAGCTACCTTTGGAGCAGGTTCAGCCGTTTCAGCTTGCATGGGCCTTTCTGGGTTACACGCAATGGTTTCAGATAACGTTAGGAGTGTTTGAATTTATTCCCTGCGTTCTCCTTTTTTTTCGCAGGACAGCATTGATGGGTGCGGTGCTGATGTTGCCAATGGCAATAAGTGTTGCTCTGATTAATTACTCTCTTGATCTGTCTTCGTACACTAAGACAATAATATTAGTTATTCTGTCAATCAATTTAGTATTGCTTGCGCTATGCCATGACGTTCTTGCCAAAGCCGTTCGGTCGCTTATAGTCAAACATGGCACTTATAAGACAAGCAATATTCTGAAATCGCTGCTATCATTATTGTTGCTTATTGCTTGCTGTGTATACTACGCTAAGACGTCGTTTTTTACCCGCGATATGGAGGATTCTCTTACGGGGCACTGGACGGAAAAGAGACCGTATGAGTGGAACTTAATTGATGAATCTTATGGTGGCAGCGTCCTGGAGCCAAGGAAGCTGAAAATGTATTTTATGCCACACAATGCCTATACGGAAATCAATGACAGTAGTCATAACGTAAGGTTCATTGAATATGATATTGATAAGAATAAGAAGCTGATAAGATTTCACTATCAGCGGTGGCCCGAATATAAAAGCGACACATACATAATGCGAGACTCAGCTTACTATGAAATGCAATCGGATAGCGTACTGAAGTTGATTCGGTATGAAAAAGGAAGTAAACATTTGTATGTATTCCGTAGGCGGATTATTAACGAAACAAAGTGATGAATAATCTGCTGTATGGTTTCATTTAATACATGAAGCCCGCAAACAAAAAATTCAGTAATGCTGTGGCAAATTCAAAGAAAAGTATTTGGTGATATAAAAAGAACGCCCCCGTTTCCGGAGGCGTTTCACAGTGAAAGGAAAATTATGTTGTTTTATTATTAGTTGTAGTTAACAGTTACCGGAACACCAGTTGCGTTGGTATAAGTTCCAGAAGCCTGACCTGCAGATACGTTAAGAGTAGCACCTACGTTCAAAGTTTGTGTGCCTGAACCGCTCAATGTACCTGTAGTAGCGGGAACACTTGTGAAGTTGTCAACAGTCATTGTGTGAGAGCTACCATCAGTGATTGTAGTAGACGATGGCAAAGTGATTGCGTAAGTGTAGCTCGCTTGTCCTGTTACATCAAAGCTTGCAGCAGAAACAGTTCCTGTAGTTGCTGGAAGTGTTACACCACCTGCGCCGCCAGTGGTACGAGTACCTGCAGGAGCCAGAACAGCAGTACCTGCTATTGTAGCAGAAACGGCTACGTTACCGAAGTTCATATCTACAGTCTTAGCGATAGAGATAGGAGTGATGATGTTGGCAGAGGCAGAAGCGGTTGCTGTAGCCTGAGCGAAAGAGCTGTTAGAAAGACCTATTACAGCGATAGAAGCGATTGCGATTGATTTGAAGATGTTTTTCATTTTTTAAAGTTTTAGTTTGTTTGAGTTTTTGATTTCGTTATTTGCTAAGTGTAGTACCAACGACGTGCCAATATTGTAACTATTTGATAATCAGTTAATTAAATTTTGGCACGCCAATATTTATTCCGACAGGTGGAATTGATTTCCGAAAATCGGAACAAAATGCGCGTTTCATAGATTGCGCGGAAGGAGTAAAGTCGTCCTGAGAGTTTAACTCAATGGTACCGTTACGGCAATATCATGGGTTGTGACGATGATGCTTGATTATGGATTGGTAATTCTACTATTGTTAAACTTTTATCTTTACCTGGATGTGCGACTGCATTTATAGCCTGACTACGGTATAATTGGTTATTTTTGTCTTTGGTCATGTCTGTAACTAAGATTCTGTTATTATTAAGTAGTGTAGTCCTCTTGCCGATGGCGGGGTGTCGTATCTACAGTTTGTCGGGAGCAACCATAGAGGGTAAGACGATAAATATTCACCAACTAGAAAACCGTGCAAGGAATGTAGTGCCGAGTCTTAGTGCAAATCTGACTCAAAAAATAAGACGACGTATATTGTCTCAAACCGGATTGTCGCCAAAGAATACTGACGAAGTAGACTATGATATATCCGGGAAGATTACTACGTATGAAGTTACTGTAACCGGTGCGCAAGGGGTGCAGGTGGCTACCAAGAACCGACTTACTATAGGCGTGGAGATTACATTCAGAAATGCGCTGAATGAAAAGGCTGATTTCACGCATACATTTACCCGTTTTTCTGATTTTAGTGCGTCGCAGATGCTGCAAAGTGTAGAGGCTGCGCTGATAGAAGATATAGGAACTCAGATTGCAGATGATATTTTTAATAAAGCTTTCGTAAATTGGTAGCCTGATATTATGACGAAACAGGAATCGATAGCATATATTTCGGGTTTGCTGGATAACCCCGCTACTATTACAGAGAGCGACAAGGGCAGTATTGCGGGTTTCAGACAGTCGTTTCCATACTTTGTTCCTGCCAGATATATTGATGCGATTTACCGACATGGGAAAGAGCCATATGCTCCGGCTTTACTGTCGGGAGTGTTGCCTTATGTCGGTAACTGGATGATGTTGTGTGATTTGCTGGATGGGAATTCTGCTGTTGATATTGCCACATCTTCGGAACAGATTGCTGAATCGGTTCCTGACATTGAGCAGGAGGAAATCGCTGTTGATAATGAATGGTTGTCCGAGCCGGAGCTTGAAAAAAGTACGGATGAAGTATTGAATGCCAACCCGGATGTGGAAGAGGAAACGGAGTTAGAAGGAGCCAGTCAGTTTTTTATTCAGGATGAAAGCGAAGAAGATGTTGCAGAACAGGTGACAGATATTCCTGATGTTGTGTCAGATGTAGTTGCTGAACCTTCTGAAGAAGAATTGCAATCGAATCACAACGATTTTTGGATACAGGAGAAAGAGCCGGAAGCGGAAGTATATAGCACGCTTGAAGAAGAGGAAGAAATATCGACGATTCCTTCCTCGCATTTAGAAGGTGTGATAGAGGAGATGCCATTGCCCGGCGACCAGACAAGTGAGGAAGAAAAAGAGGGACATCAGGAAAAACCTTTACTGAATGCCATATACACGGAAGACTATTTTTTACAACAAGGAGAGAAAGTATCGTCAGATATTCCTGAAGAAATAGATAGTCTGCGACCTGAAAGCGATGATGAAGACGCTGCCAAGTCATTGATGGTGATGATGAGTTTTTCTGAATGGCTGTCGCACTTTAAGAGCTCTGCCGAAAAAGAGCGGGAAGAAAGTAAAGATCAGAAAGCGCTGAAAACGATGTGGCAAAAGGAGAAGCTGGCAGCAGCAATTGAAGAGGAGAATGAAGAAATTCCGGAGAATGTTTTTGAGATGGCGGTTAACTCGATTACGAAGGAAGATGGTTTGGCCAGCGAAACATTAGCTAAGATATACGTTAAGCAGAATAAGCCCGATAAAGCGGTGGAGGTATATCAAAAATTAAGTTTGCGAAATCCTCAAAAAAGTGCGTACTTTGCACGCAAAATAGAAGAAATCTTAAAGGAAAAATAAATATGGTATCCCTTATAACAATAGTAATATTACTGGCTTGTGTGATATTGGCATTTTTTATTCTTATTCAAAATCCAAAGGGTGGTGGATTGCAAGGGTCTCTGGGCTCTATGAGTTCGCAGGTGATGGGCGTTAAGCAGTCAACCGATGTTATGGAAAAAGGCACTTGGATACTTATTGCAATTATCGGTGGACTTAGTATTATTTCTGTGATGTTTTTTGCTAAGCCGGAAGGTGCGATGAAAACTACGAAGTCTGCAACGCAAACAACAGCTCCGGTTGGTGGAGCTACTAAGTAGTATCTTCTCTTAAAAATTTCCAATAGAATTGATTTTAAACCTGCCTTGTGTGGGTTTTTCTTATGTATAGTAGGCAACGGCAGGTCCTTTGCAATCTATTCAACAATACGGCGTATCGCAAGTCTTGTATGATTTTGACGATATAGAGTCTGGCAGACTTCTGTTGGGCATGATGTGAATTAACGTGGAGGAATAGCACCGGTGCACAACAAAAAAAGAGGACGCATAAATGCACCCTCTTTTAAAACTATATTTAAGTCGCTATGACTATTTTTTCTTTTTGGTAGTAGCGTGAATTTGCTTCTTTTCCTTGATACGAGCCGATTTGCCGGAACGCTCACGAAGGTAAAACAGTTTAGCACGACGAACACGACCAGACTTATGCAGTATAATTGAGTCGATGTTTGGAGAGTAAAGAGGGAACAAACGCTCAACTCCAACACCGTCCGAAATCTTACGTACGGTAAAAGTCTGAGTATGTCCGGTACCCTGACGCTTCAATACGTCGCCTTTGAAAGACTGGATACGTTCTTTGTTTCCTTCCGTAATTTTGTAGTTTACGGTAATGTTATCACCGGCTTTGAATTTTGGAAATTCTTTAGTTGCGGTTAGTTGTTCGTGTATAAAAGCTACGGCTTCCATTGTTTAATTATTTTTCGGACTGCGAAGGTAAGGAAAATGAGGGGAATAAAAAATCAAAGTTACATGTTTTTTAATTTTTATTACTCTTGTTTTCGCAATTACTGCTTCAATATTGAAGCGCAGGCTGCAAATATACTTCAATAAATTCTGTGGAAAGTAATTTGGTCTTTCTATTTTTACCGATACTGTCGACATTGACAGGTGCGGTTGTACATATATGATAAGTCTTAGCGTTATTCTGATTACTTACAACGAGGAACACAATCTTCATAGGTGTTTGACTTCAGTTAAGTCTGTAGCAGACGAAATAGTCGTTGTTGACAGCAATTCTACAGACAAGACAGTTCAGATAGCAATGGGTTTTGGGGCGAGGGTAGTGCAGCGTGATTTTGATGGTTATGCCCAGCAGAAGAACTATGCGACCGGGTTGGCAGCAAATGACTGGATTTTGTCAATGGATGCTGACGAGGAGTTAACCCCTGAACTAATTGCGAGCATAGCCGAGGTTAAAACCCAGCCTTCATGTAATGTTTACAGGATGGCAAGGTTGACAAACTACTGCGGAAAGTGGATACGTCATTGCGGTTGGTATCCCGATTGGCAGACAAGATTGTATAATAGAACAATGGGGAGCTGGGCAGAGCGAAAGGTTCATGAGTTCTGGCAACCAGCGAACGAGCGTGAAATTGTGGGGCGACTAAGTGGAGACATGCTTCATTACAGTTTCAGGACTATGAGTGGTCACTTGCAGAAGATAGAGCGATATACGGAGTTAGCTGCACAATCAGCGATTGAAAATGGCCGAGATGCGAGTCTGCTGAAAATAATTTTTTCTCCTGTTTGGCATTTTATCTCTGAATATTTCATTAAAATGGGCATTCTCGATGGTTTTTATGGGTTCGTCATTTGTCGGATGTCGGCCTATGCAGCCTTTGTTAAATACGCTAAGATTCGAGCATATAATAGGCGAAAGTAATCGACCGTTATTGTGTGTGTTTGTTCCCTACGAGGCTTTTTATACGACATATTTTAATACAAATAGATTGACCTAATGCAGGCCTATTGCCCAACAGTCAGCGTGTTGATTTGCAATAATATATCATTGTTCGCTTATTCGGAATTAGTGTAAGCGGCATTTCGGTTTCAGCATTTTTTCGTCCACTCATTGGTTGGTTGCCCTGTCTTATAATAGGGTACACTAATTAATACAACAATCACATAGCAAGCAGGAAATAGTTAGCGTGTTATAAGTGAGTTAAGGCAGTGTTGCTTGTTAAAGAAATGTTTGGATTTCGGCTATTGTTTAAATTGTTTTCTCTTGTTGAATAATTTTGTTTAGGTTTGTAGTGTAAAAGTTAAACAAAATGGAATCTTACCAAATTAGCGATTTAGAGCGGCTTACGGGAATTAAAGCCCATACTATCAGGATTTGGGAGAAGCGTTATTCGCTTATTAAGCCTAACAGAAGCGAGACAAACAGGCGTTACTACAATGATGAGCAGGTGCGAAAACTGCTTAATGTAACTACTTTGCTTTCTTACGGATATAAAATATCGAAAATAGCCGGCTATAGCGAATCTGAGCTGCATCAGAAGTTAGAATTGGAGTCGAATGCTTCGTCCGGGCGCTATGGAGATTCAGGGTATGTAAATGATTTGATTTCGTGTATGCTTTCGTATGATGAGGTCGGATTTGAACGTGTGTTTTCTGCCGCTGTATTGCGTATGGGACTTTATGATACTATGTTGAATATTATTTACCCTTTTATGAACAAGACGGGTGTTTTGTGGTCGGTAAATAAAGCGGTGCCTGTGCAGGAGCATTTCGCATCATGTATCATCAGGCGCAAACTGATAGCGGCAACCGATGGGCTGGTTGCCACTGTAAAGCGGAGTGAAAAGGTGCTGCTTTTTCTCCCATCGGATGAGTGGCATGAATTGGGGCTTCTGTTTGCCAATTATATTTTACTGTCACACGGATTTAAAACGGTTTATCTGGGGCAGAATTTGCCTATGGAAAGCCTGGTGGAGGTGATTGCTGCCGTAAAGCCAGACTACTCATTGACGTTTTTTGTTACGCCACGTCCCAGAGAGGAAGTAGCGTCCATGATAGAAAAGTATTCAATTATATCAGGTAAGATGAAATTGTTGGTAGCGGGTAATGAAGAATTGTTACCGGAGGATAAAACAGGGTTAAAAAATGTTACGTACATGAAGGCAGTAGGTGACTTGCTTAACGAGATTGCTTGAAATAATAGAAATACATGAACAAGTTCTAAATAATACAGCTTTTGAAAAATGTCTCGGTTATAGGTAGTGGTTTTGCAGGTATGTCGGCAGCGTGTTTTTTGGCAGACGCCGGGCTGTCTGTGACCGTGCATGAGAAAAATGCAACAAATGGCGGAAGGGCGAGGTCTTTTTCAGAAGCAGGGTTTACGTTCGATATGGGGCCGAGTTGGTACTGGATGCCGGATGTTTTCGAGCGTTTTTTCGAAAACTTCGGAAAGAATCCCGGCGATTTTTACGAATTAGTGCAACTCGATCCCGGGTTCCAGATGTTGTTTAGCAAGGACGACATTCTCCCTATCCCCGCGTCAATTGAAGGGATTTATGAGGTGTTTGAAGAAATAGAGAAAGGCAGTGCTGATAAATTGAAAAAGTTTTTGTCTGAAGGGAAGTATAAGTACGATGTGGGGATGCAGGAACTGGTGTATAAGCCCAGCTATTCGTGGTTTGAGTTTGCAACTGGTTCGTTGGTAAAAGGTGTTGTGAAGCTCGATGTTTTTCAATCGGTGAGTAGCCATGTGCGTACCTATTTTAAAGACGAACGTTTGGTTGCTCTAATGGAATTTCCGGTTTTGTTTTTGGGGGCAATGGCAAAACAGATTCCTGCGCTGTATAGCCTGATGAACTATGCAGCTTTGTCTTTGGGGACCTGGTACCCAAAAGGAGGAATGATGAAGATAGGTGAAGGTATGGAGACACTTGCCCGGTCGTTGGGTGTTGCATTCAGGAATAATGACGATGTGAAGCGTATTGTTGTGGAGGACGGGAAGGTTGTTGAGTTAGATTCTGGTGATAGAAGTGATTTGGTTTCCGGAGTTGTAGCTACCGGCGATTATCACCACATTGAGCAGGCTTTGCTCCAGCCAAAGTATAGAAACTATACAGAATCTTATTGGGGGAAGCGGACGATGGCACCATCCTCTCTCATATTTTATTTGGGTGTGAATAAAAAAGTGAAGAAGCTGATTCATCACAACTTGTTTTTCGATACTTCGCTTGACGTTCACGCAAAGGAGATATATGAAAGCCCGCAATGGCCGACGGAACCGCTCTTTTATGTTTGTTGTCCATCGAAAACTGACAGTACGGTAGCGCCCATTGGCATGGAGAATTTGTTTGTACTGGTGCCTATTGCACCGGGTCTGGATGATACGCCGATATTGCGTGAGCGCTACTATGAAATCGTTATGAAGCGGATGGAGGAGATATGTGAAGATGAAATATCAAAACATGTCGTTTATAAGAAGTCGTATTGTATTAACGACTTCAAAGCGGACTATTATGCTTTTCGTGGTAATGCGTATGGACTTGCCAATACCTTACGACAAACGGCAGTATTAAAACCATCTATCCGAAACAAGGAAGTGAAAAACCTCTTTTATGCCGGTCAGCTTACAGTTCCCGGGCCCGGGGTTCCACCGGCGTTAATTTCAGGACAAATTGCGGCTGAGCAAATGATAAATTATTTAAAAAGATAACGCACTATGAAAAGTTTGTTTGATGATGTATCTGCGGCATGTAGCCGGTTGACCACAAGAGCATACAGCACTAGTTTTTCTTTAGGAATTCATTGCCTGGATAAGCATCTTCATGAACCTATATATGCAATATATGGTTTCGTGCGGTTTGCAGATGAAATTGTTGATAGCTTTCATGATTACAATAAAAAAGAGCTCCTTGAGGAGTTTAAAAAGGAAACATGGCTGGCAATCGACCGTAAAATCAGCCTTAATCCGATTCTGAATAGTTTTCAGCATACCGTAAATACGTACAACATAGATAGGGAGTTGATAGAAGTTTTCTTGAAGAGTATGGAAATGGATTTGAAGAAGATGACCTATTCCGGAGATGCCTATGACGAATACATAGTGGGCTCTGCTGAGGTAGTGGGGTTGATGTGTCTGCGTGTATTTGTTGAAAAGGATGACGCTCTTTATGAGAAGCTTGTACCGGCAGCACGTAAGTTAGGTGCGGCATTTCAGAAGGTGAATTTCCTTAGGGATTTGAAAAGTGATTATGAGTTTTTGGGCAGGGTGTATTTTCCGGGTGTTGCGTTTGGTTCTTTTTCAGACACTGAGAAAAGGAATATTGAAGCTGATATTTCAAATGACTTCAAAGAGGCTTTCATTGGCATAAAGCAATTGCCAAAGGCTGCAAGGTTTGGAGTATATGTTGCATACATGTATTATAGGAGTCTATACAAAAAAATCAGGTCTGTACCATCTTCCAGAATCCTTATGGACAGGGTTCGTATTTCTAACCCGAAGAAGGTAGGATTGTTGGTGACCTCGTATTTTCGGCATAGTTTGAGCATTCTATAAATTGTAGTGATATGGAAAAAGTTGTTTTGGTAGACGAGTTCGATAATGCAATCGGATTGATGGAAAAGCAGGAAGTACACATAAAAGGTCTGCTGCACCGGGCAATTTCTGTTTTCGTGTTTAATAGTGATGGTGAACTTCTTATTCACCAACGTGCGGAAGGTAAATACCACTCTGCGCTATTGTGGACTAATACATGTTGTAGTCATCCGAGAGACGGAGAGCCCGTAGACAAAGCGGCTTCGAGACGTTTGTATGAAGAGATGGGTATTTCTTGCGAGCTTGAAAAGGTCTTTTCATTTGTTTACAAAGCCGAACTTACAAATGGGTTAACCGAACATGAACTAGATCATGTATTTGTAGGAATTACTGACGATTTGCCGAAACCGGACCTGACGGAAGTTACAGCCTGGAAATATGTTTCGCAGGAAGAACTAACAAAAGATGTGGTTGCGAATCCCGATATATATACAGAGTGGTTCAAATTGTGTATGAGTAACTGGAAAAGTGAAATTTTCAAAAAGGTAGAAATATGAAAGTGTTTACGCTAGAAAGAGTGCAGTTGCTGCCAATTAGTTTAAAAGAAGCGTGGGAATTCTTTTCTTCGGCCGGAAACCTATCGAAGATCACCCCGCCGGAAATGAACTTTGTTATATTGACAAAGCTAAGTGATGCGCCTATTGTGGCAGGTATGAAGATTGATTACAAGGTTAGTCCAATGTTAGGAATACCGCTCAAGTGGCGCACAGAGATAACAGGAGTTGTACCTTTGCAACGCTTTACAGACAGGCAGGAAATTGGTCCGTACAAATTGTGGGAGCACACTCACACATTTGAGGAAATTTCGGGTGGTGTAAAAATGACTGATGTCGTGAACTATGCATTGCCATTCGGCGTACTAGGGTTGTTGGGACATGCGATATTTGTTCGTGGTAAGCTAAATGATATTTTTAATTTTCGGTATAACAAGTTGTTAGACCTATTTGGAACTTATAAGTCTGATTGACATGTGGTATGTAGACATTTTTATTGTAATCGTGACTTTCTTTGGTATGGAGGGAGTGGCCTGGCTTACACATAAGTTCGTAATGCATGGTATGTTGTGGCATTTGCACGAGGACCATCATAAGAAGAATCCTACTTCATTTTTTGAAAAAAATGATTACTTCTTTTTGATTTTTGCATTGCCCGGGATCGCTTGCCTGGCTTTGGGTCTGTATACGCCATACGCAAACTTGTTTTTTATCGGGCTAGGCATCACAATCTATGGCTTTGCCTATTTTCTGGTGCATGATATTTTCATTCATCAGCGATTTAAGATATTGCGAAACTCAGACAACTTTTATTTTCGTGCAATCAGACGTGCCCACAAGATGCACCACAAGCATCTGGGCAAAGAAGATGGAGAGTGTTTTGGGATGTTGTTTGTGCCGATGAAGTATTTCTTCGAAGCTTTAAAACAAAGAAGAGCCAATGCCTGACAGGTTTCTTTACTTAGCAGTAGACTTTTTCTGTATTCTTTTCCCCTTTCTGTTTTCGTTTCATCCTCGATTTCGGTTTGTAAGTCAGTGGCGATACTTTTGGTTACCTAGTCTTATTACCGCATTAATCTTTCTTGTGTGGGATGTTATTTTCACCAGGGCGGGGATTTGGAGTTTCAATAGCAGGTATGTTTTGGGTCTTTATGTACTCGATTTGCCTATTGAGGAAATTCTGTTTTTTATTTGTATTCCGTATGCGTCTGTGTTTACGTATTTCTGTGTCGAAAAATATATTGACCTTTCGAAGTTTAGAAAATCGGCGAATGCCCTTTCTGTAATGTTGGTGGTTGCACTTTCTGTTGTAGGTATTTTTTTTCTGCCCCGGCTGTATACGTCGGTGACTTTTTTTCTGCTGTCATTCTTTCTTGTTGTTCTGCTTGTGCTGCGCTTCAGGTTCTTTTCCGCATTTTATCTTACGTTCCTGCTCATACTTATTCCCTTCTTCTTGTCGAACGGTATATTGACCGGCGGTTTTACGGATGCGCCGGTTGTTAGGTACAACGACGCACATAATCTCGGTATAAGAATGTTTTCGATACCGGTTGAAGATACATTTTATGGGATGCTTCTTCTATTGATGAATATTGCGGGTTTTGAATATTTCCGGACGACAGAACACTAAATGAGCTTGCAGACCTATGATTTACTTCATGTTTATGAACTGAAGTGGTAAATCGAGATTTGCGGATTTGCACAATTGAATAACGGCCTGCAAATCGTCAATCTTTTTCCCGGTTACTCTTATTATATCATCCATGATAGCTGCCTGAACTTTTGAGCCACTGTCTTTAATGAGCTTTACAATCTTTTTGGCATTTTCTCTGTCGATTCCGTTTTTGATGGTTACGGACTTTCTGAAGTTTTTTCCTGAAGCAGTAGGTTCTTTTGACATGTCAAAAGAATTGGCCTCCAAACCTTGTCTTAGTGCCTTTGTTAGCAACACATCTTCAACCTGTTGCATTTTCATTTCGCTATCCACTTCGATAGCAATAACAAGTGTTTTCTTGTCTAGCTCTATAGACACATGCGTTCCTTTGAAATCGTAACGTGTCGAGATTTCTTTCTTGGCAATGTTTACGGCATTGTCTAACGTTTGCAGGTCAACCTTGCTGGCAATATCAAAAGATGGCATAAGAATAAGTTTTTAGCTAACGTCCCAAAATTAGAAAAATATTGCCAAGTTGGTAGTATGCGAGCAATTGAAGCCGTTAGAAAAACTGCTCGGGTACTTTTCCTCCAAGGCGCTTAGCTTGTTGTGCGTCTGCAATTGCTTTTTCAGAATTGCCCTCAGCTCTGTATACTACCGACCTCGCGATAAAATAGTTCGGGTCATCGCTTTTTAATTCGATGGCTTTGTTCAGGTCGAAAATAGCGTCAGGGAATCTCTTTAACGCGTAATAGCAATTTGCGCGTTTGTAGTAAGTGTTATGATTGTCTGGTTCGATTTTTAATGCGTCTGTGAAATCCTGAATGGCCTCATCGTATTGCTTGTTTCGATAATATTGGTAACCGCGATTATCGTAAGCTGTTGCGCTTTTGGGTGTTGCGGCAATCGCTTTGGTAAAGTAGTATATCGCTTTGACGGAGTCACCCGTTAACGCATTCACAATGCCCTCGTTTATATAAATGTCTGAACTGATTGTCGGTAGCGTTCGTCCGTTAATAGAGTCTGCCTCGTCAGCTTCCTTAAAATATCTGTCCGCTTTTTTTAAGCGATAGAAGTAGGAGTCGTTGTCGTCGAATTTAGCTGTCGCTGCTTTAAGGTAATATATCCCGGCTTGGTTGTACCCATTGTAACTATTCGGATAGCATTTAATGTATTGTTCGCAGAGGGCTGGTGTGTCCGTCCATGTTTGTGCTTGTGTGTAAGTTGCAATCGCCAGTGTGGTAAAATATAAGACCAGACCCGCGCTGATAAACCTGATGTCCTTGTTGTATTTGTTAATAAAGTAGCTGTAAAGTTTTCCCGCAATAAAGAATAAGCCGGCATAGCCAATGTACGTGAATCTGTCTGCCTGAAACGCCAGCCCGACCGGTACTATTTGTAACAAGAAGGCGACATGCACCGTGAAAAAAGCCATGCCGAACAACATGTACCTCAGCTTTTGTTTATTAGCCCATATTGCTACGGCGACTGTAAGGACCGGAATGCAGACCAATGATACGAATGCCATCATTGGTAGTTGGTCGGGGTAGTCGTGGAAATACGTCAGACGGTAAGGATAGATTGCCTTAATCAGATAGATTCCGTAAGTATAAGTACCAACCGCTAAGCGATCGATCAGTCCGTATTTTGCATATGCGCCTTCCGGTGAAAAGTGACCACCTTTGTTAAGCAAGTAGATACTGGCTAGCCCGAATGTAGCAGAGAGTATCCACCAAGGCGCTTTTTCTATGATGAGTACTTTTGCGGAGCGCCATTTTCGTTTATTCAGGTAGTCGATTGTTACAAATGCAAGTGGGAGGCATACCGCCTGTATCTTTGAGAATAGTGCCAACACTGAGCAACCGATAGCAAAAAAATGCCATTTTTTGTACTTCTCCCGATTGTCAATGTAGTTTGTGTAGCAAAGGATAGCAGCAAGATAGAATAGCCCGTATAGCACATCTTTTCGCTCCGTTGCCCATGCTACGGACTCTACGCGCATGGGGTGTATGCCAAACAATAGTGCACCCATAAATGCACCCATGACGGGCAATCGGAATCGTAGAAAAATAGCAAATACAAGTACCGTGTTACAGATATGCAGCAAAAGGTTGTCGAAATGGAAAATAAAAGGAGACGTTGCCGGGTCGGGGGCAACAAATTGTTTCTCTATCGCAAATGTTAGAATTGGAATCGGGTTGTAGCTGCCATCAACATCGGAGGTGAATATCCTTTTTATATTGTCGAAACTCAGTAAGCCGTTTTGTGCATTGAGTAAATCGTTCTCTAGTATGTAGGAGGGGTCGTCCCAATCGACAAAACCGCAGGAAAGCGTAGGGAAAAATGCTATAAAAGTGATAATAACGAGCAACGAAATGAAAATGTATTTGTTGCCGGAAAGCACATCTATACTATGTACACCGGAGTCCCATTTTGTCTTCTGGGGATTTATTTTGCCATTTGTCTCTGACATCTTCTTCTCAATTGGTTATTGAACCCGATAAAGATAGGCAAAGGACAATTTTATTGTTATTTTGTCTTGTGATGAATTCGGAATCTATATTAAAGAATGCAGTGGCTGCCATCGGTTATATGGACGCCGAAACGTTTGCTGCGTTTGCGGAACCGTGGGTGGAGGTGTCCTTGAAACGCAAAGAACGGATGACGAATGAAGGTGAGACAGAACGGTATTTATATCTGGTGCTAGATGGTGTGCAACGTGCTTACAAGGCCTATGGCGATAAGGAGGCTACGCTTATTTTCTCTTACCAGGGTTCATTTTCCGGTGTTATCGATAGCTTCTTTTTGCAAAAGCCTTCAGGTTTTGATCTGGAGACGTTGACAAACAGTAGGTTTCTAAGGATACATTATAACGATATGTCTTCGCTCATGACCCGCTATCGGGAAGTGGAATCGTGGGTGAGGGTAGGGGTGACAAACGTTCTGTCCGATACGTTGCATCGACACGTCGAGATACTATCGTATTCCGCCGAAGATAAGTTTCGTACTTTACTAAAGCGAAGTCCGCACATATTGAATATTGTTCCACACAAGTATATAGCATCTTACATTGGGGTTGACCCAACCAACTTCAGTAAATTATTGGGTAAGGTAAGAATCTGAAAAATCTTGGTATTTACCAATATGCGAGGAGCTGGTGCAACCTAATTTTGTTGCAAATACTGGTCATGAACATACAAACAAATGAAACGTTGATAAACGCCTTAAAGGCGGAAGTGAATGCAGTATATGACGTGGCAGCGCATATTCAGCACATAGATGATGATATTTTACTTAAGCATCCACATTCCGGAGCATGGAGTGTGTCACAGATAGTAGAACACCTCAACACTTACAATCGATACTATATTCCTCGTATTGAGCAGGTGCTTTCAGCGGCTAAAAGTTCCGATAAGGTGATGACCTTCCGTTCGGGGTGGTTAGGGGCGTACTTTATTAAAGCAATGTATTCCGATGTTAAAACCAGAGATGAGGTTGCCAATAAGATGAAGGCGGCAAAAGGGCATGTACCCGATGCTCATCTTGATGTAAAAGCAGTCGTTGCCGAATTTCTTTCTACCGAGAAGCGCCTCTTGGCTTTACTTGATGCTGTCGGGAACAAATGTATATCAGACGCAAAAATCCCGATAACACTCTCCAAATTTATCAAGATTAACGCCGGCGATGCGCTGCGTTTCCTCATTGCCCACCAGACAAGGCACCTGTTTCAGTTGAAACGAACCCTGAGCGAAGTGTCAGTTGTGGAGGACTCCAGAGTGCTCAGTTAAAAGAAATCGGCCATTTCGCTTTGATACTTTTTAGCAGCAGCATTTACCTGGTCTGCAAAACTAACTCCTGAGCCTGCGTAAATCACTCCTCTGGAAACATTAATCAATAGTCCCGCTTCTTTATTCATTGCATTGGAGCAGACTGTTGGTACGTCGCCACCTTGAGCGCCAACACCCGGCACGAGAAAGAAGTGGTCTGGTAGCAACGCACGAACTTCCTGCAATTGTTCCTTTCTTGTTGCTCCTATTACAAACATCAGGTTTTTAGGGGTTCCCCACGAAGCAACTGTCCGTAATACTTTCTGATAGAGTAACTCATCGCCGCAGGTTTGTAGCTGAAAATCTGCACTCCCGGCGTTTGAAGTGAGCCCCAATACAATGGTCCACTTATCTTCAAATTGCAGAAATGGCATAACACTGTCCGCCCCCATGTAGGGTGCAACAGTTACACTGTCGTAAGGGTAGGTGTGAAAGAATGTACGGGCATATTGTTCTGAAGTGTTTCCTATGTCGCCGCGCTTTGCATCGGCTATCGTAAATATATTGTCTGGTATGTACTGCAGGGTTTGCTCCATAGTTTTCCATCCCTTAATTCCCTGTGCTTCATAAAATGCTGTATTTATCTTGTATGCAACGGCATATTCTTTAGTTGCATCAATTATCGCTTTGTTGAACGAAAGGGCTGGGTTGGGTTCGTTAAGCAGATGTTCCGGTATTTTCCTGAGGTCAGTATCCAGACCTACACATAACACTGATTTTTTACCAAATATATTATTGACTAACTCGCTTCTATTCATGCAGCAAAGGTAAATAATTGACTCATTTCGTTTCGGCAATTTGTTGCTTATTTGTCAAAGGGTTATTAATGTCTCGGAGTAATATTGCGAAGAAGATAATGTATGATATAAACATGGGGAGCCGGATGATAGACTGCGTTTTACTTTGCCCCAGATAGTCGCACAGCGATGCGGTTTCCGCATCCGGCTGATATGTTTTGATAATCGCTCCGTGGGAATCGAAGAATGTATATTCAGTTATATACGTAAGTACTAATACTACAAACCCGACAATCATAAACAATTTTGTTCTGCGCTGTGCCATCAGGTAATATACTGGCAACAAAGGCAAATACCACAAAATGTAGGGAGGTGAATATCCCGGACCAAAAGTGGTAAGAAAGGTGAGCATGGTAAGTACTGCAATGACAACCTGCTGCTGTGTAAGTTGCTTGAACATGCTCATACGAATAGATGCAAAAGTCATTAGTGCCAGAATGATATATGGCGAAAAGGAACTATAGGCATAAATAGCATCGTAGACGGCAAGGATATTAAATACGCCTGACACTCCATACCATCCTGCCATCGACCGGTAACTGAGTACGTGCTCCGTTACCCCCTGCTGTGCAAGCGTGTAGATAACACTCATGCCTATAACAACCGGTGCTATCAGCAGTGCCATGCCAAACAAGATTGTTTTGGGTTGAATTTTTCTAATCCCGGAAATTAATAAAGGTGCCAGTACAAAGGGTATCGTTTTGGTGAGTATACCCATACCCAGGAAGAAGCAGGCTGCCAGCCAGCGTTCTGCTAAATCCGTTTTATGGAAGTCAATAAGTGCGGAGACAAACCAAAGCACCCATAAACCGACAAATACATCGAAATTGCAATGTTGACAAGAAAGAAAAATGCCTATTGGGTTGATAGCTAACGCGATGAGGATTGCAGTTGTAATCTTCTTATCGGCAAAAAGTTTCCGGCACAGGTTGTAAACAGATGTTGCAACAAGAACTTCTCCGGCAATAAGCGTAAATTGTATCAGTCTGGTGGCGGATATAGAGGTGGCTCCGGCTACCTTTCCTATTACGAATAGCGTCTGCATCCAAACAGGTGGCCAGTTAAGTACCCGAAGTTCCTGATATGGATTGCCACCCTTACGAAGCAAGTCAATCACATCCAGCCATGCATACAAATCCTTGGAATAGGTGGCGGGCATCAGGAGGATAAACAGTACACGGCACAGTAACAACAGACCTGTAATTAATATCAGGTGCCTGGTATTTTTATGTTTGTTGTTTTCAGCGGTCATTGGGTTGTTTAGCAAACACAGCAGTTAATGTACAACAATAACATAAACGATTGCGGGAGTAAGATAGTGTCACGCAAGCGTTGCTTTGAAATTCGATCTTAAAACTACTATCCGAGCTGGCTGTTCTTATCTGGTTGTAAAGTTAACCATCCAGTTGATGCCGTACTTGTCGACACAGCTTCCGAAATATGCACCCCAGAACATGTCCTGAAGTGGCATGGTAATTTTTCCGTCTGCAGATAGTTCGTCAAATATTCTTTTTGCTTCTGCCCGTGTATCCGTCTCCAGATTTATATGGATGTTGTTTCCCTTCTCAACGGAGAATCCCATGCTTTCCGGCGCATCGGTACCCATAAGAATATGGCCGCCCAGTATCGGAAGGTTTATATGCATCACCATGTTTTTGTCAGTATCGGACATTGGCGGTTGGCCTTCCATTGGCGGCATGTCACCAAAGCGTACAATGCCATTGCCGCCAAATTCGCCACCGAAAATTGTTTTATAGAAATTGAATGCCTCCTCGGTATTGCCCGGAAAATTGAGATATGTACTTACGTGTGCCATATTGAGTCGAATTGTTGAATAAAAAATTAGATGTCTAAAATTAATGTATTTATCTCTTTCAGAGGAGCTGATATTTAAATCGAAGTATTATTTTTTCTTTTTACTGTTATTGTTTTTTTGAACGTCATTCAGGTAGTTTTCCAGAGCGTCAAGCCTGGATGTCCAGAATTGTCGATATTGTTCAATCCACTCTGCAACTTCACTCAACTGTTCGAGTTTTGCGGCACAATACCTTTCTCGTCCTTTTTGCCGGACGTCTACCAAACCACATTCTATGAGAATTTTCATGTGTTTATATATTGCTGTTCGGCTAACGTCAAATTGTGCTGCAACAGTATTTACATTCTGCGGCTCAAAGGCTATAAAATTAAGTATTTCCCTCCTTGTCGGGTCGGCTATCGCCTGAAATACATCTCTTTTCATACATGAAACCTTTTGGTTTCAAACTTAATAATACTAATTGATACCTCAAAAGTCGATTTTTGCGAAGCGGTATTTTAGACAAAATAATTTGAATAGGTCGTGCGACTGTTTATCGTAAATGAAGAAAGCTTTGAGAGAACACTATGTTTTTACCGTTTGCAATATTAATACAGTAAGTTCCCGTAGGGAGTTCTGAAATGTCAATACCAGGGAACGAAATATTTAGTGTTCCTTTATAAAACCTTTTGCCACTTGCTTCAGACGTGATAGTATATGTCAGCTTTTCCTCGTTGTCCGGAATGTTTATGTGAATGAAGTTAGCAGCAGGGTTGGGGTATATAAGAAAGTCGTTTCGAGGATCGGTTCCACTTTCTGCGCTTTCAAGAACGATTATTTTGTCGATATACGGACCTCCTCCGTTTGGGTCAGAGTTACTGGTTGTAAGGAATATTTTTCCATCGGGAGAGATACATAGGTCTCTCAATCGGCCGTGGTTAACTTCGTTTATTATTTTCGACTCGGTAATTTGTGTGCCATCCTCGTTTAGTTTCAGGCAATAGAGGTGTTTGTTTTTCAATGTAGTAAGTAGAAGCGAGTGCTTCATTTGAGGGAACAAAGTATAGTCATAGTAGTCGATTCCGCATGGTGCTATTGTCGGCGTCCATGCAGAAATCGGTTCGGTCACTTCAGTGCTATCGCAAAATGATGACTCAGCGGGTAAGTCGCAGTAACCCCTTACCATCGGCCAACCATAGTTGCGGCCGGGTTTGATAATATTTATTTCGTCGTCGGTATTCGGCCCATGTTCAGAGCTGTACAGTTTGCCATTGGCATAAACAAGCCCTTGTGGGTTTCTGTGTCCCCATGACCATATCGGGCTGTTGTAAATAGGGTTGCCCTCGGGTATCGACCCGTCGAGATTAATGCGAATAATCTTGCCGTTAATTGTGTTGACGTTTTGCGGGTTATCGTTGTTTGCTGCATCGGCTATTGTAGCAAATAACTTATTGTCCGCTATCTGCAACCTGCAGCCGTTGTGGTATTTATGGCCTCGGATACTGTCTATCAATACAAAGCGTTCCGAAAGGCTGTTAGCTGCAAAATTGTACGTGTACCTGCAGATGCGTTCGGTAATGATGCTATCGGGCATTTGCAGATACTCCCACGCTACATATACATAAGGATGGGCAATAAAGTCCGGGTGCAGCACCATTCCTAGCATGCCGGTTTCTTTTATTGTTGCTGTGGTCGGCTCATAAAGCAGTGTGTCTGTGCGAGTCCCTGCTGTATCCATCCGACAGATAAATCCGTTCTTTTGGGTAAACCAAAGATGGTTGTCAGGACCATACACTATCTCCCAGGGTATGAACAGATTATCTTTAAGCACTCTCGTTTTAATTGATTGTGATTCTGCAGTGCTTGAAAACAGTATAAGAAGTAAGGGTATAAGTATGTTCTTCATTATCCTTAATAACGTGCAGGGGTGAATTATAGTATTTATAAAAATATTCTTGGCGAGTATGTGTATTAAGTAGTTTGGAATATGGACAACCAATAACAAACCAATATTAACAGCAATATGGTATATGTGGTAACTTTGTTCTCCAAGTTACGGGATAGCGTTTACAATAAATAAAATGTTATATGAAAAAAATTAATCGCCTTTTAGTTGTTATTGCAGCATTTGCTGTTGTGTTTTTTACAGACGCATGCAAGAAGAATGCTAATGACAGAAATACATTGAGTCTTGTCGATGACGCGACTATTGTTTCCCTTTCCGGTCAGCAATATACCGAGTTTATTTCCGCGAACCCGCCCGTAACCGGTACTCCTGAAGCGGATATGGTGCAGCGGGTTGGCGCCAGATTGACTGTTGCTGTACAATCTTATTTGGAAAGCATTGGTAAAGCCGACCTGATAAGTGGTTACAATTGGGAATTTAACCTCGTAAATAACCCGGAGGTGAATGCGTGGTGTTTGCCCGGTGGTAAGATTGTTGTGTATAGTGGGATAATGCCACTTATACAGGCAGATTCAGATTTGGCCGTTGTGATGGGGCATGAAATTGCACATGCTGTATTGCGTCATGGTAATGAGCGTATGAGCCAACAGCTATTAGTTCAGTATGGCGGTACTGCATTATCAGTATTGCTGTCTTCCAAACCTCAGGAAACCCAGGACTTATTTAATTCAGCGTTTGGTGTCAGCAGCACTTTGGGTGTGCTTGCCTTCTCACGTAAGCAGGAAAGCGAAGCCGATGAATCGGGACTATACTACATGGCCACCGGTACTTACAACCCCAATGCGGCTATTGGTTTCTGGGAACGAATGAAAGCACAAAGCGGAGGAGCTACCACACCCGAGTTTTTGCGGACGCACCCCAATGACGATACCCGCATTCAGAATATTAAAGACCTGATGCCTAAGGCGCTAACTTATTATAATCCGTAAAGCTCGTCGTCTTCCATGACCTCAGCAACGACAATGGATTGATTGCGTTATATTTATCACTACAATTTATAGCCGAAAGTCGCGTTTTAGACTATGTATGTTGCAATTAAAGCCAATATGTATTCTGACACTAAAGTACCTGCCACGTGTCTATTTCGCTTGCTTCGGTGTTTATGATATAGGCATTGATATCATTGACCACAAATTGACTGCAATTAGCTTTGTTTTCAATTTGTTGTTTTTTGTCCCGCTATTTGTACGGCATTATATGGTGTGTATAATGTCAGGTGTGCTTTTTGGATTGTTGGGGGTGTATTGCCTTTTTGCAATCATGCTTTTTCTCAGAATATACCTTTTAGGCACACATATCTCCAATGTATTTGGCACGTTTGTTCTCGGACCTATACTTTCTGGATTTACCATATTGTTTGCCATCATGTTACTTCGTGATGGATTGAAGCGAAGCAGGATTGCGAAACATGGTCATTCCTAGACCGGTCAAAAACATAAAAATAACCTAATCACTCGCCAATGCTACGGCAAATTGTTACCTTCGCACCACAAACAAAAAACACACAATAATGCCTGCAAGAGTTTACGACAACATACTGCAAACCATCGGGAATACGCCGCTGATACGCCTGAATAAAGTAGTGGCAGACCTGCCATGTACTGTTTATGCCAAGGTAGAGACTTTTAACCCTGGCAATAGCATCAAGGACCGTATGGCTCTTAAAATGCTCGAGGTAGCAGAAAAAGAAGGTAAGATTAAGCCGGGCGGTACCATTATAGAAGGAACCAGCGGTAACACAGGTATGGGGCTGGCATTAGCGGCTATCACCAAGGGGTACAAATGTGTTTTTGCTACTACTGACAAGCAGAGCAAGGAAAAAGTAGATATATTGAAGGCGCATGGTGCTGAGGTGATTGTGTGCCCCACAAACGTAGAGCCGGAAGATCCTCGCAGCTATTATCAGGTAGCACGTAGGTTACAGCAGGAGATTCCAAACAGTTGGTACGTTAACCAGTATGACAATCTTGCTAACCGTTTGGCGCACTATGAGCAGACCGGTCCCGAGATATGGGAGCAAACAGAAGGCAAGGTGACGCACCTTGTTGTAGCTGCAGGTACAGGGGGTACTGTAACCGGTACCGGCAAGTATCTAAAAGAAATGAATCCAGACGTAAAGGTTTGGGCTATAGACTCTTATGGTAGTTTGTTGAAGAAATGGTTTGATACAGGTGAGTTAGATATGGGTGAGGTGCATCCTTATATTTCAGAGGGTTTCGGAGAGGATTTCCTGCCGGAAAACTTTGACAGAGATGCATTGGACCACTTCGAGAAAGTAAGTGATAAAGATGGTGCGGTTATGGCACGCAAGGTAACTCGTGAAGAGGGTATTTTCGTTGGTTACTCTGGAGGTTCTGTAATAGCTGGTCTCCGTCAGATGAAGGACAAGCTTAAAAAAGACGACATAGTAGTGGTGATTTTTCATGATCACGGGACACGTTATGTTGGTAAGATATATAATGACGAGTGGATGCTGGACAGAGGTTTCCTCGAAGTAGAGACTGTAGGCGATTTAATAAATGGTCTGGGTCGCAGGAGGTTAGTAACTATTGCGCAGGATAGCAAGGTGACGGACGCTCTGGAGTTGATGAAAAAGTATGATATAGAGCATGTCCCGGTAATGGACGGGCTGGAGCCGAAGGGGTGTATTTCTCAGGGTAGTTTATTCAAGAAGCTGATTGAACAAAACGACGTAAAAGAACAATCAGTAAGCGAGGTGATGGATAGTCCGCTTCCGGTTGTGAGTTTAGATACGCCATTGGAAAGACTGACTAGTTATATCAATAAAGATAACGGTGCGGTTCTCACCAGAGACGACAGCGGACAGTTCTCTATCCTGACCAAGTACGATATACTCAACGCCTTCTCTAAAGGGTAATAATTGGAAACCATGCGGAGCTTTTCAGCCTTTGTAAAAGATGTTGCCCGGAAACCTCCGCTAATGATGCCCTTTGTAGCTGCGGCACATGTTGTGTGGTTGTTGTGGACGATTTGGGGTGTTAGATACTTGCCTTTTGGTGGGGTAGAGTGGATTCAGGTGCTTTGGATGCTGGGGTATACCATTACCTGGATAGCTGCCTGTGACTTACGAAAATGGGGGGCGCTGACCTATTTGTTGCTTACCTTGCTTAATGTATGTTTGTTCCTGGTCTTGAAGAACATCAATCAAAGGGAGCTATATATGAGTAATCTGTTTTTGTTGGATGGCCTGTTCAGCTTCTATTTGTTGTTTTTCTATAAGAAGTTCATATAGCCGGTTGCGTGGCATTAATTTGTTTCGTTTTTTGGAACTTTAGATAAGTAGATAGAAATATGAAGTTTGGTATTATCGTAGTTTTTCTTTTCGTTATTGGTTTGACTCCCGGTACTGCAGTAGCTCAGATGAGTATGATGAGTGGGGTAGTGCTGGATGAATCGGGTCATCTTGCCAAAGGTGCCAGAGTAAAGATCACCCGAAAGCGGGAAGCAAAAGACTATTGGGTTGGTGCCAATGGCATGTATTACTCTTTGTTGTTGCCGTCCGGCTACTACTATCACGTAGATATTCGTGCCAATGACAAGTATTACAAATCGAGGTTAGTATATCTTGCTCAGGAATACCCAGAGGAAAAAGTGTATTACAATTTCAGGCTGAAAGACGGTAGGGCCGAGCTGTTCAAAAGTCATAAATATCCGGCCGATGTTTATAAGAATGGTGAACACGTACCGCAGCCGTCTAAGTCAACTGACTAACCGTGTGGTAACAATATGTGAAATATTGGGTAAACACCACATGCCACTTCCATTACCGGGGCAACTTCTTTACATTTATACTTCAAAATCAGAACTATGGCATTAGCAAGATATAATCAGACTGCGGCAGAGCGGTTGATGAGATACGTACAGATAGATACTCAGAGCGATCCTAACTCGGAAGCGCAACCATCTACGGAAAAGCAAAAAGACCTTAGCCGTGTCCTCGTTGAAGAGTTGCAGGCTATGGGCATCTCTGATGCCGAATTGGACGAGCATGGGTACGTTTATGCTACTATCCCGGCCACCACAGATAAGGATGTACCTGTTATTTGCTATTGTGCACACGT
Source organism: Bacteroidia bacterium (assembly GCA_030426665.1). Lineage (GTDB taxonomy): Bacteria > Bacteroidota > Bacteroidia > Chitinophagales > Chitinophagaceae > Nemorincola. The sequence continues at coordinate 141,528 of JAUHYD010000011.1, read as the reverse complement.
AGATACGGCACCGGATTGCAGTGGAAAAGGTGTGAAGCCGATACTTCATAAGGCGTATGATGGTAATGATATTACGTTGCCCGATGATACGTCAGTCGTTATTAGTACAAAAAATCATCCCTACCTGAAAGAGCGTATCGGCGATGATATAATCACAGCTTCGGGAACTACATTGTTGGGTGCGGATGATAAGGCAGGAGTAGCCATTATTATGGACCTGGCTCATCACCTAATGAACAACCAGGATATAGAGCATGGTAAAATCCGTATTCTGTTTACGCCTGACGAAGAGATAGGCCGTGGTGTTGCTGCCGTAGATATGGAGCGGCTCGGCGCACAATACGGTTATACCCTTGATGGGGGAGAGCGTGGCTTGTTGGAAGGGGAGACCTTCTCTGCTGATGCGGCTACCGTAACCTTTCATGGCATCAGTGCGCACCCCGGATATGCAAAAGGGAAGATTGTTCATGCCATCAAGATTGCTTCGGCTTTTGTAGATAGTCTGCCCAAAGATACCTGGTGCCCGGAGTCGACCGAAGGGATGGAAGGGTTTGTGCACCCGATGGCAATGAGTGGCGAATTAGAAACAGCAACCGTACAGTTTATTGTGAGAGACTTTGTTACTGCGAAGCTGGCAGAGCATGAGGCTCGCCTTAAGGAATACGCCGAAAAGGCGGTAGCCATGTTCCCCGGCTCTTCTATGACATTTGAAGTAAAGGAGCAATACCGGAATATGAAGGAGATATTGGATGGCTGCCCGCAGGTAATGGATTATGCCGAGGAAGCATATAAGCGTGCCGGCATGACCCCAGAACGTCAAAGCATACGTGGTGGTACTGATGGTTCTCGTTTATCTTTTATTGGATTGCCTTGCCCCAATATATTTACCGGAGAAATGGGTATCCATTCAAAGCAGGAATACGTAAGTGTTCAGGATATGGAGAAGGCAGTGGAGACACTGGTGCATCTATCTCAGATTTGGGCAGAACGTGGGTAAATTAGCTTAGTTTGTTGTACAATGTTACTACCTCTATTGCTTCCTTTACATCGTGCACACGCAGTATATTGGCTCCATTTATGAGCGCCGTCATGTTTAATGCTGTGGTTCCGTTTAGTGCATGTTCAGGGTTGATTTTCAGTGGTTTGCATATCATTGATTTCCGTGAGACGCCTGCAAGGATAGGTCTGTCTAATGTTGTGAATGCACCCAGCATACGCAACAGTTCAAAATTATGTGCCACCGTTTTCCCAAACCCAAATCCGGGGTCTATAACTATATCAGATATGCCTGCCGCTGTACTCCGGGCAATTATCTGAAGTAAGTGTCGTTTAACCTCCTGGACAACATTGTCATAAGTTGGGTTTTGTTGCATGGTTTCCGGAGTCCCCTGTATATGCATTGCGATAAAGGGGACTTTCAGTTCAGCGACAACGGGCAGCATATTGCTGTCGAATGCGCCACCGCTTATGTCGTTTACTATGCTGGCTCCGGCTGCAACAGCTTCCTTTGCCACTGTTGAGTTATAGGTATCTACCGATAACCATACATCCGGAAATTCTCGGTTTAGTGCCGCTATTACCGGAATTACCCGTTTGAGTTCTTCCGATGCATTCATGATTGGTTGCCCGGGTTTCGTGCTGGCACCTCCAATATCAAGAATCGCCACCCCGTCTTTTAACATATTTGTAGCTGTTCGCAACAAACTATCTGTATCAGAATCACGCCCTTTGTTGAAGAAACTGTTAGGCGTTGCATTCAATATCCCCATTACAATCGGAGTATTTAGGTCGATATGTTTGTTGCCTGAAGTAAGTTTTTTCAAAGTGATGCTTGTGTGTTTTGAAATCTGACTATAATCGTCTGCGTTGCAATTTAACTAATGTTAGTGTATGTTTATATTCACGCTGCCCGAAATGCGCCATTGCTGTGATTGCGAGCACCTGAGGAATAATTAAGTTTTTATTAACCGATTGCATGCATATTTGCTAACTGATAATTAAGTAATTTCACGAACCTAAACTACAATTTTATAACATGAAGGTTATTTTATGGATTTTAAGGATTGCTGTAGGTCTTTTATTTATCTTCTCCGGGTTAGTTAAAGCTAATGACCCTCTGGGACTCACCTATAAAATGAATGAGTTTTTTGAGGTGTGGAATATGGGCTTTATGCTTAATGTTTCTGAGGCTATGTCTGTTCTGATGATTGCCTTCGAAATTATATCCGGTGTGGCAATGATTGTCGGTAACCATTTCCGACTATATGTTACACTCCTTTTGTTGCTCAATATCTTTTTTACTTTTCTTACCGGTTATGCTTTGTATTCGGGCAAGATTAAGGAATGCGGCTGTTTCGGTGACTGCATCAAGATTTCTAACACCGCTACGTTTTATAAGGATGTGGTACTAACGGCCGCTGTATTCTTTTTGTACACATTCCGATACCGGGTGTTCCCATTGTTTAATAACACTAAGATTAATTTTTCAATCGTATTGTTTGCCGCACTTTTTGCGTTTGGTGCACAGTGGTGGGTACTGCATCACTTGCCCGTCCATGATTGCTTGCCGTACAGAGCAGGAAACAATATATGGGAAGAAATGCAGCCTGACCCTGACGGGACGCCCGCAGAATACGCTACCACGTTCATCTATGAAAAGAATGGGGTTAAGAAGGAGTTTACTGAAGACAACTATCCATGGAAAGACCCGAGTTGGAAATTTGTATCAAGCGAGTCAAAGTTAGTTAAGGCGGCCACCGGGGAGTCAGAGATTCATGATTACTCGCTGACAAATGAGAATAATGAAGATGTTACCAAGGCGGTAATGACGGCAAAAGGATATGTTTATTTATGGTTCCTGCGCCAGCCTAAAAAAGCCAATGTAGATAACCTGGATGAGTTAAGGCAGGTGATAGCAAAGGCTAAAGCCAACAATATACCATTCTACGTAGCTGCATCTGTAGGACGGGATATTTGCGTCACTTATCAGGATGCGTGGAATATGAAAGATGTCCCATTCCTGATAATTGATGGTACGGTTAGTAAAACCGTTATGCGGACCAATCCGGGACTAATGCTGCTCAAGGATGGGGTGGTTGTGCATAAGTGGAGTTACTTAGACTATCCGGATGAAGTACCAATGCAGACTGCTGCCGCCGGGGAGTAGATTATATTCTTTGAGGTACTTATACATAACGTGTGTTTCTGCGTGAGCAACAGATGTATTCTGTCGTGGACGCTACTAATACTGTTTATATACGGAAGTCAATATTGTTGAGCAATATTTTAATTGTACCTTAAGTTCGCTTCGGTTTGTTGTTTTACTTAAGCTTCACTTTTGGTAGCGACACTCGTCACCCACCATGTATTCCCATAGGGGTCCTTGATGCCACCGCTTCTGCCGTATGGATGGTCTGCCACAGCCATGATGGAAGTAGCACCGGCAGCTAACGCTTGTTTATAAGTATCGTCAGCGTCTTGTACGTATACAAACATCGCTGCAGTATCAGGTCCGTATGGACCTTTTGCCTCTGCCACCATAACAACGCTGTCACCTATTGTTACCTCGCCATGCATTACCGTCATTCCGTCTTCAGATAGGTGCTTCATTTTCTCGTCTGCACCTAATACGTTCTGCATAAATTGCATGAGCCCGGCAGCATCTTTTACAATAATGTAGGGCATCACATGGTTGTATTCTTCCGGTTTATTAGCACTTGGCATATCGTATCGTTTTTGATGACTAGAAAATTGAGTAGCGTTTTTTTTCCAATTGCAAAGATTTCCGGCTGAACCGGAACTAAAACAAATTGGGTGTCTCGTATGGTTTAATGGCAAACGAGACACCCCTCTAAATTAGTAAATTTATTCTGTTGTGTTATCCCACTTTCTTAATGAGATTTTCATTGACTGCTTCGAGGAATTCCTCGGTGTATAAGTAATGCTCACCGTGTTTTACTTTGTTTCCGTGAATACATACCGCCAGGTCTTTCGTCATTTTGCCACTTTCTACAGTGTCAATACATACCTGTTCCAGTGTGTTGGCAAAGTCTATCAGCGCCTGATTGTCGTCTAACTTGCCTCTGAACGCCAAACCGCGTGTCCAGGCAAAAATAGATGCTATGGGGTTGGTGCTGGTTGGGTTGCCCAGCTGATGCTCTCTGTAGTGACGGGTCACTGTACCGTGAGCGGCTTCGGCTTCCATCGTTTTACCGTCGGGGGTTACAAGTACTGATGTCATCAATCCAAGCGAACCGAAACCCTGTGCTACGGTGTCGCTCTGCACATCGCCATCGTAATTCTTACATGCCCACACAAAGTTACCATGCCATTTAAGCGCACTTGCCACCATGTCGTCAATTAGTCTATGTTCGTATACAAGCCCATTGGCATCAAAGTCTTTTTTAAATTCTTCCTGATACACTTGTTCAAATATGTCTTTGAACCTGCCATCATACTTTTTCAGGATTGTATTCTTTGTAGACAAGTATAGCGGCCATTTTTTCTGAAGTGCTACATTGAAGCAAGATCGAGCAAAGCCGAATATAGATTCATCGGTATTGTACATAGCAAGTGCAACACCATCTCCCTTGAAGTTGTATACCTCGTGGGTTACAGAATTGCCGTCTTCACCTTCAAATGTAATGGTCAGTTTGCCCTTTCCCTTAACAATCATATCCGTTGCGCGGTATTGGTCGCCGAAAGCGTGACGGCCGATACAGATAGGTGCTGTCCAATTTGGTACCAGGCGTGGGATATTGCTCATGACGATAGGTTCACGGAAAACTGTTCCGTCTAATATGTTTCTGATAGTCCCGTTGGGGCTTCTCCACATTTGTTTCAGACCAAATTCCGTAACCCGACCTTCGTCGGGCGTAATCGTTGCACACTTGATGCCTACTCCATGTTCTTTGATGGCATTGGCGGCATCAACGGTTACCTGATCGTTTGTCTCGTCACGATATTCTACACCGAGGTCGTAATACCTGATGTCCAGCTCTAAGTAGGGTAGTATCAGTTTCTCTTTTATGAATTTCCAAATGATGCGCGTCATTTCATCGCCATCAAGTTCTACCACAGGGTTTGCTACTTTTATCTTTGCCATTGTCTTAAATGTTTATTGCTTGTTATGATTTATTTAATGTTTGTTGTTGTGAATCTATCCTCTCGGGATGGACTGATACAATAATTCAAATGTAGTGAGTTTTTGTAAAGATAGGGAACGGATAAAAAGCAAAATTAAAATGTGCGACGATAATAATAACCTGCCAAACCGAATTTTGTATCTGTAACGAGGTTGAGGCGGGACGCGTTTACCTCCTTAACCTGGTAGTTTACCGTGTCGCTTGCGCCATACTCCATAATGAGTGATACATCGCCACCTACGCGCCAGTTAAAATATAGCTCCGGTGCCGACGTAGTGGACTCTATTCCGGTTGAGTCTTTTTTGAATTCCAAAGTATTGGTGATTGTATTGTCTACATCATGAATTTCCCAATCGTCCAGAATGCCGTTAGCATTGTCGTCAGTAGCATATTGCGCTTTTTTCCATTTGCCTGTGATTTTGGAAAAAGGTGTCCCCGGACCATCGTCTTTGCGACATGCTGATAGCATTGCTACAGTCAGCATGCACGCAGTAAGGAGTATAAAATGTGACTTTTTAATCATAAAGTTCCACTGCTGAGTGTTTCAGATTGATTATCTCTTCAACATCAGTGTAACAAATTTACCGAAAACTATCTACAAAAGTGTGTTAATAGTCGCCCAGAGTGGTGGTACCCAATTCGGTAAGTGCTTGTTCCAGCTGCTTATCGTTGGGGGCAATGCCGTGCCACTTGTGTGTGCCTTCCATAAAACTGACACCTTTACCCATTTCGGTATGCATCAGGATACACACAGGCTTACCCTTGCCGGTAGCCGCTTTGGCAGCTGCAAGGCCTGCCAAAACATCGTCCATTACATTGCCTTCCATATCCATGACGTGCCAGCCAAATGCCTCGAACTTATCGCGCAATGAGCCTAAGTTCATCACCTCTGCTGTAGGACCGTCTATCTGCTGGCGGTTTACGTCTATGGTAGCTATTAGGTTGTCTATCTTGTGGTGGGCGGCAAACATAATTGCTTCCCAGTTCTGACCTTCCTGTAGTTCTCCGTCTCCGTGGAGGGAGTATACTAAGTGATTGTCATTATTGAGCCTTTTGGCAAGTGCGGCACCTGCTGCTACACTCATTCCCTGACCGAGTGAACCGCTGGCAATGCGTACGCCGGGTAGATGCTCGTGGGTAGCGGGGTGCCCCTGCAGGCGGGAGTTGATATGACGGAATGTGGCTAACTCGCTGACCGGGAAGTAACCGGAACGAGCCAATACACTATAAAATACCGGAGAGATGTGACCATTAGAGAGGAAGAAAATATCCTCGCCAATACCATCCATGTCGAAGCCTGCTTTGCGCTCCATGACTTTGAAGTAGAGTGCGGTGAGGAAATCGGTACAGCCAAGGGAGCCCCCCGGGTGACCGCTTTGTACCTGATGTACCATTCTTACTATATCACGACGCACCTGCGTCGCCATCTCTTGTAGGTTTTTTATATCCATTGCCATGTGTGTAATACTGCAAAAGTAGCAGATTAAGGGGAGTTTTTCTAAGGAAAAATGGATGGGAGTTTTGGGTGTTTGTTTTGTGTTTATAACTATTGTATTGGTGATTTCTTTGTGGCACCGTTTCCGGTTTTCGGGAAATTGCGCAATTTTCTGTGTAAGTTTAAATATTCTCTAAATTATTGATAATCAATGGTTTGTGTTTATGAAATTGCGCATTTTTTGCGCATTCTCTGCTATAGTGTTTGTATTGGGGTGTGTTTTTTTTGTTGTGAGGAGGGTTTGCGTATTGTGGAAAATATTATTTGCCCGGGTTGTTATGCGAAAAATGTTTTATGGTTTTGGAGGTTGTGAAATAGGTTTGTCATGAGTATTATTTATAAGCACAATAAGTATGCCTAAGTGGTGTGACTGACAAAAAAGATATTCACATTTTTAAATTAATTAATTATGATATTATGCGTTATTTTGGCTGCTCAAGGAGGTAACTAAATAAATTCATGCAGACGGGAATGTGAGGATTTATATATATTTAGTGTCTGGAAAGAAAAAAGGCGAGTTGCCCCGCCTTGAATGTTTTCACAACGGAATAATCCTTATTGTGATTTGCTTTCAAATTTCGAATCAAAGATAAACTATAAATACTAGAGAATGAAAAAAATATTAGGACTTGATTTAGGGACAAACAGCATTGGCTGGGCCTTAATAGAAAAAGAAGGGGATAAAGGTAACATACTAGGACTTGGGAGTAGAATAATACCTATGTCGCAAGATGTTTTAGGAAAATTTGATAGTGGGGTATCAATCTCTCAGACTGCAGAGCGTACTGGCTTCAGAGGTATAAGGAGGTTAAGAGAGCGACATTTGTTGAGGAGAGAACGGCTACATCGTGTGTTGAATATTCTCGGTTTTCTTCCGGAGCATTATTCCAAGCAGATTGATTTTGAAAAACACAAAGGACAATTTACATCTGAAACTGTACCAAAGCTGTGTTATGTTCCAGATGAAAACAATAAGGCTCAGTTTCTATTTGGGAATTCGTTTCAGGAAATGCTATCTGATTTTAAGAAGTATCATCCTGATTTGTTAGAGGATGGCAAGAAAGTGCCTTACGATTGGACTATTTATTATTTGCGCAAAAAGGCATTGAGAGAAAAGATAGAAAAGGAAGAACTAGCGTGGCTGTTGTTGCACTTTAATCAGAAAAGAGGATACTATCAGCTAAGGGGGGAAGATGAAGATGATAAGGAAAACAAAAAAGAGGAGTTTTTTTCGTTGGAAGTCGTCGATGTTGTGGATAGTGGGGACAGGAAGGGGACAGATGAAGTATGGTATAATGTGCATCTGGAAAATGGATGGATTTACAGGAGAACGAGTAAAGTTCCACTTGATTGGGTTGGTAAAGTAAAAGACTTTATAGTAACAACAGAGTATGATGAGGATGGAGCTGTTAAGATAGATAAAGAAGGTAAGGAAAAGCGTTCTTTCAGGGCACCCAAGGAGAGTGATTGGGGGTTGCAAAAAAAGAAAGCCGAACATCAGATTGAGGAAGATAATTCAGATACAGTAGGGGAATATATATATAGTTCGTTACTAAAGAATCCTGCGCAAAAAATAAAGGGGAAACTGATACGAGTGATAGAACGGAAGTTTTATGTGGATGAGCTTCTGATGATATTGGATAAACAAGCAAATTTTCATCCGGAATTAAGGGATGAGGTGATGTATAATGCCTGCATAAAGGAATTGTACCAATACAACGAAGCACATAAAGAAAGTTTGAGCGGTAAGGGTTTTGTTCATTTGTTCTTGAATGACATTATATTTTATCAACGTCCTCTGAAGAGCAAAAAGTCTCTTATTAGCAATTGTAAGTTTGAAGAAAGGGTGTTTGTGCTAAATGGTGAAAAGCAACGACAACCATTAAAGGGCATAGCAAAGTCACATCCATTGTATCAGGAATTCAGGCTATGGCAGTTTATACAAAACCTGAGAATATATAAAAAAGATGGTGCAGAAGACATAGATGTAACAGAGCAGTACCTTAAATCGGGAAAAGATATTACAGACTTGTTTGATTGGCTTAATGACGAAGAGAAAATAGACCAGAAGGCGCTTTTAAAAAAGCATTTAAAAATCAAAAACATCACCGATTATAAGTGGAATTATATAGAAGATAAAAGCTATCCGGCTAATGAAACGAGAGCTGCTATTCTTAAAAGACTCAAAAAAGCAAATGTGCCTCTTGACTTTCTTACGCATGAGAATGAAGTTGCTTTATGGCACATTTTGTACTCTGTAGTGGATAAAACGGAAATTAAAAAGGCATTACAGTCTTTTTCGGAAAGACATGGGTTTAACAGTGATTTTGTTGACCATTTCAAAAAGTTTCCGCCCTACAAAAATGAGTATGGAGCCTATTCTGAGAAAGCACTGAAAAAGTTGCTACCATTGATGAGAACAGGTAAGTACTGGAATGAAAGTGATATAGTAGGCAGTGCGAACCTTTATCAGAAGAATAGAGCACATGTTGTAGCTAATATAAAGGAAAAGGAAGCTGGCTTTTCGGAAGAAGACCTATTAAGAGGAAAAACTGTAAATAGAAAGTTATTAGAAACCTTACTGAAGTTTCAAGATGACATTAGCGAATATAGTGGGGTGGAACTTCATATTGCGTCCTACTTGGTGTATGGCAGGCATTCAGAGGATAGTGATGTGTTATTATGGAAAAAACCTAAGGATATAGCTTGTTATTTGAAAGCCTTTAAACAACACTCACTACGTAACCCTATTGTAGAACAGGTAATTACGGAAACATTGCGTGTTGTAAAGGATATATGGGAACATTTTGGAGAAGGTAGGGAAAAGTTTTTTGATGAGATACATATTGAGCTTGGGCGAGAGATGAAAAGTTCGGCTGATAAGCGAAAAAAAATGACAAACCAAATTAAAAGTAATGAGAATACAAATTTGAGGATAAAGGCATTATTAACAGAGTTGAAAAATAGTGGACAGGTAGAAGGTGTTCGTCCGTATTCTCCCATGCAACAGGAGATTCTGAAAATTTATGAAGAAGGGGTGCTTAGTGCGGAAGAGGGGAACGTGCCGGATGATATTCTGAAAATATCAAGAGCCGATGCTCCTACGTCTATAGAGTTGAAGAAATATAAGTTATGGTTGGAGCAGGGGTATCGTTCTCCGTACACGGGTAAAATTATTCCATTGTCAAAGCTTTTTACAAGCGATTATGAAATAGAGCATGTCATTCCCCAGTCCCGGTATTTTGATGATTCACTGAGTAATAAGGTGATATGTGAAGCTGAAGTAAACGCAAACAAAGGGAATAGGACAGCTTATGAATATATGAATCAGAGAGGAGGAGAAAAGGTGTCATTGAATTACGGAAATGACATTCGTTTGCTTTCGATTGAGGAGTATGAAGAATTAGTGAAGAAAGATTTTGGCAGAAGCCGTTCAAAAATGAAGAAGCTTTTGATGGAGGAAATTCCTGAAGATTTTATAGCGAGGCAACTCAATGATAGTCGTTATATAAGTAAAGTAGTGAAGAGTTTGCTTAGTAATGTAGTGCGGGAGGAAGGTGAACTTGAGGCAATTTCTAAAAATGTTGTTCCAGTTACAGGAGCAATAACGGCACGGATGAAGCGTGATTGGGGGTTGGAACATGTATGGAATGAATTGATAACTCCTCGGTTTATACGGATGAATGAACTGAAAGGAACTGATGAGTTTGGAAAAGTAAATGAAAATACAAACAAGTTTCTGCCAACCGTTCCGTTAGTCAATCAAAAAGGTTTTAGTAAAAAGCGAATTGATCATAGGCATCATGCATTGGACGCATTGGCAATTGCCTGCATTACAAAAAATCATGTTAACTACCTTAATTCTATTAACTCTAAACGGAAGAACTATAGCCTTGTAGCAGGTTTGAGAGTATTAGAAGAGATAGTAAGAGATGGGGAAAAAGTAAAAGTTGCGAAGTCTTTTCTCCCTCCCTGGCCTAAGTTTGCAAAAGATGCCATAGAAAAAATAGAAAAAATCATAGTCAGTTACAAGCAAAATTTGCGAGTAATTAATAAGACCGTCAACTATTATCAACGATGGAAGAAGACTGACGATGGCACAATGAAGAAGGTCTATGGCAAACAAGTTAAAGGGGATCATTGGGCAATACGAAAACCAATGCATAAGGATACTGTTTCGGGTTTAGTAAAGTTGAAACTTAATAAAGAAGTTTCTCTTTCCACGGCACTCGGCAACTGGGAAATGATTTCGGATAGGGCGTTAAAATCAAAGATTAAGGAGCTTGTTGAACAAAAATATGACAAGAAAAAGATTGCAAGATATTTTAAAGAAATTGGTCACATTTGGAACGAAAAAGATGTCTCAAGAGTACAAGTAGATTATTGGGATGTTAGTGCTGATGGAGCCCCCTCAAATGTAGCAGTAAGGGTGCCGGTAGATGATTCGTTTAATACTTCAAAAATAAATAGCATAACAGATAGTGGGATACGTGCGATAATGAAAAATCACTTGCACATGTATAATGAAGAAAAGGGAGGTAAAACTATAGAGCATCCCGAACTAGCGTTTTCTCAAGATGGTTTGGATAAAATGAATAAAAATATTGCCGAACTTAATTGTGGAAAACAGCATCAACCAATATATAAAGTCCGTACTTATGAACCGAAAGGCAGTAAGTTTAATGTTGGTCATTATGGCAATAAAGCGGATAAGTATGTAGAAGCAGCGAAAGGAACTAACTTGTTCTTTGCGATTTATGAAGATGGTAAAGGGAAGCGTTTATATGATACTATCCCATTGAATATTGTTATTGAACGACAGAAACAAGGTTTGTCGCCTGTGCCGGAAGCAGATGAAAAAGGAAATACACTTATTATGTTTTTATCTCCTAACGACTTGGTGTATGTTCCCTCTGAGGAAAGCGAGGATAGAGGTGTAGGTTTTGCTGAGTTTAATAAAGAGTATGCGGGTAAAGTATATAGGATGGTTAGCGCAACTGGCTCTCAGTGCTTTTTTGTGAGAAATGATATTGCTGCTCCGATTGTAAATAAAGAAGAGTTCTCCCCTCTTAATAAAATGGAAAGGTCTATTGAAGGGGTAATGATTAAAGAAGTGTGTGTGAAGTTGTCAGTTGATCGGTTGGGAAATATAATAAAGAAATAGGTTTTGATAAAGCGCACATTATATTTTGGGAATCCGGCTTATCTGCGTACTGCCAATGAGCAGTTGGTAGTAGAGTTTCCGTATCCCAAGGGTGCAGATAAGGTGGCAAAGCCAAAGCCTCATACAGCCCATATAGAGGATATAGGTGTATTGATACTGGATCATCAGCAGATAACCATATCGCAGGGGCTATTGGCAAAGTTGCTTGCCAACAATACGGCGGTGATTACGTGCAATAGTACGCATCACCCAACGGGTATGTTGCTAAACCTGGATGGGCATACGCTACAAAGCAAGGTGTTTGCCACACAGGTAGCTGCTTCTGAGCCACTGAAGAAGCAACTCTGGCAACAGACGGTAGTTGCTAAAATACAAAACCAGGCAGCACTGCTTGGCAGGCAGGAGCGGGGCGGCAGCCTGTATGGCGAGCCGGATAAGCTGCTGATGAATATGAGTAAGGAGGTGAGGAGCGGGGATAGTGGTAATATGGAGGCGCAGGCCGCGAGCTACTACTGGAAACACATTTTCAGAGAATGGGGACGGTTTACGAGAGAACGGTACGGTGCGCCACCTAACAATCTACTCAACTATGGCTATGCCATACTGAGGGCGGTGGTAGCGAGGTCGTTGACGGGCAGCGGCTTGTTGCCTACGCTGGGTATTCACCATAGGAATCAGTACAATGCCTATTGTCTGGCAGATGATATTATGGAGCCGTACCGGCAATATGTAGATGGGATGGTGTGTGATGTGCTGAATGCGCATGCGGATGTGACTGAGCTAACAACGGACATTAAGAAACAAATGCTTTCGATACCTGTATTGGATGTGATGATAGATGGCAAGAGCAGCCCGCTGATGATAGCGGTGCAGAAAACGACTGCCAGCTTGGCAAGATGCTATGAGGGTAAGCAGCGGAAGCTGCTATATCCGGTAATGACGGTATAGGGTAGAAAGGGGGGCGATGATAGTCTTATATGTATGACCGCTTAAACGCATATCGTATTATGTGGGTACTCGTGTTTTTTGACCTGCCTACTGAAACTAAGAAGGATCGCAAACATGCTTCTAAGTTCAGGAAAGAGATGCTGGACTTTGGTTTTCAGATGTTTCAGTTCAGTATATACATGCGCCATTGCAATAGCAGGGAGAACGCCGGGGTATATATAAAGCGGGTAAAGGAGCGACTGCCACCAAAGGGCAAAGTGGGGATAATGTGCATTACAGATAAGCAGTTTGGGATGATGGAGCTGTTTCATGGTACGGATCCGGCTCCTGTTGCGCCGCCGCCGCAACAATTAGAACTTTTCTGAAATTGGCAGGATTTGTTTTTTGGGAAAATCAGGAATAAAAAAACAAAACAGAGTTAGTTTTTTTATTCCTGAAAATCGGCTGAAACACTTTCCTGTAAAGGCATAGAAAGAAAGCAGTTGTGTTTCATCACCAAGTTATGAAAATTTGAAAGCAAATCACAACCGCTCTCAATGCGATAAGCTATGACGGTTGTTGTGTTTCATCACCAAGTTATGAAAATTTGAAAGCAAATCACAACATATCCGGAGATATTAAGCGGAGGGCAATGTTGTGTTTCATCACCAAGTTATGAAAATTTGAAAGCAAATCACAACCAAAAACGCCGGCGTGCTTGGGAGCACGACGTTGTGTTTCATCACCAAGTTATGAAAATTTGAAAGCAAATCACAACTCCGACGGGAGACATTCCATCATAAACACAGTTGTGTTTCATCACCAAGTTATGAAAATTTGAAAGCAAATCACAACCGATTAATAGCTATCTGATTGGCCGCAAAAGTTGTGTTTCATCACCAAGTTATGAAAATTTGAAAGCAAATCACAACTATGAATGGTATCGGGATCAGAATTTACAGTTGTGTTTCATCACCAAGTTATGAAAATTTGAAAGCAAATCACAACTTGACCTTTGGTAGCGTCTTCGTAGTTCGTGTTGTGTTTCATCACCAAGTTATGAAAATTTGAAAGCAAATCACAACGGTGGCACGTGTTAAGTGCCAGCAATCCCTGTTGTGTTTCATCACCAAGTTATGAAAATTTGAAAGCAAATCACAACAAAACCAAATAGAGATGTTCAAGTCTTGTGTTGTGTTTCATCACCAAGTTATGAAAATTTGAAAGCAAATCACAACCACTTGACGAGTATAGATGTTCAGAAGATTGTTGTGTTTCATCACCAAGTTATGAAAATTTGAAAGCAAATCACAACAGGGGGTGTTACTTCTATTACAGGGTACAGTTGTGTTTCATCACCAAGTTATGAAAATTTGAAAGCAAATCACAACTGTTTATCAGAAGTCATCATCATAATCACCGTTGTGTTTCATCACCAAGTTATGAAAATTTGAAAGCAAATCACAACCGCTGTCAACAGCATTAGTTATGACGCTAGTTGTGTTTCATCACCAAGTTATGAAAATTTGAAAGCAAATCACAACCTCAACACCCCCTACGGGGTATAAAGGTCGTTGTGTTTCATCACCAAGTTATGAAAATTTGAAAGCAAATCACAACAAGATTAGGGTATAATTGGGAGTGCATAAGGTTGTGTTTCATCACCAAGTTATGAAAATTTGAAAGCAAATCACAACCCACCAGTAGCCATAACCTATATATTTAGGTTGTGTTTCATCACCAAGTTATGAAAATTTGAAAGCAAATCACAACTAAACTGCTGCACATCTACCGGTGTCCTGTGTTGTGTTTCATCACCAAGTTATGAAAATTTGAAAGCAAATCACAACAACCGCCTCCTCATTATACACCTCCGGCAAGTTGTGTTTCATCACCAAGTTATGAAAATTTGAAAGCAAATCACAACACAGCATTACCCGTGCCGATGGGTTTAACTGTTGTGTTTCATCACCAAGTTATGAAAATTTGAAAGCAAATCACAACGCAATCAAATAAATGGTAGGATATGAGCAAGTTGTGTTTCATCACCAAGTTATGAAAATTTGAAAGCAAATCACAACGACATTTCCTTTATGCCATCAATCAGACCAGTTGTGTTTCATCACCAAGTTATGAAAATTTGAAAGCAAATCACAACCCCTGCAACCTTCGACATTGATAAGTTTCGTTGTGTTTCATCACCAAGTTATGAAAATTTGAAAGCAAATCACAACCGATGAGTGAGGGTGGTTTGTATCAGTATGTTGTGTTTCATCACCAAGTTATGAAAATTTGAAAGCAAATCACAACCAAAAGTGGTTCATTGAGGTGCCGGATGAGTTGTGTTTCATCACCAAGTTATGAAAATTTGAAAGCAAATCACAACCAATAGGGCAAGCGGTGTTTTATCACCATAGTTGTGTTTCATCACCAAGTTATGAAAATTTGAAAGCAAATCACAACCGATTGTATGCTCCGGTATGAGTTTGAGGGTTGTGTTTCATCACCAAGTTATGAAAATTTGAAAGCAAATCACAACCCGGACAAGCTAAAAACTTACCTTGACCAAGTTGTGTTTCATCACCAAGTTATGAAAATTTGAAAGCAAATCACAACCGTAGAGGACATTGATTACGGCACAATGATGTTGTGTTTCATCACCAAGTTATGAAAATTTGAAAGCAAATCACAACCTTGTGCCATTTAATCATCTGTGGAGTAAGTTGTGTTTCATCACCAAGTTATGAAAATTTGAAAGCAAATCACAACCGCAAATTTGAACGTCTTGACTATTTTTGGTTGTGTTTCATCACCAAGTTATGAAAATTTGAAAGCAAATCACAACAGTCAATCCAAATTTACTTTCAGTGCACGCGTTGTGTTTCATCACCAAGTTATGAAAATTTGAAAGCAAATCACAACTACAGACATGGATTACTGGAGCATGCACCGGTTGTGTTTCATCACCAAGTTATGAAAATTTGAAAGCAAATCACAACCGGAGACACGGAGTTTCCCGACCCTCGCAAGTTGTGTTTCATCACCAAGTTATGAAAATTTGAAAGCAAATCACAACTAGGGTTAACATCGTTTGCGCAATCTGTTCGTTGTGTTTCATCACCAAGTTATGAAAATTTGAAAGCAAATCACAACTAAATCACACGAAACATTATGAAACTACGTGTTGTGTTTCATCACCAAGTTATGAAAATTTGAAAGCAAATCACAACTCAATTGCGCTGTGGCTCGAAAATACAGGAGTTGTGTTTCATCACCAAGTTATGAAAATTTGAAAGCAAATCACAACTATCTTTCTCACGTCTTCAGCGATGGCTGCGTTGTGTTTCATCACCAAGTTATGAAAATTTGAAAGCAAATCACAACGGTTTACCGTTAGATGTAGTCGTCCAAGTGGTTGTGTTTCATCACCAAGTTATGAAAATTTGAAAGCAAATCACAACGGCAAGAATGGCCATGTCTGCCAATTCTATGTTGTGTTTCATCACCAAGTTATGAAAATTTGAAAGCAAATCACAACGCGCCAAGTACATTGTAGTCGAAGGCTATGGTTGTGTTTCATCACCAAGTTATGAAAATTTGAAAGCAAATCACAACAGGATTACATTTTATTCATTATTTCATGCTGTTGTGTTTCATCACCAAGTTATGAAAATTTGAAAGCAAATCACAACTAACTTCGGGTATAAATCACACGTTATGGGTTGTGTTTCATCACCAAGTTATGAAAATTTGAAAGCAAATCACAACCGATGTTTGTTAGCGTCCCAATTGTCGTAGTTGTGTTTCATCACCAAGTTATGAAAATTTGAAAGCAAATCACAACTTGCCTGTTATCTGTGAATGAAACTCAATGTTGTGTTTCATCACCAAGTTATGAAAATTTGAAAGCAAATCACAACAGAGCCTGCCGTATGAAAATCAGCTAGAAAGTTGTGTTTCATCACCAAGTTATGAAAATTTGAAAGCAAATCACAACCCATGAACGCAAAACATAAGTATACGCCCCGGTTGTGTTTCATCACCAAGTTATGAAAATTTGAAAGCAAATCACAACTTGGGTGAGTAGGGCTTGGGCAAGTTCTTCGTTGTGTTTCATCACCAAGTTATGAAAATTTGAAAGCAAATCACAACGTTACTCTCACTTATGACGAGAAAAACATGTTGTGTTTCATCACCAAGTTATGAAAATTTGAAAGCAAATCACAACGGGTTGGGGCTTGCACCTGGCTATTCCTGTGTTGTGTTTCATCACCAAGTTATGAAAATTTGAAAGCAAATCACAACTGTTTGGTATGTTTGTATGCAACTGCATTAGTTGTGTTTCATCACCAAGTTATGAAAATTTGAAAGCAAATCACAACCGTATCCTCCACCGCCTATTACTGAAGCATGTTGTGTTTCATCACCAAGTTATGAAAATTTGAAAGCAAATCACAACCCTGAACACTTCACATCTTTTAAGTCAACAGTTGTGTTTCATCACCAAGTTATGAAAATTTGAAAGCAAATCACAACGAATTGAACTAACTGCATGAATTTTCCATAGTTGTGTTTCATCACCAAGTTATGAAAATTTGAAAGCAAATCACAACTTATACACACTTCCTTTGCTTTCCTCCGTCGTTGTGTTTCATCACCAAGTTATGAAAATTTGAAAGCAAATCACAACGGAGACGACCGTGTGCCAGAATTCTCACTTGTTGTGTTTCATCACCAAGTTATGAAAATTTGAAAGCAAATCACAACCAGATCGATTGCTTTTTGTACGTCCATTAGTTGTGTTTCATCACCAAGTTATGAAAATTTGAAAGCAAATCACAACCGTATAATATTCTGGTAACCCACTCCCGCCGTTGTGTTTCATCACCAAGTTATGAAAATTTGAAAGCAAATCACAACTAAATATTACCGAAGGAAGCCCTATCTGGAGTTGTGTTTCATCACCAAGTTATGAAAATTTGAAAGCAAATCACAACTATGAATATGTCACTACGGACGAAATTAGGTTGTGTTTCATCACCAAGTTATGAAAATTTGAAAGCAAATCACAACTATACACTAACGTAGGACATGTATATACTGGTTGTGTTTCATCACCAAGTTATGAAAATTTGAAAGCAAATCACAACACAGCTAATCGCTTTGCTTCGCTCGATGCGTTGTGTTTCATCACCAAGTTATGAAAATTTGAAAGCAAATCACAACTACAGGTTTGCCAATCTATTGAAAAATCTGTAATTTTATAGTTAGGTAATATCTAAACCACCACCTTATGTTTTCGCTTGTATCCCGCATATTCTTTTGTTCGACTGTATTGTTACAGTTGTTTTTGTTTGCTCCTTATCGGAGTAATGCCCAATATAATGCCAACCAGAATATGGTTTGGGTATTTGGTGATAGCCTAAAACTGGACTTTAACAGTGGTGCGCCGGTGCTGTCTTCGACACCCATATATTCCTTTGAAGGCAGTGGTGCGGTTTGTGATCCTTCGGGTGATTTATGGTTTTATACAAATGGCAGAATTGTGTATAACAGATTGGGTGATACTATGCCCTCCGGTCGGGCTGTTGTGCCTTATTACACCTATAGCGGGTCGCAATGTGCTGCCATAGTGCCACTACTTGATAATCCGGAAATGTTTTATCTGTTTTCTTTGGAGCACTATATGGGAATCGGTAGGCTCTACTACTCTGTTATAGACATGTCGTTGGATGGTGGATACGGTGATGTGGTTACGAGTAGGATGGGGATTCCTATTGATAGTGGCTTTACCGAGCAAATGGCGGTAGTGCCGGGCAACCGTTGCAATATGTGGCTGCTGGTGCATGACAGGACTGATGCCCGGTTTTTTGCTTATGAAATTACTGCGGCGGGGGTGAATACTACGCCTGTTATATCTACGGTTGGTGTTTATACAGATTGTTATGCGGCGGGCGTACTGAAGGTCAGTCATGATCGTAAGCGTCTGGCGTGTATGAACTTTTCGCACTCAAGCACTGCGCCAAGCCGGGCAGAGCTGTATGACTTTGATATAAATACGGGTATGGTATCCAATTGCCGGATACTGAATGAGTATGGTGGTATTTATGGAGCGGCGTTTTCTCCTGACGATACCAAGCTATATGTTTCTTCTACACATGGCGGCTTGTATCAGTATGATATATCCTTGCCTGACCTGTTGACGATAATAGGCTCAGAATATCTGGTGACGACGTACCCGATGGGTGTTGGTGGTGGCATCTCAGGTGGGGATATGAGATTAGCACCTGATGACAAAATTTACTTCAACGGAAACTTCAGTCATCTGGATTGTATAAAGCATCCGAATTTACCGGGTGTGAGTTGCGATTACGTGCATGATTACATAGATTTTAGTCCGGCTCGTGGCTATTTGGGGTTGCCAAACGTCGTCTGGAATACAATGCCTCCTGAAATAACAGGACTGTCGGATGTGTGCGTAGGTAGTAAGGTTGGTTTATCGAGTGGTGAGTCAGGCGGTTTATGGAGCAGCAGCAACACTTCTGTTGCGGACGTTATCAGTCCGGATACGGGTGTCGTACGTGGCATTGCCGTTGGTACTGCCATCATTACGCACATTTCCAGCTGCGGTGATTCGTATCTGACTATTACTGTTAACCCTCAACCGGCAGTTTTTAATATAGACACCACAGTGTGTGCAGGTAACTCCATTTCGCTATCCAATGCGACATCGGGTGGTGTATGGAGTAGCAGTGATACAACTATTGCTGCGGTAGAATCTGCAACCGGTTTGGTTTCGGCTATTGCGCCGGGTACATCTGTTATTACGTATTCATTGAGTACAGGTTGTTACCGGTCAGATACTATTGAGGTGGTGTCGTGTACAGAGGTACGTACTGTATCTGTGGATAATAGGCGCCGTATTCAAGTTTATCCTAATCCTGCTTCAGGCAAGTTTGTTATATCTATATCGGGACCGCAGGTAAATGCGCACATTCGTATTATTGACGTTCTGGGGCGGGAAGTGCTATCAAAAGAAATAAACACGAGCGGGCAACCGATTGAACAAAGCATTGATGGTATCAATGCGGGTAATTACATTGTACGAATCGATTTGCCGGGACTGACTTACAGGACAAGTTTAGTTGTTGCTAATAGGGTAGAATGAGTGCCGTTCTGTTAGCTTAAGCAAATTTGAACTAACCATTTCTACTTATTTGGATAGCGGTAACCGGTAGGCAAAAGTAAGTCCGTAGCTATAGCTTGTTAATCGATACGTGTCGATCTTTTCCGGGTACATATTTTTGATGCCTTTTTGGAAGTGGATACGTGCAGATAATCCTTTCCGTAGTTCGTACCCCACGCTTGCCGATAGTCCTAAATCTACTCTTCTGTGCCCGTCGTTATCTCCGTTGCCGAAGTGAATTTTTTCTCTAATTACGTTTGTGCCACCATTGTATATACCTGTTTTTCCACCTAAGTTAACTGCAACCCACGGTCCTAAGCCTACAAAAAAATGCCCGCTGCTCATTTGATGGAAACTGTACACCACCTGTATGGGCACATCCAACGCATTTACATTTGCTTTAGTATTGCTGTACGGACCTACATTGTCGAATTTAAATGTATTGTAAGCGAAATAAATGCCCGTTTGCAGTGCCAGTTTGTTTGATAGGACAACACTGCCTATTGCTCCGATTCGGAAGCTTGGGGTTGTCATCTGTCCGACTTTTCGTTGCTCGCCATCATGACGCTCTGTTCTATGTACGATGTATCCGCCTACCGCGGGAGCAACAGATATTTGTGCCGATACGCCCAGAGACAATAGAATAACAAAAGATATTAAACTGATTGCATGTTTCATGAAGTGCAATTTACAAAATAATATGCCGGGAGCTGAGTGGGTGCATATAAGGATCCCGGGATTTCTGGTATGGTTTCGGGTAAACGGTTGTTAATGACTGTAGATAACCGATCGATTGGAATGGTGTTAGTTTCATAATTAGTACCTTTGCCGACAATTTTAAAAGGCATGATGTTTTTAGAAGATATTAAAAGGAGGACGTTTCTTGATTTCGGTCGGAATGCCCTAATAGGTTGTCTTGTTTTTGTTCTGGCAGGTTGTGGCAATCCATCTGAAAATATTCCTGATACGTCTGCTATAGAAGTTAAACTGGATACACGCAGGTTTGATAAAGATTTGTATGCAATAGACTCCAACAATATAGAAGCCGGTCTGAGAAGTCTTGCAGAACAATATCCAAACTTTCTTAATTATTTTTTAGATACAGTAATGGCATATGGGTTGTATGGCAATTTCTCTGATACTGTGCCGGGCATCAGGGATGGGTTTCGTCCGTTTCTAACTTACAAAGACTTTGTAGAGCTGGAGGCAGAGATACAGAAAAAGTATCCTGATACAAAGTCTGAAAACGAGCAACTGCTACGTGGATTTAAGTTGATGAAGTACTACTTTCCCGATTACAAAGTGCCGCGAATCATATACCTGAATATGGGTTTGAGCAACTGGGCCTCATTCCCTATAGATAGCAATACGTTGTGCATCGGTCTGGATATGTTTCTTGGTGATGAGTTTCCGCACTACGATGTTATTGGCGTGCATGACTATATGAAGCCACACATTCGGCGTTCGTTTATTCCGGTATCTGTTTTTGGTGCTATCTATTCAGGTGCATTTCCTTTTGTTACGGAAGAGGCTACTTTGCTGGATTTGATGGTGCAAAAAGGGAAAGAGCAATATTTCTTGCACAAGATATTGCCGGAGGTGCCGGATTCTGTTTTGTTTGGATTTAGACAAAATCAGGTAGAATGGTGCAATAACAATGAGGCATTGATTTACAACTTTTTCATTGCGCAGAATCTGCTTTATAATAAGTCTGCAAAGGACATCATGCCCTATATTACAGATGGTCCTTTTGCTCGTGGGTTAGAGCCTGTAAGTAAGCCGGATAAGACTACACCCGGCAACATCGGAACGTGGTTGGGCTACAAAATAGTGGCTGCGTATATGCAGCAAAATCCAAAAGTGACTCTCAAAGAGCTCCTTCGAGAAACAGATGCACCGACAATTCTCAGGAAGGCAAAATATAAGCCACGGTAGCCCATAATAATTTAAATACAACACACATATATTAACAAACACACGTAAAATGAAAAAAACAATTTTATCGGCAGTGCTATGCCTTTTTGCACTCCAGCAAGTAAACGCACAGGTAAAGGATGTAGACAAACTTAAAAAGATGTTGCAGACATCGAACAAAGACACTGTAGCGTGGATGCATAGCGGCATTCTCAGTATCGGGACAAACGGTGGCTTCCTGCACAACTGGGCTGCAGGTGGTGAGGTGGCTTCGTTATTGATAAACGGTATTTTCAGTGGTCGTCTTGATTATCTGAATCACCGTGATATTTGGAGCAACAACCTGGATATGACTTATGGTCTTACCTATAACTACTCTACGGGTTTCGTGCCACGTAAGACGGATGACCGTATCGACTTTACCTCTAAGTATGGTAAACTGTTAGACACGGCTCGTGATTTCTATTTGACGGGGCTGTTTAACCTGAAGTCACAAATGACAAACGGTTATGATTACTCAAAGAAGAATTGGGATAGTGCATCTACTTCAGGTCTGTTATCTCCTGCATTCTTAACAGCGGCACTAGGTCTTGAATACAGAAGAGGAAGCGATTTGACTGTTTTCCTTTCTCCTGCTGCAGCAAGAGTGGTACTGGCTGATAGGAAATATACGCTTCGGTCTCCGCAGGGTGCTTTTGGTGTTAAGTATGGTGAAACTTCTGTGTTTCAGCTGGGTGCTTATTTCTCTGGCAGGTATATCATTAATATTCGTGAGAATATGGTGTTTAAAACTCGCCTCGACTTATACGCCAACTATCTTGCGAAAGATACAAAGGATAGCACAGGTGCTATTATCAAGCGGGATAATCCGGGCAATATCAACATCCTGTTTGACAACTTGTTTTCCTGGAAAATATCAAAGTACTTTAACGTGACGTTGGGTGCTACAATAATGTATGATAACAATATTCCGTATTCTCGTACAGAAGTTGATGACTTAGGTAATGTTGTAGATAAAAACGAACCGGGAGCGGGTCTCGGTTGGGTTCAGCTGAAGCAGGTGTTTACATTTGGAGTAGGTTATAAATTTTAGTGCTCATGGGAGGAAGACAGATTTTTGTGTCTGCTTCCTCCCATGATTAGTTTCTCGGTATAAAAAGCTATTTTTGGCTTTTGTATTCCGTCAGGGTTTTTAGCAAATGTCTTACTCATATCAAATAAAACTGCCGCAGTTTGAAGGTCCGTTTGACCTTCTTCTGTTCTTTATAGAACGGGATGAGTTAGATATTTACAATATTCCGATTGCCGACATCACCAAGGAGTTTTTGAAGTATATCCATTCTTTAGAAACACTTAATATAGAGTTAGCAAGTGAGTTTATACTGTTTGTTTCTACGTTGATGCGCATTAAGGCTCGTATGTTGCTTCCACGCAGAGAAGTAGATGCCCAGGGAAATGAGATAGACCCTCGTCAGGAGCTGGTTGACAAAATTCTGGAGTATAAGCGGTTTAAGGAAGCATCAGAGGTGATGGTGATGATGGAGGCAGATCGTCAGATGCAGCAAAAGCGAGGCAATGTAAAGGCTGAGATGAACGAGCTGGGAGATTCGTACTCCGAAGGTACGGAGATACAGACTGTGACCATGTATAAGTTGTTACAGGCCTATGAGCGGGTGATTAAAAAGCTGAATGCCAGAAATGCCAAACCACAACACGTTGTAGTTAAATACAATTATAGCCTTGAAGGACAGCGGGTGTATCTAACGACACAGTTGAAAGAAAAGAAGCGAATCCCATTCGAACTGTTGTTTGCTACTTGTGAGAACAGGATACATGCCATTTTTACGTTTCTGGCGATGCTGGAGCTGACACAGCAAAAGTATCTCGCTTTGTTAATTGGAGGGGGTAGAAACAATTTTATTGTAGAGTGGAATGACAGTCGGGAACCGGAAGGGAATGACCCGAAGGAGGAAGGCTCTGAGGTTTCGGCCGGTGAGGAATCAGTTGCTGAAGGTACTGATTCGGAAAATTCGGCACAATAATTGTAGTATGTATATTGCAGCTTGCTGCACAAAATTTCCCCGAGGCGCTGTCGGACAGTGAACCAGCGGGGATTTTTTTATTTGGATGCCGCGCTTCATAATTCCATGAATCCAAAATATTATTATCTTGTTTTGATATTCGTTCCTGAATCATCTCTGTTTATGCAATTGGCGAAAGTTGAATTGATTGGGAAAATGAATTTTACATGATAATCTTACTATTATGCAGAATGTTTTCATCCGTTTGGCCGGGACACTCATGTTGAGCTGTGCGGCGCTACTAAGTTTTGCGCAAAATACCTCGAGTGCAGGAACTGCTAATTACACACATGGTAGAGAGTTAGTTGTATTTGAAGATAACTTATTTAGTGAGCCGAATGGTACAGTGCCTTCGCGGTGGGAGTTTGTAGATTGTGTCACAAAGGCTTCCAAATACATGAAGAACTTATGGAAAATGGATGATCATTCCTTGTTGATGAAAACATCATATATCCATCTGAAGCCCAAAATGAATCTGGCTGGGAGTTTGTCTGACAGTTTTACTGTGGAGTTTGATTACCAGCTCTTATCCCCATTTGCGAGTGCTCTGGTAGTGGTGATGCCTGATGAGCATAAACAGCATTGCGGAAGAACTGTTTGTTGTCGTGGTCACATGATTCGGTTTTTGAGGTCGGGTGATATTGAAGCCTATCTGAATGTTATCGACACTCGGGTTGATACGATTATTGTCAATAAGGAGAACGTTGGGAAGTACTCGGGTAGTTTCGATACATTGTCCTGGCATCATGGTGTTGTCGACTATGTCAGGGGAACGTTAACGATGTACGTAGACAATAAAATGATTTTGACTGTGCCCCGTTATGCGGATGTTCCGAATAATGTGTTATTCGGAGGTTGGGCTCCCGTCAGGTATCGAAATGTGAAAATAGCTACAGGACCTTACTCAGACCCGTTGATGGTACTACTGAAAGGTAAATCTCTGACAACTCACGCTATTCGGTTTGATGTAGGGAAGGCCACAATAACCCCCGAGAGTAATAGTTACCTCACAGCGTTGTCTGACTTAATGAAGAAGCACGCTAAACTCAAGTTGAAAATATATGGACATACAGATGCAGACGGCGCTACGTCGGACAATATGGTATTGTCGCAAAAACGTGCCGATGCGGTGAAAGAGTTTTTGCAGCGTCAAGGGGTGAGTGCATCCAGACTTACTACAAAGGGTTTTGGCGAGTCAAAACCATTGGACAGAAAAAATACCGATGAAGCGAAAGCGTTAAACAGAAGGGTAGAGCTGATACCTCAGTAATTTACTTCTGACATAGTTTCGCTTGATTGTGTTGAAAGTTTATTGAGGGCTAACTGTATGCACATCTTTTTTCCTAAAGAACACAAAGCCGTTCTCACTACCTATCAATTGAAGTTGTGGCATTTGGGCGTACTTTGTGCTATCCATCACCTTGCAGATAAAGTAAGTGGGCTTATCTGTCTTTCCGTATAATAACCAATGTTCATTCGCTTCGGGGGTTTCCCTGCCGCTTTTGTCTTTTCGCATACCCAGATACTGAGGCGCTGCATTGTCCTGCTTTCTTGAGTAAAATAAATCGGCATAACTGCGATAGCCAAGCGGGTGCACATAAACATCCTTGCCTTCAAATCCTTCAAAATACTTTATAGCAGCGTGTTGCGTGAATTGCTCGATTTTTGGTGTGAAGTGAAGGATTGTAGCCTGAATGATTACAATTTGAACAACGATTAGAATGGTCAGACCCTTACGAAAGTCTTTTTTCATTAGTATCACTGCCGTCCAGATACCTGCAAGATAGAGCAGCCCCCAGAGGCATTCTGCGTAACTCCAAAGAACGTTGGCCCTGAAATTGGCAACAGCAAAAGGGTCGGCAATGAAGGGGGTGATTTTGGCTTTGTTTAAACCTGCAACGGGCAGCAGCGTAATAAGTAATGCTAGTGTTGTCCCAACTGAAAGCAAAATGATTTTTACGCTTTTCTTCAAGCGCTCGTATCTGTTGGTGAGGCGGTAGAGTTGAACTGCTGCGAGGTAGGTGAGCGGGAAATAACACAAGGATGAATAATGGACAATCTTTGTTTTTACGATCGAGAATAGAATGAGTACCACCCAAAAGAGAATCCACATCCATCTCGTAAAGTCATTTTTAGAAGTTTTATGCTCGTTATCACGCTTACCGATGTATTGAAACAAAAAAACCGATGCGGGAAAGCAACCAATCAGCAATACAACAAAATGATAGATGAACGGACCGCCGTGGTCTGAGTCTTCGGTACTGAACAATCGTATCTGATATCTGACAAATTCGCTTAAGAACCACTGACCGTAATCCATACCATGAGCAATGGTAGTAATGGTGATCCATATAAAGAAAGGGCATGCAGCACACACGGCGATAGTAAACAAGTGCTTTATTTTATAGTCGTTGAGTCCTTTGGTTACTATGATATATACACCCAAAGCTAAAAGTGCTATGAGTATTGCTGCCGGACCTTTGGTAAGTGCAGCCATCCCTAAAAGCAATCCGGCGAGTATTGCATGAAGCCATTTTTTTTCTGAGTGACGAAGTAGATATACCTGAAAGAACGATAGAAATATAAACAGATTGAAGGTTGGGTCAATGATGCCGGACTTAAAGTAAAGGTGGGGTAGCCATGACGCGCCATAGACTGCTGCCCACCATAGTGCCATTTTTTCGTTTACTGTTTTCTTTCCTGCATAGTAAACAGCAACAATTGTGACTACGCCAATAAGTGCATTTGGAAACCTTGCGGCATAATCTCCGATGCCAAATATGTTCATCGAAGTGGCCTGCATCCAGATGAAAAATGGGGGCTTCTCCCAAAACGGCATGAAATCTATCTGAGGACGGAGGTAGTCACCGGAAACGAGCATCTCTCTTGCACATTCGGCAAAGTTTATTTCGTCCCAATCGAATAGGTGAACGCCACCAAGAAATGGAAAAAACAGGATGCCGGAAAGGACAATCAGAACAGCATATTTCTGCAGGTTGTTTGACATGTTATGATACACGTTTCTGTAAATACGCAGTCATATTTGCAGCCTCACGGGCATCGGACAGTGCGTATAACTAACCAGTATAGCAAATGCAGTGAAATGGGATACCCAATGCAAACGCAAGTGTTACGCCAGCGGTTAGCTTTATTTCACTTCCACAAGTCGGAATCCCAGGGACATCGCTCTTGTATCGGGGAGGTAAGCAGCACGGCGAGTAACAGACAACTCATAATCCTGATTTGCATAGGAGCCACCACGTACCACTTTAGATTTGCCTCCGGTAGGGCCGAGCGGGTTGCTTCTGCTGCTCGTACTGCCATAGCTCAATGCATACCAATCAGAACACCATTCTTCCACATTTCCGTTCATGTCATAAATGCCTAATTCATTTGGCTGTTTATGTCCTACAGGATGCACTCTATCTTTAGCGTTGTTTTTGTACCAGGCAATTGATTGAGGACCTGCACGCCTGCCACTGTACTTTTTGCCTTTTAGTTCTTTTCGCGGAATACTATTATAGCTTTCCTCTTCTGAAACCAAAAGCTCTCCGATGCTGCCGCGAAGGTGCTTTTCCTTCACCAATTGTTCGTGCTGTCCGCCTCTGGCCGCATATTCCCATTCTGCTTCGGTAGGCAGGCGATATGTTTTGCCCGTTGTTTCATTGAGTTTTGCAATGAACTCCTGAATGTCATTCCAGCTAACGTTTTGTACCGGGCATTCGTCACATTTATAGAATGACGGATTACTACCCATTACAGCTTTCCATTGCTCTTGTTTTATTTCGTATGCACTCATATAGAAGTCATCGAGTGTTACGGTGTGCGCGGGTTTTCTGTCATCAGAGCCATCGTTGGCGCCCAAATCAAAGTCGCCACCGGCTACCTTCACAGTAGTTATTTGCAATGGTCCTCTGATGGTTTTGTTATATTTTCTTTGGGCGGTTGCCGGTTGTATCAGCAGCAACAAAAGCAAAGACGATAAACCAAATTTCATATACAGTGTGTTTTATATAATATTCGCTTAATTCATTTGTACCACCTTGGTAGGTTCCAGATTTGCGTTGCGTATGGCTATATTCTGTGCTACACGCTGCGCCAATTCTGCAAAGGCTTTCCTGGTTACAGGCTCGTCACCCACTACTGCCGGAACGCCACTATCTCCTCCCTCTCTGATACTTTGTACTATCGGTATTTCTCCCAAAAATGGCAATTCAAACTGGTCAGCCATCTTCCTTGCTCCTCCTTGTCCGAAAATGTAATATTTATTTTCAGGCAATTCCTGCGGTGTAAAATAAGCCATATTTTCTACAATTCCGAGTATCGGAACATTGATTTGTGGCTGCTTAAACATCATGATGGCTTTGCGGGCATCTGCCGCGGCCACTGATTGAGGTGTAGATACAATAACAGCTCCTGTTACAGGTACAGTCTGAACCATGGTTAGGTGTACGTCACCGGTGCCGGGTGGCAGGTCTATTATCAAATAATCAAGTTCCTGCCAATACACGTCGGTGATAAACTGCTTCAAAGCAGAACTCGCCATTGGTCCGCGCCATACCACTGCCTGTTTTTCGTCAATCAGTAGTCCTATTGACATCGCTTTTACGCCAAAACGCTCCAAAGGAACAATCATACCCTTGCCGTTCACTTCGGTCATTTTGGGGCGTTCATCACGCATTCCCAGCATAATTGGGATAGACGGACCGTATATATCTGCATCTAGCAAGCCCACAGCAGCACCTTCCTGTGCCAATCCGATAGCAAGATTAACAGCAACGGTAGACTTTCCAACTCCACCCTTGCCTGACGCAACCATGATTATGTTTTTTACTCCGGGCAATGTCATATTGTTGTCTTTCCGGTTGCTATTGACATTAGATGTCATGTTTACGGTGACAACTGCTTCTTTATCGACCAACAATCTGATTGCATTCACACATGCTTTTTCAATCATTTCCTTCAGGGGGCACGCCGGTGTTGTAAGAATTACTGTAAATGATACATTTTTTCCTTCTATTTCTATGTCCTTAATCATGTTCAGCGTCACCAGATCTTTTCCTAAATCCGGCTCCTCTACCTGACTAAGTGCTTCCAATACTGCTTCTTTCGTTATCATATAAGTCTTTGTTAAAGTGCGTTAGATTGTTCACAAAAGTACATTAAAACCAACTTATTTTCTTGCTACGCATCATGTGTTTTCATACCTTGCTCAAGCAACGTTGTAGACGCTGTTGCTGTTTGCTGTTCGAGGTGGTACGCAAAGGCATAAAATTCACTAATTTTGTAACATCATGCATTCAAGGGTATTTCTCACTTTTACATTAATTATTGGTACCCTGTTTACGGGATTCAAGAGTTTTGCGCAAGCCGGGTTTGAAAATATTATTCAGATTAATGGTGTTATCATGACTTCTGACAGCCTTCGTGCTGTACATGGTGCTACAGTATTGGTGAAAAACAAGAACAGAGGCGTGGAGTCTGAACGGACAGGCGTATTTTCTCTGGTGTGTTATAAAGGAGATACATTGGAGTTTAGTTGTGTCGGTTTTAAACCAAAAGAGTTTTACGTTTCTAAAGATTTGCCGGGTCAGTATTATTCTATAATCCAACTGATGGTACAGGATACTTTTTACTTGCCGGAGACAATAATCAGGCCGTTACCTTCTAAAGAGGCGTTCGATTACGCGTTCCGATATTGGAATATTCCTGACGACCAATATGAATTGGCACGAAAAAATACGGATGCATATCTGATACGGATGCTGGCGTATTCGATGCCGATGGACGGACACGAAGCACAATCTAAGGCTTTGCGTAATCAAGCGAATGAAGCTGTCTATTACGGACAGCGGCCACCGATGACCATATTTAGCCCGATTGCATGGGGCGAGTTCTTCGAAGCATGGAAGCGGGGAGATTATCGGAAGAAGAACTATAACCCATACAGGACCAGTAAGTACTGATAAATGCTGATTGGGAATTAAGTGTGGACAAATAGTCTGGGTTGCAGACAGGAATTTGTCATTATATACATCCCGAACAACTACCTTTAAAAGGAACGCATTAAGGGTATGTTATGAATAAAGGGTACAGACATAGTATCTGCTTTTTCTTTTTTTTCTGTTTTTTTCTGGTTGCGTGCAGCAATTCTGATGCAGCACACAAGGGCAACGGGCTACCCACGCCGCCTGCAAAAGACACTGTGGTAAAGGACACCATTGTGTTGGAGGAACCTCCGGCACCTCCTCCTGTCCTTGATACCGCACTATACGATTCACTTGTGATGCGGCTGGTGCATGACTCTGCCTCTGCTCGTTGGCCTGTGAAGGCACCGTACCCCTTGCCCGGAGCTATATTGCCGTTTCATAGAATTATCGCCTATTATGGCAATTTCTATTCTACCCGAATGGGTATTCTCGGGGAAATTCCGCCGGACAGTATGCTGAAAAAGCTTATGGGGGAAGTTGATAAATGGCAGGCAGCCGACAGCTCCGTAAAGGCTATTCCGGCTTTGCACTATATAGTTGTATCTGCACAGGGTAGCCCCGGAAAGAGTGGAACTTATAGAATGCGAATGCCATTTACCCAGATTGATAAAACATTAGAATTAGCTAAAAAAATTGATGCGCTGGTGTTTTTGGACATTCAGGTTGGATGGAGTACCCTACAAAAAGAGATTCCAGAATTGGAAAAGTACCTGAGTGTGCCAAATGTGCACCTTGGCATTGACCCGGAGTTTTCGATGAAAACGGAGAAAAAACCCGGTACTGTTATTGGTACGTATGATGCGGAAGACATAAACTACGCTACGGAGTACTTACAGAAATTGGTAAAAAAACATAATCTCCCGCCCAAGATTCTGGTAATACACCGATTTACAAAGGGTATGGTGACCAACTATAAGGATATCAAATTACGTCCTGAGGTGCAAATAGTGATGGATATGGACGGTTGGGGTTTCCCTGCGAAGAAAAGAAGCTCTTACAAATTGGCGATAGTAAATGAGCCGGTACAGTTTGCCGGATTCAAATTGTTTTATAAAAACGACATCAAGACTCCGCCCTGGAACAAGATTATGACACCTGAGGATGTATTGAAATTGTATCCCAAGCCTATATATATACAATATCAGTAGAGGGGCTCTTTTTCGTTGCCAGTTATAGCTTGCTTGTTGTTGCAGTTGTATAATAATACCTTATTTTTGATAAAAGCCAAGGTATTGAGGAAAGATGGGTTCAGGTTTTTCTTTTACTCAAATGAAGGAAACGAGCCACCTCACATACATGTGCAAAAAGGAGATGCAGTGAGCAAAATATGGCTAGTGCCAAAAACAGATATAGTGTATGTTGTGGGATTTAGTAATGCAGAAGTGAAGCAAATAGTGGCAATTGTATTTGAATATGCTGAACATTTTAAACAACAATGGAATGAGTACTTTGGTAAGTAAGTTTGATTCTATCGAGACCTTAATATTCGAAGAGGGTGTCAGGATTAAAGCAATTGATATTCATGCGGACATGAACATGATGGTGGTTGTACTGAATACCGGAGCCATACTGGAAGAAAAAATTTCTGTATTCCCCGGTTTGGCTGGGGCTACAGAAGCTGAATTGAAACATTATGAACTAACAGGGAAAGGAACGGGTATTCATTGGCCGGATATTGATGAGGATATTAGCCTGAAAGGTTTGCTGCGAGATACATTAAAAGCACGTATTGCTAGCTCTAAAACTGCCTGAAAAAATTATTTGCTAAACTTTGATGTAGTTTTCTCAGTACAGACAGACATATGATGCAGCAAAAAATATCAATTTATAAATGTACAAGGTTTCTCAGTTTCTTGTTTTTTGGAAGCATTTCTCTGCTTCTAAATAGCTGCTCCGAAATACAGACCGCAGACCTGATTGTGCACAATGCAGAAGTATATACGGTTGACAGCGCCTTTTCGAAAGTGCAAGCATTTGCTGTGGTAAAAGGTATGATCGTGGCGACCGGAAGTGATCAGGACATTCTTGGAAGTTTTACGTCAGATAACATGGTCGATGCCGGAGGGCGTCCTGTATATCCCGGGTTTATAGACGCACATGCACATTTTGTGGGTTATGGCCGGTCGTTGTATGAAGTGAATCTGTACGACTGCAACAGTTGGGAGGAAGCACTTGAACGTGTGGTTGATTTTCGTAAAACACATCCCGATGAGCCATGGGTTAGAGGTAGGGGATGGGACCAGAACAAATTCCCGGGCGGACAATACCCCGACAACGCTAAGCTTAATAAGCTGTTTCCGGATGTGCCGGTGCTACTGCGGCGTGTAGACGGACATGCCGCTATTGCCAATCAAGTTGCGTTGACAGGAGCGGGGATAAATGCAGCTACAAGGTTGCCGGGCGGCGAGATAGCTGTTGCCGGTGGTCATGTTACAGGCTTGTTGATTGATAATGCTGTTGACCTTGTTGTTGATATAATTCCAAAGGCCAATATGGAAGTTTATAAAAAGTGGCTGACAACGGCACAGCGCAATTGTTTTGCTCAGGGTCTGACAACTGTAGCCGATTGTGGTTTGAAATATCATGAGGTGACAAAAATAGATACTCTTCAGAGAGAGGGAGCATTGCAGATGCGCATGTATGTGATGCTCAGCGACGATACCAGTACTTATAAAGATTACACTAAGGCGCGCATGAATGCCATGTTAAGCAGCAATTCAGAGGCTTCAAAATATTACTACGGTAACGGCCCTTATAAGACAGACAGACTATACGTAAAGGGCGTTAAAGCCTATGCAGACGGGGCCTTGGGTAGCCGGGGAGCTTGCTTGCTGAAGCACTATGCAGACAAACCCGATTGGCATGGGTTTTTGTTAAGCTCCCAAAGCCATTTCGATTCATTGGCCCAGGTACTGGCCCTGACAGACTTTCAGCTGTGTACTCATGCAATCGGGGATAGTGGCAACAGAATGATATTAAACGTCTATAAGAAATACCTTGGCGGGAAAAATGACAAACGCTGGCGGATAGAACACGCACAGGTTGTAAGCCCGGAAGATTTTCACTTGTTTGGAGAGAACAACGTTGTGCCCTCGGTACAGCCCACGCACGCTACCAGCGATATGTATTGGGCAGGGGATAGGCTGGGAGAGGAGCGGTTGAAAAGTGCTTATGCGTACCAAGAGCTATTACAGCAAAATGGGTGGTTGCCACTGGGTACAGACTTTCCGGTAGAAGACATATCTCCAATCAAAACCTTTTACGCAGCCGTCGTTCGCAAGGATGCAAAAGGATTTCCGGACGGAGGCTTTCAGGCCGAAAATGCACTAACCAGGGAACAAGCAATTCGCGGCATGACAACCTGGGCAGCAAAAGCATGCTTCCTTGAAGATGAGGTCGGAAGCATAAAGCCCGGTATGAAAGCTGACTTTGTTATACTTGATACAGACCTGATGAAATGTGCTGACGAGGAGATCCTCGGAACGAAAGTAAGCGATACCTATATAGGTGGGTTGCAGCAGTAAAGCCGGGGTGCTGTTTGTGACTTTTGTTTTTGTAGCATCAGTGTATCCCTTCGCTTTTACAAAAATGGGATTACCTTTATCTCATAAATATACCCATTATTGAAATGAAGCACCTTTTGATTAACAGAGCCGTTCTGATTACCGTTCTTTTATGTTTTTTCTGCCTGACCGGCTATGGCCAGCGCTATCACTACCGTTCCTATAATTCGATGCATGGCTCAGAAAAAATGATGCTTAAGCGGTCATATTTCGGCTTTTCTCTTCCCGTATATAAAGTGGATATAACGGAAAACTTTTTTGTAGATAGGTCTGGCCTTGGGAAGTCCGGCCCTTCGGTGGATGAACGCTTTCATACGGTAGCAAAGAGTCCGTTTGTGCCGGGATTGAATAAGTCAATTGGTATGATTGGTGGGTCTTCCTTCAACATCGCCAAACTTAGTGAAACATCGATGATTGCGCTCGATGTTGCCTCTTACGTTGAATTAACTACTATCGATGTCGGGGTAGTGAAGTTTTCTGCTGTTGATAGTAACAAGGATGATTTTGTGATTTTAAATTTTGGGGTGCCATTGACACTAATGTATAAGTCAGGTGGCGAGGCGAGTCTAAATACCGACAATAAATTGCTTTTTTCCATTGGCGCCGGCATTGTGCCAGCAGTTTACGGCGGGACTTATGGTGGGGTAGATGGCGTTTACTTTAAGATGCGACCTTATTTAGTTTCCGAAATTGGTTTTGTGGCAGGCGTAGGTATGAAGTTACGTCTGGCATACTTTCCGGGAAGTACAGTGCTCATCGATAGAACCGGGCGTGATATAGTAGGGCGTGATGAGACAACAGTCATCAAAATGAAAGCATTCAGTACCGGTAATACAGTGTTGTCACTCGTGTTTATGATTGGCGTTGGTCACTGGGATTAATAATAACTACTTAACAATCCGTTCCGCCTCTTTAATATTATAGAATCCGTTTGCCTGGGTGAGGCAAGTCACTGTTAGGTCATTGATGCATACGTGTGGTGGCTGGTTGGCACAATACCAGGTTATATCTGCTATATCATCTGCCTGCAATGCATTTACGCCCTCATACATTTTAGTAGCACGTTCCTCGTCGCCCTTAAATCGTACTAACGAAAACTCTGTTTCTGCCATGCCCGGATTGATGGCTGTAACCTTTATGCCATAAGGTAGTAAGTCTATTCTCGTCGCTTGTGTCAGCGCATCCACAGCAAATTTGGTAGCGCAGTAGACATTGCCATTTTTATAAACAAGTTTTCCCGCTGTAGAACCTATATTAATGATATGTCCTTTGGTTTGTTCCCGCATCATGGGAGCTATCTGTCGGGTCATATACAGCAGCCCTTTTACATTGGTATCTATCATCAGTTCCCAATCGTCAAGATTGCCTTCGTCTATTGTTGCCAGACCGGATGCCAGTCCCGCATTGTTTACCAAGATGTCTATATGAGTGATTTGTTGTTTTAGTTGATCCATTGCAGTGGCCACCTGTTCTCTGTCGCGTACGTCAAACTTCAGGGTGATGACATTAATACCATAGGCTTTTTCCAATTGTGCTTTTGTTTCGTCTAACCGTTCCTGCCTGCGACCAGTGATACAAACATCATAACCTTCCTTAGCAAATCGCTCTGCAATTGCTTTTCCAAATCCGGAGGTAGCACCCGTAACTAATATCATCTTGTTCATAATTCTTCTTTTTGAGACCGCAAAGATAAGGGCTATGATTGCTTAAACGAAATGCACGAAACGCGTCTGAAAAAATGAATCTCTGGTATAGGTAGATACCCGGCAAGTGACGTATAATAACATTATTTTATGATGCGTGTGTGCCAGTAATAAGTAGTTTTATATTCAGTTCTATTGTTTTTTCACTAAAACCACTCGCCTTATGAACAAATATCAGATACTTACAGTAATGGTCTTTTGTGCTTTGAACGCATCATCTAAAGAGAACACTGTACGCTTCAGGGGACATATAACCAACCCAATCGATGGAAGCGTAAGTTTTTCGTATTCATTGCCTGTCGCTAAATACGACCCTGTGAAGCGAACAGCAAAAGTTATTGATGGTGATTTTGATGTAACTATTCCTGTTCCGGATGGCTACACCAACATCTTTTGGACCAACGGTAGTCAACAAACGTGGCTGTATGTGCAGCCAGGTGCAGACCTGAAGATAGCGGTCGACGCATCCGATTTTGACGCCAGCCTTCATTATAATGGTAAAGGGAGCGAAATAGGAAACTTTGTTGCAAAGAGCATTGTGGAAGGACACTCATATCGGGATGTCAACATGAATGCTCAGAAATGTGCAGTCAGCGATATAGATAAATACAGGAGTGGATTGAAAGATTTGCTAAAAACAGAAGCTGAATATATCGATAAAAATGGCGAGGGTTTGCCATCGTCATTTAAGAAACATCTAAAAAAGATAGAAGAGTATCAGGTGTACTATACAATGCACATGTACCCGAGACAGATGGAAATGGCAGCAAAGGCTAAAGGCGAGTCAGCAGATAATGCAAATAAAGGATACAATGTTATTTTTGATATTCCGGAAGCATTTAATGATGAGTATTTAAGGATGGGGGCATATCAGAGTTACCTTACCAATTATATGCCGATGAAGATAAAGGCAGAAAGTCTACGCGATAACATAGAGTATGCAGAAGGCGCAATGACTGATTCTTCCTATAGCCGTATGTATCGGGAAATGCCTCCGCTTACCGCCGAATATGCAATCGGGTCTCAACTGTATTATTCAGTGGCATATACAGATATTGAAACGGTGGAGCGTCGCTTCAGAGAATACAAATCTTATTTCCCTAAAAGCAAGAACTTGCGGTACATATCAGATGCCATTCGTACAAAGAAAACGCTTGGTCCGGGTAAACCATTGATAGATTTTGACATAACTACTCCGGAGGGAAAACACACGAAACTCTCTGACCTGAAAGGGAAGGTTGTCTATATCGATTTCTGGTCAAGGCATTGTATGCCATGTATGGCAGAGATGCCCGAAGCGAAGAAAATAAAGGAGCACTTCAAGGGTAAAGCCGTGGCGTTTGTGTACGTTTCTTTTGATGACGAGGATACATGGAAAAAGACAATAAAAGAGTATGGAATTGAAGGAATACACACTTGCCGTGAAGGCGGCACTAATTCTGCAATTGCAAAAGCGTATAATGTGTATGGGATTCCTGCCTATTTTCTGATAGACAAAGACGGCAAGTTTGCCGATGTACAAGTGGTAAAAAGACCGAGTGAAAAAGAAGAATTGATAGCACAGATTACTCAGCTATTAGAATAATTAATTTATTGCTTTTAACTTTTCAACTTTCCTTAAAACTGGAAGTAGATAAATTGGTGTTTCTCGTAAACACCGTAGAACAACAGTAGCAGAATTGATGAGTAGTAGATACTCCAGCGCATCCATGTTGGTTTGCTGCCAAATTGTTCGTTGAAGTCATATTTAGTACTGAAGAAGTTAACGACTTCTAATAGTATGATGACCGCAGCCGCAGGATACACGAAGTTGTACAGGTTTGGCAGGTTCAGGAAAGCAAATTTATGGGTAGCCAATATTGTGCCTATTTCAGCAGGGATATCGCCTAGTTTTCCAATCATATAAAATGCATCCTGGACGGTGTTTGCCCGGAAGAAAATATCTGTAAAGCATACAAACCCGAAAGTAAATGCCAGTCCGATAAAGTTTGCCACGACTTTTGGGAGCATCGCCAGCACTTTGTCTCGCGTGCTTTTTGTCAATATCTCGTAGCCAATAGCAGCACCGTGCAGCCCCCCCCCCAGATAATGTACTGCCATGCAGAACCATGCCAAAACCCACTTATAAGGAATGTGATAAGGGTAGAGATAGCGATACCCCAGAGGCGATATTTACGTAGCGAATAAGACATAGGCATGTGAACGTAATCGCTAAACCATGTTGAGAGCGATATGTGCCAACGTTTCCAGAATTCAGATATGCTACGGGAGCGGAAAGGGTAGTAAAAGTTCGTCATGAGGTCAAAACCCATAACACGACCAGCACCTATGGCAATATCCGAATACCCTGAAAAGTCGCAGAATATCTGAAATGCAAAGAACACAGCACCTATCGCCACGGTTATGCCTGATTGCTCGTGGGGGTTATTGAAAATGTCTGCTGTTACCAATCCTAATCGGTCGGCGATAACTACCTTCTTGACCATTCCCCAGAGCATTTGGCGCATACCTCTGGCCACATTGTTATACTTTAGTTGGTGCCGCTCATGAAATTGATGGAGCATATTCTGCGGACGTTCTATGGGGCCGGCAACCAATTGAGGGTAGAACATCACATAAAGAGCATATATTCCGAAGTGGCGTTCCGCCTTTTGCTCCTCCCTATACACTTCTATGGTGTAGCTCATAGCCTGGAACGTATGGAAAGACAGCCCAATGGGTAGCAGAATGCCCAACAGTGGCAGGTCTGCCTGAATGCCGAACCAACCCATAAATACCTCTATGTTCTCTATGAAGAAGTTGTAATATTTGAAAACTGCCAGCACTCCGATATTAGCAACAAGGCTCATTATCAGAAACGCTTTTTTTCTATGGCCCTCGGCGTTTTCTATCAGTATGCCTGCTATGTAATCGATGACGATGGTGCCGGCTAGAATAAGTATATATACCGGTACAAAGAACATGTAGAAGATGCAGCTGGCTGTAAGCAGGTGCATCCATCTGTACTTGTGAGGCAACAGAAAGTACAAGACAGTAACAATGGGAAAGAATAATAAAAACTCTATCGAATTAAATAACATACTGCTGTCGCAAAACGTGTTAGCCTCAAAACACGCAAACTTAATATTTTTTGTTTTTCAATCCTATTGTTTGGTGGTGCGTGATACTTTTAGGTACACAGTTTGAAAAAGTTATAAATGCCAATTCGGGAGAAATATACATTTTAAGTTATCTTTTACATTAAACTTTATACATTTGAAATGATGTTAAATTATCGGTGCCTGATAATGAACATATTTTATGTAAGCGGCTCACACCTTATATTTTTCTAATCGCTTTAAAATATATCCAAATGTTATTCCGGAAAAGTCTTTTTGTACTAAATGTTGCAATTTTGCTTTTTAGCCACCCGTCTATGGCGGGTCTGAAAGAGGTATATCTGCTAAGAGTAAAAAGCAATGATTTTTTAAGAACTAAGGTTTTCGATAGTGCAGCTTTTTACCTTTCTAAAGTAGTAGAGGACAGGGTCTTGGCTAATGCTACGGATTATATGAATTTATCCTGCTGCTGTTTACACTTGAAAGATACTTCAGGTTTTAAGCAGTATATGATATATAGTATTGAAGTTGGAGGTGCTGACAGCTCGATAATTCCACTATACTGTCGTTCGCTCGACTCTGTTGCTCATGTCTATTTGGGTGGATTTTTAGACACAGCGCTTCCTAAATACAGAGCCATGTTTTTAAAAAAGGTTGACCCTGAGATAGCTAGAGAAATGGAAGAGATTCGATTCCTTGATCAGTTATGTCGAAATGTATTTGATAAATCATATCCTTTCGATACTTCAAGTTCCAACTTCAAATGTCTGCGTGTAATTGGTCACTACTCTGATTCCGTTAATTACGATAGGGTCGTCAATCTTATTAAGCACAATCGCTATCCTGACTTTCACAATTTCGGAATTAACAGTGCAAACTACGACCCAATTTTGATGCACATATCAGACATTGGGGAAGAACAATGGAATTTTATTTATGATTTCCTGAAAAAGCAGTTGAGGCGTGGGGCGATTATGCAGAACGAGGTAGTTGCTATTGCTACAAGGCATTTCAGGTCAAAAAAATGCACTTATTATGGGACAAAAAAATGGGGGTTATATGTGCCTTGCGACTGTGAACATGTAGATGAAATTCGAGAAGACATTGGCTTAGATAGCCTAAAGCAAGAATACACGAGGTTAGGTCAGGAGTTGCCTGAGTGCTATTTGGATTAAGTATGTCAAAATGTATTCTAATGTCTATATTTAGTCTATGAAAACGTGTCTCTCCTTATGTCTGCTATTATTAGTTGTGGGTCCTAAATATTCTATTGGACAAGAAGATATTAATTATAATCTTGATTTAGAAAAGGTAAACAGTGAAACAAAGTTGCCCATAGGGTGGGGCTTTGGCAACATATCTAAAGCTACGTTGCCAAATGACAGTTCAAGTGCCGCTTATCTACTAGATAACGTAAATAAAAAGCAGGGTGATTACTCGTTGCTAATTGACTGGTCAAAACCTTATGCGGAATGGACGGCAACGAATTATGTAATCCATAA
This sequence comes from Bacteroidia bacterium, assembly GCA_030426665.1. Taxonomy (GTDB): domain Bacteria; phylum Bacteroidota; class Bacteroidia; order Chitinophagales; family Chitinophagaceae; genus Nemorincola. Next base: position 101,761 of record JAUHYD010000011.1, on the reverse strand, counting down.
AACCTTTAAGGGTAAAAAAATTAAGTTGACAGGGTACCTGAAAACGGAAGGTATTACAAAAGGGGCAGGATTGTGGATGCGAATAGATGGTGACGGAAAAGTACTTGCTTTTGATAATATGAGTTCCCGCTTTGTTACCGGGACTACCGATTGGGAAAAGTATTCAATAGAACTGGAATATGACGCCGATCAAGCAGAGCAAATTGTTGTTGGTGGAATCGTAGTTGGGCAAGGCAAATTGTGGATGGACGATTTGCAAATCAGCGTCGGAGGCAAGGACATATCAAAAGCTGAGAAGTATGTCAAGAAGATTGAGTTTAAGGCTGAGGCTGACACAGCTTTTAATACATCCTCCGGCATTGCCACTATAACTTGTGATAAGGATAAGTTGAGCACGCTCACCAATCTGGGGATGCTGTGGGGCTTCCTGAAATACTATCACGCCAATGTTTGCAGAGGTGATTATAACATGGATGCGGAATTGTTTCGCGTTCTCCCAAAAGTGCTGGCTGCAAAGAACAAGAAAGAAACAAACACTATTCTTGCCAGTTGGGTTGACGGGTTTGGTAAGCCCGATATTTGTAAGAGTTGCGACACATTTGTAATGACAGACGATGTAAAATTGGCACCGGATTATGGATATATTTTTGATAAGGGAAACCTTTCGGCCGAGTTAGTTGACCGTTTACATTACATAAAACGGAATCGGCAAAACTCAGAAAGTTCCTATTATATAGAAATGCACAAACGGGTCGGGAATCCCAACTTTTTGCATGAGTTGTCTTACTCAACGAATAAATATCCGGATGCGGGTATTCGGCTACTATCTCTGTATCGATACTGGAACATGATACAGTATTTCTTTCCCAATCGACATCTGATTGGCGAAGATTGGAATAAGGTGCTTACTGATTGTATACCAGAGTTTTGCAATGCAAAAGACGAAACGGAATATCAGCTGGCATGCCTCAAGCTAATCGGCAGGATACATGATACGCATGCCAATTTGTGGCAAGGAGCAAATAGCCTGGGCGAGCTGAAGGGAATAAGAATTGCATCATGTAAGGCAATGTTTATTGAGCAAAAATTGGTTGTTGTGGACTATTATTCTGATGATAGCGACATCAGGGAAAAAGTGAAAATTGGCGACATTATCGAAAAAATAGGAGATGATAGAGTGGATGACCTTGTAGAAAAATATCTACCACTTACTCCGGCATCGAACCTTGAAACACAATTAAGGGATATGCGTGGGGTGCGTGGTTTTTTGCTGCGTACCAACAAGGAAAGTATTAAGCTTACAATAAATAGAGGTGGCGATGTATCTGCGATGGAAATAGAGACTGTACCACTCTCTATGACCGTTGCAAAGCTTGACAGAGGTAAAATGCCCGAGAGTAGTTTTAGAATGTTGGATGATAATATCGGCTACATATATCCTGCATTATTAAAGAGTGATGATTTTAAAAAAATTAAACATCAGTTTGCTGATACTCGTGGTATTGTTATTGATATGCGCTGTTATCCTTCGGATTTTATGACTTTTACCTACGGGAGCTGGTTGAAGCCCAGGTCTTCTCCTTTTGTGGTATTTACCGGAGGTAGCGCGGATATGCCGGGTAAGTTTGAGTACTCCAAACCTCAATCGAATGGTGGGGGACCAGTAAAGCACTATAAGGGAAAGGTCGTTATTATTGTCAACGAGTCGACGCAAAGCAGTGCCGAGTTTCAGACTATGGCATTAGCTACCGCTGAAAATGTAACCGTTATCGGCAGTATCACTGCCGGTGCCGATGGTAATGTATCGCAATTGACATTGCCGGGTGGTCTGTCATCCATGATTTCAGGCATCGGTATTTTATACCCCGATGGCACCGAAACGCAACGAGTAGGCATTAAGATTGACAAAGAAGTTAAACCAACTATCAAGGGAATTATTGACGGACGAGATGAGCCGATGGAAGAAGCGCTCAGGATAATTAACGAGGGTCGATAAATTGAAAGTAGCAGATAATTCGTATGAATCGACTTAACCGCCCCGATGGTTAGTGGCGTATGCTAGGCTTTAAGTTGTTCCCATTCTTCTCTGACGATGCGGTACATCTGATAGTGTTCTCCTCTGAACTCCGCATCCGGGTCGTGCAGTTTCATGCCATTGCGTAGCGCAACTTGCTGAGAGCGGTTGTTTTCAGGAAGTATCAGTGAAACTAACGAGTCGTCAAAATTATTTGTAAATCCATAGTCACGAAAAAGAGCCGCTGCTTCTACCGCATAGCCTCTGCCCCAATAAGGGCGCAATAAATGGTAGCCTATTTCTGTAACAGGTTTCCCGTTAGCTACCTGAGCGAGCAAACCACATTGTCCAATAAAGGCACCTGTGTCCTTTAGTATAAGCGCCTGGAGTCCTAATCGGTTTTCTGCATATCGTTTCAACGCAAATTGCATCCATTGTTCAGACTGTTCTTCTGCTGTTAGTTCTGTTGGTTTGTGCAGAGCATTGGTATCCGGATTGCGAAAGAACTCAGCCCATACGGGTATGTCTTCCATGGTCAGGAAGCGGGTAGTTAGTCTATTGGATTCTAGTTTGTCGGTGTAATGCATGTTTTGAAAATAAAAAAGCGGCTACTCGGTTGCTACACAAATTCCGCAAGTCGTTGGCTGAAATCCACAATTGATTTTACTTCTGATATATTGTCGAGACGTTCTTTGTCGAAGATTAGAATGCCGTCTATTCCGTCTGATTCTAAGTGATAATAGGGATTGCTTTCCAGAAATAATATCAGTTCGTCAGTAAAGAATCTGCGGACACCTAACAAGCTTCTTCCTTTTAAAGAAAAGAGCGCGACAAAGTCTTTGAAATGTTTGATTTTAATTTCTTTTAAATCGTCCAGGATGCTGAGTCGCTCCAGCAGCCCACGTTTGTTTAAACTAAACTCCGGTACGGGTCTTGAGCATTTGAGATATACCATGCTGGCATGTATGCCCTCTTCGGCTATAAATGCCCCCTCTGTATAATTAAGGTCAAAAAATTTAATTGTTTCGGTATCGTTGCTTGCAATATTATGTATGCTTTCGGGTTGCCGGGTTTTGAAGTAAGTGAAATTCTTCAGAAAGTACAAGTGGTATTCCTTATCGTGCGAAAACTTCCAGCCGATTAAGTTAAAGTACTCCACCAGTTTGTCTTGTCGGGGTAGTATGGGTTTCACCAAGCTGATAATTCTACGAAATGCGGAAGGGTGGTCAGTTTCTGCCTGGTGCAGTTCGAGACCAATGAATTGAAGCTCTCCGTTGTTTTTGTCAAATTGTTGTTCATACTCGAGCAGGTTCTGCATCACCGTATGGTCAATAAATTCGCAGTCAAGGAAGTCGAGCGTAACAGTTTTTGTACGGTCGAAGCGGTCTAAAATATTTTTGAGTCTGAAAAAATTAATAAATGAGCTGAAGTGATTCACTTTAATTTTCAGGTTGCCGTTGTCATCTTTTTTTAATTCCAGATTATTGGCGAAACCGTGACTTGTAAATAGTTTGATTGACTTTGCAAAAAAGAAATGAACCAGAAAGGTGACCACAATACCTATAATTATACCGAATACAATACCCAGACTTAATGTCGCCAACAGCGTAATAAAGAATATTATCAGTTGTTCTTTCCCAACATTTGAGATGTGTCTGATACTGTCCGGCGAGGCCAGCTTATAGCCGGTAAATACCAATATTGCTGCTAATGCAGGAAAGGGAATGTGCATGATTTGCTTCCGGAACAAGACAATAAACAAAATTAAAAATACGGCCTGAAAGAAATTGGCGCTGCGGTTGCTCGCCTTGTTGTTTACATTCACTGAGCTTCTGGCGATTACCGTCACCACATTGAGGCCACCCAGAAACCCCGAAGCCATGGTTGCCAGTCCTAATGCCTTTAGGTCTCTTTTTACATTTGTTTTCCGTTTTTGTGGATCGAGGTTGTCAATAGCTTTTATTGACAAAAGTGATTCAATACTCGCAATAAGTGTAATGGAAATCGTGGCCAGAATAAAATCGGAGGTGAGCGCTTTGCCAAAATTTGGCTTAGGGAAATGAGAAAGTACGTCTTCAGGAATACTAACAAAATAAGACTTGTGGATGGGGTGGTCCATGCCCTCCTGATATTCTATGAAATAGGCAAGTCCTACAGCAAATATTACTATCCACATGGGGGCAGGAATCAGTTGAAAGTATTTATTTCTGATTTTGGGATAAAAAGTCATTATACCCAGACTTATAAGTCCGGAGATTGCTGCCGGTTTTTTTAATGGGTGTCTTAGGGCATCTATTACTGAATTGGGTATCGTAAACAACAGCTCAAACGTACTGCCTTTGGCGTCCATATTGCCGAGCATTATATGTGCCTGTTTGCTCAGAATAATTATGCCGATTGCGGCGAGCATGCCTTGAATGGCAGTGTTGGGGAAGAATCCTGATATTTTGCCGAGATTGACAAAGGCCAGCATGAGCATTAGCGCGCCGGAACAAATAATAGCAGCTAAAGTATAGGTGTACCCGTCTGCCATGTTGCCGGCACCTAATGTGGTAATGGTGGTGAGCACAACTACCACCAGACCGTTTCCGGGTCCGGTAATACTGACATAGCCACCACCCAGAAATGCAACTAAGATGCCGCCTACAACTCCGGAAATTACACCTGCAATTGGTGGTGCGCCGGATGCCAAAGCCAGACCAAGACTTAATGGCATAGCCACTAGTGACACCACAAACCCTGCGAATATGTTGTTTGGTATCTGCTTAAAGAATTGACCAATTCCGGAATTCGATTTATTCATTTAGTTAGTTCATTAGTTTATAGCATTGGAGGTTAGCCAGAACGGGTTGGTTCATGAGAAGCGTCTCCTGAATTACAATATACGCAAAACTTATTATTGTCACAGATATTGAACAGGGATAGACAGGCGTGCGGTTTGCAAGCAGAATAAGTTTTTAAGTTGCATCAATATAAATAGCAAAAGCTATTTAAATAGGTTTGCCTGATACTTAGCTACACAAATCTTAAACCATTCGGTGTACTTGCCGGGGTGGTGGTGTATGTCGTTAGTTAGGTCGGATTTTGACAGATAAGCCCAGGCACCAACCTCTTCGATATTTGGTTTTGGTATTTCATCACTTACGCCGGTGAAAACATGGTCAAATTCATATTCTGTCAGCCCGTTGGCGAATGCCGCCTTATAGATAAAGCTGAAATTTTCCTTTAGTTCACAAACCATCCCCATTTCCTCGTATAGACGACGTGCTGCTGCGTCTGGGACAGGTTCGTCAGGTCTTGGATGACTGCAACAGGCATTAGACCAGAGGTTTGCCGAATGGTACTTGCCATCTGCGCGTTGCTGTAGCAGCATATCGCCTTTTGTATTGAAAATGAACACGGATATTGCCCGGTGGAGCTTGCCGGAAGTGTGCGCTAACAGCTTTTCCATTGTGCCGATCTGTGTATCATTCTCGTCCACCAAAACAACTAATTCCTTCATAGACTTCTTTGATTAATGGCTGCAACGGCAATAAAATTTCTGCGCTACTTTTTCTTGAAATGACTTCAATTAAATACTTTTTTGAAGAAAAACTATGTCTACTTTTGGGATGTGCGTTTTATGCGTTCTCTTGCTTTCGCCTCACGAAGTACATGGGCATATCACCCTTACCCTTTACGGGCAAGTTTCCCCGGAAATCGAAATCGAACTTATCTTTCACCAGGTCGCGCGTGGTTCCTGTAATATTCAATTCGCCTATTTCTCCGTTTGATTGCATTCGGGATGCAATGTTTACGGTGTCGCCCCAAATGTCAAATTGGAATTTCTTTACCCCAACTACCCCGGATACTACCGGTCCGGAATGAACGCCTACGCGCATCTCAAAACCAAATTTCCCTACTTTCTCGCGTTCTTTTTTTCGTTTGCTGATGTACTCTTGCAATTCCAGTCCCGCAGAGATTACATGCCAGGGTGTACAAGCATTTCCGCTGAAGTTTCCGCCCACAGCCATATACGAGTCGCCGATGGTCTTTATTTTTTCAATGTTGTATTTGGTTGTTATTTCATCAAAAGCTCCGAAGCAATGGTTAATCTCGGCCACCAATTCCTTTGCTGTAATAGACTCTGTAATTTCCGTAAAGCCTTTGAAGTCTGTGAATAGCACAGTTGCGTGTTCGTGGCTGACGGGTTCCACCCTGCCGAACTTTTTCAGTTCCTGTGCCACATCGTTTGGCAGGATGTTCAGGAGTAGGCTTTCAGAGACACGCTTTTCGGCCTTAATTGTGTGTACAAACCAGGCGCAAGTCCCGAAAATAACCGTAAATGATGTTACCAGATTCATAGAGTAGAACATCTTAATTATCCCGTCCGAGGCTATCAGTTCGCGACCGGGAAATACCGGTTGAAATATTGCCGTTATTAGGATGTATATGATAAAAATCAGCATGTATACAATTGCCGGGCGAATTGATGCAAAAATCAGTATCCCGAGAGGTGTGAGAAAAGCCCAGGCTATAATCATACCACTATTGTGCATGCTGCCCAATGCCCACTGACAAGTAACCGGGACGATGATTGTGCCAAAAAAGGCTGCATGGACTAACAATAGGTGCTTTTTTGTAACGTGAGAAACTATCATCATTACAAATACCATGATGCCAAATAAACCAGCAGCCACTGTAGGAATTGACCATCCAAATATCAAATACCACATCAGCCACCAAACTACACCACACAAGACAAGAAAGGAAGAAATGATAGCCAGCAACTCTTTCTGAAAAGCAAGGTCAGGAGAGTCGTGCTCATTGTATGCAAACCGTTTTGCAAATTTAAACATGTGCTATTTTTTATTGTTACAAACCGGGCTCAATAGACGTGAACAAATATAGTGATTAAAGACAAAGTTTTTTTTAAATTATTCTGACACATTGAGTCTATGAATATTAGTTGCAGGAAAGGCAAATTGAAAAATGCAACGTTGTTAAACATGTAATCTCTGTTGTTTGGATATTTCTATTAACGAACATACTTCGTCTTAATGTTAATGCAGGGCATTAATCTGTTTATATTTCAATATATACACTGTGTGATTATTTTACTATTTTGTGGATGAATAAACATTTTAAATGTCATAAAACATGAGCGAAAAATTCAATTCCAGGATTACTAGTTTGCCCAAAGAGCAAGCTAGACCGTTGACAGAAATCTCAAAGACGAGACCCCAGATGGAGTCGATTTCGTCGAGGAATCTTTTAAAGTATTTGCCGTGGGTTAACGTTAGCGGCGGTTATTATCGGGTCAATAGACGGCAGATTCTTGAGATTCGTCCAGGAATGGTGACTTTTGATACATCCGACAGTACTCCCAGAATATTTGCTCCGTCATTGTCTCAGATGCCCTGTTTAAGCAATATTGAAGATGATGAGCTGTTGAAACGAATTGCGGCGGTTGCAGAGGAAGAAAAGTTCACCAAAAATACGCAGATTGTAACCCATGGCAATGAGGCTACTCACGTTTATATCATTTACAGCGGTAAAGTTGCATTTTTTGAACCCGGGGTTTTCGATTTTGATAATGCTACCGGTACAATGGGGCCAGAGCAGTATTTTGGCGGGTTTGGATTGTTCCATAATAATGTAGATGCTGCAGACGCAAAAACTCCTTCCTTCATTTATGATGCGATAGCACGTACCGATGTTACGGTATTGAAAATCGGTTATGATAAAGCAAAGGAAATAATAAAAGAATACCTCAGAGGGTCTGAGGGTATGGATAAATACTTGCATACCGAAGAAGAACTTTCCATACTTAGAAATAAGTCGAACCGAAAGGGGGAAACAAAGATAGAAATGTTTGCAGGGTTGCATGATAATGAACCTGAGATTCCCAGTACGTTTGTGGCGTACGATGCTGCTCCTCGTGAGTATGAGTTGCATACGGGACAGACAGTATTGAAAATACATACTAAGGTTGCTGACTTGTATAACTCGCCCTATAATCAGACAGAGGAACAAGTAAGGCTCACTGTAGAAGAACTCAGGGAAGCGCAGGAGTATGAAATGATTAACAACAGGGATTTCGGGTTGCTTCATAATGTTGACTATCGCCAACGCATACAGACTGAAAGCGGTCCTCCGACACCGGATGATATGGATGAATTGTTGTCTAAGCGGAGAAAAACTCAGTACATGTTCGCTCACCCTAAAGCTATTGCTGCTTTTTTGAGGGAATGCACAAAGCGTGGTATTTATCCGGATACCGTAGAAGTAGACGGAAAGGAAACTATTGCATGGAGAGGCGTTCCGATTTTTTCCTGCAACAAAATTCCGATTGTTGATGGACTTACTTCTATTTTAGCCATGAGAACAGGCGAAGAAAATCAGGGAGTTGTCGGGCTTTATCAGATGGGAATCCCGGAAGAAATTGAGCCTAGTCTTTCAGTAAGGTATATGGGCATTGATGAAAAAGCAATTATCTCTTATTTAATAACAAATTATTTCTCCGTTGCAGTGCTTGTTCCGGACGCACTTGGTGTTCTTGGAAATGTCGAAGTGGGCATTCATTAAAATTAGCTATTGACTATGCAAACTACGACGAATACGCATGATTTACTTAGGCGTGTATTGTCTTCGGGTCTGAAAGGTTTGGGGACAAAGACAACAAATATTGCATCAATTCTGAACCGGCCTGATCAGGAGTCGGATACAGAGTTGCGTCATCGTCCTCCTTATCGTGACGATGTCGCATTGGGCGAATCGTTAAATGAGCGGTTGCTGAAATGGGCTGAAGATATCGGTCTTTATGAAGGTCATTTAGACTATCTCCGAAAGTGTAATTTCGGACGATATGTGATGCTTACCTATGCTTTCTCTGAAGATAGAGAACGTTTGTTTTTGGCGGGTCAGGCGATGTTAGCTCTTTTCGGGTTAGATGACTACTTTGTTGATGACAAGCGCGCAGGCTCGACCCTTGATATGGTTGGTCGGAACTTGTCATTGTGCATGTCCGCACTCGATGAGCCTTTTTTTACGCCCAAGTACAACGATGACACCAATAACGGTTTAGGGGTTCATCCTGTCCATGTCGCATTGCGGGAATATATCGGTAAGACAGCTAAGTACGGTACACCACAGCAAGTCGCGAGAGTACGGCACGAAGATATGTGCCTGTTTGTCGCCATGTGTCAGGAGTCAAGCTGGCGCATCAATAAGATGGTAGCCCCTGTTTGGGAGTACCTTGGGGGAAGACAAATGAATGGTTTTACACCTTGCCTGACTATGATTGACATTGTTGACGCTTATGAGTTGCCGCACAATATCTATTCATTACCACAGGTTCGTCAGGTTGTGAAAATAGCCGGGCTTATTTGTGTGATGGTCAATGATTTGGTCTCGTCTGAGAAAGAAGAAGAGGCTGGTGTTCATCAATTCGGAATACGGGAAGCAATTCAAAAGGAGGAAGGATGTTCATTCGAAGCCGCACACAGAATGGGGGTTCGTTTACACAATGATTTGCTAAGAATATTCGAGGATGAATGTGCGAAGCTAATGGTCTATGCTACGCCGGAACTTCGCAGATACTTGATAGGTTTAGAGGCCTGGATAGCAGGTAGTCATCTATGGCACACTACCAGTAAAAGGTATTCAGGCGAGTAGAAGTATTAGTGGATTATTTTTAGAAACAAGATGTAAACTTTGGATCATAATGGTTGCCTTGTAATTGAGACTGCTTATTTGCAAAATTTAATGATGGTGGACGTAATGTGGAAACACATCACAGTCCACCATCTTTTTTGTTTCTAGTTGATTATTAGTTTTTGGGTGCTTTGTGCCGCAGTCGTACGGACGGTAACAAAGTATACTCCGGCTTTGCCGATTGATTTATCTTTAAGCGATACTGTGTTTTCACCCGGTAGTAAGTTTGATGGCTGTTCGTGCACTAATACCTTTCCCTGCAAGTCGGTAACTGTAATAGAAACTCCGTCGGCGTTTGCCGTATAAAAGCTCACAAAAATTTTGCCACTATTCGGGTTAGGGTATAGTTGCATCCTGATATTATTTGTGCTTTGAGGGTTTATCTGAGGAGTAGCTGTTGCTGCATTTTTTACCAGGTATACTTTCAGAATTTGATTGTGAGCGGTACTTTGCGTGCCTGTATTTATAAAGAATATATTTGGCGCTGAGCTATTGATGCCACCATAAATGTAACCGGCAAGCGTGGTGTCCGCTGTTATTTCGTCAAGCTTCAGCACATGATTTGCGTAGGAGGGAACCGCTTCGTCATGTATCAGTTCTGCACTTGCACCTAACAGCCCCGGCATTTCCATCGGTAATTTGTATTCGGTCATTGTGCCATCGGCCACCCGGGTAACTCTTGCTATAGTTTTTACAAATGGTACTGCATCATCTTGTACCAAGACACCTGCACTGTCAAAGTATTGGGCTATTCCCCCAAAGAATATATTATGCATTTCGTTGTCGCTTGCACTATAGACGGGGAGGTTCGCACAATGGTAGTGGTTATAGTATTGAGAAAATGAGCTGTTTACCACATATCCTGAACTGTCTATATTCACACAATTCAGGAAAGGAAGGTCTACTGTGGCTTGAAAGACGCCGGAGAATGCCGTAATACCTTGTTTGCCATCCGGCATAATCTGCGGTGTCGCATTGTAGTCTCTTCTGTGCAGCCCGGCTGCGTCGGTATGAGGCGTGAGGTGGGTAATGGACATGGTAGTGCCGTCATCGGAAATTTTGAATTTACGAATCTGATTTGTGTAGACCTGTGTATAGCTTCCGCCGCCCATCGGGTTGTATCTGCCGTCAAATTTGTTGCCGCCTATCAGGTAGTATGTGTCATAGACTTTCTCGAGGTGACCGCCTGTTACAGCAAATTGTGGGTCAGACTGGTATCGGAAGAAAGAGCTTACAGGGGTGCCGGCTATAACCGCATTTATTACTTCCGGTACGTTTATGGCTACAATATTGCTATAGGTAATGTGGTCGCCTGCTGTGGCGCTATAGCCATATCCACCGATGCAGTATAGTGTTGTGTCTGTCTGGTAAAACTCTATGTTAGTACTGCTCAGTTGCTCTTGCAACGCGGTCGGCAGACTGGATAGCGGTGCTGTCCAATACTGTGCTGCGATAGGGTCAACAACTAATAAGTTGTTATTGTTTTCCGAAGCGGCAAAAGCAGCGAAGGGCTGTCGCTGGTGAAGACCGTCGGTCCGACCACCCACAATAAGCCACTTTCCGTGGTGTGTCCCATAGGCGTAAGATTGCAATCCTGGTAGTCCGGGAATTGCCATTGGTTCAACGTATACGCCAAACGGTGTGGACTGTGCATTAGCCGCCATTGGGTTAAGTACTACATTGAATAGAATGCTAACAAGCAGTGTGAAAGTAACCTTGTTCATATCTTTGATTTGCTACAAAATTATCGTGTTGCCCTGGCTCTGAATGTGATAAATGTTGTATAATCAGAAATATGTTGCAATGCTAACTGCGCGTCAGACTTTAGCGTCTCTCATGCGATGTTGAATTTGAGCATTTGCTTCAGTAGCCTAATGTCCACGTGCTGTTTCTTTTTTTTCTATTCATCACTTGTGTTTTTCAATTTCATCAGGAGTATGTATGTGTTTTTTGAGACGATTTTTTTGCCATCTAAATCTTCATGGTTTATGATTTGTACAAATCCTTTCTCTTTTTCTCCGACAGTCACGGGCATCATGTCGTATTGTTGTTTTTCCGTTTCAACAAACACATAGTCTTTTGCTTCAAAGCTAACGATGCATTCTTCCGGTATAGCATAAGAAAACGTTGTTTTCGTTTCAATCTCTGCATTCATATAAGTGCCGGGCAGCAGTTTCTGATCCTGATCTATAAAATGGCAATGAACCTCGGTTATGCCATCGGCGTTTACGTCTTTGCTTATCAATATAATCTCACCTTTGTATTTTTCTTCGGGTGCAGCATTACTATATGCTATTAATTTCTGGTCGACATGAAGCTTGTTGATGTCCTTTTCAAATACTTTCAGATTCAGGTGAATATCTGATGGGTCGATAAGCTCAAAAAGTACGTCGGTCGGGTTTACGTATTTTCCTATGTTGACGTTTACCTTGCTTACAAAGCCATTAATCTGACTGCGAACTGGTACACTTTCGGCAATGTTGTTTTCATTCAGCTTTTCGGGGGAAATGTTGATCAACCTTAGTTGTTGAGCGAGGCCATTCATTGTTATCCGATGGCTATTCATATCGGCTTCAGCCTGTTGCATAACTTTGTCGCTGCTCGCACGACTTTGGTTTAATTCTTTTTGTCTTTTGTAGTTCAATTCTGCAAACTGCAGCTTCGTTTTTGCCTGCAGGTAGTCTTGCTGCAAACGTATGTATTGAGGGTCTTCTATTCTTGCTATTATTTCGCCCTTTTTAACATGCATGCCCGGAAGTAATTCGGAGGACTTAAGATATCCACCCAATGGGATGCTTACAGATACCAAGCTGTGTGGTGGTACATCTATTTTTCCATTTAGTTTCAGAATTGTGACTATGTTTTTTTCTGCAAGGTTTACAGTTTCGATTGGCGCATTTTTTAGTTGTGCGTCGGTCAGTGATACTCTGCTGCCATCTATTTCTGCGCTTTGTTTTGCGGTTTCTTCCATGGTGCTTTTGCATTGGGAGAAAAGCAATAGTCCTGAAACTACTAACAGGCTATTCAGTATGAGTTTGATAAAGGAGTATTTAGTTCTGTTGATATTTATATGCATGATGTTTTAATTTGAAGTGAGGTAATTTAATTGAATAATAGTATCGTTCAGGGCTTTTACGGCATCGGTGTAATTGTTTCTGATACTGATAGATTGGTTAATGAGCATTACAAATTCGATGTAATTTATTTCACCATTCATAAATTGTTTCTCTGCTGTTTCTTCAATAAGAGTTGCGTTTTTTAAGCCTGCATCTTCGTAATACCTCGCAATTTTGAGTTTGCTTTGCCATCCTGCAAGTAACTTTTTGTATTTGCTTTGCAAGATCGCATCGGCAGCTTGATAATTGCTTTCAGCAACACTTGCAGCAATTTTTGATGCATTTATCTTTGCTCGTTGCCCCTGTGTGAATATCGGCAGTGATATGCCTGCCTGAACGGAATGAAAGCGTTTACTTCGATCATAATAGTTGTTGTCCGCGCCAACACCTATAAAGCTGGTGTTGTTATACCCCAACATCAAATCCGGCAATAGCTTGGCTTGTTCTGTCCTCGTATTGTAGGTGGCGATGTTCTTTTGTTGCTTTATCAATTGTAGGGCAGGGTTTTGGATTAAGTCGGCTTCAGAAAGTGGCACCGACATGTCATGCCCATCTGCGATTGGCATGTATTGGGTGTCGGTATTTAGTAAAAGTTGCAATTGCAATCCTGCTACTTTTAGCTCTTGTTGCACCTGCATCAGCTGTATATTTATGCCTGCCTTTTGATTTTCGGTAGTAGCTTTTTCGAGAATGTTACTTTCTCCTTTTTCGAGGCGCAAACTTGCTCTGTCATCGATGTTGGAGTAGAGTGTGTCTGCTTTATTCAACAATTTCTCTTTTTTCTGCCAATAAAGAATGTCATAGTATACCTGTGTTACCGCTTTCTTTAACTCGAATTCTTTCATTGAAACATTCAGTACGCCTAGTTTCCACTCTTCGTTGAAAAGTTCCTTTTGCCTTTTATAGACTGTCGGAAAACTGATAGTTTGAGAGACACCGAAATACGTGTCATTATATACACTGTTTACCTGGCCATAGCTGCTTGTGATGTCGGTTTGCGGAAGGCTGGCTGCTGATTTTACGAGCGCTTCTGCATAGTCGGATTTAAGCTTTTCACTTTTTAAATTTCGGTTGTTTCGGAGGGCGGTTTCAATGGCTTTATCCAATCTGATAGGTGTCTGCGCTTCCGCATTTCCAATGCACATTAAGCAAAGTAGGACGCTTGCTGTTGTTGCTTTTTTTATGCGGGGAAGCTTACTTATTCCTTTTTCGAAGGCGATATATAGCATTGGTAGTACAAAAAGAGTAAGGAAAGTAGCGACCATCAGGCCGCCTATTACAACCGTTGCCAGTGGGCGTTGTACCTCGGCGCCTGCACCATTGCTCAATGCCATTGGTATAAAACCTAAAGACGCTACAAAGGCAGTCATAAGCACAGGCCGCAGACGAGATCTGGTTCCTTCTACCACAACGCGTACCATGTTTCCGAGTCCTTTTATCCGAAGGCGATTAAACTCCGCAACAAGCACAATGCCATTCAATACGGCAACCCCAAACAGAGCAATGAAGCCTACGCCGGCACTAATGCTGAATGGCATTTGCCTTGCCGCCAACAGGAATACGCCACCGATGATAGATAATGGGATGGCAGTGTAAATCAAAAGGCTTTCTTTAATTGACTTGAACGCAAAGAATAAAAGGATAAATATCAGTATTAGAGATACCGGAACGGCAATCATCAAGCGGCTGATTGCCTCATTCAAATTCTCAAAAGAACCACCGTACGTAACAGAGTAACCGGGGGGGAGTTTTATCTGATCGTCTACTTTTTTCTGAAGTTCTTTCACTATACTTTGAACATCACGATCCTTTACGTTGAAACCAACTATGATTCTTCGACGCGCGTTTTCCCGCTGTATCTGATTTGGTCCGTCTTTAATCTGTACATCTGCCAGCTGAGAGAGTGGAAGTTGATTTCCCGATGGTGTGGGAATCAATAGATTTTGTACGTCTTCAAGGTTTTTTCTATCTCCGGCGTTTAGTCTTACTACCATGTCAAAGCGTTTCTCGCCTTCAAACACCAAGCCCGCACTCTGTCCTGCAAATGCTGCATTTACTACTTTATTGACGTCTGCAACCGATAGATGGTATTGCGCGAGCATGTGTCGATTGAAATCTATCAAGATTTGCGGCATGCCGGTAATTGGTTCTACATACAGGTTTTGTGCCCCGTCTACAGTATTCACAATTTTTCCCAATCGGCCGGCAACTGATGCAAGTGTGTCGAGGTTTTCTCCGTATACTTTAAGTACTACATCTTGTCGGGCTCCGGTCATCAGCTCATTGAATCGCATATTTACAGGATATTGAAAGCCTGTCGTGATTCCGGGTACATCTTCCAATTCTTTGCTCATTTTTTCAGATAATTTAGGGAAGGTTTCGGCGGAAACCCAGTCCTTTTTGTCTTTCAGAATAACCATCATGTCACACGCTTCCATCGGCATTGGGTCTGTTGGCACTTCACCGCTTCCTATTTTGCAAACTACTTTGATCACTTCCGGAAATCTGGTTAATAGTATATGTGCAGCTTTTTGTGTGCGCTCAATTGTTGTATTCAGGTTGCTACCCGTAAGCACTCTTGTGTCAACAGCAAAATCACCTTCTTCTAAAGATGGAATAAACTCGCCGCCTAACCTTGTCATTATAAAAACCGCAACGACAAAAAGGGCAATAACTATAACAAAGATGCTTTTCTGAATCCTGAGCGATTTTAATAAGAATTTTTGATAGAAGGCTTCGACACGATGCATAATACGGTCAGAGGTCGTGTCTTTGAGACTTACCTTTTTGCTTAGAACCCAGGAGCTCATCATCGGGATATACGTAATGGAAAGCAAGAATGCACCCAATAATGCAAAAGCAACTGTCTGCGCCATTGGTCGGAACATTTTGCCTTCTATTCCCTGAAGGGTAAGGATGGGTAAGTAAACTATCAAAATGATTATCTGACCAAACACAGCACTATTCATCATTTTACCGGCAGAATTGATAACTGTTTTATTCATTTCTGTTTTGGATAAGTCGGTCATTTGCCGAAATCGCGCATTGCGGGTCAATTGATGCATGGTCGACTCTACTATGATAACTGCCCCATCTATTATCAATCCGAAATCCAGAGCGCCCAGGCTCATCAGGTTGCCACTAACGCCAAACAAGTTCATCATGCATATCGCAAATAGCATTGCCAGCGGTATTACAGAAGCAACCAGCAGGCCTGCCCTGAGGTTGCCCAAAAAAAGCACCAATATGAGTATCACGATAAGTGCCCCTTCCAAAAGGTTGTGTGTAACGGTGCTAATGGCATTGTTTACCATTTTTGTTCGGTCAAGAAACGGTTCAATGACAATGCCTTCGGGCAGTGTTTTCTGAATTTGTGCTATTCGTTCTTTTACATTTTTAATAACCTTGTTGCTGTTTGCTCCTTTTAGCATCATCACTACGGCACCTGAAACTTCGCCTTTATCGTTATACGTAAGGGCGCCATACCTTGTTGCATATCCTACTCTCACGTCGGCTATGTCTCGTATAAACAAGGGCGTCTCGTTGTGTTTTCCGGCAATCGAAATGTTTCCGATGTCCTCAAGGCTGCCAATCAGGCCTTCACTACGGATGTAGAGCACTGTCGGCCCTTTTTCGATATAGGCACCACCGGTATTTTGGTTGTTAGATTCTAAAGCAGTGAATACATCATTTATGGATATGCCGTATGCATTAAGCTTGTCGGGGTTTACGGCTATTTCATATTGTTTTAGTTTTCCGCCAAAACTGCTGACTTCTGCAACCCCTTTTACGCCGAGCAGCTGTCTACGTACTATCCAGTCCTGAATTGTTCTAAGTTCTGAGATGTCATATTTGTTTTCATAGCCTTTACGCGGACGCACAACATATTGATAAATTTCACCCAGTCCGGTTGAGATAGGGCCTAAGGTAGGTGTGCCGATACCCTTCGGAATCTCATTTTGTACCTGTTGAAGTCGCTCTGCTACTTGTTGTCGTGCCCAATAGATGTCGACGCCGTCGTTAAATACAATGGTTATAAGTGATAGCCCGAACCGGGAAAAGCTGCGAATTTCTTTCATTCCTGAAATGTTGCTGTTAGCTTGTTCTATCGGGAAGGTTACCAGGCGTTCTATATCTGTTGCACCAAATGAGGGGGCAATTGTGATAACCTGTACCTGATTGTTGGTAATATCCGGTACTGCGTCAATAGGTAGTTGTGTTGTCTGATAAATGCCGACACCAATTAGGGCAATTACCCATAGCCCTATCAGGAGTTTGTTCCGCACGGAGAACTCAATAATTTTTGTAAGCATAGTAGTATTGTCTTGTTATACTCAGTTGTATTGTTCTGTTGTACTCAAATAGATGTAAACCGAATACGTGTTGGATTCAGTAAAGGAGAAAGATGACATCCTTTTTTTGATGTATTTGGACGCTGTATGCGTTAAGTCAGTCGCTGGTTTTACGAATACGGTGTTTCGAGAGCGGTAATCGACATGTTGCCGATTATTTAATGCTGTGGCGCGTATCCCGAATTAACAGCCAGTAGCTATTCAAAGTACAGGGCAAAATGTTGTGTTTGCCCGTATAGAATATTCTGTACCACACCAAGAAAGAGATTGCTATCTAAAAGTAAAGGGGTTAGGACAACTTGGGAGGCTGCCAGATTGAAGAAAGATAATTGGAAGAATAAGCAAACGAGTCGAAAATTAGATTTTGCTCCTGTACCTGGAAAACGGACTTAGAAACGATTGAAAAGTCAGGCGAAGGCACTATAAATGCAATACTGGTGCTTACAGAGTGAGAAGGGGTTTTGAAAGGAAGCTGCTTGTCTCTAGCCTGATCGCCATATTGAACCTCATCTTGAAAATAATGTATATACAAAAAGCCGACAAATGACAGGTCCTGGTTCCACTCTTTGTGCTCCTTATAGTGTTCTATGAGCAAGGGTATCTTCGCTAACTCCAGTATTTCAGAGTTGCTGGATAGTAAGTATATCGACAGGAAGAATATGGAAACAGCTTTTTTCAATGTCGCAAAGATACCGCTTTTTGCAAAAAGTGAAAAATAGGATTATAACTAAATAGTATGTTCATAATAGCAGGTATCGAATGTGTCGGCTTTTTTTAACCGGAGAGAATTGCTCAGAATGTTTTGGCACTCTTGAGTGTTTTTTGTGTTTCTGGATGCTTCCCTTAATCAATGATTTGTTGCTAAAATTTTGTTAAAGCGCTAAATTTTAAGAAAACATTATCAGAATGAAATGTTAAAGTATTGTAAAAGAGCACTCAAAATGATGAAAAGTTGAAAGAATCTGGAGAAAATGACTGAAATTTGCATTTCTTCGTATATTTTTTGCTTGTTTGACGGCGTTTTACTATCTTTGCGTTCCTTTGACAAGGCTTCGTACGTGCGCAACAAAAAAATAATCACTTATTGATATTGAACTTAAACCTGAAAGGGCTGACTACGTCAGCTTTTCGGGGTTTTTTTATTTGTAAAAAGTAGTATTAAAATCGTTATGGCAATACCACAAAAAAGAACGGCAACCGGAAGGATTAATTTCGGAAAACTACATGATGCAGGTGCTACGCCGGATTTACTGGCGATACAGTTGCAGTCGTTTCAGGATTTTTTCCAGTTAGAGACTACGCCGGATAAGCGCGACAATGAAGGGCTTTTCCGCGTATTCAAGGAAAATTTCCCGATTACTGATACACGGAACATCTTCGTGCTTGAGTTTCTGGATTATTTCATTGACCCACCTCGTTATACTATAGACGAGTGTATGGAGCGCGGTCTTACTTATTCTGTACCGTTAAAGGCGAAGCTAAAGCTTAGCTGTAACGATGAAGAGCACGTTGACTTTGAAACAATCGTACAGGATGTGTTTCTCGGTAACATACCTTATATGACGCCTCGTGGTACTTTTGTTATCAACGGTGCTGAGCGTGTGGTTGTTTCTCAGTTGCATCGTTCTCCGGGTGTGTTCTTCGGTCAGAGCGTTCACCCGAACGGAACTAAGATATACAGTGCACGTGTAATTCCATTCAAAGGTGCCTGGATGGAGTTTGCAACGGACATTAATAACGTAATGTACGCATACATCGACCGTAAGAAGAAATTCCCGGTAACAACGTTGTTGCGTGCTATTGGTTATGAAACAGACAAGGATATCCTTGATTTGTTTGGCATGGCCGAGGAAGTAAAAGTTGACAAAAAGTCTTTAGAAGCGCACATTGGTCGCAAGTTGGCCGCTCGCGTGTTGCGTAGCTGGACTGAAGACTTTGTTGATGAAGATACCGGAGAGGTTGTAACAATAGAACGTAATGAGGTTGTATTGGACCGTGACAGCGTTTTGGATGAGAGTAACGCAGAGTTGATACAGGATATGGGTATCAAAACGGTGTTCCTACAGAAAGAAGAGGTGAGCGGTGACTTCTCTATTATATACAACACACTTAATAAAGACACATCTAACTCAGAACTGGAGGCGGTACAGCATATATATCGTCAATTGCGTGGTTCTGATGCACCTGATGATGAAACAGCGCGTGGAATCATTGAGAAGTTGTTCTTCAGTGACAAGCGTTACGATCTTGGTGAAGTTGGTCGTTATAAAATCAATCGCAAGCTTGGTTTGGATATCAACCTTACTACCAAGGTGTTGAGTAAAGAAGATATTATCTCTATCATCAAGTATCTGGTACGTCTTACGAATGGTAAGGCAGAGATAGATGATATTGACCACTTGAGCAATCGTCGTGTACGTACTGTGGGTGAGCAGTTGTTTGCTCAGTTTGGCGTAGGTCTTGCACGTATGGCAAGAACCATACGTGAGCGTATGAACGTTCGTGACAATGAGGTGTTTACGCCGATAGATTTGATTAATGCACGTACGCTATCGTCTGTGATTAACTCATTCTTTGGTACTTCTCAGTTGTCTCAGTTCCTTGACCAAACCAACCCACTATCTGAAATTACCCACAAGCGTCGTATATCGGCACTCGGACCGGGTGGTTTGAGTCGTGAGCGTGCGGGTTTTGAGGTGCGTGACGTACACTACAGTCACTACGGACGTCTTTGTACAATTGAAACGCCGGAGGGACCAAACATTGGTCTTATCTCAACACTTTGCGTCCATGCGCAAATCAACGATATGGGCTTTATTGAAACGCCATATCGTAAAGTGAAAGACGGAAAGGTAGATTTGAAGCATTTCAGATTCCTGAGTGCAGAAGAAGAGGATTTGGCTCGTATTGCCCAGGCAAACGTTCCTATGGATGATAAAGGTAACTTCCTTGAAGATAAAGTGAAATCGCGCCAGACAGGTGACTTCCCGATTTTGGAGCCGAATGAAGTTGAATACATGGATGTTGCCCCCAACCAGATTGTTGGTTTGAGTGCGTCGTTGATTCCGTTCCTGGAGCATGATGATGCCAACCGTGCACTGATGGGGTCAAACATGCAACGTCAGGCAGTACCCCTTATCATTCCTCAGGTTCCTATCGTAGGTACCGGACTGGAAGGAAAAGCTGCTCGTGATGCTCGTATTCAAATACATGCAGAAGGAAATGGTGTAGTTGAGTATGTGGATGCAGACAATATACACGTACGTTACGATCGTGGTGAAAAAGAGCGTCTGGTTTCTTTTGAAGATGATTTGAAAGTATATACGCTTACTAAGTATAAGAAAACCAACCAGAGTACAAGTATGACACTTCGCCCATGTGTGCGTAAGGGTCAGAAAGTGAAAAAAGGCGATTTCCTAACTGAGGGATATGCAACGCAGGGCGGTGAGCTTGCACTGGGACGTAACCTGAAAGTGGCGTTCATGCCATGGAAAGGGTACAACTTCGAGGATGCGATCGTGATAAACGAGAAAGTTGTTCGTGAAGATTGGTTTACCTCTGTTCACATCGACGAGTATGAATTAGAAGTTCGTGATACTAAGTTGGGAGAGGAAGAATTGACTCCTGATATTCCAAACGTATCTGAAGAGGCTACTAAAGACCTGGACGAGAACGGTATTATACGTATTGGTGCACACATAGGTGAAGGCGATATTCTTATCGGTAAGATTACTCCGAAAGGAGAAACTGACCCGACACCGGAAGAAAAGCTACTACGTGCGATTTTCGGTGACAAAGCCGGAGATGCTAAGGATGCTTCATTGAAAGCGCCGAGCGGAACTGAAGGTGTGGTAATATCTAAGCAGTTGTTCCAACGTGCTAAGAAAGATAAGAGTGCCAAAGTAAAAGAAAAGGCACTTATCGAGAAGATAGACAAGGTACACGACAAGAACCTGGAAGATTTGAAAGCTTCACTTTTTGAGAAGTTGCAGATTCTTCTTAAAGACAAGAATTCAGCCGGTATCACTAACAATTTCGGTGAAACTGTATTGAGCAAGGGTGGTAAATTCAACTCTAAGACGCTTGGTGCAATTGATTACCTGAACGTTAATCCACTTGGATGGACCGGAGATGCCGAAACTGACGATTTAATCAATCAGTTGTTGCACAATTACAATATCAAATTCAATGAAGAGCTCGGTCGTTACAAGCGTGAGAAATTCAATTTGAGTATTGGTGATGAGTTGCCTGCAGGTGTTCTTAAGTTAGCTAAAGTATATCTGGCAAGTAAGCGTAAGCTGAAAGTGGGTGATAAGATGGCGGGACGTCACGGAAACAAGGGTATTGTTGCCAAGATAGTACGTGAAGAGGATATGCCGTTCCTTGAAGATGGAACTCCTGTGGATGTGGTGTTGAACCCACTTGGTGTACCTTCTCGTATGAACCTCGGCCAGATTTATGAAACAATACTGGGTTGGGCCGGAGAGAAGATGGGTGTTAAGTTCGCTACTCCGATATTCGATGGTGCTTCTGTTGATGATATCGATAATTTGATCAACGAAGCTGGTTTGCCTGAGTTTGGACATACTTACTTGTATGATGGTGAAACAGGAGAGCGTTTCCACCAGCAGGCTACTGTGGGTATTATATATATCATCAAACTGCATCACATGGTTGATGACAAGATGCACGCACGTTCTATCGGGCCATACAGTCTTATTACTCAGCAGCCACTTGGTGGTAAGGCGCAGTTCGGTGGACAGCGTTTTGGTGAGATGGAGGTATGGGCTCTTGAGGCATACGGAGCATCTAATATCCTGCAGGAGTTGCTGACTATCAAGTCGGATGACATTGTAGGACGGGCTAAAACATATGAGTCAATAGTTAAGGGAGATAATATACCTAAGGCTGGTATTCCTGAATCGTTTAATGTATTGGTGAATGAATTAAGAGGTCTTGGATTGGAATTGAAGTTTGAGTAGGGTAGGTAAGTTATTGAAATTCAATGATTATCTACAAATTACTAACAACAAATTACTTAAAAAATGGCAATCAAAAAAGAAAACCGCCCAAGGGCAGGATTTGGAAAAATAACTATCAGCCTTGCATCTCCGGATGTAATACTTGACCGTTCTTATGGTGAAGTACTAAAGCCGGAAACAATAAACTATCGTACTTATAAGCCGGAGCGCGACGGCTTGTTCTGTGAAAAAATATTCGGCCCTGTAAAGGATTACGAATGTTATTGCGGAAAGTACAAACGTATTCGTTACAAAGGCATTGTTTGTGACAGGTGCGGTGTGGAAGTAACAGAAAAGAAAGTTCGTCGTGAGCGTTTGGGACATATCAAACTTGTAGTTCCAATCGTGCACATCTGGTACTTCAAGAGCCTTCCTAATAAGATTGGTTACCTGCTTGGTGTAAGTTCTAAGAAGATGGAGAGCATTGTATACTACGAGCGTTATGTGGTAATACAAGCAGGTGAAGCGGAAGAAATGATTCGCACTAAGCTGAATCTTAAGGACAGCGAGGATACCAAGCAACAATTGCTTACTGAAGATGAGTACTTAGAGATTCTGGATGGTTTGCCAAAGGAAAATCAGTACTTGCCGGATGAAGACCCGAACAAGTTTATTTCTAAGATGGGAGCCGAGGCAGTACACATGCTGCTTTCCCGTATAGACTTAGATAAGTTGTCTTATGACTTGCGTAATGCCGCAGCAAATGAGACATCACAACAGCGTAAGCAGGAAGCCCTGAAGCGTCTGAGTGTTGTTGAGGCATTCCGTGATGCAAATACACGTATTGAGAACAGATTGGAGTGGATGGTGATGCAATATGTACCGGTTATTCCACCGGAATTGCGTCCATTGGTGCCGTTGGACGGTGGCCGTTTTGCTTCTTCTGACTTGAATGACCTTTATCGTCGGGTTATTATTCGTAATAACCGATTGAAGCGTCTGATAGAAATTAAGGCTCCTGAGGTGATACTGCGTAATGAGAAGCGTATGTTGCAGGAAGCTGTCGATTCTTTGTTTGATAACAGTCGTAAGTCGAATGCTGTGAAAGCAGAGGGTGGACGTGCACTGAAATCACTTTCAGATGTGCTGAAAGGTAAGCAAGGACGTTTCCGTCAGAACCTGTTGGGTAAGCGTGTTGATTATTCCGGTCGTTCGGTTATCGTTGTTGGTCCTGAAATGAAGCTGCACGAGTGTGGTTTACCAAAGGACATGGCAGCGGAATTGTTTAAGCCATTTATCATCCGCAAGCTGATAGAAAGAGGAATTGTAAAAACTGTCAAGAGTGCAAAGAAATTAGTTGAGCGTAAAGAAGCGGTTGTTTGGGACATTCTCGAGAATGTTTTGAAAGGGCATCCGATATTGCTTAACAGGGCTCCTACGCTGCACAGATTGTCAATACAGGCTTTCCAGCCAAAACTTATTGAAGGAAAGGCGATACAGTTGCACCCATTGGTATGTTCTGCGTTCAACGCTGACTTTGATGGTGACCAGATGGCGGTTCACTTGCCATTGAGCAATGCTGCAATAGTAGAAGCTCAGATTCTGATGCTGGCATCGCACAATATCCTTAACCCACAGAATGGTACACCGATTACCCTTCCTTCTCAGGACATGGTACTTGGTCTTTATTATATTTCGAAAGGAAAGAGGTCTTTGGATGGAGTTGTTGTTAAGGGTGAAGGCAGGACTTTCTATAGCACCGAAGAGGTTATTATCGCTCACAACGAGGGTCATGCTGACCTACACGCATTTATCAAAATGCGCGCTAATGTGCGACAATCAGACGGTTCATTGATTCCGCAAATGCTGGAAACAACTGTTGGTAGAGTATTATTTAATCAGTTTGTACCTGCAGAAAACGGTTTCGTAAACGCACTGCTTACCAAGAAATCTTTGCGGGAAATCATCGGGCAGATATTGAAGAACACTACCATCCCTCAGACGGTACAATTCCTTGATGATATTAAAACACTCGGATTCCGTACAGCCTTCAGAGGTGGATTGTCGTTTAACATTCGTGACCTTACCGTTCCTGATGTAAAAGAGAAACTGGTAGAGAATGCCCAGATTGAAGTTGACGAAATATGGGACAACTACAACATGGGTCTTATTACGAACAATGAGCGTTACAACCAGGTAATTGACGTATGGTCAAGGGTTGATACACGTGTAACGGAAACATTGATACGTGAGATGGCGGCAGATAAGCAAGGCTTTAACTCTGTGTACATGATGCTTGATTCAGGTGCACGTGGTTCTAAGCAGCAGGTAAAGCAGCTTGCCGGACTAAGGGGGCTTATGGCGAAACCTCGTCGTAGTGGTTCTTCAGGTTCAGAAATTATTGAGAACCCCATCTTGTCTAACTTTAAAGTTGGATTGAGCGTATTGGAGTACTTTATATCTACGCACGGTGCGCGTAAAGGTCTGGCGGATACGGCCCTTAAAACGGCCGATGCGGGTTATCTGACGCGTCGTCTGGTTGACGTTGCACAAGATGTGGTAATCAACGGTGAAGACTGCGGTACACTACGTGGTATTGCTACTTCTGCATTGAAAGATAACGAAGAGGTTGTTGAGCCATTGTATGACAGAATTCTCGGACGTAACTCGCTTCATGATATTTATGACCCGATTACTGATGAGCTTATAGTTAGAGCAGGTGTCGAAATTACCGAAGACCTTGCTACTCGTATCGAGGAGAGTCCTATAGATGTAGTTGAAATTCGCTCGGTATTGACTTGTGAAAGCCGTCGCGGAGTATGTGCGAAGTGCTACGGTAAAAACCTTGCTACCGGCTATCAGGCGCAGAAAGGTGATGCTGTGGGTATCATTGCTGCTCAGTCAATTGGTGAGCCTGGTACACAGTTGACACTGCGTACCTTCCACGTGGGTGGTGTCGCCGGATCATCTGCAATTGAATCTCAATTAGTAGCACGCTTTGATGGTACGATCCAGTTTGACGGATTACGTACTACCAAGAACAAAGATGCGGAAGGAGAAGACCAAACTATTGTAATCGGTCGTACAGGAGAGGTTAGAATCGTTGACGTAGAGAACGATAGACTACTTATTACAAACAACATACCTTATGGTTCTATCCTGAAAGTGTCGAACGGTAAGAAGGTGTCTAAGGGCGATGTTATCTGTACATGGGATCCGTTTAACGCTGTCATTATCTCTGAAATAGGAGGACGCGTTGAATTTGAAAGCGTAATTGAAGGGGTAACCTACCGCGAGGAAGCTGATGAACAAACAGGTCACCGCGAGAAAGTGGTTATTGAAACTAAGGACAAGACTAAGATACCTGCGATATATGTAGAAGGTAAAGAACAAAAGATGTATAACCTGCCTGTTGGGTCGCATATCATTGTTCAGCAGGGCCAGGAAGTAAGAAACGGACAGGTTCTTGTTAAGATTCCTCGTGTAATGGGTCGTAGCCGCGATATCACGGGTGGTCTGCCACGTGTTACGGAATTGTTTGAAGCACGTAACCCAAGTAATCCGGCGGTAGTAGCTGAGATTGATGGAGTTGTAGGGTTTGGTAATGTGAAGCGTGGTAACAGGGAAATCATCGTTGAATCTCGTGAAGGTTTGGTGAAGAAATATCTGGTACCGCTTACCCGCCACATCATGGTTCAGGATGGTGACTTTGTGAAAGCAGGAACTTCTCTGTCTGACGGAGCAACAACGCCAAGCGATATCCTATCTATCAAAGGTCCTTTTGCAGTGCAGGAGTATCTTGTGAATGAGATTCAGGAAGTATATCGTTTGCAGGGTGTGAAAATCAATGACAAACATATTGAAGTTATTGTTCGTCAGATGATGCGTAAGGTGAACATCGTAGATCCGGGAGATACTAAGTTCCTTGAGGCCGATACAGTAGATAAGTTCGACTTTATGGACGAGAATGACTGGATTTTTGATAAAAAGGTTGTAATTGATGCAGGTGATTCTGAGCAACTACATCCGGGACAGATTGTTACTATCAGGGAGTTGAGAGAAGAAAACAGTGCACTGAGACGTGCCGACAAAAAACTGGTTGAATACAGAGATGCAAATTCTGCAACTTCATCGCCAATGTTGTTGGGTATTACTAAGGCGTCTCTCGGTACTCGCAGCTGGATTTCGGCAGCATCATTCCAGGAAACAACCAAAGTATTGTCGCAAGCGGCAATCAACGGTAAAGCGGACTATCTGGTAGGACTAAAAGAGAACGTTATTACCGGTAATCTGATACCGGCAGGAACAGGTATGAGGCAGTTTGATGATTTAGTTGTTGGCTCAAAAGAAGAGTTTGAGTTGTTGATGGCTAACAGAGATGTCCTGCAGTTTGATGATGAAGAATAGAAATTTAGTACGGGTTAATACCTGTAAGATAAATTACTGTTAACTGTACGAAAACCGCCTCTTGAGGCGGTTTTCGTATTAAACATAGTTGAAATTTTGAAGTATTTGATGCTTGTAGCCTGTTTTTTTGCGCTCACTGTTGCCAATGGGCAAAAAGTGTGTAAGGTGTTCCAGTTTGGCGTTGAGGGTGAGCAATCAAGAAAACTTGTGCTCACAAAGGAATATTCGGCAGAAAACAGGCTCATTAAGGAAACTGCGAAAGGTTATCAGGTGTTTTTGGACAATAGTAACACTATGTACAGCCAGAAAGAAGATGGCCTGTATGAGTATTATTACGACGATACCGTATTGTATAAAACGGTTTATACTGTACTCGACGACTTAACCGGAGCGCCAATAGACTCGGGAAAGGTGTTTCGTTATTTCGACAGCAATAATAGGCTTATCAGAGAGGTAAATGTTAATCACCTTAATGTAAGAAAGCAAGGCGTAAAGCCTGGTTTGTTCAGAAATACTATTAACTACTATTATGATTCGCTTGGTAGATTAATATCGAAAGAGGGTGTGTATGGGAATAATACCCGGAGTTTTTTGAATTATGACGAAAAGGGTAGGCTATTGTCAGACAGCGCAACTAATGGTGAAGCAAAAGGCCTTTTCTGTATAGTTACGAAGTATGAATACCGATATGACGGTTATAGGGAATACGCATGGATGTGTGACAGGAAATATCCGATTATCACTGTTTTTCGTTATGACAACAATAATAGAGTGACCGAACAGGCAGTCTGGTTCCATAAAAATGATGAAAAATCAGGCGGGCGAAAGAGTAGCGCATCAATGAATTGGGGAGCGTACCTGAACAATGATTTTGCGAATTACAGACAAGTAGAACGAACTATCTTTAAGTATAATCAGAAAGGTGAAATTGTTGAGACAGGTTACTATCACAAAGGAAGGCATACGACAACCCATGTCTTCGAATATGAGTAAATATTATTATCTAATTTGAGAGTCTGACTATCAATCCTATTGACAGTTATATTACTCAGTCGAAATATTAAACACGTAACTTTGACACGATGATATCGGACGAGGGAACATTAGCGGAGGGGAAAGTAGTACGTTTGTCTGACTTGAACCCCGGTATGAAAGCAGTTATTCATAGCCATGAAGAGGGAGATTTGCAGTTGACATTAATGGAAATGGGCTGCATTCCCGGAGAGTCGGTTTGGGTAGAAATGGTAGCTCCAATGGGAGATCCCGTAGCAATTAGCATTGCCGGTTATTACTTAAGTATTCGTAGAAGCGAGGCCGAAAAGATTCTGGTTGTGTGTGCTTAATGAAATAATCACAGTTCATATTTATCGAAGTCTGTGTTTGACACAATGTCCATCCTTATTTTGCTAAATCGTTTTCCATCATTGCTCAAGTCAACTCCTTCCAGGATTTTGAGCTCTACAATTGCCCCGGTTCCAAAGGCAATATTCAAGACATTTAGAATTTCGTCTTTTATTTGACTGTCGTTTTCTGAATCTACACGACTATCATTTTTTGTAGCCGCTACATGGTATTCCTTTCGTATCATATAAAGTGTTTCTTATTTTCAAGGGGATACAAACATAATGGAAATAAAATAGAATATTCACATCTATTTGTTTCCTTGCTAATCCCGGATGTAAACTGAAAAGAATTTTGTAATTTACCATAATAACTTAATTTTAATTTCTATTTTTATTGGAGTATTGTTTCGGAAACCCAATGTTATATGGTACGTTATGTTGCGTTTTTAAAGGGGATAAATGTTAGTGGCCGGCAGTTAGTTACTATGGAAGAAGTGAAAGCTTTTTTTGAGTTGCCGGGTATTAGCAATGTGTCAACTTATGGGCAAGGTGGGAATGTTCTTTTTGATTCGGAGGAAACAAATGAAAAGGTATTGCGTAATTTGTTTGAGCCTAAGCTGAACAAAGAGCTTGGCTATCGGGTTGCAGTAATCATACGTTCGTTGAATGAATTGAAGTCAATAATAAAAAACAATCCGTTTGATACAATTAAGCCGGAAACCCGAAGCCGGTATTACGTAACACTTTTGGAAGATATTCCTGCTTTTGATGTAAGGGGTTCTCTTGGTGTTTATTCAAATGATGCTGAGTATGCACGTGTCGTGGGGCGCGAAGTGTATATTTATAGTAGCAACTATGGGAAAACCTGTTTTTCAAATACATTTATCGAAAAAAAACTGCATATGGAAGCTACGACACGTAACTGGTCCATGCTTACAAAGATTATTGACTTGTAAGTAAGTTTCTGCTTACCGACAATAATTGTATGCTTACCGCCGTCATCTAAATTCTTACCTAATATCTCTTTTGGTTAGTTGCTTGTGTTGATACATTTGTATCTCAATTAAATTTGTGTACATGGATAATCATAAGTATCAGAGAGGGAGCAGTAAAGACATGCGAGGTCACAATCCGGCCAATAGGGTGATTTTCGGATTGGTAGTGGTGGTCGTAGGGGTTTTGCTTTTTCTTAAAACCATGGGTATTATGCCGTTCAGCTTTCGCTTGTCATGGCCGATAATATTGGTTGTTGTAGGGGGCTTAATTGGTTTAAAAAGTGGTTTTCGCAACAATGTTTGGTGGATTTTGATTGCCATAGGTGTTGCGCACCTTATTCCGCAATTTCAGATAATGGGTAAGCCGTCTAGACATTTTGTATGGCCCGCACTTGTAATTGTTGCCGGAATTATGATTGCCTTTAAACCTCGTCGTAACAATTGCGGGAGTAAGGCAAAAATAAGCTCTCATTTTACTGACGACAACAAATTGTTTGTGGATGTAACATTTGGCGGAAGAAAGGAAATTATTACAGCTAAAGACTTTAGGGGAGGCGCGGTTTCTGTGACATTTGGAGGGAGTGAAATTAATTTGGCGCAGGCTGACTTTGTTGAAGATTCAATTGTTCTTGACTGTAATGTGTCTTTTGGCGGCGTTGAATTAGTTATCCCGGCTCATTGGGAAATACAAAATGAAATAAAACCTGTCTTTGGAAGTGTAGAGGATAAACGAGTGGTTCATTCGTCGGGTAGGGAAGAGAAGAAAAGGCTGATTTTGAGGGGTAATTGCACGTTCGGCGGTATAGAAATTAAGTCCTATTAACGCGAACAACGAATAAGATTATATAAGTAACCACCATCAACCAATTATATGAAATCATTTACTGCTCAAATTGTCTATCGGATAGAGTGTGACGGCCAACACACCGACCAATATGAGGAACAATGGCGATTAGTATTTGCCGAGAATGAAGCTCATGCGCTTGTAGAAGCTCGTCGCGCAGGCGAAACAGAAGAGTCTACATTTGTCGACAGGCACGGTAGGACTATTTGTTGGCGTATGCTGGCCGTAAAAGACCTGCAACCCATTGAACTAATAAACGGCGGTTTGTTGTTCTCTATGGTACGCGAACCTGAGGCTGTGCCGGCTCCCATTTGGGCAGCATAGAATCAGTCAACTGATTATATGGGGTTAATCCAAAAAGTTATTTTATTTGGGTTTGGACCCTTGTCTATATAATGTCCGTTCCCTGATTTTTTTTCGGGTGAAGGCAAATTGGATTCCATGATAACCAATTGCCGGAATATTATTCATTTGCTTTACTGTTTGCCTGAACAGAAGTGGTGCTCTTGCTCAATTAATAGGTTTATTAACGGCGTTAGACCGGTCCTGTTTTCTACCGCAGGACAAAAAAATGAGATTGTAACTTTATTCGAGGCATAAATATTTATTAATCTTGGCGGGCTAAGGCGGATATTTCGTAAATTAGTAGTTGCAGTAAAACTATATGGACACAAAGCAATTGCCAAACATCCGCATATTTGAGAAGACGGAAGAAGAAGAAAAGAAGCTGATTTTGAGGGAATACAGAGCACTGCTTCGCTCTTTGAAGCAGAACCTCAAACGTGGTGACAAGCCACTGCTACGTCATGCATTTGAGTTGGCAGCTGAAGCGCATAAGAACACACGCCGTAAATCCGGCGAGCCTTATATATTACACCCTTTAGCAGTTGCCAGAATAGCGGTTGAGGAAATAGGTTTGGGTGTTACGTCTGCTATATGTGCATTATTGCATGATACTGTTGAAGATACCGAACTTACCCTCGACGATATTACCCGTGAGTTCAACGTGAAAGTATCGAAGATCATTGATGGTCTTACAAAGATCTCTAACGTCATTGACCTTAAAAGTGATACAACAATTCAAGCGGAAAATTTTCGTAAGATTCTGCTGACGTTGGCGGAAGACCCTCGTGTTATTCTTATCAAATTGGCAGATAGGTTGCACAACATGCGCACGCTCGAGAGCATGAACAGGGAAAAGCAACTGAAAATCTCCTCTGAGACGACGTATATCTATGCACCATTGGCGCACAGACTCGGGCTGTACGAGATTAAGTCAGAGATGGAAGATCTGGCGCTAAAGTACACGCAGCCGGAGATTTACGCAGAGATACAGCAGGGACTGAAAGAAACAAAAAGAGAACGCACTCGGTATATAAATGATTTTATTAAGCCGCTGAAAGAAGAACTTCAGTTACAGGATTTCAACTTTGAGATTTACGGAAGACCAAAGGCAATACATTCCATATGGAATAAAATGCGCAATAAGCAAGTTACGTTTGATGAGGTTTATGACATCTTCGCTATCCGTATTATTCTTGATTCGCCACCGGAGCGTGAGAAAGAAGACTGTTGGAAAGTCTATTCTATTATTACCAATAACTATCATCCCAATCCGGAACGGTTGCGCGATTGGATAAGTGTCCCCAAGGGGAATGGTTACGAGGCGCTGCACACTACCGTAATGGGACGCAATGGTCGCTGGGTAGAGGTGCAGATTCGTACTGCCCGTATGAACGAAATCGCCGAAAAAGGACTGGCAGCACATTGGAAATACAAAGAGGGTGGTACTTCTCAGGAGAGTAAGTTAGATAGCTTCCTTGGTCACTTGCGCGAAGTACTTACAAACCCTAATACAGACACTATTGACTTTATACAGGACTTTAAATTAGACCTTTTCACAGAGGAGATATATGTGTACACACCTAAAGGGGATATGAGAGTATTACCCAAGGGCGCAACAGCACTCGATTTTGCTTTTGATATACATACACAACTGGGGACACGCTGTATTGGTGCGAAAATAAATCACCGTCTGGCACCGCTAAGTTATGTGTTGGGGAGCGGTGATCAGGTAGAAGTAATCACCTCTTCTAAGCAGCAGCCTTCTGAGGAGTGGCTGCAGTTTCTCATAACTGCAAAAGCAAAATCAGGAGTTAAAAATTTCCTTAAGGAACGGAAGCGAAAGACAGCTGCGGAAGGGCGGGATATTTTGAGAAAGAAGTTGGAAAGCCTCAAAGCAACACTGTCTCAGTATAACGTTAAGGAGTTGATGCAGTATTATAAGAAGCCATCTCCACTTGACTTGTATTATGCTGTTGCCGTTGGGAATGTAGATATTAGTGAGCTTGATAACTTTTCTGTTTATGGCGACAAACTAAACCACCTTTCCAAGGAGGTTATCGCCGATACACGAAACTTGTCAGACAGCGAAGAACACAAATCGAAACAGGCTAAAGGTGCGGAGCTGGTGATATTTGGTGAACAGTCAGACAAGATACTGTATACACTGGCACAGTGTTGTCAGCCAATCCCGGGCGATGATGTTTTTGGTTTTGTTACTGCAGGCGAAGGTTTGAAAATTCACCGGGCCGACTGTCCCAATGCCGCAAGATTGCTTGCCAACTTCGGGCATAGGGTAGTAAAGACCAAATGGGCGAAGAACAAAGAAATATCATTTCTTACCGGAGTACGGCTTACCGGTCTTGATGATGTTGGTGTCATTCAAAAGATTACCAACATTATTTCCGGAGACTTGAAGTTGAATATGCGCTCCATAAGTTTGGAGTCCAAAGATGGCGTTTTCAACGGAACGATTATGGTGTATGTACGCGACAGAGAAGAACTGAATTTGTTTTGCGCCAGATTGGGCGCATTGGAAGGAATCAATAAAATTGAGCGCTTAGATAGTCCGGACGGGCAATAGTTGTAAAACTAATACCCGTCCGGTGCTCTATTTTCATTTTATCCGTTCTTGATTGCTGCGATACCCGGTAGTTGCTTGCCTTCAAAGAACTCAAGCATTGCTCCGCCACCGGTCGATACATAGCTAACTTTGTCGGCAAAGTTAAACTTGTTTACAGCAGCAACGCTGTCTCCACCACCAACAAGTGAGAAAGCGCCATTAGCGGTTGCCGCAACCACAGCCTCTGCTATGGCCTTAGTGCCGTGTTGGAACTGCTCCATTTCAAATACTCCCATAGGTCCATTCCATAAAATAGTTTTAGAATCGCCTATTACCTTGCTGAAGGTGTTAATCGCCATTTGGCCAATGTC
Organism: Bacteroidia bacterium; assembly: GCA_030426665.1. Lineage (GTDB taxonomy): Bacteria > Bacteroidota > Bacteroidia > Chitinophagales > Chitinophagaceae > Nemorincola. The sequence continues at coordinate 68,758 of JAUHYD010000011.1, read as the reverse complement.
TAGTCCCATCCATCCTGCGGGAATCTCGGTGCTGGCTGCAGAAGATGTTGCCGCATCCGCTGCAAATTTGTCGGCAATTATACTGTCAGAAGGGAGGTGTATACAAACACCTTTTTCATCGGCTTTCTTCAGTAGGTCCAATGCCATGTCAAGTCTGTCCTCCTCGCACAGGGAATTTCCTATTACGCCACCTTGTGCTTTAAAGAAAGTATATGCCATGCCACCACCAATAATGATGTCTGTTGCCTTTTCAAGGAGGTTCTCAATAATCAATATCTTATCAGAAACCTTTGCGCCGCCTATAATAGCTGTAAATGGCTTTTTGCTATTGTGCATTACTTCTTCAGCGGCTTTCACTTCGCTATTCATCAGTAGCCCAAACATCTTTTTGTCTGCCGCAAAGTAGTTAGCAATTATCGCCGTTGATGCGTGTGCTCTATGTGCAGTACCGAATGCATCATTTACGTATACATCTCCCAATTTAGAAAGGTTTTCTGCAAAAGCAGCATCGCCTTTTTCTTCTTCCTTGTGAAATCTGAGATTCTCAAGAAGCAGTACCTCACCGGCTTTCAGGTCTGCTGCTTTCTGAGAAGTTTCGGTGCCGATGCAATTTGTAGCGAAAGTTACCGTTACGCCTAAAAGGTTAGACAAGTGGTCTTCAATACGACTAAGAGAGAAATCTGCTTCAGTAAGTTCAGGCTTCTTGCTCATGTCTTTTATGGGGCGTCCCCAATGGCTCATTAATATCACCTTGCCGCCATCGGACAATACTTTCTTAATAGTTGGCAGCGCTGCTCTTATTCTTGTGTCGTCAGTAATTGTGCCGTTTTTTATAGGTACATTGAAATCTACGCGAATAAGTGCTGTTTGATCTTTGAAGTTGTAATTGCTGAATGTAGACATGTGGTAATTGTTGTATTATTTATGTTTTTTTATAAGGTGCAAAAGTAAAAACTTTGACAAGAATAATAGACTTTCAATTGACGGCGTTTAGATAGGTTTGTGGCATATTTCATTCAGCGTTGCCATGCAAGTGCTTAAATGCACTGCCGAATTGCGCAATTATGTCTCCGGCTATCATCGCCTCTTGAGAATAAAGTTCTGCTGCATAATCGCCCGCCAGTCCATGTATGTAAACACCGATAATTGCTGCTTCCCGAGGTGTATAACCTTGAGCAAGCAGGCCCGTTATTAAACCGGTAAGTACGTCACCCGAACCCGCAGTTGCCATGCCGGGATTGCCGGTTGTGTTATAAAAGCACTCGCCATCTCTGTCTATAATAGTTGTATGATGGCCCTTAAGCACAATGTTTATATTGTATCGCATTGCCTGTATTCTGGCGTGGTCTACCTGAACCATACTATTTGTGTTGCTGCCGAATAGTCGCTCGAACTCTCTCGGGTGTGGGGTCAAAATTGAGTCCTTTGGCAATTTATGCAGAATTTCAGGGTTGTCGGCAATAATATTTAGGGCGTCGGCATCAATGACAAGTGGCTTAGTATAATCTTCCAGAAAAGATAATACAGCATTGGCAGTAAGCTTGTCCTTCCCTATTCCCGGTCCTATACCTACTGTGGTGTTATCACTAATTGCCGGGATGTTTTCAATGACGTTCGCTCCGTTTGTTTCGCACATTGCTTCCGGTACTGCATTCTGGATAACGTTATAGCCACATTCAGGTAGCATAGCGGTGACCAACCCCGCTCCGGATTTTAGGGCGGCGGTCGTGGATAGCACTACGGCTCCAATCTTTCCGTAGGAACCGCCGATTATCAATACGCGACCTTGTGTCCCCTTGTGAGCAAATTTTACTCTGCGTTTGAGCTTGTTTTTAATTTCTTCGTAAGTGGTGAGGTGGTATTGTGTATGTTGGGAGTTGGCGAAGTCTTTATTTAGCCCAATGTCAATAATATGAATGTTTCCTGCAAAAGCTTCTGATTCCGGATGCAGCATACTGCGTTTGAAAAATTGAAAGCTAAGCGTTTCGTTTGCCTTTAAGATGCTGTCGGTAGTTGCAGGTAAGCTGTCTGCAGGTAGTCCGCTTGGCATGTCAATTGCAATTTTTCTGTTAGGTAGTTTGTTGACTTCCAGTATGAACTTCGCACACCAACCGGTGATAGGTCGGTTGATTCCGGTGCCGAAAATTGCATCAATTATTATTATGTTTTTCGGTATGTCGGTAATGTAAGTTCCTTCAGTTACATAGTTTAGTATCTGTGCGTCGGCGTTTTTTAGTCTGGCCTCATTGATACGGCAATCGTCCGATAGTTCGTTATTTAAGTTGAGTAAAAATGCTTTGACACCAATGCCACGTTGATGAAGCATTCTAGTAATTGCTAGCCCGTCTCCGCCATTGTTTCCGGTTCCGCATAGAACAACAAAGAGGCTGTTTTTTGGTAAGTTTTCTCTAATCCACTTTACGCAATTTGTCGCAGCGCGCTCCATTAGTTCCGTAGAAGTAATGTTTTCTGATTGAATCGTAAAGGCGTCACATTCTCGTATTTGTGCTGCATTCAGAATTTTCATACCTGAAATTAAAGAATACTATTGTAATAGCATCGAACTATAGTGCTCTTTTTGGATTTTCGGGTTGTCATATTTTTATTAATTACTAAAAGGTGCACACATAAAGATTGCTATAGCAAGAGAAAGTTATAAGTATATATGCAACAGCGTCTGTAATATATTGTACGCCCCTGCCAAACTTATGTACCTTTGAGCCAATATGCAGCTTGACAAACAAACCATCGATTCAGTTCTACGTAACCTGAATATTCAGGAGCTTAACGAAATGCAGTTAGCTGCATTAGAAGCTACTGCAGCAGAGGATGATATTATTCTTTTATCAGCAACAGGGTCCGGAAAAACACTCGCATTTCTGTTGCCTATATTGGGCAGGTTGGATCGTGATAAAAAGGGTACACAGGCACTTATTATTGTTCCGTCCAGGGAGTTGGCTCAACAAATAGAACAGGTGTTCAGAACAATGGGTACGGGTTATAAGATTACAGCTTGCTATGGCGGTCATCTCCGACAGACAGAAGAGAACAATCTTAAAGAAGCCCCCGCAGTTATTGTAGGTACGCCCGGTAGATTATGCGATCACATTCGCCGGGAGAATATTATGCTCCCGACCATCACTACTTTGGTGCTGGATGAATATGACAAGACCCTGGAGTTTGGGTTTGAAGCTGAGATGTCTTTTGCAATAAGTTCGTTGCCATCGGTAGAGAAACGAATACTGACTTCTGCAACGGAGGCCGTAGAGCTACTTGAGTTTATCGGATTGAAAAGTCCTGTGCAACTGAACTTTTTGTCTGATGATGCCGTGTCTGAGGAAAAGCTAGCTGTTCAAACAGTCGCTTCGCCAGATCGGGATAAGTCAGATACACTGTTCAAATTAATATGCTTTCTCGGTAACCGCCCGACAATAGTATTTTGCAATCACAGAGATTCAGTAGAACGGACAAGCGATATACTTTCAGATAACCGGATTCTGAATACCTATTACCATGGTGGGATGGAGCAACAGCAGCGGGATAGCGCATTGGCGAAATTCAGAAATGGCACCGTAAATGTATTGGTGACTACCGACCTTGCTGCGAGAGGATTGGATATTCCGGGCATCAGATATATCGTTCATTATCATTTGCCACTTTCCGAAGATAGTTATACCCATAGAAACGGACGTACAGCACGTATGGACGCTACCGGAACAGTTATTCTCATACTGTCACCCGATGAACATCTGCCGGAATATGTAGTAGGGGAGCCTAAAGCAATAACACTGCCCGATGACTTGCAGACACCCGAAGCGCCTAAGTGGATTACGTTGTTCATAGCGGCAGGTAAGAAGGATAAAGTAAACAAAGTAGATATCGTCGGTTTTTTAGGACATAAAGGGGAATTGAAAAAAGAAGACATCGGGTTGATAGAGGTAAAAGACTTCTTCTCGTTTGTGGCTATTCGCAAATCAAAAGCAACACATACATTACACCTGATAAAAAACGAACGTATTAAGAACAAAAACGTAATGATAGCAGTGGCAAAGTAATTTGCTGTAGTGCTGTCAAGTGTATTATTGATGTTATGTCATATAAGAAAACGGGCTGACCAGAATTGCTTCTGAACAGCCCGTTTCTATTCATCATCCACTACTCAAAAAAAACGCTTAGTTTACAGCGATAACCTGTTTTGTAGGTTCGCTAACTTCTTTTTTAGGTATTGAAACTTCCAAGACCCCGTTTACATATTGTGCACTTATTTTACTGGCGTCGGTTTTTTCGCTTAGCGTAAAACTTCTTTCGAATGAGCGCATCTTGTATTCGCTTCTCAGTACTTTACCGGCAGTGTCGGTTTCTTTGTTTTCTTCTTTCTGCTCAAAAGAAATGCTGAGCAGGTTTTTGTCAACATTTACGTTGAAATCTTCCTTTTTAAGGCCCGGTGCTATAACGTGCAGGTTGTATGCGTTATCGGTTTCGGTAATGTTAACCGGTACCTGAAACAGGCTCGCATCGTTAGAGAATTTGTTTTGACCGTTAAAGAAGAGGTCTTCCATCAGACTGTTCATTGTGCGTGGCATCATGCCGTAATTTGTTTTTGTGTACATAGCTTTAAGTTTTTTGTTGTTTGCATAACTATGTACAAAGCCTGTGCCTTTTGAATTATTGCGACATAATGTCTAGTTTTTAATTTTTAGTAAGACAAAATGGCTGTTATTTCTATTCCGGTAATCCATTTTGTCATTTTGTAACGAAATATGTTATCCATTAATCCATCGGTCCCTGGTTTTGCGGAACCAGTAATAATTAAGTAAAACCGCACTTTATTCCTTCCCTGAAATCGCTTAACTTCGCGTTCCAAATTCATTATTTTTTTGCCATGTTTGAAAACCTTAGTGAGCGGCTCGATTCCGCGTTTAAGCAACTGAAAGGAGAAGGTCGTATTAATGAGATTAATATTGCCACGACGGTAAAGGAAATTCGTCGTGCGCTCGTAGATGCGGATGTTAACTACAAAATTGCAAAAGACTTTACTGACAGAGTAAAGGAAAAAGCAATTGGTGAAAAAGTGCTTACATCGGTAAGTCCCGGGCAGTTGATGGTAAAAATTGTGAAGGACGAACTGGCGGCGTTAATGGGTGGAAAGGAAGAGGAGTTAGACCTGTCCGGCAAGCCAACCGTAATATTGATAGCCGGCTTGCAAGGTTCCGGTAAGACAACCTTCTCGGGCAAGTTGGCCAACTTTCTGAATGGCAAAAAATCTCACAAGCCATTGTTGGTAGCTGCCGATATTTATCGTCCTGCGGCGATTGAACAATTGCGCGTGTTGGGAGAGCAGATAAAAGTGCCGGTGCACATGGAGCCGGATAACAAAGATGCGGTTTCTATTGCTCAGAATGCGATTGCATTTGCAAAGCAAAATGGTAATGGTGTTGTTATTATAGATACTGCAGGTCGTCTGGCAGTTGATGAAGCTATGATGACTGAGGTAGCTAATATTAAGGCTGCTGTCAATCCAAATGAGATTCTGTTTGTGGTTGACTCCATGACAGGGCAAGATGCTGTAAATACAGCCAAGGCATTCAACGACAGACTTAACTTTACAGGTGTTGTTCTCACGAAACTGGATGGTGATACACGTGGCGGGGCTGCTATAACTATTAAGTACACCGTTGATAAGCCTATCAAGTTTGCCAGTATGGGCGAAAAGATGGATGCGCTGGACGTATTCTATCCCGAACGTATGGCGCAGCGTATATTGGGCATGGGCGATATTACCACTCTGGTAGAGCGTGCTCAGGCGCAGTTTGATGAAGTACAGGCCAAGAAATTAGAAAAAAAGATTCGCGCCAATAAGTTTGACTTTGATGACTTTAAAGAACAGTTGGGGCAGATAAAGAAAATGGGTAACATCAAGGATTTGCTGGCTATGATACCTGGCGTAGGTAAAGCTATTAAGGACATAGATATATCGGACGATGCGTTTAAGGGTATTGAAGCTATAATTGGCTCCATGACACCACATGAGCGTCGCAATCCGGAAGTGATTGATGGCAGCAGGCGCAAACGAATAGCAAGTGGTTGCGGAAAGAGCATCAATGATGTAAACGCATTTATGAAGCAGTTCGATCAGATGAAGCAGATGATGGGTATGATGAATAAAATGAAAGGTGGTGGAATGGGCATGCCGGGCATGATGCCGGGTAGGAGATAGGCTTCTTGTACACAGTAGGCTGCCTGTTTTTCGGGTGAGTTAATTGTAGATTATCTGCTGTGTAATGGCAGATTCTGATTAGACACTATGCACGCTTTTTATTAGTTTTGCGCCATGCACATCGGACTATATTTCGGCAGTTTTAACCCCATTCATACAGGCCACCTTATAGTGGCAAATCATATAGTTAACCATTCTGATGTGGACAAAATATGGTTTGTCGTTTCTCCGCATAACCCCTTGAAAGACTCCCATTCGTTGCTTAACGAATATCATCGGTTGCATTTGGTAAATCTTGCTATTGAAGATAATCCTAAGTTCCGGGCGAGTAATGTAGAATTCAGACTACCCAAACCTTCGTACACAATAGATACCCTTGCCTACCTGACTGAAAAGTTTCCCCTGGAACAATTCACTGTAATCATGGGCTCTGATAGCTTTCAGAATATACACAGGTGGAAGAATTTTGAGTATCTGATTGATCAGTATTCCTTCATTGTATATAATCGGCCCGGTTTTGAAGTAAAAGAAACGCATGGTGCCAAAGTTGAAGTTCTGGAAGCCCCGATGCTGCAGATATCCTCTACATATATCAGGCAGCAGATACGCGAAAAGAAATCTATCAAGTACGTTGTGCCTACGTCCGTTGAGCAATATATTGAAGCAAATGGCTATTATTTAAAGTAGTTTGCTTTTTATTATAATAAAACTATAAAGTTTTATATTTAACGCTCACTATTATGGTAGTGGGACAGTAATGCAGTACCTTTGCTATAGAAAATCAATACTCTATTCATTAATTAAAAACTATTTATTTATGGCAAAGTTTGGCAATACCGTTGCTACATTGTTTGCCGGCGCAGTAGTTGGTGCTGCAGTCGGTTATCTGCTCGCTACCGATAAGGACAAGCGTCACGAAGACATTGAAAAGCTTAAAAACGGTTTAGATAATCTGAAAATGAAGTTGGAAAAAAAGCCGGCAGACATTGAGCAGGATATCTATCATACCTGATCAACCTATTTATGGCAGGCATATTCAATGATATTAAGGAAAAGGTACTTCGTTATGTTGACACAAACATAGCGATAGTAAAGCTAAACGCAATTGGTAAAGCATCGCGAATAATGAGTTATGTCATGTTCGCGATGGTTTTCATGTTAATAGCTTTCTGCATTTGTCTGTTCACCGGTTTCGGGCTCACCGAGGCCATATATGATGCCGGCGTGTCCCATGCAGTGGCCTATTCCATTACTACTGGTGTATACATTATTGCGTTGTACGTAGTTTATCTGATGCGTCGACGTATTGCAAAAATGTTTGCTGATGCATTTGTCGATATCCTTACGGAAGATGACGCCGAAGATATAGACAATGATACCAACCAAACCACCAATGCAAAATGAAGTTATATCCCAAAAAATTAAAGAGCATTGAAGAACTGGAGCTTGAAAAAAGGCGCCTTAAGGCCGAACTTGCAAGTATTGAAAAGGACGACCTGTTTTCTGTCGATGATTTAATGGGAGATGCTGCGGACACAATAACTAATCGCTTTAGCAAGTCTGCGATTGGGAAAATAATGCCCGATGTTTCCGGCTCGCTTTTATCTGTGCTCACCGGTGCTGTTTCCGATTTTGCCGCAGGTAGTAAGAAGAAAGGCCTCAAAGGAATTGAAAAGAAAATATCAAGTGTTATCGGTGGGGCGGCTAAAGAGTTTGTTGGCGGTTACCTTAAATGGAAGGCAATTGAACTTTCTTACAAGGGGATAAAAATGGTTATCAGTCGCCAAAAGAAGAAGAAAGCTGAGAAAAAAGCTTCGGCTGAACAGTAGATAGTCTTTTCTCTATTATTTCCCGTCAATATTCCTGGCTGAATTTTCGTATATAATTCAGCTATTCCATGGGTTCCCATAGTTCTACTTTATTTCCTTCAGGGTCCATGATGTGTACAAACTTTCCATAGGAAAATGTCTTTACCTCATCAAGGAGCGTAACACCTTCTTTTTTCAACTCATCGACCAACCAATCCATGTTTTCAACACGGTAGTTAATCATAAAGTCTTTTGAAGACGGTGCAAAGTATTTTGTCTTGTCAGCGAATAGGCTCCACTGTGTTGTACCTATTTTTGTTGAATCTGATATCAACCGCCACTCAAATGTCGCGCCGAATTGATCTGTGTTCAGCCCTAAGTGGGTGTGGTACCAACTTCGTAAACTTCCGGGGTCGTTACACTTGAAAAATATACCGCCAATACCGGTTACTCGTTTTGTGGTCTGAGGTTTGCTTGCGGGTGGGGTAGTGATGCTTTTAGCGACAAAGCCACAGGAGAAAGACGCGACGAGTGCAATTGCCAAAATGAGCTTTTTGTTCATGACTGTATCAAATAGAGTATGTGCATTTATTGCTGCAATCTATTCCTATTGTTCAGATTATACAAGTCAATAACTTCAACTTAACGTTAGTGTCGTGGACGCAGATGATTAGTAGTAGGCATAATTTATGTGGGTCTCTCAGTTAGGTGCCATGTAGTTTTGTTAGATTTTGACCGCGATTCAGCAACAATAGCACAACGAGGGAGAAAAGCATGGAAACCTCGCGCTACTAAGAACCTAAACCCTAAAGATTGATTGCCAACAGGTTACTGTTTCAATGATTGATAAAATGTAGGGTCTACCTGATTAAACCCTCGTCGTTTAGCTTCGCTTACGTCCTGTAGTGCCTGCTGTTTATTGCCAAGCATCGCATAGCATTGTGCTCGCTGATAGTATGGGTTGGGCATTTCCGGTTTCAGTAAGATAGCCTTATTGTAGTCGGCCAATGCCAGATTAGCTTTCTTTAGCCTCAAATAAATCAGTGCACGGTTCATGTACGGAATATAAGCATCGGGGTTTTGTTCCAGTGATTTGGCATATTCTATCAGTGCCGAGTCAGTTTTGCCCGTTATTTCCAGATAGTTTGCATAGTTGCTGTGACCCTCCGGAAAGTATTCCTTCAGAGACAATGCCTTTCTGAATGCCGTCCCTGCCGAATCGAATTGTTGTTTGATGCTATAGACAACACCCAAGCCCAGATAGGCGCTTTCTAAATCGTCTTTTATTGATAGTGCTTGCAGGTAGGTTTTCTTTGCATCATCTATCAATCCGGTACTGCGTTGGTACTCACCTATACAAATGATAGGGCTGGTATAGTCGGGTTTGTAGCGGACAGATTGAGAGAAATAATGAAATGCTGAGTCGCCGTATTTCTGACGGTCTTCCATGGTTGTCGCCGATTCAAACTGTGTATAATAGTCCTGACCAAGATAGAAGTATGGAATGGGGGAGGTAGGGTTCTTCTGGATAGCATCTTTCCATAAACTCACAGAGTCGTACCAATCCTTGTTCCGCTCGTTCGTCATATAACCGAATATTAAAACTACCACGGCAACTACGCCTACTATTGCTCTGGTATACTGTTTTTTGTGTTCGGCATACTTAGCCAATGCACAGCCAATAATCATAAATAGCCCGAGATACGGTATATATGTATATCTGTCCGACATCACGGCGCCACCTACAGGGATAAACTGCAGCAGCAGCAATAGGTTGACAACAAAGAACGAGAGGCCGAGTAACACAAGTTTGTTATTCTTGAAGTATTTCCACACGCTTATAAAGCCGGCAATCGGCAATATTAGATATAGATAATATACCCCGGGTAGTGAGCCGCCCACTTTTCCGGGATAAGGATAGAAGTTAGTAAGCCCTACAGGTGCTATGAGTTTCCATAAGTACGTCGTTAGCGCATAAAAGCCAAGAGCAATTCTTTCAATAGGGGTGAATGACACATCCAATGTGCCTAATGCACCAACATCTTTCTGCGCATATATTGACAACAGCCCAAAGGTTACCGATAACGCAAATAAGGGGAGTTTCTCTATCAATAGCTTTAGCCGGATTTTCCGTTCCTCATAAAGGTCTATTAGAAGAAGCACAATCGGTAGCGTCACTCCGACAGACTTACATAGTAGAGACAAGGCAAACAACACGATGGTAGCCACAAACCAAAGCGTCTTTTTTCCTGCCTGATTGCGGATATAGAAAATATGAGTGACGCAGGCAAGCAAGTAGAACATGCCATATAGCAAATCTTTTCTTCCGGCAATCCAGGTCACAGATTCTACATGCATCGGGTGCACCGCAAACAGTATGGAAGCTATTGCAGCAGCCATTGTGTTCCGGGTAAGTACCTGCACGAAAGCATAAGCAGCAAACGTGCAAAGGATATGAAACAGCAGACTATGTACGTGATATATCTCCGGCTCCAGCCCATGCTTTCCGTATTCGTACCAATAGGTGAGGATGGTGAGTGGGTGGTAGTTGCCCATAACCGGGTTGGCTATATCAAAGATTTTCTTCAGCCCATCCATCGAGGGGTCTTTAATCAGTGGGTTGGTCAGTACATAGCCCAAATCGTCCCAGTTGGTAAACTGATTGCTCAATGAGCCCTTATAAACGATGTAGGTAACAATTGCGATGAACGCTAACAGGATAGTGTGTGTGTACTTCTGCAGGACTGAGACATTGGCGGTACTGCCATTATTTTGCTTGCCAGCTGATTGTTGTTTATGTGTCGCCGGTGTTGGTTTTTGCTGTCTGTTTTTTTGTTGCTTTTTTGCCATGTCCTATATGCTGTGCTTGTATCCGTAGCCATTGAACGACTAAATATCCGAAAGATATGCAAAAGAACATTTAAAATTAAGTGTGGCGAAACAAGGTTGTAGGAATTAACAGAAAACTGATTACCTTTGCAGCACTGGTAAGTCTTATACGGCCAGCTCCTGATGAATCCCCCAGGACAGGAATGTAGCAAGGGTAGTTGGTTGTAGCGGTGCGATGTGAGTAACTTGCCAGTTTTTTTATGCCCGGTCGGGAACGAATACCGAAACATGTCTGTCTTTCGAGAAAAGACTTCCTGAATTTTTGTTTCTTTTTTGGGAGATGAGTTAACCTTCTTTAACTTGCTTTTAGTCTTGCGACTTGCATTGTTCACAGTACTTTGTTTGAGTCGAAATTATTCCCTGAATAGCTATTTTATATAAACATCATTATGGTAAAACACATAGAAATCAGTAATCTCCTCTTGGAGGATTATCATGAATTGCTTGAAGCAATGAAGGCTGCCTATCCTTTATGGCAGGGTGCGTACTGGAGCGAAGGTGCGATTGACAGAATCATTAATCAATTCCCGGAGGGGCAGATAGTTATAAAAGCAGATGGCAAAGTTGTCGGTTGTGCCTTATCTATTATTGTCGACTACGAGGCGTTCGGGGATATACATACCTACAAAGAAATTACCGGCAACTACAGATTCGGGACACACAATAACAGCGGTAATGTACTATACGGTATAGAAGTGTTTATCCACCCCGATTACAGAGGGCTGCGCCTTGGCCGAAGGTTGTATGACGCAAGAAAGGAATTGTGCGAAAATATGAACCTAAAAGCAATTGTATTTGGTGGCAGACTTCCCAACTATCATAAGCATGCAGAAACTTTGTCCCCCAAGGAATACATACAGAAGGTAAAGCGCATGGAGATTTATGACCCGGTGCTCACCTTTCAGCTGTCCAACGATTTTCACGTAAAAAAGGTGTTGAAGAATTATATGCCCGGCGATAATGAAAGCATGGACTATGCTACGTTACTCCAGTGGGACAATGTGTACTATGAACCCAATGAGAAAAAGCAGTTTCGCAGTAAGAGCTATGTCCGCTTAGGACTGGTACAGTGGCAGATGCGTCCGCTCAGGGGTTTGAGCGAGCTGTTTGACCAGATAGAGTTTTTTGTAGATGCAGTGTCTGCATACAAGAGCGATTTTGCGCTTTTCCCGGAGTTGTTTAATGGACCGTTATTGGCAGCATTTAATGATATACCCGAGGCAGATGCAATGCGGAAATTGGCCTCATTTACGCCTCAGATAAAACAAAAGTTTAAAGAGCTGGCCATAAGTTATAACGTGAACATCATTACCGGTAGTTTGCCCGAGTTGGTTGGCGATGAACTTAAAAATGTTGGTTTTTTGTGCCACAGAAATGGTAAGATTGATAAGTATGAGAAAATACACATCACACCCGATGAGACTAAAGCGTGGGGCATCAGGGGAGGTAATACACTGAAGGTGTATGAAACAGATGCCGGTAGAGTAGGGGTGCTTATCTGCTACGATGTTGAATTCCCCGAGTTGTCCCGGTTACTGGCCGAGGAAGGAATGCAGATTCTCTTCGTTCCTTTCCTTACCGATACCCAAAACGCTTATATGAGGGTGCGTTGTTGTGCACAGGCAAGGGCTATCGAGAACGAATGCTTTGTAGCTATTTCCGGAAGTGTGGGCAATCTGCCTAAGGTGGCGAACATGGACATTCAATATTCTCAGTCGGTAGTGTTTACTCCGTGTGACTTTGCTTTTCCTTACAATGGCATTAAGAGTGAAGCGACACAGAATACCGAAATGGTACTGATTTCTGATGTCGATTTGTCACTGCTCAGCGAACTGCACATGTATGGTAGTGTAAGAAACCTGAAAGACAGAAGAAAAGACTTTTATGAATTAAAGATAAAGTAGCACCGCTTTGTTCTGGCGGTGACTTTTAAGCCTTTCACGTGTTTGCATGTAAAAGGGGGGATGACCGTTGGCAAACTGAAGTCTAAGAAACTACCCAAATATCATGGAATTGAGGTTTTGCTTTAAGTTTTGGTAGTAATACTATTTATTATAGTAGTATATTGATTGTTTATTTCAGTCTTAGCATTATTGTTGTTATGTTTGCTATCGTTTAAAGAACGATAGATGGAATTTCAGTTGCAAATAAAAATGAACCCCACTCTATATGTAAGAGATCCGGAATCATCTGCGCTTGGTAAGAATATCATCAGGCATGGCATACAGATGATATACGATGTGGGCTTTGAACACTTTACTTTTAAAAAGTTAGCTGTTGATATAGGAACAACAGAAGCGAGTATATATCGGTACTTTGAAAACAAGCATCGACTATTAACCTATGTTACCGCCTGGTTCTGGACATGGATGGAGTATCAGTTGGTTTTCCACACAAATAATGTAACCGACAGCCGACAGAAGATTGATACCGTAATTGACTTATTGACTTTTCAGCAAAAAGACCAGTTCATTGTTGAATACGTGAACAAAGAAATGCTTCATGGAATTGTGGTAGCAGAAGGGAATAAAGCATATTTCACAAAGCACGTAAATGAGGATAATAAGGCAATGCTATTTCAGCCTTACAAGGACCTTTGTCATCGCATTGCAGAGATTTTTCTGGATTATAACAGCAAGTACGAATTTCCTCATTCGTTGGCAAGTACGTTAGTCGAAACAGCCTATCATCAAATGTTTTTTAAGGAACATTTGCCAAGACTTACAGACTTCGGTAATGAAAAGGGTAGTAAGTCTCTGACCCGGTACCTACAATACTTGGTGTATAGTTGCCTCGCAGTGGGCAATCAGTAGTATTATCATTGCAGGAAGCCTGCGGCCCAATGAAGCCCGGCATACTTGATTTGTAGCTTGGTTTTCAACTCAACAAGCTTTAGAGAGGCGCTAAGTAGTTTTGTTTCTCTGGAGTTAAGAAGGAACACGGAACTTTCACCGATATTGAACTTAGTCTGCTCGCCCCTGTATAATTTAGTATAATTGGAATACGCATCAGCATAAATGGCAACTTGCTTTTGCAGGGCCAATACTTCATTGTAGTAGCTTGTTATTTTATTGTCTATATGCCGTGCTGCCAATGTTTTTTCGAGATTCTTTTCTCTGATTTTCAGCGATGCAGCCTGATAAGCCCCTCTGGCGGATCGTTGAAAGATAGGAAGTGAAAAATTAAGACCAACCTTGTGATTGTTTGTCAGAAATGAGCCGCCATCGGCACTTGGAATGCTATAGCCTTTTCCCAGAACATTGGTGCTTACGTTAAGTTTAGGAATCAGGTATTGGGCTTTCAGCTTTTTATCTATGGTCAATGCATCTACTTTATGACTCAAACTTCTGATTTTCGGATGTTCGTCGATTTTATTGGTGTAAGATATTAAAGGGGGTAATTCCCTGTCCGGAATCTCCGATACTGATACCGAATCCGGAAGGATGGCTTCGCTCCATGACATAGGGGTGCCATCTTCCAGCCACATGTACGTTGAAAGTAACAGGCCGCTATTCTGGAAAGTTACATAAGCTTCATTTTTTTGCACATAGAACGTTTGTAACTGAGCAAGGATTTCCGTAGTGTCGATCGCAGCCCGAGACCCTTGTCGGTACTGTGTTACCACAAATTTGTATCTTTTTTCGGCATTTGCAGTAATGTTTTCAAGCAACATCAACGCCTGATAAGAGTTTACCCACTGCCAATATGCTTCTATCGACTGAAACATAAGATCATTAATCGCATTTTCCCGCTCTGCGATAGTCATTTGTTTTATAGTTTGAGCCTGACGAAGAGTAGCCCTACGCTGATCAAATAGCAATGAGTTTAATTGTACACTTAGCCCGGCATATGTAGTTTGTCCAAGCGTAGCCTCATTATTCACTCTGGAGCCGATTACTTCTTCTGCTCCGGCTTTGAAATCAATTCCATACCAGGTAGGAATAGAAATTTGCGGGTTTAGGTAGCTATAGTATAGCTTATTGTCAAAAGTTTTTCTTTCAAAGTCCGTTTTGATTTTCGGGTCAAAAGCGCCGCGTGCCTTTGTAATGTCAGCATCGGTTATCTGTACGCGTACATCGGCTGATATCGCAATAGGGTGATATTCCCGTACTATACTCAGGAATTCGTTTTTTGACAATCTGTATTGGGTTTCCTGCGCGCATACCGGCAACAAATACCCTAATAAGATTAGTATTATAGTTGCTGTTTTATTTTTTTTCATACTCGTCAGTTGAAGCTTTCGCGTCATAAAAGTCAGGGGGGAAACCATTAATGTTTCTCCATAGTTCATACCATACAGGCACTTCTTTTAATAATGCTATTCCTCGTGCTCCTGTTCCTATCATTAGGGTTTTGGGCCAGGGCTTTTTTGCAACGTCTTCCGCAACCAGTATTCTGAATTTTCCGTTTTTGCTTATTGAGCTTTCGATGGCTACAACCGTACCACTAAACAGCCCGTAAGAGGCCTTTGGCCAGCCACTGAATACAATAGCAGGGTATCCGTCGAAGAGGAATTGTACCTTTTGCCCTTTTGAGAGTAGTGGCAAGTCTACTGGTCTAATGAAGAGTTCTATTGCCTGTTCTACTTGTTGGGGTATTATCGCGACAATTTTTTCTCCCTCCTTTACCATTTCGTTGATTCCCGATTTTGTGGCTTGGGTTATCTGTCCGCTTTGCGGCGCAATAAGGTAGTACAGACCATTTCTGATTACGTAGTTGGCATATTGGTTGCTAAGTTTTGATATTTCCCCTTCGCTATTAGCAATCTTACTTTGTGACTCTGCAATTTCTCCTCTTGTCTTGAATATTTTTTCTGCGTATTCTTGTTTTATCTGAAATAGCTCAGTTTTTGTATTTCGGAATTTCATCTCTGCTGATATCTTCTTCGCAAGCTTTTCCTGAAAGTTTTGATTGCGCTTTTCCAGCTGGACCAGCGACACTAACCCGCTGTCGCGCATCACTTGCTGACGTTCGTACTGCCGTAGAGCTATTTCGTAACTATTTGTTGCAGAAACCAGCTCCATACTGTCACTAAGTACCTTTAGCTTAATTTGGTTAATTTTAAAGTCAAGCGCCTGTTGCAATGCATCAATTTGCGAAGCCGAAGCAGAAATCTTGTTTTTGTATGACTTTAGGCCTGATTGTTTGGCATCAATTTGTTCTTTCGTTCGCTGAATTAGCTCGGGGTCAAAATAGCTGTCTTTTATCTCCGCCAATTTGGCAATAGTATCGCCTTTCATTACATAATCACCTTCTTTTACTCTCCATTCTATTATTTTTCCCGCAATAACTGAATTCAGTTCTTGGGGCCTGTGCTCCTGGCGCAGTGTTGTCACAATGCCACGTGCCCGAATGTTTTGCGTCCATGGCAACATCAGGATAATCACTAAGGCAATAAAAGTTCCTAATAGCCAGTATCTTACGCGGCTTCGTTCGCCAACCATGTATACAGCATTAAACGCCTTATGGTTTGTATTCCCGGTATTTTCCTCTATCGTTTTTCTAATGCTTTCCATTGTCGTTAAAGATTGATGGGTGTAATAGTGCCATTTTCTAATTTATAGACGCGGTCACATTTTTTTGCAAACGTTATGTCTTCCGTTGCCACAACAACTGTGCTATTTGTGCTCATAAGTAAATAATCAGACAGCCGGAGCGCGTCTTCGTGGCTAATGTCTGTAAACGGATCCTCCAACAACAGTAGCCTTGGTTCATTTGACAATGCCCGGACTAACAGTATTTTCTTGATTTCATCTGCATATATATTTTGACCGTAGGAGTCTATTTGAAACTCAAAACCATCAGGGTTGTGTTCTATGAATTTTTTCAAACCGACAATCGTCGCCATTTTGTTGATTGTTTCCAGGGTTATATGTTCATTACCGCCTCTGATGTTGTCTAAAATAGACCCTTTGAAGATATCGTGTGTTTTCAAAAGCATGCCCACTTTTTCCCGTACAGAGCTTACCTTGTAATTACGCGTTGGAATATCATTTATTAAGAATTTCCCAGTGTAACTGTTATAGGTACTTCCCAATAATTTCATTAATGAAGAGCGACCGGAACTATCGGTTCCCATAATACATATCTTCTTTCCGCTCTCAATATTCAAATCTATATTTGTCAGTACTTTATTCTCGTTTACATTGGTGTCATTTTCGAATGTGAGACCAAGGTTTTCAGTTACTATTGATAAACCCTCTTTGCCTTCAGTAAGCTCGATATTGCCATTAGCTTCGATTGGTAATTCCAGTACTTTGGAGATTTTTTCTACAGATGTCAATACGTCATATACTTTGTCAAGGTCTATAATTAATTTCTCCACCGAATTGATAATGGACAATATCACAATTTCAGCGGCAATAAACTGGCCAATATTCAGTTTTTGATTGACAAGGAGGAATCCACCTATAATAAGCATAGATGCCACAATCAGTACTTTGAAAACTATTAATGCCCAATACTGAAAGAGTAGCACTCTGAAGTGGGCAGTTCTCGACTTTATATACCCCGTCACATGGTCGTCAGTAACCCTGGTAGGGTATTTCTTGTCTTTTGAATATTTGAACGTAAGCACACTTCTTGCCAGATCCTGCAAATGCGCAACGACCATATACTTGAAGTTGCTTTCTTTTATACTCGTCTGTAAACCCCTGTTTCCCGTAGCTCGTAGTATCAGGTAAAGGACAATGAGTAGCAATACCCCGAAAAATATAAACACAGGGTGATAGAATGAAAGAAGTATAAGCCCGAAAAGTATTTGTATCGATGCTGCCGGTATGTCTAACAGTATTTTCGCGATACTTTTCTGGAGGAGCAATGTGTCAAAAAACCTGTTTACTATTTCAGGTAGATACTTATTGCTTAGCAATCGAGCATCAACGTTCGGAAGTATATTTGTATATTGGAAAGCATATCTGACAAATAATTGTTGTTGTATCTTCTCAATTATTTTCATTTGGTTCACTTGCAACAGACCGCTGACAAATACACCTACAATTACAACTGCCACCAACAAAATCAGCGATGTCGATATTGAGCCACCAAGTACGAAACTGATAATGGATTGAATTCCCAATGGCAGGGAAAGTTGTACCAGTCCTATCAGGATTGAGTAAAAGTATATGGAAGAAATTTCTGTTTTTTCATACTTAAGTATGTCCAGAAATTTTTCAATTGTATGCCTTTTTCTTTTTGCCATCTCTAATAAGTTCTCTTACAAATTTAGAGTAAATATTTCGAAAATGATAGTAAAGCTATTATAGAAGTGTTAAATACTATAATAGCAAAATAATATGGGCGGTATAAATGCGTAACGTGTTAATTATCGGGAAGATATAGTAAGCACAATGTCTCTTTTTTGTCTTACTAATAGTAAAGTGGCTGCCCTTTGGAGGCAGCCACTTCGTAATTCCTGTTGTTGTTGCTTTTATATCAGACTTACACTTCTGTTTACAAACTCTGTAAGGTCTGCACCGGTAAGCAACCCTTGCGACAGCATCGCCAGGTCAAAGGCTTGTTTTGCCAGTTTGCCTTGTTCTGCATCTTTGGCATCAAGTATTTTGCTCACTAATTTGTGGTTGCTGTTAATAGAGACGTTGTAGTTGTCCGGCATGGCACCATAGAAGTTCATACCTCCACCGCCGCCCATGGCAGCCATATCTTTCATTCTACGCATAAACTCATCCATAGTTACTGATACAGGTAGCTCATCCGGTCCCATAGCCTCAACTTTTACCGTCATGTTTGGCTTGCTGATAGCTTTCTCAAATATTTCCTTCACTTTAGTAGTCTGTTCTTCGTTCAGTACAGACTCTATTTTTTCGTCTTTTTCTATCAGCTTTTCTACTACGTCGGCATCTACCCGCTTAAGGGCAGTTTTTTCGAGTTTACGCTCAATAGTCTGCACAAAGTGTGTGTCGATTGGGGTGTCCATTTTCAGAACATCGTACCCTTTGCGGTTGGCACTCTGCACAAAGGAGTCTTGCTTAGCCGGGTCTGTTGCATAGAGGTAAATTACTGTTCCGTCTTTGTTTGTTTGTACCGGGCTTACCTTTTCGGAATATTCGTTAAAGGTAAAGTGCTCGTCTTTTGTGTTGGTAAGCAGGGCAAAGTCTTTTGCTCTGTCGTAGAATTTCTCTTCGCTGATCATACCATACTTCACAAAAAGTCCGATGTCTGCCCACTTCTGTTCGTACACTTTACGGTCTGCTTTGAACAGCTCGGCCAATTTGTCGGCAACCTTCTTGCTGATGTGGCTGTTTATCTTTTTTACATTGCTATCAGCCTGCAGGAAGCTACGAGATACATTCAGCGGTATGTCCGGAGAGTCGATAACGCCATGCAGCAGCATCAAGAAGTCCGGCACTATATCCTTCACTTCGTCTGTGATAAATACCTGACGTGAGAATAGTTTAATCTTATTGCGTTGCATATCGAAATCGTTCTTGATTTTCGGGAAATACAACACACCTGTCAATGTGAAAGGGTAGTCGACGTTCAGGTGAATCCAGAAAAGCGGGTCTTCGCCCATCGGGTATAGCTCGCGGTAGAAATTAAGATAGTCTTCATCTTTTAGTTCTGTTGGCGACTTTGTCCAGATAGGAGAAGTATTGTTGATAAAGTTGTCAACCTCAATAGTTTTGTGTTTTGGTTTGCCTTCTTCGTCCTCACCGTCTTCTACATATTCAGACTTAGTTCCGAACAATATAGGCACAGGTAGGAAGCGGCAATACTTTTCGAGGATGGTGCCTAATCTATTCTTGTCTACAAACTCCTCTGAATCTTTGTTTACATGAAGAATGATGCTTGTTCCTCTTTCCGTACGGCTGCCCTCACTTATTTCGAACTCAGTGCTTCCGTCACAAATCCAGCGCGCAGCTTCAGATCCTTCCTGATAGCTGAGTGTTTGAATTTCAACCTGATCGGCCACCATGAATGCGGAATAGAACCCAAGTCCGAATTTACCAATCAGTTCTTGCGCATCTTTAGCGTCCTTGAATTTCTCTACAAACTCTTCTGCGCCGGAAAACGCTATCTGGTTGATATACTTTTTTATTTCTTCGGCCGTCATACCTATACCATTGTCTGAAATGGTAATGGTTTTTGCTTCCGCATCGAAAGAAACCTCAACCTGAGGTGTTCCGATTTCTCCTTTAAACTGACCTAAAGATGACAGACGTTTTAGTTTTTGAACGGCATCCACAGCATTGGACACAAGTTCGCGCAAAAAGATTTCATTGTCTGAATAAAGAAACTTTTTGATGATGGGAAAAATATTTTCCGTGTGAATCGAAATACTGCCTTTTTCTTGCATATGAATATTAATTATTGTTATGAAATACCGTGTGCAATCTATATTCCAAACCGGAATACCGTGACAGATTGACAGAAACCGACCTTCGGAAATTGTATTAACCTAAACTTATGACATATCAGCCCAACTATGATGACACATAAGACAGTCTGATTCATAACGATACCCTAAAGCAATATGTCGCGCTTTAGAAAGTTGTATATTTGCAAAACGTGAAAATTCTGAGCATCATACTATCAATACTTATGCTTACGCTATCGGTTCAGCCTGTATGTGCGTCTGAGTGTGAGGGTATCTGTCATGAAGCTGTTAGCTGCTGCGTAAAGAGTAGTAGCAGCCACGAGCATAGTGACGTTCATAAAGATTGTTCTACCAATAATCATGAGAAGAAAAATGCCGGTGGGTGCAATCCGTTTCAGATATGTGTTTGTTGTGCTTTTTGCGTGACCATTCCGGAGCCGTACAATTTTCAGGTATTGCCGCTTACACAGAAATCGAAACCTGATTGGGGTAGCAAGCCTCAAAGTGTTTCTGACGAACCCGTTTTTAGTTTCTGGCAGCCTCCCCGTACTGTTTGATATTCCATTTACATGATTGGTGGTGACTTGCGTGCAACTCGCGAGCCCAAAAAATGTGCAGCCTTTGCACAATTTATCTTTACGGACTATGTAGAATTACTACGTCTGTAGGTCTATTAATATCAAACAAAAACAATAATGATGAACAAAAGAATTCCGGCGATAGTAGTCGTATTGCTTGTGTTTTTAATCAGTAGTTCGCTGAAGGCACAAACAGGTGAAGCAGTTAAGAAAGCTATAATTAAAGTAGGTAATATCCATTGCGACAATGATATGCCCACAATCAAAAAGTACCTCCTTAATAAGGATGGTATATATGACGTAACATATACCGACAGGGTGCATTCGGCCTCTATGTTTACAATTACGTTTCAAAGCGACGTTGTCAATCAAATGCAGATAGAGGAAGCAATCGAAGCTACTCCGGGTTGTGATGACCCAGATGACCGTCCTTATCGAGTGCGTAAAATACGTTCACCCAAAAAGAGGAAATCATGAGGCGCGTGATGGCGCTTTTCCTACTGCTGCTATCTGTCCACACACATGCGCAGTCGGTGAAGGGGAAACTTTTTGGAAAGAATAAGGGCGATAAGGAAATATTGCCCGGCGGTATGGTTCGGTGGATAGGGACCAATATTGCTGTGATAGTGAACGAAAACGGTGTCTTTGACTTGCCGCTAAAAGGTATTACTGACAGAAGAATAATAGCCACCAATATCGGCTATGTGTCTGATACGGTAGATGCAAAGGGCAAGACTTACGTCAGCATTCTATTGGAACGTGATGCAAATGAATTGGACGCAGTAACTGTCACAGACAGAAGTGGCGCATATATGTCGCGGCTGGAAGTGGGACAGACTGAAGTTATCAACCAGCGAGAACTTACCAAAGCAGCCTGTTGCGATTTGGCAGGGTGTTTCGGGACGCAGGCGTCGGTACAGCCACAAACAACTAATGTGGTAACCAATGCTAAAGAGTTGCGCATTCTGGGACTTTCGGGGGTGTATAATCAGGTGTTGACTGATGGATTGCCGATGATACTCGGGAGTAGCTATACTTATGGTATCAGCACTTATCCCGGTACCATGGTTAATAAAGTGATGGTTGCAAAGGGAACTACTTCGGTACTTCAAGGCTTTGAAAGTATCAGCGGGCAAATAAATATTGTAACCCGGGACCCTGATATGGCTGACAAACTTTTTCTGAATGCCTACATTAATAGTTTTGGCGAGAAGCAGTTGAATGCCAATGTCGCTGCCAAGGTGGGTAAGAATAAGAAGTGGCGCACACTGCTTGCCCTGCACACGGTGCAGCCTGCTGGTAAAATAGATGGCAATAATGATGGTTTTCTTGACTTGCCACAATTGACAAGGTATATGGCGTATAATCGCTGGCAGTATGGCGCCCCGGACAAACGTGGGTTCTCTACGCAGATTGGTTTGCGGTTAACAGACGAAAGGAGGACCGGCGGGCAAATAGGTTATAACGATGCGACCGACAAAGGTAGTGCCACTGTCTATGGTCAGTCGGTGCAATTTACACAGCCGGAAGCATATGCTAAATCGACCTATCGTTTTTCTGACGACCATGCTTTAGTGTTTTCTGTTTCCGGTCAAAAGCACGATCAAAAGTCATGGTTTGGTACGACTAAATATACGGCAAAGCAGGAGCTGCTCAGCCTGAACCTCCAACATGAATGGCTATGGCAGGATAAACACTTGCTAAAGTATGGTGCCAGCTATCGGTATCAGGAACTTAATGAGCATGTGGGCTTTATAACAAATGACCTGAATAAAACGTATGCGGGTGACTATCGCACGTACTTACGCGTGCCTGGTGTATTTGCTGAAAATGCTTTCCACTGGGATAAGGATAAGTTTGTGTTGATTACAGGGGCACGGATAGACAAGCATCAGAAATGGGGGGCTTTTTTCACTCCGCGTGGTATGCTGAAGTACAATATTGATGACCACAATACTTTGAGGGCGTCGGCAGGTAGTGGCTGGCGGCAAGTGAACCTGTTTGCCGAACAGATAAATATTCTTGTTAGTTCGCGCGATGCTGTTTTTGCGGAAACGCTAAAGCCTGAACAAGCATTTAATTGGGGGCTAAGTCATCAGTATCGGTTTGAGTTTGGTGCTACTACCGGGACCTTGAGCGGGGATTTTTACAGTACCCGATTTTCAAATCAATTCTTCCCGGATTATTACGCAGACCCTACAAAAGTGGTTATCAGAAACTTTGAAGGTGTGTCACGTTCTAACGGGCTACAGTTAGAAGCTGCCTTTCAGTTTTTTAGGCAGTTGGAATTAAGGGCGGCATACAATTACCTGAATGTGTACCGGATAGAATCGGGTGAGAAAGTACGTTTGCCGTTCAATCCGTTTAACCGGGCTATGGCAGCGGCTTCGTTTCATACACTTAATGATCGTTGGCAGTTTGATGTTAATACTCATTGGTTTGACAAGATGAAGTTGCCGGATACGCACACCAACCCTGAGCAATATCGCAGACCGCTTTATTCTACACCATATCTTACTTTAAATTTGCAAGCAACCTTTAGGTGGAAGCGATGGGATGTATATGCAGGTTGTGAAAATATAGCGAATTACAGGCAACCTAAACCCATCATAAGTGCGGATAATCCCTTCGGGCAGTACTTTGATCTGTCATCGGTATGGGGGCCGACGAGGGGTAGGGAGTTGTACTTAGGTGTACGATACGCTGTAAAATAGTATTGTGCCGGTTGTTTTTTAATGAGTCCTGCCGAAAGGTGGGACTTGTTTTTTGGGGGCAGTGTCCTATTTTTAGGTTTGTTCCCATTAATTACTTAGATAGTGTCGAAGGTGTCACAAAAAGCTGATTCCGTTTATCCCTAACCCTATACTGTTCCTGAGGCCGTTAAGCGCTACACCAAGACGGGCTTTGTCAAATATGTTTTTCCGGGTGTGCCATATTTTGTACATGTGAAAATTAATGAGCTGGCGGACATGGTACGGGAAATGCTAGGTATGCCAAGTTGTATCCGGGCCTTTAAGCAAAGCAAAGTGAGGGCAGTCGATTGAGACAGATCATGGTGAGTACAGCAATATAATTTACTGTATATAATAAGGATTGAATAATAAAGTTCAGGTATTCGTATTTTGTTGATAATATATTATAAATATAGTTGGTAATATTGTATCAAAAAAAATAGTTTTTTATAAATAAATTTATAGTTTTGTTGAATATTAATACCCAATGATAAATATAGCCAAGTATAAATTCCTGAAAGTGTTGCTGGTTGGGACGATTATGTTTACTGCTTGTGATAAAACAAGAAATGAGCTTCCTCCAGTTTCGGTTCCTCCCACAGTACTAACAATACCCGTACCGATAAACGGTGTCGAGCGGTTTAGTATTTTATTAGAGCAAGATAAATATAACGACGCTGACACGATTAATGTGTATGTTGTAAATATTGTTCAGGATCAGGATACGACAAGTCAAATAGACTCAGCATCTATTTTTCTGGAAATAACTACCGGTGAGTTTCGTAGCTATGATAAATGTAAACAGAGTCCTGTTTTGAAGATTGAGGCTTTGAAGGGAACAACCAAAAAGAAACTGTTCTCGTATTACAATAAGAATTTAACCCTGTCTGCAAAAAATGTAAAAGTCGGGGTTGTGAAATTTGGTGAGGAGTCACTACCATTTGCCGGAGTGTACGATTTGCCAGTCTCTTTGGCGGAGTTTTATACCGATACAGTGTATCATTATTCTGCTCAGGCAAGAGGGTATATCCTGTATGATGGTTCGGCAACTTTCCACATAAAGGCAGCCGATACTGCTCAGTATGATATAGAAGGTAACTTTTCTGTTGAAGGTAGTTTTTCGGGGCTGCAATATCTGGATGGAAAGGTAGGAGCACAAGTATTTTCTGACTCCGTCACAAATGCCAATGATTCCTTAGTTCCGACAAACTTTGACGGAAATAGAATGCACTGTAACCTGTCATTGACCCACCCATTGAGCGATAACGTAGACCATATTAGCCTTAAGCTCAAAAAATAACTCACAGATGAGACATATTGTACTTTTAGTATTAGTTTTTCTGACCACTATCGTCGGTAGCAGCAGTGCGCAAGTGGCTGGCAAGTCAGATATAGAAGCCACCTATAAAAGGCAGGCTGATTTCTTTCTGAAGTATGCAGATAGTGATGGGGGGCTTACGTGTAAATTAATGGCAACCTATGACCATAAAGAGAAAAAATACACGCTTTTTCTGGTAAAAGCAGAGGGTAAGGACAAAACTGATGAGGATAATGAGAGTAAAGATGGTAAAGAAAAAAAAGAGGAATTGCTCGTACTAAATGACCCACTTAGTTTTGAATATTTTAATATTCGTTTTTTCGAGGAGTTGAAGAAGAAGTTGCCTTCTGCGGAGCCATTGTCTGGGCTTGCGCTGCAGTCGGTGTTTACATGGTTGTACACCCTGCCCATAGGCAATGAAGACGATATAGTTAATAGCGGTATCCTTCAGCTTAAGGGATGGACTATGGTATTTGGAACGGATAATGATAATAAGGAGTACAAGAAGTCTACATTAAAAAG
Source organism: Bacteroidia bacterium (assembly GCA_030426665.1). GTDB lineage: Bacteria > Bacteroidota > Bacteroidia > Chitinophagales > Chitinophagaceae > Nemorincola. The sequence goes on along the minus strand of JAUHYD010000011.1, from coordinate 43,357 downwards.
GGAGCACCACCTTGACACGGTGGAGGAGAACTTTATATCTGAACAGGTTTTGCTTGTTGTATTGAAAAAAGAGATTGCATCAATAATTGAAAGCAAGAAAGGTTCCGAGGTTACGGATTTAGGTATCGCAAAGGAAACTTTGAAAACAGCAGAAGATCACTTGGAAATTGAAAAGAAGGCAAAAATAAATAAAGATGTTGTGAGGAATGATTTGATCAAGAAATTAAAGGCTACTGAAGTTAGTATTGAAGAAGTTGGTTCAGAATTCGGAATACCGGGGAATAGTGATGATAGCGTTATTGTTTCAATAAACAAGTACCAAGATTCACTTCAAAAGAAGATAGCTTCAGATTCTGTGTTTATCGACACAAATGATATAACCAATTTCGATGCTGATAGTTTGACTAAGATTAAGGCAACCCGAGAATTAGATTTAGTGGAACTAGCGAGAATTAAAAAAAGAATAAGTGAAATTTTGACTTTAACGAAAGTAAAAGCAAAACTTGATGCTGAAAGAAAAAGTCTTGAAACTGAAATTGGTACTATTGAATCCCAGATAATGAAATATCAGGAAGAAGTAAACAAAAAAAGTGCAATTGTAAAACAGAAAGCTGAAGAAGACAATAAGAATACTAAGTTGCCTTTATTTCTTGAGAAATTCAAAGCCGATCGTTTTGTTTCAAATGAAGGTTTTAATAGTAATGCTAAAACAGCAAATGTTATTTTTTCCAAAACGGAAGAAGAAATAGTTGAGCGTTATTTTTCGGAAAAGCAGAAATTTCGTGAGGCTCAAAAACTATTGTCAGAAGACAATATCTTCAAAATTGACAAGATAAGCCTTCAATTTGAAAAGGGGTATCTGGAGCGTATACAAGTATGGGTGAATAATGGACATGGGAATGATATTTACGAAAATATCTATGCTATAGGTATGTCGTCTATCAATAACTATAAAAACTTCAATACTACACATTTGTTTATCAGAAAGTCTCAGGGGGCCGAAGGAAGTAGTCGGCATATAATGCTCAGCGATGCAATAGGCAACTATGATAACTTTTTATCGCTGTTTACCAGAGATTATAGTCCGGGAGATACTGAGATTAACAATGTCGTACCGGCTTCTACGCCATATCTTACATTAAGAAAGGAAAGAGTTGTCAACCTGTTCGATTCAAAGATATTTACTGACTTTGCCGGGTTAAAGGAAGGCAATCCGAATGGGCTGGTGCAGATTGATGTGTCCCGACGGTTTAATGTAAACAATTTCCGGTTACAGGTACCCGGGAAACGATGCGATTATGGTTTTTTTGATAATATTTCAGTATTTGGCGCAATTACAAAAATAGAACAAAAGGAAAAGAGGTTGATGTTGCGAAATAGTGATAAGGTGGTCAATGGTAAGATTGTTTCACCTTCTTATGCAACTACTCTTGATTTGAGGCAATATGAAAATGCCTCTTTAGGAACAGATCTTAATGTCGGATTGTTTGATTATCCAGACGGAAAATTCACGGTGTTTTTTAATCTTGGTTTGAGATACGGACATACGCCGTTGGAAGATAGCCTCAGGACAGTGACAGATGGGGTAGTAGATACGCCGGGGCTTGCCTACTCTCTGGATGCACATAGTTTTACCTGGCAACCCAAAATAAGTATGGAGTTTTTTGCCGAACGTAGAATTGGTCTTGTTCTGACTTATCAGTTCAACAGGGCGCGCTTCTATTCCAATAATAATTTCAAGCCAATAATGAGCTATGCAAAGTCTAATCCTGATGTGCTGCCGATAGAGTCAAGTGCAGGCTACTATCATATGTATGAGCTCTTTTTGCGAATAGAGACATCACGAGCCAATCACTCAAAAATGTTTTTACGGGCGCGCTACTTTAAACAGCACGGCGATGCAAATACATTCTTTCCTCAGGTGCAGCTTGGGTATGCCTATAATTTAGTTTTCAGAAAATAACAGCGCATGAAAAATATTGTCTTACTCACTATTGTGTTATTGGTTGGAGCTTGCTCAGCCGCAATCGGACAATCGGAGAATAAGTCTGTCGATTCGAAGGAAAATCAAGATAAAACAGTTCGTGAGAAGTTGCCCGTTTACAAAGATTTGAACTGGGAGCATTATGACAGCGTAAGCTTTGGATATACAAAGGAGAATGGGAAGCACTCCCCAGTATTAAAGGGTTACTCCTATAATCAGAAAATTTATTCTAAGTGTACTGATTCAAAGCTCGCAGCAAGTAATCATCTGCCATTGTATAGAACGGTGGAGTATAAAATTACAGTTAGTTTCAGAAATGATAATTCTCGTATTCTCACAAAGACAATCACTAATGTAGTGTATGCTACAGAGACAAAAGCTAATAAATTTGGTGTTAAGTTTTCCAACTTTGTTGTTTTGGATGATATTGATGTATTGGTAGTAGACGGGAAGTCTTTTTTTGCGGATAAAGACTTATTAGAGATTAAAGATGGCTATGTATATGTGTCTAAGGGTGGGGAGTGGGCTCAGTTTCTGAGCGACAATAAAATCCTTGATGCTGGGGCGACAAAACTTGAAAGAGATGCGGATGCGAATGGGGAGGTAAGTGCCACGAGCGATGCAGGAAACGGTACTGATACAGGTGGATCGACAGTCAATACGGATGATAAAAGAAAAGGACGTATTAGAACGAAATCAGAAAGTAGTGCCGATGAGAAAAAAACTGAAGGAACATCAACTAAAAGTATTACAAAGCATGTACAAAGACATGCCTTTAGAAAAGATTACAGAATCGATAGGAGAATAGCAGAGAGTGGAAGTATCAGATTCGGATATTTAAGTATGAACTATGCGCCCTGTGTGAGTTTCAGGGCAATCAATATCAATGCGCCACAGTTTTCGGAAAGGCAAGAGGTGGAAAACAGGCAGTTGAATGAGCGTCCGACTTATGGGTTTATGTGGAATATGCAGGTAGGTATGACTTTCCGTTCTACTAATACGGTTTTTATAGAGTTGTATAAATCCTCTTTTGGGTTTAGTAGCGACAATGCAATTGATTGGCAAACAGGTCTTTCAGAGCCGGGTTCTATGGTGGCGCACAAATACAGAATATTCAGAGATGGAATAGGCATTGGGTACAACTATAGCGGATACAAACGGTTGTTTAATCCTGTTTTTGAATCGGGTGTTTACTATTCCTTTATCAGAGAAATGGGTGATGGTCGCAGCTATGATGATGGGGTGGACCGCATCAGGAATGCCAAAGATATGAGGGCTAGTGGCATCCGACCCGATTTTCTGGGTTTGAAGGCTGGTCTTGGGCTAAACCTTCGTCTCGGCTATCTTGCCGAATTTAAAGTTGTACCTACCGTTTATTATAACCTTTCTACTTTCAATAGCAAACAAATTGCGACGAGGTTGTATAACATCGGGCTCGCCACAGGTGTTGCTATTCGTTTTTAGTAACGATGTTCACTATTGTGGGATTAAGGGAGTTATTTGTAGTTTAATGCTTTGATTGTTCGTTTTTGCATTTTATTTAGCCTTTAGTTCCTTTGACGAAATTTTAAAAATAATCAGAATAACGGTGAAATTAAACGCAATGATGTTTATATTTGGTTTATGAATATTAAGATGAAAAATCAGGTTTTGTTTTTGTTCGTTATGGCTGCCTTAGTGATAGGAGGTTGTAAAAAGGCAAGTATCGATGGCGGTATGGACCAATACTATGAGGTGAACTTTTTGAAATCGGATAGTCAGGTATTTGCAACTGCAAAAATTCAATACCAGGGTCGCGCAGTTACCTTCGAAGACCGTACATTGTTGACCGCAAATGGCCTTGTTGAAAATACACCGTACAGCAGCGCGACAAATAGTTTTTCGTGGGGGATGTCTGATACAAATTCTGTTGCCTTCCGACTGATGCGGACTGACAATTCAGTTGTCGAAAATACGGTGTCCAAATCATCGATTGAAGATTTGACTTTAGTGATGGATACGGTGTTGTATACCAGTGATACAATGCGTTTGTCAACTCTTGGTGCGCCGATCAGCATAGGAGAGTCGGGGTTTGTATCGATGTTTAAAATAGTTGATTCTACGGGTATAACGGATGGAATGTCCGCTTATTTTACTGGCAATGACTATGAATTTGATTACTTAAGGACGCGTGACTTTCACCCCGGAAAGTACCTGGTTACCGTAAGCAGAAGCAAGAACATTCCATTGCAGCAAAAAGATGGTGCAGGTGTTGGAGATATAGCCGTTACGATTACCGACAAAATGACGGTTGAGGTGCGTTAGTGAATTATTCAATAACAGTAGTACAAGCCTTGTTGTCATCTATGTTATTTGTTGCCTGTTAATATTATCTAAATAGCAGCGGCATTATTTTCGTTGATGTATATATTTGGTAAATTAATATCAAATTAAAGTCCGGAGTATTGCTATTGTTGGTTGCTACTGTTATTATGGTAGTTGGATGCCAAAAGACCGTTGTTGAGCGGGTTGTTGACCAATATTATCAAGTAAATTATATCAAGCCGGACAACCGTGCAATAGTTTCTGCCAGTGTTCAGATAAATGGGCGTTCAGTTTCTTTCACTGACCGAACTACGTTAACAGCTAATGGACTAGCGTACGTAGCTCCCTACGGCACTAACGACGATTATTTATCGTGGGTTATCTATGATACAAATTCTGTCACTTTCCGTCTTAAGAAAACCGACAATTCAGAAATAGTTAATACAGTTGACAGGTCGTCGATTGAGGATATTTCAATTGTGGTAGATTCTGTGTTATCTGTTTCTGATACTATGAAGTTGTCATTTCTGGGTGCCGGTATTGGGGCGGGCGAATATGTGGCGATGTCGATGAACAGAAACTCAGACTCAACTGGGTTATGGAGCGGAACGTCAGCGGAATTTGCAGGCAAGGAATGTACAACTGGACTACTCAGAGACACGCAATTTCTACCCGGGAAAATACACAATACTCCTGGTTAGAGGAAAGGATATTCCACTACAACAGGAAGATGGAGCCGGGTCCGGAACAATTTCACTTTCTATAACAGATAAAGTTGTAGTACAGGTGAAATAGAGGTGAGCCAGTCACCATTTCCATTGTATCACTTTTCCTTAATAAGCAGTCCATCCACCATCTGCGACAATAACTGCACCATTTACAAAACTGGCATCTTCCGAAGCAAGAAACAGTGCAATATTAGCAACTTCTACAGGCTCAGAAGCACGTGACATGAGTGCCATGCCGGGCATGATGCGCTCATTGACAAGTGGTGAAAGGTGCTGCATATCTATACTTTCTGCGATATTTGTGTTCATGGCGCCCGGTGCAATGACATTGCATCTGATACCTTTTTTCGCATACATGTAGCCAGTGTTTTTAGTAAGGCCTATTAAAGCATGTTTGCTGGAAGTATAGGCTGCACCCGCTCTAGCGCCTGCCACTCCGCCTACAGAGGCTATATTGACGATAACACCCGAACCCTTTTGCTCCATTATTTTTATGGCGCTTCGCATAGCTTTGAAAGGACCTGTCAAATTGATATTCATAACCCGCTCCCACATAGCATCTTCAACATCACCCACAGGGTCGAAGTTGTCCATAATACCGGCATTGTTGACAAGTATGTCTAAGGTGCCATAAGTATTTTGTGCCAACTGAAACATGCTGTCAATATCCTGTGCTATTGCCATGTCTGCGACAATGGTCTTTACCGTGCCGCCTGCGCTTGTTATCTCTTCCGATAATTTATGCAGTCGATCACTGTTAATATCAGTAGCAATCAATTTGCACCCATGTTGGGCATACATCAATGCTATTGCTTTGCCTAATCCTGATCCTGCTCCCGTCACTATCGCTACTTTGTCGCTTAGTTTGTTCATTTTAATTCAATTTGTTTCGTCAGCAATGACGTGATAATGTAAAGCGAATGTAGTGTGGCTGTACTCCTCCTTACATGACCTGTGTCAGCAAATGTTGTGATTGTCGGCAATGCTGACCAATAAGGTTTGTTAAAGTATAGCAGGTATGACTGTTATGAAGGGCAATGCAGTCGGGAACGCGAGTAGCCATTGTGTTATCTTTGCAACCGGAGAGACTAATCAATGGATAAAAGAAGATTGTTATGCACAAGGGAGGGAAAAAAGTTACTTTTCTATCGGCCGTAGCTATTGGTATTGGTGCGATGGTAGGTGCGGGAATTTTTGCGCTACTGGGAGAAGCCGGAACTATAGCCGGCAATGCGACCTGGATTAGTTTTTTGCTAAGTGGCATTATTGCTTTGCTAAGCGGGTATTCTTTTGGTAGGTTGGGTGCATGTTTTCCGTCGGCGGGTGGTATCGTGGAGTATCTGACTCAGAGCTATGGCAACGGTCTTTTTACCGGAGCTATGAGTGTTATGATGTACATAGCGGCAACCGTCTCGATAGCCTTAGTTGGTAAGGCTTTTGGCTCTTATGCCTGGAGTATGCTTCCAACAGGTACTCCGGAGTACTGGAAGTCGGTGTTGGGTGCAGCTGTCATCTTGTTGTTCGTTCTTGTGAATATGAACGGCGCGAAGAGTATGGGGCGTCTTGAAATTATTATAGTAGGAATAAAGCTTGGTGCGCTATGTTTATTTGCTGGTGTTGGTGTGGCTTATATATCGCCGGAGCGACTGTCTATTGCAAATTTTCCACCTTCCGGTAACATCTTTTACGCTCTGGCGATTACATTCTTTGCTTATGAAGGCTTTAGAGTTGTGACTAACGCTGCGGAAGATATGGACGACGTTAAGCGCACGTTGCCAAGAGCCATTATAGCAGCAATCCTTATTACAATGGGGCTTTACGTACTGATTGCAATTGTGATGTTCGGGAACCTTCCAGTACAAACAATAGTGGAGGCGAAAGACTATGCTTTGGCTGAGGCTGCCCGTCCTGTAATGGGTTCGGCGGGATTTAAGGTGGTTGCAATAACTGCACTTATAGCAACCGCATCTGCCATCAATGCCAGCCTGTATGCCGTTACCAATATTACTTACCAACTCGCAAAGAATGGTCAACTACCAAAAGCCTTCGGGCGACCCATAGCGCATAGCAGGGAAGGCCTACTTATAAGCGGTGGCATTATTATGTTACTTACTATATTTCTGAACCTAAACGAAATAGCGGTGATCGGCTCGTTAACTATTCTGATTGTGCATTTTATCACGCATGTGGGGCACCTAAAGGTTATTAAGAAAACAAAGGCTTCGTTTGTGTTTGTGTTGTTGGCTTGCATCACTAATCTGGCAGCCATTACCCTGACGATGATTTATGAAAGTAAACATTCCCCCAATATTGTGACAGCTATTGTGTTATGCTTGTTGGGGTCATTTCTGGTAGAAATAATACTGCAAATGGTATTGGGTAAGTCAATATTGCCACGGATAAAACATAGGGAATTGCATGGAGGAACCCAAGTAGCAAAAGGTGCTGACTCAGAGAAGTAATGTATTGCATTTATGCTTTGGCTGTCGCCTCGATGCCAGTGAGAATCTGGCGGTTGTTTGGCCCAAGGGCTACCCTTGAACCGAGGGGTATTATAGCTTATTACTAACAGGACCCAAATTTTCTATTCCTATAATTGGGCATCCACTTCTTTTTTTAGTTCAGCGTAAAATGCCATGTCGTTCATTTTGCCGGGACCACCTTTTTTAGTTTTACGTATGATTCCGTCTTTATCGACAAAGAATATGGTTGGGTAGGAGGTAATTCCATAGACCTCTTTTATGGTGGAGCACTGCCTGCCGATGGATATGTGTTGGTCAGAATCAGATCCGCTTTTGGTTATGTTGTCAGGTGCGTCGGAACATGCGGGTTGTATGGTGTAGCGGATAGAATCTATTTTCAATGCTTTCCTGATAAGACCATAAGTGCCTTTGCCAGTGTTGTTGAATTCATCCATCTGTTGTCTGGTTTGCATAGCCACACATAAGACTTGCACGCCTTTCGCGGCATAGTCATCTGAAAGTTTATTCAACAGACTTATCTCATTCATGCAAGGTGGGCAACCTACATACATGAACGACACCACTGTAAGGTGCCCTTTGAAGTACGCTTCGTCTATTGATTGTCCATCCATTGTTTTTGCCTTTAAAAGCGGCATTGGCTTACCTTTAAGGCTGTCCGGGTTGAAGGGTAGTTTTCCAAAAGAAATGCAGGGAAGTAACAAAATTGAAAGCAGTAGCTTTTTCATAGGTTTCATTTTGAGTAGTATATAGAATGCTTTTACAAGTTACTATTAATGGAAGGAATTACCAATTCATTAGTTGTTCAATATGAATGTTGTTTGTGCTTTTAATTGAACATCAAATGCTCAATCTAAAATGAATAGCGTCTTGAAGGTGGCCACCGGCATTTGTTTCAAACAATTCAAAACAAATTCAAGATACGTATTCCAACACGCGATAGACTATTGTCACTTTTCAAGTAGTAGTTGATGTTTTTTTCTTTTTTTGCGGACAGAGCGTTCGCTAATTATGTTGAAATTTTGTGACGAGCGACAAATAGAGTTTGGTAGAGGTATATGGCGCACTATGGCATACGCTCAAGGGAGCGAGCGACAGATTAGCGGTCTTAAAACGATTGATGCGAGGATACATAGATAGGCTAGAATGCTACAATAATTTCGAGCATTTTAGCTTCCGGTGTAGCCGTTTCGTATTGCGTTTTCTACACAATGTTGTTTGCTTTGATACCCTTCGGTAGATGCCCCGACTATTCTGCCATTACTGGCGGTTCTTGTCCATCTCCATTGACCTCTTGCATCTGTATAAAACTTCCAAGTGTCGTTTGCTCCTGATGCCATAACTTCTAAAATTTTGCATTGAAATTAGTATTCAAGGTAACAGTCAATTGAGCGGCTGGCGAGAAGTATTTATTATCTCAGTAGCCCGCATTCAAAACTAGGTTGTGAATAAAAGTGGCTATTCGAAAAGAATAAAATTACTTAGTTTAATTATGTTACCTATTGCTGTAAGTTACGCAAAACTGTCGATAGTTTCTGTCTTTTTTGTATATTATTTTTATGCAGAGTGTTGCGGCCAAATGAAGTGTTTTCACTTAATCCCAATTTATACAGCATATTTGAAAATGGTCGTGTGAATTATCTCACTAAGGTAATATCTCCCTTCACCATATATCGCTTGTCATGTAATGTAAACTGGGCATAATAAAAATAAACGCCTAGGTCTTGTTTTTCGCCATTAAATTCTCCGTTCCAACCCTTGTAAATATCATCGGTAAAGAATACCCGTTGTCCGTATCGGTTGAATATGCTGAAGGAGAAATTTCTATAATCATCAAGGTGCCCGACTGCTCTTGCAAAATCATTTTTGCCATCGCCATTAGGTGTAAAGGCATTAGGAAACCAAATATCGCACTGTTCGGCATTTATAGTGACTGAGTCAGTATATTCGCAACCCAGAGAGTCTGTGGCAGTTACGACATAAGTCTTGGTAACACCCTGTGCGATAACTGATGGTGTTCCGCAATCTGTACAGCTTAAACCTTCCGGTGGTGACCAACGGAAGGAAACCGGGAAGTCCTCGTAATGGATAATGTTTGCTAAGCTCATTATCAGTCCTTCACATAGACTTGTGTCATTTGCAATAAAAAGTTGCATCGTGCTGCGGTCTACAAATATAGATTCCGATGTTTTACATCCGAATGTATCAGTAATACTAACAGTATACTTCTCTGGATATTTTGTGTTTGCGATGACCGAAGCGCAAGTGGCGCAATTCAGGCCTGTTGCCGGAGTCCAGTTATACGTAACGCTTGGTGCGTCAGTTGTTGCTACTAACTGCAAATCACTGTTTTCGCAAACAATGGTGTCGTTACCCAGGGTGAGCGCTAGTTTATCGACTGTAATAACGAAAGTGTCATTAATACTGCATCCTCCGGGTCCACTGGCTAACAGGGTATAGGTAGTAGTATTGCCAGGATTAATTGTTACTGAAGCGCACGTATTGCAACTAAGTCCGACAGACGGCGCCCACAGATAAGTAATTTGAGTAAAAGAACTGGTAACACTTGCATGTACGAACAATGTTTCGTCGTTACAAATAAGTGTGTCGTTAATTTTTTCTGCGGTAAGCAACTCCCTCTGTATAGATACTGTATCGTTGAGGGTACACCCACTGGTGTCTGTTACAGTCAACATATATGTGCTATTGAGGGTGCTGGTCATTACAGGATTGTAGCAGGTTGTACAGCTAAGTCCCGTAGATGGTGACCATAGGTAACTAATCGGGGAAACTGCCGTAGTCACGGCAGTTAATTGGAGATTGCTGGTATCACAAAGAAGCGTGTCACTTATCTTGTTTACAGTAATAGTATGCATAATGTTTACGGTGTCATACACCTTGCAACCCTGAGGATTGGTTACTTCCACAATATATTCGCCAACTACGTCCGGGTTCACAGTAATTGAGTCACATGTGGCGCAGCTAAGTCCTGTAGTTGGCGTCCAGGAATAGGTTAGCGGCAGAACTCCATCGCTTGCAATGGCCTTCAATACAGCGCCTGCACTTGGGCATACCAATGTGTCATTCATTGGTGTAATTGCCAGGTGTGACGGGGAGACGGTGCTGTACAGGGTGTCGCTGCATCCAAAGCCTGCATCCGGCACCACGACGACTGCATAGGTTGTGGCGATAGTAGGGGTGGGAATTGCAACAATTTTACCGGAATCGATAAACGTCATAGTGACGGAATCGTACCAATAATAGTCGTGAAAACCATCCGGTCCTTCAAGTCGTACGGTATCTGCATCGCAAGCCGCAGTTGATATTGCAAACAATCCACACGACATGTCTAAATAACCATACCCGAAATGTCCACCATAGCCACAATCAGATGTAGCAAAATCGACAATAACAGTCGTACCGGCCATGCCCGACAGGTTAATAACGCCAGTAGTCCAAGATTTATACAAAACGTCAGGCCTTACCAGTGATTCGTTAAACCCGGGAAGCATAGAATCTGCAACATAGGTATGTGATCCGCAGCTAATTGGTGCAAGTGTTGCTGAATCGTAAGTGTGAACTTCGAATCTTGGTTGTTCGGGGAAGGGATGACCCGGCTCTTCAAAAACAACGGCATATTTGTACACCAGGCTATAATAACTAGAGGTGGCCGGGATATGAACATAATATCTTGCTTTTTCTGATTGAGCACCCACTGAACTATTGCCAAGTTTCAAAGAATAACTGCCGCCACCGGGCGCCACAATCGGGAACCCGCCAAAAGGGTCGGTCGCAGTGCCGGAAGTAACCTCATGACGGCTGGTTAATGGTGCAGTAGATGTGGTGGCGGATAGAGGGCAACAAGTGCCTGTATAGTAATTCCAGATAGAAGTATTGCCCATTTCAAAATCTATGTTCGGTGGGCAATATAGGCTCTGACCCCAAAGGTTTGTTACCACGAGTAGGGCAGCGAGCAAAAGGAATGTTGGCTTATTTATCATAAGGGTGTGTGTTATTTATGTAGACAGCTGATATTTGCTATGGGTTGGTTATCAGGTATGTTTAAACTTTATCAAATATTAGGCCAGAATTTTTTAATGGGTATTTTAAGTTGAAATCAGAAGTGTATTTCTAAGTATATACTTGCCCGGTATAGCAATTATATGCGTGTCAGCGCGAGTCATTATTGCGCTAACACACATTAGGTTTATTTCTTTGTTTGACATCCGTCAGTTCAATTTATTTTTCTCGGCACTAATTATTACCTTAACCGTATATTCGCAAACAGAACGTTAACGCCAATGCCTCCGAAGTCATCAAACAAACATATTGCAATAGCCGGCAACATAGGTTCCGGAAAAACAACGCTGGCTACCATGCTGGCAAAGCACTATAAGTGGCAACCGCACTTCGAGGATGTAGAGCACAATCCGTACCTCGTTGACTTTTATGAAGATATGCACCGTTGGTCATTCAACTTACAGGTGTATTTTCTGAACAACCGGATAAAGCACCTGATAGATATTCAGAATGGCAATAAGACAGTTGTTCAGGACAGAACTATATTCGAAGATGCACATATTTTCGCCCCTAATCTTTTTGACATGGGTTTGATGACGAAAAGGGACTTCGAAAACTATTTTTCTTTTTTCCAAAACCTGAAAACGCTTATTAAGCCACCGGACTTATTAATTTACCTCAAGGCGTCTATTCCTACGCTGGTAGATCAAATACAAAAGAGAGGCCGGGATTATGAAGAAAACATAAGACTTGACTATCTGAAACGATTGAACGGGTTTTATAATAAGTGGATTGACAGTTATAAAGATGGTCCATTACTTGTTGTGGATGTAGACAATTGTAACTTCGCGGAAAAGGAGGAGGACTTCGCAGATGTGGTTCGTCGTATTGACGCTCAATTACATGGGTTATTTAGCAACAAGTAGATATTTTCTCGATTGTCAGTAACTTTTAGGATATGGTCACGATATAGTAGTGGTTCGTATTAATTGCGTGCGTTGTATTTTTGCCTTTAACTTATTGATGAAATTTTTGTTTTGCTTTTTATCGTTCCTGATTGGCAGCGGCTCTGTATTGGCTGGTGTAATAAAAGGAAAAGTTACTGACGCAAAGGGTACTTCGTTGCCTTATGCAACTGTATATGTAAAAGGCACAACAATAGGCGTAAGTAGTAATAGCTCTGGCGAATACAAATTGAGTGTGCCTGATGGCACCTACCAAGTGTATTGTCAGTATATCGGGTTTACACAAGAGCATTTTAATGTTACCGTTTCCGGTGATAAAGAAATAATGCACGACTTCATTTTGACCGACGAAGGGCTGAAAATAGAAGAAGTGGTAATAAAGATGTCTCGTGAAGATCCAGCCTACCGCATTATAAGAAATGCCATAAAGCAGCGAAAGTACCACCTGAGGCAAATAGAGTCTTTTCAGACGTCCATATATTTTAAGGGCGTTATGCGGTCAAGAGATATGCCGGAAAAAGTACTCGGTCAGAAAGTAAATACCGCCGAGCTTGGTGTTGACAGCCTGGGGAAAGGGGTATTGTATTTAACCGAGGAGGAGGCAGACTACTACACAAATGGTCGACAGGAAAAGACCGTAATCCACGCCGTTCATGAGAGTGGGGATAAAAGTGGTCTTGGGTTTTCCAGATTCCCACATGTTATTACATTTTACAAGAATAATGTAAATATGCTCGGTAGCTCCTCGCGCGGGTTTATATCTCCAATAAGTGAAAATGCGCTCAACTTTTATAATTATAAGCTACTTGGCACATTTGATGAGCAAGGGAAAACCATCTACAAAATCAGGGTTTTTCAGAAGAGAAAATATGAAGCCTGCTTTAATGGTATTATTTACATTGCGGATAGCAGCTGGGCGATACATAGTCTGGACTTAAACCTAACAAAAATGTCGGGCCTTGATTTTGTAGACACACTTAAGGTAGAACAGGTCTATATCCCGCTGAGCGAAGACAATTGGGTAATAAAGAGCCAGGTGTTGTATTTTGCTGTAAACATCATGATGTTTGATATTACTGCCACAGGTGTGGCGGTGTATAATAATCAACAAGCAAATACCTTCATAGACGATGCTGTGTTCGCCGGAAAAATAAAAAGTCAATATGACAAGACAGCCAATAAGATTGATTCCGGACATTGGGAGAATCGGCCGATTCCACTTAAAGAGGACGAGGTCGTAGACTTTCGGGTCAAAGACAGTCTGAATGAAATAAGAAGTACACCTCAGTATATAGATTCGATACGCAGGAGGAATAACAGGTTCAAGCCAATGGCATGGCTAGTCGGGGAACCGGTTTATTCGGGTAAGGAGTACAAAAACATATATCGGTTCAATGCGTTAGCGCTTGGTCTGTTTAGGGAGAGTGTAATTAATTACAACATTATAGAGGGGTTTGATCTGGCTCCCAAGGCTAATTGGTTACATAAAATTGATTCCAGCACAAATCTGAATGTTGATGGCGCACTGAGGTATGGATTCAGCAACCGACATTTTAATGCTATAACGAGGGTGTCTTATACTACGCATGATAGAGCCTGGCGTAACAGGGCGTGGACGTACGGAGTGGAAGGAGGGAAGTATGTATTCCAGTATAATCCTGCAAATCCTGTGATGCCTTTTCTAAATACTTACCGTTGCCTGCTTGTCCGGGAGAATGACCTCAAAATCTACGAAAGATGGGAAGCTGCAGGATTTGTAAAACGTAATTACGGAAATGGTTTGTCCTGGTTTATTAAAGCCGATTGGCAGCGTAGGTTGCCGCTAACTAATACCACTACATTCAGTATTATTCCGGGCAGTACTGGCGGGTTTGCGGATAATGCGCCACCACCACTGAAGGCGGTTGCGGCTGAGTGGGAGCCTCACAATGCTATGTTGGTTAATGCTTCGGTGTCTTACAGGCCCGGAATTACTTATACGCAATACCCGGACTATAAGGTGGCGAATCGTAGCAGGTGGCCTTTGTTCAGGGCTACATTCCAAAAGGCGATTCCGGGCATTCTGGATGGTAAGGCTGATTTCGAAAAATGGCAGTTTTCGGTGCGTGGTGTTACCCGATTTGGGTTTCTGGGGAATATGAAATACAATATTTTGACCGGTGGCTTTTTAAAGACTGCTTACGTTTCCTTTCCTGATTTGAAGCACATACGCGGTATGAGAGGAATAGGGTACTCCGCACCGTATTTGGAGAGTTTCCAGTTTGCTCCATACTACCAGTTTAGCAACAAAGATCATTTCTTTACAGAAGCCCATCTGGAATATCATATGAATGGGCTGTTAAGCAATAAAATTCCAGTTATGAAACAGGCCGGATTTCATCTGTTGTTTGGCGCAAACGTTTTTTACTCAGCTGCTAATAATAATTACACGGAAACCTTTATTGGAGTTGACAACATAGGGTGGAAGATGGTGCGATTTTTACGGATAGATTTTGTGCAGTCATGGGATAGCCATGGAGGTTCAAATTCCGGAATTCGTTTTGGTTTCAACTTGTCCAGCGCGTCGAATTCGAAATATAGCCCGATTGAAAGTGAATGGTAGCAACTTGCTTAGTCGGTACCCAATCAGTGAATACCCCGGGCATTCAGCGCGCGGTGGTAGGCCCTTGCGTTATTTATTTGTTCATTAAGGGTTTTGGCAAAAGCGGTATGTCCGCTAAAATCTGCCTTCGCACAGAAATACAGATATCCTGTTTTGGGGGCATCCAGTACCGCTTTGATAGAGCTCATCGTAGGCGTACAAATAGGACCTGGTGGTAGCCCGGCGTGCATGTAGGTGTTGTATGGCGATTCATGCTTCAACATTTTACCTGTTATCCGCTGTATACTGAAATCGCCTATGCCAAACTTTACAGTTGGGTCGGCCTGAAGTGGCATGCCTATGCGAACTCTGTTCAGGTAAACGCTGGCAATGTTGGGTTTGTCTTCGGTAACATTGGTTTCTTCATCTACGATGGAAGCCACAATTACAGCCTCAATTGGCGTGACGCCATGTGCTTTTGCTTTCTCTATCCGTGCGGCACTCCAGAAGCGCTTATAATGATTTGCCAGCTTCCTTAAAGATTTTTCAGCTGACGAGGTCCAGTAGAATTCATAAGTGTCCGGAATCACCATTGCCATTGCGGTATTGGTATCGAAGCCCAGTTTATTGAGAAATGTATCGTCATTTAGTAATCGGATAATTTCAGTAGAATCAGCTTCGAGGTTTGCGGACAATATATGTGCAAGGTCGGGCTTTATGCGTAAGCGATTTATTACAACTCTAACGGGTATCTGATTACCAGAGCGCAGCATTCGCACTATTTTGTAGTTGCTCATGCCCTTTTTTATCTTATATCTGCCCGGACGTATTTTTCTTGGCAGGTTCATGGCATTAGCAACCATCTTGAAAGAGTTGCCGTTTTTTATATAGTCGCCATCAACGAGTTTCTTTAAGGCTATTTCATAAGAATCTCCGGTATTCAGAAAAAAATAGTCTGCACCTGCATTCTTTCCGGTATTAGAGCCGAAAATTGAATAGAGTACAATCACGCCAAACGCGGCAGTACTTAATAATAAAATCGAAATGTTTCTAATGGTTTTCTTCCCGAACAATGCCATGCTTTTTACCTATACCAGAATTTGAACATCAAATATACCGTGATTCTCTTTCTTTGAAAAACAATGCACAACAAACTTTAGCTTGTAACGTGTAACTTTGCACATTATTTAATTTCAGGTAATGCAGATAGCACACTCTTTTCCTCGATTGGCGATTCTCTTGTCAATCCTTTTGTTACAAACGACACTTTCTTCCGGGCACGAAAAAAATAAACACGGCGCATTTTACTTCAGTTGGGGCTATAATACTGAAAGTTACACGAAGTCTACGCTGAAAGTTAAACAGGCGTCGTTAGGTAATGATTATGAGCTGCTTAAAGTATCGGCACACGATCATAGGGGGTGGGATAAAAGTATATTTCGGCAAGACCTGACAATACCACAATACAACTATAGATTAGGGTATTATTTTAATGAAAAGCAAGACCTGGCAATAGAGATTAATTTTGATCATACAAAATACATTATTGCTGACAATCAGACAATGCGACTGAAAGGCACACTCGGCGGTGTCGCTACTGATAAAGATATTTTGTTTTCAAGGGGTAACGGCTTTTATTACTTTCTAAATAATGGTGCGAATTTCCTGTTGTTCAATCTGGTAAAGCGGGTAGGCCTGTATTCTACTTATAACAGGCGTTTTTATGTGGACCTGACCGGTAAAGCAGGGATTGGGCCGGTGATACCGCACGTGGAGAACAGCCTGTTTGGCAAAAATAATGACCCGGGTTTTCAGATTGGTGGATGGAATGCAGGTGTGGAAACGGCAATCAGAGCCACATTTATGAGGTATGCTTACCTGGAGTTTTCGCAAAAAGTTGACTATGCCCGATATAGCAACCTTAAAGTTTATGAAGGGCGGGCAAAGCAGGCTTTTGGTACATATGAACTAATCCTCAGTCTCGGATTTATTCTACCGACGACTAAAAACAATCCATTGTTTACACCTGCACCCAAAGCCAGCGAGGTAACTGAGTTGGAATAGAGTTTGGTGGCGTGGAACCAGGCGTGTTATCGATGATAGCGTCCTGTGTTTTTTCTACTTTCCTGCTAATTTTCAATGTTGTTTATGGTGAAAATGTATAGGGCGCTCATTGTCAGAAAGTCTTGAACATGGTAAATAATGAATGGCAATTTCGTCATGTAGCAGCGAGAAATTGTTTTTATTCGTAAATGTTTATTTTACTACAAGCGTCTGCCAGGCAAAACAACGATCAATAAACGGTCTGCTTTATGTATTTTCGCAGTCTGGTTGTTAATGATGTAGAATATTATTTATTATGTATATTTTAAAGAATACAGGGATAGCGGTAATTATGTTGTTATTGCTGGCTGGTTGTAACTTCAGAAGGAAGCCAATAGTAAGTACGTTGAAACCGGTAGACCCTAAACAGTGGATAGATGAACATACATTATCGAATGCAGATAGTGTAAGCGTGAAGCACTTGCACTTAGACATTAAAGTAAACATGGCAGAGAAGCATATTGCGGGAACTGCCCTATGGACGATTGACAACGCTCATAATCAAAAAGAACTGGTACTTGATACGTACGACCTGACAATTGACAGTATATTGGTTGACGGAACTAAGTCTGATTTTCATCTGGATTCGTTGATTGAGTTTTTAGGAAGTGCATTGCATATCCCTATCAATGAGAATACAAAGTTTGTTAAGGTATATTATAAGACAGGACCCAATGCTCGCGCATTGCAATGGTTGGAGCCGCAGCAAACTCATGATAAGAAATCGCCGTTCTTATATACACAGTCAGAATCGATATATGCGCGCTCATGGATTCCTTGCCCTGACGGACCGGGTGTAAGGTTTACCTATTCTGCAAGAGTACAGGTTCCGGAGGGGCTGATGGCATTGATGAGTGCGAGGAACACGGACGTGGTAAATGATACCGGTGTGTACGAATTTGAGATGGAGATTCCGATTCCTGCTTATCTTATGGCGCTTGCGGTGGGCGATCTTACGTTCAGAGGAATTGACGAGCGTACCGGAGTTTATGCAGAAAGGGGCATGATTGACGATGCACGGTATGAATTTGAAAACGTTGGTAGAATGGTGGGTAGTGCGGAGCAACTTTATGGTCCTTATCAGTGGGGCAGGTACGACGTGCTTGTTTTGCCGCCCGGCTTTCCGCTGGGAGGTATGGAGAACCCCAGATTAACCTTTTGTACGCCAACAATCATCGCGGGCGACAGGTCGTTGGTGAGTCTGATAGCACATGAGCTGGCACATAGCTGGAGTGGTAATTTGGTAACCAATGCTACATGGAATGACTTCTGGTTGAACGAAGGGTTTACCGTGTATTTTGAGCGCCGGATTATGGAGCAGCTGATGGGCGTTAACTATTCTGATATGCTTTGGGATTTGGGGTATCAGGATTTGTCGAATACAGTTATTCATCTAGGTCCGGAGAACAGAGATACGTGGTTGAAGCTGGACTTGAAAGGTAGAGATCCGGACGATGGGCTTACTGATATAGCCTACGAAAAAGGTAGCCATTTTCTGAAGCTGATGGAAGTTGAAGCCGGTCGTGATAGGTTTGATCGCTTTTTGGTTCGCTATTTTGCGGAACATTCATTCAAAACGATAACTACAGAAGACTTCCTGAATTACATGGACACAGTATTGATTAAGAAGGATACGAACCTGCGTAAAAAGCTGAATATTGATGAGTGGGTGTACGGTCCGGGAATTCCTAAGAATTGCCCGAGGGCGGGGAATGTTTTATTCGGGAAGGTAGATTTGGAGCGTGGCAAGTTTCTGGAGGGGTTGGAACCGGATAAGATGGACCACGTAAAGTGGAGTGCACATGAATGGTTGCACTTTTTGCGTGGCATGCCCAGAGACTTAACCAAAGAACAGATGGCTTCTCTGGATAGAGCATTTAAGCTGTCTACAACCAATAATAGCGAGATAGCGGACATGTGGTATTTGCTGGCTATCAGGGCAAATTATAGTCCTGCATTTCCGGAAATGGAGCGCTTCCTTAATACGGTAGGACGACGCAAGTTTTTAGAACCATTGTATACAGAGATGTCTGTTACTCCGAATTGCGTAGATATGGGGCGACGAATCTATGAAAAGTCTCGTCAAAACTATCACCCTTTGGCTCAGGAGAGTCTGGATAAAATTGTGTTGAAAAAGTAAGGGTGGGCGTCAGCCACGGAAACCTCTGAGAAAGTCGGAAATGGCATTGCGCTTCTTTCCTTCCATCTGTAGCTCCTTGACGTATAGCCAACCATCAGTACATGCAAAGCGCAGGTACGTTGCGTTGTCAGTTTCGTATGTTCCGGGGGGAACAGTATGCGATTCCTGAATCTTTTCTGTACTGAACACTTTTATTTTCTTGCTTCCCAGTTCGGTAATTGCCGCCGGATAGGGCGATAAACCTCTAACAAAGTTGTACACTTCGTGCGTACTTTGATGCCAATTGATAACGGTATCTTCTTTAAATATCTTAGGAGCTGAATTCAAATGGTCCGGCAAGACCTCAATTTGTGGAATTTCGTTCAGAGTGCCGGCGGCCAGCCCTTTCACAGTCGTAACAAGAAGTTCTGCACCTGCTATCATTAGTTTGTCGTGCATAGTGCCGGCGGTGTCTGTGTCGGTAATTGCTACTTTCTTTTGAAGTAAAATGTCTCCGGTGTCTATTTCGTGTTTAAGCTTGAAGGTAGTAACTCCGGTTTCTGTTTCTCCGTTCATAATAGCCCGATTGATGGGAGCCGCACCACGGTATTGCGGCAATAGTGAACCATGCACGTTTATCGTGCCCATTGGTGGCATATTCCATACTACTTCCGGCATCATACGGAATGCAACTACTATCTGTAGGTCAGCTTCGTATGCCTTTAGCTTTGAGAGGAATTCAGGAGCTTTCATTTTTTCGGGTTGCAGCACAGGTATTTGCTTCGATTGTGCATATTTTTTTACCGCCGATTCTTGCAACTGTCTGCCTCTTCCGGCTGGTTTGTCGGGCATGGTTACAGCTGCTACCACATTACAGCCTGCCTCTACAAGACCGCTAAGAGATGCCACGGCAAAGTCGGGAGTGCCGAAAAATATTATTCGTATCTGTTCGAAAGTTTTCATTGCAAGTGCAAATCTAACGGTAATGTGCAAATAGGTGCTATTACCTTGATAATTTTGATGAGGGAATAACAAATTGCCTTATTGATATTGGTTACTTTTGCAGCCGGCAGGTTTTGTGCTGTACTATTGATTTTTGTGCATGAATGAATTGATTAATGGGATAACGAATAATCCCACGACTTCGTTGTTGGTTATTGGAAATCTGGTGTTGATGGAAAGTTTGCTTTCTGTTGACAATGCAGCTGTGCTGGCTACAATGGTTCTCAGGCTTCCGAAGGATCAACGGAAGAAGGCGCTTAAATACGGTATTGTAGGGGCGTATATCTTTCGAGGTGTTTGTTTGTTTCTTGCGTCTTTTCTTGTGACTATTTGGTGGCTGAAGGCATTAGGCGGGGTATACTTGATATACTTGTCTCTGTCATGGTGGCTTACCGGTTCTGCAGGTGAAGATGATGATAAGGCGGTTGCGGAAGGAGGAATGATATATCGCGCGACAGCGGGCAAGGTGGGGAAATTCTGGGCAACAGTTGTTGCGGTTGAAGTCATGGACCTGGCCTTTTCGTTAGACAATGTTTTTGCTGCTGTAGCCTTTTCTGATAATATTATTATCATTATCACGGGTGTGTTTATTGGTATACTTGCTATGAGATTTGTTGCACAAGGTTTTGTACGGCTAATAGAGTTATACCCTTTTTTAGAGGCGTGTGCATATGGCGTGATTGGCTTACTTGGTATAAAGTTGTTTTTGTCGCTGGTAACGCATTTTAAGCCTGATAGTACGTTTTCTCATATTCTGGTGAGCGAAACGATGGATTGGGCGACCTCTGCCGTAACCATTGCCGTATTTGTTTTGCCATTGCTTAGCTGTGCCATTTTCGGGTTTCCACGGAAACGGAAGTTGCCGTCAGATGAACAGTAAAAATTATCTTGTGTTTTTGTAAGTTCGGCTTGCAGAAAATTATTGTCAGTATATGTTATCAACCGCTCAGAGTAAACATATCCGTTCGCTATCTCAAAAGAAATTTCGCGATAGCCATAAACAGTTTATTGCCGAAGGAGACAAGGTTGCTGTGGAGTGGCTCCGTAGCACTCATCGTATTGATTTGGTGGTAGCAACTGAGTCCTGGGCTGCCGATAACGAGTTGCTGATACAACAACACACGGAAGCTGAAGTTTACATAGTAAAGGAGCGAGTACTGGAGACATTGTCGGCACTTAATACAGCCAATGGCGTATTGCTGGTTTTACCCTATTTACCTGCACTTGAGATACCATTAACCAACGATGAATGGTTCCTTGCACTGGACGATATCGGAGACCCGGGTAATATGGGTACTATTATCCGGATTGCCGATTGGTATGGTATACGTAATGTTATCTGTTCGTTGAATTGTGTTGATATTTATAACCCAAAGGTGGTTCAGAGTGCCATGGGTGGGCATACCAGAGTCAATATCTACAAACAAGACCTTTCAATTGTGTTGCCTTTGATTTCATTACCAAAGTTTGCCGCAACACTAAACGGCGAAAGTGTTTATAATTTTGAGAAGAAAAGTTCGGGAGTGCTTATCATAGGTAACGAATCGAGAGGCATCTCCGCTGAGATTGTAGGTTTGGCTGATAATAGGGTGACCATCCCAAGGTTGGGAGGTGCGGAGTCTTTAAATGCCGGTGTTTCCACAGGAATACTTTGTGCGTTGTTGGTTTCGGGGTAATACATTTGACAAATTGTTCTGACCATGTTTTGGGGATTTATTGGGCGATATTTGTAATTAATATTAGTTTAGCGATATGAAGAAGTTGTTGGGTGTTTTTGTTCTTTTTATAGGTACTGCTGATGTATTCGGACAGTCTATGTTGCATGTCCGTTTTGCAGACAACTCCAGATTTAACTTAGAAATCAATGGGCGGTATTTTGATAAGCGCGGAAAATCGCTGACAGTTGGCGATTTGCCTACGGGCAGGCATCAGATAAAAATATACTCTGTTGCTTATGATCGGTGGGGCAAGCCTTATGACAAGCCTGTGTATCAGGGCATAGTGCGTACATATTGGGGGACAATGACGTATTTCTCATACGACCCCTATTCGCGAGAGGTGGTCACGCATCAGGAGCTATATGATGATGCAAGTAAGTATGAAGCAGATCAACCGTCGGCGGAAAAAAGCAGGGTAGAAGAAAGGTATAGAGAGCTACACAGAACAAATGAGCCGCAGGCCGAGACTGCCCAAAGAAGCGAATATCGGAAAAGCAGTCCCGTTGAGGATAGTAGGGTGGTAAGTCCTGTGCCAAATAGGGTAGCTATGGGCTCTTTCAGTGAGCGTGAGGAAGGTAAACTGAAGTATAAAGTGGACATGAGAGAGACAGATACCGACAAGTTAAAGGTAATAAAGAGTGGCTTACGTCGAGAGAAGGTGTCTACCTATCAGGTTGGTCAGATTATGGATTGGCTGCTGTTTGAGAGTACCCGTGTAGAGTTTGCAAAATGGGTATATTCGAATGTTGTAGATAAGGAATCTTTTAGCAGTCTTTATGAGAAGATGTCTTATAAAAGTTCGAAAGAAGAATTACGCCAGTTTGTTGCTCGTCAGCGGTAGTTATTTGGTTTTATCTGTTTTCTTTTTCTTTACGACTACCCATTCGCTGAGTTTGACTTGAAAAGGCATTTTGCCGATTCTTACAATCGCTTTCTTGTCTCGTATTTCTTCTAATGTGCCAACCTGGTGGTTGACTGTGTTTTTTATCAGGTCGCCGACTTTAGGCGTGCCCCCAACAGTTGCATAGAGCTTATTAGATTTCTTAGCCGCCGCCGCATTTGCATTGATTTGTTTTTTTCTGAACAAAACGTTTTCTGCTGCTTCAATTACTTCCTGTTTGTTTTCTGCTTTCTTCCAATCTTGTATTATCTGCTTGAACTTCCGTTCCATGTCGCGGAGATATTCAAGCTCTTCTTTTTTTATTTTATTCTGCAGTCGCAGGGTTTCCATGTTTTGCCGATGTTTTTCTTTATCGGTGGTTTCAATAAAATGCAGTTTTAACCGTTCATTTTCTTTAAGCAGATTCTCTAGTGTTGCTTGTTTATCAGACAATTTCACAGTTTGCTGCTCAGCCTGATGCAGCATTCTGTCAAGTTTGAAGTGTTCTCGTTGCGTCAGTTTGCGTGCTCTGGCGATGACCGCTTCCGGTAGTTCACTTCGCTGTGCAATAGCAAATGTGTAGGAACTTCCGGGTTTTCCAATAGATAGACGGTATAGCGGTTCTAGTTTTTCTTCGTCAAACGCCATTGCTCCGTTAATAATGCCGCTTACCTTACCTGCCATGACTTTCAGGTTGAGGTAGTGGGTTGTTATGACTCCGAAGGCTTGTTTTCTAGCCAACTCTTCGACAATAGCTTCTGCAAAAGCACCGCCCAAATTAGGGTCAGAGCCACTACCTAGTTCGTCTATAAAAAACAGGGTTCGACCATCCGCATATTCCATAAAGTACTTCATATGTTTCAGGTGGGCACTATAAGTACTTAACTCGTGTTCTATTGATTGGGTGTCTCCTATTTGCACCATTATTCTTCGGAACATGCCTATTACAGACTTCTCCGATACAGGTATCAACAACCCTGACTGTGCCATTAGTTGGAGGAGGCCAATCGTTTTCATTGACACAGTTTTCCCTCCGGCATTCGGACCACTGATAATTAGGATACGTTCCTTCCGCGATAATTCGAGATTCAGCGGTATGGTTTCCTTATGCGCTTGTTTGTTGTGTAAATATAAAAGTGGATGATACGCTTTCTCTAAATGAATGCCGGGGTACTTTGATAGACCCGGCATGTTTCCGTTCATATCGACAGCCAGCAATGCCTTTGCCCGAACAAAGTCAAACTTTCCGCACAGTTTATAATAAGCAGCAATTTGTGGAGCAAATGCTGATAAGTCTTTGGTCAGTTGCATCAGGATTCTATGTACCTCTCTGGCTTCCATTCGCTCCAACATGAAGATTTCGTTGTTAAGCTGTGTTGTTTCCGCAGGTTCAATAAATACTGTTTTCTGACTGTCGCTTTCACCAAGTAAAATACCTTTTACAATTCTTTTGTACTCTGCCAATACAGCCACCGTTCGTCGGCCATTGAGGAAACTCTCCGATATGTCAGCAAGATATCCCTGTTTGTTTAGTTTTCGAACAACGCCGTCAAATACTCGTCGCACCTCATTCCTTACTCTGTTAATATCGGCCCTTATGCCAACGAGCTCCTTAGATGCGGTGTCTCTTACGATTCCCATCTCGTCAACCACGGCAGAAATATTAGCCACAATTTGCTTTTCATATTCGATACCATTTGTAATGGCATAAAGGGTAGGGAATAGTTCATTGTTTCTTTTAAACCATGCAAGCACGTCTTTTATGGTAATCGAAAGTTGCTGAATACTTAGCAGCTGTTCTCCTGAAAGTACACCACCAGGTATTGTTAATAATTTTATTTCTTTAGAGATGTTTCTGGTAAAGTCGTTAGGGAAATAGTCCCCGGTCAGCAGAATGGTTTTGAATTCATGTGTCTGTAGTAGCTCACGTTGTGCATTTTCAATATGGGTATGGAAACGGATGTCATTCGCCATTTCGCGTGCAGCGTCCGTCCTACATTTTTGTAGCAATAGTTCCCGTACCTTGTCGAACTCCAAAGCTTCAATTGTATTTTTCGGGTATAATTGCATCATTGTAATTTATTAACTATCCTATTTTGTGTTCTGTAGTGACGCCTGCAAAAATATAGATACCGAAGCAGACAACGCTCAAATATATTTTTTCATGTGTATGGCCATAAAAAAAACAGGTAAGATTTTTGGTCTTACCTGTTTTAAAATTTATCAATGAAGGTTTATTGCTCCATTACAAAGTGGAACACTTTTTGTCCTTCTTCCGTTCTCAGTGTTAGTATATACATACCGTTTGCCAGCGACTTGTCCATTTCTATCTTCGTATCCAGTTCACCACGTTTCGCTTTCAATACGCCTTCGTATACTACCTGACCCAGCATATTAGTGATGTCAGCATTGATTTCAGCATCCTTCGCTATACCCAGCGTTCCTTTGACCGTAAATGTTCCACGGTTAGGATTTGGCATTAGTCTGATGTCACTTGCTTTCATTCCCTGTGTACTGCTGCTTGCCAGCGGCGCTATTGAGATGAATACCCAACCATGTGTACCCACATTTGCACATACACCACTGCTTGTAACTACACAAGAGATAGAGTCATAATCATTGAAGACTGCTGTGTATTTGTCTGATGTTGCACCCGGAATATCATAGCCGTTACGCTTCCATTGATACTTAGGCGACGGGCCTGCTCCTGTTACCGATGTCAACAATGTTACCGGCTTACCTTCTTCTACTACGAATCCGGGGTCAGGATAAACAGATACATGCGGTATGATGATTGAGTCTACACTCATGTTCACAACGCCACTCATAACCGTGTCTGACAAACGACAACGATAGTTGCTCACCATCTCGCAGTATACTTCGTCGGCATTAACCGGTACATAAGTGTAGGTGTCACCTGTGCCAACCACACTGCCGTTGATCAACCACCTGTATGTAGGTGCTGTACCGCCATACATTGGATTTGCTGTAAACGTTGTCGGATTGAACTGACATACCGTATCGTTTGGTGTAACCAACACGCCTGCCACCGGCACCTCGTTAGGTAGTACTGTCAGCACTTTAGAAGCCGTAGCCGTAGGAGCAGAAGCACACTCTGCGCTGCCTGTCATAACTAAAGATACTACATCTCCATTTGCAGGTACAAAGCTGTAGCTGCTTGTTGTGCTCACATTTACGCCGTTTACCTTCCATAGATAGGTTGGTGTTGGCCCTTCATTCATTGCTATCGGTGTTATCAATACCGGTTGACCGGGACATAGACTATCGTACGGTGTAGTGCCGACAGCTACCGAAGGCGTTACCAATGGTCTGATGATTACTGTTGCAGTACCTCTCATGTCTTTTTTACAACCGCTGGTTACATTGGTAGCTTGCACGCTGTAGACTCCTGCGGCAGTATGCAATCCGAAGCTAATAGCAGATCCTGTGCCAGATTGATAACCTGTGGCAGAACTTCCATGATAAAGCACATAGCTAACACCGGGTTGTGAGCCATCCAGGCCAATATCAACTCCTATACCACCTGCGCAATACTTACCGGTATCAGTCACCGTTACGTCAAACACAGTTGGGAGCGGTTGTACGGTGACTTCCCTTGTTGCCTGACAGCCCGTTGATGGAAGTCTATAGCTGATAACTGTTGTTCCCAGTGACACAGATGTCAACACACCGGTTGTAGCACCTATTGTTCCTACAGATGGAGTTCCGCTGTACCAAATTCCACCGGGTAGTGTATCGGTAAATGTATTAGATGATCCAATACATATGTGTGGGTTACCCTGTATAGGGTATGGAGTCTGATTCACAGTAATTGGCTTGGTACGCATACAGCCGGTACCACCTATTGCATACGTAATACTTACTGTTCCGGCATTTTCTCCGGAAACTACACCTGTGAATGCGTCAACGGTTGCAGTATGTGTATCAGGGCTAACCCAGGTTCCGTCTGTTGATGTCGTAAACAGTCGTATTGTAGCATCCTCACACACCTGGTCCGGACCGGTGATCACACCCGGAAGTGGGTTCACGGTAATAGTATGTACGTTGAAGCAACCGGTACCTACAGAGTAGGTAACAACTGCGGTTCCTGCTGATACACCTACAACGACACCCGTAGCAGGATCAATGGTAGCACGGGTATTGCTGATGCTCCAAATACCACCGGCAATAGGGTTGGTCATAACAGTAGTATCATTTACGCAGACTGTGGGCACGCCACCGATAACTGCGGGTAGCGTAATTACAGTAACTTCAGCTGTAGCATTACAACCCGAACCGAGTGTATAGGTAACAGGTATTACTCCTGCTCTGATACCACTCACCACACCGGTTGCACTATTAATAGAGCCGTATGAAGCTCCTGAAGCTCCGGCAGACCAATATCCACCTGCTGGACCGCTATGCAAGTTGGTAGCAAATCCGGCGCAAACACTCAATGAACCAGTAACAGGGTCAGGGTTTGCATTGATAGTCATCGGGAATGTTGCCTGACAACTAGTTGGCAGAATGTAGGAAATCACTACATTGCCCGGAGCAACACCTGTAACAACACCGGAAGCGTCTACGGTAGCGATTGATGTATCGCTGCTCATCCAACCACCTCCCGGTGTAGGATTCACAAGTGTTGTGCTTCCGTCGACACATATATCAGTAAGGCCGGAGATTGCTGAGGGTAGTGGGTTCACTGTTACCTCTTTAGTTTTCAGGCAGCTTGTCGGAAGAGTGTATGTAATCGTTGCCGTCCCGGCAAAAACACCACTTAAGACACCTGTACTGGCGTCTATGTTAGCCAATGATGGATTTGAACTGCTCCAAACACCACCCGAATAACTGTCGTACAATGTGGTAGTAAGTCCCTCACACACTTGTGGTGTACCTGTAATGTCATCCGGTAAAGGATTAACTGTAATTACAACACTTGAGTTACAACCGGATCCTAATGAATACCGAATGGTTGTTGTCAATCCGGTTGTGCCACCGTCTAATCCACAATAAACGCCAGTAGCAGAGTCGATTGTAGCAATGGTTATGTCGTCACTACTCCATGTACCACCAGGGGTGATATTCACAAGTGTCTCGCACAAACCGATACATACTTCCTGCGGACCTCCTGTACCCGATGGTACCGGATTTACCGTCATCGGATGAGCTGAAGCACAACCTGTAGATAATATATATGTAATGTTGGCAGTGCCGGATGCTAGTCCATCAACTGTTCCATTAGCCGGATCAACGGGTACAATTGAAGTATTGGTACTACTCCAAACACCTCCTCCGATACCGTTTAACAGCGTGTCATGCTGACCGACACATAGTCTGTCAGGTCCTGTAATAGGCAAAGGAGCAACAATCAAATACACTCTTTTCGAGGTGCTACATCCGGTAGGCAATGTATAAATGATGTCAGTTGTGTCAACGTTTTTACTGTACACCAACCCTGTTGTCGCATTTTCTACTCTGATCACATTGGTGTCAGCACTTGACCAGGTTCCACCCGGAGTTGAGTTTAGATAAGTTGTATAACTGAAGTTACAAAATGCATCGCTACCTGTAATAGGTCCCGGTAGCGGGTTAACTGTAACCTGTGCACTGCGGGTACAACCGGTAACAGGAAGCGTATACATAACATCTGCTGTACCAACGACTAAACCACTAACTGTGCCGGATGCGTCGATTGGAGCGATCGATGTATCACTACTGCTCCATGTTCCACCGGTACTTGTAGTTGACAACATTGTTGTGAGCCCGATACAAACACCAAGGTTACCAGTTATTGTGTCTGGCTGCGGGTTGATTGTAATATCGCTCGTTGTTTGACAACCAATTCCCTGAGTATAGGTTATTGTTGCAACACCATCACTATTCCCGAATACTTCTCCTGTGGTCGGGTTAACGGTTACCAATGAACTCGAACTTGTCCATGTACCTCCGGTCGGTGTACTTCCCAGCGTAACAGAAGATTGTTCACACACTTCTGTCGGACCGGTAATAGCAGTTGGCAGGGCATGTACCGTAATCATCTTAACCTGATAACAACCCGTAGGTATTGTGTAGCTGATATATACAGTTCCGGCTGCTACACCCGTAACGACACCGGTAGTCGGTGCTACTGTTGCAGTAGCTGTGTCGCCACTAGTCCACGTACCACTAGGGCTAGCATCGCTAAGTGTTATTTGTTGTCCAACGCAAACGTTATCAGCAGGTCCGGTAACAGGAAGTGGCGGTGTGTTAACGGATACAACAGCCGTAGTATAACAACTTGTACCTAATTGGTAGGTAATAGTTGCGGTCGAGCCTGCGGTAACACCTGTTACGACACCCGTTGTTGCATCTACAGATGCATTGCCCGGAATACTACTGGTCCATGTACCACCTGCAGGGGTGCTACTCAAAGGAGTTGTAAGACCGACACATGCCTGAAGTACGCCTGTTATAGACGTTGGCAGTCCATTTACCGTTACTGTTTCGGTAACACTACAACCTGTTGGCAATGAATAGCTAATCAAGGATGTGCCTGCATTTACTCCGGACACTATTCCTGTTGCACTGCCAACCGTAGCTGTTGCAGTAGTTACAGACGTCCATGTACCACCGGATGTGGTACTACTTAATATTTCTGAGTTGCCAACACACATTACAGTAGTTCCTGTGATGGGGTTGGGTAGGGGATTAACCGTAACAACTCTTGTATTGAAACATCCTGTGCCAACTGTGTAAGTTATCATTGCAGTTCCTGAAGCGGCGGTTGCCGAAACAATTCCTGATGTTAAACCAATAGTAGCTGTAGCTGGTGCACTTGTTGACCAGGTACCTCCGGCCGGAGTACAATTGAGTGTAGTAGTTGCACTTTCACAAACGTTAGCATTACCGGTTATTACACCAGGCAGGCTAAGTACTGTTACAGTTCTTGTTGTATAACAACCGGTAGGAAGTGTATAACTAACGGTGGTTGTGCCGTTAGCCAAACCAGTCACCACTCCTCCGCTATTTATCGTTCCAATAGCTGGAGTACTACTGCTCCATGTACCACCGGTAGACGTTGTACTTAATGTTGTGTTTTGTCCTACGCAAACATTTGATGTGCCTGTGATGGCTCCCGGCAACGGATTAACAGTTGCAATAGAAGTACGACTACATCCGGTAGGTAATGTATAGATAATTGATGCGGTACCCGCCGAAATTCCGTTCATAACGCCGGAGCCCATAGAAATTGTCGCTATTCCGGTAGACAGGCTTGACCAGGTACCACCAGAGGGAGCTCCTGAGAGGGTGCTACTTCCTCCTTCACAAACCTGAAGAGAACCACCGATACCTGTTGGTAATCCGCTTACCAATACTGTCGTTGTTCGATAACAGCCGGAGGGTAACGTATAGGATATTATAACCGTGCCCGGTAAAACGCCTGTTACAACCCCTGTTGTAAAGCCAACGGTAGCATTACCATTGCTGGCGCTCCATGTACCGCCCGGAGTAGTTGAAGACAATGTTATCGTTGAACCAACACAAACGTTTGTACCACCCGTAACCGGGGCCGGTAGCGGGTTGACGGTTAGTATTTCTGTACTACGGCAACCTGTTGGTAAGGTGTAAGTGATTGTTGCAGTACCTGTAGTACTTCCGGTTGTAACCGCACCGGATAGAACGCCTATGGTCGCAACAGAAGTTGGCAGGCTATTCCAAGTACCACCGCCCGGTGATGAAGTTAGCGTTGTGGTACTTCCTTGACAAAGCGAGAATGTACCGCCTATTGCTGCCGGAACTGGATTCACTGTAATTACTTTAGTAGAATTACAGCCAAACCCAAGAGAGTAGGTAACGGTGCAAGTGCCAGGGTTGTTTCCTGTAAGTACGCCGGTACTTGTATCTATTGACGCAATAATTGGCGAACTGCTAGACCAGGAACCTCCCGATGCGCTATTGGTACAAATAATAACACTTCCCACACAAACGTCATCCGGACCTCCTATCGAAGAAGGAACGGCGTATACCGTAACAATAGTAGAAGTGGAACAGCCTGCAACTGTGTATACAACAGTTGCCGTACCGGCAGACACACCACCAATAAGGCCCGGGCTAAGAATACTTGCTGCCGTTCCAATAACACTCCAGGTACCACCGGATGTAGTACTGGAAAGTGAGGTTGTTGTGCTTACACAAAGCCCCGTGCCTCCGGTAAGAGGAGCAGGTCCTGCTGTAACGGTCACTACTTTTGTAACGAAACATCCGGACGGTAGCGCATAAGTAATAGTAGCCGTGCCAGCCGTTCCGCCGGTGACAACTCCGGAACTGGTAATGCTTGCAGTTGCGGTGCTCGAACTGCTCCATGAACCGGATGGTGTAGCGTCAGTTAAGGTAATATCATTGCCGGAACAAACAGATGATGGACCTGAAATAGTTGCTGGTAGTGTATTAACAGTAACCACCGCAGATGTTGTGCATCCTGTACTAGCTGTATAAATTATTGTTGCTGTACCGCTGGTTCCTCCGGATACTATTCCACTGATAGAACCTATGGATGCAATGCCTGACGCAGATGAGCTCCAGGTGCCACCCGAAGTAGCGCTGCTTAATGTTGTTGTGCTACCCTGACATAGGCTTAAGGTTCCTGTAATAGCGGAAGGACCGGCATTGACAGTAACAGTTGCCACAGCAATACAGCCGCTCGGCAAAGTATAAGTAATGGTAGATGTTCCTGCGCCACCCGTGCTGGTGACAACACCTGTTGCAATACCTACATCAGCAATACCGGGCGCACTAGCAGTCCAGGTGCCACCGGCTGTAGAATGACTCAGAGTTGTTGAACCACCAATACACATCGACATAGTACCAGTGATATCCGGAGGGGTAGGGACAACGGTAATAACTCTTGTTATAGAACAACCAGCACTTACAACATATTCAATTGTAGCTGTGCCTGCTGCCATACCCGTTACTATTCCCGACGAAGAGCCTATTGTAGCTATTCCCGTTGACATACTTGTCCATGTGCCACCTGCTGTAGCATTGGATAGAGTAATATTTGACCCTACGCAAACAGTGGGCGGGCCGACAATAGGAGTGGCTGCTGTTACAACTGTAACAACGCGGGTTACAGAACAACCGGCTACACGATAGCTGATTGTTGCTGTTCCGGCACTCATACCTGTAACAACTCCTGAAATTACACTTACAGATGCGACGCCAGGCAGGCTGCTGGTCCACAATCCTCCCGGCGAAGTACTGGACAAGGCTGTAGTTGCTCCTACGCAGACACTTCCGGAACCGGTAATAGGATCGGGTATCGGGTTAACAGAAACGACTTTAGTAGTATAACATCCGCCACCCATATCGTAAGTAATTGTTGCGGTACCAACTGAATTTCCCGAAACAATTCCGGTTAATGAACCAACTGTCGCGATGGTAGTGTTGCTACTGCTCCAGCTTCCACCGGGGACACTGTTTGAAAACGTTGTGGTATAGCCTTCGCACGCAATAGCAATCCCTGAAATGGTTGCAGGAGTAGTGGTAACAGTTACTACCGTAGTAGCTAAACAGCCTAACACATGGTAAGATATCATGGATGTTCCGGGTGTGACTCCCGTAACCACTCCTGTGAAAGTATCAACGGTTGCTACAGACATATTACTGCTTGTCCAGGTTCCGCCTGCAGTGCCATTTGCAAGTGCAGTAGTGTAACCGGTACACACAAAATTGCTACCTGTGATTGGTGTAGAGAGCGCAAATACAATTACCGTTACCGGTATCCTGACACTCGGACAAGCCGCTACATCCTGAGAGACATAATAAGTAGTAACACCGACGGCTGCTGTAGAAGGAGTAGGAGGTGTTGTACTACCTACGCCTCCCGTTGGAGTTGTCCACCAATAAATAGTTCCTATACCGGTGGCGGATAAAGGTGATGCTGTTTCTCCCAGGCAGTAGGCAACGGTATCCGTTGTTGTAGGAGGAGGCGTTGCTCCCGGGGGTAATACTGTAATAAAGAATGTTCGTCCTGCACAGCCGGATACGCCTGTTGTTCCCGTGATTGTGTAGGTAATCGGAGTTGTCATTGAAGCAACTGAAGCAGTTGTAGAAAGTCCTGTAGTTGCAGAAAGATACGTACTTGGAGCCCATGTCCAGGTACTTCCTTCCCAGTCAGCTGCATCGCCGTTTACGACACTCATAGCAAGAGTCGCACCTGTAAAAGAACATGAAGTTACCGTATCTACCGAGTCTCTTGGAATTCCGTTAACTACAACCTGAGGGCTTGCTATCGCACTATCAATACCCAGTAGTCCGTTAAATACATATGCATATGAAAGTTCAGTACTATCGCCCGGAGCAAGGTCACCTAAATTGAATACCATACCAATAGCGACATCACCTGTATAAGAACCGGTAAAATCGTACCAAGTGGCACCGGAAGACCAAAGAGTCGCCAGATTTAAACTAACACTCATGGGCCATGTTCTCCCGATAAATGCTTTTGCACGGCAATCCTTAGCAGAAAGTGAAAGCGTTTGCGACGTGTAGTGCGTACCTGTTGCTGTCACCATCACCCTATGGTGGTGGTCATTTTGATAATTTATTGTGTTTGAAGTAACATAAGAGCCTCCACTTGCCATTCTATCGTTATCGGGGTCAGTTTCTCTTAAATAATGTATGCCGGTAAGCGTGGCGCCACCGGTGTTTTTCAGTTTTACATTCATCCTAACCCAAGAAGCAGTTGTATCCAAAACTGTTGTTTGAGTTATAGAAAGAGCACCTCCCGGTCCGGCAGTACCTTGCCACACGCCAGTCATTGTTCCGCCGGTATTTGTGTATGATACGTTTGTTCCTGTGAGGCTGGCAGCTCCGGCAAATCCGGTTGTAGTTCCCATATAGTACTGTGCCTGAGCTTCGCTGTGCTGACCATTAACTTGTATTCCCCATCCTTCATAAGGAGAACCGGGCATGGAATAGTCTCCAAAGAAACCTGGCGTGCCGGTGGTCCATCCATCATGACCGGCATCATAAACCATCATCAGACGCTGGTTTGAAGCGCCTGTAAATGCTGATATTCCCGGATCGTAGAAATTGAATGTCGGTGAGTTGCAGTGAAACGGTGGTGAAGTAGGTGGTAATCTCGTAGACCCTAATGCTCCGTTTGGAGCAACCCCAACCTCAACATATGCTCCCTGTAGGAAAACCTGATCCCCCACCATTTGTGCGAAGGATGGCGCAGCAATAGAGATAGCAGCGAGTGTGATAAGGGAAGCGAAGTAAGTAGAAAATTTTCTCATTTTACAATTTTTTGAAGAAATTGAGTTAGTAGCTATAAAAATAGAATTTTTTACCAAAAAGTAAACAGTTTATTAAGTAAAAATATTTAGAGACTTTATCAATCTATCATTATATATCAAAAAATACATGGTTGTATGTATTTTTAATATTAATTAAAATAAAATCTGTAAAAATTGTGATACTCCGTTAATAAGGGCGTAACAAACGGAAGAAATGTTAGCCAAACAAAAAAAATAATCTATAAGGAGTACTAAACCGGCGACTATGGACGAAGAAAGGGAATTACAAATTGAATAAACTTACAATCCAATAGCATAGGGCAGCAAGCAATGCACTAACGGGAATAGTAAGAATCCATGCCCAGAGAAGGTTAATTGTAACGCCCCACCTTACTGCAGAAAGTCTTTTTGTTGCACCAACACCGATAATTGAACCGGTTATTGTATGTGTAGTACTCACAGGAATATGTAAGTTTTCTGTAAGAAAAAGAGTTATTGCCCCGGCAGTTTCGGCAGCAACACCTTCAAAAGGAGTCACTTTCGTGATACGTGTTCCCATTGTCTTGATGATTTTCCAGCCTCCGCTCATAGTCCCCAATGCAATCGCGGTATAACAAGCCAGGGGTACCCATGTTGGCATATCGTTATATGATGCGATTTGATTCTCGCAAATCAAAGCCGCTGATATTATCCCCATTACTTTTTGAGCGTCATTACCACCATGCCCTATGCTAAAGACAGCTGAAGACACTAGTTGAAACCTCTTTAAATAGAAAGTAGCCTTTGCCGTGTTCAGTGAACCGAGCACCATCGTGAAGATACTCATGGAAATAAGTATGAGACCAAGCAGTACCCATTTCAGGTTTTTACTTTCCAGGAGAATATTTGCCAACTCTGTATTATATAAATTCTTTAAGTTTTCCGGATTTGTTTCGATGTAATTGCTGAGGATAACTACGACAGCGACGATTATTAACGAAGAGACCACTTTGGGTTTCCAACCTCGTCTAAATGAGTATATGAACCAGAGAGAAATAATAAATGCCATTATCATACCGACCAGGGGAGCCAAAACGATAAAGCTAATTGTTTTAATAACCGGCTCTGAGTTTATGGCACCAAATCCGCCATGTGCAATAGCAGCACCGGTAAAACCTCCGATAAGTGTGTGTGACGAACTAGATGGGATTCCGAACCACCAAGTCAGTAGGTTCCAGGAAATCGCGGCAAGTAGCCCCGATAATATGACGGGAAGAGTAATATATTGTTCGTAAACGGTCTTGGCAACAGTTTTAGCTACACCATGATCTTTAAATATGAAAAATGCGACAAAATTGAAGAAGGCAGCCCAAATAACAGCTTGCAAAGGCGTCAAGACTTTGGTAGATACAACCGTGGCAATTGAGTTGGCTGCATCATGAAAGCCGTTTATGTAATCGAAAAGTAAAGCTAGAAAAAGAATGACTATAAGAAGAACGGACATGCTCAGTTATTAATTACGCGTATTTTATTATAATTGATTCCACTACGTTTGCGGCATCTTCACACTTATCTGTTACTACCTCAAGCATTTGGTAAATGTCTTTTTGCTTTATCAATTCTACCGGACTGATGTTAGAATTGAACAAGCGCATCATGGTGTTGTCCAACAAGTCGTCAGCATCATTTTCCAGACTATTTACAATCACACAGGAGGCGGTGATGTCTCTGATGTTCTTCATGTCTCTCAGCCCAAAGATACTCGTGTTTATTGCTTTAATAGATTTGGAGATAATTTCGGCAAAATCATTCAGCGCGTTATTCTTATCGTCTATTTGGTAGTTGACAATTCTTTTAGCCGCTCCCCAAATATAGTCCGCGATATCGTCCAGAGATGTT
This sequence comes from Bacteroidia bacterium, assembly GCA_030426665.1. GTDB lineage: Bacteria > Bacteroidota > Bacteroidia > Chitinophagales > Chitinophagaceae > Nemorincola. Next base: position 7,313 of record JAUHYD010000011.1, on the reverse strand, counting down.
GCAAGATAGTGTATATCTTCTCTGTCTAGCGGTGTTATAAAGTTGCTGCCTAACTCAACGAATATCCGGTGTGTAGTTTCATCGTTTTTATGTTCGAGTTCTTCAAGCTTTTTAAGAAGGGCGTCTCTTTTTGTCAAGTCTTTTTGTTGCAGCGCCTCTGTAAAAGTGTCGCCCATCAATACAAGAGTTGTTGCAACCTCTTCAAACAAAGAATAGAAAACTCTGTCTTTCGGTAAAAAGAACTTAAGAACTGAATCAAATGACATGTACGTGTATTTTAATTGTTATTATTTTCAACAAAAATTTTCAGCAAATTACGGTGTTTTTCATTCGGCGCGTTGGGTTTATTATTTAATGACGCAGTAAAGTGTAATAATAGTCAAAATGATATTAAACATGTTTTTTTTTGCTTTAATTGAATGTCAAATTTTTAAGAATCCGGTTTTCCCAGTTTTCGTAAATGTTTGCTCATAAACATATTGCGACAATGATTGTGTGTGTAAATGTCAGGAATATATTTAGTTCGTTCCATTTAGGTAGGTAAGGTAATAAATAGTGGTCAAAGATGACTTTATGACAAATGATTTTGTGGTTTGGAAGTAAATTTTTCGGAATAGAAAAAAATGTCCCGATTGTCAGAGACAGCCGGGACATTTCGAAATCGTCAACTATTTCTTTTACAAAAAAGCTGAATATTAATTAAGCGCTCTGATGCACTTTGGGTGCAGCAGAACGAATTTCGTCGTTAGCTCCGTCCGCGTACTTTGCAAAGTTGTTTTGGAACAGTTTTGCTAGTTCGTTTGCTTGTTTGTCATAACCTTCCTTGTCCGCCCATGTATTTCTCGGGAACAGGATTTCAGAAGGAACTCCCGGAACATTAGCAGGCATCTGCACACCAAACACAGCATGCTCCTTATATTCCACGTTGTCCAGTTCTCCCTTCATGGCAGCTGTAATCATTGCTCTGGTAAAACCAAGCTTCATTCTGCTACCTGTGCCATAAGCACCGCCGCTCCAGCCTGTATTTATCAGCCACACATTTACATCGCTATGTAGCTCAAGTTTTTTTCCAAGTAGTTCCGCATACTTAGCAGGATGTAATGGTAGGAACACGCGACCAAAACATGCAGAGAACGTTGTTTGTGGTTCTTTAACACCAACTTCGGTGCCGGCAACTTTTGCCGTGTAGCCACTAATAAAGTGGTACATGGCCTGAGCTTTTGACAATTTCGAGATTGGAGGTAATATTCCAAATGCATCACACGTCAAAAAGAATATGTTTTTCGGCTGTCCTCCATACGACGGAGATTTAGCATTCTTGATAAAGTCGATTGGGTAAGCAGCTCTGGTATTTTCTGTAATCGTTGAATCTGTATAATCCACAGTTTTTGTGCCTTCTACAAATTTGATATTCTCCAAAAGAGCACCCGGCTTTACTGCAGCAAAAATCTGAGGTTCTTTTTCTGCGCTAAGGTCTATACACTTTGCATAGCAACCACCTTCAAAGTTGAATATTGAACTTTCTGCCCAACCATGCTCATCATCGCCAATCAGCGCTCTGTTAGGGTCGGCACTTAAAGTTGTTTTACCGGTACCACTTAAACCAAAGAAAAGAGATACATCGCCTTCTGCGCCTTCATTTGCAGAGCAATGCATGCTGAGTACGCCATGGTTGTGTGGTAGAAGGAAATTCAAGACACCGAATATTCCTTTTTTCATTTCGCCGGTGTAGGCAGTTCCACCAATAATAATTATCCGGCGGGTAAAGTTCACAATCGTGAAGTTATCTTGCCTGGTACCGTCTGTTGCAGGGTCTGCATAAAATCCCGGCGCCTGAAGTATTAACCAATCATGGGTTTGTGTTGCAATTTCTTCCTCTGTCGGTCTAAGGAAAAGATCATTGCAAAAAAGATTTGCCCATGGTGTTTCGTTTACTACACGAATGTTGAGTCTGTATTTTGGGTCTGCACAGGCGTATGAGTCGCGTACATACACTTCTTTTCCATCAAAGTAAGCACAAACTTTATTATACAATTTATCGAAAGCTTCTGGTTCAAATGGGATATTTATATCGCCCCAATCAACGCTATCTTTTGTAATGTCATCTTTTACCGTGAATTTGTCTTTTGGGGAGCGACCAGTGAATTTTCCGGTGTTCACGCTTAGTGCCCCTGTATCGCTAAGTTCCCCTTGTCCTAACGCTAAAGTTTTGTTGGATAATTCTTCCGGTGAGAGGTTCCAATGAGCAATGCCAACGTTTAACCCTAGGTCCCTTAAATTTACTGACGGATTCTTTTTTCCAAATTCCTGCATAGATTATTTTTTTATTAAGAAATTTCGGCAACAAAAGTAATACAATAAGTGGTAATTGTGCATGTTAAATTTTTAAAGAATTTGCTTGGAATGAAGAATAGTCTTATATAAAGAGTGCATTAAATTGATACTAACAATACAACTACTTTAATATCGTTGCTTCTATAAATTAAACGTTGATTCGAATAGATGAATTAGATTTCTCACGAAGTGAATTTTTGTGCAACATCTGGTTTTTGTTTAACATTTTTGAGTATAGGTAGATTTGTGTTTGAGAGTTTTAAGAACAATCAGATGGAGTTTACAAAAAATTTAAATTTACAGCTTAACCGAAAAAGTATGTTGCATGGGTTTTGTTTTTGGAAATCATTAATGCACGTGCAGCTTAAATATGGATTCAGAATTGTAGTAACTATTCACTAATTTTCCGCCGAAATTCAGACAGTTTTCAAATTGTCATTCTTAATTTGTTGCTTTGATTTTACAGTAGATATGGACAATAAAAAGGTAGTAAAAACAGACTCAGGAATTGAAATAAAAGAAGTGTATTGCGAGCCTGTAAAAGTGGACGATTTACCCGGTCAGTTCCCGTTCACCAGAGGGGTGCATTCAGCGATGTATAGAGATAGGTTGTGGACCATGCGTCAGTATGCCGGTTTTAGTACTGCAAAGGAATCAAATCAACGTTATCACTTCTTGTTAAGTCAGGGTGTAAGTGGGTTATCGGTTGCGTTCGATTTACCGACACAAATTGGATATGATTCAGATCATTCCATGTCAGAAGGCGAAGTCGGAAAGGTTGGTGTGGCAATAGATTCATTGAAAGACATGGAGGAGTTGTTTGATGGCATTAAGTTAGCAGACATTACTACGTCAATGACTATCAATGCAACGGGTTTTATTCTGCTTGCACTTTATATAGCCCTTGCAAAAAAGCAAGGAGCAGACATTAAGAAGATTTCAGGAACTATTCAAAATGATATTCTAAAAGAGTATGCTGCCCGCGGGACGTATATCTATCCCCCTGAGCCGTCAATGAGATTGATAACGGATATCTTTGAATACTGTAGTAAAGAAGTTCCGAAATGGAATACTATTTCAATTTCGGGCTACCACATAAGAGAGGCCGGTTCAGATGCTGTTCAGGAATTGGCGTTTACATTGGCCAACGGTAAAGCCTATCTGAAAGCCGCTATAGACAAAGGTCTTGACATAAATGTATTTGCAAAAAGGTTGTCATTCTTTTTCAATGCACACAACAATATCTTTGAAGAAGTCGCAAAGTTCAGAGCTGCGAGAAGAATGTGGGCAAACATTACGAAGTCGTTGGGTGCTACCGATTCAAGGGCACAGATGTTACGCTTTCATACACAAACAGGCGGTAGCACGTTGACTGCTCAACAGCCAAAAAATAACATTGTTCGAGTGGCCCTTCAGGGCTTGTCGGCAGTGCTTGGCGGAACACAGTCGTTACATACAAATGGTTTTGACGAGGCGTTGTCACTTCCAACTGAAGAGGCCGCTTCCATTGCTTTGCGCACACAACAAATTTTAGCTTACGAAAGTGGTGCTACTGATACTGTTGATCCCTTAGCAGGTTCATACTATGTGGAGTCTCTAACGAATGATATTGAAAGTGCTGCCTGGCGCATTATTGAGAAGATTGATGCAATGGGTGGTGCTGTCAAGGCTATTGAGCAGAACTACATGCAGGATGAAATTGCAAGGTCTGCATATGCTTACAATAAAGCGATTGAAGACAAATCAAAAATAATAGTTGGCGTAAACAAATTTGAATCTGAAGAGGTGAGCGCTCCTCCTGTTTTTAAAATTAATGACTCAATCAGGAAGGTACAATCAGAGAAACTGGAACGATTAAAAGCTGAAAGAGATAATGACGCAGCTTTTAAGTGTTTAGATATAATCAAAGAGAAAGCAACGACCCGTGAAAACCTTATGCCATTTGTGATTTCTGCCGTCGAAAACCTTTGTACGCTTGGGGAAATTTCCGACACATTGAGAAGTGTTTGGGGCGAGTATAAAGGGTGATTTTTATAAGATTTCAGAAGTTGAATTGATGCAGATTTGCTGATGCCAGAATTTGTTTTGATGTATGCTTTTTTCAAAAGTTGTATATCGATTCAGCACTAGTTTGAACTAACCGGCAAATTTTATTTTTTAAATAATTTCCGACATGTCGTTGCGCAGATTATTTCAGGGTTTGCTATTCTGATTCAATTATAAATTGACATGTTGGATATTTGATTGGACTGTAGTTCCCAGTACCATCGTAAACACATTTGCAATGTCTTATTTTTGGTTATGTTAATTATTGCTATTTGACAACAACGTTTGTCCTATTTGTAAAATTATATACTATAAATATATAAATTGTGTACGCCTCTGGGTTTAACTGCGTTATTTTCTATCGGTATTTGCCTTTTTTCTTGCATACCGATTATTTCATCATTACATTTGTCTTATATACTATTCGGGTTGCTATCATATATTAGATAAATGTGTGATGGGATATTGTGTTTGACCGATGTTTGTGAAAAAGTAGTGTACGGCATGCAATGCCAATTTGATTACAGTTGAACTTTATTAAATCAAGTTATATGAATAAGTTTTTTACTACCTTTTTCACTGTATTGTTGCTATCGTCCGTTACCGTATCTGGTCAGACAATTAGCGGTTTCCTCAAAGTGTGTTTGGGTACCTCTCGTACTACGCTGAGCATTGATACCACCGGTGGTACGTGGAGTAGTGCAAATACTGGTACTGCTACTATTGATGCATCAACAGGTGTGGTTACCGGGGTTGCAGCTGGTACCGTTACAATGAGTTATGTTGTAGGGTCTGCCACATTCACGGCTGTGGTAACCGTTAATCCGCAGACAATGTCAGCGATTACTGGGACAACCGCTTTATGTTCTGAAGGAGACTATTCTCTCTTAACAGCCCACCCAAGTCAGGGTAACAATTGGACGTCTAGTGACCCGGGGGTTGCTTCTATTGTTACTGGGCTTGTAACTATTCATTCTGAGGGTACTACTACAATTTCTTATTTGTATGGTTACGCCTCGCTATGTTATGTTACAACCGAAGTTACTGTTAGTGCAACACCAACGGTTACTGCTACTAATCCATCTTGCGCGGGTAATACTCAAACACTTACTGCTACTCCTTCAGGAGGTACATGGACTAGTAGTTCCACGTCTGTTGGTACAGTCGGTGCTTCATCAGGTGTTTTCACTGGATATGGAGGTTACACTCTTGTAAATTACACCGCTCCTTCGGGCTGTCAGAAAGCAACGGGAATGTCTGTATATACTGCACCAGGGCCAATAAGCGGGGAGGCAACAATATGTAGTGGAAGTACTTCGACTTTAACCTCAAGTGCAAGTCAAACATGGAGTAGTTCGAACCCTACCATAGCTTCGGTTGTTACAGGAACTTCAACATCGGGTGTGGTTACCGGTCACAGTCTTGGTACAGCAACTATTAGTTATACCAATAGTGCTGGTTGTTCAAGTACTTATGATGTTACCGTTACATCCTCGTTACCGGCAAATACGGGAGAATCATTATTGTGTCTCGGGAACACGTCTACATTGTTAAATTCTAGCGCGGGAGGGGCGTGGTATAGTGGAAATTCCTCCATAGCAACGGTAAATTCCTCAACGGGATTGGTGACTGCGGTAAATGTTGGCACATCAAGCATTTTATATTATACTTCGTCTCCTGCTTGTCAGAGTGAAACGATAGTTACAGTTAACAGCGCACCTGCTGCAATTACCGGTACAGCGGAAGCTTGTGTAGGAGCGACCTCTACACTAAGTCAGGCAGACGGAGGAGGAACATGGAGTAGTTCCAATCCGGCTATCGGTTCTGTTGATGCCAGTACCGGAGTTGTAACTGGTGTGTCTGGTGGGGTAGTAGTAATCACTTACAACATTAGTACCAGCTGTTATCAGACAAGAAGTTTTACAGTTAATGCATTACCAACCATATCGTTTAGTGGAAGTGCTGCAATTTGCTTAGGTTCTTCAACGAGTCTGACTGCTTCAGGCGCAAGTTCTTATGTCTGGAGTCCGTCAACTGGTTTGTCGGCAACAACCGGTGCTTCTGTAACGGCGAATCCTACTGTTACGACCACGTACACAGTGAATGGTACTGATGCGAATTCCTGTGAGAACACTGCTACCATAACTATAACTGTCAATGCTTTGCCGACAGTCACGTCTAGTTCTAATACCGCAATATGTACAGGTCTTTCGACCGGGTTGACTGCTGGGGGTGCAAGTACATATACTTGGTCTCCGTCAACTGGTTTGTCAGGCACAACCGGTGCCAGCATCACCGCCAGCCCTACGGTTACGACGACATATACTGTTACCGGAACTGATGGTAATGGCTGTGAAAATACTGCGACAACTACTATTACAGTAAATGACTTGCCTACTATTTCTTCGAGTGGAAATACGTCTATTTGTATAGGTTCGTCGACTGGCTTAACCGCCAGCGGAGCTAGTACTTATACTTGGTCACCATCAACAGGTTTGTCCGCGACAACAGGGTCAAGTGTAACAGCAAACCCTACATCGACGATAACCTATACAATAACCGGAACAGATGGTAATACTTGTGTAAATACAACAACGCTGACAGTAAGTGTTAATCCGTTACCGACGATTACGTCAAGTGGTGATGTTACCGTTTGTGCGGGTACTTCAACTGGCCTAACAGCAGGTGGCGCCAGTACCTATGTATGGTCACCATCAACAGCTTTATCAGCGACTACGGGTGCTAGTGTAACAGCAAATCCAACATCGACGATTACTTATTCAATAACCGGAACTGACGCGAATACCTGTGTGAACACCGCGACATTAACCGTAAGTGTAAATCCATTACCAACGATTACATCGAGTGGTGATGTTGCGATATGTACGGGTTCATCAACCGGCCTTACAGCGGGTGGTGCAAGTACCTATACT
>JAUHYD010000010.1 GCA_030426665.1 Bacteroidia bacterium | reverse complement strand
AAATTCTGATAAGAAATCGCCAACCCATTTTTGTATTCCAAAGTATCAGGACTGCTATCCGAAATGTCTTTAGATATTTTTAATTCTTGCTGATAATTTTCCAAAGCCGTGTCCCAATCTCCTTTAGTTTCATATACGGCTCCTAAATTTTGATAAGAACTCGCCAACCCATTTTTGTATGCTAATGTATCAGGACTGCTTGCCGAAACCTCCTTTATTAATCTGTTGTATTCCTGATAATTTTCCAAAGCCGTGTCCCAATCTCCTTTAGCTTCATATACGCCTCCTAAATTTTGATAAGAAATCGCCAACCCATTTTTGTATTCCAAAGTATCAGGACTGCTATCCGAAATGTCTTTAGATATTTTTAAGTCTTGCTGATAATTTTCCAAAGCCGTGTCCCAATCTCCTTTAACTTTATATACGTTTCCTAATTTTAAATAAGAAATCGCCAACACATTTTTGTATGCTAATGTATCAGGACTGCTTGCCGAAACCTCCTTTACCAATCTGTTGAATTTCTGATAATTTTCCAAAGCCATATCCCAACTTCCTTTAGCTTCATATACGTTTCCTAAATTTTGATACGAAATCGCCAACCCATTTTTGTATTCCAAAGTATCAGGACTGCTATCCGAAACCTCCTTTTCCAATCTGTTGCATTCCTGATAATTTTCCAAAGCCGTGTCCCAATCTCCTTTAGCTTCAAATACGCCTCCTAATCTAGAATACGAAATCGCCAACACATATTTGTATGCTAATGTATCAGGACTGCTTGCCGAAACCTCCTTTACCAATCTGTTGTATTCCTGATAATTTTCCAAAGCCGTGTCCCAATCACCTTTAGCTTGATGATATACGCCTCCTAATTTTTCATACGAAATCGCCAACCCATATTTGTATTCCAAAGTATCAGGACTGCTTGCCGAAACCTCCTTTACCAATCTGTTGTATTCCTGATAATTTTCCAAAGCCGTGTCCCAATCTCCTTTAGCTTCATATACGCCTCCTAATTTTCCATACGAAATCGCCAACCCATATTTGTATTCCAAAGTATCAGGACTGCTATCCGAAACCTCCTTTTCCAATCTGTTGTATTCCTGATAATTTTCCAAAGCCAAGTTCCAATCACCTTTTGCTTGATATACGTCTCCTAATTTACAATACGAAACCGCCAACCCATATTTGTATGATAAGGACGTGACGTCTATGCCACATAATGACCTGCATACCTCCTGAAAGTACTCGAGACATTTCTTCTCGCCCACCAAATCACCAATACCTTTGTAATAGATAGCTACGGAGAGTAAGTAGGTCGCTAACTCTTTATTCGGGTCTTTCTGCAAGCATTTGTATAGCTCAGTTGCGAGTTCAGTATAGGGTTTTGCATCAGCGAGAGAAATGTGTAGCAGATTATATGCGTCATTTTCCAGCTTGGTGTTTAATCGTCCGAGTAGTGGCAAGGCATCGCTGCCAAGCGTTGTGGCATGTTTGTTTAGCAATAGCTTTTGTATCACGGGGCTTAGCCTGTAGGTGTCTTCTGATGTACTGAGCCAGCCGGTTTTTACAAGTGCTTTTATTGTGTTCTTATAGTCTCTTTCGGTTTCCACGGTCGCAAACAGGCTTATCAGAAAAGGTAATCTATAGGGTACTGCTGGCAACAGACTTATGTTCAGTAGTGCGGTACTTTCTGCTTCCTTTAGTTTTGTAAAGTCATATAATACATTCAGTATTTCATCAGTCGTCGCAGCTTTGCGCTTTGTGCCATATTCACTCTTTACCTCAAAACTATTATTTGCTAAGTGTAGTCCCTCTTTTTCCAGCAGTTCCAGAAACGTTTTCATGTTCAGCGGTGCGTATGCCATTTGGCTCGCTTCTGCCATGTTTTTAGAAAAAACCTCTACCAGCAATGTATTGTACCTGATGGCTTCTAAGAGTCTGCTTAATAGCGAAGAGAAAGCAGGGTTATCCGGTTCATTATAGTACTTTGTAAATAACTCAGCAGCCAACTCCGGTGGCAAATGTTCTATCGGCAATTCTTCGTTCTTTGGGAGTATTCCATTACAACGGCTGGTAATTAATACATGCCATTGCCACCCTTCAAATGCTTCCCGAAATGCAATTACATCGTCCGGGTCGTTTGCATTGTCCAGCACCAGCAGAAAGCCATCTTGCAATTTGCTGAGTGCAATTCTTAAAGCATGTTGTTGCTCGTGCTCCGTATCATAAACAGCAAGGTCAATACCGATGCCGGGTGCGAGGCTTTTTAGCGCATTCATGATTCCTTCCTCACAATACAACCATGCATGGCTTTTATACTTCGTTTCTGTGTCCTTCCAGTATCGGGCAGCAAGTGTTGTTTTGCCAATTCCACCCTCTGCATTTATCAGCATCAGCCGCTGCCCTTCGGTCAGCCTTTTAGCTATGGTATTTAGCTCTTCTTTTCGTCCCATAAATTCTTCGGGACTACTCACACCCGTTGGGGAAAGTAACATAGCGGTAGATGCATGCTGAAACTGCAATTGGTATGAGTCAGCAAAGAGCCGCTTAACATTTTCTTTAAACTTTCCTATCACGGTGTCCATACTCTCAAATTGTGTCGGGAACTGTTGGTGACCAGAAAGCATTAGCTTATCCATAAATGCCTGCTTACTGTATTTATCTGTATCGGTAACACCATCTTTGGGAGTAGTTTTTTCATACACATAAACTCTCGGCAAGTTGTTTTGATTATTCAGGCTGCGAGCAAGGTCATATTCTATATTAGAAAACTTACCCACTTTAGTCCATATCAACATCACGAAAAAATGGCACAGTTTCAGGTACTCATTGTAGTCGTCCTGTTTGCAGCTTGTATTGAAAGCATCATCTACATCTTCCCACCATTCCACTTCTAAGGCTACACCTTTTTCCCTTAGGTCTTTGTTCAGATTGTGAATACCTGCTACAAATTCGTTTCTCTCTGCTTTGAGCTCAGAAGAGGAGGCTAAGAATATTTTGTAATAGTTCATGATGTTATAACAAAACAGGTTTAAAAAAGTTCCGGCAACAGGAAACTACAACACCAGCACATATCCATATTTAATAATGGGGGTATGAACAGAATTAAATATAATGAATAATAGCACACGAAAGTATTTGTGTTTTCATCTATTCTAATCAATTGCTTTGGTGAAAAATACATCAAACGTCATATTTATGCTGTTTTTGTATAATTACACCAATTGTGGTTTTTCTGATTAACATAAACCATCTCAGTGCCTATTGAAGAATTGTTAAATAATACTCAGGTTTAGTGTCTCTACCTATTTTCTGTTGCCATAATGTTTGCTATTGAAACTTGTTACAAACCAAGACCAAAAAGCGGCAATAGAATTTAGGTGCAACCATAAGCATAATGAAAATATGTATTAAATTGCACTTCTGAATTTTGTATACTTTTTTGTTTTTTCTTATGAAAGATGTACCGAAAATAATCAATGTATTTGTAAGCTATGCCAGAAAGGATGAGGTTTTGGCGAAACAATTAGTTAAGTATTTTGAAGAGAATGAGATCAATTGTTTTATAGATAAACGAGATATTCCTCCGGGTAGTAAATACGCGGAGGAGATCATTCATGGGATTGAAAGGTCGGATGTAGTGGTATTAATTCTGACAAAGCACTCAAACGCTTCAGATAATGTGAGGAATGAAATTGACAACGCTTCTAATTTCAGAAAGAAAATAATAGTGTTTAGGGTTGAAAATATTGCCTTGTCAAAAGGGCTTCAACTTTACTTGTCTACATCTCAATGGTTTGATGCATTTCTTTACAGAGGAGAGCAGTATTTTGAACAATTGGCAAATCATGTAAAAGGCCTACCGATACCACCCTTTTCTACTCGAGTAATAAAAACTAAAAAGATAATACACGGTTCTTTACTAACGTATACTGTGTTGAGTATTGTGCTTTTCATAAGTTTGGGAATACCAATATTGAGGGATTATTCTGTTGTAAATAAGACAAACCCTAGGGGGATTCGGCTCGTAGATGCCATTAAATTATCCGGATTTACAGACATAGAAGCAAGGAAATGGGAAGGTAAGTATAATATGACTCCACCTATTGAGTTATATATGAAAGCAAAACGAGAAATTTTTGTATCTGGTATTACTTTAAGGACGACAATAGAGATTCATCGGGAGTATTTGAGAGATGCCTTAGAAAGAGGTGTCAAAATAAGACTGTTATTACTTAGCCCTAATAGCCCTGATTCCTTCGTTGTTAGGAATATTAACAAAAGAATGCAATCATATGCAAACTCTATAGGTGGAGTACTTTCAATAATTCAGAACGATACGGCAATGTTTAAAAATAAAAATGTTGAAGTTCGTTTTGCAGATAATGTTCCACCATTAATCGGGTTATTGATTGATGGCGATATAGCCGCAACAGATGATCCCAATGATTCAGGAGGGGTTATTAGAATAAATCCGTACTTTAAGTCTCTCAAACATAATGATTGGTATTTGCAGTTTTCAGCATCTGACAGTAAAGATGATGCTTTTTCGGATTTTGCAGCAGAGTATCGTCATTATTGGAAAAATGCAACAAAGTATTAGTGTTAATAACAGAAATTATTATCTGTGTATTGATTTATGTTCATTTACTGTAAAACATCTCTGTTATGTTAAAGATTGGCATTACCGGGCATAGGGATTTATTTGATATCTCAGAAGTTGGTAAGAGTATATACTTTAGTTTGCTCTACTTTCAGGAGTTTGATAAGAATTTGTTGGGCATCACAGCGTTAGCTACAGGTGCAGATACAATATTTGCAAAGGAAGTATCAAAAATCGGGGCTCCTTTAAGAATAATGGTTCCATTTGATATTAATGAGTATAAAAAAGACTTTAAAAGAGCGACAGAACGTAGCGAATTTGAAAAGCTATTGACTGGTAATCCAGGAGGGTATGAGGTATATTCTGATGCCATTCCTCGAAATCAGGAACAAAGAAATGAAGCCTACTTTGATGTTGGTAAAAAGATTGTTGATGAATCTGATATAGTTCTTGCCGTTTGGGATGGAGAGCCAGCAGCGGGCTTAGGCGGTACCGGAGATATAGTGGCATATGCTCGTTCTCAAGGAAAGGAGGTACACATTATTAATGCTGTCAGGGGAACGGATATGTTAGTAGATGAGGCTGATGAATTATTCAGAAAGTTGGATACTCAAGCGGTAAAATTCAAAAACCGATTCTTTGAGCCAATATGGCTTACAGGGCTAGTTACCGGTGTTTTGGCAGTAATTTGTTTTGCCTCTGCTTTGTTGTTTTTTCACGAAAGCCAAAATGACGAACATGATATTTTGCATTCATTAAAATTTGTTTTTGCAATATTTGAAATATTTTTTCTGTTGCTCTCTTTTGTACTTTTGGTATTCTTCGCAAACAAATGGAAGCATAGATTCTTAGAGAGTAGAAGGGAGGCCGAGTATTTGAGAAGTTTGATATGGTTTAAAAGTGCAAAAATCCCAATTACACCTTTATCTAAAGTTGATATTACTGACGAAAGTGTGTCAATCAATTTTCGGAAAATACTTGAAATAGAAAGGCAATTAGCGAAATCGATATCTAAAATTGATAGCTTTCAAAACGCTAAAAGAATGTTATGGTGTCTTGCAGAGGAGCAAGTTGCTTACCATGAAAAGAAAAGGATTCATAGGTTTAAACAAAAAGAAAAAGTCATACACGTTTTTCTAAGTATTGTCAAGGTTGCATTTTTTGTTGCTGTAATTTTTAAGTTTGTATTGGAGTTTTTAGAATTTAAACACATTTTGAATCCTTCTACTTTATATATCAAATTGGTTTTGCCTATTTTGATGTTTTTAATAATAGTTTTACCGTCTTTATATGCTGTATTGGAAGGAATTAAATATTTTGGGGATTGGAAAAGAAATATTAAGGTTTCCCAAAAGACAGTAGGCGAACTAAAGTCATGCAAAAAAAGAATTGTAAACACAATAAATGAGTTGTCATTAATTGCTGAAGGGAAAATTCTCAGGCAAATCCTCGAGCTTGAAAATACCGATTGGGTAGTTCAGTATATTGAAAAAGAAATTGAAGCAAAAGTGTAGTCAATGATCATTTGCCTATTTACTTCAGGTGCTTATTGTAGCGTAATTAGTGTCTGAATTTTCCATTATTTTTTTCAATAGCTTATTAAGATTGGTTTTGAAAGGCAGAAGCGGTTTTGCAATTTGACAAGTACTATAAAAAAGCTAACCGTCTTCTCTTTACATACAACAAAGGCTGCATACTGCAGCCTTTGCAAATATTTTGATTACTATTCTTAACTTAATTAGTTAACACAAACCTATGCAGCTCATTAACTGAGTCAGACTTGATACTAAGCAAGTACATGCCCACAGGCATGTTGCCGATTGATATGCGCTGGTTAATAGCGCCCGCTTGTGGAGCTATTGTTTGTGTATAAACAGTTTGTCCGACCATGTTAGTAACAGTCAGCGTTAGTGGCAAAGTAGTAGCTGCATTGCCTGTTACTGTAAAGTCTCCACGGTTGGGGTTAGGCGCCAGGCTAAATAGTGAAGTCGGTTTTACTATTCCGTTCACGCCGGTTGCGGGTACCGGCAGCAAAACAGATTTAAGCGTTGATTTAGCGCATGCGTCCATATTTGTCACTTCGCAGGTCACGATATCCCCATCTGTAAAGGTAGTATCAGAATGTGTTGCAGCAGTTGCGCCCGGTATTGCAACGCCATTTAGTATCCATTGGTACGATACAGATGGTGCTCCACCTGTTACAGTTGCCGTGAACGATACAATGTCTCCTAAGCTGATGCTTCCGGTTGGGAAAGCAGACACAGTTACATCAGGTGCGGCAGACCCGGCCTCTGTTACCATGAGCGTATTGGGGCTAACAGCGGTATCTATGGTTCGACACGAGTAATTGCTGGTCATGGTGCAGTATACCACATCGCCGCCTGTAGGCAGGAACGAGTAGGTAGGGCCTGTTGCGACATTGATGCCGTTCTTTGTCCAGATATAAGTGGGTGCGCTACCACCAAACATCGGTACCGCCGACATCGTTACGACAGCACCTGTACATGATGGATTGCCGGGAGACACCGCACTCGTTACTGAAGGTGCTGTATAAGCGGTAATAATAGGTGTGTGGTTCCCCGTTGCCGAGTCAGGAGATACACATATGCCACCCGGATAAAGTGTTACTGAGACAACATCACCAGCCACCGGAGCGTAGCTATACGAAGTTCCTGTGCCGGTAGCAGTACCGTTTACATACCATTGATAGGAAGGTGTAGGGCCTTCGTTAACCGGGTTAGCAGTGTAGGTGCCACTTCCGCCGGTACACACCAGCGTAATAGGCGGTGTAATCGTTACTGCCGGAACAACTGCCGGCCCAATAGTTACTGTAACACTGCCTGTCATATCGCTGGTACAGCCGGATGTAGCGTTAGCTGCTGATACGGTGTACGATCCTGCAGTGGAAATTGAACTGATGTCGAACGGAAAGCCCGTTCCGGACGATGTTGCAACGACAGATGTGCCGTCAGATATCGAGTAATCGACACCCAGTTCTGAGCTGTCGACACCAACCGGAACACCTGCACCTGATGCACATGCCACGCCACCACCCGTTACATTAAAGGCAGTCGGGAAGGGGTTTACTGTAACTTCTGCGAGCGACCAGCAAGCGGCCGGCATGCGATAACTAATAGTAGCAGTACCAACTGTTGACCCTGTAATGAAACCTGTAGATGACACCGGCACTGTTGCAGCGTCTGAACTGCTCCACACTCCGCCTACAGTTGTGTCATAAAGTGTAGCAGTGTCGCCCAGACAAAGTGAAATATCGCCGAAAATTGCGGATGGTTGCGGGTTAACGGTAACATTTCTCACTGAAAAACAGCCGCCAAGAATATACGATATAGACGCAGTGCCGGTGGCAACACCTGTGACGATTCCTGAAGTTGCATCAACGGTAGCAACAGCGGTATTGGAGCTACTCCAGGTGCCGCCTGATGCTGAACATGCAAACTGTACGGTGTCTGTAGGGCATACCATGTTGGTTCCGGTTACGCCGGCTATATTACAATACGTCAGTGATATACTATCTACTGCGGGTATGCCTTGCGCTCCCGAGCCATTGTTGACATGGGTAAACACAACACGAATTGATGTTCCGTTGTAAACAGACAAATCAATGGGTCCTACCTCAACAAAGCCCGGGTAGGCAGCAGCCGTATTGGTGTACACTCTGTTGTACATAGGCTGAATGGTGCTTCCCGAAACTGGTGTCGGGTCCGAAGCAAAACCTATAGATACTATAAATGAATCATTGCCAAAGTCTACCACAGGTTGTGCATATCTGAATGATAACAGAATGTTAGAAGCAGTTGCCGGAATGTTTATAGGTGCGGAACTGTAAAAGTGATTTATTGCAGGAGTAGCTGTGCCAACAAAGGTTGAAGCGTTACCGATATATGCACTTCTTAAGCCGGTGTTTACAATGCCATTTCCTATTGCCCACCGATTGGGGCCAAAGCCAACCAGTGTCCATCCATTTGCCCCAAAAAACGTACCGGACTCAAACCCTCCGCCGGCGGTCGGGTCTATAAGGGTAATTTGGGCATCACTCAGGAGGAAAGAACAGCAACAAATAAGTGTAAATAATATTTTCTTCATACCATTTTGTTTAAAATAGCAAACAACTTTTAGGTGTATTGTCCAATACACGTTCATTACCATTTATGACATTCTATTTTGTCAAAATAGTAAATAATATGTTCAACTATCAAAATAACATTATTTTATTGACATTTTATGTATTTCCGGGTTGGAAAGTTGCCGTATTTTGGCACAAAAAAACGGGTTGCCGGTGATTGGCAACCCGTTTGAAGTTTATTGTAACATTTAGTTGAAATTACCGCTCCAGTACAAAGTGGAAAGATTGTTGTGCTGCATCACCTTTCAACGTCAGAATATACATTCCGTTTGCAAGCATATTGTCCAGCGTAATTACCGCATCTAATTTGCCCTGCTGTGTCTTGATTATATTTCTGTAAACAATCTGGCCGAGCATATTTGTTACTTCTATGCTGACCTGATCTGTGGAAGTATTGCCCCAGTTTCCTGTAAGTGTCAGCATTCCTTTTGTCGGGTTCGGTGTTACAACAATATTGCTGTTGATACCGGTTTGCCCGACAGCAGTAGGTGCTACGGAAATAAATACCCAATTTGAAGTGCCGATATTATGGCATACGCCACTGCTAACTATCTGGCATGTTACAGAATCATAGTCGTTAAATACAGCGGTATAGGTGTCGGCAGTAGCGCCGGCAACAGGGTATCCGTTTACCTTCCACTGATATTGGGGGTTTGCTCCCCCGTTAGTAACAGTTGTGTGCAATGTTACCGGCTTCCCGTCTTCTACTGTAAATCCGGGTTCAGGGTACACCACTACAGTAGGAATAAGTACCGAGTCTACGCTCATCACAACATTGCCACTAAGTACTGTATCTGACAGGCGACAACGATAATTACTAATCATTTTGCAGTTAACAATATCGCCATCAACAGGGTTATACGTATAACTGCTGCCTGTGCCAACCGCTGCGCCGTTCACATTCCAGTAGTACGTAGGATGAGAACCACCAAACGAAGGTGCCGCTGTAAATGTTGTCGGGTTAAACTGGCAAACAGTATCGTCCGGTGTTGTCACTATTCCTGCAATTGGTGTCTCGAATGGCAACACCCGGATAGTCTTGTTGGCAATTGCGGTAGGTGCCGATATACACTCTTCGTCGCTTGTCATTATCACAGTCACAATATCGTCCGGTGCAGGTACAAAAGAATATGATGTTGCGGTACTTACATTAACACCATTCACCTTCCATAGGTAAGTTGGCGCTGAACCGCCATTTACTGCAACAGGACTTACTACAAGACTTTCTCCCGGGCATAGACTGTCGTAAGGCGACGCAGCAATAGATACGCCGGGAGCAGCCAGAGGTGTGATGACAACTGTGATGCTTCCGTTCATATCCTTCATGCAGCCGCTTGTTACATTAGTTGCCTGAACACTGTATGTTCCTGCGGCGGTGTGCATTCCGAAGTTAATCGGCATACCGGTTCCGGAGCGATAGCCGGTTGCTGTACTACCATGATACAGTACATAGCTGACACCGGGTTGAGAGCCACTCAAGCCAATAGCCACGCCATCTCCGCCAGCGCAATAGCTGGTATCGCCGATCGCTTGTACATCATAGACAACCGGCAGAGGCTGTACGGTCACCTGCCTTGTAGCCTGACAGCCTGTTGTCGGCAATCGATAGCTAACAGTGGTTGTGCCTAGTGACACTGAAACAGCAAGACCTGTAGACGGATTGATGTTAGCCACAGATGGGTTGCCGCTGTACCAAATGCCTCCGGGAAGGGTATCCGTAAATGTATTAGAGGAACCTATACAGATGTGTGGGTTGCCCAATATCGGGTATGGTGTTTGGTTTACGGTTATTGGTTTAACACGTTTACAACCGGTTCCCCCGAATGAATATGTAATATTGACTGTGCCAGCCATACCGCCTGTGACAAGACCTGATATATAGTCTACAGTAGCTATTGGCGTGGAGCTTGTCGACCAAATGCCGCCCAAACTGGCACTCGATAGCATAATAGTTGCATTTTCGCACACTTGTGAAGGGCCTGTGATTACTGCAGGTAGCGGATTAACGGTAATTGTATGAACATTGAAACAGCCGGTGCCAACCGTATAGGTGACAACTGATGTTCCTGCCGTTACACCGACAACTTCGCCTGTGGCAGGATTGATTGTTGCATTTGCATTGCTGATGCTCCATACTCCGCCGGGTGCAGAGTTGATCATGACCGTCGTATCATTAACACATACGCGCGGAACGCCGCTTATGACGGAAGGTAATGTTATGACAGTTACTGTGTCCGTTACCAGACAACCCGAACTAAGCGAGTAGGTGATTGGGATGTTGCCGGCCATAATGCCACTCACAACACCGGTAATCGGATTAATGTAGCCAAACGAAGCTCCTGAAGGACCTGCGCTCCATGTGCCACCTGCCGGACCGCTATACAGATTTGTTGCAAAGCCGGCACATACCGACAATGAGCCGGTAATCGGGTCAGGGTTTGCATTGATGGTCATCGGCCAGGTTGCTATACATCCTGTAGGCAGTACATAGGATATTACCACGTTTCCTGCGGATCTGCCAGTAACCAATCCGGATGCATCAACGATAGCAATTGCAGTATCGCTGCTCTCCCAGGTGCCGCCGGGCGTAGCATTAGTAAGTACTGTTGTTCCGTCTACACATATATCCGTCAGTCCCGAGGTTCCGGACGGAAGCGGGTTTACGGTGACTTCCTGCGTTATCAGGCAGCTCGTAGGTAAAGTATAACTGATCAATGCTGTACCCGTATACAATCCTGTCATTACCCCCGTACTTGCGTTAATGTCGGCAACAGAAGGGTTAGAACTGTTCCATACGCCCCCTGAATAGCTGTTGGACAACGTTGTTGACAGGCCTTCACAGACTTGCAAGGTGCCGGTTATGGCCGGAGGTAGTGGATTAACAGTTACTATTGTTTTTGCGTTACAGCCGGTTCCCAGTGAATAGCTTACAGTAGTTGTGTCGCCGGTAGCACCGCCTGAAATGCCCGTCACAACACCTGATAGTGAACCTATGGTTGCGACACCTGTGTTGTAGCTGCTCCATGTGCCCCCTGAAGTGATATTTGACAAAGTAGTTGTCAGTCCCTCACATACTTCTCGTGAGCCGGTAATACCTACAGGAATAGGGTTGACGGTCATGTACTGTACCGAAGCACATCCTGTCGACAAGACATAAGTGATGTTGGCAGTACCCTGAACAAGACCGGTTACTTCTGCAGTCATTACATCTATCGGGACGATGGCAGTATTACTACTGCTCCATACACCGCCACCCACTGCGTTCCTAAGAGTATCGGTTTGGCCTTCGCACAGTCTGTCGGGGCCCGTAATCGGGTAGGGTGCCAATATCAGGAATACGCTTTTGGATGAAGTACAGCCTGTAGGCAAGGTGTAAATAACATCGGCCGTATCGACTGTTACGCCAGTGGCAACGCCTGTTGTCGGATTGATAGTCAGTACGCTTACGTTTGAAGTGCTCCATGTGCCGCCTGCCGGTGAACTCATATAAGTTGTAGAGCTCAGGTTACAGAAACCGTCGCTACCCGTTACAGGACCCGGTAAAGGGTTAACAGTTACCTCCGCGACTCTTGTACAACCTGTCATTGGTGTCGTGTAAGTAACAGGTGTTGTGCCAACAGATACACTTGTCACTAACCCAGAGCCGTCAATAGTTCCGACAGAGGGAGTGCCGCTGCTCCAAGTGCCGCCCGGACTTGCATTTGCCAACAGACTTGTGAAACCAATACAGACTCCAAGGTTTCCGGTAATTGCTGCCGGTTGTGGATTGACTGTAATAGTTCTGGAAGTCTGACAACCAATGCCCTGGGTGTAAACGATTGTTGCAACACCGGCATTGTCTCCGAACACGCTTCCCGTAGTTGGGTTTACTGTCACTAATGATGGCGTTGTTGTTCCCCAGGATCCACCTGTCGGGGTGCTGCTAAGCGTCACAGAAGATTGTTCACAAACTTCTGTTGGTCCGGTTATGGCAGTTGGCAGTGCATGTACGGTAACCATCTTTACCTGATAGCATCCTGTAGGGATTGTGTAGCTGATGTAAGCTGTGCCTGCAGTAATTCCTGTTACTACACCTGTTGTCGGATTAACTGTTGCTATCGCCAGCGGCGTATTACTCCATGTTCCGAACGGCGAAGCATTACTCATTGTAATTGTTTGCCCGACACATACTTCATCCGGACCGGTAACCGGCAAGGGAGGCGTATTAACAGATACGACTGCAGTGGTTGAGCATCCTGTACCCAGCGAATAAGTTATTGTAGCTGTTGTGCCTGCTGCTACGCCTGTCACAACGCCTGTAGTTGCATCAACGGAAGCATTAGCGGGTGCACTGCTGACCCAGGTTCCTCCCGGTGTTGTTGTGCTGAGCGGAGTGGTAAGTCCAACGCAAGCCTGCAAGACGCCTGTAATAGGCGCTGGTAGTGCATAGATTGTTACAACCTGAGTGGTCCTGCAACCAGTAGCAAGCGTGTAACTTATTGTAGCAGTCCCTGCACTATTTCCTGTCACTATTCCTGTTGCAGCACCTACTGACGCGATACCTGCGGCGTCAGAACTCCATGTGCCGAAAGGAGTAGCGTTGCTTAAAGTTGTTGTTGAACCCACACACGTCGTGGGGGTGCCCGTTATTGTGTTTGGCAGCGGATGTACGGTAACTGTCGTTGTATTGTAGCAGCCTGTGCCAACTGTATAAGTGATAGTTGCCGTGCCCGGTGCAGTTGAAGATACACCGGTTACAATGCCTGTTGTAGAGCCTATTGTAGCAACAGAAGACGTACTTGTAGCCCAGGTACCACCTGACGGGGTACATCCTAACGTTGTTGTTAGTCCTTCGCACACATTCGGGTTTCCGGTGATTATTCCCGGCAGGTTATATACGGTAACTGTCCGTGTTGTATAGCAGCCTGTAGGAAGTGTGTAAGTGATCGTTGCAGTCATAGAGCCGGAGCCTCCGTTTACACCTGTTACTACACCACCACTGCTGATAGTTGCCACAGAGGTGGTACTGCTGCTCCAAGTGCCACCGCCCGTAGTACTGCTCAGTGTTGTTGATTGTCCCATACAAACAGTTGCTGTTCCCGTTATTGGGTTGGGCAATGGGTTCACAGTTGCGGTTACTGTTCTGGAACAAGTTGTAGGAAGCGTATAAACGATGTCGGTGGTGCCGGCAGAAAGACCGCTCAATATCCCTGAGCCGGCAGAAATGGTGGCAGTTGATGGAGTAACACTCATCCATGTTCCTCCCGAAGGTGCTCCTGAAAGTGAGCTCGTTTCACCTTCACATATTTCCAGAGATCCACCGATACCTGTTGGTAATCCGTTTACAAGTACAACAGTGCTACGTGAGCAACCCGTACCGGGGACTGCTGTAGTAATGGTCGCGGTGCCGGTAAATACTCCTGTCACTACACCGGTTGTAAATCCAACGGTAGCGTTGCCGCTGCTGGAGCTCCAGGTGCAACCCGGTGTAGTTGTACTTAATGTGGTACTTGCCCCTACACACATATTTGTGACTCCGGTTATCGGAGCCGGCAGTGTGTTGACAGTCAATATAGCCGTGCTATAACATCCTGTTGGCAATGTGTAAGATATTGTTGTGGTTCCGGGTGTTGAGCCGGTAGTAACGTTTCCGGTACTTACACCTACAGTTGCTACAGCCACGTCAGAGCTGAACCAAATTCCGCCGGAAGGGGTGCAGGTCAAAGTAGTCGGAGTGCCCTGACAGAGCGCAAGCGTCCCGCCAATCGATCCGGGTAGCGGATTTACTGTAATAACTTTTGTTGACACGCAGCCGAAACCGAGAGAATATGTAATTGTTGTTGTGCCCGGTATACCACCTGTTACCAGTCCGCTACCTGCGTCGATTGATGCAACAGAAGGTGCGCTGCTTGTCCATACACCGCCCGAAGCACTGTTAGTCAAGGTGATATTCTGCCCACTGCACACATTGTCAGCACCACTGATGGCCGAAGGTACTGCGTACACAGTAACAACAACACATGTAGCGCATCCGGCAACCGCATAGCATATGGTTGCAGTACCGGGAGATACACCTCCAATCAGGCCCGGACTTAAAATACTTGCTACGGATGGGTCGCTGGTGCTCCAGGTCCCGCTTGGTGTGGTGCTTGTTAACGACGTAGTAGTGCCTACACAAAGTCCTGTGCCTCCCGCGATAGTGGCCGGGCTGGCATTCACGGTTATTGTTTTTGTGACGAAGCAACCAGTAGGTAATGCATACGAGATAGTGGCAGTACCTGCACCGGCACCTGTTACAGTACCGCTACTTGTTACAGTTGCAACGGTGATGTCAGAACTGCTCCATGTTCCTAGCGGTGTGGCATCTGTAAGTACAATGTCACTTCCAACGCAGACAGTGGATGCGCCTGAAATTGCTGCCGGCTGTGGATTTACCGTAATAACAGTGCAGGTAGTACATCCGGAAACGGCATAGCACATAGTTGCGGTACCTGCAGTTAATCCACTAACGACTCCCGAACTTGAGACCGTTGCAACTCCGGGAGCGGAAGAGCTCCAGGTACCACCGGAGGTGGTACTGCTCAGAGTTATTGAACCACCCTCACAAAAAGGAACACTGCCGGCAATCGCTGCCGGTCCTGCATTTACAGTTACGATAGCCGTAGTAATGCAGCCGCCGGGCAACGTATATGTTATAGTAGAGGTTCCAGCACCACCCACGCTTGTTACGACTCCGGAACCAAACCCTACGGTTGTTATGCCGGTAGCACTTGATGTCCAGGTTCCGCCAATAGTACTGTGGCTGAGTGTAGTACTGCCACCTATACACATAGACATAGTCCCGGTAATTGCAGGTGGTGCAGCGGTTATCGTAATGACCCTTGTTGTTGTGCAACCTGCACTCACAACATAAGTTATCGTTGCAGTTCCTGTTGCGACACCGGTAACAATACCGGATGAAGAACCAATTGTAGCAATTGATGGTGTGCTACTGGTCCATGTGCCGCCACTTGTTGAGTTAGTTTGTGTCATTGTTGAGCCTACACATATACTCGTAGGTCCTACTATCGGTGTCGCCGCGGTAACTACCGTTACAACTTTTGTGACTGAGCAACCTGCAACACGATAGCTGATTGTAGCTGTACCTGCGCTCATTCCTGTTACTATACCCGATAACACGCCAACTGAGGCGGTGCCAGGACTGCTACTTGTCCACAAGCCACCTGGAGTGGCGCTGGACAAAGCCGTAGTTGCTCCGATACACAGGCTTGCTGATCCGGTAATTGTATCAGGTACAGGATTGACAGTGACCATTGTAGTCGCATAACACGTTGCAATTCCGTAAGTGATAATTGTTGTTCCTATGGTGATGCCCGTTACTACTCCGGTTGCTGCATCTACGCTACCTACGGCAGGATAGGAACTACTCCAGGTACCTCCGCCTACGGAATTGGAAAGTGTTGTTGTGGAGCCCTGGCACGCAATTGGTATTCCGGAGTTGGCTGCTGGTGAAGTGACTACCGTAACCACCGTGCACGTTGTACATCCTCCGAACCCATAACAAATGGTTGAGGTTCCGGCAGTCGTACCGGTAACAATACCTGATGATGAGCCGACAGATGCTACTGAAGGTGTACTGCTTGTCCATACGCCTCCGGAAGTAGCACTACTCAGTGTTACCGTGCCTCCGATGCAGGTAAGTCCCGGTCCTGTTATCGCTGCAGGGTTTGGGTTCATAGTTACTGTGCTGGTTCCTGTTGAAGAGCAGGTGCCATTAGTCAATGATGCGGTATAAGTTATAGTTGTAGGCGTTGTTATGCCCGTCGGGTGCATATAAACGGGGTTTAATGCTGAGCCGGTGTAGGCTGTAGTTGTCGCAGGGTTTGTGTAAAGCCAAGTAGAAGGTGACCATGTAGGGTCTCCTATTGTTCCGGTGATGGTGACACTATCCAGGTAAATGTTGTTTCCGTTCCTGCTAAGAGCAGATATGTATATTTGGTTATTGGCACTGGTGAAACCGGACGGTATTGCACAGGTGTACTGAAACCAGCCCGATGTGCCCGTAGTTGATGTGCCACTAAAGGAACCGGTAATAGGTGCGCCTCCTCGTCTGGGAATGCTTCCCAAAGTTACGGTTCCTCCTACAGAAGATGTTATTTGAACTGTTAGCGCTTCAGAGTTGTAAGCGGTTGTATTGTATGCCGATACGTCTCTATAAACCCACAAAGACAGGGTAGCGGAAGATACGCCAACCATACTGAAGGATGGGGACGTGAGATACCCGGAAGTTCCCGAAGACAAACTACGGCAATTAAAATCTGCTATATAAGTTCCTGACGCAGATCCTCCCGTGGAAGGTGTTGCGGCAGTTGCTCCGTCCACCTGATACCAGAAGCTCGGAGAAGAACCGGTGTAACTCCACATATCTACCGGTATTCCCGATGTTGTTGGAACTCCATGTTCCCAACTTTGGGGGGGGATAAGGTTATATGTCGTAGCGTTAATAGCCGTCAGCGATAAAGTGTCGTCATCGCAAACCGTAGCCGGGGACGGTAGTATCGACAATTCGGGAGGTGCAGTGTTAATAGTCACAGTACTTTCAGTAGTGCATCCGGAGGGGAGCGTATAAGTGACCGTGACGGTACCCGCTCTGTCTGGGTCGAGAATACCTGTGGTACTGCCAATAGTCGCAATATGAGTATCACTTGAGCTCCATGTACCACCTGATATACTGTTAGTAAATGTATCTAATGAACTGGAGCAAATGGAAGATGATCCAGTGCTTGACGATAGGCTTGTTGCATTTACTGTAACAGTTTTAGTGGCACTACATGTTGCTGTCGAAGCTGTGTAGGAATAATTAAGCGTAGTAACGCCCGGAGAGATTGGAGTAAATACACCGGAGGTGGCATCAATTGTACCAACCCCGGTCGCACTACTGCTCCACGTACCCCCAGCTGCTGAGTCTGTAAACGTAGCCGTCGTGCCCATACATACAACGTCAGGTCCGGAAATCTCACTCACGTTATCAGAGTATATGTATACGTTTCTTACGCTTTGTGTGCTCCATGCTCCACCTGTTGAGCCGCAAAACCCGAAGTAACCGGTAGTCGTTAAAGGGAAAAATCCGGTCATATTCGGAATAGAACTATGGTTGAAATAAACCTTTATATTTCCGCCTGCATAAGTCAGCTTTACGTGGTGCCATCCGCCGTCCCACACAAAGTATTGATTCGGCATTACATCGAGACGATTGGTAGCTGAACCTTCTACATAAGTTCCGGTAAATCCAGCGGGGTAACCGAGCAGCGAAACCAATGGGTCATTCGCAACACCGTCGTTGTTGTAATTGTCCAGCATCAGTACCAAACCATTAGGGTTTGTCGGCATCCCGATTCCTCCCCCACCGATAAACCCACTCAATGGGTTTACAATCCAGAAGGCAAGCCCGTCGGCAATAGCCCATGATGCTCCGCTCGGAATAACCTGAAATTCAAACTCAACAGTGAATGCACCGCAAGAGCCGACAGTTTGAGGTGTGCCATAGTATACCCGACCTGCCTGGCCACCCGATGGCGGCGTAAGCTGCACGTGCGTGCCGGAAACACTTGCCGAGCCCCCAAGCACCCAGCCTGCAGGTACAACAGGAGAGCCTCCTGTTGCCAGCGAAATAGAAATCTGTGCGTTGCTATTTAGTGCAAAGAGCACCGATAAAATAGTATATAAATAAAGGCGTTTCATAATTATAAATATGACTAAAAAAAGTTGTGTTTTTGGGTAGTTGGAATAATCTTCAAAAATAACTAAAATTATGCTATAATCTGTTTATTTAAATAACCTTAAAATTGTAATTAAACTCAATATATAAATTGCTTATTACTCATTGTTAATAATGTTGGCAGTTTTATTATAAGTACTCGATGGTACCCCTGAAATGGGCGTTTTTATTCAACATTTTGTTAGGAATAAATACAAATATTCTCGCTCCCGGTCGGGGATTGTTTGCCAGGAGTTTAGTGCTTAAAAATGTATTGGGAAGAGTATTTTTCGGTTTTGTAAATATCTATGGCGCTATTATGTCTTCTCAGTTAGTGACTTCAGATTTTCGAGGCTTTTGTTGAAGTCGTCTGCAAAATACTTTTCAAGGTCAAATACAATTAATGTTGCATTGGCTAAGAACGGGAAGTGTTTGTGAAACGTCCAGGAAACTATTGTAAAGTCTGTAGAATCAGACAGCCGGAATGTCCCATCGCCGACAAACTCACCTGGTTCAGTTACTTCAAACATATAACTGAATGTGTTTTTTGTTACATCTGTGCACGTTAATGAACCGGTTCCGGTTCGCCGCTCATCTCCATGCCATTTATATTTACTTCCAACAGCCCCTGACTGACCTGCGTAGGTTATCTCCGTCAAACTGTCATTATGTAGAAATGTATTCCAGTTGTTCCAATGGTCGAAATTTCTTATTTCTTCAAAGACCATTGATGTGGGAGCGTGTATGGCAACTGATCGAGTAAAAGATACGTCTTGTGGTTCGTAAAATGACAATGCCAGGATAAGGGCCATTACAGCTCCAATAAGTATTAGTCCAAACCGCATGAATTTTTTCATTGCGCTAAAGTTAATATTTAATTTTTGAAGCGATTTTTGGGTGTCGGGCAAAATGCCACTTCCTTGCCCTGATTAATTTAGGCTGCTGAAATGCAATCAATTGCTGTGTTTTTTCGTTATTTGCATACTTATTGGGTTTGGCTCGAAAATTGCACGAGAAGACTACTGCAACTAATAAGGAATCACAAAAATGGTGAATCTAGGCTAACTTCTTATGAAGATTTCTGTAATTATTGTTAACTATAATGTCAAGTATTTCCTTGAGTTATGTCTGCACTCTGTCTTACGAGCAGGGGCGGGGATTGACATGGAGGTTATAGTCGTTGACAATAATTCCTCAGATGGTAGTTGTGAATTGATACGGGAGCGATTTCCGGAAGTAACGGTCGTTGCCAATTCTGATAACAGAGGATTTTCAAAAGCAAATAATCAGGCAGTGGCATTAGCCAAGGGAGAGTATATACTTTTTCTGAATCCTGATACGGTTATGCCGGAATCGTTCTTGCATAAGACGCTTAAATACATGGATGACCATCCAGATGTGGGGGGCATTGGTCCGAGGTTGATAGATGGGAAGGGGCAGTTTGCTCCTGATTCGAAAAAATCATTTCCATCGTTGTCTGTGGCTATTTTCAAAACAACAGGTATCAATAAGTTGTTTAGTAAGTCGCCTTACATTAATAAATACTATGCCGTTCATGTGGGCGAACACCAGACGGCAGAAGTAGATGTATTGTCAGGTTGTTGTATGACGGTTCGTAGAAAAGCAATGGTTGATGCAGGCGGTCCGTTCGATGAGGATTATTTTATGTATTGCGAGGATGTAGATTTATCATATAGGATACAGAAAGCAGGATACAAGAACATATACTTTCCCGAAACCGAATTGATACACTACAAAGGAGAAAGTACAAGAAAGATGACGCTTTCGTATGTCCGTATATTCAACGAAGCCCTGGTGACTTTTGTGAAGAAACACTATACAAAACAACAGGCTGGTTTGTTTATTTTGTTTATTAATGCGGGGATTGTGTTGCGGGCAATATTGGGTACGGTGAAGCGGTTGCTAAAGGTATTGCATATGCCGCTTTTCGATGCGATAATACTACTGGCGACACTCATTGGTATAAAGAATTTCTGGGTCAGCGAAATAAAGAATATTGCTCCTATTGACGCTTCTGTGCTGTATGCGACATTCCCTGCATATATCGCTTTGTGGTTGTTGTCACTGTATTTTAACAGTGCTTATGACCAACCCTACCGCGCGTTGAAAGTTACACGGGGTATGATATTCGGGACTATTATCATTCTGGCCTATTATGGTCTGCTGCCTCCGGAGTACCGTTACTCCAGAGCAATCATCATTTTCTCCGGCTTTGTAGGTACCGTCATCCTGTTGGGCCTGCACGAGTTGTTGTACCGGTTCGGGGTTCTTCGGATAATTCCCTACGACACGCTACCCCACAAGGCGGTAATTGTGGCTGACGAGCAGGCGTTTTCTAAGACTGCAGAACGATTGCGCCAAGTTAACTATGCACCTGAGTTGTCCGGTAGAATAAGTCCGGTAGCAGAAAAGGGGAGCGCTTTAGCTCCGATGGCGGAGATGAAACAGTTGCTGTATGTAACGAGTGTGAATGAAGTGATTTTTTGTATCAACGGTTTGTCGTACGAAAATGTTTTTGAGCAAATGAAAAAGTGTGGAGGCGAATACGAATACAAAATTCATTTGCCGGGCAGGGAGAGTTTCGTTGGTAGTAATTCCAGCGCGACTTCCGGAGATATATATACAATTGACCGACGTTATAATCTGGCAGGCTTTGCCCAGATGAGAAACAAACGAGTAGTGGATATAGCGGCGAGCCTCATTTTTTTGTTGCTGTTTCCGATTTTAGTGTTTGCAGTCAAGAGTCCCGGGAAATTTTTCTCAAGGTGTCTCCGCGTGCTTTTTGGTAAGCTAACATGGGTTGGTTATGCAGAATGTCCGAATCAGGAGCCGTTACCTGCTATTCGTAAAGGCGTTATTCCTCCCTTCAATCTGCTGAGTGACTATGAGCCTGCTGATGAAGTGAAACTCACCTTGAACAGACTTTACGCACAGCAATATACTCCCGGTACAGATGTGAATCTGATAATTGGCAATTACAAATTCCTTGGCAGCTATCAGTAATTATTGGTAATTGTGTTTTGTGTTTATGACATTCAGCCGGATAGGTTCCTGAAACTTTTAGATGCAATAAATTTTGAATTGTAAAACTGCCACCTTAACTTCAACCCTAAATAGGTTTATTACATGAAATTACGCAGTTCCTTATTCCTGATATTGGCACTTGTTGGTATTCTGTCGCTGAATTCCTGTGTTAAAAAATATAGATGTGAGTGTGCTATCACCTACTCCGGGGCTCCCGGTTTGCCGGACAGTATCACAAAAGGCTATGAGATAACTGATACTCGGGATGGTGCAAAGTCTTTGTGTGAAGATGAATCTTTCGAGCATGAGGAAAACGGCATAAAGATTAAGGAAGTCTGTAAGTTGTTCTAACTAATTACCTTCATGCAGTTGTCATGCTGAAAGGCAAATTGCATACTGTTATATATACTGGTTTCTAAGTATTGAAATTCAATCACTGATATTATTTGCTTTTCCTTTTTCGGTTCTGCTATTGGAAGAAATAGCTACGCCTGTTAACTCTGACTTGAATCGGCATATTTATTTACCGGAAAATATATAAATGCAATAGACATTCATTTGAGTCAATCGAATGCCAGATACAGATTGTAACACTTCAGTGTCGTTCCGACAATAAGTCAACGTTCCCGGAGAAAGGATTGTAGAAAAAGCGCCTTGAACTCTTATTGCTTATTTTCTGTTCCCGAACAAACGCAGCAGCATCAGGAATAAGTTTGCAAAGTCTAAGTAAAGCGTCAGGGCTCCCATTATTGCTATCTTTCGGGTGTCGCTTGCCGGAGTGCCATTGTATTCAATACCTGCACTTATGCGCTTCAGTTTCTGTACGTCATAGGCTGTTAGTCCTGTAAATACAGCAACGCCGACCATGCTTATGATGTAGTCAAGCATTTCGCTTCCGATAAACATGTTTACCATAATAGCAACCAACATTCCCACCAAGCCCATCGAAAGAATGGAGCCGAATGATGTAAGGTCTTTGTCGGTTGTGTAGCCCATCAATGCCATTATACCAAACATAGCCGATGCAGAAGCAAAACAACCGATGATAGAACCGGCTGTGAAAGTCAGCATAATAAAACTGAAGCTGATACCATTAACCACTGCATAAAGGATAAATAACAACGTAAGGGCCCTTGCCGAAAGTCTAGCAAAAGCAAAGCTCATGGTAAGCACGAATACCAATGGTGATGCAATGGTAACCCACCCAATAATGCTGGGTCTGGCACCGCTTTCGGTAATGTTGTAGAAGTATTGCAGATAGGCCGGGTCGCTCAAAAATAAATTGGAAAACACAACGGATATGATTGCCGACAAACCTAATGCGAGAAACATCCAGGCAAAAACCGATGACATAAATTTCTTGGATACGGCGCTGTCAGCTCTAACTTTGCTGTTTTCGACAACACTGTAACCCGAAAATTTCTGCTGATTGTAATTATCCATAACTAATATTAATTATTGCACAAAAATACTGAGTTTAGGAGTATCTGTATCATATCGCACAGAATTTAACAGTATCATTTAGTTGTGCATACTAATGGTCGAAATCGAATGTTATATTAAACTTAACTCGTTCTCTTTTTTTACCGAATATGTGCCAATTGCCATCATAGAAAATATCAGAGGGTACACGTTTACCACCAGCTACTGTTGTTTTAACTCTCATGGTGACGTCGAAATCATAAACAATTGTACTATAAGATAAAGAGTAATTTCTGGCGAGTATGCTGTAGTCTGATTTGCGAAACCATGTAGTCATTTCGTTGTAAATGGTTTTGCGTTTGTAGTCTTCTTTTGGTGTAATCCTGAAAAGGTAACAAGGCTCATTGCCGATGGAGTCAGACTTTACGCTGAAGTTGTATTTCATAGCTTCGTCCGGCTCAAAAATGGATGCCCTGTCGCCGATGAAGGGAATCCCGCTTATTTTTGCTCCTGGGTTAAATATCAGCTGTTTAAGTTCGTATTTACTTTTCTCCAGCCGCCCCGTGCCTTTATCCTGAAATTTTCCTGAAACAATATCGTCTTCGTTGCATACTGTGTCCTCGGTTAGGAACAGGTGGGCAAAAAGGGCAGATGTATAATATCTGTACTTCCCCGAACGTTTATAGTAATTGCCAAACGAGTTTTTCTGTAAAAAGATAGTTTTTCTGCAATTGTCATCTATTAGCTGACGGATATTGCTTTGCTCTCCGGCAATAGTTTTTCCATGATTATCTATGATAACGATGTCGTATTTTCCGTAATACTTTTTAAGGTGTAGCGTCCGGAAGGCTTTATAAAATGTTGTGTCCTTCTTCACTCGCCTAATAAAAGCATTAATGTCAAACCCTGCCTTTATTGTAAAGGTATCAAGCGCAATGGGTTGGCTGAAAATGCTAGAATCAGGGATGTCATGAGTTTGCGCATTCAATGATGCAGATAGGGTTAGTAAAAATATGCTTAGTGCTGTATGTACTCTCAGCGGCGTATGCATATTGCTAACTTGATTTTAATAGTGTGTCTGCGATTAGCATATCACCGGGATTCGTTATCTTGATATTGTCTCGCTCTCCCTCAATAAGGTGGATGCTCTGGCCGGTTGCCTCAACAACTGTTGCTTCGTCGGTAAAGTTAACATTATACTCCTGGTCAAATGCGGGAAGTATAATATCTGTAAGGAATGTTTGGGGCGTTTGGACCAGCCTTACTTGTTCCCGATTCAAAGGAGATGACAGTCCGTCTTCGTTAACAACCCTTAAGCTATCAGTACATTGTATAACGGGTATGGCACTTCCCAGCTCCAGGGCTTGTTTATAGCACCGCTTGATCAAGTTTGCCGAAACTAGTGGACGAACACCATCGTGAACAAACACAATGCCTTTCTTTTCTATTTTTCGCAAACCGTTTTGCACGCTATGAAACCTGGTTTCACCGCCCGCTACCGAGGTCAGGTGCAGAGGCCCCACGTACGACTTGACAATTGTTTCGGTACTATGTAGTTGACTTTCTGGAGCAACTAATATGATGTTTATGTCTCGGTAGGTGTGTATGAAGGCTTGAATACAATGGCATAACATAGGTACGCCCAGTAGTGGAAGAAACTGTTTGGGAATATCGGTTCCCATCCGAACGCCTTTCCCTCCGGCGACGATTACTGCATATTTTCTAACAGAACTCATAGTTAAGGAATCTTGTGCTAAATTGAATTAGTGCACGCAAATAAAAGGTATTCCACAGACATACCATAGGAAATGGTGCGTAAATGTAACGGAAAGTAAAATTTGAAATTATCTGCAAAAAATAAAACCGAAGCCAGTTTTTATTCGTAGTTGCAATAGAAACGATGAACTAATAATTTTTTAAATAAAATATTATATATAAGATAACTATTTGTTAACTTTGTTATGAGTGTTTGGCCCCTTGGTAATAGTCTGTAAGTATCGAGAAATAAAAAGCACTTTTATGAGTATATTCAATTGTTTACACACCACTATCAAGGCGCACTGCATTGTCGAGAATAAACCATATTGCGACTGTTACGATGCAATACTTTCAGAAATTGAAATTGAGAACCGTGCTAACCTCGACTTTTACCTCAGCTTTTTGGAGGATTTAGGGCTTATTACCTACAATAGCGACAATAAAGAAATAGCGATAACTACACTTGGGAAAAGCACCCAAAGAGTATTTAGCTGATGTTTCTACCGAATTTATCCAATAGCTGGTCAGGCAAAGAAGCCCGATAAGTATTAGCTGAATGCATTAATGCCGGTGACGTCCATTCCTGTTATCAACAGGTGAATATCATGAGTGCCTTCATACGTAACCACAGATTCCAGATTCATCATATGTCGCATAATGCTAAACTCACCGGTGATGCCCATTCCTCCCAGTATCTGCCGTGCTTCTCTTGAAACTTTTAACGCAATATCACAGCTATTACGTTTTGCCATGGATATTTGCGCTGGTGTAGCTCTGTCCTCATTGCGAAGCACTCCTAAGCGCCAGTTCATTAACTGACTCTTAGTTATTTCGGTAATCATTTCCGCCAGCTTTTTCTGCGTAAGCTGGAAACCCGCAATGGGTCTGCCAAACTGTATGCGCTGTTGCGCGTACCGAAGCGCTGTGTCATAGCAGTCCATCGCACAGCCGAGCGCACCCCATGCAATACCGTAACGTGCACTGGATAAACAAGTAAGCGGACCTTTTAGCCCTTTAATTTCGGGAAAGATATTTTCCTTTGGCACTTTTACATTGTCAAACACCAACTCGCCGGTTGCGGAAGCTCTAAGCGACCACTTGCCATGCGTTTCGGGTGTTGAAAAACCTTCCATGCCTCTTTCCAGAATCATTCCCCTGATGTCACCGGATTCATCTTTAGCCCAAACTACAGCTATATCTGCAAACGGGGCATTTGAAATCCACATTTTAGATCCATTGAGTATCACGTGGTCACCGGCGTCCTTGAAGTTGCTTAGCATCCCCGCAGGGTTTGAACCATGATCGGGTTCAGTAAGTCCAAAACACCCCATCATTTCTCCGGTCGCCAATTTTGGCAGAAATTTCATTTTCTGTTCTTCTGTGCCAAATTTATATATAGGGAACATTACCAGCGAACCTTGTACCGATGCTGTGGAACGAATACCTGAATCCCCGCGTTCTAACTCCTGCATCATTATACCGTACGTGATATAGTCGAGTCCGGCACCGCCATATTTCTGTGGGACAAATGGGCCAAAACAGCCCTGTTCTCCCAATCCTTTAATTATTTGCTTTGGAAAGGTTGCGTTTTGGGCGCTCTCTTCTATGATAGGGGATATTTCTTTTTTTACAAATGCTCTAACCGAGTCTCTTATAAGTAATTGCTCTTCAGTAAGTAGTTCGTCAATGAGGTAATAGTCCGGATGCTGATACAAATCCTTTTCCATGTTTTGTTAAAGTTGATGTGAATAGAGGCGCAAAGGTAGCATTTTTGACATATTGGTATAATTTTGTACCGAAATTAAGTCATACAGGATAAAAGAAAATTTTAATGATACCTGTATAAAAAATATTCATAACTGACGGAAGTCAATCCAGCGTTACTTTTCAGTCATTTTATATATAGATTAACACTTTGGTTAATGTAATTTGTGAAATGTGGAACGTATTTTGAGCGTTGTAAGTGAGACAAAACTTGGTTGAATATCAAACATTTGAAGGTTTAAAGACGCCTACTTTTACAGGAGTCGGGAGTTGATGGATTGAAGAATGTCGTGATTCAGCAAAGTTTAAATAACAGAACATATAAAGCAATAACACTATGAGGCAGTTAAAGATTGCCACTCAGATTACAAACCGGGATTCACAGGCGGTAGAGAAATACTTACAAGAGATAAGTAAAATTTCTATGATTACCCCTGAGGAAGAGACTACGCTTGCCCAGAAGATACACATGGGCGACCAGCGTGCATTGGAGAAATTGGTTAAGTCCAACCTCAGGTTTGTAGTATCGGTGGCTAAGCAGTACCAACATCAGGGGCTTTCATTAAGCGATTTGATAAACGAAGGTAACCTTGGTCTTATCAAAGCTGCACAGCGCTTTGACGAAACAAAGGGTTTTAAGTTTATTTCTTATGCGGTTTGGTGGATACGTCAGTCAATTTTACAGGCTTTGGCTGAACAGGGTAGGCTAGTGCGTTTGCCACAAAACAAAATAGGTACTTATAATAAAGCCAATAAAGCATTTATTGCTTTTGAACAGGAGAATGAACGTGAGCCATCAACTGAAGAGCTGGCAGACATTCTTGAGATGAGTGAAACTGAAGTTACAAATATATTTACCAGTAACACCCGTCATACATCTCTGGATGCACCTGTACACGAAGCAGAAGATGTGGCCATGGGTGATTTGCTGGAAGGAAGCAGCGATACCGATAATGATGTGATGAAGGATTCCTTACGCAACGAAATTCGCCGAATTCTTAAGTCGTTGAGTCAGAGAGAAGCTGAAATATTGGCAGCCTATTTTGGTTTGGAAGGCGATGCCGGACCCAGCATTGAAGAGATAGGCGATAAATATGATCTTACGAAAGAGCGTATTCGCCAAATCAAAGAAAGAGCTATTAAGCGCTTGCAAAAGGCGCGGTACAGCAATGCCCTCAAAGTGTATTTGGGGTAATTGGTACTGCGAAATATATCGTGAATAAGAGAGCTTCCGACCGGTGCTCTCTTTTTTATTTATGCTCAGGCATGTTGACTGCCACCCAGCCATATTAGCATTATAGCTACTACGGCAAGGGCAATTCCCATTATTTTGAGGCGACTCGTTGGCTCTTTGAAGAAAAATATTGCCCAGATGGTTGAGGCGACAACAACAGTGATATTAAGTAATGGAATTGTCGCAGAACTTTGCAGCATGCCACTGTTGAGCGTCAGTACCAAAAAGTAAATAGAGAAGAAGTTCGGGACACCCAGGCATATACCTGCCAATAGGTTTTTGACTTGAAACTGTTGTTTCCCGGTCGCAAATAATACCGTTAGGTGTGTCATTCCGAGTAGTCCGGCAATTGCAAAGGAAATAACCGTGTATCCGGCCATTTCCTGGTGTGTACGTAGAAATGTGAATTGCGTGTAATTCACCAGGGTGTCCAATAGTCCACTGCCTGCAAAAAGGACAATGATAGGCAGCAGACTACCGGCTACTTTATCGGTTTTTTTGTTTACAGATGATAGGTAGATGGCAGGGATGGCTATTATAATGCCAACAATATGCCAAACCGACAGGTGCTCGCTGTAGAGTACTACCGAAAGACATACCGGTATGACCAGCGACAGCCTTGCTGCGATAGCCGTAGCGGTCATTCCGTTTCTTTTTGCCGTATAGGCCATCAAATTAAATAGTGAAATTAACAGAAACCCCTGTACTACTGCCCATGGTAGCCATTGGGCGCGCAACGTAGCAGGAGAAAAAGGGGTACTGTCCATCAATGTGGACCCGGCCAATACGCAAGCAAGATAATTGAACGAAACCGCCTGAATGGCGTTAATCCCGAACTTAGGAAACGACTTTAAGATGGAAAGCACGACTACATTCAAAAGAATGGTTGCAACAAAATAAATCAAAATGCCGTTTTAGAAATGAGTATTTATTGTTTGTGCTTTTCTTCGATAAGTGTCTTAATGTCGCTTGTTATTTTGGCAATATCTTCGTCCGAAAGTCCATCATAGAACCCTCGTACTCTCCCCTCGGGGTCTACCAATACATAATGCTTGTCGTGAATGAAATCCTGATCTACACTTAGCCCTGCGGTGTCATCATCGGCGCTAATGAGGTAGCTATAGCGAGCCATGTCATAGAGCTCCTTTTTGTCTCCGGTCAGGAACATCCATTGGGTAGGGTCCGCATCAAAGCGAAGACTATAGGCCTTAAGCGCTTCAACTGTGTCTTTAAGTGGGTCTACAGAATGAGATAAAAACATTACATCTTTGTTTCCTTTGAACGCCTCATATACTTTTGAGAGATTCGCATTCATTTTCGGACATATACCCTTACAGGTTGCAAAAAAGTACTCAACAACAACAATTTTATTCTTGATGTCAGCATTTGTGATGGTCTTGCCATCCTGATTTGTAAAGGAAAATGGTGAAATATGATGATTTTGGTCGTTGCCGATTATGGGTAGTGCCGATGCTTTTTTTTGTTCTCCGCTTACTTTATAGTAATACCCCAAAAATGATACTCCCAGCAAAATAAAAAATGAAACCAGGAATACCGTTATCTTGTTCTTTTTCATGGTTCAAAGGTACAAAATCGAACTTCATTACCATCGAATTATCATCACTTTGGAGATTGCGACAAACAGAAATTCTGTTCGTGTGTTTTTTGCGTTTTGCGGTAATGTTACGTGAACAGGTGAGATAATATAATTAGATATTTGTTGCCCCTTGCTAACAAAATACGAGCATTTGACGCCAATATAACAGGAGTTATTGCACAGACTATCTGCTTTTTGATGGAAGGCAAATACCCTCAGAGCAAAGGTGATACGTTGTTAGAACTGGTTGTCGTTGTGAAACAAAAATTAGCTGATTTGTTTTTGTTTCTGACTAAATTAGTATTAATTTGCGTAACATGAATACAGTTGTGTCTATCAGGATTGTACGTTGATAAACGTAGGATATTGATGTTTTGTATAAACCGTCGATTTTCTGGCAGATAATATTAAACAGTAGAAAACATTTTCTAACATTTCAATTTATGAAGAAAACATTACTATTCCTTATTGCGGCATGTACTTCAATATTGGCTTTTGGTCAGAACACTGTTGATATATATGCAGCTAGTACAGTAGGTTCGTATGTAACGGGAAACAGTACAAATACCACCAGAACAGACAACGTTATTCAATCTTCAATTTTCAGGCGCGGTTATGCGGTATTCGATTTGAGCTCGATACCTGCTACTGCAGTTGTGACGAGCGTAGAGTTGAACTTTAATCTTGAGTCGGTAAGTGCGGGAGGTGGATCCGGTTGGACTACTTGTGGCTATGTAGGAGATTTGTCTTCGATTACGACTGCAGGTCCATTGTATGCCGCCATGGACCCCGCCAGTCTGGATACCTTGTATGAAGACGCATATGGCACTCCGGTTGGGAATAAGACTTTCCCCTCTGATGTACGTGCTGAAAATTTTGTTGACGCAAATTTAGGTTCGGTGATTACCGTAGTATGGACGACCCGAACTTTCAGACAATATACTATGACCGGGGAAACCGGAACAGCAACTACTACCGGGTTTCATGCTCCATATCTAAGAATTACTTACAATTGTCCTTATGTTTCCGGCGTTATGGCTAGTGGCCCGGCAGTGGCTCCCTGTCCTAATGCTGCATTTTCTTTGTCCGGTTCTGCAACCGGTGAAATAGCGGGCTATCAATGGACAGGTCCTCTGGGATATACTTCTACAGAAGCAAGTCCTACAATATCAACGGGGTTGCCGTCAAGTGCAACATATACGCTCGCCGTTACTGATACCAGCGGGTGTACTATTAAGACAACCGCTCTGGCAACAATTTTGCCCAACCCTCCTACTTATCTGTTGACGTATACTTCCACAGCTTTTTGCAATGCGGATAGCGTGATACTTTATGCACCGGTTGCTGCAGGAAACACATATCAATGGTACGATGGTAGTACTCCTATTGCCGGCGCCACTGATACAGCATACATCAGCAGAAATACCGGTAATTATGCCGTTGAGATTACGGACGCCAATGGTTGTACGGATATGACCGGCGTTGCTACGCCAACGGTGATGCTGGACACTCCTGCGGTAACGCCGGAGGACTCTTTATTGCTATGTATGGGAGACAATGGTACGTTAGAAGTAAATACTAACGGCATTACTTCAGGATTGGGCTTTCAGTGGCAGAAAGATGGCGTAGATATTCCCGGTGCTTTGTCTAATACTCATTTGGCATCAGTATCAGGAGTATATAGATGTATGGTAACTGTGACCGCCGGAACCTGTACCGCCACTTCAAAGGAAGTTGTCGTAGAGGTTAATGATTACCCAATCCCTGTTGTATCCTATTCCGGCTTCGTTTTGAGTACTTCGAATATTTACGCCGGTTACCAGTGGTTTCTGAATACCGTTGCTATTCCGGGTGCAACGTCCGCTTCTTTTGTGCCCACCACTGCAGGGAATTATCGTGTTAGAGTGGTTGATTTGGCGGGTTGTATCGCGTTTTCAACGGGATACCCTGTGAGTATAGTAAGCGTTGGGGTTTCTTCCATCAATAATATTTCGGTAAGGTTGTTCCCCAATCCGACAAATGGCGTTTTACACATCGAAAGCCCTGTTCCTGTTGATGCAGTGATTAGTAGTTTGGACGGCAAAGTTGTGGGTGAATATAATGGGGCTTCTCAGATTAATCTGCACAGCTTGTCTGCCGGTATTTACGTTGTTAACGTATATACGAAGTCAGGAGAACGCATTTTGGTAGAAAAGCTTGTGAAGGAGTAACAACAGTAAACGATAAAAATTAAGAAACAAAAACAGTATAACAGCATACTTATGAGGATACTATCAGTTCTGCTTTTAACACTCGTAATCAGTATTGGGTCAAAGGCTCAAATAATTGCAGTAGATCCGGCTTTTGACGGTGGCTTTGAAGCAGGTGGCACGTTTGCAGCTAATGGCTGGGTTACCGTAAATTCCGCCAATAATGCGTGGGTACTTACTAATAATGCACCTCCGTTTGCGGGTGCGTTGGGTGCACATATTTCGTCTTCCGGTTCTGCTTACGATTATACAACGACCGTTGCCAGTACAAGTCACTTTTACAGAGACATTACGATTCCATCCGGTTCGGTAGGTATTGTGTTGCGTTTTCAATGGAAAGGTCAGGGGCAAACAGGAACAGACAGGTTGCTGGTTTATACGGCACCTACTTCAGTAACTCCTGCTATGAATGTGCCTGCTACTCCGAGTACGACAATAACCGGAGCGGCGCTTGTTTGGTCGCAGCCATCTTTAACAGGTGCCTATACTTCGGCTACAGTTCCTTTGCCATCATCGCTTGCGGGAACTACTTTTCGATTGATTTTTACTTGGCAGAATGATAATACAATTGGTTTAAATCCACCGGCTGCGATTGATGACATATCAGTTACTTACGGCTGCGGAGCTCCTGCGGCGATTGTTGGACAGCCGGAAATCTGTATCGGTGCTGCGGAACTTTATACCAGTGCAACATCAAGTGGTACATGGAGCACCGCTGACCCCTTGGTGGTGTCCGTTGCGTCCTCTGGTTTTATTACCGGATTATCAGCCGGTACTGCTACAATCTCGTATACTACATCTTGCGTATCTCCGGCAACTATGGTTGTTACTGTTCATGCAGCGCCAACAGCAATCACGGGTTCATCTAATGTTTGTATTGGTGGGACAACAACGCTTGCGAATACCGCTACCGGCGGTACCTGGAGTAGCTTAAATACCAGTATCGCATCGGTGGGTAGTCTCTCCGGTGTCGTTTCCGGATTAAGTCTGGGAGTAGATACGATTGAATATCGAAATATTTGCGGTAGTGCGATTAAGTCCATTACTGTCAACCCGCTGCCACCGGCAATAGTTTCAGAAGATACCGTTTGTGAAGGCGGAGCAACCGTTTCTCTTTCTAATGCTTTTTCGGGAGGTACCTGGAGTGTTTCCCCATCAACCACAGCTTCTGCTACAACTACAGGACCAACGACCGGTGTTGTTACTGGTATTGCGTCAGGTACGGCGACAGTAACGTATACGTCGGCAGTTGGCTGTATAACCACAAAGGTATTGACAATAAGCCCTTTGCCACCACCTATAACGGGAATGACTCCGATATGTGCCGGTGGTAGCAGTGTTAGCCTGTCAAATTCATTTCCTGGAGGTACATGGAGTACTTCTGTTCTCGGTGTGGCAACAATCACACCGGGTGGTACACTTGTTGGATTGGCAGGTGGTACTACAGTCGTTTCATACACTAATGGTTGCGGACCTGCAACGCTTGCGGTTACCGTATACGCAGCTCCGGACTCAATTGTAGGGTCTGATACTGTTTGTATAGGAGGTGTAACAACTTTTGCCGACAGCGTATTGGGCGGTACATGGTCGAGTGCATATCCCGGTGTGGCTACGGTATTGTCAGGGTCAGGTGTAATAACAGGATTGTCGCTTGGGGCTAGTATTATTAATTATACGATGCCGGGTGGCTGCATGATGTCAAAGGTGGTCAATGTAGTTGACCTACCTCCTGCTATCACCGGGCCGACCAGTGTTTGCCCCGGCGGTACTATAACATTAGCAAACGCTGAGTCCGGCGGTACCTGGACCAGTCTGAATCCGGGTTCTGCATCTATTAATCCTGTGACCGGTGTGGTCTCCGGTATTGCGACGGATGTTGCGGTTATAGAGTATTCAACACATGCAGGTTGTACTGTTTCTACTACAATCACAGTAGATGCGGTTCCTGCGCCCATTATAGGTAGAAGTACTTTTTGTGTAGGAGATATTGATACTTTGTACGACGCTGATTTTGGCGGTGTTTGGAGTTCCCTGACAACCAGTAAAGCGACAATTGGTAATACGTCTGGAATAATTACTGCGGTTGGAGCGGGAACTGCGACTATACGTTATACGTTACCTACAACTTGTTCTATCACTCGCGTATTTACAATTAATCCGCTTCCTACGCCGGTTGTAACATTTAATGGTCCTACCAATACATTTTCTACGGGTGCGGGATATGCTTCCTATCAATGGTATCATAGTCTTTTTGGTGAGGTTGTAGGAGCGACTATATTCAAGACTGCCGGAATTTACAACGGTAGTTATTGGGTTGTGGTTACCGACGATGTAGGATGCGTTGGAGAGTCTTCGCATATTCCATACAACACAGCAATGAGCGTAAGTAATGTTGGCGGCAACAGTGTGGTTAAATTGGTGCCGAATCCGGCATCGAATTATTTTTCCGTTCTGACGGATGTTGATGTGGATGTAGTTATTGCCGGGATGGATGGAAAAAGTGTAATTGAGCAGAGCGGTGTTACATCTATTGATATTTCCGAACTTCCATCGGGTATTTATACGGTAAGTATATATAGTCAGGATGGTATGCGCATCGCTGTGGAAAAGCTCATAAAAGAGTAAACTGAGTAGAGGTTTTGAATTTTCGGAACACAAAGAGTAGTTAATAAAACGGATTTAGAGCAAACGAGTTGTAAACATTTTATACTAAGGTTGATGAAAAGAATATTATTATTATTATTGACTGGTTTAGTCGGACTTGGCGCAACAGCACAAACAACCTATCAGCCAAATGGAACGGCATCTTTTAGTGGAGGAGGGACATATTGCGTAGGTAGCTCGATTGGGGCACTGACTTATCAATACACTACCTGCAGTTCGGGGACCGGTGCATCTTACGGAACTCCCTGTCATGTGTCATGGTACTACAATGCTACAAACACAACCGCAATAACATCTTCGACGACACTTGTTAGTTCCCTGGATACGTTTACCGCAGCAACCGCTGCTACAGGCACACTTACTTATACTCCGATGGTGAGTTCCGGTGGTGAGTACTATTATTTTTGTGTAGTTGATTGGGCGAGTGGTACGCCGGGGTGTGGTGGTGTTACCGGTTCATTTGTCAGCTCTTCTACACAGTTAGTTAGAATCAGTCCACCGCCGATAGCGCCTGCAACACCTATTAATATGTGTATGGGTGACACCAGAGGTCTTTCGAATCCGTTTCCGGGTGGCGTTTGGACAAGTTCTAATACGTCTGTTGCAACTATCGATGCATCTACCGGAACTGTTACTACGGGTTCAGGCAGCGCTACCAGGAGTGGTAGTACGACAATTACCTATACATTGGGTGGGTGTTATGTGACGGCGCTATTGAATGTGCATGACGTACCCGCAGCGATATCTCCTTCTGGTACTTCAGTTTCAGTTTGTGAAGGTGCGACTCTTTCATTGGCGAGTACCACTCCCGGTGGAACCTGGAGTAGTACTGTACCTTCCGTGGCAACTATAGGTTCTTCCACCGGAGTGGTTTCTGCTTTCTCTGTTGGTACTTCAAGAATATCTTATATTATGCCTGCAACGGGTTGTTTTCAAACAAAAATAGTTAACGTAACTCCGAACCCTGCGCCTATAAGTGGCAGTCACAATGTGTGTATCGGTGGTGTTACAGCATTAACAGATGCGACGCCGGGCGGGAACTGGATAAGCGGCAACCCTACTGTAGCATCCGTTGACTACGTGTCCGGTATAGTAACCGGATATAGTACCGGTTCTGCGACAATTACCTATGTTTTAGGTACCGGTTGTTATACTACCTTCCTGATGAATGTTAATCTGGCGCCCGGAGCTATTACCGGACCTGCCGGTGTATGTGCCGGAAATACAATTGCTATGGCAAATTCTGTTCCCGGTGGTGTATGGAGTACAAGTGACGCTTCAAAAGCAACGATTGATGCCACTACAGGTATTTTGACAGGTGTGGCCGGAGGAACAGTATATGTAAGCTACACAACTGCAGGTTGTTTGCCTGCGTCGAGGCTATTAACGATACTAAGTGCACCGAACCCAATTTCAGGGGTGTTCAGTACCTGTTATGGACAAACAACTACGTTGGGCAGCATTGATTTGGGTGGCACCTGGACAAGTAGTGACACGACTATTGCCACTGTTAATATGTCCACTGGTGTGGTAAGCGGTATAAATATGGGTGCAGTTACTATTACGTATACTAATATGTCGGGTTGTCAGGTGTTTGCGGATGTTACAGTGCATCCTATGGCTCCGATATTGGGATATGACACGGTATGCGTTGGTTCCGAGACTGTATTGACAGATATTGTTGGAGGTGGTACATGGGAAAGTGGTAATCCTGCAGTTGCGTCTGTGGATACGTTTTCCGGACGAGTAACAGGACTTTCGACCGGTATCACATTTATTGGCTATCAATTGCCAACAGGTTGCGCTACAACGTTACTTATGCATGTAATACCACCATTGCCGCCGATAGGTGGACCACTCTCTATTTGTAATGGGGTGGAAGTAGTATTGTCTAACGCAGCAGCAGGTGGCCGATGGAGTACTAGCAACGATTATGTTGCCGATGTAGATTCTGTAACCGGAAATTTAGAAGGGCACTTCCCGGATACGGCAGTAGTTACTTATAAGGTGTTTGGGTGTTCTGTAAATGCTATTGTGACCGTTAACCCACTTCCAACGCCTAGCATTACTTACGATTGGTCGCTGAATCAACTGAGCACGGGAACTATATATGCTGCGTACCAGTGGTACGACAGTACAGCCGGTGCAATTCCCGGTGCAACAAACAGCACATTTGCGGTTCCTTATAAGAATGAAAAGTATCTTGTAGAGGTAACTGACGGTCTGGGCTGCTCTAAGAAGACTGATTGGTACAAGTTTACAGTTGGTGTTAATGAACTTGAAAATGGGGCCTCAATCAGCGTTTATCCGAATCCTGTATCTAACGAGTTGTTCATTAATGCACCTGATAATTTGCTCGTATCTGTTTGGGGAATAGATGGACGGTCTATTATTGAAGGGGTAAAGGTTGATCACATTGATGTAAGCCTTTTGTTGCCCGGAATGTATTTTGTGAAATTTGAGACAGAGTCGGGAGGACTAATTGCTACCAGGAAATTTGTGAAAAAGTAACTCGCAAATAAGTAAATAGAATTGAGAAAGCTGTTACGGAATTCCGTAACAGCTTTTTTGTTCATGGTTACAAGTTATCTTTTTGCTTTTTAGTCTTACGTTAGCAGGTATCATTTGTGTTATTTTCGTCCCGCGATTGATGAGCAGGACTGAAAGGTATTGCTTAATGAGCATTGTCATTTATTCACTTTAGTGGTTTACCAGTTGTCCGGACTTAGTCTGGTTTATTGCATGCCGTTCATGTCAATTAATAGCTATTATAAAATGCCTGCCCAATAGCACACTATGTGCCAAATGTTAATGAATAGTTTTTGACGATTATTTTTACTTTGTTAACACTACTTGTTATTTTGGCCTAAAATCGGTTTTTGCTCAACTTCTGCAATTATTATGCTATATGCTTAAAATCAATTAGATAAAAATATCTACAAAAAATATGTGATAATTATTTTGTTGTCTTGTTGTTAATTGATATTTTTGGTTAACAAAACAATAACCAATGAATTCAATCAATAGAAACTTCGACGTAGACGCACTACCTGTACATTTATTTGTAAAGTCGCAAAAGCAAGCAAAGAAGCTGAAAAAGAGCACCGAGAGAATTTCTGAAAGTCCATTAACTTTCAAGAAGACAAAGAGCTTTAAGCCGGTATATGTTCACTAAGAGCGACCTGTTTTAGCTGTACCAATATGTTTGGTGTCGTACCCATGTAAGCGAGTTCCCGGCTTAGTTGATTTTTACATTTTGTTTTGTTACCTGACGCATTGTCTGCTGGAGTCATATAAACTCCATTTCCGGATCATGCGTTTTTTTATTTCAAGGAATGAATGTTTCGTTGCAAATGATTGTTTTTATCTGAAATGTCTATAAAAAAAAGAGAATGACCGGCACCAGGCCGGTCATTCTCTTTTTTACTTGCGTT
Organism: Bacteroidia bacterium; assembly: GCA_030426665.1. Classification (GTDB taxonomy): domain Bacteria; phylum Bacteroidota; class Bacteroidia; order Chitinophagales; family Chitinophagaceae; genus Nemorincola. The sequence continues at coordinate 149,464 of JAUHYD010000010.1, read as the reverse complement.
CAAAAATATGATTTTGAAACACTTACTTTACTTCTTCATACTCAGCGTCGGCAACTTCACCTTCATCAGATGCAGAAGCGTTTTCAGTTGACTGCTGGCTAGCGCCGTCCGGTGCAGCACCGTCCTGACCTGCCTTGTACATATCTTCGCTGGCGGCCATCCATGCGGCATTTAACTTTTCTTCAGCAGCATCAATGCCACTCAGGTCTTCTGCTTTTTGTGCTGTTTTCAGCTCTTCCATTGCCGCTTCTATTGCAGTTTTCTTTTCTGCCGGAATCTTATCGCCGTAGTCTTTAAGTTGTTTTTCTGTATTAAAAATCAGACCATCTGCTTTATTCAGCTTCTCAACTCGCTCACGTACTTTCTTGTCTTCTTCTTCATTGGCTTTTGCCTCATTCTTCATTCTTTCTATTTCCTCTTTATTCAGTCCGCTACCGGCTTCAATTCTGATGTTTTGTTGCTTACCGGTTCCCTTATCTCTTGCTGTTACATGCAGGATACCATTTGCATCAATATCGAACACAACTTCTACCTGAGGCACACCGCGAGGTGCAGGTGGTATTCCGTCCAGGATGAACTTACCGAGGTTCTTGTTGTCTTTAGCCATCGGGCGTTCTCCTTGCAGCACGTTTATTTCTACGCTTGGCTGGTTGTCGCTCGCCGTTGAGAATGTCTCGCTTTTCTTTGTCGGGATAGTAGTGTTTGACTCAATCAATCGTGTCATAACACCACCCATAGTTTCAATACCAAGAGACAGTGGCGTTACGTCAAGAAGCAGTACATCTTTTACATCTCCTGTCAATACACCACCCTGGATTGCAGCACCGATTGCTACTACCTCATCAGGATTCACACCTTTATGTGGTTTTTTACCGAAGAACTTCTCAACTACTTCCTGTACTTTCGGTATACGTGTAGAACCACCTACAAGGATAACTTCATCAATATCCGCTGCCGAGATTCCTGCATCTTTTAATGCCTTTCTGCATGGTTCCAATGTACGCTCAACAAGGTTGTCGGCTAATTGTTCAAATTTAGAACGAGTAAGCTTGCGTACCAGGTGTTTCGGAGCACCGTCGATTGCTGTGATATAAGGTAGGTTAATTTCTGTTTCCTGAGAAGAGGATAATTCTATTTTAGCTTTTTCAGCAGCTTCCTTAAGACGCTGCCATGCCATAGGGTCTTTACGAAGGTCCATAGACTCGTCCTTCTGAAACTCAGCTACTAACCAGTCCATAATCACCTTATCAAAGTCATCTCCTCCAAGGTGTGTATCACCATTAGTTGATTTTACCTCGAATACACCGTCTCCCAATTCCAGTACAGATACGTCAAACGTTCCGCCACCAAGGTCGAATACCGCAATTTTACTGTCGGCATTTTGCTTGTCCATTCCGTACGCAAGAGCCGCAGCTGTGGGCTCATTGATTATACGACGGATGTTCAATCCTGCGATTTCTCCGGCTTCTTTTGTTGCCTGCCTTTGTGCATCATTAAAGTATGCCGGTACAGTAACAACAGCTTCTTTTACCTCATATCCCAGAAAATCTTCTGCTGTTTTCTTCATTTTCTGAAGAATCATTGCAGATATCTCTTGTGGCGTGTAAAGCCTGCCATCAATGTCTACGCGGGGAGTATTATTATCTCCTTTAGTTAGTTTGTAAGTAAAATGTGAGATTTCATTTGTTACTTCGTCATACCTACGACCCATAAATCGCTTGATGGATTGTATCGTGTTGTGTGGGTTTGTAATTGCCTGACGTTTTGCCGAGTCTCCTACTTTACGCTCACCATTTTTAAGGAAGGCAACAACCGACGGAGTGGTACGGCGACCTTCATCATTTGCTATTACCACCGGCTCATTACCTTCCATTACAGATACGCATGAGTTTGTGGTTCCTAAGTCAATTCCAATAATCTTTGCCATAATTAATTTTGTATTTACTATTGTTATCTCAATGAATATGCCATTTTATTTTTTCTGTAATATTGGCAGAGAATCTGTCATTGAGCGCCATATTAGGCCGGAGTCAATGACAAAATGGGCATAATGTAAATTCGTTAAATGCCCTCTGCCTTGTTTTGATGGTGATTTGCCACTTGTATTATTTGACAATGGAGCAGATAGGAGTGGTTCCTGCCTTTTTTCTTTTTGTTAAGGATAACACTTATATCTTTGTGTAAATTAAGGTGCATATGGAGTCAATAAAATTAGAGTCAACCGGAATTGTTACGCTTTTACAGGCTAATATTTTTCAGGGAAATAGCTTAGTATTAAATAATGTGAACCTTGAGGTTGGAAAAGGTGAGTTTATATATTTGATTGGTAAAACAGGAACCGGAAAGTCTAGTCTTTTAAAGACGTTGTACGGTGATTTATATCTAAAAGAAGGGGAAGGTAATGTGGCCGGGTTTAACCTAAAAGATCTTACCTGGCAAAAGATTCCATTGTTAAGACGCAATTTAGGAATCGTTTTTCAGGACTTTAAACTACTGACAGATAGAAGTGTATATGATAATCTTGAATTTGTTTTGAAAGCAACGGGTTGGAAGGATAAAGTGATGATGAAAGAGAAAATAGAGAACGTGCTAACCAAGGTTGGTCTGAAAAACAAGAGCAGTAATATGCCTTATGAAATGTCGGGTGGTGAGCAACAGCGTGTTGACATAGCACGTGCACTGCTGAATAACCCGATGCTGATATTAGCCGATGAGCCTACGGGTAACTTAGACCCCGAAACTACCGACGAAATAATGCAGTTGTTGTTCAATATTTGTCGTGATTTTCAGACGGCGTTCATAATGGCTACGCATGATTATACAATCATTCAAAAGTATCCCGCCAGGGTGGTAAAGATTGAGCACGGGCAGGTGAAAGAAATTAGCGCGGCCGGGGTTTAGTACCAAAACATATTCTCTATGAAGAAACTAATAACTATTGTTATAGTATTCGGGCTATTTATTTCTGCATGTAAAAAGAATCAAAAGGAAATTATAGATTCTATTCGGAAGGAGGTAGCTGCTACAAATGATGAGCTCAAGGAATATACAATGCGTCAGGTAGACGACATCGTGTCGCCCGAAAATGGCGCCATTACAGGATATTACAGGGACGACGAGGTTCGTAAAATATTGACCCAGCATTTTGGAGAGAAGAGTAGGAATTTTATCAGCTATTATTTTGACGACGGCATGTTGATATTTGTAGAAAGCAGAGACTATATATACAATCTGCCAACTACTTACACAGAGGAAGTCGCTAAGTCGATGGGAGATAGCATGTGGTACGATGACTCTAAAACTATGCTGGACATTAATAAATATTATTTCAGCGAGAACAAGCTGATAAAATGGACCGGTGCGGACACCAGCGACGTGCCGGTGAATATAGCAGAGTTCACCGAAAAGGAACCTGTATTATTGGCTGGCGCGCTACTTGCTATCAAGCAGTTAAAAGCGTACGAATAAAACCGGGTGATTTTTATATATTTTCTTGTCCACGTACTAGTTATCTGAGTGTAATTAGGTAATTCGGATTTAATCGTCTTTTAAGTTTTTCTTTTCGAGTTAGGTTTTGAAATGTCCGGCACTGTGTCGGTCGCATGTCATTGTGTTGCATGTTCTGTCCTCCTCCGCTCGGTTGTGGTTCTCTCAAATATGTTTTAAAATTATTGTTTATCGTTAGGATAAGATGTCTCAATTTTTTGTTAAAATTGGCGTACATTGTTAACTTTAACTTAGACCTATCTGAATTGGCTCATCTGCCAAACTGGAATTTTATTGCATTAATTTTTGGGCTGGATATATATGAAGAAGTTATTTAGTGTTTTAGGCGCGATTTTGCTTGGCTTTTCGGGAATAGCACAGACGGTGTATAGTTACACCGGATCGGTACAGACTTATGTGGTGCCACCGGGGGTAACATCGGTAGGAGTTGAAGTGTGCGGAGCAGAAGGCGGAAAAAGTTATGGCAACTCCCCCGGAGGCTTGGGTGGTAAAGTGGAGGCGACGTTGACTGTTACGCCGGGACAAGTATTTAGTATATACGTTGGAGGGAAAGGCGCTGATGGAAATAATACAGGAACAATAAAGTATGGTGGTACTAACTCCGGAGGTGGCGCATATGGCGGTGACGGACGAACATATGGCGGCGGCGGAGGTGGCTCTACGGACATTCGTACCGGTGGTGCCACATTAGCGAACAGAATAATAGTAGGCGGCGGCGGCGGCGGGGGCGGAAGGTATTGCGGTGGCGCCATCAATAATGGTGGTGCAGCGGGAGGACTAACAGGTAGTACAGGGAAGACTTGTGATACATTGAGCACTACCTTGGCAGGAACGGGTGGAACTCAGTCTGAGGGTGGATTCGGAGCGACAGGTTATCTGTCAGTTCCTGACGGAGGATTTGGATATGGCGGTGGTCCGTACACTACTAATGGTAGTGGCGGCGGTGGCGGCGGTTATTATGGTGGCGGTTCCGGCGCGTATGGCGGTGGCGGTGGCGGCTCTTCCTACTATGGTGGGGCAGGTGTGAGTTCTGTAACCGCGACAGCGGGCGTAAATAGTGGAGATGGCTATGTGATTATTTACGGACCAACAGTCGTATCTACGCCCTCGTCGATTTCTTATAGTTATGTTGCCGTGGGCGACACCTCTGCAGCACAGGTGTTTTCAATCACGGGAACTTATATGGCGTCCAGCCCTATAACGATAAACGCGACCTCGGATAATTTTGAGTTTTCATTTGATGGTACTACCTGGTATGATACGGCTGAGACTTATTCATTTACCGTGCCCTCTTTTACATCGGTGCCGTTATATGTTCGTTTTTTGCCAACGGCATCAGGCCCCTATAACGAGAGTATCATAGTTAGTGGTGGCGGTTTAGAAGGGTACAAATATTTGCCGGTTTTCGGATATGGTGTTTCGGCCTGCTCGGGTTCTCCAACAGCAGGCACAGCTAGTTTGCTGCCGTACGCAGGTATCACTTCCACTCCATTTACCCTTACGCTTTCGGGATATGAGGTTGCCGGTGATATTGAGTTTCAATGGCAGTCCTCAACCGCCGGAGCTTCGGCCTGGAGCGATATTTCGGGTGCTACTACCGCCATATATGATTTCACTGGCATAACGGAGTCGACTGATTTTAGATGCAATGTTACTTGTGCAAACAGTAGTACTACCTCTGTATCTAATGTAGTGACAGCTACTTATTTTGCTGACGCAAGTTGTACGCCTTCGTTTTTAGCGAATTGTGCGTCTTATCCCATGAATTCAAGTATCAAGTCGTTGGTTGGTGCCATAGGTGCCATTACAGACCCCTCTACTACTTGTTCGTCAAACTATATGGACTTATCTGCGTCGGAGTCTGTTATTGTTTACCGCGGTGTTGCTTATACGGCTACCATTAATACCACACCGAGTTACTACACCAATTATTCTTTTCAGGTTTGGATTGATTACAATGGGGATGGTTCGTTTGCTTCTCCCGACGAAACCGTCGGAGGTTTGGCGACAATACCTTCTACTGAAGAAAATATCACAATCTCTATCCCATCTACTGCTACCCCAGGAACCTACCGTATGCGGATAGTCGGTAACTATATTGCTTGCTGTGGGGGATTAACATATCCAAGCATTCCAGGTTGTCCGAACACGTCTATAACTTATGGCGGTGCGAGAGATTATACAATAACCATTATTGATCAGCCCACTTGTTCTACACCGGTTAATCAGCCTACTGCCCTTAGCTTATCATCTACTCTATTTACCATCAGCGGGGCCTTTTCGCCTGCGTATGAGGCAGATGGATATCTGGTGGTTAGAACAACTACTGATACTGCGCCGGACCCACCAACTAATGGCGTTACCTATACGCCTGGTGATGAGGCCTTAGGTGGTGTTATTGTGTCGTTTGGCGACTATACAACCTTCACCAATACCGGTTTAACTGATGACTCGCCTTATTGGTTCTGGGTGTATGCTTACAACTCTGAATGTACGGGAGGTCCGCAGTACAGGACAAGTAGCCCGTTAAATGATTCTATTTCTACTACGGCTTGTGCGCTTACCGGAGTGAAGACAGTGGGTCCGACAGGTGATTATTCAACAATTGCCGAAGCAATTACCGCTATTAACACTGTTGGTATTGGAGGGGACCTTGCACTGGAGCTCCAAACCACTTATACAGGCGAGAGTTACCCTATTAATATTGGCAAATTCATTTGTGGAGACGCCTCAAGGACTTTGACAATAAGGCCTCAGGGAACAATGACCGTAACTGCAACCACTGATGGTCCGATGATTAATTTGGTCGGTGCAAATTATGTGGTAATAGATGGAAGAGTTGGCTCTACAGGTACCACGAAAGCGCTGACATTAGCCAACAATAGTACTGCAGCAGAAGCGACAACCATCCAGTTTATTGATGATGCAACCAATAACCGTGTCGAGCATATAATACTCGAAGGCGCCTGTGCGACAAGCACAGGAGGCGTGATAAGGTTTGCCGGAACATCTGTGTCGTCCGGAAATAATGATAACGTTATCGATAGTTGCGATATCCATGATGCATCAGGATTCCCACGTAACTGTATTTATGCTTTGGGCACATCCGGGAAAGATAATAACGGAAATATTATTTCTAACAATAATATATATAACTTTTATGACACCACAGAAGCTACAAACGGAATATATATTGGTGGTGGAAATACGGGTTGGACAATAACAGGCAATAAGATATTCCAGACTGATGCGAGGGTATTCAACAGCAATCAGGCTGTTGTCGGTATATTTATAGATAATACCGTGTCGGGTAACGATTTTCTGATTTCAGATAACTTCATCGGAGGGAATTCCGGGGCAGGGACCGGGACGTATACGATGACTAGTTCCACCAATACTATATTTTATGGGGTTCTATTTAATGGCACTTATTCAACTCCTTCAAATATTCAGGGTAATACTGTCTCTCTTATAGATTATACATCCTCTAACGGGCGTCTTGTAGGAATTTATGTTAACAACGGAAGCGTCAATATCGGTACTACTACAGGAAACGTAATAGGTGCGACGACGGGGACTGGTTCAATAAGCGTAACAAATAGTGTAAATGGTAGCTATGGTGTTTATGGAATCGCTACAACTGCGCCGCTACCGGCAACGGTGGATATCCGTAATAATACTATTGGCTCGATAACCCTTAACGGTTCTACCACGTCAATAGGTGTGGGGATACTTGGAATCTATGCGGCAAGTACGGCTACGACCACAATAATAGATAACACTATCGGTAGCACAACAACCGCAAATAGTATTCATTCAGCTACAGCATCGACAGGTAGCCAGTATTTGTACATGATCTACACCAATATTTCTTCGGCTACTGATGTCAGTCCGGAAGTATCAGGTAATGTAATTGCAAATGTAACGGCAGATGGATACGGTACAGGGTCCAGATTAATTGGGATATACGCTACTGGTACGTCTTCAGGTAGAATTATTGGTAACAGAGTATCCAATCTTCATTCTTCAACACGTTATACTGCACTTTCTACCTTGGCGGGCTTGGTGGGTATAGTTTACAGAGGTGGTACCGGGACTGCAGAAGTTACGGATAACGTTATTGACAGTTTGGCTAATACATACTCATCAGCTTATCCGACAAATGTCGTAGGGATATTATACACCGCATCTGTTAGTGGATCGATTCTAAGGAATAGAATATACGGATTACAGAGTGCGAGCACTTATACTTCGGTAACCAACCCTGCGAGAGCAATTGGGATATTTAGCTATAATCCGGATACCGATGTAACAATCGCGAACAATATGATTGCTTTGGGAAAAGACCAGACATCCAATACATCTTTTACAGGCATTATGCAGGGGAATACTTCTTCTTCTGCTCTTCATAAGATTTTTAATAACAGCGTTTTGATTGAGGGTACTGTGGCGTCGGGTGGTGCGCGAACAGCATGTTTTTTGAGAGGGAATTATTCGGCAGCGGCAACAACTCCGGTTGATATCAGAAACAATATATTCATGAACATGCGTAGCGGTGGCGGCGGCAGCCATTATGCTATTGCCAACGGCCTGGGAGCTTCCGGTACCGCGACAGGGTGGGCTGCCGGAGCATCGGATTACAATATTTTAACCGCTGCGAATGCCGGTGAAGTCGGTCAGTGGGCTAATACGGATATGACATTTGCAGCTTGGAAGACTAACTCGAGTTGCGATGAATATTCCTATTCGGGTTCAACGGTCACGTTCACAAATTCAGATACCGGTAATCTACACATCAACATGGGTACTACCAGCAACGATGTCGAGTCTCACGGTACAAGTATTTCAGAGGTGCCTACCGATATTGATGGAGATAGTCGTCCAGGGCCATCCGGTTCTGTAAATGGTGGTGGATATGCATATGATATTGGTGCTGATGAGTTTGACGGAACTCCAAATGACAATACACCACCAGTCATTAGCTTTCCCGATTTGCTAAGCGCTTGTGGTACCGGAAATCGTGTGTTCACTGCCACCATCTCTGACATCGGGGGGATTCCCGATACCAGTATTTTAAGGCCAAAGGTATATTACAGGAAAGGAACAGGAACGTGGTTCAGTCGGTCAGGAACCAGAGTAGGAGGTAGCACCACTTCGGGTTCATGGAGTTTTACAGTTTCCGCTGCTGATATGGGAGGCCTTTCATTAGGGGATACCGTTTCTTATTACGTGGTTGCGCAAGACAGTAACGGGTATATAGCTTCTGTTCCTGCTGAAGGGTTTACAGCAACGGATGTCAACACAATTACCTCGCCTCCTGATACACCTAATTCGTACACTGTATTAAACGACTTTGGCGGTACTTATACTGTCGGTATGGGTGGAGATTATACAACACTTACCGCAGCCGTTGCAGCATACAACGCCGGTTGTCTTTCAGGGCCTGTAGTTTTTAATCTGACGAATACCACATTTGCTGCAGAAACATTTCCTATTACCATTACCAACAACCCTTTTGCGAGCGCAACCAATACGCTGACGATCAGGCCTGCTGACTCGACCAATGTAACAATACAGGGACCAATCGGGGTAAGTGCAATGATAAAATTACTGAATGCACGGTATGTAATCATTGACGGAAGAAACAGTGGTGGTAGTAGCTTGACTTTGCACAGTAACTCATTCTCAACCTTTGCAAATGTCTGGTTAGCGAGTTCAACCGCTGCCGGGTCTGGCTGCAGACATGTAACGGTCAAGAATCTGAATATTGAAGGAGGGTCTAATAGTACTGCAAATTATGGTATCCTGTCAGCCCGTGATAATGGGTCTTCGCCGACTACCACAAGTAGTATGGATAATGATACTATTACCATCCAGGGGAACACGATAAAAAAATGTTTTTATGGTTTGTATGCCTCGGGTACCACCAACACATCTGCTGGTGGGCTGGATGATTGGACCATTGCAAACAATACTTTTGGTCCTTCGATTTATAGTGCAACAGATAATATCGGCTATCGTTGCATCATGATGTTTAACGTAAACAATCCCATTATTTCCGGTAACACAATTCAAAATATAGGTGTCACATCGAGTGCTAATCATGCGTGTGGTATATACTTCAACAGCTATGTTAGAGGCGCCCACATCACACAGAACACTATCAAGGCAGTAAACTCAAGCTATACAGGGACTAATTACTCTTCGAACTGTGGCATCTACTATGGTTCCTATTGTCTTAACGGTATCATAGAGCGAAATACAATTCAGGATATAGGCAACAGCTATACAGCTGGTGTAGGCGGTGGTGCAAGAGGTATCATTGTTCGTACAAATTCTAACGCTAGTAATTTGCTGATAGCTAACAATATGATATCCGACATCAAGTGTCGCTCGTATACGTCTATAACGTATTTCCCGATAGGTCTGGACATTGAAAGCTATTCCGGTTTTGTGAAGATTTACAACAATACTGTTCACATGAACAGTTCCTTTGCAGGGTATAACACTGCTACCGGGTCTGCATGTTTTTACACAAACACCTCGGGCAATAACTTAGACCTCAGGAACAATATATTTGTCAATAGTTATGATAATACTGGTACTATAGCAGACAAGGGTTGGGCATTGTATATTACTGCAATTAGCGCACGGTTTGCCGAGATGGATTACAACAATTATTACGCATCCGGTACCAATGTTATGGCTTATGTTGGTGGAGACAGGGCAACCGTTTCTTCGCTGCAATCCTATTATGGGAAGAATGTACATTGTATCAGCACACCTGCGACTTTTGTTTCTCCAACAGACCTTCACCTTGTGTCGACGTATAGTAATCTGGCACTTAACGCAGGAACTCCGATTTCAATCACAGAAGATTTTGATGGTGTAACCAGAGACACTACAAACCCGACTATGGGGGCAGATGAACTAGGCGTCTGCTCGAGTATATCAGCCGGAACGATAGCGCCGGAGACAGATTCTTTCTGCGTATCAGGTGCGACCACTATACAGGCAAGTGGCATTACCGCCGGGGAGGATATACAATGGATGTACTCAACAGATAGTGCAAGTTGGACTTCTATATCAGGTGCGACCAGCTCATCATATGTAATGCCTGCTGCCATTACTACAACGACGTATTACAGATTCATTAATTCATGTGGAACGTCGTCAATCAGCGATACTGCTTATACAAAAGTTGTTGTCAGTCCCGGTACTGCTCCGGTAACAGGTGATACGGTGATATGTGCAGGGGGTACCACAACATTGTCGGATGTTACCGCCGGTGGTACATGGATAAGCAGCAATGTTGCGGTCGCAAGTGTCGGTTCATCATCAGGAATTGTATCCGGCGAAAGCGGCGGCACGGCAACCATTACTTACAAGCTTACCACTACCGGATGCTATTCGACAAAAGCTGTTACGGTTAATACGCTACCTACCGTATCGAGCATTACGCCCTCGTCGACAAACTTATGTGTTGGCACGTCCCTGACTTTGACAGCCGGTAGTGTGACCGGTCTTGTAGGGTCGTATACATGGACCGGGCCAAATGGTTATAGTGCGACGTCTACGGTAAATAACGTGGCGTTTACCCCAACAACAACTGCCGCAACCGGAAACTATACTGTCGTGGTAAATGATACTGCCGTTGGTTGTACGAGTACGTCAGCTGTTACCTCCCCGTCGGTTACAGTAAACGCGTTGCCGACTGTTGCAAGTATCACTCCTTCAGCGACCAATATTTGCGTAGGTACGTCCATGACATTTACTGCAGGAAGCGTATCCGGAGCGGGCTCGCTCAATTCATATAACTGGTCCGGCCCGAACGGTTACAGCACTACCTCGGCGACTAACGCAGTGACGTATACGCCGACAACAACGGCTGCCAGTGGTACTTATACCGTTAGCGTTACCTATACAGGTACCGGATGTACAAGTGCATCTGCAATTACTTCGCCAGCAGTTACAGTGAATGCAGTGCCGACGATTTCGGGAATTACTCCGTCTGATACGCTTTTGTGCTTAGGGACACCGCTTACTTTATCTGCCGGAAGTGTTACAGGTTCCGTAGCATTTATTTCCTATAACTGGACAGGTCCTAATGGGTTTAGTACAACGTCGTCCTCGTATTCTACCGTATTTACACCCACCACTACCGCAGCCAGCGGAAGCTACTCTGTGAGTGTTACTTATGCCGGTGAGGGGTGTTCAAGCGCTGAGGCAGTCACTGCGCCGGCGGTTACAGTAAATGTATTGCCTACGATTTCGTCAATTACGCCAAGTCCATCTGAATTGTGCGTAGGTACGGAACTTTCGTTAACAGCAGGAAGTGTGTCGGGCACGGGTAGTGTTGGCTCATATAACTGGACAGGGCCTAACGGATACAGTACAACGACCTCGGTAAACAATGTGGCTTTTACACCAACAACTACGGCTGCAAGTGGAAATTACTCTGTAAGTGTTTCCTATTCGGGATCAGGTTGTACGAGTACGCACGCTGTGACGTCGCCATCAGTAACCGTAAATACTATGCCGGCGATATCGAGTATTACACCTTCGGCAACAAATTTGTGTATCGGAACAGAATTGACATTGACAGCAAGTGGTGTGACAGGTTCAGGGACCGTTAGCTCTTACAACTGGACGGGTCCTAATGGATTTAGCACAACGACTACTGTTAGCTCTGTAGCATTTACTCCGACGACTACTGCTGCGAGTGGAAACTACAGTGTAACAGTTACCTATACAGGTACTGGTTGTACAAGTGCTGCTGCTGTGACCTCTCCTGCAGTAACGGTAAATGCTGTACCGACTATTTCAGGAATAACGACATCGACCAATGAGTTATGTGTTGGTACAGAATTGACATTGACCGCTGGCAGTGTAACAGGTTCAGGAACGGTTAGTTCCTACAATTGGACAGGACCGAATAGTTTTAGTACTACCACATCAGGCGGGTCTGTAGCATTTACGCCGACAACAACAGCAGCCAGCGGAAATTATAGCGTTAGCGTTACTTATGCGGGCGAGGGTTGTAGTAGCAATACAGTTGTTACGTCGCCCGCGGTTACGGTGAATGTACTTCCAACGGTGTCAGGCATTACGCCTTCATCTACGAATATTTGTTTGGGTAGTGATCTGACTTTAACTGCCGGTAGTGTATCCGGAACAGGTTCATTGGTGTCTTATAACTGGACGGGACCAAACGGGTTTAGTACAACAAGTGCTGCGAATTCGGTTGTCTTTACACCTACAACGACTGCTGCTAGCGGTAATTACAGTGTCAGTGTTACGTACTCCGGTTCTGGCTGTACGAGCGCGCAGGCTGTTACGTCTCCTGCTGTGTCTGTGAACGTGTTGCCGACAATTTCCGGTATTACACCATCGACTAATGACTTATGCGTTGGGAGTTCGTTGACACTAACTGCAGGTAGTGTGACCGGACCCGGAGCAGTAACGGGGTATATATGGTCAGGGCCTAACGGTTACAGCGCAACCACTACAGTAAACAATGTAACATTTACGCCAACGACGACAGCCGCCAGTGGGAATTATACGGTTGGAGTAACGTTCAGTGGTACCGGTTGTAGTGACGTTACAGCTGTAACGTCACCCGCAGTTACAGTTAATGCGCTACCGACCGTAGCAAGCATAACGCCTTCTAATGTGAGTTTGTGCGTTGGTACTTCACTAACGTTAACTGCCGGAAGTGTTTCCGGTTCCGGTACTTTGACTTCTTATAATTGGACAGGACCAGATGGGTTTAGTACTACAACAAGTGTGAATACCGTAGCATTTACCCCTACTACTACAGCAGCAAGCGGAAACTATAGTGTGTCGGTTACTTATTCTGGTAGCGGATGTACGAGTTCTGTAGCGGTTACTTCGCCTGCAGTTACTGTGAATGCACTTCCGACGGTAGCAAGTATTACGCCATCATCTAACAGTTTATGTATCGGCGCTCCATTGACGCTGAACGCCGGCAGTGCTACTGGTTCTATTGCATTGGTGTCATATAATTGGTCAGGGCCTAACGGGTATAGTACGACAACATCTGTGAATAGCGCAACGTTTACGCCAACTACCACAGCTGCGAGCGGCAATTATACTGTTAGCGTAACTTATGCCGGGAGTGGTTGTACGAGTGCAGATGCGGTTACCTCGCCTGCAGTGACGGTTAATGCAACGCCAACTGTTGCAGATATTACTGCTTCTGAAAATGAATTGTGTATAGGTGCTTCCCTGACGTTGACTGCCGGAACTACTACCGGTACAGTCAATGAGTATCATTGGAGCGGACCTAATGGTTATAGTGCAACCACTGCTGTGAATAGCGTAACCTTTACACCAACAAATACAGCATCAAGTGGCAACTATACATTGAGTGTTGCTTATTCTGTTACCGGTTGTAGCAGCACGCCTGTTGTTACTTCGCCGGCGGTTACTGTGAATGCAATACCTACGGTTTCGGGAATAACAGCCTCGCCAAATAATTACTGTATCGGTACTGAGATGACACTTACAGCTGGTAGTGTAAGTGGCACAGGCTCTGTTGTGTCTTACAATTGGACAGGTCCGAACGGCTATAGTACAACGACCGCAAGTAACTCGGTTGCGTTTACACCTACAACAACTGCTGCGAGTGGTAACTATAGTGTAAGTGTAACCTATTCAGGTAGTGGCTGTACGAGTGCGAAGGCCGTAACCAGTCCTGCTGTTACAGTAAATGCATTGCCGACTATTGCAGGCATCACAGCTTCTTCGAATACTGTTTGTATCGGCACATCATTGACGTTGACCGCAGGTAGTGTAACGGGTTCAGGAAGTATCAGTTCTTACAATTGGACGGGTCCGAATGGCTTTAGCACAACAACATCAGTAAACAGCGTAACCTTTACCCCAACAACAACTGCAGCAAGTGGTAACTATACTGTCAATGTAACATATACCGGAACCGGTTGTACAAGTGCGGATGCGGTAACCAGCCCTGCTGTTACGGTAAATGCTGTACCGACTGTATCAGATATTACACCTTCTACAGTAAGTATGTGTGTTGGTGCTTCGCTGACCCTGACGGCAGGAAGCGTTACGGGGTCAGGTACAATCAGTTCATACAACTGGACAGGTCCGAATGGTTACAGTGAAACGACGTCTGTTAATAGCGTGACCTTTACCCCGACGACAACGGCAGCAAGCGGAAATTATAGTGTTACGGTATCTTATTTGGGCAGTGGATGTACGAGTGCGGCAGCAGTTACTTCACCTGCGGTTACAGTAAACGCATTACCAACAATTGCGGGCATAACCCCTTCGTCTACTAATTTGTGTGTTGGTACTCCATTGACATTTACCGCGGGTAGCACTACGGGTTCAATATCGTTGGTGTCTTATAACTGGTCAGGGCCCAATGGGTATAGCACGACAACGTCTGTTAATAGCGCAACATTTACACCGACTACGACTGCTGCCAGCGGCAACTATACTGTTAGTGTAACTTATGCAGGAACCGGTTGTACGAGTGCCGATGCGGTTACCTCTCCTGCAGTGACGGTAAATGCAACGCCAACTGTTGCAGATATTACTGCGTCAGATAATGAACTGTGTATTGGTGCTTCCCTGACTTTGACAGC
The DNA here is from genome assembly GCA_030426665.1 of Bacteroidia bacterium. GTDB lineage: Bacteria > Bacteroidota > Bacteroidia > Chitinophagales > Chitinophagaceae > Nemorincola. The sequence continues at coordinate 134,321 of JAUHYD010000010.1, read as the reverse complement.
TGGTACTACAACCGGTACTGTCAATGAGTATCATTGGAGTGGGCCTAATGGTTATAGTGCGACTACAGCTGTGAATAGCGTAACCTTTACACCAACAAATACAGCATCAAGTGGCAACTATACATTGAGTGTTGCTTATTCTGTTACCGGCTGTAGCAGCACGCCTGTTGTTACTTCGCCGGCGGTTACTGTGAATGCAATACCTACGGTTTCGGGAATAACAGCCTCGCCAAATAATTACTGTATCGGTACTGAGATGACACTTACAGCTGGTAGTGTAAGTGGCACAGGCTCTGTTGTGTCTTACAATTGGACAGGTCCGAACGGCTATAGTACAACGACCGCAAGTAACTCGGTTGCGTTTACACCTACAACAACTGCTGCGAGTGGTAACTATAGTGTAAGTGTAACCTATTCAGGTAGTGGCTGTACGAGTGCGAAGGCCGTAACCAGTCCTGCTGTTACAGTAAATGCATTGCCGACTATTGCAGGCATCACAGCTTCTTCGAATACTGTTTGTATCGGCACATCATTGACGTTGACCGCAGGTAGTGTAACGGGTTCAGGAAGTATCAGTTCTTACAATTGGACGGGTCCGAATGGCTTTAGCACAACAACATCAGTAAACAGCGTAACCTTTACCCCAACAACAACTGCAGCAAGTGGTAACTATACTGTCAATGTAACATATACCGGAACCGGTTGTACAAGTGCGGATGCGGTAACCAGCCCTGCTGTTACGGTAAATGCTGTACCGACTGTATCAGATATTACACCTTCTACAGTAAGTATGTGTGTTGGTGCTTCGCTGACCCTGACGGCAGGAAGCGTTACGGGGTCAGGTACAATCAGTTCATACAACTGGACAGGTCCGAATGGTTACAGTGAAACGACGTCTGTTAATAGCGTGACCTTTACCCCGACGACAACGGCAGCAAGCGGAAATTATAGCGTTACGGTATCTTACTTGGGTAGTGGATGTACGAGTGCGGCAGCAGTTACTTCACCTGCGGTTACAGTCAACGCATTACCAACAATAGCGGGTATAATTCCTTCTTCTACTAATTTGTGCGTCGGTACACCATTGACATTTACCGCAGGTAGCACTACGGGTTCAATATCGTTGGTCTCTTATAACTGGTCAGGGCCCAATGGGTATAGCACGACAACAGCTGTGAACAGCGCAACATTTACACCGACTACTACAGCTGCCAGCGGCAACTATACTGTTAGTGTTACTTATGCAGGAACCGGATGTACGAGTGCCGATGCTGTTACCTCTCCGGCTGTAACTGTAAATGCGACGCCAACGGTGGCAGATATAACTGCGTCAGATAATGAACTATGTATTGGTGCTTCCCTGACGTTGACAGCCGGAACTACAACCGGTACCATCAATGAGTATCATTGGAGCGGACCTAATGGTTATAGTGCGACAACAGCTGTGAATAGCGTAACATTTACACCGACAAATACAGCATCAAGTGGCAACTATACATTGAGTGTTGCTTATTCTGTTACCGGTTGTAGCAGCACGCCTGTTGTTACTTCGCCGGCGGTTACTGTGAATGCAGTACCTACGGTTTCGGGAATAACAGCCTCGCCGAATAACTACTGTATCGGTACTGAGATGACACTCACAGCTGGTAGTGTAAGTGGTACGGGCTCTGTTGTGTCTTACAATTGGACAGGTCCGAACGGCTATAGTACAACGACCGCAAGTAACTCGGTTGCGTTTACACCTACTACTACTGCTGCGAGCGGAAACTATAGTGTAAGTGTTACTTACTCCGGTAGTGGCTGTACGAGTGCGAAGGCAGTAACCAGCCCTGCAGTTACTGTAAATGCATTGCCAACAATTGCCGGAATTACGACATCTTCTAATGATATTTGTGTTGGTTCCTCTTTGACGCTTACCGCCGGTAGTGTAACGGGTTCAGGAAGTATCAGTTCATATAACTGGACAGGTCCGAATGGCTTTAGTACGACAACTTCGGTAAATAGCGTAACATTTACACCGACAACAACCGCGGCAAGTGGTAATTATACTGTAAATGTGACTTACACCGGAACCGGTTGTACAAGTGCCGATGCGGTAACGTCGCCTGCAGTTACGGTAAATGCTGTACCAACTGTATCTGATATTACACCTTCTACTGTAAGTATGTGCGTTGGAACATCGCTTACCTTGACGGCAGGAAGTGTTACCGGGTCAGGTACAATAAGTTCATACAACTGGACAGGACCGAATGGTTACAGCGAAACTACGTCTGTGAATAGTGTGACCTTTACACCAACAACAACTGCGGCAAGTGGAAACTATAGTGTAACTGTGACATATTCCGGTAGTGGTTGTACGAGTGCGGCGGCTGTTACTTCTCCCGCAGTTACAGTAAATGCATTGCCGACTATAACTGGTATTACACCTTCTTCGGATTATTTATGTGTTGGTACACCGTTGACGCTTACGGCGGGTAGCACGACTGGTTCAATATCGTTAGTTTCTTATAACTGGTCAGGTCCGAACGGGTATAGCACGACAACGTCTGTGAATAGCGCAACATTTACGCCGACTACAACAGCTGCGAGTGGCAACTATACTGTTAGCGTCACCTATGCCGGAACCGGCTGTACGAGTGCGGACGCGATAACTTCTCCGGCCGTTACTGTGAATGCAGTTCCGTCAGTAGCAGATATTACCACTTCTACATATAACTTGTGCGTAGGAACTTCGTTGACGCTAACAGCTGGAACGGTTACAGGTCCGGTAAGTGCTTACATTTGGAGTGGTCCCAATGGTTACAGCGCAACAACATCGGTTAATAGTGTAACATTTACGCCGACAACGACAGCTGCCAGCGGCAACTATACGTTGAGCGTGACCTATTCTGTAACAGGGTGTAGTAGTACTCCTGTTGTAACTTCTCCGGTAGTTACGGTGAATGCATTGCCAACGATTGCTGGAATAACGGCCTCTTCAAATGTCATTTGTATAGGTACCGAGTTGACGCTGACTGCAGGTAGTGTTACGGGCTCAGGGTCGGTTGTTTCCTATAACTGGACAGGACCAAACGGCTATAGCGCCACAACGTCGGTTAATTCGGTAGCATTTACGCCCACAACTACTGCAGCAAGTGGTAATTACAGTGTTAGTATTACCTATGCGGGTAGTGGTTGTACCAGTGCGCAGGCGGTGACTTCACCGGCGGTGACAGTGAACGCCTTGCCGACGATTGCCGGCATTACTTCGTCTTCAAATAACATTTGTGCGGGTAATTCATTGACACTTACTGCAGGTAGTGTTACCGGTGCCGGAAGTATCAGTTCATACAATTGGACCGGTCCGAATGGGTTTAGTACAACGACAGCAGTTAATAGTGTAACATTTACACCTACCACAACTGCGGCAAGTGGAGATTACTCGGTAAGTGTTACCTATGCCGGTATGAACTGCACGAGTGCAGTTGCAGTGACCTCTCCTGCAGTTACGGTGAATGCACTGCCAACGGTAGCGAGCATAACTGCATCATCAAATAATATGTGTGTCGGTACTCCGTTGACACTCACGGCGGGCAGTGTAACGGGTTCAGGTACTGTAAGTTCTTACAACTGGACAGGTCCTAATGGCTATAGCGCAACTACCTCTGTCAACAGTATAACATTTACACCTACAACAACTGCTGCCAGCGGTAATTACAGCGTAACTGTAACTTATTCCGGTACCGGTTGTACGAGTGCTGCGGCTGTAACATCTCCTGGTGTGACAATAAATTCTTTGCCAACCATTGCGAGTGTCACTTCCTCTACTAATAATTTGTGTGTGGGCACTTCGTTGACATTGACCGCCGGTAGTGTTACAGGTTCCGTATCTTTTATTTCGTATAATTGGAGCGGGCCGAACGGCTATAGCAGTACAACAGGAACCGGAAGTGTTGTATATACGCCAACAACAACTGCAGCCAGTGGAAACTATAGTGTCAGTGTGACTTATTCCGGTACGGGTTGTACCAGTGCCGAAGCCGTTACCTCTCCGGCGGTTACAGTAAATGCCGCGCCAACTGTTTCCGGTATTACTTCGACGCCGTATAAAGTGTGTGTTGGAAATTCCGTGACATTGGCGGCAGGAAGTGTTAGTGGACCCGGGTCTCTTGTTTCTTATAATTGGTCAGGTCCAAATGGCTATTCCACTACTTCGTCTGTAGCTACGGTTGCATTTACCGCAACAACAACTGCTGCGAGTGGCAACTATTCTGTTAATGTTACCTATGCCGGAGCCGGATGTTCGAGCGCAAATGCCGTTACCTCTCCCGCTTTAACTGTTAATGCATTGCCCACGGTTTCCGGAATTACTGCGTCGCCGGGAGTATTATGTCTGGGGACAGATTTAACGCTTTCTGCAGGCAGTGTAACTGGTGGTGATACACTTTTAACTTACAATTGGACAGGTCCGAACAGCTTTAGTACAACGACAACCGTTGATACGGTAACATTTACACCTGGTACTGTTTCAGCAAGTGGTGTATATTCTGTCAGTGTAACTTATTCCGGTGTCGGTTGCGAAAGTTCTGTTGCTGCAACATCTACAGCAGTTACCGTTAACGCATTGCCGACAATCACCAGCATTTCTGCAACACCTGCAACATTATGCGAAGGGGATGTGTTGACGTTGACCGGTTCAGGTGCCTCTGGTTCTGGTACGTTAGTTTCCTATAACTGGAGTGGACCGGATAGTTATAGTTCCACTACCTCTTCGGCGACTCAAACATATACGGTGCCGGCGACAACTGCCAGCGGCGTTTATAGCTTGAATGTATCTTATACAGGAGCAGGGTGTAATAGTGCAGAAGTTACATCGTCTTCCGTTACTGTTAACCCCTTGCCAACCGTATATGGTATTACAGGTGGTGGGACGTATTGTTCCGGTGGAACAGGTCTACTGGTTGGTGTTGATGGCTCGGAAACAGGGGTGAATTATCAGTTGTACCACAACGGATCGCCACAAGGTTCTCCTGTAGCAGGTACAGGTGCTGCATTTAATTTTGGATTGCAGACACTGGTAGGAACATATTCTGTTTCTGCGACAAATGCGACTACTACGTGTGTCAACGATATGTCAGGCACAACAACAATTTCTCTTAGTGGTGCACCGGCATACTACTCTGTAACTGGAGGTGGTGACTATTGCTCCGGCGGTACAGGTGTTGCTATCGGTCTTAGTTCGTCTGATATAGGTGTGGGTTATCAGTTGTTTAATGGTTCGTCTACGGTGGGTAGTGCTATTACGGGTACCGGTTCTGCGCTCAATTTTGGTTTGCAAACTGCTGCCGGAACTTACACAGTGGTTGCAAATAACGGGGCTTCGTGTGCCATTACTATGCATGACAGTGCAGTAGTGACCATATTGCCATTGCCCACAGTTTACAATGTAACTGGCGGAGGCGCAATATGTTCAGGTGCTACCGGTCTGCATGTAGGACTTGACGGATCTGAAACAGGAATTAATTATCAATTGTACCGAGGTGCAACGACTGTCGGTAGTCCGGTGTCTGGGACAGGTTCAGCTATCGATTTTGGTACAGTGACGGTCGCTGGTACCTATACTGTTTTGGCGACAAATGCGTCGACAACTTGTGAGCAGGGAATGGCAGATAGTGCAATATTGATTGTAAATCCATTGCCAATTGCATTCAATGTGACCGGTGGTGGCTCTGCTTGCGTTGGTGCAGGCGGCGTTGTTGTTGGATTAGACAGTTCGTCATTAGGATTTACTTACCAGCTATATAGAGGTGCCACAACTGTTGGTGCTCCGATTGCAGGTATAGATACAGCAATTAGTTTCGGTAGTCAGACGGTGTCAGGTGTATATTCCGTATTGGCAACCGACACAACAACAGGGTGTACAAGCGCAATGTCAAGTAGTGCGGCTGTTATCATTAATGCATTGCCCGTTGTTTATTCAGTAACGGGTGGTGGTAATTATTGTTCATACGGCTCCGGAGTTGCGGTAGGTCTGTCGAATTCAGAGACAGGCGTCAATTACCAATTATATAATGGGTCTTCTTCGGTAGGTAGTCCGGTTGCCGGAACCGGTGCGTCATTTAGCTTTGGGCTGCAAACCGCAATAGGTACTTATTCAGTTTTAGCTACGAATGCGACTACTGCTTGTACTAATGACATGAGTAGTACCGCAACTGTTGGAATATATACAGTGCCGGCTGCCTATGCAGTAACCGGAGGTGGTAGCTACTGTTCCGGTGGAAGTGGCGTTACAGTAGGTTTGGCTTCAACGGCTACCGGCATCCGTTATCAACTATACAATGGTTCGTCTCTTACGGGAAGTGCGGTTGATGGAACAGGAGCGTCAATTAGCTTCGGTAGCCAGACTGCTTCCGGTACTTATACGGTACAGGCGACTGACACCACCACAGGTTGTACTTCTGATATGACCGGCAATGCGGTTATTGTGATTAATCCGTTGCCCGTTGTTTATAGTGTAACCGGAGGTGGTAGTTACTGTTCCGGTGGTACCGGAGTTGCAATAGGTTTGAGTAGTTCTGAAAGTGGAACAACCTATCAATTGTATAATGGAGCATCAACCGTAGGAAGTGGAGTGTCCGGGACAGGTAGTTCCATATCCTTCGGCCTTCAGACAGCAGCCGGAACATACTCTGTTCTCGCGACAACTAGCTTGACTTGTGAACAGGCAATGTCCTCAAGTGCAACAGTAACCATATTAGCTTTGCCAACCGTTTATAACGTTACCGGAGGTGGTGATATTTGCACCGGAGCATCTGGTCTGCATATTGGGCTTGACGGCTCTGCGTCTGGAATTAATTATCAATTATACAATGGTGCATCGACGGTTGGAAGTCCTGTTGCCGGAACAGGCTCTTCTCTTGACTTTGGTGTATTTAGCGTAGCAGGTACATATTCTGTGTTAGCGACCAATTCGTCCACTACTTGCGAGCAGGCAATGGCGGATAGTGCAGTGCTTAATGTAAATTCATTGCCAGTTGTATTTAATGTTACAGGTGGTGGAGTAGCATGTGAGGGTGCGGGAGGAGTAGCAGTTGGGTTAGACAGTTCTGCAACCGGTGTCGATTATCAATTATATCGCGGTGCTACTTCAGTTGGTAGTCCTGTTACGGGTACAGGTGTCGCTATTAGCTTTGGTAGTCAAACGGTATCTGGTGTATATACGGTATTAGCAACAACTTCATCAACAAGTTGCACAACAGCGATGTCTGATAGTGCAACGGTGATTATAAATGTGTTACCGGATGTTTATACGGTAACAGGTGGTGGCAATTATTGTTCAGATGGTTCGGGAGTTGCGGTAGGTTTGTCGAATTCAGCGACAGGTATAAATTATCAACTATACAACGGTTCGTCTACAGTAGGTAGCCCCGTTGCGGGTACAGGAGCAGCCATTAGCTTTGGTCTTCAAACGGTAACAGGGACGTACTCTGTATTAGCAACAGATGGCTCTACAGCTTGTACAAGTGATATGAGTGGTACAGCGATTGTTGGAATACACACTGCGCCAACTGCATTTGCTGTAACGGGCGGTGGTAGCTATTGTTCCGGAGGCAGTGGTGTTGCTGTAGGGTTGTCGTCATCGTCCACTGGTATTAGTTATCAATTATACAATGGTTCGTCTGTAACGGGTAGTGCGGTTGCCGGCACCGGATCGTCATTAAGTTTTGGTAGTCAGACGGCATCTGGTACGTACACCGTGCAAGCGACGGATACGACCACAAGCTGCACCAGCGAAATGTCGGGAAGTGCGGTTGTTGTGATTAATCCGTTGCCGGTCGTATATAACGTGACCGGTGGAGGAAGTTACTGTTCAGGTGGTGCCGGCGTCGCTATAGGTTTGAGTGGTTCAGAGAGCGGTGCGTCATATCAATTATATAATGGAGCGTCTGCCGTAGGAAGTGCTGTCTCAGGAACGGGAAGTGCTATCTCTTTTGGCCTGCAGACCGCCGCAGGAACGTATTCAGTACTTGCTACCAGTAGCCTTTCATGCGAACAGGCTATGTCTTCAAGCGCTACTGTAACAATATTAGCGTTGCCGACAGTATACAATGTAACAGGAGGCGGTTCTATTTGCTCAGGAGCGACCGGGTTGCATGTCGGACTTGATGGTTCTGCAACAGGAATCAATTATCAGTTGTATAGAGGTGCTACGTCCGTCGGTAGTCCTGTAGCTGGTACCGGGTCATCTCTTGATTTTGGAGCTTTTACCGTAGCCGGCACCTATACAGTATTGGCTACGAACACTTCTACTACTTGCGAACAAGGAATGGCAGATAGTGCTGTGTTGATTGTAAATCTACTTCCGACAGTATTTAATGTAACAGGCGGTGGTGTTGCATGTGAGGGTGCAGGTGGTGTTGCTGTTGGTTTAGATAATTCAGCAACGGGAATCGATTATCAATTATATCGTGGCGCAACATCGATTGGTAGCCCTGTCGCAGGTACAGGTGCAGCCATCAGTTTTGGCAGTCAAACGGTTTCAGGTGTCTACACAGTTGTAGCAACCAACACGGCAACATCTTGTACAAGTGCAATGGCAGATAGTGCAACGGTATTAATTAATGTATTGCCGGTTGTTTATTCGGTAACAGGTGGTGGTAATTATTGTTCTGATGGTTCAGGAGTTGCTGTCGGTTTGTCAAATTCGGAGTCTGGCGTCGACTATCAGTTGTATAATGGTTCGTCAACTGTAGGTGGTCCTGTTGCAGGTACAGGAGCGGCGATAAGTTTCGGTCTTCAAACCGTAACAGGAACATACTCTGTACTAGCAACTAATGCCACGACTGCATGTACGAATGATATGAGCAGTACAGCCGTTGTCGGAATATACACCGCACCAACTGCATTTGCCGTAACGGGTGGTGGAAGTTACTGCTCGGGAGGTAGTGGTGTTGCTGTAGGGCTGTCATCATCAACAACCGGCATTAGCTATCAGTTATACAATGGCTCGTCGGTGACAGGAAGTGCCGTTGCCGGTACAGGTTCTTCAATTAGTTTTGGTAGCCAAACGGCATCAGGTACGTACACAGTGCTGGCGACTGATACGGCAACAAGTTGTACCAGCGATATGTCCGGTAGTGCTGTTGTTGTGATTAATCCACTACCGGTAGTTTATAATGTGACAGGAGGCGGAAGTTATTGCTCAGGTGGTACCGGTGTCACTATAGGATTGAGTGGTTCCGAGAGTGGGGCAACATATCAATTGTATAATGGTGCGTCAACTGTGGGCAGTTCAGTCTCAGGAACAGGAAGTGCTATATCTTTCGGTTTGCAAACAGCGGCGGGTACTTATACAGTACTTGCTACAAGCAGTCTTACTTGTGAGCAGGCTATGTCTTCAAGCGCGACTGTAACTATTTTGGCGTTGCCGACCGTATACAATGCAACCGGTGGCGGTGAGATTTGTAGTGGAGCAACTGGTGTACACATTGGTATCGATGGTTCTGAAACAGGAATCAACTATCAGTTGTATAGAGGTGCGACTACGATAGGCAGCCCCGTTGCCGGCACAGGTTCGTCTCTTGATTTTGGTGTCTTCGACGTGGCAGGCACATATACAATTTTGGCAACGAATACGTCTACTACCTGTCAGCAATCAATGGCGGACAGTGCTGTGTTGATTGTTGATCCTTTGCCGAATGTATATAATGTAACCGGTGGTGGCATGGCTTGTGTTGGCGCCGGAGGTGTCGCCGTAGGTTTGGATAATTCAGAATCAGGTATCGAATATCAATTATATAGAGGTGCAACATCTGTAGGTAGTCCGGTGTCTGGAACAGGATCGGCAATCAGTTTTGGTAGTCAGACAGTATCAGGAACTTATACGGTATTGGCAACGAACACAACAACCTCTTGCACAAATGCAATGGCCGATAGTGCTACCATTATTATAAATGTATTACCGGTAGTTTATACGGTAACAGGTGGCGGTAATTATTGTTCGGACGGTTCCGGCGTTGCGGTAGGTTTGTCCAATTCAGAGTCTGGCGTCAATTATCAATTATATAACGGTTCGTCTGCAATAGGTAGTCCTGTAGCAGGAACAGGAGCTGCAATTAGTTTTGGACTACAGACAGCGATAGGAACATATTCTGTACTGGCAACAAATGCAACTACAGCTTGTACTAACGACATGAGCAGTACTGCAACAGTTGGAATATACACAGCTCCGACAATATATGCGGTAACAGGAGGTGGTAGTTATTGCTCAGGTGGTAGTGGTGTCGTGGTTGGGTTGTCTTCATCGTCTACAGGTATTAGTTATCAATTATACAATGGTTCTTCTGTGACAGGAAGTACAGTTGCAGGAACCGGAGCTGCTATCAGTTTCGGTAACCAAACAACATCCGGTACCTACACAGTACTTGCAACAGACACAACGACTGGTTGTACCAGTGATATGTCTGATAGTGCAGTAATCGTGATTAATCCATTGCCGGTAGCATATAATGTAACAGGTGGCGGAAGTTATTGCTCAGGTGGTACCGGAGTTTCTATAGGCTTGAGTGGTTCCGAGAGTGGTGCATCTTATCAGTTGTATAACGGTGCGTCAACTGTTGGGAGTGCGGTTTCCGGTACAGGAAGTGCGATAACTTTTGGGTTGCATACTGCAGCAGGAACATATTCAGTGCTTGCTACAAGTAGTCTCTCTTGTGAACAGGCGATGTCATTAAGTGCGACGGTGACAATTCTGCCTCTGCCTGCCGTTCATAGTGTGACCGGTGGTGGTGAGATATGTACGGGTGCTACAGGGTTGCCCGTAGGTATGGACGGTTCTGATGTTGGCATAGAATACCAGTTATATAGAGGTGCAACTACGGTTGGTAGTCCTGTTGCGGGTACAGGCTCGTCCTTTGATTTTGGGATTGTGACTGCTGCCGGCACATATACCGTATTGGCAATAAATTCAACGACATCTTGTGAGCAGGCAATGGCCGATAGTGCAGTGCTGATTGTTAATCCATTACCAACTGTCTTTACTGTAACCGGCGGAGGAACAGCTTGCGAAGGAGCGGGTGGAGTAGCAGTGGGCTTGAATAATTCATCAACCGGAATCGACTACCAACTATATAGAGGAGGTACGGCTGTCGGCAGCCCTGTTGCAGGAACAGGAGCTGCTATCAGTTTTGGTAGTCAGACAGTGACGGGTGTTTATAGCGTTGTTGCAACTAATACCACGACATCTTGTGTGAATAGTATGTCGGGTACAGCAACGGTAATCATTAATCCGTTGCCTGCGGTACATAACGTAACCGGCGGTGGTAATTATTGCGCAGGTGGTACAGGAGTTGCCGTTGGTATTTCAACTACCAGCACGGGTATTCACTATAAGTTGTATCATGATGGTACAGCGGTTACAGGGCTTATTGCCGGTACCGGAAGTGCGTATACCTTCGGTACATATACGGCAGCAGGCACCTATACAGTTCAGGCTACTAACGTTGCGACGTCATGTGTCGGAGATATGGCAGGTAGTGCTATTATCGTAATTGATCCGCTTCCGTCAATACTCACAGTGACAGGTGGTGGTTCCTATTGTTATGGTGGTTCGGGTGTTGCTATTGGTTTATCTTCATCGGTTAGCGGGATAAGATACCAGTTATATTATGGTCCGTATCCATCCGGTAGTCCGGTTGCCGGTACAGGCTCTGCAATTACGTTTGGTAACAGAACAGCAGCCGGCGGTTACACAGTTGTAGCGATGGACACAACCACATCGTGTGTGAATACCATGTCGGGTACAGCTTATGTATCTGTTAATCCGCTCCCGACGGCATATGGAATGACGGGTGGTGGCAGCTACTGTGCTACAGGTTCTGGTATGGCATTGGGTATTACGGGTTCTCAGACCGGGGTTGATTATCAATTGTACAACGGAGCGTCCGCTGTTGGTAGTCCTGTTTCGGGTACGGGTGGTAGTTTAAGTTTTGGTTCCATGACAACATCCGGTACTTACACGGTGTTGGGTACCAACACAACTACCTCGTGTGCATTGGCGATGTCTGGAAGCGCTACAATTAATATTCTTCCTTTGCCTACTGCCTATAATGTTACAGGTGGTGGCACGTACTGTGTTGGTGCTGCAGGTGTTACTGTAGGGTTGGATAACTCTGATGCAGGGTTTACTTACCAGTTGTACAATGGTGCGTCTACAGCAGGCGATGCTGTGGCTGGTACCGGCTCTGCCCTGAACTTTGGGTTGCATACGCCGGTAGGCACGTATACAGTATTAGCGACAGATGATACCACGTCTTGTATTCAGGCTATGGCTGGTAGTGCTACAATAAGTACCAATCCACTACCGGTATCGTATGCAATGACCGGCGGTGGTAGTTACTGTGTTGGTGGTTCGGGTGTAAACATAGGCCTTGCAGGTTCTCAATCAGGAATGAGCTATCAGCTGTACCGTGGTTCATCGGTTGTTGGTGCTGCAATATCCGGAACAGGAGCAGCGCTTAGCTTTGGTGTTCAATCTGTTGCCGGTACCTATTCTGTATTGGCGACAAATACGACTACAAGTTGTACAAATGCTATGAGTAGCACCGCTTCTGTAGTAATTAATCCTCTTCCGGCAGTATACACAGTTACCGGTGGTGGGGTGTTCTGCTCTGGTGGAGCGGGCGTCCATGTTGGACTTACCTGGTCTGCAACCGGTGTCAATTATCAATTATACAACGGTGCAACTCCATTTGGTAGTCCGGTAGCAGGTACAGACGCGGCTCTGGATCTTGGCCTTGTAAATGCTGCAGGCATTTATACCGTGGTCGCTACAAATGCAACTACTTCATGTACTAACAATATGACCGGCAGCGCAACCGTGTCTGCTAATCCTTTGCCCACCGCCTATTCCGTTACCGGTGGTGGTAGTGCTTGTGAGGGAACTGCAGGTGTTGCGATTGGTTTGGCCAATTCCTCAACAGGTATCAGCTACCAATTGTATAACGGTGCAGCCGTTGTAGGTAGTGCTATATCCGGGACTGGAAGTGCAATCAGTTTCGGAATGCAGACAGTTTCAGGTACATATACGGTACTTGCAACAAATACGACTACCGGTTGTACGAATGCAATGAGCGGAAGTCAATCTGTAACGATTACTGCTGCTCCAGCTGTTTATGCGATGACTGGCGGTGGCGGTTATTGTTCCGGTGGTAGTGGTGTTGCGATTGGTTTGGCCAATTCAGATGCCGGTGTCGATTATCAGTTGTACAATGGTGCTTCATCTATTGGAAGTCCATTGTCGGGTACTGGTACATCTTTAAACTTCGGTACGTACACGGCTACCGGTACCTATTCTGTGTTGGCGACAAATACAACTACAAGTTGTACGACAGCAATGTCTGGCGCTGCTCCTGTGTCAATTAATGCACTACCAACTGCATATACTGTAACGGGTGGTGGCCATTATTGTGCTGGTGGTTCGGGGCTTCCGGTTGGCTTGTCCTTCTCTACAACAGGTGTGAATTACCAGTTATATAATGGTGCTTCAGCAGTCGGAAGTCCGGTCGCAGGCACTGGTACAGCTATAAGCTTTGGTAATCAAGTTGGTGGTGGTGTTTACACAGTAACGGCTACAAATGCAACAACATCTTGCTCTGCCGGTATGGCTGACAGTGCCGTTATTTCTGTTGATCCGCTGCCGATAACGTATGCTGTGACAGGTGGTGGTAGTTTCTGTTATGGTGGTGCAGGTATTGTGGTTGGGTTGTCGTCGTCAACAAGCGGCGTTAGTTATCAATTATATTATGGTTCGTCAGCAACAGGAACAGCCGTTGCAGGTACCGGTAGTGCAATTTCATTTGGATTGCAGGCTGCTGTAGGTACGTACAGTGTGTTTGCAACCAATACCTCGACTTCTTGTGAGGGTGGAATGTCGGGTTCGGTTTCCGTATCTACTACTCCGCTGCCTACGCCGTATGTGGTGACAGGTGGTGGTAGCTACTGTGCAGGTGGTGCCGGCGTAGAGGTAACATTAAATGGTTCTGATGCGGGCATCAACTATCAATTGTATAATGGCTCTACTGCTACAGGTTCTCCTGTTGCGGGTACAGATGCAGCAATAAGTATGGGTGTGCAGACAGCTGCCGGTACATACACTGTTAGGGCAACAAACGCAACAACGGGATGTACTAGGAATATGTATGGCAGTGCAGCAGTTGCAATTGGCGTTCTGCCAACTGCTTATACCGTCACCGGTGGTGGTGAGTATTGTGCTGGTGGTTCCGGTGTCGAAATAGGGCTTAGCTCGTCTGCGCCGGGAATGAATTACCAGCTTTATAACGGTGGAACTGCTATTGGCAGTTCAGTTGCCGGTACGGGTTCTGCAATTAGTTTCGGTAATGTTACGCCTGCAGGTACATTCACAGTATTAGCAACAAATGCTATTTCTACGTGTACCAATGCTATGACGGGTGCTGCAACGGTTGTTATTAACCCATTGCCGAACGCTTATGCAATGACAGGTGGAGGAACTTATTGTGAAAATGGTTCCGGTGTAACAGTTGGGCTGGGTAATTCACAGACAGGTATAACATATCAATTGTATAATGATACACTGGCGATTGGTTCCGCTTTGTCGGGCAGTGGAAGCGCCTTGAGTTTTGGTCTTCAGACATTGGCTGGAACATACTCTGTTCTTGCAACGGATGTTACAACGGGTTGTACTAACGCAATGGCAGACACCGCTGTTGTTATAATGAATCCGGCACCTGTGGCCTACACTGTTACTGGTGGTGGCGCTTATTGTGAAGGTGCCGGTGGTCTGGCTATCGGTCTGGCAAATTCAGATACAGGATTTACGTATCAGCTATTTAAAGAAAGTTCAGCAGTTGGAACTGCAATAGCAGGTACCGACACGGCATTGAACTTCGGTTTGCAGACAGATACAGGGTCTTATACCATAGTAGCTACAAATGACATCACGTCTTGTACCAACACTATGTCAGGCGTTGCAACCATTTCCGTTAATCCGTTGCCTGTTGCATATAGTGTTACCGGCGGTGGTGCTTATTGCGCGGGTGCTGGTGGTGTACATGTCGGTATGTCTTCTTCTGAGGCTGGAATTAGTTATCAATTGTTCAGGAATGGCTCGTCTACTGGTGCTCCGATATCGGGCACAGGGGGTGCATTAGATTTTGGTTCTCAGACCGCTGGTGGTAATTATACTGTTTATGCTACCAATACGGCAACTGGTTGTACCAGATTGATGACAGGCATCGCAGTAGTAACAGTTAATCCGTTACCAAATGTCTTTAGTGTATACGGTGGTGGTACTTACTGTACTGGTGGCGAAGGGGTGCACATAGGCGTTAGCTCGTCACAATCAGGGGTTAGCTATCAGATGTATGTAGGAGCAACAGCTGTTGGTTCTCCGCTTGGAGGTACAGGGTCTGCGATTGATTTTGGACTTTTGTATTCCGGAGGTACGTACTCAGTTCTTGCAACAAATTCCGCAACCGGTTGTTCTTCTGCAATGTCGGGTACAGCAGCAATTTCTGTAAGTACACCGCCGTTCGCTTATACAGTAACTGGTGGTGGCGGATTCTGTGAGGGAGGAAGTGGTGCTACCATTGGGCTTTCCGGTTCATCATCCGGAGTAAATTATAGCCTGTATAGAGGTGGTACATTGGTTGGTAGTGCTGTAGCTGGTACAGGTTCTGCTATTAGTTTCGGTAGCCATGCTGTAGCTGGTACTTATACAGTGCTTGCCGTAAGTGCATCTACAGGCTGTCCTTCAACAATGGCCGGTAGTGCGGTATTGACCAGCAATCCACGTCCAGATGTATTTTCTGTAGAAGGTGGCGGTGGTTTCTGCCCCGGAGGTAGTGGTTCAAATGTCAGCTTGTCCGGAAGTAATTCAGACGTGACGTATGATTTATACTTAGGAAGTACATTGGTAAGCAGCGGTATTAGTGGTACCGGTGGTCCGATTGATTTAGGTACATATAGCACTATAGGTGTTTACTCTGTCGTTGGTACTAAAATTTTGACAGGTTGTACAAATGATATGTCCGGTAGTGCAACCATTTCTTACTATCCTGTACCGACTGTATATGATGTTACCGGTGGTGGTGCTTTCTGTTTGGGTAGTGCCGGTGTTTCGGTTGGATTGTCCGGCTCTGAGAGTGGGGTAGTTTATAATCTGTACAATGGTGCATCAATAGCTTCGTCAGTTTCAGGGACGGGTAGTGGTATTGATTTTGGTTTGTTGTCTGCTGCAGGCATCTATACAGTTCGTGCAACAATGTCAGGATCCTCATGTGTAAGTAACATGAGCGGAAGTGCAACTGTTGTTGCCAATCCGTTACCTTCAGTATATGTGGTTACTGGTGGAGGTAGTTACTGTGCGGGTGGCGCAGGTTATGCAATTGCGTTGAGTAATTCGGAAGGTGGAGTAAACTATCAGCTATTTAATGGTACAACGGCAACGGGAACGGTAGTTTCAGGTACAGGTGGTTCATTGAACTTTGGGTTGCAGACAGCTGCGGGGATTTACACTGTTAAAGCGGTTAATGCAACTACCGGTTGTGTTCGCAATATGTCTGGCAGTGCAACGATTACTGTGCAAAGTCTTCCGACAGTATTTAGTGTTGGTGGTGGCGGTAGTTATTGTATTGGAGGAACGGGCGTTGTCGTAACTCTTTCCGGCTCTCAGTCCGGAATTATGTACCAGTTGTATAAAGACGGCTCAATGATTGGCAGTCCGGTAGCAGGTACAGGTTCTGCCATTGATTTTGGTTCACAGACAGAAAGTGGTTCGTATGCCGTTATAGCAACAAACAGCAGTACAGGCTGTGTACGTAGTATGAGTGGAGCAGCAACGGTTGCAACAATTAGTTTGCCGACTGCTTATAGTATGACAGGCGGGGGGGATTATTGCGTAGGAAGTGCCGGTGTCGCCGTTGGCTTGAGTGGTTCAAGCACAGGTGTTACTTATCAATTGTACAGAGGAGGCTCTGCGGCCGGTTCGCCATTGGCAGGTACGGGTGTGGCACTCAACTTTGGATTGAAAACGGCTCTTGGAACATACAGCGTTGTCGCAGTAAATACATCGACCGGGTGTAGTAATAATATGTCTGGTACTGCTGTAGTTGGTACTAATCCGCTGCCTGATGTTTATACAGTGTCGGGTACAGGTACTTATTGCCCTGGTGGCAGTGGCATCAGTGTTTCGTTAAGTGGTTCTCAGACAGGTGTGACATATAATATGTTTGACGGTACAATGGTTTCCGGATCTGGGGTTTCAGGTACAGGGTCTGCGATAGCTCTTGGTGTTCATCCTGCGGGTGTCTATTCTGTAATCGCTTCAAATAGTGTTACGGGTTGTGAACAAGTAATGGGTGGCACAGCTACAATAGTTGCAGCAACCGGACCTGCCTCATTTAATGTTACCGGCGGTGGTGTGATTTGCGAAGGTGATGCTGGTGTATCGGTTGGTTTGTCAGGCTCTCAGGCTGGCGTCAGCTATAAACTATACAACGGAGCAGTTACTATTGGTTCTGCGTTAGCAGGTACAGGTAGTGGACTAAGTTTTGGTACTGTTACGACTAGTGGTACTTATACGGTTCTTGCTACTACTGCAGTGACCGGTTGCACGGGAGTTATGTCAGGCAGTGCTGCGGTAACGGTTAATCCATTGCCTGTAGCCTACACTGTTACCGGTGGTGGTAGTTATTGCTTCGGAGATGGTGGTGTAAATGTTGGATTGCCGGGTTCTCAGTCAGGTGTAATGTATAGGTTACTTAGAGCCGGTACCTATACCGGAATTGAAGTTGCCGGTACTGGTGGCGCAATTAGTTTTGGAAGCATTACAGAAAATGGAGTGTACACAGTTGAAGCAAATAATGTTTCAACTTCATGTACTGCGACAATGCTCGGAAGCGCAACGGTTAATACAAACGCTGTTCCTGGTACGTACACAGTTTCTGGTGGTGGTGCATATTGTGCCGGTGGCGCAGGAGTGGGTGTTAGTCTTAGCGGCTCTCAATCCGGTGTAAGCTATCAATTGTATAATGGTACTTCGGCAATAGGAAGCCCCGTAGCGGGAAGTGGTGCTGCAATTGGATTTGGTACACAGACGAGCGCCGGTACCTATACAGTGCTCGCAACGGACAACACGACATCGTGTACCAGCAATATGAGCAGCACAGCTACAGTGGCTGTAAACCCATTGCCTGCTGTCAATTCGGTAGGTGGTGGCGGTGCATATTGCGAAGGTGGAGCTGGCGTAGCTGTTAATTTGAGTGGTTCCCAATCAGGTGTTCTGTACACTTTGTATAGAGGTGCAACGGCTGTTGCATCTGTAACGGGTTCCGGTGGTTCAGTTGATTTTGGTTTGCAAACTGTTTCAGGAGTATATACTGTTGGTGCAGTTAATTCTGCTACTTCTTGCTCATCGGTTATGTCAGGAAGTGCTGCTGTTACTGTTAATTCATTGCCAACGGTATACGATGTGATGGGCGGAGGTAGTTACTGCTCTGGTGGAGCTGGCGTAAGTATAGCTTTAAGTGGTTCTGAGCTGGGTGTTAACTATCAGCTATACAAAGATGGTAGTGCAATCGGTAGTCCGGTTGTAGGAACAGGTGCGATAGTTGAACTTGGACTATTTACTGCTCCCGGAACATACACCGCTACGGCAGTCAGTGGTGCATCGTGTTCAGTTGACATGAGCGAAAGTGCTACAGTAATAGTAAATACTTTACCTGCTACCTATGTTGTTACAGGCGGTGGTAATTATTGTTCCGGAGGCAGTGGTGTAGCGATTGGGTTGAGTGGGTCTCAATCAGGAGTTGTTTACAGCTTGTACAGAGATGGTGTTGCAACCGGTATTTCTACATTCGGAACGGGAAGTACAATAACGCTGGGTACCCACACAATTTCAGGTAATTATACTGTACAGGCTCAGCAAACAACCGGGCTATGTATTGCAAGTATGACTGGAAGTGCAGATGTTGGCGTATATGCGCTACCTGCGTTACAGAATATGTCAGGTGGTGGTAGTTATTGTGCCGGAGGGTCTGGTACACATGTCAGCCTTGATGGTTCTGAAACAGGTGTGATGTATCAGCTGTATAAAGACGGTGTCGCATTGGGAGCTCCGGTTGCAGGTACAGGTAGTAGCATTGATTTCGGAATACATACAGCCGGAGCCTATTCCGTTACTGCAAATAGCGTCGGCGCTTCTTGTGTGAGGAGCATGGCAGGGACAACTGTCGTTTCAATGAATGCATTCCCTGCTTCATATACCGTGACAGGTAGCGGAAGCTACTGTGAGGGTGGTGCCGGATTGATAGTTGAGTTAAGCGGCTCGCAGTCAGGTGTTAACTACACGCTATATAAAGATGGTGCAGCTATTGGTGCCTCTTTTGCCGGAACAGGTGCTGCTCTGAATTTCGGAGCACAAACTGTGGGTACTTATTCTGTAACAGCTAATAATCCTGTTACAGGTTGTAGCGCAGCTATGAGTGGAAGTGCAGCAATTGCTGCTTTTGCACAACCCGTTACGTATGATGTTGTTGGTGGCGGTGGTTTCTGTACCGGCGCAAGTGGTGTTAATGTAGGGATCAGTGGGTCGCAGTCTGGCGTCAACTACCAATTGTACAGAGGTGCTACTGCAGTCGGCGCGCCGATCAGTGGTACAGGTCTGGCAATAGACTTTGGTTTGCAGAATGTCGCTGGTGCCTATTCTGTAGTTGCATCTCAGGCTATGAGTGCTTGTACACAGGCAATGTCAGGTGCGGCAACTGTTATAGAGTTTGCAATGCCAACGATATATGATGTTGCCGGTGGTGGTAGCTTGTGTGCGGGTGGTGCAGGTGTTGCCATAACGCTGTCTGGTTCAGACACAGGTGTTAGCTATCAGTTGTTCAGAGGTTTGTCTGCGGTTGGCGGTATTGTTTCTGGTTCAGGTGTTGATTTGAGTTTTGGTACGTTCGCTGACACCGGTAGCTATACGGTAGTAGCAACAAACGACCATAGCGCCTGTGCTACCGATATGTTCGGAGCTGCCGATGTAATGATAAATGCTCAGCCTGCTGCATTCAGCGTGACGGCTGGCGGTTCGGGTTACTGTCCCGGAAGTGCTGGCGTAGCAATTGGGTTGAGCGGGTCTGAGTCGGGAGTAACTTATACATTGTATAGAGGTGTAACCGCTGTAGGTACTCCGGTGACGGGGTCGGGTAGCGCTGTCAGTTTTGGAAATGTAAATACATCCGGCACCTACAATGTAGTGGGTGTATCTGCAGACGGTTGTGCTAACAGTATGACTGGCACACCGAATATTACGCCTTATACATTGCCCAATGTATTCGCTGTTTCAGGTGGAGGAAGTTACTGTGTTGGTGGCGCTGGTGTCCCTGTAGGATTAAGTGGGTCGCAAACAGGAGTGTCTTATAAGCTGTATAACGGTTCAACATATTCAGGTATTGAGGTGGCTGGTACGGGAAGTGCTATTGATTTCGGTTCGGTAACGGCAGGTAATTATTCCGTGAAAGCGGTTAATGCGACAACAGGTTGCATAAGAAATATGACCGGCTCAACAACCGTAGTTGGTAATGCTGCTCCATCATTCTATTCAGTGTCTGGCGGTGGTGAATATTGTTCAGGTACTACCGCACCGCATGTACGTTTGGCTGGTTCATCAACCGGAATAAGATACCAACTTTATAAAGATGGCAGCCTGGTTGGCAGTACTGTTGCCGGGTCAGGTAGTGCTCTGGATTTTGGTGCGATTACCGACGGTGGTGCCTATACAGTTAAGGCAACAAATCCTGCTACCACTTGTAGCTCAGATATGACAGGAAGTGTGACCATTAGCGTAAATGCTACACCTGTTGCACATACGGTAACCGGTGGAGGGGCTTTCTGTAGCGGTACTGCTGGTGTTACAATCGGATTGGATGGTTCCCAGACAGGAGTTAATTATAGATTGTACTCCGGATCTTCAGCAGTTGGTTCTGCCGTTGCTGGTACGGGTAGTAGTATTTCTTTCGGAACATTGTCTGCGGTTGGTTCGTACACAGTCCGTGCAGTGAGTGCGGCAAATGGATGTGTTGGTGCTATGATCGGTAGCGCGACAGTTGCTGAAAATCCATTGCCTGGTGTTTATTCGGTTACAGGTGGAGGAAGTTTCTGCCCTTCGGGTAGCACGGGTGTGCCGGTTGGCCTGTCCGGTTCAGCTGCGGGTATGCAGTACCGGTTGATGAACGGTACAACTGTTGTTAGTACGTCAATAGGAACCGGTTCTGCGCTCAGTTTCGGACCGATTGCAGCAACCGGTACATATAGTGTTCAAGCATCTAATATTACAACTGGTTGTATGCGAACAATGAGTGGATCTGCCACCGTTAGTACTTCTGCACCTGTTGTAGCATCCGTCGCATTGTCATCTCCGTCAGGAGATACAGTTTGCGAAAGCACAATGGTAGCATTTACTGCGACACCGACAAATGGAGGTTCATCGCCGGTGTACCATTGGCGCGTAAATGGTGTGACTGTCGGAGGAGCGTCTTCAACTTACAGTTATGTACCTGCTTACGGAGATATTATCAGTGTACAGATGGCTAGTAGTGCCGCATGCGTTGCAGCCGGAACGGTGAGTGACGAGATGTCCTTGACCGTAAATGCAAACCATACGCCATCAGTGGTTACTTCTCTTTCTATTGGTGATACGCTTTGCGAAGGCACAGCAGTTACGTTCGCGGCATCCGGGCTGTTTACCGGCGACGCGCCAACATTTACCTGGATTAAGAATGGGTCTGTTGCAGCTACCGGAACAACGTTTACTTATACACCTGTAAACGGTGATGTGCTTTATTGCCGAATGACCAGTAACTATCAGTGTCGGTTAGCATCGCTTGTTGCGAGCGGCAATGATACATTGCGGGTGGTAATACCTGAATCGCCTACCGTATCAGTTGTAGCCGATGGAAGTACCTCAATTGGAAAAGGTGAGCCGCTTACGCTTACGGCAAATGTTATTAACGGATTTGGTCAGACCTATCAATGGTATAAGAATGGAGGATTGATATTTGGTGCTACATCGGCAACATTCACTTATGCTAATTACCGTGACCGTGATTCGATGACGTGCGAAGTTACCAACCATACGCCTTGCGGCGCTTACCCGGCTTCAGATGCTGTTGTTGTTAGGGTTAGCAGTGTAGGTGTTTCCGTTATTGGTCAGGGTAAATTTGAAGTACGGATTATGCCGAACCCGACAAGTGGCTTGTTCTCCATTGAAGGAAGTATTTCAGGAGTAGAGGATAATCGGGTTGTTTATGAGGTGACGGATATGTTGGGTCAGGTGGTGCACCGTGGTGATATTCAGTTACACAATGGAAGGATTAACCAAAGCATACAATTGAGCAAAGGCCTTGCCAATGGAATGTATGTTGTCAGTCTTCATTCGTCGACGACCACCAAAGTCTTCCATATTATGTTGCAGCAATAGTTACATCCTGGCTGGAAATTATTACATATTATGTAGCAGGGAGTGAAAGCTCCCCGCTTTTTCATTTACTTTGCAGTATGTCAGGAATAAATGATTTTGATCCGAATTCGGTAGGACTTACATCCAACAATATTTTTGGGTTGCCGTTCACAGAAAGTGAGGCTGCACTCGTACTGTTGCCAGTGCCATGGGAAGTAACAGTATCATATAGGACAGGCACAGCCCGGGGTCCGGAAAATATTTTCAATGCTGCTATGCAGGTTGATTTATTCGACCCGGATGTAGTCGATGGTTGGAAAAAGGGCTTTTACATGTTGCCTATTGATTCGGATATAAAGACTAAAAGCGATTACCTCAGGCAGTGTGCAGAATTGATTATTTCCTGTATGGTAGACGGAGGGGATGTATCAGAAAACGAACAGCTATCAGAAAAGCTGAAAGAAATAAATGAAGGGGGAAAAGTGCTCCACGATTGGGTGTACAACGAAATTACCACCCGGCTAAAGAATGGCAAAAAAGTAGGCGTTGTTGGCGGCGACCATAGTACGCCTTTGGGATGTATAAAGGCTTTAGCTGACTTTCATGGCGACTTTGGTATTTTGCAAATTGATGCACATGCAGATTTGAGAATAGCCTATGAAGGCTTTACCTATTCTCATGCGTCAATAATGTATAATGTGCTGCAGCAGGTTCCTCAGATGAAATCGCTGGTGCAGGTGGGTATCAGAGACTACTGTGATGAGGAGTTGGAGATGATTCAACAAAGTAACGGGCGAATTACTACATTCTTCGACAGGGATATCAAGGCCCGTCAGTATGAAGGGGAAACCTGGAAAGCCATTTGCGATGAAGTGATAGCTGCACTTCCTCAAAAAGTGTATATCAGTTTCGATATTGATGGGCTTGATCCTAAGCTTTGTCCCAATACCGGTACGCCCGTTCCCGGAGGTTTTGAAGCAGAACAGATATTCTATTTATTCCGTTTATTGAGAGCGTCAGGTAGGGAATTAATCGGTTTTGATCTCAACGAAGTGTCAAGCGGCAATATGTCCGGCGATGGCATCGATTCAATCACCGGGGCACGGGTGCTTTTTAAACTCTGCAATATGATGGTCGCCTAATATCTTTCTTAGTCCCTTCTACCCATAAAAATTGATATAAAGTAGAGCAACTGCGCGATAGAAGCTAATGCTGCAACCACGTACGTTCTGGCAGCCCACTTTAGGGCGTCTGCAGCTTTGTCATGTTCTGAGGGTGTTGTCAGATGGGTTGCTTCCATCCATTTCAGTGCTCTGGCACTTGCATCGTATTCTACAGGTAGCGTTATCAGCGAAAAAATAGTAGAGGCGGCAAACAGTATAATGCCCAAAAGCAGAATGGCTTGACTCCCGCCACCAAATCCCATAATTCCTAAACCGGCAAGTATTACCCAATGACTAAGTGAGCTGCTTACCTGCACTACGGGTACTAAGGCACTTCTCATTTGCAGTGGACCATATGCTTTTGCATGCTGTACTGCGTGTCCGCATTCATGGGCAGCTACTGCCACAGCTGAGATGCTTCGGCCGGCATACACATCAGGGCTAAGGTTTACTGTTTTGTTTGTAGGGTTATAATGGTCGGATAAGAAGCCGTTTGCCGAAGTTACAGTTACATCGTGTATGCCATTTTGCAATAGCATCAGTTCCGCCACTTCCTTCCCTGATAGACCATTAGATATAGGGATGCTCCCATATTCCCTAAACTTGCGTTTCAAGGTTGCGCTAACAGCCATTCCAATCACCAGGAAAATTCCCGTTACTAAATAGTAGCTGATCATAGTATACTTCTTTGTTTATGTGATAATACTACATCAAATTGCTTACCAAAGTATAAAATGGCAGATATTA
Organism: Bacteroidia bacterium; assembly: GCA_030426665.1. GTDB lineage: Bacteria > Bacteroidota > Bacteroidia > Chitinophagales > Chitinophagaceae > Nemorincola. The sequence goes on along the minus strand of JAUHYD010000010.1, from coordinate 109,946 downwards.
ATGCAAATTATCCTGAACGGTACATTTGCAATTACAATTCCTCCTTACCTTTGTGCCATGCAGTTACAAGAGCTAAAAGATATGATACCCGCAGACTTTTCAGATAGTTCTCGGGTATGGGTGTACCAGAGTAGCCGGGCATTTATTGAAAAGGAAGCCAAGGAGGTAAATGAGCAGCTTCATCATTTTTATGCGCATTGGCAGACACATGGCGCGCCGGTAAAAGGTTGGGCCGGGTTGCTGTATCGTCAGTTTGTTGTGGTAATGGCAGACGAAACGGATGAGTCTGTTAGTGGGTGTAGTACAGATAGTTCAGTACGTGTAATAAAGAGCTTGGAAAGACAGTATGACGTCAACTTCTTTGATAGAATGATGATAACCTTTCTGGTAAAAGGCAAGGCAGAGATGTTGCCTTTTGAGCAGGTGCAATATGCTGCTGACAGGGGCTATATCAATGAAGATACGCCGCTGTTTAACAATGTTGTTACTAATAAAAGTGAGTTGTTGCAAAACTGGTTGGTACCCCTTAAGGAAAGTTGGTTGGCAGGTAGAGTAAATTTCTCCGGAGTAGAGCAGCAGGGCTAGTTGTCGAGTATTCTTATTTCTACACGTCGATTTCTTTCGGCATCTGCTTCCGTTTGCTCATATACTACTTCAGGGCGGCTTCTTCCGTACCCGCGGTACGAAAGCCGGGATTTGTCAATCCCTTTGTCTGCAAGGTAATTATAAATAGCCTTTGCTCTGTTCACCGAAAGGTATGGCTCGTAAGTGTCAATATCCAGCGCATCGTAGGTGTCTCTGATACAACATACGTGTCCTTCAATGCTTATCTTGATGTTTGGGTTAGCACGTAATACTTCATACAGTCGCACAAGGGTTTCATGCGATTCCGGTTTCATTACATGCCTATCGGCAGGGAAGTACACATTTTTCAACTTAAACAAGGACCCCGGTTTCAGTCGTTTGATGTCGTTAATGTCCTTCACATCTACCTTTCTTGTCACAAGCAATCTATGTTTGCCGGTGTCTTTTGCCGGTGGTTCCGAGGGGTTGTTGTTCATTACAATGTCCACTCTACGATCAGTCGGGTAGCCTCTTTTTGTAACCGGTAGGTCCCTACTAATCTCCCCTTTACCTACACACAGCATTATGTCCATCTCCCTGATGCCATACTTTACTAGGTAGTCTTTGACATTTTTTGCCCGCTTCATTGAGAGGGCTTTGTTAGACTTTTGGTCACCGAGGTAGTCAGCATAGCCAATAATGGTAACACCGCTGCCGTATAGGATTTTGTCGTTGTATATGAGCAAATCAATTTTTTTCTCCATCTTATCGCTGAGGGTTGGAACACCCAAATCGAAAAATAGCTTAAACGTATCCCGTGCCGGTTGTGCTTGCACACCGAAGGATAAGAAAATAAGCGATATGTGGAGAATGGTTCGCCGCATTTGTAAAAGGGGATATAAAGTAAATAAATTTTTTGATATTAATATCATAAATTACTCAGGGAAGGATATCACTTCGTTTTGTCAATGAAGTGTTTTATGTGTTTATTCCTTCTCAAATATGCTATCGCTAATGCCTTTGTTGATTTCGTAGTTTAGGTAACTGATTTGTATCGTTCCTTTTTTATTCTTTACTTTTTTTATGTTTTTGGCATCCGGCAGGTCGTTATAATCCATGGTCACGCCCTTGGGAAGTTTGTATTCTTTAATGTCCATATGAATGGTTACGTTGTCCGGCAGGGCAAAGGAAACATACTTATCGTAGCGCAAATCCATAATTACCGTTCCTTCGTCACGCGTAGTCGTTTCTGTCCGCATGGCCACCATCCGGGCTTCATCTACCCATATCTTGGTAAGTACAATTGCTCCATCGTCGGTCGGCACCACTTTTAGTATGCGTACGGTTTTCCCCTCGATGGTATCAGCTCCCGCATCAATAACCAGCACATCGCCGGAGGGTATGAGGTTGCGGAGTGTGAGGTTTATATTTTTTTTTGGAAGAATAGACAGTCCTCCATTTCTTTCCAGTTTCATCTTGTCAGGACTTTTGTAGTAGAGAACTCCTGCAAGCTGTGGTATGCGCATATAATTGACGTTTATTTTCATCTTCACCTTGGCCGTATAGTCATGAACAGACAAAACCTTATTTCGCAAAACCTCGAATAGTTCCGGCGCTTCGGTTGCGGACGATTGAAAGGCAAGTCCGTTCAGAAGAAGAAAAATATATGCACAGTACATTCTTATCATGACTTAATGTCTTTTTTGTTGAAATACAGCATTGTTATTCCCAGAAAACCGACTGTATACATAGCCAAAACTCCTGCCGAACGCATAATAGCGGCATAGGGTACAGGGTCGTCGAAGAAGCCTTTCCATCCTATCATGTGTGTGGTAAACAGGTAAGGTTTTATAAGATTAAACAGGGGTAGTTCCAGATTGGACATAATGGTAAGTATCACAACGATACCCATGGTCGAGATAACCGGACCAATGGCATTATCGGTAAAGGCCGAAAGAAATATGGAAAGGGCGGCAATAGTAGTCATTGCTAATACAGCAAACAGAAACGCCAATCCGTACCGCCACAATATATCATCTTGCAATAGCAATACAAACGCATCGCTTTTCAAGTTTATCATGTCCCCGGTGCCGAACAGCACTAACGATAATACAAGCGCTACAATTGCCAGCCACACGATAAGCAGTACCGTATACACAAAACTACCAAGAAACTTTACAAACACAAGTTGTACACGTGATATGGGTTTGGTGAGCATAAGCCGCAGCGTTCCGGCATTAGCTTCGCCCGCCAATGCGTCGCCGGCTACCAAAGCCACAAGTAAAGGAATGTGTATGAGCAACGACTGTAGTATGAGGTAGGTAATCAAATAGCCGTTGAGAATGTTGCCGCGGATATCGAACTGTTCATTTACGCCTTGTAGGGCAAAGCCGATAAAAGATTTGCCATCAGAAAGCATGGCGAGTTGAATCACCAGCGTAATAGCGGTGACAATTCCGAAACTGATGTAAGTTCTCGGTCGTCTGAATATTTTATATAGCTCTATCCGTAGTAGCGGTATCATTGGTTATGCTTAAAAAGTAAGCTTCGAAAGAATGTCTTGAATTGATGTTTAGCACGTTCACGTTTTGGTTTACAAGCCACCTGTTCAAATCAGGTGTAAAGGAAGGGTTCATCTTGAAGACCAGTTTCGATGGCGAGATGCGTACAGACTTGCCGTACCATTGACTGTTTTCGACAACTGTTTTAATGTTCTCTTCGGGTTGTAATTCTATTTCGATTAGTGTTTCGTCGGGGTTGAACAATTGTGATACGGGGCCGTCACTTAATTTTTTGCCCTTGTGTATAATCAGCATATTAGTCGCAATCTGCTCTATCTCGTACAGCAGGTGCGACGATATGAGAATCGTCTTATTGTGGTCGCGACTCAGAGAAATTACTAACGCACGAATCTCAGCAATTCCTTGAGGGTCCAGGCCGTTGGTAGGTTCATCAAGTATCAACAGGTCAGGGTCGTGTACCATTGCGATGGCAATACCCAGACGTTGTTTCATCCCTTGAGAATAGGCTTTTACCTTATCTTTCTCTCTGCCTTTCAGTCCCACTATTTCCAGTACCTCGTGTATGCGTTTGTTGGGGATGCTCATGCCGCTCAGTGTGGCAAACATCCTAAGGTTATCCCATCCTGACAGGTAGCCATACAGGTCGGGTCTTTCTATCACAGCACCTATATTTTTCAGCAGAAACCGGCGACTATTATTGAATTTGTACCCGTTAATGGCAATGGTGCCACTATCCGGAAAGATAAGCCCTAGCAACATGCGCATCGTAGTGCTTTTGCCCGCACCATTTTGCCCAAGAAAACCATATACCGCTCCCTGCTCAATCGTAAACGAGAGCTTGTCGACGGCTTTGAATTTTTTAAAGGACTTGGATAAGTCTGTTACTTCTAATATCGGTTTCAACTTAGAACTGTTGTTGCTGTGCAAAGGTACGATTGTCTGAACTCTCCGTACGGGGTGTATCTGTGTTATCGCAGCAGTGATGTGTTTTTGTTGTGTTAAATCGGTGTGGCAGAGTGGTAGGTTGTCCGGTGCCGCGATATTATCAACTAAATTCTTTCACGGAGTTTGAATTTCCCAAGCATCCGTACGTTGATGCGTTAGCTATATGAAGAAGTGTCGCCGTATTCCTGTTCCTGCAACATATCTTCCCATTCAGGTCCCAGCTTTAAGGAAGTACCTGTATACAGCTTCATGATTTGTACCAATCTTTCTGCGTCCGAGGAATAGACGCCGGGTGCAAAGTACAGCCGCCCGCCATCTGCGTCAAAGTACATGTTGCCTTCGCTGGGCAGACCTTTCATGTGATATTGCTGGCCTCCTAAGTTTAGATGATCAAAGTATCTTTTTACAAATGATCGGTATGCCTTTTTTTGCATCCCTTCGAAGTGCAAGGTGCCAATATGTTTCCAGTCGTACCGTACAGCTTTTCGCGACAATAGCGTTTTCCTTATGATGGTGACGTAGTGCGTATCTAAAAGAAGCTGTTCACTAAAAACAAATCGCGACAATAAGCGGTAAGTTGCCAGCAGGTATATGAGGGTAGCGCCAAACACAGCAATCCAGCTAACAAGGTTATTGTGAAAAGGAATAGCAAGCATTAAAAAAATGGAGGCCATGCCAGCTGTAAACAGAAACTCAAATATAAATAGGGCACGCATTTTTGCACTTACCTTGTTGCCAATGGTAATGAGCAATGTGTGGTCTCCCCAGTGATATGTTATGTTCCTATCCGACATATTATGGCACCAGTATTTTTACTGATTGAGTGTTTTCTTCGATAGGCTTTTCGATTGTTATCTGTGCCTCGAATACTTCCTCAAATTTTTCTAACAAGATTGACTTTACCTCTTCTTCATTTACTTGCCTCCCTAATTCCTTATGCATTGATGTTACTGTCTTGTCGGTGATACCACAGGGGACAATATAATCAAAGTACTTAAGGTCGGTATTTACGTTCAATGCAAATCCATGCATGGTTACCCACCTGCTGCACCGCACACCCATGGCACATATTTTGCGCGCTTTATTTTTATCTTCAGGGTCCAGCCATACTCCTGTCGAACCTTGCAGCCTTCCGGCTTCGATACCGTAATGAGCCAACATTCTTATGATAACTTCCTCAAGCTTGCGCATGTATTTACCTAAGTCCGTCTCGAAATGTTCTAAGTCAAGAATAGGGTAGCCCACTATTTGACCCGGTCCGTGGTACGTGATGTCCCCACCACGGTTTGTTTTGAAAAAGGCAACATTGAGTTCTTTGAGTCGTTGGTCGTTGACTAGTAGATTTTCCATGTGTCCACTCTTGCCAATTGTATATACATGCGGATGAGCGCAAAATAGCAAGTGGTGTTTCGTTGCCAAATTGTACGGCAGCTCAGTATCGCGTTTGCTATACCATTCAGACTTAATTGCAAGATTAGCTTTCAACAAAGATTCTTGATAATCCCAAGCCTCATCATAAGCGATTTCGCCAATATCTTCATAGAACAGTGTCTTCATAATAGGATATGCAATTTACGAAATATTTCATTTTGAACATTAATTCATTATTATCATTGGATTATATTTAATTTGTTATAACAGGGCGCAATTAAATTAACTCTTGATGTTAGTTTAAATAAAACAGGTAAATTATTTCAATGTGGTTCTGTGTATTATAGGGCGGCTGAACTTGAAACAGGGGGCAGTTTCGGTGTCTTGAACAACCGTATTTTTTCCGGTAGGGTAGAGTTGTATGGGAAATACTTTTATCTCATTCATAGGTAATTCAAGAACACAATGTCAATCAGATATGCAAAGATGTCTAACGTAGTCAATTACAGAAATAGAATACAAGAAGGCCGTTGGGTATGTTAGTGAAAGTCCGGACCTTTCAAAAAGAATCGCAGCCTTTATAGCTGATTACAGTTTTTTTATCTGTTCCAACATTACCCATCCGGACCTTCCATCAGGTAATGTCACTTCTGCCCACAAGTCATTCTCAGCGTTGATTATTACCGTAGTACCTTCCGGTAAAAGCGAAAGTGGTTTTCCCTTCAACTCACGATTCATAAGTGGCGCATCGTTTTCAAATACTACTGCCTTGTCGGGTGTCATGTATAGGGCTGCACTTTTGAAGGCAAACAGCATGGAGCACACACAAATGAATATTAGTATTCCGGGAAGCTGAAATGGGAGAGAAATGCGCTTATGGTATCGTCTTATCCATATTGTAGCCAATGACAGAATATACGCAATGGCAGCCAGAATAGCCCATAAAGACGCATTTGAGGGTGAAGTAATGCTACGCCACCATTTTATGAAAAAGATGGCGTCAGAGGATTGAATGCTATGACTAATGCGAGCCTGTGTAATAGACAGGTTGTCCTTAGCATCCTGATAAGAAGGATTAATGTGCAACGCCCGCTCGTAATTCAGTACCGCAGGGGCAATTTTGTTTAATCGATAGTACGAATTGCCTAAATTGTAATATACCTCAGCGTTTTTTGGGTTATTTTTGGCGATTTTTTCAAAGTAAATAACTGCACTGTCATATTGTTTTTTTAAATAACAGTTTGTTGCCTTTTTCCATTGTACATCATATGCACCACCAATGCTTTCGAATGAAAGCAGAAGAAACAGAACAGATATGGTGGTTATCTTTATCATGCCTTAAAAATATCTTCGAGATTACTGATTACGCTTACTGCATCGTTATAAGTATCAGCCATTTTACGGGACCCTCCGGTAGCGTACAATGAAGTTTCACATTCCAGAATTACATCATTGAGTTTCTTTTGGGTTGATTCCGGTATGTTTTTTGAAGTCAAAGCCTCAGTGGCTGTTTCACGGGATAAGGCTGACAAAGGTATCGATAACTTGTCGCTCATATACAACCAAATTGCTTTTGAAACTTCTTCGTAAAATTGTTGCTTATTTTGTTGTTGCAACAATTTTTTAGCAGTGGTAAGGCGCTGTAGCGCTACCTTGTTTGCTCTTCTTTTGCGCAGCAGCACGGTATTTTGAGAAAGCTCATCTTCTCGTTTTTTCCATACACCATAGCCCATTACAAAAACCAGCGGCAACAAATAAAGGCTCCAGTAAGAGGGCTTGAAGAAAAGGGGCTTGTCGCCAAAGTTTAGGGTAGTAGGAGCCTGTTTTACGATGTCATGAATGTCCTTATAGCTGGACGTTGCATCATCGTCGCTACCCTTGGCGAGCCGCTTGCCGGGTGTAACGTGTAGTTTCAATGGCGCCGTATGCTGCGTTTCATATGAGTCCGTTTTCGGATTGTAGAATGTAAAGTCAGTTGCCGGTATTTCATAATCGCCGGGAGTTTGTGGAGACAATACATAGGTGATAATTTTGGAGCCACTTATTGTAGTACTCCTACCTGTTATCGTGTCAATAACTACAGGGTCATATGTGTTGAGACCGTTAGGTAAATCTAATTTAGGAGGCTCAATGAGCTTTAGGTTGCCACTTCCTTCTATTTTTAACGTGAGGGTTGCTACGTCGTCGGTGCTCAACTCTCTTTTGTCTATTTTACTATTAATAGAAAAATTCCCGACCGCGCCACCATAGTTTTCAGGCTTCCCTTTTTCCGGAAGTGCTGTTACTCTAACCTTAACAGGTGTACTTTTCAGATGGACCTTCACGTCCCGATAAGCCATTCTGTTATAGAATGAATTGTTGAAAAACGGGTCGTTCATCATCAACGTACCATTTCCGAACGGGTCGGATGCCCGGACTTGTTGCAATATGCGAGCCATTCCTTTTGCCTCTGCAGGGTCTAACTCTAGTGTGCCTGTTTGCTGGGGAAATAGCGCAGACTTTTTCAGGAGAAACACCTGGTATTTTTTGCCGTTCAGTACTTCTTCCGTCGGTTTAGCCTGCTTGGGAATGTCGAAGTCCTGCGTCCAAAAACCATTCAATGAAGGGAGCTTGGATATGCCGACTTGCATCGGTATTCTTGAGTATAGTTTGTAGCTGATAGTTATTTGTTCGCCAAGGTGCACTTTGCTTTTGTCTACGGCAACCTTAATGAAAATGTCCTTTTTTATGTCGGCGTCATTTACTGGAGTAGCTTCTTCGTTTCGTTGCTGCTGAGGTCTTTGACCTTGCTGCATCTGCTGCATTTGCCTGATGCGTTGCTGCTGCATTTGTTGCATTTGACGCATTATAGCCATTACATCGTCATCCGGGTCCGAAAACGGATCATACCTTCTCTGCCTTTGTTGTCTGGGTCGCTGCACGGTTCCCGGAACAACTTCCACCTTCAGTGTGTTTGATTGGTAAGTATGTCCTTCTGCGTCGGTAGCGCTCATGGGTGGAATAGAGAACGTACCCTCTCGTCTGGGCTGGAACACATAGGTAAACGAGATGCTTTGAGAAGTCGTCACTTTGTTTCCGATAATCGAGGTATTTGAACTTTGCGATTGGTACGGACCACCCACAATCACGAAATCTTCTTCCGAAGGTTTGCTTACTGATTGTAAGTCATGAGCATCCTTGATTGTGTACTGTACTTGAATTTGGTCTTTTGTCCCAATCTTATTGGCACTCGCTGCAGCCGTAAACACCACATTCTGTCCATACACATTTACGACACCCATTACCATAAATAGCAATAATGTACTGTAACAACTAGTATGTATTACGATGCGTCTCATTGAGGTCTGTACAAATTTAGTTTGAAACAAACCAGGATAGAAAAACCTACGGTTAAAGCTACGTTAAAAACCAATAATATAAGTTGCCTTTAACAGGCAGATTATCAATGTAGTAGAATGCAGAGGACTTATGTATATATGCTATTTTGGGGGGGCTGCTTTGGTTTATTGTTGGGGCTATTGAGATGCGCGTCTGAAGGAGCATATAATGGTGCATAAAAGCAAAAAGGGCCGTTGCCAATGCAACAGCCCTTTTGAGTAAAATTTATTCCTGTGTCTACTAGTAAACAACCAACTTATTTGTTGATACCTGCTTACCTGTTGTGGTTTGAATAAGATAAATACCCTGAGTAGCGATAACATCATGTGGTATTTTTACTCTTGATGTATTGCTTGACAGGTTTTCAGTAGTAGTATACACTATCTTGCCTGTAATGTCAGATACAACTATGTCTGCAGTGGTACTTCCTGAAGCCTTAATGACAACATATGCATCTCCATGCGTAGGGTTAGGTACAACCTTTACGTCAGCATTTGTCATATCAACAGTACTTACATCTGCGGTCCATTGACTGATATTTAATCTGTCTATGTAGAAGTTGTTTCCTGAACTGATTGTTACAGGGTTGCTTCCCGCTGGTATTCCACCAGGCTTGTAGCGGAAACGGAATACAACATAATCTGTACGTGCCGCTGTTGGAATGCTAATCGTCATAGGCGACCAGTTAGAAGGACTTGTTGGTACAAACGCTTCAGATGTAGCTCCGTTATTACAAAGTTCTCCCTTCTTCATTACCTTCAGGGTTTTCCAGCTTTGGCTTTTGTTGACAGCATATTCAATCGTTAGAGAATCATTTATGTTGTCAGACGATGCAGTTTTAGATGCTCCTGCAAAAAAGAAGTTAAGGTTACATTCTCCTGAACCGAATGATGTCAAATCGAAAGGAATACTATACATGTCATCATAGTCTCCGATAGGAGTATTGGTTAGCAACTCCAATCCTGTACGGGTGTCAAAACCCTGATACATCATTGAGGTGCCGTCATATACACCTGTGTTTGCCAATTGCCATTTGTTAGAATTTTCATAGAAGTTAAATGTTGGCCACTTGTCTCTGTCGCCATCTTCGTTAAACTCCTGTAGGTAGCCGGCAGGGTCTCTTCCTTCGTTATCAGCAACAAAGACTATTTTCTTGAATTCTTTTGTTCCGGTACCCGAATTGTTACCTTCTACTTCCATTTTAATGTCTACCCATCCTGGCTCAGAGAAACGATTTGAAAAACGGGTTCTGAGGTCAATAACTGAAGTGTGAACTGGTGTAGGATCTTCAGCTCCATTCGAGAAAGTCCATTTTACTGATGTTACAGTATCTCTCCAACTTTTATTTGTAAAGAAAAGGTAGCTATTCGGATAGGTAAAACGGCTGATTTCTGATATTGGAGACGTACCTTGCCTTGACACGAAATCCGGAACAGGAACCATGTCAGGGTAAGGATCCAATGCACCTGTAAGCACAAGGTTTGCACTATCCCAAAGGTTGTTACGACCGCCAATATTACTATTAAGCGCTCCTCTCATTCTCCATACCTGTCCCTTAGTTATCATGCTCTGCGAGCATTGAGAATAATCCATCAGGTTTTGGGTGTTAGTTGTGTCCGGATAGTTTACCAGAGAGTCTACCGAGCCGGATGCGCTTGTATACATTTTGAAGTAGTTAAATGCACAAGTTGTGTCATAAAGCTCTTGTGGGTTTCTGCACAAGCTGAAATGCCCTTTTGTTGGAGGCGTATCATCCACCTCGTCATCACCACATACTTCACCTACACCGGCACCACTGTTCCATGGGTGATACAAGTTGAAATAGTGACCTGTTTCGTGAGGGATTGTATTATTGTCTGTCAGTCTTGATGCAATTGATATTACACCGTCGGAATAAGGAAACGCTTCGGCAGATGGGGGCAAAACAGCGTAGGCCAATACTGTTCCTACACCAATACCTCGTCCGATTACATTCTCAACCCAAATATTCATGTAGCTACGTGGAGGCCATTGTCCAACTTTTGCCTGATCATCACCACCGTAGGTAAGGTAACTGAATTTGTGCGTTATACCCGTTGTTTGCTGGCCCATTGGGTCTTTAGTAGCCAAATGGAATCTGATTTTTGCATTTCCGATATACGGAACAAATGGAGGAATAATTGTACTCAGGTTATTCTGAGCATTGTAAAATGCATTCATCTGGTCAATCATCACATGAACAATGCTATCAGAAACCAATTCGCTGCCGTAATTGTGAATTATGTGTACAACTACAGGAATGTCGTAATAGTCAGTATCAGAATGAGCGGCAGTAGTTTTTGCACTGGTCATAGCATGTTCTGAATGCGAAGCAATATATGATGCCGTACTCTCGTTGAGCATTCTTTCAAATATGCCAACGCTTTCGCTTTTTTTCAGGAATTCATTGTGTACGTCGCTCGTAGCACACGGTTCCTGAGCATAACCTTTGCCGGTTAACAGCGTCATTGCTAGCGCCAGATAGAAATAATTTTTTTTCATTTGCGTAAAAGATTAGAAGTTCCAAAGTTAAATAAAACACAAAACATAACCCAATAATAACATTTTTTTTTCCGCGATGATTTTGAGCGTGTTATACGCTCTGGTCATGTCGAAATAGGGTGTTCTGTTTTAATAGACGTAGTCCTATATATTTATCTTGGGTATTTTTTAAAAAAAACTTAAAATTAATATATAGTTAACTTTTTTGTGATGTTTGAACTGCCATTAACAAGGCTAACGAAATACATGCCGGACAGAGGAATCTCTGAACGTGATATAAAGTCGTTCACTATCGAATTTGGAAGCCCGGTTCTCGTTGCAGAGTATATTACTTTTCCTGCAACGTCACGAATAGTATAAGTCGCAATGCCGTCATTTCCTGTCTTAAATGCAATATTTGTGCCATTTGATGATGGGTTAGGGTAAATAATTAACTCCGGTTTTTTGTCTCCGGCAAGGCCCTGAATGTTTACAGGTAAGGCACTTATCCTGAAATCATCTACGTAAAGGTTATTCCCTCTAACCCCCGGACGAAACCTTAAACGGAAAAAAGTTTCCCTGTTGCGGTATATTTCCGGAATACTCACCGAACGTCCTACCCATTCGGTTGTGGATGATGGCTCAAAATTTCCAAATCTATTTCCATTATTTGCCAGAGCTATGCCATTATATCCTTCCAGTTTTACCCATCGGGCGCCACCACTTGTGCTTACTTGTAGCTCCATAGAGTCTCTTGTGTCACTGCTTCTTCCGTTTCTGGATGCACCTGCTGTATAGAAATTGACGTAAACATCTCCGGATAATCCTTCAAGATTGAACGCCGGTGTGAATACATCATCATAGTCTCCGCTTGCTTCTCCGTATGCAACCCCTGTCGCGTCATAGGAATGGTATCCTATGCACCCATTATCTCCTTTTCCCGATCCATTGTGAAATTCCCACTTGAATTGATTCTCATAGTAGTTAATCATAGGCCAATCCAAGATATGCCCGGCATTAGCAAATTGTTGGCTGTAATCCAGTCCGCCTCTTGGTGTTGTGTCAGCTGCATACACGGTACTTGTATTGACAATGGTATTGCTTCCTGCATTCGATGTTGCAGTCAGCGTAACGGTAACCCATCCAGGTACAGAAAATTTATTTTCAACTGTTGTCATTGACGAAGAAACAGGAGTCTGTGCACCGTTAGAAAACTCCCAGTGAACAGATGAAACCGTGTCGTTCCACGATGCATTACTGAACGTGAATTTTCCATCGTGGGTAAAAGTAAGGAAGCGCGTTTTTGCGTCTGTAACGATACCTGCAGCAGTAGATCTGCCTACATAAAAGTCCGCTACCGGTGGAAGGTCCGGCATGGGAGCCAAAGCACCTGTTGCGGCAATATTTGCCGGTGTGATGAGATTGTTTCTGCCGGCAACACTGCTTGTTATTGCTGCCCTCATCCTGTAGCACTGCCCGATAGTAAACATATTTGAACAGTACGTGTAGTCCATTATGTTTTGTGAGTTTGTCGTGTCCGGATAGTCTACCAGGGAGTCGGCCAATCCGCTCGACGAAACATACGTCTTTGAATATCCGGTAGCACAGGTTACGTCATAGATTGCGGTGGGAATACAACCGGGGCTATGACCCTTTGTTGGTGGTGTATCGTCTACTTCGTCGTCACCGCAGGCAACAGCTGCATTGTTGTTATTTCCCCATACGTGCTGCAAGTTCAGTACGTGTCCCAGCTCATGTGGAATGGTTTTGGAACGATCTAAATAATTATACAGACTTATAACGCCATCGTAATTGGGGCGGAATGCACCTACAGAAGGGTAGTATGCATATGCTGCCGCACCCGATGACCCAAACGAGTTGACAAACCAGATATTAATGTACTTATTGTGGGGCCACGATTCGTATTTCGCTTGATCGTCGGCTGTATGAGTAAGGTAGGAGTAATGTCGTACAACACCCTTGGTAGGGTTGCCGTTTGGGTCTATTGTTGCCAGATGCAATTTGAGCCGTGCATTGCCGATGTAAGGCTTAAATGGGTCGATAACAACTGCCGTATCCGCATTCTCTTTCACAAATGCCTTTGCCCAGTTTTTAGCAGCTTCATAGATGTCATCGTCTTTAAGGTTTTCAACTCCATAGTCGTGCACGACGTGTACCACAATCGGCACATCATAATATTCTGTGTCGCTCGTTGAGCTTGTAGTTCTTGATGCAAGGATACCACGAAGTTGTTGGTGGAATTGTTGCTCAAATTCAGCCAATTCCGGATACTTCACCAGAAGGTCTTGATGGTGTTCATCGGTACTGCAAGGTTGCGACTGGGCGAAAACGGTTCCAGCAAAGCAAATGAATGCCGATAGAAACATCGAAAGCTTGTTAAACATTATAGTATTTTTATTAATGAAAAATCCGCAAGGGCGTGAAGATAGCGATTGTTTCATTAATTCCTGTCAGTCAATTGTCTGTAATAGACTTTGAAAAACCCTCAATTACTGTTTGTAAATTAAAAAGAAACGGGGTTCAATTACCTTAACATTAATTGCAAACCTTGAATGTAAAACCAACGCATACGTAAAAAGCCCCCGCATTTGTTGCGAGGGCTTTTTGATATATTGTACAATTTTATGTGGATTATTCCTGTGGCTTTTCAAGCAATTTGAAGAACTGATCAAGTTGCGGAAGAATCACGATGCGTGTACGTCTGTTTGTTGACTGTCCGTCTTTTGTTTCGTTTGACGCAATTGGCATGTATTCGCTACGGCCGGCAGCAGTCATGCGACTTGGTGGCACATTATACTTGTTCTGTAAAATGCGAACTACAGATGTCGCTCTTTTTACGCTCAAATCCCAGTTGTCAAGTATTACCGAACCATGGTATGGGCGGTTGTCGGTATGACCTTCAACCATAAACTCAACATCCGGCTGGGCCAGGATTACTTTGGCTACTTTGCCCAAAACTACGTGTGCACGGTCAGAAACATCGTAACTACCACTCTTAAAGAGAAGCTTGTCAGAAATGTCTACATATACTACTCCTTTATCAACTTTTACATTAATGTCATCATCATTAAGGTTGCCGATTGCACTCTTAAGGTTGATAACCAATGCCATATTCATTGAGTCCTTACGGTTGATCGCAGATTGCAAGTCCTTGATATATGCGTCTTTTACACCAATGTTATCAAGAGACTTCTTAATGCTTTCAGCCTGAGCACCGGAGATAACTGACAGGTCTTTCAACTGATCCATTACTTGGTTACTGTTCTTTTTATTGTCAGCAAGTTGTTGCTCCAGTAACCTTATTTTGTCTGCGGCAGCTTTACGCTCAGCCTCGCACTTCGCATTGTCTAATAATAATACACGGTAAGTACTGTCTAGTCTGGTATAGTTTTCACCACACTTTTTTAATTTTTTGGGCGCACTACATGAAAACATCATGGCAGAAGCAGCTCCAAGGAACAAGATTTTCGTCAGTTTCATAAATTGTAAGTTAATAATGTTAGTTTGAATTAATGGATTAGCGGCAAAACTATTTAATATATCCTTAAAAATGCGTTAAGAAAAATAAAAAGGATACGTCTATTGCATGGCGTTTTATTTGAAGGTGAAGTTAATACGTTTGTTATCAGGACTTTATCGTTTTTTAGCACTTAAATTTTGTGTCGCCAATTGAAAGGTTGCAGGTAGTATTAAAATTTAAAACCAATTGTTAGTGCCACATTGTTGATGCCAAAGCTGGTTGTCGACTCCTGAGGTTGCGTCAGAGTGCTGGCACTCTTCACATTGGTGTAATCAATTGAATAAGGACGTGCGGTTACTTTATAGGCACTATGTACAAACGCTATGTCAGCAAAAAAGCCGTCATCTCTAAAACCAATTCCTCCGCTGAAGTCTGTACGCTGTCCGTTGGTATTAGCGGCCTGATATGGGTTGCCGTAGTAGCCGAAGCCTGCTCTCGCCATTAGGAATTTTGTCAGTAATGCCTCAGCGCCCAGGCGAACGTTGGAAGTGTTTTGATAGGCGATTTTAACAGCACTATTCATGTCAGACTGCTCTTGACTGTAGCTGCCTCCATACCCATCGTCTGATGGATACAGGAACCCCATAGACTGATAGCCGATATATTCGTAGTCCAAGGTAATAAACCCCTTACCCTTCATGATATAAGAAGCACTCAGAATGCTACGCCAAGGGGAAAAGAAACTGTAGTTAAATCGGTTATCAGCCGCCCTCCCGTTGGCGGTAGAAACTTCATGAACGGTATTGCCAATTTCTGAAATCATACCGTTTGAATAGACATCAGTAATATTGTAGACGGTGGGTGTGTGAAAGGCTGCGCCAATACGTACATTGTCATTGGCCTTATATATTGCACCGAGCTTCAGATTTACACCTGCTCCGGTAAGAGTAAGGGCCTGACTATAGTTGAACGAATAAAATGAATCGCTGTTCGGAGTAGCGCCCGGTAGAATTGATTCTGAAAAATCTGAATTTAATTTATATTTCAACGTCGGAATGCCGACTGTTGCCCCTAGCATTAGCTTTTCTTCATAATTTCCACCAAGCGAAATTGTGTATTCGGTAATCCGTCCACGCTCCCTCACAGACTTTTGCTGATTTATGCCGGATGTGAACGGGACAATAGAATGATAGGTATCGGGAAGTAGGTCAGACGGGTTTATTACATAACCTTGAAAAGCTACATAACCCGGTGCTGTCAATGCTGTTGAACTTTGCGCATCCGCAGGGTATGCGTTGGCGTCAGCTTCATAGGCCAGAGATGCTGAGTTAGCATAATTGGTCCCTTTGTACGTATAGTTCCTATTAAAGTCGGCAACTCTGTTCATGCCAATCGCTAAAGACACAGTCTTCCATTTTCTGCGGTCATACCGTTTTCCTTTAGGGGCATCCGTGAACACCATTCCGAAATTATTGATATTGAAGCGGACGTTACCTTCGCTTGTGGAAGTTCCTAAGTATACCCCTTCAGACGAATTGATGCGCATCGAAGGGGTAAACATCAATTCAGAACTCCGATAAACGCCAAGTCCGGCAGGGTTAACGCTTACACTACTGAAGTCGCCACCAATGGAGCCAAGCGCATTCCCGAATCCCATCGAGCGGGCGGTGCCCTGAACAGTCAGATTCGAAAGATTATAAGCCTCATTAACGTCCTGACCAATGGCCGAAAAGCTTCCCATTGTTATCGCCGACATAATGAAGTATTTGCATTGTTGTATCATCCCGTTGAGTTAAAAATATTATGTAGAAATAGTACCGACTCGTCGCGGAGTAAGTAGCGTGGAAGCACTCCTTCCTCTTGCAAAACAGACACAAATATCATACCTCAAAATCAAATAAAACGAACAAAAGGCATTATTAGAGTAATAATAATGCCTTTTTATATTTTTATTAACTGTTATAGCCTACCTTCTACCTCGACCTCCGCCACCGCCATGGCTACTGCTTCCTCTGCCGGATGGCCGGCTAGCTGGTCTGCTGGCTGGTCTGGCAGAACCCATGCCTCTTGCCGGTGCTGCGCTGCGCCTACCTGAGTTGTGCATCGTTGGCCGACTGTTGTTTCTCGCCGGAGCTCTGTTAGCCCTGTTTGTGAAACTTCTGGATGGGCTGCTGGTTGCACTACGTTGTGGGCGTGAACTTCTGGCTCCTCCATTATTTCTGAAGTTGCTTGTGTTGTAGTTTCTCCTTTCAGCAAGACTACGTCGGTTGCTGCTGAAGTTGGAATTACGTTGACTCCTGTTTGTATTACTCCTGTAGTTAGTGCTGTTGCCATTCCTGACGCGTCTACTATTAGAAGTTCTAAACCCGTTATTGTTTGTACCTCGGTAAGCAGTTACGCCATTATTTCTCAGTCCTAGTTGATTAACAGAAGATCGTCTGTATCCTCTGGTATTACTACCATATCGCTGACGTGGACCATAAGTTGTTGCTCGGTACCTGTTATTGTATCTGTTGTCAACTCCATAATAGTAATTGTTCCAGTAGCCACCATAATAGTAGTTGTTAGCATACCCGCCGTATCCCCATGGAGACCCCCAGCAGTTTCCGTATGGAGAGTTCCAATAACTGCCCCAGGCCCCATAGCCGTACCAAGAATTGTAGCCCCAGGACGAAGACCAATAAGGACCGTAACCGAAACTTAACGATATACCCGAACGCCACGGATTGTAGCCAATATATGGAGAAACCCAATAGCGGTTATACCAGAATGGGTTATAAAAAGTACTGTAATACCCCATATTGTAAAAGCCATTATCAAAACGGTTGATGCGCGTACTATAGGAATAGTCATCGTCATAGTCTACATAATCGCTTCCGTCATCATCATATGAATAGTTGCTGGCACTGCCGTTTCTGTTTTGGTTGTTAAAGCCATTATCAAACCGATCATCGTTCCGGTTATTATTGCTTCTCGTATCATCGTTTCCGCTGCCTTGGCTCTGATCCGCCCCGGTAGCGTATATATCATCTACCTGACCGAATGCATTCTGCAATACACCCGCCAAGAGTATTCCGGTTAACAATAGTCCTTTCATAATTACATTTTTTTAGGGTAGAAATCCTTAGTGAAATTACTACATTTGCGTCAAATAGGGCGTCAGGCTTAGTAAATTTAACAATATTTCAATGTATCCTGTGTTGCAGGAATTTTTGTTCCTTTACATTAAGCTATCTAAAAACGTGCCAAAAATATTATGTCTAAAGGAATTACTTCAAGAACCGACGATTATGCCAAATGGTATAATGATATAGTACTTAAATCGGGTTTAGCCGACTATTCTGCAGTCAAGGGTTGTATGGTTATAAAGCCGCATGGTTATGCGCTTTGGGAGAATATGCGTGATGCCCTGGATAAAATGTTCAAGGATACGGGGCATCAGAATGCCTACTTCCCGATTTTTATCCCGAAGAGTTTTTTGAGTAAAGAGGCGGATCACGTTGATGGTTTTGCAAAAGAATGTGCGGTAGTTACCCATTACCGGCTGAAGAACGACCCGAACGGTGGCGGAGTAATCGTGGACCCTGATGCGAAGCTGGAAGAGGAGTTAATCGTTCGTCCTACGTCTGAGACAATTATTTGGAATACGTACAAAGATTGGATTCAGTCTTACCGCGATTTGCCGTTATTAATCAACCAGTGGGCAAACGTTGTCAGGTGGGAGATGCGCACAAGATTGTTTCTCAGAACGACAGAATTTTTATGGCAGGAGGGGCATACTGCTCACGCTACTAAACAAGAAGCAGAAGAAGAAACACAGAGAATGCTGGAGGTGTACGCAACCTTTGCAGAGCAATTTATGGCGATGCCTGTAATAAGGGGCGTGAAGACGGCAAACGAACGTTTTGCCGGTGCTGTGGATACGTACTGTATCGAAGCGATGATGCAGGACGGGAAAGCGCTTCAGGCAGGTACTTCGCATTTTCTCGGGCAAAATTTTGCCAAGGCATTTGATGTGAAATTTCAGGATGTTGATAACAATCACGAATACGTATGGGCGACTTCATGGGGTGTTTCTACTCGTTTAGTCGGTGCATTGGTTATGGCTCATAGCGACGATGAAGGACTGGTTTTGCCGCCGAAGTTGGCACCTGTCCAGGTTGTTATTATTCCTATTTTCAATAAAGATGTTGAGGCAAAAGCACGTATCAATGATTACGCAGCGCAGCTCATGCAAGAATTAAAACAACAGGGTGTTCGGGTGAAATTTGATAATGATGAGAACTCCAGACCAGGGTGGAAGTTTGCCGAGTACGAAATGAAGGGTATGCCCGTAAGGATAACCTTGGGAGCAAGGGACATGGAAAACAATATAGCTGAGGTTGCTCGGAGAGATACAAAGGCAAAGGAAAGTGTTGCCTTGGAAAACCTGTCTGCTCATGTTGTACAATTGCTCGACGACATACAGAACAATATGTACAATAAGGCACTGAAATTTCAGCAGGACAATACACGCAGAGTAGACACCTGGGATGAGTTTGTAAAGGTACTCGATGAGCAGTCTGGTTTTGTGTCTGCTCACTGGGACGGAACTGGCGAAACAGAAGAAAAAATAAAGGAATTAAGTAAGGCTACTATTCGTTGTATTCCTCTGAATAATGAGCAGGAGGCTGGCGTATGCATACTTACAGGTAAACCATCAACACAAAGAGTGTTGTTTGCAAGAGCATATTGATATTAGTTAAGAGGATTTTGCCGACTTAAGTGAGAAGTAGAAAGTTGATCCCTTTCCCACTTCCGTTTCAATCCATATTTCGCCGCCATTTTCCGTGACGAATTGTTTGGTGAGCATCAGTCCAATGCTGGTGCCTTTTTCGTCAGCAGTGCCACGAGTGCTACTGCTAAATGGTTTGAATATGTCAGCCAACTTTTCTTGCGCTATTCCTGTGCCGGTATCCTTGACTGCAAAAACCTGAAACCCCGGTTTCATATCTGCATGAGAACTGATTGTTACTGAGCCGCCGGGATGAGTAAACTTAATGGCGTTTGAAAGTAAATTTCTAACGATAAAATCAAAATGCGAAGGGTCTGCAAATATGTATGCATCGTCGCTGATATTATTTGTCAAGCCGATTTTCTTTTGCTTTGCATTTGTTTCTGCAAGCTCCAGGCTGCTTTCTATGTGGTCCAGTGCTCTGAATTCTATTGGCTTTATGCCTAAGCCTTTTATTTGTGCCTGCCCCCAGTAAAGCAGTTTGTCTAAGGTTTCAATTGACGCATTTGCATGTACAATCAGACTTTCCAGCATATATTGTTGCTCTTCCTTGGAAGTGCCCTCATCGAACAGTAATTGGAGCATAACGGGTACATTCCCTATGGGCCCTCGTAGGTCATGCCCTATTATCGAAAAGAGCTTGTCTTTAATGTCATTTGACTTCTTTAATTCAGCCTCGCGCTTTGTAATTTGCTCATTTAGCTTTTGGCTTTTGCGGTAGAGCACTAACATCACAACTAGGAAAAGGGTCAATACTATCGCCACCCCAATAATTGTACCTCTGATTTTTTTATTGGTGCTGCTTTCCAGTTTTAACCGGCTTACCAATGCATTTGTTTGCTCCAGATCGTGTACTGCCTGGAGTTGCATTATCTCCTTTGTCTTACTCATGTCAAACAAGCTGTCTTCCAGCTGCTTGTATTGTCGTAGTGTTAGGTAGGCGCCTTTGTAATTATTTGACCTTTCGTAGGCTTCTATCAGCGCACCATATATGTCGGCCTCCATTGACTTCTGTCCAGCTTGTTTTATCTCTTCCAGACACTTCGAAAGCATTTTAATAGACTCTTCAGGGTTCGTTTTACCAATAACAGACGCCTTGTTTATTATCACTCTGATGTAATCTTCCTGAAGGTGATTGTCAACGGCAATTTGTTCCGCTTCTTTAAAGTAATTCAGGGATTTGTTGTCCTGGTTGAGTCTGTCATAAACAATGCCTAAATTGTTTAACGTTAGTATCCTTACTCCGGTAAACCCAGGTTTGTCCTTGCCGCTTTTTGCCAGTGCTTTTTCAAAGTAACTCAGCGCCTTGTCAAAATTGCCGGCTTTTCCATATACCACGCCAATGTTGTTGTATAGCATCAAGAGCCGCTGACTACTTTCTTCCTTTTGTTCTAATGCATTTATCGCACCCTCATAGTATTGAAGTGCTTTTTCTAAGTGATTACTTTTTTCATTTACCACCCCCAGCCGTAAATGTGTGTTTATGATGTCATCGGTATCGTGGAGCGTTTCGTATATTTTTAATATTTCCAGAAATAACTTGGTCGCTTCCGGGTAGTTGCCTTGTTTCCCTTCTATTACACCGATGCCGCCAAGGGCTGCAGCTATCCCTCTTTGATAGTTTATCTTTCTAAAAAGAGACAATGCATATTCTTGCTTTTTTTTTGCTTCAGCTATCTTGCCATTGCCACTGTCTAAAAATCCCAACAAAACGGTTATTGCAGCTTCCCCTCTTTCATTTCGGGATTTTCTGAATTGTGACAAACCTTGGTTTAGATAATATTCCGCAGAATCTGGTGCTCTGTACTGGTAGTATTGAAATATATCTGTGTAAGCTTCAATTTTCAGGGAGTCGTTGCCTGCGTTTTCAACCTCAGACAATAACTTGTTTATACTTTCCTGTGCACTTACAAGAACACACATAAGCATGCTGATAGCTAAGCATGAGAAAAATCTCTTTTGCATCAATAGAAAGTTAGAAGTTCGGGGCATTTTGATTTAGGTGCAATATAGTATTTTCTTTTTTATGAAATGCGCCTATTTAGGGTACGTTTAACATTCGAAATACCTGATTTTATTTAATCATGCTTCTTTCGATTGACTTAACATTTTGTAACAGTACCTTTGCCGCTCATATGCATTATTTATCTGCAGAACATATTAGCAAAACCTATGGCGTTAAGCCTTTGTTTACCAACATTTCTTTTCACATCAGCGAGGGCGATAAAGTCGCACTAATTGCCAGAAATGGTAGTGGAAAGTCTACTTTGCTAAAAGCACTAGCCGGAAAAGACACGGTAGATGAAGGGACTATCTGGATTCATAAAGATGTAACGGTAGCACTATTTGAACAGGAGCCGGAATTTGATGAAGAGGCAACAGTATTGGACAATATTTTTCATTACAGGCATCCGGTAGCCGAAGCGTTGCGGGATTATGAGCGTATCATATCGGGGGATAAAAAGGATGCTGATGAATTGGCTGCGGCATTAGCTAAGCTGGACGAACTGAATGCATGGGATTTTGAGGCGAAAGTTCATCAGATACTCGGTAAGCTCAATATTCATAACCTTAGTCAGGTGGTGAAGACACTTTCCGGAGGCCAGCGCAAGAGGGTAGCACTGGCTCAGGTATTGATAGATATAGGCTTTGAGCACAAGCATGTTTTGCTGATCATGGATGAACCGACCAACCACCTCGACGTAACAATGGTAGAATGGCTTGAAAACTACCTCAACCATCAGAACGTAACGCTGCTTATGGTTACCCACGACCGATACTTTCTGGAGGATGTGTGTGATGTGATTTGGGAACTGGACAATGAGCAGCTACACACTTACAAGGGCGACTATCAGAACTATCTGGAGAAAAAGGCAGCGCGCATAGACAGTACTCTTGCCAGCATAGATAAGGCACGAAACCAGTATCGCAAAGAACTGGAATGGATGCGTAAACAACCAAAGGCCAGAACAACAAAGTCCAAAAGTCGGCAGGACAATTTTTACGAGGTCGAAGCGAGAGCTAAGCAGAGAGTTGTTGATACACAATTAGAGCTACAGGTGAAGATGACGCGATTAGGTGGGAAGGTGGCAGAGCTGAAGAAAGTTTATAAAAGTTATGGTGAGAAGGTTTTATTAAAGGGGTTTGACTACACATTCAAACGGGGTGAGCGAATAGGTATCATAGGTAAGAACGGCGCGGGTAAGAGCACATTTTTACACTTGTTGCTCGGAGAGGAGAAAGCCGATAGTGGGAAGATAAACATTGGTGACACAGTGGTGTTTGGCAATTTCTCTCAGCAAGGTTTAGACATTACTGAAGACGTGCGGATAATAGAATATGTAAAAAATATTGCCGAGAATTTTCCGCTCGCAAAAGGTGGCACAATCAGTGCCTCACAGTTCCTGACATTATTCCTGTTTCCTCCGGACCAGCAATATACTTACATATCAAAGTTGAGTGGGGGAGAGAAAAAGCGCTTGCAGCTACTCTCAATACTTTTCCGCAACCCTAACTTCCTGATACTTGACGAACCAACTAACGACCTCGATTTGCCTACACTATCTGTGCTGGAAAACTTTCTCAGCGAATACCAGGGGTGCTTATTAGTTGTGTCACACGATAGGTATTTTATGGACAGGTTGGTCGACCATATGTTTGTTTTTGAGGGTGATGGCGTAGTCCGTGACTTCCCCGGCAACTATACCCAATATAGAATAGAAGAGAAAACTAAAGAGAGACAAAAAGAAACACCGGATGTTGCTGCCCAACCGGAAAAGAAAACTGCTCAGTCCGCTGCTCCGGCAGTGAAAAAGAAGCTGTCCTACAATGAAAAAAGAGAGTTTGAACAGATAGAAAAGGATATGCCAAAGTTAGAAGCAGAGAAGCTCACCATCACCGAAAAAATGACAAATCCGGACATCGCGTATGAAGAAATGCAACAACTCAGCAATAGAATAACTGAAGTAACCAATTTGCTTGAAGAAAAGGAAATGCGCTGGTTGGAGTTAAGTGAATTGATGGAGTAACTAAACGTGTGCTATCGACCAAACTCTTCCTCTAATTTTTTTCTGGCATTTTTAATTTCTATCATTTTATCCGGGAACTTATCTGCCGGCATATGTTTTTGTAGTTTCATATAGATTCGTTCTGCTTCACGGTGCCTTCCGCTATTCATTAAGCGACTAATGGCGACAATCATTGAAACTTTTTCTATTTCGGCAATGTCCGTTTCGGCAGTATGTGCGTGGTCTATTTTTGTAAGTAGTTCAAAGGGAAATGCCTCTACCACCCTGAAGTAGTTGGAGGCCCATTCTTTATTTTCCAGAGGGCTAAGTCGAAGGAACAAGATGTCATCTAACAGGTAGTCGCCAAGCCCGGCTATCTCACTCATAGCAAATCCGGCATCAAAATAGACGGGTTTGGTTAGTCTGGTATTTTTTACAATATCTATTAGCATTCGGTCTGACCTGAGAATGTATTTATAGTTGCCGTATTCTCTTGGCGGTACACGCCACTGAAATGTTTTGTCGGAATTGCCAATAGCGATACTGATAGTTTGTTCTTCCCATTGCGTATTTGGGATGGTATCATTTACAACCGCCGCCGATGTAAATATGGATGGATGTTGTCTATAGATAAATTGGGATACCCAGGGGATTTGTATTGTGTTAATGTTTAATACAGCAACGTCATTTCGTAAATGTTCAACAGTTTGCAAATACCAAATATTCATTGTAGAAAAGTCGCCATAGGTAACATATGTTGTATTTGGCTGTAAGCGCTTTAATATCGTTCGATAGAATTCCAATGAGAAGTCTGAAAAGCCTCCGCGCCTCCTGCCTTCCATAAACGCCCACTTGGCGGAATCCGGGCGATTGTTTACCAGATAGGAGAAGCCGAGACAACCCCAGATGCTGGCAATTTTCGCGTATGGGTCTAATGCGATCACTTCGCCGTAATAATTTGGCGATAACCGTATGACCCTTTCAAACTCTTCACTTGCCAATAAGGAAGACTGTTTATCTACTCTGATGTGTTCGCCGAAATCGGGAAACGCTTGATAGTCGTAGGCACTCCCCAGAAAATAGTGAGTCTCGGGGTTGTCAGGTGCAAGTTCCGCAGCTTTTTTCAGGTACTTTATCGCTTCGTCGTATTTTGCAGGAGACTCATCCGGTTGCTTGTGGGTAGATAGGACTATTTGTTTGCCACGCTGCAATAATTCCGCGGCTGTTTGTGAACGCGCATGCACAGTAAGCATGACAAAAGTAAATAGGAGTAGGGGCCATTTTTTCATGTTGCCGCTAACATTATTAGATTCGAAACGCAAAAAAGTAAAAATTGTGTACCTTTCCGTTGGTACTAATTCAAAGAGAATAAAGGTATAAATTATGTCTAAGAACCTAAGCGAACTGTCAGGCAGGAAAGGCTTGAGAGAAAATCTATTTGAGGAACTTGGTATTGCTGCCACCGAAACCGGCGCGGTAACAAAGGAAAATGCTGAGAAATTGGCAGAGGAGTTTCTGATGGGTACTGCCAATGTTTATGGGGCAGCTTCATTTTACGATTTTACTCGTCCCGAAAATCAGGGTAAAAAAGTGTATGTCTGTAATGGCAGCTCTTGCATGACAGCGGGTACTCAGGCAAAGGTGCGTGAAAAGCTGAATGGTGTGTTTGCCGAAGGTGAAATAGGCGAGATGTGCTGCCTGGGGCGTTGCCATGAGAACAGTTCGTTTCATTTTGAAGGTCATAATTATTCAGGTAGCGATATTGATAAAGTAGCTGACATTAAAGATGGCACGGTTTTGCCCGTCGATAAATACAATGTGGCTTCTGTAGGTACTGCCGTACTTACATGCGAATTTCCCGGGATAGATTCGTTTTATAAAACACTTGATAAAGCATTGAAGTCAACACCAGATGCGCTATTGGCTGAGCTGAAAACGTCAGGTCTTCGTGGTCGTGGTGGAGCAGGTTTCCCGATTAGCTTCAAACTGGAGTCTTGCAAGAACACTGAGGGCAACACTAAGTTTATCGTTTGCAATGCCGATGAGGGTGACCCGGGAGCCTATAGTGACCGTTATCTTTTAGAGGAGCGTCCGCATGCAGTATTGCTGGGTATGATAATTGCCGGATTTATTGCAGGTGCTAATACCGGTGTGGTATACATCCGTGGCGAATACCCGGAGGCAATCGACATAACCCAACAGGCTATTGACGACATAAGGGCAAAAGGTTTCATTGGCGAAAACATTTTAGGTTCCGGTTTTTCTTTCGATTTCAAAGTTATACGCGCTCAAGGTGCTTATATATGTGGCGAAGAGACGGCTCTGCTGTCATCTATAGAAGGGCAACGACCAGAAGTAAGAGTGCGACCACCGTATCCTACACAGCACGGATTGTTCAACAAGCCAACCGTAGTAAACAATGTAGAGACATTGGCATGCATTCCATGGATTCTGGATAATGGAGGGGCGGCATTTGCGGCAATAGGTATAGGTAAGTCCACCGGCACAAAGCTTGTTTCGTTGGACGGGTTTTTCAATCGACCCGGTATATACGAAGTCGACATGGGTACGCCCCTACGTGTTGTGACAGACGAGTTGGGTGGCGGTTTCCGCTCAGGCGTAAAGGCAATGCACATTGGCGGTCCTCTTGGTGGTCTTGTGCCTGTTGATAAGATTGATGCACTGACAGTCGATTTTGAGTCTTTTGCACAAGCCGGGTTTTTACTTGGGCACGCGTCTGTTGTATGTCTGCCATCGGACTATAAAGTAGTGGAGTATGTAAAGCATCTCTTTCAGTTTACCGCTCACGAGAGTTGTGGTAAATGCTTCCCCTGCCGACTTGGCTCTACACGAGGTGCCGAGATGGTGGAAAAAGCTATGACCAGCGATTACAAGATGGATAGAGAGCTGTTTACTGACCTCATTACTACCATGGAGATAGGTTCTTTATGTGCATTGGGAGGAGGATTGCCCTTGCCAATACGCAATGCACTACAGTATTTCGATGGCGAACTGAAGGAGTACTTTAAGAATTGATTTGCCTAATAAATAGCTGTTCGAAATATCAAAATCAAATAAAGTTTATTACTTTTGCGCTCCCTGAAACACAATCCATAACTGCCCGGGTGGCGAAATTGGTAGACGCACTGTGTTCAGGTCGCAGCGCCTTCACGGGTGTGCTGGTTCGAATCCAGTCCCGGGCACGAAACCAAAACTTAAAACTCCTGTAAACACTACGTTTCAGGGGTTTTTTGTTTGTGCATGTACCCAAAATGTACCCAACTTCGGTACTTTTCTCCGTTTTATACTTGTTTTGGTTTGCCGTATAATCCTTGCCTCAAAGAACTGTTATTGTGGTATAGAACAAACATACTATGCGTACCCGTAAAATGCATGACATAGCATAAGTTATTTTGATAACAAGGGTTGTGCAGGTTACGATGTTGCATGTTCTATTTTTCTCATTGCACACTATTGCGTTTTTCTGGGTCAGTTCTTGTGGCTTTTACACTGAAATGCAACGGTCGGTGTAAAAGAACATAATTCTGGTACAAACACAGCATCAAACAGAATGACAGTAACGGACGTTTTTCCTGTCGTTACGGGCTTTCTATAATTAGTTAGCAGGTATTGTTACTTTGACTTGCGTTTAGTGTCTATTTGATTAAGTGTTAGAAAAAGCTTTCTATTCCGTGGAATTAGAACATCATATTGTCGTCAGTTGAAACAATTACACATTCTGTCATAAGTAAGTGATGTAGTTTGATATCAGAGCCGTTCCTTTCCACTATTTTTTTGCCTAAGTTCATACCAACTATTGCTATTGGCATACCGCTTTGAACATTGGCAATTTGAGCAATGCATTTTGCTGATAGAATGCACTGCACCAAGACTTCTGGATACTTGCTGCTACCGCCAGCCGTGACAGTTATGTAAGTGAACGAGCCATCGTCACTTTTTGCTATTGTTCCAATTATCCCTTTTACAACTATTGGTTTATTTGTATATTGATTGTCTGCGCTAACTTCATTGGACTCATATTTTCTTTGTAACCTAAATGCTGATATGGTGTCGACTACGCCTGTGTATTTAGAAATACTTGTTTGTTGTGATGTTTGATTGTCATAAAATAGATATCCAATAATACACGCAAATAGAATCATAACTATAACTGCTATTACCTTACCAGCACTTGGCTCTGCCTCAGGCATGGTATAAGTGTTTGTCGCAAAATATTCCTGCTGTTCCTCTTTCTCTATGCTATATATTGTAAATAGTCTATTTATGAGTGTAGTTTCATTGCCTTGATATTCATCCATTAGCGAAGGTATTTCTTCTAAATTTTCAGGATTATACTTTTCATATATATCTTGCACTATTTGCTGGTAATTGCTATAAGTTTCCATAATTGTTTTTTTTCTCTACAATGGCAAGTTCAGCAAAATAGTAGCTACCTTCTGACCGTCATTTTATGCTAAAGTAAATTGCTTAGTTATACTAAGCAAGAAAAATATAGCAATTCTTTACTTGCCCTTTCATGGGTAGGGCGCAAAAATCAAAATTTGAAATGGCTGTAGCTGATAAGGTTGCAGAATTGCGCCGTCAAAAAGGTTTATCACAAGATGCCGTAGCAGCTATACTGGAGGTTTCAAGGGGCTTTGTTGGGCAGGTGGAAAGCCCCAATAGTCCAAGTTCTTATAGCTTAGACCAAATTAATAGGCTCGCTTTTGAATTGGGTTTCCAAATAAAAGATTTGCTGCCAGAAAAACCAATTCCCGAAGAAAGCTGGGATAAATAATGTCATTTTTTTTCTGCAATAGCTGCTTCGTTGCCAGTTTTTGACTATTGGAGGGGCTTTATTTGTTGTATTGAGCCTCTCTAATCCTTATGTGCTGCATGGTTGCATCGGCGAATAAAGCACCGTCAATACTTTTCCATAAAACTTGTGGTTTGAAGCCTGATGAAGTAACAGAGTTTCGACTAATTCTTCTTATGGTAAATTTTTCAGGTTTCAACCATGC
The DNA here is from genome assembly GCA_030426665.1 of Bacteroidia bacterium. Taxonomy (GTDB): domain Bacteria; phylum Bacteroidota; class Bacteroidia; order Chitinophagales; family Chitinophagaceae; genus Nemorincola. The sequence goes on along the minus strand of JAUHYD010000010.1, from coordinate 81,384 downwards.
TGGAATTTTATCGTCTGGTAGGTCAATCTTGCAATTATATACAATTACAGCTCTGTTTTCTTCTTCTATCGAATACCTAACAGGAATAGACACCTGTTCTTTTAATGAACTCAACTCCAATAGTATATTAATGAATTTATCCATAAGCATAAAAGTGAATTGCAAAATATTTGAGCGATGATTGTGACGAATTGTCGCTCAAACTTGCTTCCATTTAGCATACACCATCCAACAGTTAGGTTCGGCATCTACGTATGCGTGTTCTAAAATTTTAATATTTGAAACCGTTAATGTCGGCGCAAATTGTGATTGTTGTTCCCATATTTTATTGGGAAGTTCATCAGGCAAATTAGATGCCAATACTGTTTTGGGGATAGTTCCGATGTAAAAGAAAGTTGCACTCATATTTTCTAATTAAATGACCGTTGAAATGCTGTTGCAATTGTTAATATTGCCCCAGCAACAACCATTTTTCTTGCAACATTGACTTGTTTGCTGAAAGAAACACCGTACTGAACGTAATTCGCAAAATTTTCGCAGTTAAACCTTTCTAAATCATACTTTGCAGTAAGAAGTGACTTTGCTCTTTCTACTGCCCAATATCTCTGAGTATCATCGCCATTTAACTTTCTTATTCCCGTCGCTCTTGGATTTTTATACGAAAATACTTCGCCAGATATCAATTGAACGCCGTTCCTATAGTCGTTTTCAATATAAATTTCTTGACTTAATTCGTTCACGCCCAAAAAAACGACATAGTGGTCAACGATGTTAAGTAGTGTTTTGGGTGATATTACTACGTCCCCAGATTTTAAGTTGTTTGCTTGTGCAAAAGTTCGATAGCGCATATAAGTCTTTATTCGCAATATACAGACTGAAAAGTAATTATTTCAAATATAGTTTCTAACGTTTTGTGGAAAACTTTTTATCGTTGGATGGAATACCTTTGCGAATTATTTGATTTATTGTATGAAGAAATGTTCAACAATTTCAATTATAACTGAGGTAATTTACTTAATTCGATATAAATTTGATTAATTGTAATTGAGTGAAATGAAAGACGATATTTGGAAAGACTTGACAGAAGCAAAATTTACGCAAATTTATACTGAAAAAACTTGTCAATTCTATAGAAGAGCGGCAAATATAGTGAGTATTTTCACTATTGTTTTTTCAAGTGGAGGTGTAATTATGGGTGCAGGTATTTGGAAGATTGGGACTGGTTTTCCATTTATTGCTTGCATTATTATTGCGGCGGTTAATTTGTTGAAATTGGTTACACCAAAATTGTTTCCGTCAGACATAGAGTATAAGAAACTGAATGATGTAATTGGGTTTTATTTTAATCAATATCATGAACTGCACATGTTATGGCACGAAGTCGATAAGAATGAAATAGACGAAAAGGAAGCACGAAAACGCTATTTTAGAATCGTAGCTAAGGAGAAAGCAATACTAAACACTGTCAATGACGTTTTGGCCGATGACAATAAAAAGCGAATTAAGGAAGCTGAAAATGCTACGCATTTATTTTTCAATTCAAAATTTGATTTACAATGAGCAATGACAAGAAGAAGGGTGGGAATACAAGTAAGCCATCACAATCGCCCAAGCCAATAGAAGTGCCTTCGTTAAGAGACCATGCTGGAAAAGCCTCTAATAAAGGTTCTGGTGAGCCGCGTCGGCCTGTAATGGTAAATCCTGTGCCGCCTCCAACTAAAAAGAATGGTTGAAAATTATTGTGATATGCTGTAAGGTATTAGTTGCTACTAAGGGGGGGGCTAATCATTTTAGCACTTTTCTAAGTGTGTTTAAAAACTACCTAAAATTGCCACAGAATGAAAAGAGTATTATTGGTATTGTTTTGCATTGCATTTGTTTCCTGTAAAAAGGAAAAGGTTAATTGTTACACTTGCGTAACGGAGTATAATAAGAAAATTTCTCTTTGGTCTTTCGGAAGTACATATAAATACGTGTTGTGTGATATGACGGAAGGTGAAATTGATAAGTATCAGATAGATAGTACTAAGTCGTGGAGTATCGACGATACGTTGTTTACCTCGAAAACAGTTTGTGATATAGAGACTGGGAAGTGAATTTTGTAGTTCAATTAAGGTTGGGTTATTTTTTGTATTTTGTTGCCAAAGTTTATTGTCGGAATTAATGGAATATATTTATCGTGAGTTTAAGAAAAGACAACAGCGACTATTTGAATGTTATAATGATTTTATCAATAGTTCTGATGAATGGGTGTGCGAGACAAACGTATTGCACGGCGTTATAACTTGCAATAAATGTGCCGAGGATTCGCTTGAATTTGACGTAGCTGGTAGGCTTTTTATTATGAAAGGAAGCATTTTTGTTTCATTAGGTACGCTATACATAAAAACCTATGAAGTGCTTGAAGATTTGGCTGTATGTTCACGTAGCCAAATGCGACATGTAGGGGACTTGGATTTCGTTTGCAATGCCGCTCAAACGAGATTTGTTAAACGAATAGAGCGAGAGAGCGGTGTTTTGCAGTCGTCGGAACCTACCTTGATTACTGATTTCAATATTCAGTACACTATGCAACTTTGGAATTATATTCTTAAGAGAGAAAGTGAAGATATGCCTCAACTTGAGGTTATTTAACGATGCGTATGTGGGTCTTAAGTGCTGTTTGGTTTCTGTTGGAATTGATTGTTTGGGGCGAGTTAAATCAGTATATAGAAAAAAGAACGAAAAAACACCGCCTTGCGGTTGATAAAATCAGACTTCCCTTGTATGTGGCAGCAATAGTATTGTTATGCGAAATTTGATGCCTTAAAATCGATTTATGGGGCATTGTTGTTCTGGTAGGGCATCCAACAATTTCCATATAAGAAATCGCCGCCAAAAATGCAGCGATGTTTTTTTATATATAAAGGACTGCTTTCTGTGCTGACAGTATTCTTATATTGCTACTGCTTTATATAGCTGTAAGGGTGAGCATGTTATCACAGTTGTCAATCTTTCAGTGGTGCATTGGCTGGTGTGCAAGCTGCCATATGTAACCCTTCTGAATCTCCTGTTCCAATTCTTTAATGTACTTGTTAGGCACGGTAGCTCTGCTGCTATCGTGGTACTCACGTATTTTGTTCCGCCCTATCGTTAGTTTACGTGTATTCCAGTCGTTTTGTTCTGCAATAATTTGAAGGTCGCCAAAGCATGTGTTTATGCCACGATGGTTAACAAATGCTGCTAACAGGAAGTGCGTATAATCTTTGCAACTTTCCATTTTTGGGTACTCGTATATCTCGTGTTTTTTTACAATAGCACTGTAATGTTTCAACCAAAATGATGCAAGCCTGATATGAAAACTGGGAGATAACAAATAGCACACTGCAAACTCTCGTGATTTGTTTATAAGCGTGCGGCGGACATTGCTTTTAATACGAGCTTCAATACGAATTACATCTTTGCCAGAGGGCAAAACAACAAATGGCGTTTTGACGACATCATTCGTTTTGTTGTAAAAGACGAATTCAACATTGTTGTGAGTATAGCATACGCTGTTATTAAGGCTTTTTCTTATCTCACGGGCGTATCCATCTGTTGACCTCAATGAACTGAGATAATGAATCGGGCTGCTATCAACAAAGAAGCACTCAGCTACATCAATACGGGCTATTTCAGCGTTAAGTATTGGTATGCCCAATTCCCGCTGTAGTTGGTATAGTGCTGCCCTTGTTTCATGGAAATTTATTGTACCTACATTATGCCCGTTTATAAATTTAGACAAGCTCCCATCTAAGGTAATAGAACTGGGGTGTATGCCAATATTCATATTTTTGTAGTTGCCATAAACTGAAGTTCTGCCGTTTGCGCAAATTTGCGTTTCTCTTATTGGTATATTATCGTTTAACCAATTAATTTGTTGCTGGGATAGTTGCTCGTTATGTATCCTTATTGCTATTGTGTCTATCATGCTAATGGTTGTATGTATTTTTTGCAATATTTGTGTTCGTTTACACTATATAATAGGCGGTTTGCCTTTAACGTAATATCCACCTGCTTCTGTTCGGTTTTTGTAGAAGCAGGTGGCTTATCACAGCTTTTCTGTTTTTTTGCATCTGGTGCGTGAAGTGTTAGAGGTAACCAATGTTATCGGCTAACTCTTCAATAGTCGAACGCCGTATTGCAGTCATCCATTTTATTATTTCGTTTTTATTGAAAATGAGTCTTCTGCCCCTTGCTCTTGTATGTACTGGGATTTCACGCCTGTGCACTAATTGATATAGGTAGCTTTTTTTGAGTGCCGTTAGCGTTGCTACTTCATCTATCGATATAGGTTCGAAAGGCATTTCTTCTGATGTAATTTCTACTGTTTTATTTTTCATTATTCTATTGATTTGCCTATATAATAACGCCATCGCACTCAAAAAATATTGGGTAACAAAAAATAAATTTTTCATCTGCTGTTTTGTGTCAAATGTTTGTTAAAAATCACCTTGTTCAATAGCATTAAAGTTGGGGTAGTTTTTTCATTGCGTTTTTTTGTATTTGTTCATAGTTGTGCAAATATTTTTGAGTATGCTTGATGCTGGAATGCCCAAGCAATGAGGCGATACCTACAATGTCCGCATCGTTTAGTGCAAGGTTAGTAGCCATCGAATGCCGTGCACAGTGCCATGTGATTTTTTTGTCGAGACCCGCTTTCTTAACCCAATTTTTGAGCACCTTATTACAGCCGTTTGACGAAGTGGGTAGTTTGAATATTAGCTCATCAGGTGCGCCAATGTTGCCTAACAAATTTAATGCTGTCTCATTCAATTCTTGTGTTACTGCCTTACATGTTTTTGACTGTACTATTGAGAGTATGCCATCGCTAATATTTTGCCATTTTAGCTTTGAAACATCACAATAACGCAGACCAGTAAATGCGCAAAATAGAAATGCTTTTTTTACACCTGTATTGCTGCAATTAGTGCCGGATAATACCCTCAATTCTTCGATAGTTAATGTTTCCTTTTGGATGCCCTGTTGCCTCTTGATGATAATGTCTTCAGCAGGATTGGTTGTAAAGTAACCTTGTTTTGTAGCTTGCTTTATTACTCTCTCAAGTAACTTAAAGTAGTTGTGTGGTGTCTCGCCCGTGAGTTGCATTTCGAGCATATTTCTAAACCCTATCAAGAAGTCTTCATTTATCACTGAAAGCGGTAGAACAGTACGTTTGCTGTAATTCTTTAGCTTCTGTAGCACTGCTGTTGCTCTACGTTCCCTTGTTGGGTTCTTTACAAAGTACTCAGCATATAATTTGTAAAAATCAATTTTGCTTCGCTTGACGGGTATCGTTACTATTCCATTTAGTAACTCGTTTTCTTTCGCATTTCGCAATATTTCAAAACGGAGGTTGTTGTCCTTATTCAACTGTTTTGTACGCTCGTCTTTTCCTGGAAATATGTGCAACTCCGTGAAAGGTGTTTGGCGTTTACCTCCAATGTAATAGTCCAAGTATAAGGCTACTGTGCCATTTTTTAGTTTACGTTCCCGTCGGTTAACTTTTCCCATTTTCTGTTATTTTTAGGTTTGAATACCTATACATATAACACCATGAGGCAAAAACTATAGACGGGTAACCAAAAAAATATTTTCTATCTTAGGTTTTTAGTGAATTTATTGTTAAACTTTTTTAGGTGAAAAGGTAGCGTGTACCCAAAATGTACCTATCAATAAGTGAAACAATGTCAAACAAAGTAAAGTAGAGTAAAATGAGATTTTGTTTTGCTACTGGGTGATGAAAAAAAGTTACCCAGTGGGTTGTGTTCCCGATAAAGTGCCAGTCCCGGGCACAATATAAGAGCGAATAGAGCGGAGCACACAAAGCAGCCCGAACTATTCGCTCTTATTTTTTTTCATGGAGTTGCTCAGTTGCTTTCTTTTATCGAGATATGTATTTGTGTTCGTTGTTTACTTTTTTTGTTAATTGGTGCCACAAAAATGGTGTGACAATTTTCGTAATGATTCCCTGACCACTTAGCTGTTTCTTAAATTTTTTTATCGTTTCTACTTTCCGATATACTGTTTCAGGGTTTCAACATAGTCCTCAAAAGCACTTACACCTATAGGTGTTATTCTGCAGATTGTTTGTGGGTAATTGCCTTTAAATTTCTTTTCAATAGATATATAGTCCGCATCCTTTAGCTTTTGCAGCTGTACGCTTAAGTTGCCGGCCGTTGCTCCGGTTTGAGTCTTCAGATAGGTAAACTCTGCTTCTTTTACAGAAACAAGTAGTGATACAATGGCAAGCCTTAGTTGTGAATGGAGTAGTGGGTTTAAATCCTTAAACATTTTCGCTTTTATGTTTCGCTGCAAGTAAGTGGCCCGGTATTATATAGGCAAACAGTAGGGCAGCTGCTATACATAACAACTGATCCTCGTCGCTGAGAAACACCGATAATACCGCACAGGTTAGCGAAGATATGCCACCCATGGTCAACGGAGGAAATGCCAGCACGCCACCGGCTATAAATGTTACCAGACCATATAAGACCATCAGAAAGAAATACGTGCTTTTTATACCGTGCACACCCATCGTAGTTAGTGTTAACGCAAGCGCTAGTCCAAAACCCATCCAAAGATATTTCATAAATCCATCGATATAAGTTTTTACTATCGCTTTTTTTCGGTTTCGGATGCTGTAAATTACGGTCATTACTGCTCCTGCCGGCATTAACCACCATACCATGCTTCCATACGGGTAGTCCGCTTTAATGGAGATATACTGTACAACAGCTGCGCCAAATACCAGCCAGCCCCAGAAGATGTAGTAAAAAGCATTATTTGAAAAATTCTTTTTTGTTTTCCCTATCATCGCTTGAATAAGCGCAATGCTTGCTTCGGGGGTTATCGCTTTTTCTTCCATAGTTATAAATTTTATATCGCAAATGTAAACTACTTTACGTTATAAACCAAATTTTAAAATTTGGCTTCAAACAGAAGCAGTGAAAGAGTAACCAAGATTGTCTTGGGTTGCAAACTTTGTGCTGGTTATTATGGCCGATAAACAAACGCCATAGCTTCATTTCTGTAATCCAAAATGTAACAACGATTCCCCTTCTTTGTCATTTAGTTTGTTTGCTTGAATATTCCTAGGCGTTGTTGTAATCAAATCGCTGATTATATGGGTAGGTAATGTTTGGTCCAAATTTCTAGGCAAGTCAAATTAGTTGTTGTGTACGCTCGATTGTGCAAACATGCTATTTGCTGCTCCGGAAGTATGCTTTGTTACTATTTTCTTTGTTTCTATTTTTTCCGGTAATTTTGACGTATAATCTTACAGAAATGGCGAAGAGAACAAGAAAACCAACAAACGGACGAGTATTGGGTGCAAAGTTTACACCGGCAGAAAGCGGCGAAGAAACGGACCTGAAAAAAGTAAAAGCCGATTTGCTGAAGGAGTTAGAGGAAAAGCAAAAAGTCGATAACGAGTGGTTCGACAAGGAATTGGACAAGCACTTGAAGGGGCGTTAGTTAAGCTCCCTGCGGTTGAATTGATATGTTCCGACATTGTCGCTATTAGCACTGTGAAATGTCGTTTTAGGCACAAGCAAATTTTTCGAAGTGTGATTAATTTTGCTAGAAAGCCTTGTGTCTATGTTACAGGATAACATCAAACCCCAAAATATTGACGAATATATATCATCCTTTTCTGCAGAAGTGCAGGAGCAGCTTAAGCAAATGAGAGAAACAGTTAGGGCAGCAGCACCTGACGCAGACGAGGCAATAAAGTACGGAATTCCAACGTTTGTACTTAAGGGCAATCTGGTTCACTTTGCAGCGTATAAGAAGCATATTGGGTTTTATCCTACACCCAAAGCATTGGAGGTATTTCGTGTAGAATTGGCTGGCTACAAAACATCGAAAGGTGCGGTGCAGTTTCCTCTTCATGAGCCATTGCCATTATCTGTCATGCAAGATATAGTTCGGTTTAGGGCAAAGCAAAATTTAGATAAAACATAAGTTGAATAAGAATTGATGCTGAATGTTTTAGTGGCAATTCAGAGTCCCGCGTGTATTTAGTAAGGCGTTATTATCATTCTCTTGACGTTTTATATCATAATTATTCAGAAATTTACATAGTTATGTATTTCGGAAAAAAAATAGCGGGCTTTCTACTCATGTTGTCAGTAATGACAATACGTGCAACCGCGCAGTTTTCTGAATACGACACGATACGACTTGGCTCCATAGTTGAACAGGGTGTGGCTTATCCTATTGTTTTTATGGAAGAGTGTACGATCTCCGGCGAGTACATGAATGGTGAAGACAGGGTTAGGAGGAATAAGTTGAGACGCGATATTTACAAAGTTTATCCATATGCCATCACCGCTACAGCAATTATGAAAGATCTGGATAGCGCTACGGCAGAACTTGACCGGAGGAGAGATAGAAGAAAATATTTGAAGTCGGTGAACAAACAACTCAATGAGACCTTTAAGGAGCCGCTGAAGAATCTTTCAGTGGATCAGGGACATGTCCTTATTAAGCTGATCGCTCGCCAGTCTGGCAAAAACTGTTACTCCATTATCAGAGAATTGAAGGGTGGGGTGTCTGCAGTTGTATGGCAATCGGTCGGATTGATGTTCAAGAATAATCTTAGGAAAGATTACGACCCGGAAGGTGTTGACAAAGAGATGGAAGTCATGGTTCAAATGCTCGAGGAATCTGCAGGGTATCGATATCAGTTGTTCTTGCAAGACGAAATGATGAAGAGAATTTCCACTAAACCGGTTGCAGGTAAGGGGCGATAGGGTTGTTTTGTTGATGTGGTGTCGGTTTTTGGCAGTATATCAAATACCCTGTTTAACAATCAACGATAATGCAGCGTTTATTAGCGCTCCAACCTTTGTTGTCGGCAAATAGTAATGGCAACATTGTACTACTGGGAGCTATTTTTTTACTTCAACCATTGTACTTACCCCAACAGGGAAACCGGTGGACTTAAAAAAAACGTTTTCAAGTTTTACCAGTCCTTTTAATACGGCATTGACAAACCCGTTGAGATTTTCCATGTGGTCCTTCGGCTGTTCGTCAGTCTTTTTGGACATGTTATTCAGTTTCCTGAAAATGTAGGTTGGAAAAAACAAAGAGAAGTTCCAGTAGGATGCCTTTTTAATCTTGAAGCCGGCTGCCTTTGATTTAGCTACCAGTTCTTTACGAGTGTAGCGACGAAAGTGATGATTGATAACATCGTGCTCTGTCCAAAGCGACATATATGCAGGAACGAAGATTATTCCCTGACCACCTTTTTTCAATATTCTGTGCCAGTTACTTAATGCGATTGTGTCTTTTTCGAGATGTTCCAGACAATCAGAAGAAATAATAAGGTCAAATTTTTCGTCTTCAAAGTCAGGAAAGTGGGCGTCCATTATGTACACGTCGGTCAGTCCCTTGCTTTTACATTGTTCAACGGCTTCGGCACTGAAGTCCAAACCGGCCACATTAGTAAAGCCAGCCTCTTTTAATGCCAGTAGCAGCACACCGCCGGAGCATCCGATATCAAGGATATGAGCATCCTTGGGCGTATCCTTAAGCAAAGAGAGTATTGTATGCCTTCTGGAAACAAACCACCAGTTCTGCTCTTCAATCGAATGATATTTCTGTTCGTATGCCTTATCCATATAGGTAGCAAAAATAGGGTCTTTTATACTATTATTTTTGAAAAAGTGTAGATAATAATCACATGATCAGGTCAATCTGACTATAGGTTGTAACTTATTTTTTGTTTACAATAACATTGCGGAAGGATAAGTACTCATTATCGGTCCAACATTATATCTTTGTCGGCGATGTTATTAAATTTTACATTTACATCTCTTTGATTACCATTCGGGCAAAAAACGAGAAATTTCGGTTAAATGACCAATAAGATATCAATAGTAGTACCAATATATAATTCGGCAGCATTTATGCCAAAGTTGCTCGATGCAATCGACCAGCAACGGGAGATATCTGATTGGGATCTTGAATTGATATTAGTTGACGACGGTAGCAAGGACGATAGTTATGGTAAAATAGAGGAGCTCTCCCGGACATTTTCATATATTAAGGGTGTGAAGCTGTCGAAAAATTTCGGACATCAGATAGCCGTAAAAACTGGACTTTCTTATTGTACCGGCGACTATATCGCTATTATTGACGACGATTTGCAAGATCCTCCTTCCCTGTTGCCTGAGTTTTTCGGATATCTTGACAAGGGGTATGATGTGGCATATGGCGTGCGTAAAAAGCGAAAAGAATCCCTGATTAAAAGACTAAGCTACAATATCTTTTATCGGATACTCAAAAGCATGAGCGACATATATATCCCCTTGGATAGTGGTGACTTTTGTGTCATGAGCAGACGAGTCGTAGACAATATGCTCAAGTTTAAAGAGAAAAATCCTTTCCTCAGAGGAATACGAGCATGGGTGGGCTTTAAGCAGATAGGTGTGGTGTATGAGCGCCATGCCAGGTTGGAGGGAGAATCAGGCTACACACTTAAGAAGCTATTGAAGATAGCCATGGATGGCATTTTTTCATTCTCCACGATGCCCATCAGAGTGATAACAATGCTTGGTTATATTGGGTTACTGATAGCGATAAGTTACTCTTTAATTGTCTTGGTAAATAAGCTGGCAAATGGCGTATCTGTAGAAGGGTTTACTGCGATAGTGTTACTTATTTCATTTTTCGGCTCGTTGACACTTATTTGTTTGGGTATTATAGGTGAATATGTTGTGCGGATCTATGATGAAACCAGAGATAGGCCAATTGTTATCGTCGACAAAGAATTGAATACATAGTAATAGAAGCGTTAACTCAGGTTTGTTGTGCCTGTAGATTGTTGCGCTATTTTGAAGTGTACGGCGCTTGTTTCACTGTATATTTTTTGTCGCTACGGATTTCGGCACGATATTTTCTGTAACTTTCATAAAACAACTTACTCATGCAGGAAGAACACTACAAAGTGCCGCAACATGATGAGGGAACAAGAGGAGCAATTACCTATGCTATAGAAGAAGAAACAATTGAGGACGCAGAGGATTTGTTCGTTGATGCTAAGGATAGAATGTTGGATATTAACCACTGGAACAAGTTTAGTAACGTTGATTCCGGATCGTTCCGGCTTACCGACCATAATGGTCATGAAGTGTTTAGGCATGCCCGTCGTGGAGACCATGTTTTTACAGGTTCTCCGGCAGAAGTCGAATCCGGAAGTGTAGATTGGTTGTATGTGTCCGCACTAGAGTATGACGATTATCCGGATGAAAACAAGGAGACTTTTGCAATAAAACTCCAACCATCGCCAAAGCCTGATGGTGAGTCTGTTTTCGAAAGTACGCCTGACGACCCCACTACATCTATTACATTGGCACGAAGCGGCAACAAAGTCACTGTAACATTAGAGTTGGCACAAAATAATACTGCTCATGATTTAGTGGCAACTGTTTGGTCCGACGCGCAATGGTCGGCACTCATGGAGGGGCTGTTAGAGTACTTTGGCGAGTAGTCAGGTTATTTCTTACCCGGTGCAGCCATTACATTACCGCATTTCTTGCAGGTGCGTTTGGCTTCGTCAGAATAGAATCGCTCCATTATTGGTGGTAGCTGCGCTACTATATCAGATACGTGCGCATACTCCTCGTACAGCTTTTCGTGGCAGTTTTCGCAAAACCACATAAAGCCATCCTGCTCGTTTTCTTTACGCTTAATTTCGAGAACTAATCCTACTGTGTCGGCACCTCTTTGGGGAGAGTGGGGCACCTTGCCGGGCAATAAGAACATGTCGCCCTCTTTGATGTTGATATCCACAATTTTTCCGTCTTCTACTATCCTGACACATATGTCGCCCTGTAGCTGATAGAATAGTTCTTCTCCTTCATTGTAATGAAAGTCTTTCCTGCTGTTCGGGCCTCCAACAATCATCACAATAAAATCGTCAGCCTCCTTGTATACACAATGATTGCCTACCGGTGGCTTCAGCAGATGGCGGTTTTCTTCTATCCAGTTGTTCAGGTTAAACGGACGTCTTACAGGCATGGCTAATCGTTTTATTGTTTACGTTGAAGATGTTACTTACGTATCTTCATTTTTACAGTTTCTATTCTTGTATTTGTTACAAGCAGTATGTCAAACTCATACTTCCCTATGATAATACGCTCTTTGATTTTTGGTATCGTTTCGTGCTCCGATATTATGAAACCGGAAAGGGTTTCAGACTCCTCTGTGGAGAAGTTGAAGTCGTACTTTTCATTCAGATAATCCAGCTCCAGACGGCCGGAGAATATGAATTCGTTTCCGGAGATCTGTTTCTCTACAAATTGCTCTTCATCGTATTCGTCGTTGATGTCTCCGAATATTTCCTCGAGTACATCCTCCATAGTTACGATGCCCGCTGTACCGCCAAATTCATCAATCACCCAGGCAATACTTTTCCGGTCTTTCGTAAAGCGGTTCATCAGGTCAACGGCGCTCATCGCTTCCGGTACAGCCGTTACAGAATGCAGAATTTCTTTTACCGTCTTCGGTCTGCGGTTCATGTCCAGGTGGTGAATGTATCCGCAGATGTTATCAATTGTGTCTTTATATACAATAATCTTGGAAAGCTTAGTTTCTATGAATTTTTCTCTGACTTCCAGAATAGGGGTGTCTACATCAACCGCCTCTACTTCATTACGTGGCACCATGCACTTCCTTACTTTTACATTTACGAGGTATAGGGCATTTTCAAACAGTGCTTGATTTACCTCACTGCTTTCATTTTCGTGACCCTGCATGCTCTGCTTCACAAATAGCTCCAGGTCCACCCGGTTGAAGATTTGTTTATCTTCCTTGAAGCGGACATTAAATAAGTGTCTGAGAATAAAAACGGATATAGCAACAAAGACTCTGGCGATAGGGGAGAAGATGAAATACATCATCCTCATCGGTATACTAAAAAGAGTAAGTACCCGCTCTGCTTTGTGGCGGAATATCGCTTTCGGTATAAACTCCGCAAAAACAAGTATGAAAATCGTAGCGAACAGCGTATCAACAATCAGTTTTGTATAGGGAGAAAAGACAATTCCGTATTGCTCAAATAGTACGTTGGTTAGTTGAGATGTAAGTACACCGTATACAACCAGCACAACATTTACACCCACCAAAGTAGTGCCGATAAACTCCGGAGGGTTACTCATGAAGCGGGCAAGAATCTTGCCTGAGTAGCGCCCTTGTTTCTTACGAAGCTCTATATTGAGTTTGTTGACGGAAATAAATGCGATTTCCATACCTGCGAAAAATCCGATTAGCAGGATACAGACAATGATATAGAGTATTAAATGGGGAATCTCCATGTGTGTCAAAGGTAATAAAAAATGAATCTGCTAAGTGTTGTTGCTTAATGTATTTGATATTTAGCAATCAATTGATGTGATTGGATAATTGTTCAGTATTGAATACCCGCGTATAGTGATTCGGGTTTTTAGTTCATGGGGTTTCTTTGAAAGCACAATAATAGACAAAAATAAGAATGCTGCTGTTTATGAGTTGTTCACAAACAGCAGCATTTATCAATTTACATTGCAGGTTATAGCCGACAAATTGAATTACTATTCATATTTATTTATGGCATCCTTAAGCAAAGGTTGGTTTTTATCTTTCTCTGATACGATTGCCAGGTTCAAATCAATTTTCCAATCGATGTTCAGTTCCGGGTCGTTATAGAAAACGCCCCCCTCTGATGGCTTATCATAAAAATTGTCACATTTATAGAATACTTCAGAGGTTTCGGTCAGTACCGCATAACCGTGCGCAAAGCCATGAGGTATCAGGAATTGACGTTTGTTTTCAGCCGATAGTTCTACGCCATACCATTGTTTGTATGTCTTGCTGCTTTTGCGAATGTCAACCACTACGTCCCATATTGCACCTTCCAGTACACGTATCAGCTTGGCTTGCGGCACCGGGTGGTTTTGATAGTGAAGACCACGTAATACATTCTTTATGGAGCGTGCCTGATTGTCCTGCACCAGGGGTGTATTGTATCCGGTCAGGGCTTCAAGCGTTTTCTTGTTGTATGCCTCAAAGAAATAGCCACGGTCGTCTCCGTGAATGGTGGGTTCCAGAATGAGTAGTCCTTCGAGTGGTGTTTTTATTACATTCATAAGTCAGTATTTATCCGATTATTTCAAGGAAGTTTTTGGTAATGTAAGACAATTCTTCTTCTGTGAGTTCTGTATGTATGGGTAGCGATATCACACAATCTTGCAGCCTGTCCGTTACCGGAAGATTATCATTCGCCGTGCCGTATGCTTTCAGCATATTTTGTTTGTGGCAGGGGACAGGGTAATAAATCATAGACGGTATGTCACGAGCTGCCAACTGTTTTGGTACCTCATCCCGGTCAACACCAGTTAGCTTTAGTGTGTACTGATGGAAGACGTGACGGGCGTAGGGTGCGCGAAATGGAGTGGTTATTTTCGGATTGTTTTTGAAAGCATTGTCGTAATAATCTGCTGCCATTCGTCTTGCATCGCAATATCCGTCAAGCAACGGTAGCTTTATCCGTAAAATAGCTGCCTGTATCGCATCCAGGCGACTGTTGCAGCCCACCATTTCGTGGTAGTAGCGCACTTTCTGACCATGATTGGCTATCATTTTTATCTGCTCTGCCAATGCATCGTCATTTGTAAATAGGGCGCCGCCATCTCCATAACATCCAAGATTCTTTGATGGGAAAAATGAAGTGCAACTGATGCGTCCCATAGACCCGGTTTTCACTGTTTTGCCGTCCGAAAAAGTGTAATTGCCACCAATCGCCTGGGCATTATCTTCGATAAGCGGAATATTATACTCCTCAGATATCGCCAACAGAGCTTCCATATCTGCACTCTGACCATAAAGATGTACTGGTATGATTGCTTTTGTATTTGGAGTAATTGCCTTGCGTACACATTCAGGGTCCATCGTAAACGAGTCCGTAGTTACGTCTACAAATACCGGTTTGAGCCCAAGTAGCGCCACTACTTCCACCGTGGCTATATAGGTAAAGGATGGCGTTATCACCTCGTCGCCGGGTTTTAGCCCCAGTGCCATCAGCGCGATTTGCAGTGCGTCTGTACCATTGGCGCAGGGTATGGCATGTTTAACACCAATATAGGCTGCCAGTTCTTCTGATAGTTTCGCCACCTCACTGCCTCCTATAAACATAGTACTGTCTATTACAGACTGAATAGCGTCGTCAATTTGCGGTTTGATTTTCAGATATTGACGTCGGAGGTCAACCATTTGCAGCTTTTGCATTCCCATTGCTTTTTTAGATGGCTGCAAAGTTATGTTTTTTGAGGAAGTTCACCATTGCTTATTAGCTGAAGGAGAAGTTAGAACAATAGTTGCAAGGCACGCATGCAGTCGATAATTTAAACGAAATATAAATCAAACTTAAGGCATTAAATGTAGAAATATGTGTTATATTCGTGATTGAAAACGGTAATATATTTTGTTGTGAACCCGTATTTCTAAAATTATATTTTTGAATATACCCAACCGGTTTTAAAAGTTTGACATATGATAACGCTATCAATTGTGCGCAAAGCATGCCTGTTTATACTGTTTTCCATAATGGGTAACGCCCTTTTTGCACAGATTCCTATTGTCTATTACGATTTTGAGAATAATTCAAATCGTGACAATTTTCAGAACCAACCCGAAATGTCTGTAAATACGCCACCGGGAGCAGCTGCGTTTACATATACTCCAAGTGCCGGAGGATGTGATGTTATAGGTTGCTCTAATGCGCAAGGAAACAGAGGTGCAGGTGCGGAGCATGGTGGTAGCAATGATGGAACGTTATTGACCGTTGGTGCGTGGGAACAGGTAAGCAGTGATCCCGGCACAGGAACGAACAGCTATTATCAAGTGTCCGTCAATACATCCGGCTTTACAGGTATCAGCCTTTCTTTTGATACTAAGTTCGGGAATAATAACTCACCTGTAGCGCTTGGTGTACTGATTAGTAATAATGGGTCTTCTTGGGTATTTGTCGGTTCAACAGGTACTCCAAATGGTAATACCATACCCACAAAGGGCAGTAATCACAGTTGGGATGCGGCAAACTTTAATTTAACAGCGGCAAATTCGTTTGCCGATAATAATAGTAATTTACGTATACGAATATATGCCTACGATGCTACCAACGGAGGTTCAGGGGCTTATTTGGGTATCGACAATTTTACCATCCTGGCTACAGGGACGTCAGCTGGCAAAGTTTTTACGACGCTCGATGAAGATAATTACTACACCTGTCTTACTTCAGGGCTTACAGGTTCTGTTATTTCCAGAGACAACTTTACGGCTTCGGGTGCAGGTACAAATGTGACTATAAACAATGGCAGCGGACTGAAACTTAATAGCGGTAAAACGTTTGTCGTTTCTTCTTCAGGGACAATTACGTTTGGTGCTTCAGGTACACTGTCAGGCACAGGAGGCAAGTTTACAATTGCTTCCGGTGCAAGTCTGAGCACGTCAAATACAGGCGGTATTCCAGCATCCGTTGCTGTGACCGGCGTAAAGACATTTAGCGCAGGTGCCAATTACATTTTCAACGCTGCAACTACTACTCCATTTCCAACCGGTACTTTTGGAAATCCCGGCGATGTTACCATTGCTCCGGGTGGCAGCAGCATTATTGCGCTCAACATCGATCCGACTATAAGTGGCGCACTGACCTTTAATAGCGGAAAGCTTTCAATTGGTGCACATACACTTACGCTTAATGGCACTGTTAGTGGTATGTCGGCAAGCAAAGTGCTGGTCGGAAATACAGCTTCTGCTTTAACGATAGGAGGTACAGGTGCATTAGGTACGCTGTTTTTTGACCAGACAACACCCGGCACATCTAATGCAGTTTCCTCGTTTACGATTAATCGTGCATCATCAGGCGCTGCGACATTGGGGAATGCAATACGAATTGGAAGTGGGTCGTTAAACCTCGTAGATGGCATGCTTTCAGATGGAGGCAATATTATTACACTTGCAGGAAATATTACTGGCTCCGGAGAACATGGTGGTTCCGGGAAAATATCCATGGTAACTGGTGGGGCCACCATATCATCTGCGTCGCTTGGCAACCTTGAATTAAATAACGCTGGTGGGTTCTCGCTTAGTGGTAGCCCGTTTATTGGCGGAACGCTAACTCTTGCATCCGGCAAGCTGGTATTGGGCAGTAATAATCTTGTTTTGGGAATTGCAGCAGCTATTTCCGGTACGCCTTCATCGACAAAAATGATAGTCGCCAATGGCACAGGTACGGTCAGAAAGCTGTTTTCATCCGATGGTTCTTTCTTATTTCCGATAGGCGATGCAACAAACTACACACCTATAACACTTGATTTTACCGGTGGTTCGTATACGGTTGGTGCATATGCAGCTACAAATTTAAAAGCAGTAAAGCACCCCAACAATGCCAACACAACCGACTACCTCAACAGGTATTGGTCAATCGAAACTTCCGGTATTGCATCGCCGGAATATACGGTTACCTCAGCTACTTATGTAACCGGAGATGTGTCCGGTTCAGAGAGCAACCTCTCTGCCGGAAAATATTCAGGTAGCGTGCCGTGGGTTAAGTTCGGGGCTGCAACTACAGGCACCCATACGTTATCTTCATCATCATTGAATGACGTCAGTTGCGACTTTACAGGTCTGTCAACTGCTGCTCCGTCGGTGAGTAGTTCTGCAAGTACTGCGATATGTGCTGGTGGGTCAGTTCCGTTGTTAGCATCGGGCGGTACGGGAGATCCGGCTCTTGCTTACACTTGGGCTCCATCAGCCGGGTTGTCCGCAACGGTAGGGAGTACTGTAACAGCAAGCCCTGTGAGTACTACTACCTATACCCTTACCATTACTGATGGTAATGGATTTACAGGAACAGCTACAACAACAGTATCAGTAAACACATTACCTGCCATCACCGGCAATACGACAATATGTACCGGAGCTACCAGCATACTCAGCAATGCCGAAGCAGGCGGCACATGGTCAAGTAGCAATACAGCTAAGGCGACAGTAAACATATCTAGCGGAGCGGTAACAGGCGTGTCGTCAGGGACTGCAACAATTACTTATACCGCATCCCCGGGATGTATTGTAACTACTGAGGCTACAGTGTTGCCGATACCTGCAGCTATAACAGGGACACCGGGAGTTTGTGTTGATGCGACTACAAATCTGGGACATCCGGTCCCCGGCGGCACATGGAGTAGTAGCGCAACAGCTATAGCTACTGTAAACTCTTCGGGTGTTGTGACGGGCGAAGGGCCGGGGACTGCTAACGTTACTTATACCACGCCTTCGGGTTGCACGGTGCAGACAGAGGTGACTGTTTACCCCACACCTGTTGCTATTACAGGGAATGCGTCGTTGTGTTTGGGGTTGACGACACAACTCAATCATGTGGTAAGTGGCGGAACATGGAGCAGTAGCAATGGAGTCATCGCAACCGTAAATACTGCAGGTCTTGTAACCGGTGAAGCCATTGGTACAGCTATCATCAGTTATACAGTTCCGTCGGGTTGTACTACTACTCTTGAAGTGACCGTAAACGAATTGCCCGCACCTGTTGCAGGAGCAACAACCGTTTGTCAGAATGCATCGATTACACTTACAAATGCCGACGCAGGTGGTACATGGAGCAGCAGTAATACCGCAGTTGGCACTATTGATGGTGCCGGACTGCTGACAGGACTTGCCGCTGGGACAGCTACTATTACGTATACGCTACCTACTACATGCAGGTCTGTAATGGACATAACGGTTAACCCATTGCCGGCGACCATTGGTGGAGCATATAGTTTATGCGAGGGCAACTCAACTACCTTGTCAAATGCCGATGCCTTTGGTACATGGAGCAGCAGTAACGATGCAATAGCCACAGTAAGTAGTTCGGGTGTTGTTGATGGTGTTGCAGATGGCGCGGTTATTATCAGCTATACAATAGCAACGGGATGCGTAACTACAGCGTTGGTAACGGTAAATCCTTTGCCGGAACCGATTGTCGGAGTGGACGAATTTTGTGACGGAACATCAGTTGTTTATACCACCACTACTGGAGGGGTAAACTGGTCAAGTAGTAATGTTACAGTGGCAATTGTAAATGCAAGCGGTGTTGCTGCAGGAGTAGGTTCGGGGGTAGTCATATTTACTTGTGGCGATGTGCTTACAAGTTGTTCGGTGTCCAAAACCGTTACAGTAAATCCGCGGCCCGCTGTAATTGCCGGTTCACCGGGAGTGTGTGTAGGTGAATCGACATTACTTAGTTGTGCTACGCCTGATGGTACGTGGAGCAGTAGTAATACAGCCATAGCCCCTGTAGGTGCGGGAGGTTTGGTTTCAGGAGTTGCTGTAGGTAATTCATTTGTTTCCTATACTTCGTCCGATGGCTGCTCTAGGTCTGTTATGGTTACTGTAAATCCACTGCCGGGTTCTATTACGGGTTCTCCATTTGCTTGCCCGGGTAGTACTACTCAGCTCAGTTTTGCTTCTTCAGGAGGCGTGTGTGAGTTGACGTCAGATGTTGCTTTGGTGACCCCTCTCGGGCTTGTTACCGGGGTTACTGCGGGAACTGCTATCGTTAGTTATGTATTACCAACCGGGTGTGTTTCTACAATTGAAGTTACTGTGAATGAATTGCCTCCCGCCATCGGTGGTATGACGACAGTTTGTCAGAACGAAACAACTGTCCTTACTAATGCAGCTATTGGTGGTACCTGGAGCAGCAGTAACGTGGGCATATGTGCCATTGATGAGCCTACAGGGATGCTGACAGGTGTGCTGGCAGGCACGTCTACTATTACTTACACTGCACCTACCGGATGCACCACAACAATTGAAGTAACGGTAAATCAATCACCCGGAACTATGGGGTTGGAGACACACGTATGCGAGGGTCAGACTGTGACGATGACCAACATTATTCCCGGAGGTGTCTGGACAGGCAGCAATCCAGCTATCGGGATAGTTACAGGTACTTCAGCCGGCGCTATTGAAGGCGTGTCTGAGGGTACCGTTACAGTTACTTATACTTTGTCGAATGGATGCTATACGACTAAAGAGGCGACAGTACATGCTTTGCCCGCACCGATTTCAGGTCCCTCAGAAATGTGTGACGGAACCGTGGCTACTTATACAACACTATCAAGCGGTGTGACATGGACGCCCGGAGGGACTGTAAGTATTGCAACAATCAATTCTGCTGGAGTGGCCACAGGTTTGGCTGCAGGTATTGCTGAATTCTATTGTCAGTTTGTCACAACGGGTTGTTACAGATCAGTAACGGTAACCATAAACCCGATACCTTCTGCTATAACAGGCATGCCCGTTGTATGTGAAGGCAGTACTACCGCACTCAGCAGTGCCACTCCCGCAGGGAGCTGGAGTAGTAGTGATCTGGGAGTTGCTACAGTGGATGCAACGGGTATGGTGACTGGTGCTAGTGCTGGTACGTTGGCGATTTCGTACACTTCCGTTCACGGATGCATTACTATGTCGGCCGTAACCGTAAACCCTTTGCCTGATGATATTGCAGGTGAGGCTGCGGTGTGTATTGGGGAGACAACAGACCTTGATAACATTTCACCCGGCGGCATGTGGACCAGTAGCGATCCGTCTATTGCTACGATAGATGCTTCAGGGACAGTAACGGCACTCATGGAAGGCACCACTACAATTACGTATCAGTTGTCAACCGGTTGTTACGGGACTCGCGTTATTACGGTTAATCCATTGCCTGTAGCGATTGCTGGAGTTCAGGAAATGTGTTTGGGCTCGCAAATTACCCTGAGCAATGCATCTGCGGGTGGTACATGGAGTAGTGATGATATAGCCATTGCCAATCCGAATATGTTTTCGGGTGAGGTAACAGGTACAGGTGTTGGCAGTACGACTATTGTGTACACCCTGCCTACCGGCTGCACCGCAACAATTGACGTTACTACTAAACCTCTGCCTGCGAGCATATCCGGAACTGCGGTAGCTTGTGTCGGACAAACATCAATGCTGAGTAGTGCAGATGTTGGTGGTACATGGAGTTCGGGTAGTATATCTCTTGCTGACGTTGATGGAACGAGCGGAGAGGTAACGGCTATTGCGGCTGGTGAGGCGATCATTACATATATGCTATCCACAGGTTGTGTCAATACGGTCACGTTTACGGTCAACCCATTGCCTGAAAGCATTAGCGGAAATTTGGAGGTATGCCAGGGGCTGGTGACAGAATTAGGCAATGCGCTTTCAGGTGGTACATGGGAGAGTAGCGATGCATCGCTGGTAGCTGTTACGCCAATTACCGGACTTGTGGCCGGAATAGCTGCAGGGACTGTCGAAGTGACCTATACTTTGCCCACCGGTTGTAAACGTATGGGCATTGTTACGGTAAACCCTGTCGTTCCACCCATTGCCGGAGCGGGAGCGGTTTGCGAAGGACTTACAATTTCACTTGCTAACCCAGACGGAGGAGGAACATGGAGTACTGGTGATGCTTCTGTAGCTGTTGTGGATTTGCATTCTGGTATGGTCACGGGCGTTGCTGACGGAACTGTTGAGATAACTTACACAATGCCTACTACGTGCCTTTCAAAAGCAACAGTTACGGTCAACCCTTTGCCCGGTGCAATAGGGGGGGCGCTCCAGGTTTGTTCAGGTCTTACAACTATGTTAAGTAGTGCGTCCGCAGGTGGTACGTGGAGCGGTGGTGCAAGCGGCATTGCTGCTATAGATGCGTCTGGCGTGGTAACAGGTAGTGTACCTGGTACGGCTTCCATTGTATATACATTGCCCACAAGTTGCATCAGGAGTGTAGATGTTACCGTTAATCCATTACCTGCAGTTCATGCGGTTGCCGGTGGTGGTAGCTATTGCATAGGTGGTGCTGGTGTAACCATTGGTTTAGATAATACTGCTTCGGGAAGTACCTATCAGTTGTACAGAGGCAGTACACCTCTTGGTACATTGTCCGGCACAGGAACTGCCGATGATTTTGGCATGCTCACGATTGCAGGTACATATACAGTACAGGCAACAGACGATGTAACAGGCTGTGTTGCAGATATGGCAGGCAGTGCTGTGGTAACTATTACTTCACTCATTACACCATCGGTAACTATGGTATCTGATTTGGGCGATACAGTATGCGGAGGCACTGTAACTACTTACACCGCAACACCTGTAAACGGTGGTTTAACGCCGAGCTATGAATGGCTTGTAAATAATGTGAGTGCCGGTACAGGTAGTGTATTCAGCTATACACCCACGCATGGCGACTCTGTAAAAGTAATACTTACCAGCAGCGAGGCTTGCCCCTCTCCTGCTGTGGTAAGCGTAAGAAAGCGGATGATAGTTGTGGACAATCACATGCCCACAATCAACATCACAAAAACATCAAGCGATACTGTATGTTATTTTGCTCCGGCAACATTTCGAGCTGCAACTACATGGGGCGGTAATGCACCTGAGTATACATGGCTGAAGAATGGCATTAGTTCTGGTAGTGGCATCACCTATTCTGTTGTGCCCGACGATGGCGATGTAATATCTTGTGTGTTGACCAGTAACTATCGGTGCCGAATGATGGATGAAGTAACCAGCAGCGGAATAACATTGCATCCGGATAGTGTGTATATACCGGAAGTTACAATTACAGCCGCTCCCGGTACAATAGTAGCACCCGGTGCCATCACGACTCTAACTGCTAATGTAACTGGCGCAGGTAGCGATCCGGTATATTTGTGGAAGAGGAATGGTGTACAGATACCAGGTGTAGCAGGTCCGGTGCTTACCCGAAATTTTGCGCACAACGATGTTATCATTTGTCAGGTATATGGTACCGGCGTTTGTGGGCTGCCTTCTTTCAATACGGTAACTATTAAGGTAGATGAACATGCAGGGATGGCCACGATTGAAGGAGTGCAAAACAATATCTCACTCAACCCCAATCCTAATAACGGAACCTTTGTGATAGAAGGCACTACTGTAAATAACGAGGGCGTATTATTGCAGGTTGCAAATATGCTCGGTCAGGTGGTATATGCAGAAAAAGTGGCGACACACAACAGTAAACTAAACAAGCGGGTTGAGCTTGGCACGGCTCTTTCAGATGGTATGTATATCCTTACGGTGATTAGTGGTGTGGAGCGGAGTATGTTGCGGTTCTCTATACAGAGGTAATCTCCATAACAATAGAAGTGGAAAGTAATAGTGTTTTGTCCACTCTTGTTGATAGCCGCAGGATTTTTCCATGGTAGTTTGGGCTCGGTTTCTGACCAACCAAATGTTAGTGCATTTATTATGAACTTTGTTAATTAGTGGTGGCTTAGGTAACACCTCCCTCTCCTTTCGAGAGGGTCGGGGAGAGGCCTTTTTCCTAGGTAATGTTTGGACTCGGTTTCTGACCAACCAAATGTTAGTGCATTTAAAAAATCGTTGGGCGAAGTCTCCCGACTGACTTTATTTTCCAGAGGTGGTAAAAGAGTTAAAGGAGAATGGAAGAGTAGTAATTGGCCGAATGACAAATGTGTTTTACACTAATAAGGGCGAGAAGGGAAGGTTTCGAAAAAAAGTGAATCATAACCGACTAAATAATTTGTTATGAAAATTCAATTGTGTCTAGGTGTTGTCCTTTTCTTTTCTTGTAATTGTGGAGAATATGACAAGCATATTAGAATTGCTGATTTTTCATCAGAAAGATGGAAAATGGATTCTCTTGGATGTATGGGAGAAAGAAGGGAAATTGCTCATTTTTTAGAGGATAGTATAGACAGTATCATTGGGTCAAACAGAGATGAGTTAATACATTTTTTAGGTTTCCCAAGTTACACTTATAGCCACATGGGAGACTCAATGTATGCCTATTTTACTGCGCCCGGGGCTCAGTGTTATGAAAAATATTGGAGAGAAAAAAAAATGACGGAAGCTGAGCAAATAATATTCTTTGTAAACAATGAAGGAAAAGTTCGTGCTACAACTGGAGTTATATATCCATAGGAAGTGATTTTACAGAGAATATGTAAAAGTGTTGAGATGCGGTTTTGCGATTACTGTACTCTTCTAATACCCAGCTTGGCGTAGTATTCCGAATGCGTCATAATAGTATCTATGGTAGAAACCACACTCGCTATCAGGGCTCCAGACAGCACAGGCAACGGGAACGGTGTCTAAAATTTGAAGCCCACGGAGAGGATCGACGTCGCATCAAATATTCTAGAGTCTATGCCCCCTGGTGGCATCCATGCATACGAATAGTGTTTTTTCTCCGTATGCCCATACATCCCGACCGAAACATACGGACCCATTCCTTTTTTGTTTATCCGGTATTGGTAGCCAAAGCCCAGGCCACAGTAGAACCCCACCGGTGCTCTCTTTTCCCATTCGGACAACTGCCCGCTGTTATGCGCCGCACCTATGTCGGCCAATAAAAACAGCATGCTTTTTCTCTTCACCCAAAACCTACGCAAATCCATGAAAACGGCAGTGCTTATCAAATTGCGGTTTCTGGTACTGTAATCATAGGCACTTAGGCCAAGACCGATTTCAAAATGCTTCGTCAGCATCCGGTCGTATGTCGCGGTAATACCTCTTTGGTTTACCCCCAGATCGATGTAGATATTGTGTTTATTCTGAGCCTGCACTGCAACGCAGACAGCAACTATAAGTAGGGTTACAAGTATTCGTTTCATTCCGCTGCTTTTAGCTAGTTATGTAAAGTGTTTATATTGTTTTATAACCAGTCTGTTATAGTAAACGTAAGAAAATACAAACCGTACGGATCATCTATCAGTTAACCTGTACTCATTGTTGCAAGATAATTGCTTTTCGTCAATTTGGAGATTGACTGCCACCGCTTACCGTAGTAAACTATAAAAAAACGTTGGTCGAAGTCTCCCGAGTGACTTTATATTCAATTACCAATAATAAGCTACAGGCCGCCGTTATCCAAAAGAATGTGAGTGGATTCAACTTAGAAGTGCAACAAGAAAATAATCACCCGCAGAAAAAGCGGGAAGACCCGACGAAGACGGAAGTTAATTAAACTTGTATATTATATTATTGACTTCGCTGTAATTTTTGAAAGTTGTACTGTCAAAAACAGTCCGATAAATGTAGTGCTCAAACTCGCCTGCCCTTGGAATAATATAACTATAAAAATAAGCCCAGTCATAATCTATGCGTGTTTGTTGCGGCCAAAGTGTGTCTTGTTTATTGTTATATAAAAAATAATCAACTAAACTAATGGACGCATGCGGTGGTTTAATAACTAAAATAACTTCATGTAAGATACTGTCCTTTGACATCCCATTCGTATCAAGAAAAGTTGTTGTGCCGATTTTGCCTTTTTCATACGACACATTCCCACTGGTGTCATATCGTCTGATAAATGCTGTATCCCCAATACCATCATGGCAAATAAACAAAGACGGGTTTCCATTATCATAGTATTCAGTGTGACTTCCAACCAAATTAAAAAGATGAACATTCAAGTCAATTTTTAGCTTTCCATCTTTATAAAACTTTGCATTTCCTTCTTGGACAAAGCTATCTTTACGATAAGATTTTCGTGAAATTATAGTGTTTTCATAGTATTCTTTCCTAATTAAGCCATATGTAGTGCCCACCCACTCAACACGATTGTCTTTTTGTTCCGCACATGAACAGAAAGCAATAGTAAACAATATGTATATAAGTACATTATTTCCACAAAAGTTACCGTCCATATTGTTGATGGTTCTTTGTATGAATTGTGCCCCCGCAAACCATAGTCTATTATAAAAAAACGTTGGGCGAAGTCTACCGGCTTCGACCTAAACGGAGATCAGTCTCCCGATTGACTTTATTTTCAATTACCAATAATAAGCTACATGCCGCCGTTATCCAAAAGAATGTGAGTGGATTCAACTTAGAAGTGCAACAAGAAAATAATCACCCGCAGAAAAAGCGGGAAGACCCGACGAAGACGGAGATACAGTGCTTTTTGGGTGGGCTACATCGATATGAAGTCGTTCAGAGAACGGGATTTATTGGCAGTTCCGGATGCACTGTGCTAACCTCCGGAACAACGGGTAAATTATATGCGGTCAATTACCCCTCTTTCTAAGCATTAACTGTATTTTTTTATTCCATTCTTCTTGTTTTTTATCATTTGTGCCATGAGAGGTTTCATTATCATATTTTTCCTGCATTTTACTGCCTTCGATTCCAACAGAGTCGCAAATTTTCTGACTGATTTGCTGTATAGTATTGTAATTAATGTTCTTTAAACTGTTTAGTCCTGTAGAAAGTTCCCGTGCATAACATTCGCGTAGATCAAAATGACCTTGTTCATGAATTAAATTCCAATCATATACCCTGTCTTTAATAACCCAGGATAATTTCCTGTTAAAAATTGCATGTACCGTAAAAACACATTTGCCGCCAGAGAATGTATATGTATAAGACAGATGAGAATTACAAGCGGCTACAGATGCTTTTTTTGGAGGGGCGGGTTTCCCTTGAAAATCGTCCCAAGTAAGTTTATAATCAGGTCGCCAATGTATGGTGTCATATTTTTTTTGTGCATTACAGAACACGGAGAAAAGTAGATAGGGTATTAGAGTTGCTTTTTTTGTATTAATAATATTCATAGTAAAGGTTTAATATGAATTTACTAATACCTAAACAAACATAATGTTAATTGTAAAAAAGATAAATTTTTCATTAGCTGCCTGCTAGCCGTAGGCAACTATAAAAAAACGTTGGGCGAAGTCTACCGGCTTCGACCCGAACGGAGGCCAGTCTCCCGACTGACTTTATTTTCAATTACCAATAATAAGCTACATGCCGCCGCTATCCAAAAGAATGTGGGTATCTCACCCTACTTGTCTCGCTTTTTGGCTTATTTTTTGATGCTTATATCACTACAACCAAAACCCTGTCAATATGCCAATCACATCCACAGTATTACCCAAATATACAACATCTCGTTGTAGTGTCGCTTAGGAGAAAATTGCCCAACCACTGGTAACAAGTGGGCAAAAAGTGTGCAATTTCAAGCCGCCAGAACAACATAATAAGTTGATTGTCAATACCAATATGTGCAAAAAGAAAATAATTGCGCAGCATTACTGCAACGCTGCAATAAATTAGGTAACTATATAGTTTAATGTACCGATAAGAATTAAGATATGATAATCAGCGGAGTTTTGTTGCTGAATTACTGAGCTGCTTTTACTAAAGTTGGTTGGACTTTAGTGTTGATAATTTTCGTGATGGTTTTTTTGAAAGGTGCTTTTAGGTTGCCGTATTTGGCAATCAGTTCAGCATCTGTCAGCCCTTTTTTTTGTTTGTTTGTTTTAGATTTCATGTGGTAAAAAGTTTAGTAAAGTTAAAGCAGTTTGTTTTATTTTGCAAAGTAAAATCGTTAAAAAGCAAGATTAAGGAATGAGTGTAAATATATAGGTATTATAGTTTGTTAGTATTATAACATATTAGTTGCTGTCACAGAATCGCCAAAATTCAGACTTTTTACGCAGCGGTATGGATGTAGTACGCTAAGTATGGCGTAGCTGTATCATATTGCGTAGAAAGGGCTTTGGCGAGCCTTGTGATGGCGATATTGAGATCAGTTACGCTATTTTTTTTGTTCATCACTAAATACGCCAAAAATGAGACAAACAGTTTTAGTATTACTGGCTGGAGCGTTGCTCGCCGGTTCATGTACACCCACACCATCAGTTACGCCTACGCCTACCGGTAGTTCCGGTGTGAAGTCTGTAACTTATAGGTTCCCATCATCTACGAATGCCACATGGAACATCAGTTATGCGAGTGGTAATCCTACTTCAATTATACCGAGTAACCCATCATTTGGTGTGATAAATTTCACTTGTTCGGGTAGTCAGATAGTGAAAGGTGCTTGGTTGATTTCGGGTTCAAAGTATGCAGATTACCTATGGAAGTACAATGGTTCGGGTTTGTGTGATACTGCCCGACTGGCTCGTTATGATGATCCAACGTATGCAGATAGCGTGATAAGGTACAACATTGAGTATAGCGGCAGCAACATTTATCGAATAGGGATAACAAGCGATGCTGTACCAGCACATCCTGATTTCTTTTACTTCAGCTATTCAGGTTCAAATATCAGTCACATTGGGCATGTGCATTATAATGCTGCCAGTGTTGGATATGATACTGTTTCCGTTTACAAGTATTACAGCGGAAGTGTGGCTAATAACTTTGCCACATCTATCCGTAACTATCAGATGTTAGTGTTTACGCCTGCTGCATTGTATCAGTGGGATTTTGTTGAGAACTTGCCATTGTATGTAAATGCTAACCTTGTTGATTCTGTTGTAAAGGTTCAACCAAATCTTACTACTCGTACAGTGTTTACAAACATGGTTGATACTGCTGGACGGCTTACAAAGCGTATGCGCTACGATGTATATCATAATGTCCGAGATACAGCTATTTATAGCTACTGATAAAGCGTAAAGGGAAGCCCCGCAAAGTGTGATTGCGGGGCTTTTTTTTGTTTTGGCGAACCTTGTGATGGTTGAATAAAAGTATGTAATAGGTAGGTAGATAGATATAGATTTTTGTCGAGATACAAGTTGTATCGCATCTATAATGTGTGTATATTGTAGCAAACTTTATATTATGCCAGTTGAGAAACTAACTATTCCGTCTGATAAGAAATTGGATGCCATATTGTATATGCTTGTTGAGATACGAGCATATCAAATAAGCGGTAATAATAATCAACATACACGAGGATCGGGTTTGGATGAGGATTACGAGCAAGACGAAATAATCAAAATGCTCAATAAAGAATATTCGTAGTTTTAATGCACCGATGAAATTGGTGTATCATTCATTTCATAGTGTATCCAATAACGAAAGTGTTGTGTCCATTGTGATACGGTCATTTCTGTGCAGTTGATTGATTGTAGCAGGGTGTTGAATTTTTGCGCCCATTCTGTTTGTATTTTAATGTCTGAGGTTTTGCAAACTTTTTCCCGCCATTTACGATAGAACTCCCTTGTATCCTGCAGCACTATTTCAGCACATTTAGTAACCGGAAAGGGTACTAAATGTGCGTAGGCTTTATTTACATTTTCTACGTTCAGAATAGGCTTTAGGAATTGGTGTACTGGTGGGATTACGTCAGCAATTCCCGGATTGAATTGTTTTTTCATTTTGAATTGTTTTTTGGTTAAGAAATAGAAAAAATAGTTAAGCCCCTACCCGTGTTTGAGTAGTGGCTGTGAATGCTTTGCTGTGTTGTGTGTTTACTTTTTACCTATGAGTTGTTTGTAAGTAAGTCGTGGCGTGTTGGACTGCTGTAAAGTAAGGTCAAATCTCGGCTTGTCTTTAAGCCTGAAATTGTTGTATCTAAAGGCGTTTTCGTTGGCATATGCTTGTAAATGCTTGCGGCTCAAAACGTGATAAACGCCCATGTTGCTACGCTTTAACCATGTCCAAAAACCTTCTACGGCATTGGTTGTATTTCCTGCTTGGTCAACGTATTGTTTGGCTCGATGGTCAATTGTCCGATGGTCATATTTAGCGTTCAAGCCTTGATAGGCTTGCCATTCATCCGACACAATAATGCTGCCGTCTTTAACGTGTTTATTAATGATGGGCTTTAGTGTATCCCCTTTGGTGTCGGGTACAACTGCACATTTAACTACTGCATTTTTGAGGTAGATTGTTTCCTTTACAATTTTGCCTGGGATTACTTTGTGCGGTCGCTCGATTACTTCTTTCTCTGCTTGCTGCAATATGCCTAAAACTGGCGTTTTGTCAATGTGCGCCCTGCCTTGTGATTGTGGTACTTTCTTATCCCAATGCCTGTTTTTGTTCTTGCCGCCTACAAAGGTTTCATCGAGTTGCACTGTGCCGTCCAATTGTACTTCATCATCAGTAACGCCCATTACTTTTCGTATTCGATGTAGCATGAACCAACACGTTTTTTGTGTTAGTCCTAAATCACGGGATAACTGTAAAGAACTGATACCTTTTTTGTGTGCTTGAAATAAGTAGATAGCGACAAACCACTTTTTGTACCCGATGTGTGAGCCTTCAAAGATTGTTCCGATTGCTACGGTGTAGCGTTTCTTACATTCTTTGCATTTGTATTGTCCTTTGAATTCACCTTTGGATGATAGCTTATAGTGTTCGTTGCTTTTGCAATCGGGGCAAGTTGGAGTGCCATTAGTCCACAATATTTGTTCAAGGTACTGTCGGCAGGCGGCATCGTCAGGTAGTGCCGATACCATTTCAAAGAAAGTATTGAAGTTGCGTACTGCAAATATTTCCTTCATGTATAATTTGCATTTAGAAAATGAAGATAAAGCGAATTAAGGATAAAAACCGCCTGCCGTTACAGGCGGGTAATTACTCTTCATCGGCTTCTAATACGAAGTTGATTATTTCCTCTTCATTATTGGTAATACACTGGCTCAATAATGAGCCAAATCCACGGGGGCGGCGTTCTTCTGCATCTTTGCTCCATGTTTCTGTTTCTGCATCCCAATCGCCATCTATATCACCTTCTTCGCTGTTGTAGTCGTCAATGCTCATGCTGTCGGTAGTGGTATGAGTGATTGTTAGTTTGCGCTCGTTAAGTTCCAGTTCAACTGATACCTTCCAATGTCCATATCCCGTCTTAGTTACGGATAGATGCCATAATGTTACTTTAACTTCGCTGTCAAACTCGTGTTGTGGGTCAATGCTGATGTTGTTGAATATTACGGATAATGCTTCATTAGTAATGTAGCTATCGTAGTTGTTAATGTAGATTGCGTTTTTCATCTTATTAAGTTTTGAAGTTTAAGGAATAAAAAAAGCCGCTCGATGTGAGCGGCGTGCGGAAACGTTATGTATTATTGTTATTCTTAGTACACTAAACTATATAGTTACCATAAATTAATGATAGCTCTTTTGTTTCATCAACAACACGGTATCCTGTTTTTCTTAAATCCGTTAATCAAGGTGCCGACAAATAATTGGCAAGCATCAAACAGGAGGGGGGCAGATATCCCGATAGTAGAAAAACAGAGGTATATCTCTATAACGAATCGCAATATTGTTTTTGCTGCAAGATGTACCTACACTTATTACCTTTGTTGCTATGAAGTTGTTAATGCAATACCTGAGTCGGTATAAGTTGATGATATTGCTTGCTATATTATTAGCGGCAATTAATCAAAGTTTTTCGCTGCTTGATCCGCTTATTGCAGGTAAGTTACTGGACAGGTTTGTGAATCACCCACTCACCGAAGATAAGGCAGGATTGCTGCATAGAGACCTGGGCACTTATATGAGGGGGGCACTCCTCTTAATAGGCGCACTTATAGGTGTGGCAATGGTGTCACGTATTGCCAAAAACATACAAGACTATGTCGTGAATGTTGTGATACAGAAGTATGGAGCAAGGCTATATACCGACGGGTTGCGGCATGCGCTTCGGCTACCATATCACGAGTTTGAGGACCAGAGCAGCGGGCAGACACTTTCTATCTTGCAAAAAGTCAGAGCAGATTGCGAGAAGTTTATAACCTCTTTCTTTAATGTCCTGTTGCCTACGGTTATTGGGATTGTGTTTGTAATTATTTATGCGTTTTCGTTAAGCCCTTTGCTGCCGCTAATATATGTGGGTGGAGCAACTGTTTTAGCAATACTTACCAGCAAGCTTAGTAAAAGAATAAAGATTGTTCAGAAGAATATAGTTAAGGAAACGAATGCCCTGGCAGGTACCACTACCGAGTCGTTGCGTAATATTGAGTTGGTGAAAAGTCTGGGACTTACCCATCAGGAGATACGCAGGTTGAATGCATCCACAATAAAGATACTTAAGCTGGAACTGAGAAAGGTGCGCAGTATCCGTACCATATCCTTTATACAGGGTACGTTTGTCAACTTGCTCCGACAGACCATCGTGATGAGTCTGCTGTTCTTTATATACAAGGGCGCTATTTCTCCCGGTCAGTATCTTACTCTGATATTTTATTCGTTTTTCATTTTTGGTCCTATGCAGGAAATCGGAAACGTGATAATGTCTTATCGTGAAGCCGAAGCGTCGCTTGGTAATCTTCAGGATTTATTAAAGAAGCCGGTAGAATATTCACCGGTACAGCCAAAGGTTATTAACGATATAAAGGAGGTCACCTATAAGGAAGTGATGTTTCAGCATAGCTCCGCTTCAAGGCCGGCAATCGACGGTATTTCGTTTGACGTAAAGATAGGAGAAACAATAGCGTTTGTGGGACCCTCCGGAAGCGGGAAGACTACATTAGTAAAAATGTTGGTCGGGCTTTATCAACCAAAGTCCGGGCATATATTTTACAATGGTTTTTCAGAAGCAGATATTGACTACGAAGAGCTGCGGCGTCAGATGGGGCTTGTATCGCAGGACCCTCAGTTGTTTTCCGGTACTATCAGGGAGAATCTGCTTTTCGTAAACCCAACTGCAACCGATGAACAAATCCATGAAGTGCTGAAGCAGGCATCGTGCGAGAACTTGCTTGCACGTGCAGAAAAAGGTTTAGAAACAGTGATAGGGGAAGGTGGGCTGAAGCTATCCGGAGGCGAACGACAAAGAGTGTCTATTGCCAGAGCATTGCTCCGCCACCCGCGGCTATTGATTTTTGACGAGGCTACCTCTGCATTAGACTCTTTGACAGAAGACGAAATTTCTCAGACCATCCGGTCTATTACCGGTAAGCGTCAGCACATCACCATAATGATTGCACACAGGCTTTCAACGATTATGCATGCCGATAGAATTTACGTTTTGGAAAAGGGTAAGGTTATTGAAACCGGCACCCACAAAAATCTGCTGGACGAAAAAGGATTGTATTATGCGATGTGGCGCCAGCAGATAGGAGAAAGGAAAGATGAGCCACGTGAGGCACCCGTTTCAAGGGTTTAATGAGAGATTCTTTTGTTAATGTGTATCAATAATATTAACTATTGATTTAAAATTTCATTTTTATTCTCTTTTTCGCCGAAAAAAGTACGAATAAATGAGTGTTGTTGTTACTATGTTTGGTAGCTTTAGGTATACTAAATTGATATACCTGATGAAAACCAGTACACTACTAAGATTTTCAATGTTCGCGGCAGGGCTTTTTTTCGCTGCAAATGTAACAGCTCAAATGGTTGGCGGAAGCGTATTCCTGAAGGGGAGATATGTGGAGGCAGGCATATGCGATAACGGCGATTTTGGTGCCGCAAGCCCGCCGGCAGGTTACCATCCGCACCTGACTTTTAGCGGAGGTGGCGCTAAGTTGGGTTTTGTGGCCGATCCTGCTATGGATGGCTGGGCAGTTGGCACGCCGGCATATATGGGAGACTACTTTGTTCCCGGTTCGCCATTTGAAGGATGGAATATACAGATCGGACCAATCCGCTCTTATGCCCACAGTTGCATGGGTTATACTACAGTCGGCGGAGGCACCCTTACGGGCGCGAATGTATCTTATACAACAAGTGGAAGTGAAGTGGTAGGCGTATGGGAAGGTTCGTTTGACAGCATGACCGTCAGGCAGGAAACAACACTTGATACCAATGCGCTGTTCTTTACTATGAAGGTGACATTGATAAATAATGCCTCCGTCGCAAAGGACGATATATACTATTTACGTAGCGTTGATCCGGACAATAATCAGACATGGGTAGGAGGTAGTTTTGTTACAAACAATGTTATTACATACCAGTTGCCTAATGTCCACGACGCAACGGTAGTAACAGCAAATTCGTTTTCGGGTCCCGCTTCAAGTTTGTCGTTGGGAACGGCTGATACAAATGCTAGGTGCATGATATATTCAGCATGGCCTATATCCGGGACTACTGACATGAGTGATTTGTTTGCCGGTACGGCAACCACCATCGGGACATCTCATTATGCTGCCGGTGCCACATATAATGCCGATGTGGCTATTGGGTTGGTGTTCAGGGTGGCGCACCTTGCTCCCGTAGATAGTGCATCTGATAGCGTTGCCTACAGAACAACGTCTGCTGTTCGTATGCGGCCTGCCAACCAGTCAAGCTTTACTTACTTTTATGCGTTTAGCGATGATGCGGTAGATTCCGCACTTAACTATATCAAGATTAAGAATGCAATGGATACCATAGCTGATGTGGAAGTAGTGGATACGACAACTACTTATGTGAAGGCGATTAACAGCCGGGGCAGCATCAAAGCATATCCTAATCCGGCGGGTGAGGTGTTGAACGTCACTGGTTTAACAGCTTCTGACCACGTACTGTTATTTGATATGATGGGACGGAATGTTAGTCAGAATTGGACTGTTAGAGATAATAAAGTCAACACATTCACTATGCAGGATTTACCAACAGGAAATTACATCCTGATGGTGAAAGATGAGCACGGTAGAACAAGGGCAAATGTTCCCCTACGGAAACAATAGTTGATACGAAAACAAGAATGCACATCTGGAGGTACAGCTTTTGGGGTATAGTTTAGACGTTGCATTTGATGTTTTTCACTTTTTGTCATCTAAGATTGATCATTGTTTTCTATGTTAATAGATGACATAATAGCCTTTTCTTTTGTAAATTATTGTCGTTGCTTTTAAATTAATTATTAATATACACCGAATGGATTCACTTAAATTATTCAGAAATTCAATGTTGATAGTCAGTCTTGTGATGGCTGCAAAAGCAAACGCTCAAATGGTCGGCGGAAGCGTATTCCTTAAAGGACAGTATGTAGAGGCAGGTATATGCGATAATGGTGATTTTGGAGCGTCTGGTCCTCCGACCGGGTATCATCCACATTTGTCAACAAGCGGAGGAGGTGCAAAATTGGGTTTTGTTGCAGATCCCGCAATGGATGGATGGACAGTAGGAACACCGGAATACATGGGAGACTACTTTGTTCCCGGCACTCCATTCGAGGGATGGAATATTCAAATTGATACTAATCGCGCATTTGCTCACAACTGCTTGGGGGATAGCAGTGTAGGAGGAGGAGGGCCCCTGACAGGAGCCAATGTCTCCTATACAACAAGTGGTAGTGAGGTGATAGGGGTTTGGGAAGGTTCTTTTGA
Source organism: Bacteroidia bacterium (assembly GCA_030426665.1). Classification (GTDB taxonomy): domain Bacteria; phylum Bacteroidota; class Bacteroidia; order Chitinophagales; family Chitinophagaceae; genus Nemorincola. The sequence continues at coordinate 46,294 of JAUHYD010000010.1, read as the reverse complement.
CAGTATGACCATAAGGCAGGAAACAACTTTAGATACGAATGCGCTTTTCTTTACCCTGAAGGTAACATTGATAAATCATGCGTCTATAGCAAAGAATGATATCTACTATTTGCGTACGGTTGACCCGGACAATAACAGGACGTGGACAGGTGGCAGTTTCAGTACAAATAATTTTATCACTTATCAGTTGCCAAATGCACATGACGCTACTGTTGTTACGGCTTATTCAACTATCGGACCAGCCTCAACTCTGGCATTAGGTACAGCAGATACAAATGCCAAATGTATGATATATACTACATGGCCTATTTCGGGATCGACCGATATGAGTGATTTGTTTGCTGGTACGAGTACAACAGTTGGTGCTTCTTTTTACGCAGCCGGAGCAAATCGCAATGCCGATGTTGCTATCGGGTTGGTGTTTAGGGTGGCACACCTTGCTCCCGTAGATAGTGCATCTGATAGCGTTGCTTACAGAACAACGTCTGCTGTTCGTATGCGGCCTGCCAACCAGTCAAGCTTTACTTACTTTTATGCGTTTAGTGATGATGCGGTAGACTCTGCACTTAACTATATAAAGATTAAGAATGCAATGGATACCGTTGCAGACGTGGAAGTGGTTGACACCGCAACCTATGTGCAAGCTATTAATAGCCGGAACAGTATCAAGGCATATCCTAATCCGGCGGGTGAGGTGTTGAATGTCACTGGTTTAACAGCTTCTGACCACGTACTGTTATTTGATATGATGGGACGGAATGTTAGTCAGAATTGGACTGTTAGAGATAATAAAGTCAACACATTCACTATGCAGGATTTACCAACAGGTAATTACATTCTGATGGTGAAAGATGAGCACGGTAGAACAAGGGCAAATGTTCCCCTACGGAAACAATAGATAGAACGAATTAGAGAGCCCCTGCATCTAATCCGGTGCAGGGGCTTTTTAGCTTATATAATTGGGTGTCAACCTTTAGGGCTGTAATGCATTGATTGCGCACCAGGCCATCATTCCCATTCCGGTTTTCATAGATTCTTCGTTGATGTCAAAATGTGGATTGTGTACCGGGGCAAGAAACTCTTTGTCGTCTTTGTTTGTTCCTATCCTGAAGAAGCAACCCGGAACCTCAAGCGTATAGAAACTAAAGTCCTCGGCAGCCATACGCATATTCAGTTCGTGTACGTTTTCTTTCCCTACGTACGCTTCAGCCCAGGTAGTTGCTTTTTGGGTAAGTGCTGGGTCGTTGTGTAGCATAGGGTAGCCAACAGGGATTTCTACTATTGCTTTTGCGCCATAGGCAGCGCAGGTCTGTTCTGTGAACTCTTTTATCCACTTGTGCGCTTCATATCGCCATGTTTCGTCCATCGTGCGGAAGGTACCCAGCATTTCAACTTTCTCTGGTATTACGTTGGTTGCAAAGCCTCCGGCTATTTTGCCAAATGTCAGTACCGAAGGAATTAGTGGGTTGCCTTTTCGGGAGATCACTTGCTGTAAGCCGGATATCACCAGTGCCGAAATTGAAATAGGATCGACGGTCTGATGGGGAAGTGCTGCATGTCCGCCCTTGCCTTCGATTGTGATGTAAACCTCATCGGCACTTGCCATATACTGACCGGCTCTGAATCCTGTAGCACCTGTAGGCAGGTGCGGATATACGTGTAGCGCGAAAATGCCATCAGGTTTAGGGTTTTCCAATGCGCCGTCAGCTATCATAAGGCTGGCTCCACCGGGGTGCTTTTCCTCACCCGGTTGAAAAATCAGCTTAATTGTGCCTTCCCATTCATCTTTCAGTGAGTATAATATACGTGCCGCCCCGAGCAGGCAACTTGTATGTACGTCATGGCCGCAAGCATGCATGATGCCGTCGTTTTTGGAGCGATAAGATGTGGTGTTCGCTTCTTGTAGTGGTAGCGCATCCATGTCGGCACGCAGCGCAATGCATCGTTTACCCGGGTTCTTACCTTCTATAAGCGCAACTATGCCTGTGCCCGCAACGGTTTTCTTATTGGTAATGCCAATCTCATCCAGTTTGGCTGAAACAAATGCAGACGTATTATATTCCTTGAACGAGAGCTCCGGATTCGAATGGATATGGTGGCGAATGGCTTGCACGTCCGGGAAGAATTCTTCTGCTTTACTCTTGATGTGATCTAATATCATGTTTTGTGATTATAAGACTTGAAAATTATGATTCAGTACTGTACTGATAAAGGTAAAGATGTTTTCAGTTTATTCAATTTAATGTGAGGGTCCTGTCATTTTTAGCTTAGCATTTTCTGGATTTTTGCGATTTATGCAAGGGTTGGAAAAACTTAACATTAATTAATTGTTAAGTTTCCGTAAATTTATCATTAACAATAAAAGCGCGGCATACAATTGAGAAAAACGAAAGTAATTATATTAATTCTTGTTATGTTGTCTGCAATTTCCAGTGTTTTTGCAGGAAACAGAGGTGCTATACATAGCGTGAGCTTTGATTTTTATGGGGATACATTCAGTGTGAATAATGTTAACATAAAACTGGTCGATTTTGAAAGTAATCTGTCGGAGGAAAGCATTAGTGAGTTTTATGATAAGATGAAGATCGGAGGGTACGAGCCATTGATTTTAGCGTTGAGCAACTACCGTCATGAGCATAAACAAGACGACTGGTTGTTTTATCAGTTGGTGAGAAATACCGCTCAGATTTTAAGCCCCAAAGCTAGTAATTACGCGCGTTACACACTTTACAAGTGGTTTTTGTTATCCGGTGCAGGTTATGATGCTACCATCAGCATATCTGACGATAAGATATTGTTTTATGCTCAGTGTAATGAAGATATCTATGATATCCCTTACCATACACGAAATGGGAAAAAATACGTTTGTCTGAACTACCATGATTACGGAAGTATCGACTTCAAAAGAACTAAGTTCAGGGAAATGGATATTGAAGTGCCGGGTGCCGTCAAGGCATTTTCATATAAATTAACCAGCTTGCCGCGTTTTACTTCTGACGACTATAGCGAGAAGGAACTGGCATTTAACTACCAAAACGTCAATTATCATTTCACTGTTAAGTTGAATGCAAAGATTAAAAGTCTATTTGCCAATTATCCGGTTGCAGACTACAAATTATACTTTGAAATGCCGTTGAGCAATGAGACATATAAGTCTCTGATTCCTCAATTGAAAGACAATGTCAGAAGTATGGGAACACGTCGTGGTATTGACTATCTGATGCGATTTACTAGATATGCATTTTTGTATCAGCCGGATGGAAAGAATTTTGGAAAGGAAAAAAGGCTATTGCCGGAGCAAACATTACTGTATGAGGGTAGTGACTGTGAAGATAGGGCAGCATTGTTCTTTTGCCTGGTAAAAGAGATTTATAATTTGCCGATGATTGTATTAGCATATCCGGAGCATGTAACCGTGGCTGTGAAATTTGATAAGCCAGTCGGGACACCAATATTATATAAAGGACAGCAATACAGTATTTGTGAACCGACTCCTCAAAAGAGGGATATGCCTATTGGTGCCACGCCTAGTGGTTTGGCTTATGAAGTTGCATATGCTTACAACCCTGAATAAAGTTGCCTAAATCGACTCCTGGTCATCACCCATAGGTTAACTTCTTGTTCGAAATTAATCCAGCCCGGTATGGTTTTCATCGTTCGCTCCAGCTCGAAGCCAACCTTTGACAGTGTCTTATTTGGAGCAGGGTTTAGTGCATAAGGTTCGGAGTATAACTTCTGCAAATTGTATGCGTTAAAAAGGTGAGGAAGCGTCATTTTTACAAGCTCGGCACCCATTCCCTTATTTCTTAGGTTTCCGTTCCACATATGGAGGTGCATGTATGCTTCCCGGTCAGGTGCAATCTTGTTGATGTTACAGTGTCCGACAGGTTCGTTATTGTGTAGCCAAATAAAGCAGTATGACTTTTTTTGTAGTAATGGTGTTGCCAATTGCTCATTGAGCATGTCTTGCCATTGTTGTTTTGCAGGCATTCGCTCTAATGCTACACCCATCCCCACCAAGAAATCGGGAGGTGATTCGAGCCAGTAACGAATAATTAGGGGTATGTCCCTGGCGGTAATCTCTCGTACAGATAGGGCGGAAGAAGTCACGACGCTGAATGTTAGTGCTTGAAGTGTCTAAGTTCCGTCATTACCATTGCCATGTTATGTGTTTTGCAATAGCTGACGCTATCCATATCACGGACAGACCCTCCAGGTTGGATTACGGAACTGATACCCACCTCGTTTGCCATACGTACGCAGTCATCGAACGGGAAGAATGCATCTGATGCCATTGATGCCCCTTCCAAAGAGAATCCGGATTGTTTCGCTTTATCAATCGCCTGTCGCAGCGCATCTATTCTGCTTGTTTGCCCGCATCCTTTTCCCAGCAGTTGCTTGTTTTTGACAATTGCAATTGCATTTGATTTAAGATGTTTGCAAGCTATGTTAGCAAATAATAAATCTGCTTTTTCCTCGGGTGTGCAGTTCCGTGCACCTGCTTCATTCCATGCTACGAAATTCTGAGTATTGGGAGTCTGCACCAGTACTCCGTTCAGTATTCGTTTGTATTCTTTTTTGGGATAGAATGCCTGCTTTTGTATCAGCAATATTCTGTTCTTTTTACTTTTCAGCAGGGTAGTCGCGTCTTTGTCAAATGAAGGAGCAATAAGGATTTCGAAAAAGAGAGAATTTATCTTATTTGCTACTTCTATATTGATGGGTTGGTTTGTAATAAGAACGCCACCAAATGCACTTTCAGGGTCACCGGCGAGTGCCGCGTCCCATGCTTCGGTTACATTTTCGCGAACAGCAAGACCGCAAACATTTGTATGTTTTATAACTGCAAATGCCGGTTCAGAAAACTCCGCTATCGTCTGGCAGGCGGCATCTATATCAACCAGATTGTTGTAGGATAACTTCTTCCCATTTAATTTCTTAAAAAGCTCATCAATGTTGCCATAAAAAGCAGCCTGCTGATGAGGGTTTTCACCGTACCGCAACGGGCGCTTACTTGCATGCGAGAGTTGGAATTGTTTTGTTTTGCCGGTACGGGTGAAATATTGTGCAATCGCAACATCGTAGTGAGCACATTCTGAAAACGCACTAGCTGCAAACGCCTTTCGCTCTTTAAGTTCCGTATTTCCTTTATGCTTTTCAAGTAGCTTCAGCAAGTCCGAATACTGATTTCTGGAAGCTATCACGCACACATCTTTGTAGTTTTTTGCCGCGGCTCTTATCAACGATACTCCTCCTATGTCTATCTTTTCAATAATTTCACTTTCGTCGTTTGTCTTTTTTAGCGTTTCTTCAAACGGATACAGGTCTACTATAACCAGGTCAATAAGTGGAATACTATATTCTATCGCTTCTGCTACATCTGCTTCCTTGTCGCGGCGTGCCAATATACCTCCAAATACGTTAGGGTGCAACGTCTTTACACGACCATTAAGGATCGACGGGTATCCGGTAATGGTTTCAACTGTAGTGCATGGGAATCCAAGTTGCTCGATATATGACTGAGTGCCACCCGTGGAATAGAGCTTGATGCCAAGGTCATGTAGTTTTCTAACCACTGGTTCAAGACCTTCTTTGTGAAATACAGAAATAAGCGCAGATTGTATTCTATGACCCATATATATAAATAGTTAGATTTTGTAGATTATCTGTAAATATACCACCGTTATTGGCAAAATGCAACGTATAATTTTCTATTGCAGCACCCAAATCCGTGGGAATATAAAGTGGAGCTTTGAAAGCGTGGGTGCAAAAATAATTATAATCATACAAAATAGTGTGTTGATTTTGAGTTAAAACGTAATTGTGAAAAAAAACCTCGTAAATTGCGAATCGGTAAGCGGGTAGTTTGCTTATGACTAAAATTGCCCTTATATTGTACCTTGATTTAAACATGAAATAATAGTATGAAAAGTGCATTAGGCCTGATAACACTACTGGGTGTAACCCTAAGTTTGTTTTCTTGTAAGAAAACTATCAATTGCGATACTCCGGTAATTAAGAAAGTGGTGTTTTTTACATCTGAATCGACCTACCCTGTGGAGGATACGTCTTATACACTGCAAAAATTCAGGAAGGATAGCAAGTTCGGTCAGTTGTCAGATGCATTTCCGGAGCAACCGCTCACAAAGGAATTATACAACCGTAGCCTGGACTTGCCGGAACATGGTGCAGAAACTTACGACTATGATTGGGTTATTGTTTTGAAACCATCGGGTCGGATATATCAGATATCTGATGTATCCAGCGCAGGAGAGACGTCTACAACCCATCATTGTACAACAACAGTAACGTACAAAGTAAATGACTCTACCTATACCGTGCCGGGGAATCCCTATTCCCCGACTCCTTATTTCACGTCTGATATTCAGATCCAGTATTGGTAGACTATTAGAAAAATAGCGTACAAACAAATATTGCCGCAATTACACAGATAAGGTCAACGAGTAGCATTGTTGGTAGAGTGTATCGTGTGTTTTTAATTTTTACACTTCCGAAGTATACAGCAATTACATAAAATGTTGTTTCAGCCGAACACTGGAATACACTGGAAAGCCTGCCTGCCATAGAGTCTACTCCGTAGGTCTGCATGGCGTCAATCATAAAACCGCGGGAGCCGCTGGAACTGAAAGGGCGTAGAATGGCAACAGGCAACGCATCCACAACTCCTTTATCTACATGGAGCATCAGGAAAAATCGGGATACACCGCTGGACAGGATTTCGAATACTCCGCTATTGCGGAATAGGGATATTGCTACCAACATTCCTAAAATGTAAGGGAATATTGTAATGCCCGTTTTCAGTCCAGATGACACCCCGTCTACAAATGAAGAAAATATGTTTTTACCGTCGGCTGCAAATACTTTCTCATTGAGGAAAGCATAGACAAGTATAGCCAGAATTATAGACAATAATATTACATTCGAAATATTGTTAGTGAAATGGTTTTTCTCTGCGATGCCAAGGTGGGTGATGTATAACATTAGAGCCGTCAGGACACCTGCAATACTACCGAGTGCAAGAATTAATACGCCGCTTTTAAAATTTATTTTCTGACGAATACCAACAAGAATTAATGCTGCGAGTGTTCCGATAAATGATGTAATGATACACGGCAGCATTACATCTGCGGGATTTTGAGCATTTTGTGCAGCCCGATACCCGATGATAGAAGTAGGTATAAGTGTTAGCCCTGCCGCATGCAGACATAAGAACATAATCTGGGAGTTGCTTGCTCTGTCTTTGTCGGGGTTGAGTTCCTGCAGGCTTTCCATCGCCTTGAGTCCGAACGGCGTTGCTGCAGAGTCAAGTCCGAGGAAGTTGGCAGCAAAGTTCAGTGTCATGTATGATATTGCCGGGTGCTTGGCTGGCACCTCCGGGAACACTCTTACAAAAACCGGACTTAGAAGCTTGGCCATTTTTTCGGAAGCTCCGGAATCGATGAGTAGCTGGAGTATCCCGCAAAAAAAGGACAGATAGGCGATAAGGGGAATAAGTAGGTCGAATATGGCACTTTTGCTGGTAGGTAGAATACCGTCGGTAGTCTGTTTTCCGGAGGTAACTTTTACTATTCCATGGTCAAGTGTGTAAGTAGTATCGGTTTTTGATGTTTGCCCTTTTATCGTGTAAGTGTTTTCAGATGAAAGGTTTATTTGGTTTCTTACACTGGCGGGAAGCTGATCGGGTGTTGTTTCTGCTATTAATATGGGATCGCCCCGTTCTCCGTTTACGGCATGGTCAATAGAGTAGGAGTTGCCCGTGGCAAGCATTCCTAATATGTATACGAGGGAGACAATTATTATTACTAACCAGAATCTGCTAAGAACCATTAAACAAATATATCCTAATCAAAGGAAAAATCAGAGAGGTGTTACTTGGTTGCAGCGGGAACGGGAGAGATTTAAACACAAAAGCCGGACATGCCGGCTTTTGTGTTTAAATAAGATTGATAATTAAAGAATCAAGAAGTTGACTATTTAGCTGTTTTAGCTTCTTTTGGTTGCTTGGTCTCTTTAGTCTCTTTAGCTTCTTTGCAGCTTTTTTTGCAATTTTTCTTGTCTTTGCAACAGGCTGCTTCTTTATGGCACTTTGCGTTCTTCTTTTTACAGCAAGATTTTTTTTCTGCCAATACGCTTCCGGATAGCATTACAGCTGCGGCAAGCAACAACGTGATTTTTTTCATTGTATAATTTTTGAAGCTCAAAATTAGCTAAACCACACAATTCAACTGTTAAAGTTTAGCGTGGATGCGTTGGCTGACGGCGCTAAGAATTATGGGCGATTACGGAAACGCCGCCACGAACAACATCGCCGATTTTTACATCAACCTTTGTGCCCAACGGTAGGTACAAATCAACGCGCGAGCCAAATCTGATGAAGCCGAATTCTTCGTTTTGCTTAACTACATCGCCCTCATTGACGTAGTAGCAAATACGTCTTGCCAGCGCACCGGCTATTTGACGCATCAATATATCACCGTTATCGTTTCCAATTACAATTGTCGTTCTCTCGTTTTCGGTGGATGATTTGGGGTGCCAGGCAACCAGATATTTCCCCGGATGATATTTCATATATTTTATTACGCCACTTACAGGGTTTCTGTTTATGTGTACGTTAATCGGCGACATAAAAATGGACACCTGGAGTCGCTTTTCTTCGAAATACTCCGGTTCGTATGTTTCTTCTATCACCACTACCTTGCCGTCGGCAGGTGCTATTATCTTGTCTTCGCCATGAATCATATTTCGGAAAGGCAATCTGAAAAATGCAACAATCCAGAACCACAATAGAAACATGGCAAAAGTAAGGATGCCGGTAATCCAGAAATAGTCTTTCGGGATATAATGATTGGCAGCCCAACCTAATACTATCCAGAGTATTGTGGCAATAAGAATGTACTTGTACCCTTCGCGGTGGATTCTCATAATAGGAAAATTATCTACCGCAAAAGTAACTAAAAAATGGAGGAGGCAGGTATCTGTTTACTCCACTGACGCCGCAGTATTTTTTATTGTTCCCGAAAACCGACAGGAAAAACCGATGCTGATATAACTAAGTTTATCATAGCCGGCATCTACGTACGCGCTTATTTTGTCAGAAACATAATAACGCACACCCGCTTTTAGAAAGGGTGTGGTGGTGTGCTGTCTTTGTTCTATCGTGCTGTCGCCCTGAGGAAGGGCTGAGTAGTAAATGTTGTTCAGCGAAATGCCTAGTCCGATGAAAGGGTCTAGTCTGGCTGTTCGGAGCAAGTGTCCGAAATGTTTGTAAGCTACAAGTCCAGCACCGAAAAGCCGGAACTTATTGGGGACGGTACGTTTTACTTCTCCGCTGTGGCTCTGATAAAGCTGCATCGAATTGAAATGAATTGTGTTGAACATCGTATTTAAACCGATGCTTACGGAATTGCTTACGGCATATTCTAATCTGCCGTATACAGGAGTAAAACTTGTAGAGCTGCCTTTTTCAAACCCGTTGGGGACAGTGTAACTACTGCGGTACGTATTGATAAACCCAAAGGCAAGTGTAGCAGTGTAACTGTTTTTCTTAAATGCCATATACTCTTTGGCTTTTTCAGGGATGGCAGGTTCGGTTTCCTGCTGTGCCTGAATATTTAAAGAAATAAGGCAGGTCAAAATCAAAAAATACTTTTTCATAGAGTCAGCAATCTAATGAAAGTAACGGTATTTTCTAATAAATATTATGCTTCAGGTCAGGTATAAGAATCGAAAGATGGAGTAGAAGCATTTTCGCACTAAACACACCCCGGCGTGTAAATAGCATTGATTTCAAAAAAAATGTACTGATTTTGGCTACTTTCAATACCTTGGCAGTCGGATTCGTTTTGAAGGGTACTGAACGGTCATATTTAACAATGAAAACAGCATCGGGCAAAATATTCTACCTGGACGGCATCAGAGGGTTGGCAGCTTTTTGTGTTTTCCTGCATCATTTTGGGTTGGCGTTTCACCCTGCTTACTTCAATGGCGTAATGGCAGATTCTCATTTGAGTGGTTGGGACGTGTGGTATGGAAAAAGTGTTTTCAGCTTCTTGACAAGCGGTAGTTTTTGCGTTCATATATTTTTTATTCTTAGTGGGTATGTGCTAAGCAGAAAGTATTTCAAAACCGAAGACGTAAATGTCTTAGTTGCAGCGGCCCAAAAGCGATATTTGCGATTATATATCCCTGTTGGGGTTACGATTGTTCTCGCATACATATTGATGATTTCCGGTGCTTATTTTAATGTTGCTGCCGGTGCTATAACGCACTCAGAGGACTGGTTGGGTAGTTTCTGGTTGATGGAGCATCCGTTCCGGGAGTTTCTGAAAAGCTTATTGTATGGAACAATGCTGCTGGGAAACAACTCTTTCGATACTACGTTGTGGACTATGTCTATTGAGCTGTTTGGCTCCATGTTGGTTTTTGCGTTGCTCGCACTGACGCATAATACCCGGCGGAAGTTGATTTCATTTTTGGTCTTTGGATTGGTTCTTATTCTCATCAACAAAACGCTCTACACTTGTTTTGTATTAGGCATAGCATTGAATTATGTAGAGCGTAACCTGGAAAAAGTAAAGAAGTATTCAAACCTGGTAATAGTAATATTAATGATGTCAGCCGGGTTGTTATTGGGTTCCTATCACGAAGGGCATATTGAAGGGACGATATATGACAAGCTACCGGCGGGTATACTAGCGTTGAAGAATACTTTTCATATACTCGGAGGGTTTTTATTTATTCTATCCGTTATGTTGTCTACCCGGTTGCAGGCGTTTTTTAGTTTACGTCCACTACGGTTTTTAGGCTTGGTATCTTTTTCGCTATACTTGATCCATCCGTTGGTAATCGGGTCCTTCAGCAGTTTTTTATTCTTGCAGTTGCATGAGGCAATTGGGTATAATTTGGCCGTTTTGTTCGTTTTCGTACTCACTACATTGTTAGTGTTATGGTTGTCAAACCTGATGGCAATACATATAGACCTGAAAGGAATGAGATTTTCCGGCCGATTCTTTGAAAAGCATTTCAAAACCCCGGATAAGTAGGGGACATCTATATTCGCTTAGTCAGGCACTTCTGTTCCCATGCCATCATCTAAATTGATAGCCTTAGGGTCAGCACCATATTTGTTGTCTCCATGATCGCCTTTTTTCGATAGAATTACGATAAACCAAACAACGATGCCAACAATTAAAAGCCCTAATGCTACCGTACGGAAGGACCCCAGAGCAACCTCCCCGGCGTCAGCTATCGATTTTCGCGGGGAAGGAGCTTCGTACACAAAATAGTCGAATAGCGCTAATGCCACTTTGTATGCGATTGCGAACCTAAGTAATACAAATCCGCTTTTGCCAACATCGTGAAGCCGGCGAAACGTTACAGCTATAGAAGGTAATAGTAGCACCAGCTCGCATAGAATAGAAATTAAACCTAAACTTCCGATTTCTGAAATTGTGGATGAATGAGATAACCCGAGCATGTAGTCCAATGTGCCTGCGACGATTTGAAAGATGCAATAGAACAGGGTAAACATCCAGAATTCTTTTCGTCTTGCTCTGCCATCAAATGTTAGATATTGCTTAAATGCAATAATAAACCAATTCATAAATGCGTATACTTTATGTTGTGGAAGTGGGTAGTGCGTAAATAATATCTTCTAAATTTCTACCCCGTCAATCATGTCTTCAGCCTTTGGGTCTGGTCCGTATTTGTTTTCTCCACGGTCGCCTTCTTTAGCTAAGAGTACAATTAACCAGATGCTGATCCCCACAATGAAAATAAAAAATGAAATTATTGCCAGAATGAAAGTGCCCGGCTTTTCCATGTTTTCAAGCCCACCTATGTCAACGATTTTGAAGGCAAGAAAACCAAAGACAAGAAGAAAAGCGACAACGAAAGCAATCAAAAAGCGAAAGTATACCCAACCGCTTTTGCCAATGTCATGAAACCTCCGGACGGTAACAGCAATAGCTGGAATTGTTACAGCAAGACTATAAATTGAGGATATCAATCCTGAGCTATGTAGTCCTGCTCTTTCAAACAAAGACATAAATCCGAAAATGCTGTCGAGGATACTGGCTATCATACTAAATATAATATTGAAAAGGACAAACATCCAAAACTCTTTCCTTCTCGCCCGTCCTGTAAATACTGCATATTTCTTGAGTACTATGATAAACCATTTCATATAGGTGTGATTTTTCTTGGTGTAAAATATAAACTAAAGTACTGAAAAATATAATATAGATGTCCTGCTTTTCCAGTATTTGTGATTGAAGCGATTAATTTCTGTATTTAACTTGCTTTACCCAAAGCTGGAGTCTGGTTTTCTAACACTAAAGGCAATCATTAAGGAAAATGAAAGAGTGTCACTTTCTATATTATTATTTCACCGACAAGTTTCTCGGTGCTTAGTTGGCATTCCCTCTTTGTAAAAGTAATTGTTCTAAATCCTACTTTTACATAATGAAGTCGATTGCTGATGGTGTAGCGCAAGGAGCGGAATGGAAAGACTCCCTTGCCGAAGACCTTACCTTTATTAAAGAGCACAAGCGCTATAGAATTAGTAAGCGAACTATGCCTTCAGTTTTGCTTTTTGTTTCGTTTCTTGTTAGTACTGCGTATATGTTGCGGACAAGCCTGATGATAAGTTACAAAGGTCATGTGGCATTGTCGATAGGGCTCGTATTATTGTTGCTGTTGCTGGCTGTTTCTCATATTGTCAGATACATGCGCTCCCTACGTTTTCAGACGATTGGAACTCCCTTCGTTATGAATGAAAATGTCAAGATATTGGCGTCTTTTCTGAAAGCGCAAGGAGTAAATGTTTATCACCATCCCAAGAAAAAGGAGGTCGTGCAGATACTGAGTCGTCCGCTGGGAAACAATCCTAACCAAAGAGAAGTGATGGTGTTTATAGCAGACGATAACAGGATTCTGGTCAATAGCCATTTCGCAGGGATGAAGTGGGGGATGGCGTCGTCCTCATCGAATGCCGGCAGAATGGCGAAAAAGCTCGCCGAGTGGGTAGCCTTGAATTATGAAGCAGGTAGTACAATTGCTAAAGAAAAAATCGAGCAATAGTACTCTTATCTTATACCCTTTAATCTTTCGACAGCCGCCGCAAGCGTTTCTTCTTTTTTTGCGAAGCAAAACCGAATCAGTCTATCGTCTTTTCCGGAACTGTAAAATGCGCTAACCGGGATAGTGGCAACGCCATGTTCTATTGTAAGCCACTCAGCAAATTCTTTGTCCGGTAAGTCGCTGATACGCTCATAACTCGCTACCTGAAAATAGCTGCCTCTTGCGGGAGCATGAATGGTAAACGGTGTTTCTGCCAGTAGTTTCAGGAAGTAATCTCGCTTGCCTTGCATGATGTCGTTTAGCGGTTCTGTTTTATTACCCAGATGTTGTGCCAATGCATATTGTGCAGGTGTGTTCACTGTAAAGCACAAGAACTGATGTATGCGACGGAAAGCCTGTGTGAGCGCCGGAGGGGCAATGCAATAGCCCATTTTCCAGCCCGTATTATTATATACCTTCCCAAAAGAAAACAATACAAAACTTCTTGCTCTCAATTCTTCATTTTGTAATACGCTATGGTGTTGTGCTCCGTCAAACACAAGCTGCTCATAAACTTCGTCAGAGAGAATGATAATATCGGTATCTCTGACTATTTCTGCCAGTTGGGTCCAGTCGTCTTTTGTCCAGATGGCACCGGTGGGGTTGTGTGGAGTGTTTACAATTATAGCCTTTGTGCGTGTGGTAATCGCGTCTTTTACCTGTTGCCAGTCTACCGAAAATGACGGGGCACTTAGCGATATCCTTACTGCTGTGGCGCCATTCATTTCGATGTTGGGAATGTAGCTGTCGTAGGCGGGCTCCAGTACTATCGCTTCATCACCGGGGGAGAGTATTGCAGTGAACGCTGTATATATGGCATAAGTGGCACCTGGTGTAACTGTGATTTCGGTATCAGGGTTTACGTCGACGTCATATCTGTCTTTAATGCCTGCGCCAATGGCATTACGCAATTCCGGCAATCCGGTCATCGGCGCATATTGGTTAAAGCCATTTTCAGTAGCGGCACCAAGTGCCCCTGACAGCCGGCTGTCGATATGAAAGTCCGGAAAGCCTTGAGAAAGGTTAATAGCATTGTGCTTGTTTGCCAATGCGCTCATGACGGTAAATATTGTGGTTCCGGTAGCGGAGTGTTTTTCGGGAAGTTGCATACTTTATAGTGTTAGCAACACAAGATATAAAAAATGACGGCTGTTAATAATCCTGTTGTTATGCCGGTCTTATAGGGCTGCCTACCCAGTCACTGTCTGACTGAAGATTTTCACCTTTCATAACAAGAGAAAGCGCATCAATATTTACGTCGTCGCCCATTTCGGTGTCGTACAGTACAATGCTGCGAGCCCCGATGCTGCAACGCTTCCCGATTTTTACCTTACCTACTTTCATTACCCGGTCTTCAAACAGGTGCGTTTGCGGCCCGCAGTCTTCATTGAGGGCACTATCATCGCCTATGTCAACCATGTCGTGTTCTGTGATGTCGGTGGTATTCAGCCACACTCTTTTTCCTGTCTTAACTCCAAGAAAACGCAGTAGTATCGGTAGCCAAGGTGTGCCTTTCATAAAGTCCAGAAGGAAGGGAGCTGCCAATGATTCGTAAATAGCAGTAATAGCTTCGCTGGTCCATACGCGTGCGGTCCACATTGGTTTTTGTTCCGGCTTGTACTTGCCAACGACTAACCATTTCAAAATCACTGTAATGAGAAAGGCGGGTAGCCCCATAAAGAACAAATAGTAAAAGGGTAGTTCGATTGCGATGCGCCACCAAGGCTTGTTTACCACCAGGTCGTGGCAATAAGCAATGAAGAGAATACTGCAAATCAGGACTATTGTCTCAGGTAGAATGATTCTGATAAATTCTACGATGCTCCTTCCCAGAATGCGTGGAGGCGTGGGGCGGGAAGTCATTGTAGCCGGAAAGGCTCTGCTTTCTTGTCGGCGTGGCAACGGTATAGCCGGCGAGCCAAACCAGTCTTTTGCATCGCTGGCCTTCATTTGCTCTACTGACGGAGGCGTCGATAATACACCTATTAGCATTCTGCCGGGAAGTTTGTACCCCTGCGGAATTAGTGCGCTGTTGCCAACGAAACTATTATTACCGATGGTGGTTTTGTCGAGAATTAGTTGTTGTCCTCTTACATCGGTTTCGCCGAGTGTTACAGCATCGGCTACAAACGCACCTTTACCTATTTCGAGGAGTGGGTGTGTTACGCTGCTTGCGGTTGATATTTCGGTGTTATTGCCAATTTTTGCCCCCAGGGCTCTGAAAAGCAGCGACACATATACGGTTGCATACATGGGGTGTAATACGATAAGTGATAGAGACATCAACTCGTCAGCAAACCACTTGCGTACATAAAACATGCTGTAAATCGGGTACTTGCCAGGCTTGATGCCTTTAAGCAGTAATCGGGACAACAATATTGTGGTGAGTGTGAAAAGGATTATATAGCTAAGTGCCAATGAAGGTGTTACTGTCAGATAGCTGAAGTCGTAGTCAGAGGTGGAGTTGTCCAGATTGTGAATTACGATAATTGTTGGAAGCAATGGCAACAATACGACCGCCGGAAAAAGCAATAAAGTAAGCGTGAATATCCACGAGTATGTTCTGCGTTTTAATGTAGAAACAGGAAGGGGTTGAGGCAAGTCCTCGATTGCTTTTTGCTCTTTAAGGACTGCCGGGCTACCTTGCCATACCTCAGCAGTTTTAATTGTTTTACCTGCTTGTAAGTGACTCAGGTCTTGTAGTTCGCCCCATGCTTCAACTTTAGCGCCACCCGCAATAACGGCACTACTGCCGATGTATGCGTGGTCGCCCAGATGGATACTTCGCAGTTTAAGCATACCGTCTTCTACAAAAGCATTGTTTAGCACTACTTGCGAACTAATGCTCACGTCGCTCCCTATTGTTACCAGATCTTCGGCTCCTATTGTTACAGCCCCCAATTGTGCATCCCTCGCGACTTTTACTCCGAGTCGCCGCAGGTAGCCGCAATACAAGGGTGTTCCGTTCAGGAATTGGGATGGCATTAACTGTTGCATTGTTTTTACAAACCACCACCTGAAGTAATAGCTTCCCCAAAGCGGGTAGTCTCCTTCTTTCATTTTACCTATTACCAACCACTTAAGTGCGACATTGCAAAAGGCGAAAAACGGTGGGATGCACAGAAACAAACAAAGCGCAGTTCCTATTGCATATGGGATGTTATTGAACTCCTCCTTTACCATGTAATAGCCGATATAAGGGAAGAAGATCTGTGCAGCAAATAAGCCGTACATCAGTAATAGAGAGACTGTTTGTGCTGCCCAGCAAGTATAGAAACGCAACGGAGGTATTTTATTAAATACTCGTTTTGCTTTAATGCCTATCACCGGTTTAGACTCCCAGTGGGTTACAACACTCTTCAGCGGCCGATGCAGGTATAGGTCTTTAAGGGATGCCTGCGGAATGTTCGCGTCTTTACGTAACCGGGACACCATAGCTGCTGCCAGAAGCGAGTGTCCGCCGAGGTCCGTAAAGAAGTCGTTGTCAAGAGTAATGTTTCTGTTGGGGAAAAATTGTTTTAACACAACAATCAGTCTGTCTCCCAATGATGCAGTAATGTCAATAACTTCATCTGCTACGGGTGTAATGTTCTCAAGCAGCATCGCTGGTACGGGAAGTGACTTCCTGTCTATTTTGCCACTAGGTAGTCGAGGCATTTCCGGCAATTGCATAATAACTGCCGGTATCATATATGCCGGCAATACTTTTGCAAGTTCTTCTCTGACATACTGCTGATTCATATTTACGGGGTCGTCGCAAACGATATATGCTGCGAGGTGGTCTTGCCCGTTCAGGTCTTTTTTTACAGCTACAGCCGCGGCTATGATGTCAGGGAGGTTACTTATCTGGTTCTCAATTTCCCCTAATTCAATCCGATAGCCCCTTAGTTTTATCTGGTCATCGAGTCTTCCCTGAAAATCAATTGTTCCGTCTTCGTTAATAATCGCTGCATCGCCGGTTTTGTATATCCTGTTGCCCGGCAATAAATGCAACGATTCGGATTTTTCTAAAAACTTCTCCTGTGTGAGGTCCGGGCGGTTTATATATCCGTTGCAGACTCCCGGTCCGGAAATTACCAATTCCCCCCGTTCGCCAAAAGGGAGGATGTTTAGTTTTTCATCTATAACGGCGAGGTTATAATTGGGTAATGGTCTGCCAATAGTTATCGGGTCTTCAGGTTTTAACTCTGCAAATGTTGCACTAACAGTGGTTTCTGTAGGTCCGTAACTATTGAAGAAGCGACGTGGTGGTGCCGACCATCGAGCTAATACTTGAGAGGTACAGGCTTCCCCGCCGGCATTTACCAGGCGAAGAGAGGGTATGTCGTCATCCATTACCGCAAGCAGACTCGGTACTGCATGTAGTATCGTAATTTGTTGTTCTCTTAGCAAACCGCTTAGTTCATCGATAGACTTAGCTGTTGCAGCATCCGCTACCCATATCGTTGCTCCGGCAAAATAGCTCACCCAGGTCTCTTCGCACCACATATCAAATGACACGGAAAACCCCTGGTATACCTTGTCTGAGCTGTCGATTTCCAGAAGCGACTGCTCTGACCGGACCAGATGGCAAATCTGTCGATGCGTAATAGGTATTCCTTTCGGTTTGCCGGTGCTGCCGGAGGTATACAACACGTATGCATTGTTGTCCGGCGTCGCTCCTTTATGAGTATAAATAATCTCGCCCGGCTGAGGCTTCGGGACGACTAAGAACTGTTGTGCATCAATATTTATTGCATCATTACTTATGTAGACATTTGCTCCAACTTCTTTCAGCACTGTTTCTACTCGCTCTGCCGGCATTTCTTTGTCTAACGGCACATAGGAAGCGCCTGCTTTTACTATGCCGAGTACTGCCACATGCAGCTCCAGGCTACGTGGCCACCATAGACCAACAGCGTCCCCGGCTTTTACACCGTTTTGGCAAAGAGCGTCGGCCATTGCGTCGCTCCACCTGTCAAGCTCAGAATAGGTAAGTGTTTGTTGATTAAAAATTAATGCTGTTTTTCCCGCATACAAATTCGCCGTTGCACGAAACAAATCGGCAAGTGTTTCCTCATGCAAGAGGTCGGGGCGATATGTGCCTAAAATGATTCCGGGAGCCATCTGGTGTTTTGGTGGTGTTATAAAGGTATGTAAGATTATTTTGTTTAGTTCGTTAACAACGTTCGGCAAAACTCATACGAACGAAATTTTCAGCCCATTCGACGAATCGCGAATCAAATGAGTTTCTTTATACACTGACTTTAAAGAAAGCGTTGCGTTTAAGTATCGTGAATAAAATGTCCGTACGGTCAAAATAAAAGTTGTCTGTTTGTCTGGTTCCGGTTTTAAATGCTAATACTTGAAACTATTTGCTACAGCAGATTGCGGTAAATAGACGGCTAATGTAAAGGTATCGGTGAATCTTTGCGCAAATGTTGTTTGCTCTTAACATATATTTATGCCCCAATTCCCTTAAGTACGGTTCTTTTTGGCTATTTTCGCAGATTGCTTTTTTGAACTGTAGCCAGGATAAATGTCATTACCTCCAATATTAAGATACGTTTACAACCATGGGACTGAAGAAGTGATTCGCCGTGGTAAGAAAATTTTTTATACATCGGGAGTTCAGATGCTGGATGTTGACCACCTTTTGGAGCAAATTCGCTTTAGGGTGCGTAACGACCTGTATCAGAACTATTACACCGTAACTGTAAACAAGTACCTTCAGGAAAAGGAGATGACGGTAAGGTGTCAATGCCCCTATAACCTTGGCGAAGTATGCCGACATGAGGTTGCGGGGTTGTTTCAGTTGAATGATATTCTGCAAAGCGGATTTTTTGAAAATGTCAATATTGTTTATGACCAAAAACATACGGTGGTTCGTATGCGCCAGGTTAACCGGCAGATGTTGCAATTATTTACCGCTGCTGACTCTTTAGAAAAAGCAGAGCCCGTGGCAAATGGGGGACGTTGTTCTTTGCTTGTAAACACGAACGGTAGAATTGAAGCCGAGGTGCCTGATGACGATGATGGCAAGACGTACAAAGTAACACTTAAGCAAAACGAAGAAAGGTACTTCGATACTTCATGCTCCTGCAATGAATCTACACACCCACTTTGTGTTCATAAAGCATCCTTGTTTCTACAAATTCTTAAGGCCTTTGGTGCTAACCATTTCCAGTCCATGCAGAATTGGGACGTACAGAAAAATAAACTGTTGGAGCAATATGGATACAGTCTCAAAGATAACCTGAAAGGAAAGTTTGAGTTTACTTACGAAAACAACAAGCCCTTTTTACGAGTTTTAGATCCTACAATAAAAAAGATTGCCGTAAAGCAGCAGCCAGTCAAAGAGGTTGCTGTTAAAGAAGTCGTTGCAGAGGTGCGACAAGAAAAACGATTAGGAGTCGTTATCGACACAAAGGTGACTGACTTTCCTTTTTTAGATGTTCACTTGATTGCGGGTATTGAAGATGAGGAAGGGCGGAAGATGGTAGGGAAAGTCGAAAAGTTAGAGCTTAATCAATATGTGAATCCTACTGGCTACAAAATCGGAGACCGGGATTTGTTGCCGGTTGTTAGAAAATTTACCAAAGAAGAGATTCTTAAGTATTTGAAGAAAAATCTGCCGTTTGGAGATTTTCTCCATGACTATGACAGTGTATTGCGGGATATTCCCGATGACGAAATCAGAGGGCAGGCGTGGGAGTACTTATTGCCTAAGTATCAGCGTTTGTTTGACAGGTATTCTGCCCATCCTTTTCTGTACCTGAAGCAGAACGGAAAACTGCTTACTTCCAAAACAATTGAGCCGATTGGCTTTTCCGGCCGGTATGTACATCCGCAACTGGTAGTAAAGAAAGAAGGCAAGCAGTACCAGATAGTGCTGGATTGGAACATCGAAAGTCGTGCGGTGCCGCATAGCGACATTACAATTTTTAATTCAGGCGTTCTGCTATATGAACATTGCATATATGCCATTGGTAGTATCAGCGAAGTAGGATTGGTGGAAGAGTTGTTGCCTGATGGTGTCTTGGAAGTTGCTGCGTCAAAATGGCCTGAGTTTTTGAAGGATAAAGTAATGGCATGGACAGATATTGCTCATGTGCATTTCTCCGAAGAACTTGTTGAGCATATTCACCAGGCGAAACCGATTTGCAAGTTGTATTTAAGCGAACGTGACCAATCTTTAGTGTTACAGCCGGTGTTTGTGTATATGGACTCGGAAGTGAAGCCGGGTTTCTTTGGCGATGTAATTATCCCTCGTGATGGCATTGTAACTATAATAAAAAGAAATGAAGCTGTTGAGCGGGAATACCTCGATTTGATTCAGTCCTTACATTCTGATATTATCTTCAAAAAGAGTGAGGGCTTTTATCACTTGCCGGGAACTGCGGTACTGGCTAATAATTGGTTTTTCCGTTTCAGCGAACTGATGCGGGATAATAATATAGAGGTGTCAGGGTTTGAGGGATTGAAAAACCTTCGGGTCAATGTTCATAAGCCTCAGACGCAGATTCAGGTTAGCAGCGGAATTGATTGGTTTGATGCGTCGGTGGAACTGAAGTTTGGCGAACAGTCGGTATCTATTATAGAAGTGAAACGAGCGCTATCCCAACAGCAGAATTTCGTTAGGCTGGCAGATGGTTCATTAGGGTTGCTGCCGGACGAATGGTTGAAAAAGTACAGCTTGCTGCTGAAGATGGGAGAAACGAAGGGTAGCAATGTACGGCTCAAGAAGATTCACTTCAACATATTGGACGAGTTACTGACAGAGATTGATGAAAGTACTATCCAGAATGAGTTAGATGTAAAACGCGAAAAGTTAGAAAGTATATTAAATAATGACTTTGGGGATATAGATCCGCCAACTCACCTGATTGCCACGCTCAGACCATACCAATTGGCAGGTTTTCAGTGGCTCATCTTTTTGAACGAAGCAGGGTGGGGTGGTATTCTTGCCGATGATATGGGTCTTGGTAAGACGGTTCAGACATTGGCGTTTTTTCAGCATTACAAGAACCTGCATCCGAAGGCACTGTTCATGGTTGTATGCCCTACTACGCTGATGTATAACTGGGAGAACGAGATCAAGAAGTTTACTCCTGAGTTGACCCATGTCATTCATCACGGGCCGAAGCGAAACTCAACGCCGGTATCGTATAGTTCTTATGATATTATTATCACGACTTACGGCACAATGCGAAGCGACATAAAGCGTTTGCGAGATATTGAATTCGACTATGTTGTTTTGGATGAGTCGCAATCAATAAAGAATCCACAGTCTCAGGTAGCTAAAGCTTCTTTGCTGCTAAATTGTAAAAATCGTCTGGCTCTTAGCGGTACGCCGGTGCAGAATAACACCTTTGACCTCTACGCACAGATGAACTTCCTTAATCCCGGTATGCTGGGAAGTCGGGAGTTCTTTATGAGTGAATTTGCTACGCCTATTGACAAATTTATGGAGGATGAAGTAAAGTTGCAGCTGAGAAAGCTGACTCATCCGTTCCTGCTGCGCAGAACAAAAGAGCAGGTAGCAAAAGACTTGCCCGAAAAAACAGAGACAATACTATACTGTGAGATGGGCAAGGATCAACGCAAAATCTATGATGCTTATCGAAATACCTATCGTTCTCAAATTTTAGGTGTCATAGAGGAGCGCGGTATGGAGCGTTCGCAAATGCACATATTGCAGGGGCTGACTAAACTGAGGCAGATTTGCGATTCCCCTGCGATACTTAATGAAGAGGAGCGTTTCCACAACTATTCTGTAAAGTTGGATGAGCTGAGCAGAGAGATAACCGAAAATGTAGGAAACCACAAGGTTCTGGTATTCTCGCAATTTCTGGGAATGCTGGCCTTGATTCGGGAAAAGCTGGAGGGAGACAAAATCAGTCATGTGTATTTCGACGGAAGTAGCTCGTCGTCTGAAAGGGAGAAAGCAATTCAGAAGTTTCAGAATGACCCGGAATGCAGGGTGTTCCTTATTTCTCTTAAAGCGGGTGGTATAGGTCTGAACCTTACTGCTGCTGATTATGTTTATATTGTTGACCCTTGGTGGAACCCCGCTGTAGAGCAGCAAGCTATTGACCGGACGCATCGTATAGGACAAACCAAGAATATCTTTGCATATCGATTGATTTGTAAGGATACTTTGGAAGAGAAGATGTTACAACTACAAGAGCGTAAAAGAGCATTGGCTAATGATTTGGTATCTGATGACAACGCATTTATGAAGCGATTGACGAAAGACGATATAGCATTCCTGTTTAGTTAATGGTTTATCCGGATGTTGGGCAAACAGAAAAACATTAATATTTACGCAATAGGCTCTTCGTCAGATTATTGTGACAGGATTTTAATAGTTACATTTGTTCAACTATTGCTATTACTATGAAAATATTTATTTCCTTTCTTTATTGCATCTTTTTTTCAACTATTGTCGCATTTGGTCAAATTGACAATGCGAACTTACTGGTTCAGAGTCCTGACGGGAAAACCGTAAAGTTGGTTTGGTTTCTGAAGAGCGTTCCTGATGACGTCAACGGGTTTGATATTAAAAGGAAAGATGGCTTGGGTGATTGGAAACAATTGAATACCGACCCTTTGTTGCCTGGTATTTCGCTAAAGAAAGACTTATCTCCGTATGAGTCTGACAACGTGGAAGTTTCCCGGATAAAGGAGAAGCTTAAAACCTTGATTGCCGGTCACCAGTTGACTGAGTATGATTATCCATCTTTTATGAGTAGATGGCGCAATGGCGATAGAGAAATTCAGGATATTGTTATGCTTGCGTCGACAGATTTTGACGTCTCAGTAATTTGTGGATTTGGGTTTGTTGATCATACAGTATCTCAGAAAACCAGTTATCAATATGGATTATTTATTCAGGGAACAGATAAGTTGATAGCGAAGGCGGTGTGGAACTATGGTGAAGTGCCTAACCTTGATGAGATTAAAGAAGTTACTTCCAGAGCTCATCCCGGTAAGCCCGGTGTAACATTGTTATGGAGTGCAGACATGGAGCGGTTGAAGAAAAATTACGTTGCCGGGTTCAATGTATATCGTAGGGGTATTAGACTAAATGATGCTCCTGTTAAACCAATTAATGGAGGTCTGTCGTCTGAGTTTATGTGGAATGATAGAGCGGCAAACTCTTCTGCACCGGAACAGTATAGCATTAGTGCGCAAACGATTTTTGGAATAGAAGGAATAATCAGGCCATATACCTATTTGCCAGAGGAACACCCTACAGAATACGTAAAGTCCAAGATAACGGAAATAAATTCCCTTGGATTCTATTTTAAGGATGGAATAAATGTTGAATGGACGTTTCCCAGAGATCAGGAGCGCTTCATCAAAGGTTTTTTGATAGAAAAGAATAACATCCCGGATGGGTATAAAGTTGTGTCTGAGTTGTTGGCGCCGGGGGTTAGAAAATATATTGACAAAACAGGTTCGCCGGTTAGTAGTCATATTACCATGCGGGTTACTGCATTTTATAATGATAAGACCAAAATGCCGGGTAGGGAACGTGTCTATAGTTACTTTCCCCTGACCGAACCTCCTGCGCCTCAGCATACAATTATAAAGGGTAAAGTAGCCAATGATGGGTTTTCAATTAATATCAGTTGGGATTCAGTAATGATGGGTGATGGCGCTACCAATAGCTACCAGATTTATCAATGTACACCGTCATCTGATCGGTTTAATGAGCTGGTAAACGACTTGCCCAAGGAAGCAACTTCTTATCGATTTTCTTTAAAACCCGGCATAGGCGGTACCTATAAGTTTTATTGCGTAGGTAAAAGTAAGTCGGGGAGTGTCGGAATTCCTGGGGATACAATATCAGTAAGTGTACCAAGCTTAAAATTACCTAAACCTGATATTTCCAACGTTAAACAAGTTGACAGTTCCATTGTTATTAGTTGGCAATATCCGGAGGTGCCGGATTTGGCTGGTTTCCGGTTATACAATGGGAATACCCTGATTGCTGATGAAAGTGAGGTGAAGAGTCATATGCGTACGTTTGAAACCAAGCCATTAAAGCAAGACCAGATAGTTAGCCTCACGTTGAAAGCGACGACAGTGGGCGGTGTTTTAAGCGGTCCGTCCGAACCTGAATTATATACTGTCACATTGGTGAAGAAAAAAGGGAAGTAGGTAGCGAAAGCCGATTTAGGCAATCGTTGGGAAAAGTTATAACAAACAACAAGGGGTACCAATGGTACCCCTTGTTGTTTGTTATTTGGTTTCAAAAACATGAAACTAAAGTTACTAGTAACGATACATTTCAGGCTTGTATGGTCCTTCTTTAGGAAGCCCAAGATATTCAGATTGTGAATCTGTAAGCACATCCAGTTCTACACCTATCTTAGCAAGGTGCAAGCGAGCTACTTTCTCGTCAAGGTGCTTAGGTAGCACATAAACTTTGTTTTCGTAGTTCTCATGGTTCTGCCAGATTTCTAATTGCGCAAGCGTTTGGTTTGTAAATGAATTACTCATTACAAAGCTTGGGTGGCCGGTAGCGCAACCCAGATTCACCAAACGACCCTCGGCAAGAAGGATGATTTCTGTACCGTCTATATTATAAAGGTCTACCTGAGGCTTGATTGTGTCTTTAGTATGACCGTATTCTTTGTTCAGCCAAGCACCATCGATTTCGATATCAAAGTGGCCAATGTTACATACGATTGTTTTGTCTTTCATCGCACGGAAGTGCTCCTCTGTGATAAGGTCACGACAGCCTGATGCAGTAACAACAATATCTGCTTCTTTAACGGCATCTATCATTTTCTTTACTTCGAATCCGTCCATTGCGGCTTGCAACGCACAAATCGGATCAATTTCAGTTACGATTACTCTGGCACCGGCACCACGCAATGATTCTGCAGAACCCTTACCTACGTCTCCGTAACCACCTACAACAGCTACTTTACCAGCCATCATAACATCAGTAGCACGACGAATGGCATCAACCAGACTTTCTTTACACCCGTATTTGTTATCAAATTTTGATTTTGTTACGGAGTCATTCACGTTAATTGCCGGCATCGGCAGGGTGCCTTTTTGCATTCTTTCATACAAGCGGTGAACACCTGTAGTAGTTTCCTCGCTTAGACCTTTGATATTTTGCACCAATTCAGTGTACTCATCTAAAACAATGTTAGTAAGGTCGCCGCCATCATCAAGGATCATGTTCAATGGCTTGTCAGGACTTCCGAAAAACAATGTCTGCTCAATACACCAGATACTTTCTGCGTCAGTCTGTCCTTTCCATGCAAATACCCCAACTCCAGTTGCTGCAATCGCTGCTGCAGCCTGATCCTGTGTTGAGAATATATTACAAGAGCTCCAACGAACTTCTGCACCTAATTCAACCAGAGTTTCTATTAATACTGCTGTTTGAATGGTCATATGCAGACAACCGGCAATTCTAGCACCTTTCAAAGGTTTCTGCGCTCCGTATTCGGCACGCAATGCCATAAGTCCGGGCATTTCTGCTTCTGCAAGCTTTATTTCTTTACGTCCCCATTCTGCGAGGCTGATGTCTTTTACTTTGTAAGGTAGTTCAAAGTCGATTTTTGACCGAGTCATTGTACTCATAAATTGATTATTTGAATTTTTTGTAAAGGTAAGATAAAAAATGCTAAAGGGTATGTCACAGAAAAGCCATAGAAGCCCTTTTTATTTTTTGAAATATGCATTACATTTACCAACAAATAGAATTTCTATGAGGAAACTCCTGACTATAGCTGTATCCCTTTTCGTGGGTCTTTCATTTTTTGCTTCCTGCGATAAAGGCGACGATAACCCATTTGGTGATTATAAGTGCACTTGCTTTGTTGCGAGAAGCGAATTACAAATTATTCCACCCGATACTTTTATTGTCATTAAGTATGATACGGTTTACCATACTGCAAACGACATGGATTTGAAAACTGCTACCTCATTTTGCGCTCAAGCCCAAGCCGGATATACAGATACCTTGGGTACTTCTGCAACTTGTAAATTGAAATAGTGTTTTATATATAGTTTTCAGCGAAAGAGATGTACGACAGTACATCTCTTTTTTTACTTAATAAAACACACAAAATATTAAGGTATATTGTGTACCTTTAATACGTTGTTAGTTTTTTATGAAAAAATTACTCCTTACCCTTATCTTGTTAATGAGCTTCGGCAGTTTGCTGTACGCACAAACTTATCACCAGTACTTTGACGGGGCAGATACGTCACTTTTCAATTCTGTTTTTGTTGACATAGATACCGCACATGGAAATGTATGGCAGATAGGCAGACCTCAAAAAGTTATTTTTGATAGTGCTGCTACATATCCGAATGTTATTGTTACAGATACAGTCAATCCATATCCGGTAAATGATTCTTCTTCTTTTATTGTCAGGTTTCACCCGGCTTACTCGTGGGGTATATTTGCTTTTCAATGGAAGCAAAAGTTAGATATAGAGTATTTGAGCGACGGTGGTATTGTTGAGTTTTCGGTTGATACAGGCAATACATGGTTCAATATATTTAACAACCCTTATGTCTACAATTTATATGGCTTTGACTCTTCCAATATTGATACACTTATATCAGGAGAGTTTGGGTTTACCGGTACAGATAGTATCTGGAGGGATGTTTGGTTGTGTTTTGACTATTCATTTTTGAGTCTGACAGATTCTTTGATGTTTCGTTTTACGCTGAAATCAGACTCTGTTGATAGTGTCAGGGAAGGTTGGATGATTGACAACATGATGATGCATATCACTATGGTGCATGGTTTGGTTGTAGACCCGTCTCTCAATAAAGATATAAGGGTGTTTCCGACGGTGACCACCGGTATTGTACACATAGAAGCGAAAAAGGTACAGAAGTATCACATCATAGAGGAAATGCAGTTAGTGAATATGCAGGGGCGGGTAGTGAAGCGATTTACTAATGTTCCGGTTAAGTTTTACATTGATGTCAGCGACCAGCCCAATGGTACATACTATTTACGGGTTAAAACTAATTTGTACTCTGATGTGTTTCCTGTTATTATTTCAAGGTAGCCAATGACAGGTAAGATGTGGGTTATACTTCTGTTGTTGTTATTGGTCTGTTTCGGGTTTGGTAAAGCAGGCAAAAACGGCTCGTTGTACCTTTTTCCGCAGATGCCACTTTTTCCGGCAATGCCGTTGCCGGAACATCCGATAACAAATAGTGGAGTAGCGCTAGGCAGGTTTTTGTTTTATGATACATTATTGAGTAGAGATAGCAGCATCTCCTGTGGTAGCTGTCATAAGCAGGAGTATGCATTCAGCGATGGTGGTATTCGTTTTTCAAAGGGAATAGACGGGAAGCTGCAAAAACGAAACACGCTTCCGCTTTTCAATTTGAACTGGCATACTTCTTTTTTCTGGGACGGAAGGGCAGAATGTGTAGAGTCTCAGGTTTTTCACCCTATTACAGACAGTAGTGAAATGGCGTTGACGGTAAGTGAGTTAGTGTCTCGCTTGCGCAGGAGTGTTTTCTATCGCAGAAAGTTTCGGGAAGCTTTTGGGGGCAAAGAGATTGATAGTGAACTTATTGGTAATGCCATAGGGCAGTTTGAAAGAACAATATTGTCATACCGCTCAAAATTTGACAGAGCTATAAAAGGTAGTACAATGCTAAGCAAACAGGAGCTTGAAGGATTTGTGCTAATGAATGATATGACAAAGGGTGATTGTCTTCATTGCCATACTACTGATTCGGACCCGATAGGGAGTACGTTTGAGTTTAGTAACAATGGGCTGGATACTTTCAAATATTATGAGGACTACAAAGATGCCGGCAGGGGAGGTGTTACAGGGGTTATGGAAGAACGTGGTATGTTTAAGATACCTTCTGTAAGGAATCTTGCATTTACGGCTCCTTATATGCATGACGGAAGATTCAGAACTTTGGAAGAAGTTCTGTCATTTTACAGTTCGGGTGTTTCATTATGTGTCGGTATAGATTCAAAAATGGGGTTTGCTCATACAGGCGGTAACCACCTTTCTGAAAAAGAGCAGGAGAGTATAATAGCATTTTTAATGGCAATTTCCGATTCTTCTCTTGTCGCAGATGCTCAGTTTGCAAACCCGTTTCGGTAGGGCATTAATTATAACAAACCGGAAGCAAGTCATAGGGGCTACTCCTTGTCACTTCTTCTTCTTTCCTTTATTTTTTGGTTGGGTAGCAGCTACTGCCGGTGTTACTTTTTTGCTGATTCCGGCTTCTTTTCTTTTAAGGTAATCGGAAACTTTTTGTAAAATCCCACTATGGGCCATATATAAAACCATAATAGGGATAAACTTAAATAATCCTCGTTTTACCGTGTTTATAATGGTGAAGAAGGGGAATATATAACACATAATTCCGAAACTAAGGAACACTATTAAAACACCCAAAAGAGCAATGACACTATCCCGCGAATATTTTCTCGGCCATATTACATCCATGACCACAACTGCAAAAAAGAAGAAATAGAAATGAGCATATACCGCGACAGTTCTTGAAGAAATTATAAGTTCTGTAACTATGTCTTTTAATCCCTTAAATAATACGGAAACATCAGTCAAGTTTGAGTTAATAAGAGATGTTGGGTCAGACGGAAGGGGAATAAGCAGCTTGACGAGGATATTGTTAACTAACAAAAATAATATAACGCTACCTGACACAAATAACAAGGCAGTTTTGGCTATCTGAAGAATCGGCATTTTGCTCTTGTAAAAATATAGCATTGGAACAACAGACATAAAGAATACAATTATCATCGACTCAGAGCGAATAAATGTCGACAGACCGAAAAGAAACGATATCCAGAGTAGGTAGTTTGTCTGTTTGTTTTCAATGTACTTGGTCATATAGTAAAACCCACCAAAGAAGAATACCATACTTGCATAGTCATAAAGGATTATGTATGTGTACGCAAAAAGGTCGGGTATCGAAAAGAAAATAAGTACCAGAACGCCCGCAAGAAAAGGATGAACGATTGTTCTTAGCGTGGAGTAAAACCAAACCGAAAAACTTAGGAACATTACACTTAACCATAGTTGACCGAATGGCTGTACAAGTAACTTATAGTTTATTTGTATCCCCGTCATAAAAGGAGACTTAAACAAGTTATTAGCCGACGACTTGAGCCGGACATCTATATCGAAAACTGAGTTTATCATGGTATGTTCTCGTACGGTATATTCGGCAATGACCTCTGCACCGGTAAGTACATCGCGGGGGGTAGGCGGGAAGTAGAAACAACGCCAAATGCTCACCAGCGCCAAAAAAGTAAAAACTATCAAAAACGGCATTTCATATATTTTGGGTGGCGAAAATTTAGGTATACTCATTTGTTTTGCACCAATAATTAAGGGTATAGAAGTAATCGCTGCAAGGACACTCAATCCAATGTAAATATTACTCTTAACGATTGGTATGTGCATCAGCTCTAATACGCAGGGCACCAAAGACGAAATTGTTACACCTATAAGAATTGAAAAACATGCAAATGCAATCGCAGGAAGTTGCAGTTTGAATAGTCTGATTATACCTGCACCCGTGATGAAATGAGCTGCCAGTAAAAAAATAAGCCCGGTTACACTCATAATGTAAGTTTATATTTTTTGAAGGTTTCAAGTAAAGCGTCCAATTCGGCTTTGCTATTTATTTCTCGTATCGACACATTATTATTAGCATCATTGATCATTACATAATTGGCCTTCTCTACTTCCGGACTGTCGTACCAAACAGCCTTATGCCCTGTGAAGTAGTAAAAAATAAGAGGTTCTACCACGGTCATGTTTGCCACTTTATGTTCTTTTAAGTACTGGTCAGGTGGAAACAAGATTACCGGGTTCTTTATTTTGGCCTTATCTAAGTAGTTCGTCATGTTTTTGTATATCATATACGGATAACCGAATCGGTTATTCATTCTTTGTTCAAGGCCCAGTTGCTTCGAAAGTACCGTATAACCTGTGTTTGGGTTCAATAAGTTTGTCGTCAGCCACCGGTTATAGGTTGGAATTGAAAAGAATAATACGATGACGAGTACCGAAATAAGAGTGAGGTTTATTTTAAAATGCATAATATTTAAATATTATAAAATGCCGGAATTTTTGAGCTATAAAGTTATTTTTTGTTTGCTTCAATCATACTGATTTTTTTCGCTTTGGCTAAAAACTCAGATGCGAAAATAAAAGAATTTAGTTGTTCGTTATCGCTGAAGATAATATCCTTATTGCTGCCTTCCCATTCTTTAAATCCTTTGTTGAGGTATAAAATGTAATCTCCGCTCTCCATCACCGTGTTCATGTCATGAGTATTAATGACGGTGGTAATGTTGTATTCGTTGGTAATTTCCTTTATTAATTTATCAATCACTAACGAAGTCAGTGGATCAAGACCTGAATTGGGCTCGTCACAGAACAGATATTTTGGGTTTTGTACAATAGCACGTGCAAGGGCGACCCTTTTCTTCATCCCCCCACTTATTTCAGCAGGGAACTTTTTATTGACTTCTTTTAAATTGACGCGCGCCAGTACTTCATTAACCCGTTTTAGCTTTGTTCTATATGTGTCTCTGGTAAACATGTCAAGGGGAAACATGACATTTGCCTCTACTGTCTTACTATCGAAAAGAGCACTGCCCTGAAAAAGCATACCTATCTGCTTCCTTAGTTCTTTCAGGTCCTTTTCTGCCATTTGGGTAATGTCTGTTCCTTCGTAGAAAACAGAACCGGAGTCGACGGGCATAAGGCCAATCATAATTTTCATAAGTACTGTTTTCCCACTTCCACTACTGCCGATAATGAGATTTGTATTGCCAGCTTTCATAGTCGCCGACACGTCGTGAAGTACTCCTTTCTCTCCAAAACTCTTTTTAATGTTTTTAATTTCTATCATCGAGTTGTAAATGAATGGCAATTTAGGGCTAATGTCGGTAATTTAAGTCTGAAAAATAACCATTTTGATTATTAAGACATCTTTACGAGCACAATTTTTGGGTGAAATTGTTCGTTAATTCATGAAACAGAATATCCTAATCGTAATGTAGATATCAGTACACCTTATATAAGTCTGCGCTATTTTAATAAACTTTGTGAGTACTACCGGATATTTATCATAACTATCTCAAAAGAATAAAAATGAAAATATCAATCTTGATTTCGTTTTTGTGTTTGAGTGCATTAGCCAATGCACAATCAGATAACAAAATTGTTATTGGGAAAAAGGATACAATATGGTCGAATGTCCTTGGCGAACGAAGAACGGTATGGGTACGGGTGCCGACGGCGAGAGGGAATAATGATTATGAAAGGAAACGATACCCGGTCGTTTATCTGTTAGATGGAGAAGTCTTTTTTTACTCTGTGGCCGGCATGTTGCAGTATACCGGTAATGTAACAAAGTCTTGTCCCGAGATGATACTGGTTGGGATAGAGAATATTGACCGAATGAAGGACCTGACTCCCACTCACGATGGTACTGTTCCGAAGGATAGTAATCTTGTGAGAACGTCTGGAGGAGGAGAAGTGTTTACCCGATTTATGAAAGAGGAATTGATACCCTATATAGACATCCACTATCCGACTGCGCCTTATCGGGTATTGGCAGGTCATTCTCTCGGCGGGCTTCTTGCTGTTAATACGTTAGTAAATCATACATCTTTGTTTAATGCCTATATAGCAGTTGACCCGGCTTTGTTTTGGGACAACCAGAGAGTAGTAAGGCAGTCTGCGTCAGTTATGAAACGTAATACTTTCTCTAACAAGTCACTTTATGTTGGTTGGTCTGGTTCTGTTCCCGAGAAAAGAGATAGTATAATGGGCGATAGTACGCTTGCTACTATAGTCGAAAGGTCTAATCTGGTTTTTGATGAATTGGTAAGAACCCACCAGGGTAATGGTTTGCTCTATAAGAGCAAGTATTATGATAGCGAGGATCATAACTCAGCACCATTTCCTGCGATATATGATGCTTTGCGTTTTGTATTTAGGTTTACCGTCCCACCTGAAATAGATAAGATGGCTGTCACACCGGATTTTTATTCGAAGCACTATAAAATGGTCTCTGAAAAAATGGGATATGCGGTTTTGCCTCCGGAAAGTCTTATCAATGGAAAGGGGTATTACTTCTTGTATAAAAATATGTTTGACCGAGCGCGTGCTTTTTTTCAACTTAACATAGATAACTATCCCGGTAGTTATAATGTTTATGATAGTATGAGTGATTTGTATGCGGCTGAAGGCGATAAAGTCAAAGCTATTGAATACCTGAAAAAAGAATTGAAGTTGAAAGACTTACCGTATGTAAGGAGCAAATTGTCAGAATTGGAAAAGTGAGTATGAGTTAGACGTTTGTCTCGTCAAAACTCTTTTTAGTGATGCTGTGTCTCAATAATTAGGTTGCCAATAATTGAATATTTTGGTTGATGTATGTAGTTTGTTGTTTAAATGAAACTAAATCGTCATTAAGTATACATGGGTTGTATATGATTGCTTTCAGATTACGTAATACTATAAAAAATAAACACCCGCTGCGCGATTGGAGATTAGCGCAGCGGGTGTTTTCTTGAGCGAAAAGTATCTTTTGGCCCTATTTTACGATAATTGATTGTTTGTATATTTCGTCCTTACTATTCAGTTGTACTATGTAAACACCGGACGCCACATTTGTCATGTCTGCTGAAAATATACCGTTTGTATAAGTAAACGGCACTTCAATGATTTGTCCGGAGATAGATACAACGTTAAATGAACAGTCCGCTGCATTTAGGTTGCCGACATTTACCATAAGCCGACCATCACATGGTACCGGATAGACGCTAACATTGCCAGCACTGTTATATTCGCTAACATTGGTTGTTAGGTAATCAGGAGCGTATTCATGGTTCCAGTCTACTACATTTCCCACGCTATCGAGACCGCCTATATAATATATCTTGCCATTAGCGCCCTCAACTGCCGAACCGCTGGAACGCTTTTTCAGGCAGGAAAGTGCGGTTACCCATGAGCCACTAGTTGAATCATAATATACATTACTGTTAAAGTTAGGAATTTCGGGGCTTGCAGGTGTGCCTATTGCCCCTCCGAAGTAATATAGCCTGCTATTAGCGTATGCAATGCTTCCCGCAAACCTCTGAAATGGCATGTTTGTCCCTGTCGACCATGTGTCGGAGGAAGGGTCGTATATGGAGCAGCTATCGTAGTAGACATTGTTTGCGTAATTTTTTCCTCCCACAAAAAATAGCTTTCCACCCAATGTAGCAGCTCCGCGGCCCTGTATTCTGCCAAAAGACATTGAACTGCCGGTGCTCCATGAATCGGTAGTAGGGTCGTATATCTCCAACGTTGCATAAGAGCCGGGGTATCCGCCAATTGCGTATATTTTGTTGCCTATAACTGACACTGAAAACTGCGATCGGGCAGTAGGCATTGGAGACTTTGTAGTCCAGGTATCAGTGGCAGGATCGTATTCTTCAACCACATTCAAAGCTCCGGCGGAAGTAAACCCTCCGATGGCGTATATTTTTCCGGCTACTTGTGCAACACCAAGTTCTCCTCTTGCTGTGGACATCGATGTCTTTGTTGTCCATACGTCTGTATAAACATTATAAGCGTATACGCTACTTAAAACCCCGGTAACATCGGCTCCGCCGATACAGTAAATCATGCTGTCAACTGACGCGATTCCGAATGTTGTTGTTGGACTTGGCATAGGTGCTTTTACCGTCCAGGTTTCAATTGCATTTGCCTGCCCTAAGGCGTAAAAACAAACAATAGAAAGGATAAATTTTTTCATGTACAAACATTTAGTGAGAGCAAATATAAACAAAATAGACTGCCGTTTGTTGGGCGAAATTAAAGAGTAGACAATGTATCGATATTCTGATTAACCTGAGTGTAGATTTTACAATTGTTTACCTTTGAGGAAATAATGGGGGCGACTTATCGTGTAGTCGTTAAACTTTAGCAAGAACAAAAAAGCTACGTGTTGTTGGTATTCGTGAGAGAGGAGTAACAGAATGAGCATAATTCCCGTGCTTTTTGCCTATAATTGTGTTATAAAAAAATGACTGTGGAAACAAATACCGGATTCGAGCAGATTTATAATGTGCGTGAGGACGAAACACTACTGTCCAGAGTTGCCCTCGTGATAGGTGTGCTTGTTCCGCGTGGGGTATATGTTGCTGGTTTCAGCATTTCAAAAGAACTTTTGACCATCCACTATAACGGGTACGGCGAAGACAGACCGGTTTGGGAATTAGACTTTTTTGAACAATTGTTTGCCAATGAACCATTGCTTGCGGTTAGGGAAAAAGTAAAAGGCGTCTTTATAAATACAGATAAAAACCTGATTGTTCCTGATGAGCTTTATGCGAAAGAAGCGGCAGAGAACTGGTTGCGTAAAGTGTTTTTTGTTGAAGCAAATGAAGTAGTAAAAAGAAAACATTTGGAAAACGATGCCGCAAACTATTTGCAGGCTATTCCGGTAAACATTTCTGAATTAGTAAAGATAAATTTCAAAAAGGCTGCTGTGTTTCCTCTTGCCGCCTATCACTTCAGAGACAAACACGCACAGAGTTTGTTTTTGCAGTGCTGTATAGGGCCTGAACAGGTTACTGCCACACTGCACAATTATAGTCAGTTGTTGTGGCACAAAGTATTTGATTACACTTGCGCAGAGGATATTGCCTATGCTGTTAAGTTGTTGTGTAAGGAGAATTACATCGATGCTTCAAAATTGAACCTGGTATGCAACGGGCTTACAGGAATGGAGTATGATGTCATTAATGAACTTACACAATATTTTCCCGGATTGAAGGGAGGGAACGGGCTCACGCTGCATGAGCGTTGGGACCCGGCAATAACTCTCGCAAACCAATTGATGTTATGCGTATAGTAGGTGGAAAATTTGGGAGGCGTCGTTTTAATCCTCCGGCAAAAATTCCTGCCCGTCCCACCACTGAAGTGGCGAAGGAAGGGTTGTTTAATATCCTGACGAATATGATTTCGCTGGATGGGTTAAAGACCCTTGATATTTATGGCGGTACAGGCAGTATCAGTTATGAACTGGCGTCTCGGGGTGCAACTGACCTTACTTTGGTAGAAAGAGATCCTGTCACTGTGGCGTTTATCAAAAGGACGGTGAAGGAATTGGGCATAGAGGATAGCATTCAGATTGTACGGGCAGACGTTTTTAAATTTGTAAAGCAGCATACAGAGCAATATAATTTCATTTTTGCCGGCCCGCCGTATGCATTGGCTAGTATAGACGAGTTGCCATTGATGATATTTGACCGCAATCTACTATTGCCCGGGGGTATCTTTGTTTTGGAGCATACTCCAAGAAATGACTATCAAACTCACCCGAATTTTATGAAGATGAAGAATTACGGCACGACAGTCTTTACATTTTTCTTGCAACCAAATGAGTAGTATGGAGCGTATATGTTTATTTCCTGGAACGTTTGACCCTGTAACGCGTGGGCATGTGGATATTATAGAGCGCGCAGTGCCCATGTTTGATAAGCTGATAGTTGGTGTGGGTGTCAACTCCTCTAAGAAGCCTATGTTCAGCATTGAGCAACGTGCGGGGTGGATTAGGGATATATTTAAGGACGACCCGAGGGTGGAGGTGATGAGTTATGAAGGACTGACGGTTGACTTTTGTCGAAAGGTGGATGCGCACTATATATTGCGGGGTATACGCTACATCAGTGATTTTGAATATGAAAAGGCAATTGCGGATATGAACCGCATGCTGGCTCCGGATATCGCTACTTTTTTCCTTACCTGCGCACCTCAGTACTCAACCATATCGTCTACTTTGGTACGTGATGTGATACGAAATAATGGAAATGCCGGGATGTTTTTGCCGGAGCAGGTGAAGTATCAATAATTGAGCAATATTTTTATTGTCAGTAACGTTTATGTACCTTTAGTATTCTTTATATTAAAGTGACCTATATGAAACCTGTATTTACTCTCGCTGCGTTATTTGTATTAGTTTATGTTCCGGCGAAGGCGCAAAACATAGAAATTAACTTAAATTATGGACGTAATTGCAGTCCTTCGCTGCACGCCAAGCACAATGAAAGTGTGCCTCCTGAAAATAGGTCTGTAAGGACTTTTCCATTATATAACTTGAAAGGTAGCTATAATACTGATAGATGGCAAATAGGAGGCTCTGTAGGAGAGGCAAGTATTTCCGGTCGGTACCATATAGACCCAAACACAATCTTCGATTTTTATTGGCCTTCGGGTGTTTCGGATAGAGACATGCAGCGGGTTATCTTCGAAGCATACAACCCGACCTATACCCTAAAATACATTCAATACCTTGTTTTCCTGAATAGGAAAGTTGATATCGGCAAGTTTACTATGTATGGTGGTGTTTCATTAGGTGGTACACAGATGACAAAAATAGAGGGCCGGGAAACCGATGTAACCAGAGGACACTCAGGTATGGGCCTCAACTATTCCGCCGCAGTACAGGTTGGTGCCAGATATGCTATAAGCAAGCATTGGGGTGTTAATGCTGAACTTTCGGCAAACTACATGGGGCTTGGGAGTAGATTGTATGTCATTTCGTTCCCCGCAACGGTTGGGGTGAGTTACACGTTATAGACTTTTTAAGCTAGCTCTTTCCATTTTTTTTATTTTGAAACGCCTGTAGGTGGCAAAATGACTCTATAATATTCACGGGGAGAAGTTAGGCCGGGCTGCAATAAAAAGAGGCTATCCGAAATGAAACTCAAACTGCCTTTCGTTTTACCAACGTTTTCGGATTGCATTATTATTTCATATTTATTCTCATTGTTTACTTTATTAGTAAAACACAAAATGAGCGGGCAACTCATTCCTATTAATCTCATTGTGTTGCTGATTGGGTCAGCTACATGTGTCTGTTGTGTAAGCTGTAAGCAACGTTGCCCTTTTATTTTGAGTGTTGGATATGAAAACGCCTTTTCGGAAAATGTAAAGTAGTCGGTGCTATCGGTAAAAGACCACATACTATAATTATCTTCTGAGCGCCCGATGCTCAAATAGCAGGATTTGCCAGACAGAAGGCCGATTGCGCCATCAAACCTATCGTATTGCTTTTGGCAAAAAGCAATATTCGCGAATGAAGAGAAAATTAGAATTAGTGTATGTATTTTCATCGAATAAAAGCACATTACGGTAAGATTTTCTAGCTGCGCCTTTACCGCATTAGCTGTACACCGTCTAAAATATATAGAGTGCCGTATGTCCCCCCGTTTTTTATGTTTATCGGGTCGCCACGTCGTTGTTGGTGGATGTTCGGTTGGGTTGCAGCTAATTCGTCAAGAGAATTACAAGGCAGCTTTTCTATGTCGTCCCTTTCTAAGTTTTTGCTTTGAGGGAGCGGTATTAAGGGGAAAGGACACGAATATGTCCCCATTTGTATGTTGCTTTTCGCACCTTGCCCGAGGTTGTAAACTATTACACCGTCTATAACATAGGTAGTGTTATTCGCTTTTGACTGCGTCAAAGGTAATGATAGCTCTTGTCCATAAGCCTGTAAATTGAAAAGAAAACAAAAAGAGTATATGAGAACCGCAAACTTCATAAAAACAAAATAGGTCATAATAAAGATACAACTTTTTTTATGACCTATTTCTGTACTATCGTTCTTAGATGAATGTTACTTCCACTCTTTTGTAGCAAATGCTGCGCTAACCACCAGTTCCTTACTGCCCTTTGTGTATTTGTAAAAACCTTCGCCGGATTTAGCACCCAATTTGCCTGCCTGTACCATATTTACCAGAAGGGTTGACGGTGCATACTTTGGGTTACCGATGCCGGAGTGCAATACATTCAGGATAGATAAGCAGGTATCCAGACCTATAAAGTCTGCCAGTTGCAATGGTCCCATTGGGTGCGCCATACCTAATTTCATGATGGTGTCAATTTCGGCTACACCTGCCACGCCTTCCTGCAGTGCAATGATTGCTTCGTTAATCATGGGTAGCAATATGCGGTTGGCTATAAAGCCAGGATAGTCGTTGGCTACGCATGGTACTTTGCCTAAGTTTTCTGAAAGGCTGTGTATGGTTTTGGTTACATCTTCAGACGTTGCATAGCCGTTAATCACCTCAATTAGCTTCATTACCGGAACCGGATTCATGAAGTGCATGCCTATCACTTTCTCCGGGCGATTAGTAACAGAAGCGATTTTTGTAATAGAAATAGAAGACGTATTGGACGCCAGAATACAGCCCTCCGGACAATGCTTGTCGAGGTCGCGGAAGATGTTTAGTTTCAACTCAACGTTCTCGGTTGCTGCCTCCACTACAAGATGCGCATTTTGTACGGCCGTAGCCATATCAGTATAGGTAGTAATGCGGGCAATTGACTGTTGTTTGTCTTCTTCAGTTATCAGACCTTTTGTTACCTGACGGTCCATGTTTTTATTGATGGTTGCCATTGCTCTGTCCAGTGCATCCTGATTTATGTCCATCATACTGACATTGTAGCCTTTCTGTGCGAACACGTGGCAAATGCCATTCCCCATTGTTCCTGAACCTATAACCGTTACGTTTGTGATTGAATGTTGCATATCTATATATCTTATTTGTGAGTTTTTGTTTTCGGGTGGCAAAGGTAAGCAATGGCGGCTAAAAATCAGGGTTTGCGTGCCACGCTCATGCGAAAATCTCCTCTACATTTCTCTTGATGTTTGAAGCCATTTTAGTCATTGGGAGGTCGTTGGCGTCCGTTCCGAATGGGTCTTCGATTTCTTCGGCAATCATTTCGAGGCTTGTAAGCACATAGAATACAAACGCAATAACCGGTACGAGCAGATAACTCAGCGAGAAAGACATGCCTATGGGAAGTGTAATTATATACATGAAGATGAACTTCTTGATGAACACACTGTAAGAATAGGGGATGGGTGTGTTTTTTATGCGCTCGCAGGCGCCGCAAATATCCAGAAAAGCCTGTAGCTCCGGGTTCATAGTTATGAGTTGGTCGCCTGTTATTATTTTGTCTCGGTATAGCTGGTTTAGTTTGTCGGCCATCAATGATGCTATATGGTTCGGGACGTGTTCAGTTTTGTCGAAGTCCGGTATCTCTGGATGCGGTTCGGTGTCCAACTGCAGTCGGGTTGTTTCGGCTTGAAGGTGATGTTGCAGTGCCGACGAAAATGCCGGAATTATTTGCTCAAAAAATTGTCGATTTTGGATGTCGTTGTGGGGTAGGATAGCGTTTACTTTTATCGCGAGGTTTCTGCTGCAGTTTACCAGTGCGCCCCATTGCTTTCTTCCTTCCCACCAGCGGTCGTATGCGGTATTGGTACGAAATACTATTAGTAAAGAAATGACAAATCCGAGCAGCGATTGTATAACATTCAGATGTCTGATAGGGTGGTCTTTAGGTATTTGCAGCCAGTCTGTTTCTATGTAAACAATAGTGGCTGTATATGCACTAACTAATATAATAAGAGGAAGCAGCTGACGCAGTGTGTCAGCTTTCTTAAAGATGAATATGCTCGATAACCAGGCTTTGGTATTGTAGTTTATCATAGGAGTGCCAAGATACGGAAACCCAACGTACGCAAAATAACACGACCGCAAAATTTTAAGAGTTACCGAAATTTAATATTGTAATTATCGTTAATGCGGAGCGTGATGCAATGAAGCGCTTGCATTGGCGAATAGTTCACCGTTCACACATTAGTCAAGTCGATTTTTGCTACAAAGTGACTAAGGCTTTGTGGTAACAATATTGAAGCCTTCAGCCATTTGCTGTAACGCTGTTGCATTGCCAAATTTTCAATGATTTTGAACGATAACTACTCTGATTTTTTTATAATTTTTTGTGTTTTCAGTAGGGTGTTTTCTTTATCAAACACAGTGATAATATACATGCCATCCGCAAGTGCGCTGATGTCTATATTTTTTGAGTCTTGTGAACTTATTAGTTTTCTACCATCTATTCCGCTGACTACCACACGTACGTCAGTCATACATTCTATATGAATAGTCTTTTGTGCCGGATTAGGGAATATTTTCACTTCCGTACTGTTTACATCCACTACGTCTGTTGGTAAGCTGACTGTAACCACATATACTGCACTTACAGACTGGCATCCATTAGTATCCGTAACTGCTACTTTATAATTGCCAATCCCTGTAGACGGTGTATGGTAAGTTACTGCCCCCGGAATAGCTACTAGATTTTTGTACCATTGATAGGAAATGTAGTAGTTATCAGTTCTAAGAGTTGTACCATTAAACGAAATTGGCGGGTCGGGCAACGGCATCTCTGTTACTGCCAGCGGGCCTGTAGAGATGGTACAGCTCGTAGGAACAGATATGGAACATTCGTAGTTTCCGGTTACAGACGCGTTATATGTTGTGCTTGTTGCTCCCGGTATTACAACGCCGTTAAATGACCATTGATAGTTTAATGCAGCACCCAAACCCGATAGACTTGTGGATAATAATGAGCTTCCGCCCCAGCAAAATTTAGCAGGGGTAAGTGGTACTACTGATGCCGTTGAGATAGCCGTCACTACGGTATCGGCACCGGTAAGACTGCTGCAACCGGTTGTTGCATTTGTGACTTTAACTCTGTATCCACCACTCGTAGATGCTACATAGGCTGCATTGGTAGCACCGGCTATAGGACTGCCACTTCTATACCATTGGTAATTGAAGCCCGCTGCCGCTACAAGTGAAACAAAGCCACCCGCACAGAATATGTGTGGGCCGGTTGATGCTATTGTCGCATCAGGCAAAGTATTTACTATCACATCGCTTGTGTCGGAATTAGTAACACAGCCGGATGGACTCGTAACGATAGCATGATAACTTTCGGTTGTTGTTGTTGTGAAAGCCGCTGAGGTGGCACCTGCAATCGTTCCGGCAGAATTGAACCATTGGTAAGTATAGCCCGTTCCTGTAGCCGCTGTGAGCGTAACATTGCTGCCTATACAGAAAGATAGTGGTCCCGAAGTTGTAACCGTATTGGCCGGAGCAGGCAACACAGAAATGGTTACAGGGGATGAAACAGCCCAACATCCCACACTGTTGGTAACCCTTACAGTATATGTCCCGCTCGTAGTTGCGTTGTGCGTGTCCATTGTAGCACCGGGCAGCGGCGTGCCCCCCAGTTCCCATTGGTAAGTAAGGCCGACACCGGTATTCGCATTTAGTACAACGGGTGTTCCGGCGCAGGTAGTTGTTGAGGTGCCCGGAACAGTTATGTTCGCTACAGCTGGTACCACTGAAACGGACATAGGTATGGACGTTTCCCCGCAGCCTGTACCTACTGATACTCGTACCTGATAATTGCCGGGTGTGGTAGCAACGTAGGTAGGGGTAAGGGCTCCTGATATTGGGGTGCCCCCTTTATACCACTGATAGGTTGCGCCTCCTACTGTGCTGGAAGTCAACGTTACAAAATCGCCGGGACACAGTACGGTGTCCCCTATAGGTGTAATGGTTGCTACCGGTACATTTAATACTGAGATTTCAGTTGTAGCTGTACAGCCCGTGGGTAGCGTATAAGTAATAGTTGTTGTCCCTGGTGCAATGCCGGTTACAACCCCCGTTCCTGCTCCAACAGTGGCGTTTGCCGGGGTGCTACTGCTCCATGTTCCGCCGGTTGGGCTACTACTCAGGGTAATGCTCGTGCCGGGACATACCAACACAGGCCCGCTAATAGCTGATGGCGGGGTGTTTACGGTAAATGTGACGTTATTGTTGCATCCGTTACTGCCAAAGCAAGTTATGGAGGTTGTGCCGCCGGATATACCTGTAACTAGACCGGACAATGTACTTACAGTTGCTACCGATGCATTGGAACTGGTCCAGGTTGAGCCACTCATTGATGTGCTCACCGTAGCAGTTGCTCCCACGCAAATTGAGGAGGATCCGGCTACAGAAATAGCTGGTGTGGGCAACACCGTGGCAGTTGCTGTAATGAAGCAACCCGATGTCAGCGGCGAGTAAGTTATGGTTGCTGTTCCTCCCGATGGGTTTACTCCTGCTAAAATACCTGACGAAAATCCGACAGTTGCTATTGTTGCGTCGCTACTTGTCCATGTGCCACCTGTTAAGGGGTGGGTAAGTAATGAAGTAAACGTCGGACAAACTGAAAGGTCTCCAACGATTGGAGCAAGTGTAGGGCTCACCGTTAAGACAGCTGTGGTGACACAACCCGAAGCAGACGTATAGGTTATGTCTGCGGTGCCTGCAGTGATCCCGAAAGCATCTCCTGATGACGAGCCTATGGACGCAACAGCAATATTGCCACTACTCCAGGTCCCACCCGCCGGCATACTGCCTAAAAGTGTGTTGTTGCCAACACAAATCAACCGATTACCCGTTATGGGAGAAGGTGTAGGGTTAACTGTAATGTCGGTGTTGGTGGTACAACCATTTGTATTTGTATAATTGAGCGTAGCGGTACCGCCGCTGACGCCCGTAACATCACCAGTTGACGGGTGAACTGTGAAAATAGACGCGTCCGAACTTGACCATGTGCCTCCGGTCAGTGGGTTACTCATGGTTGTTGTTGCGCCTTGGCATAGCGTAGCAACACCGGTTATGTATTCGTTTGGATTTACGGTAACGACAGTCAACGATAGACAACCTGAGCCAAGTGTGTAACTTATTGTGGTGGTGCCGACAGTTAACGGGGTAAACGATCCGGCTGCGTCAATGGTGCCTACCGATGGATTGCTGCTACTCCATACACCTCCGGGGGAGGCATTGCTGTAGGTGTAGTCTTCATTGCGACAGGTGGTTGTTGAGCCGACAATGGGTGCAACAACTACGACAACATTTACGGTTGTTGTTGCAAAACAGCCACTTGGCAAAGTATATGTTATTACGGAGCTACCGGCAGTCGGGCCGGCTGTTACCAGACCGGATGCATCTATAGTCGCTATTGCCGGACTACTGCTCGTCCATGTGCCACCGGCAGACGCACTGCTAAGCGGAGTAGTCCCAAATATGCATAGTCCCGTGCTGCCGGTTATCGCTGCAGGTACCGGGTTGATAGTGACGGGAGCAATACTTGCGCAGCCGGAGGGTAACGTGTAGGAAATAGTGGCACTTCCGTCTGTTATGCCAGTCATGTTTCCGGAGCCATCAACAGACGCGATACTACCGTCGCTACTACTCCAGAAGCCACCGGTCGATGTAGTACTTAGTGTAGAACCCGATCCCTCACAAACAATTGTTGTGCCGGTAATTGGTGCCGGACTTGTATTGACAGTAATCTCAACGGAAGCCTTGCAGCCTCCTCCCATTCTGTATGTAATTCTGGCGGTGCCCGCCGATACGCCATCAACTACACCGGTGCCTACACCGACGGTTGCCACGGCCGTATTACTGCTGCTCCATGTTCCTCCGGGAGTAACGTGGGTAAATGTCTCAGGAACCCCCGTGCACAATGAAAACGTACCCGTAATTGGCGGCGTACCGGTGACTGTCAGTGTTTTGGTTGCATAACAACCCAATGGCGACATGTAAGTGATCGTAGTTGTACCCACAGATATACCGGTAACTGCTCCCGTACCTGCAGTAATAGTAGCTACAGACGGGTCGCTGCTGCTCCATAGCAAACCGGATGATATACTGGACATTAATGCAAAACCACCGGTACATACCGATGATACGCCCGTAATAGGTGAAACAGGGCAGTCCGACGGTGTCCAGCGAAATAGTCTTCCATCAGCAGATGTCGTAGGTACAGTAGTTTCGAATACCGGCGCAGGAAAAACGGTAGGTGTTATAGACGCATCTGACAGTGTTTGCCAGTCGGAAACGTTATCGTTTGATATGCCGATTGTTGCATTGGCTCCGGCAATGGATGTTGGACCGTAGTGAAAGTCTACAAGGTTATACGTTTCGTATAATCTTACCTGGAATGTTGCCCGGCCGG
The DNA here is from genome assembly GCA_030426665.1 of Bacteroidia bacterium. Classification (GTDB taxonomy): domain Bacteria; phylum Bacteroidota; class Bacteroidia; order Chitinophagales; family Chitinophagaceae; genus Nemorincola. The sequence goes on along the minus strand of JAUHYD010000010.1, from coordinate 2,243 downwards.
TACCCGACACGGTTTCCCAATTGTTCCACTCAAAAGTAAAAATACGGTTTGGGGCTACTCCTGAAGTCTCGTAATAAGCCGTTCCGGAGGTTCCGTCTAAGTCATCCCAAAAAGGCATTAACCAACCCGCTCCATCGATCAGGCCGGACAAGTTGCTGGATGCAACAGACGGCGACTCGGTTAATGAAACCCAACCATTACTACATGCAGAGAGCGTTGTGTATGGTGTGCCGCAATATAGAAATGTGAAGCCAATAGGTATACTCGCTGCAGTTACATTGTCGGCACTTAAAGTAGGTACAGCAGTTCCGGTAGTTGCAATACTGGTAAACGGACTAGGAAGCGAAGTAAATGAATATGCTGCCGCCGTTTGTGCATTAATTGCATTGCTGAAACATAATAGAAGTAGGGTTAAAAATATTCTTGTCATAAAACTCCGGTTATTTCTTGATTTAGAAAATCACTATATCGTAAATGTACAAATTTAAGTATTGTGTGTGGTGGTAGAAAAAATAATAATTACTTGTAGGTGAGTGTAGCGCTGAAGTGATTGTTAGGCGTCGATCCGGTTGTTAAAACATACAATTACCAAACGTATACTTTGGTGCCTGTATAAAAAAAGCAATTCAAATTTACATTGTTTATATGTGTCGGGTGTGGGAAATGCTGTAATTGTCAGTTGAATTGGTCGTATTTCTGTTGGTGCTAAGCATTGGGGGATGTGCTATGAATATGGCTGCTGTTAATCCGGTACGCCAACCATAAATGAATTCTAATTAATGGAGTGAGTTTTGGAATGAGGTAATGGCAATTGAACAAAGTAGGGAATACTGCGATGTACAATTGTGCTGTACTATATATAATTGAGAGAACTGAATCCACGGCTGGCCGGGACAAAGTCAGGAATGCTGTCATTATATTAATGATTACATTGGTGCCACAGTACTAGGTTAGTGCATGCAAGTAGGGGAGATATGGCGCAGGTAGTAAGAATGTCGGCCTTTGTAATGAGTAGGACGGTAATCTCGCTCATCTACAAGCCGATATTCAGCATTTTTACACGTTCAGTGCCTTTACTATTTATTAGCATTTCAATTTTGCTCAGTAGTTTGTCGGGGTTTGCATTTGTGTGCTCCGTGTTTAGGTCCAGCCCTATAAGCCCTGAGCCGTAAAGCCGTCCTGTTGTTCCGTCAGCTTTCCCCTTCTTATATATGGGTGCCAGTTGTTCATCTATTACCAGCCTGATGATGGTCAACCGATATACAGTTACTTTGTGTACTCCCTTTATTGATTCCCAGTTTATCCGCGTGCTGCTCATCGATTTGTCGAGTATGCCTGCCTCATTAAGGACTATTTGAGGTTTTCTATTGAATATCAGGTACAAACCCAAGAGGAACCCTAAACCGAATATTGCGACGAATATCCAATAGATTGGTTGACCGCCTTTTTCTAAAATAAGATAGGCAGGGAGTAGCTCAGATAGGGTACTTAGCAGCATTAGTTGCAGCCCTTTTCTTCCGGAGCAGTATATTCTTATCTCGTTTTGCAGGTTTTTCATGGTGTTATTTGCTTGTGGTTTGCGGTTAGTTCTTGTACAGTACTAAGGTAGTAAATTTCTTATAATAGCGGTGGTGGCGGCTTTCGGCTGTTTGTTTGGGTGGGTTCAGGAAATAGTTTTAAGATACTTGAGAAAAGTCTTTGTGGAGAACAAAAAGGGTTCTATCTTTGCCGTCCCTTAGCGGAAACGGTGCGGGAAAAGTTCTTTAAAAAGCGGGTTGATTTGGTTAGTGTTTTAGGGTTTAAAAATAAATTCAAAAAAACATTTGGTGGTGTCAAAACAACCTTCTACCTTTGCACTCCGTTACAGAGAAAGGGGTAGCAAAAAAGTAACAAAAAGTTCTTAAAATAGTAACAGGAAAAGATGAGCAGTTAAAGGCTGTGAGCGAGGTTCAAGCCCTTGTGCATCGTCAGAATTCATAGTCAACTCGGCTTATTGTTGAGGTGACAAAATGGATAAAGTTCTTTGAGAGATTGGAAAACAAAATAGCAACAGCGTGGTAACGATGAAGTTCGTTACCACAGGTAAGTCACCTGAATGAATTGATCAGTTTACTGGTTGAGGAGTTTAGGTGAAACAGCGAAAACAATAATTAAAACGATTGATTTTCCGAAAATTAACATTTGAGAACATCAGTCAGTTTTGAACAATTCATTTACAATGGAGAGTTTGATCCTGGCTCAGG
>JAUHYD010000025.1 GCA_030426665.1 Bacteroidia bacterium | reverse complement strand
TGAGCAAGGTGTGATGAATGGTTGATTGTCTGCTACCTGCTTAACATCAATATTTATTACTTAGTAACCATCGGCTGGTACCGCTTGGATGCGTGAAAGCCAAAGGTACGTATTTGTCCTATAATTTATATTATGTTAAGTAGAAACAAAGCGATATAGGGAGCAATATATTATCCTGCTACCTTTATACAGTCTGATATGCTCCCTATTTGAAGGATAAAAATGAATTAGTGAGGTAACCGTTCTCTCAGGTATCCATATACCCAGGTCCCGGCAATGGCACTAAGCAAGGTCACAACGATTGCAAATGCGCCGGTCCCGATTTGTGCAAACATTGGACCCGGACATGCGCCCGTAAGTGCCCAGCCAAGTCCGAATGTTATGCCACCGATAATCTGGCCTTTATTGAATTTTTTAGGATGAAACTCAATTTGTTCTCCGTAAATCGTTTTTACTTTAAACTTCCTGATGAGCCAAACCGATATCGCACCAACGATAACTGCGGTACCAATAACTCCATACATATGGAAACTCTGCAATCGGAACATCTCCTGTATCCTGAACCAGGATACTACTTCTGCTTTTACAAATGTGATACCAAAGAATATTCCTACGAGTCCGTATTTAAGGTTGTGGTACCACTTGTGCGTAAGTTGCGACTCGTTGATACACATAGTATCTAATGCACGTGCGTCGTGTTCAGACGTAATTTTCTCTTTCAGAACAGTTTTATGCTCCGGTTTTACCGTTTGTAACATATGTAATTATTACTTGTATTAAAGACTTAAAATGTGTGGAAGGATTAAATTACTCATGATAATGCCACCTATCATAAAGCAAATAGTGGCTATGAGCGAGGGTAATTGTAGTGTAGATAACCCCATTATCGAGTGCCCGGAAGTGCAACCACCCGCATAACGGGTACCGAAGCCAACCAAAAATCCCCCACCGATCATCATTACCAGACCACGGAGAGAAAAAAGACTGTTTAGGGAGAATATCTCTGCCGGAACGAGATTGGTGTAATCTGTTATACCATGAACCGACAAAGACTTTGCCAATTCAGGATTAATAGACACAGGTTGTGGCGACGCCAGCAACTGCGCAGCTATAATGCCGCCTATTACTACCCCTCCAACAAAAAAGAAATTCCATGCTTCTTTTTTCCAGTTGTAGTTGAAAAACGGAATTTTTGCCGGCAAGCAAGCGGCGCACACATGTCTCAGGTTTGCTGAAATGCCAAAGTGTTTATTGCCCAATAGTAATAGTGCCGGAACGGTTAACCCGATCAATACCCCTCCTGCATACCAGGGCCAGGGCTGTTTTAATAGTTCAATCATTATTCCTGTCTGTCGATTTTATGTACTTTGCTTGTAATGTTGTTAAGAATGTTTTGCTTGATGTTGTGATAGATGATAAGTGATGTTCAGGACAAAATTATTCTCCGGCAACAATTCCGGAATACTGTACCTCGCTCTGTTAAGGTGCATGTAACCGATAGCAACGCTGATGTTATCGTCCGGTGTAAACATGGCAGTAACCGTCGCTCTTGTCTGGTCATAAAATTCATCAAAAGGTTTGCCTGCAGCATTTACCAAAACTTCATACCCGACAGAGGCTGCCCATTTTTTAGAAATGGAATAAGCTGCACTATTTCTGAATCGCAGCCTTGTCACCTTCGGATTGTGTTCAAACATTCTGTATTCCACTGCTCCCCTGCCTTTATAGGTCAGGTTTTTTGTTGTTGATATTTTCAATAGGCCGCCCGCCGCAATTCTGTATTCGTCCGATATGGCCGCTGTATAATCTGCCGGAGCGCTAATAATCCTATGCGAATTGAAGTAGCTGAACGGCACTGCAAAAAGCGATAGTTGTTTATTGTATCGATAAAATATGGTGCCACGAAACGAATACATCAGTTTTTGAGATAGCGGATTGGTGTTGTTAATTCCATTTTGTCTACGATACTGTACTTCTCCTGTTGCTGCCCACTTACCGATTGCCGGTACCTTGAGTGTAGCTCTGAACCAGCTGTTATAGTGCGGAGCAGCTGATGAATAGTGTCCGTAAAATATAAGCAGAAGAATAAGTATGCGCCTCATAGAACGTTGTCGGATGGTTAAAAAAAAGCCTGTGTTGTATTGCTTTACAACACAGGCAATTAAACCAACAAAAACTATTGTAAATGTGCGTTTAAGTCTGTCCATCCACCGGCATTATATGCCTCTATTCCGGCACCTGTGAGGATGCCTGTAGCCACAGAACTTCTGGCACCGGATCTGCAAACCGCAATTATCGGACTGTTGAACGACTTAATCTGATTGAGCTTATCGCCGATATTGTCGAGCGGGATATTGATTGATCCCTGTACATGTCCGGAGTTGAACTCTTCCGGTGTTCTTACATCTATAACTTTTACGCCATTAGCTATCATAGCTTTGTAATCGGGGTGTGCTGTTGCACCGTTTCTAACTGAAAACATAGTGATTGAATTTTAAGTGTTAATTTATTTTATAATAATGTAGTTGGGCATACGTAATCTGATACAGAAAACAGTCCGGTACCCTTAATTGCTGTAAAGCCACCTTTCACATCTATCAGATTATCAAAACCTCTTGCTTTGAGGGTAGATGCAAAAATCATAGACCTGTACCCTCCTGCGCAATGCACGTAGTAAGTTTTGTTTTTGTCTATCGATTGCATGTTGTCGTTGATAGTGTCCAAGGGCATGTTTTCTGCGCCTATAATGTGTTCGCTTCCGAACTCGCTCATTTTTCTTACGTCAAGGATATTGGCTTCGCCGGACTTCTGGATGTCAGCAAGCTCCTCCGCAGTAATCGATTTTATGGTTGCTATCTCCTTTCCAGCGGTCTTCCACGCATCAAAACCATTTTTCAGGAAGCCGATTGCATAGTCGTAACCCACCCTGGACAATCTTGTCACTACCTCTTTTTCTCTACCGGGTTCCGCAACGATAAGAATCTGTTGTTTTATATCCGGAATAAGTGCTCCTACCCATGGCGCGAAGTTGCCATCGATTCCTATATTTATTGAATTCGGGATGAATCCTTTTGCAAAAACCTGCGGGTCTCTTGTATCTAGTACCAATGCGCCTGTTTCGTTTGCGGCAGCCTCAAATGCCTCGGGCGAGAGCGCTTGTTGTCCTCTTTCGAGTACGGTATCTATACTATCGTAGCCCTTTTTGTTCATCATCACATTGAGCGGGAAATATGCTGGTGGTGGCATCAGGCCGGTGGTCACTTCTTTGACAAATTCTTCTTTTGTCATATCTGCTCTCAGCGCATAGTTTGTTTCCTTCTGGTGTCCCAGCGTATCTGTTGTTTCTTTGCTCATGTTTTTGCCGCAAGCACTGCCGGCACCATGTGCTGGATATACAATTATATCATCGGCCAGTGGCATAACTTTATTCCTCAGCGACTCAAACAAGGTTCCTGCAAGTTCTTCCTGTGTCATGTGGGCAGCCTTCTGTGCGAGGTCGGGTCTGCCTACATCACCTATAAACAATGTGTCTCCGGAAAACAGGCCCACATTCTTACCGGTATTATCACTCAGCAGATAACAGGTGCTTTCCATAGTGTGACCTGGGGTATGCAGCACTTTTATGGTAACGTCTCCCAGCTTAAACTCCTGATTGTCTTTCGCTATTATCGCATCAAAATCCGGTGTAGCGGTAGGTCCATATACAATAGACCCTCCTGTTTTTTGCGCGAGGTCTATATGACCCGAAACGAAGTCTGCATGAAAGTGTGTTTCAAAGACATACTTGATTTTAGCATTATCATTTTTTGCTTTTTCGATGTACGGCTGCACCTCGCGTAACGGGTCAATGATAGCGGCCTCTCCATTGCTTTCGATGTAGTAGGCTCCTTGTGCCAGGCAGCCTGTGTAAATTTGTTCTATTTTCATGATTGTGTATTTAATTAATTATTTAATGCAAATGTCGGTAGTGAATCTCTGTTAATTTGTGACAATTGTCACCTAAAAAACTTATTTCAGAAAGATTTCCTTTATGAGGATATAGACACCCATGATCAGTACAAACCACCCAAATCCTTTCTTCAGTTTTCCTCCCGGTATTTTCTTTGCTAATTGACTACCGACAATGATGCCGCCGATGGCAATTGCGGAAAGTTGCAGCAACAATGCCCAGTTGATATCAGACTGGCCAATATCTCCGGTAAAGCCTATCAGAGAATTGAGGGCAATGATGAAAAGCGACGTTCCGACGGCCTTCTTCATAGGCATATCCAGCAATAACACAAGGGATGGAATAAGCAGGAATCCCCCACCCGCTCCTAAAAAGCCAGTTACCAGACCTATACCAACTCCATAAAGAAGCAACTTAACTATGGCGGTACTTTTATTGTCTGTAACAGTTACTTCTCCGGGATCTTTCCGTCCCCGTATCATAGATGTCGATGCCGTAAGCATTAGCAGCGCAAACAGCACCATAGTGAGTAATGACTTGGTAACCACAAAGTCCCCGATACTGAATATTTCCGTCGGGATAAATGGAATAATAAATTTTCGGGTGATAAAGACGGTGGAAATAGATGAGATACCGAATAGCAGGGCTGTCTTAATATCTACCTGTTTTTGTCTGTAATTGTTATAAGCGCCTACAAGACTGGTACTACCAACAATAAAAAGCGAATACGAAGTTGCCTGCACAGCATCAACCTTGAACAAATACACCAATACTGGTACTGTAAGAATAGAACCACCGCCACCGATTAGTCCGAGAGAAATGCCGATAAGTATGGCTGCGAAATATCCAAATACTTCCATATTGCAAAGGTGGCAAAATCTGAAATACTTTTATGTAACAAATGTCACTTTGATTTTATTGCGGGTAGCTTCTGAAGCGGATTAAAGACATAAAACAAAAAGCTTCCTGCATTAGATGAGGAAGCTCTTTATGATTGTATGTTTTGTCTGAATTCTGATAGATAATGATACTATTGTTTTTCCATTGTAAAGTTATTTAATGAAGAATCGATGTCGCACCAATGACCAGCACCCTGTCCCTGCTCCTGAAGACCAAAGAAAGTCTGGTTTACGTTGGGGTTGCTTGTGGAACGTGGCCACTGATACATAAAGTGACCGTCCGGGGCTTCTGCCCAATTCACAACCTCAGATGTTCCGTTAGGGAAAGTAATTGTTCCGCCTCCGTCTGCCTTAAAGGCAACTGTTACTGTTGTTTTGGCTTCACCTCTACAATTAAACTTCCATGTCGTGTTTGCCAGTGTACTCATAAGAGAATTGTTTTAGTTTTACCTACTCGTTTCAGGCCTTTCGGTTTCCGCCTTTGCAGCAGTACTATGTTATCTGCTTTTGTTAAGGCAAAGTAACGACAGCGATGTAGCCCAAATTAGCGCAGTAAAGCCCGTTTTTAAAATCAGGTGTTTCTACCTGGTTCATCTTAATACCGTCTCGGGGTGAGTAGTATCATTTGAAAGAAATAATCTCGTGAATTCCGTTTTTTACGGCAAACAGCACCAGGCCGGCTGTGTTTTTACTACCTGTTTTTGCTAAGAGGTTGTATCGGTGACCGTCTATCGTACGAGGGCTGAGGCTGAGCAATTCAGCTATTTCCGGATTGGTATACTCCTTGCATATCAGTTTAAGAATCTCGCTTTCCCTGTCGGTAAGGTCAACAGGGATATTCGAAAAGGAACGCATCTGACTGCTTTTTGATTGGTTTGATTTATGCTGATAGCTGTTACGCATTGCCTGCATGGTAGCTTCATTGAAGTAGAAACCCGTCTTATGTGCTGAGGTGATAGCCAAAAGCACTTCTTCTAATTCACAGTTTTTAACGAGATATCCTGCAACACCGGCTTCTATCATCTTAAAAATAAACCGTTCCTGGTTGTATACCGTCAGGATGATAATTCTAATTGCCGGGTGCTTTTTTTGCAAGATTTCAATCAGTTCAAAGCCATTCATCTTTGGCATATTCATATCCACGAGTGCTACCTCTGGTATGTTTGCAGAATCTTCTATTTGCTCGAGAAACTCCAAACCGTTTTCGGCAGTAGCAACTACTTCAAATCCTCCGTTTTCCTTCAGGAGGGCAAGTAGTCCGTCCCTGAATAAACGCTGATCTTCTACGATGGCAATTTTAATTTTGTTCATGCTTTATCGTTGTTACCACTCAATATGCGTTTTGGCAGCTTTATCGTAAAGTTATAACCTTCTCCTGATGCTGTCACCAGTTCATAGCTTCCCCCTATCATATTTAGCCTGCTCTCTATATTGTAAAGCCCTATCCCGGGTTTCCCACCGTCAGTAAGGTTTACTCCCCTGCCGTTATCAAAATACTTCAACCATACGTTGTCCTCGTCCGTTGTCATGGTTAGGGTAATTTTCTTTGCCCCTGCATGTTTAATAGTATTTGACACGAGCTCCTGAATAATCCGGAATAATGATAATGCGGCGTCAAATGGTAAGTCTTTGAGTATGCCTTCAGATTTATCTCTTACCTGTATATCTATGTCAGCAGTCGTAGCTGTTTTGTCGCAAAACTCCTCTATGGCCTCCTGAAAGCCCCAAAGTTCCAGCCCTGCAGGCGACAAACTATGCGATATGTTGCGTACGTCATTTATTACACTATCAATGTTCTTTTTGTACTCTTCCGTCAATGCTTTTATCGTTTCCACATCTACTCCCGGCTGTGTAAGGCGTGTAGCCATCAGTCTTAGGTTGGACAATGAACTACCCACATGGTCATGCAGGTCTTTACTGATGCGTATTCGCTCTTTTTCCTGCGATTGGATGTTGGCGTTCAGGAGGTTTTGGCGGTGTTCCAGTTCTGCCTTTTGCTGGCGTGCCTGCTGCAGAATAAACCGCCGCTGATACCGGATGTAGAAGAGCACTAGCGACAATGCCAGCAATAAACCGGCTGCGGAGCCAATTAGCACCATGTAAAACATCCCATTACTCACTTCTTGTGTTTCCATAACCCTATTGCCACTAAAATATACATTATGAGTAAGAAAGTGGCGTGTATTGTCCAAATGAGCACTCCAAACTGCAAATCCGGGACGATTAAATTAGGGACAATGAAGAAAATAAAAGAGCCGGAGAAATACAATATCAATCCGGTATTTATATAAATAGTTGGTTTGGCACTACTTGTATCAGTCGAAACATTGTCTAACGTGTTTTTATAAAATGAAATAGCGTAGGCTATTATCAAAATTGCTACAATCGACTTTACATAACCATTGTACGTATGGATATCCTGAAGAAAAGCAACGTTAACTACAGAAAAAGCAATGAGAAAGAAAATGAGAAAATTAATAACAAAATCACGCTTCTTATCATTAAATACCTTTTTGAAATAAATGCTAATCAATGTAAACTCTAATACTGTAAACAAATGCAATACCGGCATGTTGTTTATACCTTTCATTGCAAGTGAATAACAGATAATATTGGTGGCAGCACTCAAATATAGATACCAACTAAACACCTTTAAACTTGGCGATAGATACGAATATTTAACGACTGAAATAAAAACAGGGATAATTATAAACAATGGTACAATTATCCCTGTATAAGCATAAAATAGATTATCAATGCGCACTTAGTGTATAGTATTTATTGTGGCAATCCATTTAAAATATTTCCTTGTCCACACATAGTCGGACATGGCACTGTTGTGTCATATATTAAACTGTCGCCTGCTGCATTTGTCAAAATATCATTCCCATTGGCATCAAGAGGCACTATGTATAAGTGTACCGCAGATTGTGTTGGCGGACTTGGAGGGTTTGGGTTTTCCGTTGGCAATGCAAAATAGGCTCGAATTCCCGACACAGCATGAGAAAGGATGTCATTAATATCAGCAATCGGGATGTGGTATCCATTTACACGCTGCGTCGGGTCGTTTGGTGTAATAGAAACCATAAAATCTCTCCAGTTTTGCGTTTGCGCTGCTGCATCCGGCAATGGCACTCCTGGTTTGGTGTTCATCGGTTCTTGACTCATAGAATTAAAGTTTTGAGGTGAAAAATGAAAATTGTTTTTAATGAAAATAAAATTAGCAATTATCAGGCACTCAATAAGAGATTCAGCGATTACCTGATAATTATAAAACAAAGATAACAGGACCTATTTAACATTTCTAGTACAAATGACATTAATGAATTCATAATTGAACTGTTGTGTGCATATAAAATTCAGGTTCGGGCTACGTTGATATTGGATAAGTTTTTAAGTGAAGGCGCTACTCTAAAACCAGAGCATTATCTTTGCGGCATGGAACTAAACGCACTTACAGCCATCAGCCCGATAGACGGGCGTTATCGTTCGCAATTAGCTTCGCTCGCACCATACTTCTCTGAATATGGTTTGATTAAATATCGTGTACAAGTAGAAGTGGAGTACTTTCTGTTTCTTGCCGAAAAGAAAGTGATAAAACTGCCGGCGAAAGTAAAGCCTGCAAAACTCCGAACCATCTACACGGGGTTTACTGAGGCAGACGCGGCTCAGATAAAAACAATTGAGCGCACTACCAACCACGATGTAAAGGCAGTTGAGTACTTCCTGAAAGAAAAATTAGAGGCAATGGGTGCCGGAGATAGCCTTGAGTGGGTTCACTTCGGACTTACCTCGCAGGACATTAATAATACTGCTGTGCCCCTGCTTTGGAAAGATGCACTTGAAGAAGCATATCTGCCTTTATTGTTGAATACACATCTACATCTTTACCACCTTGCACAAGACTGGAAAGGCATTCCTATGTTAGCACGTACACACGGTCAGCCTGCCTCCCCCACTACCCTCGGAAAGGAGATGATGGTATTTGTGGAGCGGTTAGAGGTACAGATAGACCAGTTATTGAACATTCCTTTTGCTGCCAAGTTTGGTGGTGCAACAGGTAATTTCAACGCCCATCACATAGCCTTCCCTGACTTTAATTGGGTAAAGTTTGGCAATGACTTCCTGGAAAAGAAGTTGGGTCTGGAACGCTCCCAGTACACAACCCAAATAGAACATTACGATAGTCTGGCTGCACAGTTTGATGCACTAAAGCGCATTAATACCATACTCACCGACCTGTGTAGGGATATATGGCAGTACATCAGCATGGAATACTTCAAGCAAAAGGTTAAGGAAGGGGAAGTAGGCAGCAGTGCCATGCCACACAAGGTAAACCCGATAGACTTTGAAAATGCAGAAGGAAACCTCGGCATTGCCAATGCATTATTTGAACACCTGAGTGCCAAGCTCCCAATAAGTCGGCTGCAGCGTGACCTGACAGACAGTACCGTTTTACGCAATATCGGTGTGCCTCTGTCTCACGGTTTTCTCGCACTTCGTTCATTAGAAAAAGGTTTGAATAAGTTGTTGCTGAATCAGACCAAAATGGAAGAAGATTTAGACCGTAACTGGGCGGTAGTTGCAGAAGCCATACAGACCGTGCTTCGCCGGGAGAACTATCCGAAGCCATATGAGGCACTGAAAGAGTTGACCAGAGGCAAGGCCAGCATCACTAAGGACGACATACACACCTTTATAGGTACGCTCAAAGTGTCGGCAAAGGTGAAGAAGGAATTGAAGGCTATAACGCCACACAATTACACCGGTATTGACTTTGATTTTTAATAATACTATCTGACACAACGCGCTGATGACTCAATTCCCGGACTACGAAAAGCTAATTGCCGATACGGAACGGAGTCTGCAAAAGCGGGAGTTAAAGCCAAAGGTAGATGTAGTTATCAATGTATATGGTAAGCCGTATAATACAGCTGTTACGTTATATACACTGCTGAAGCACTCCGGTCAATGGATTGACAAAATATACTTTATCCAGGAGCGAAAGCAACCACACAACAGCAACTTCGATTTCATAAAAACTGCATTTGGCAAACGTATTGTCAGTTATACGCCGGGGTTATGGCTGTGGGTACGGCCCTTCCGGACAAAGCTGGTATTTAAGTTTCCGGGATTTCGTAAGTCAGTCCGGTACCAATATGGTTGGGAGCAAACAGATAAAGACTTTCTTTTCATCACCCACAACGATGTGCTGTACAGCGATGATGTTATCGGAGCTATGCTACAACGAATCGGAAATAACATAGGCATCGGACCGGTAGGGCAATGCTGGAATTGTTCGGCACACTTTGCCGGACTATGTACGCCTGATACTTATACACAATATCGCCCCTCCTACCCGGAACTGTTGGAACTTATGAAACAACATCCCGGCAGCCGGGAAAAAGACTATGGTAACCTGCCCTATAAAAACCAACCCTGGCCACTACCTGAGTGTCGCCTGAATGAATGGACGGCGATGATAAATATGGAGGTGGCAAGGGGTATCACAATGCCATTGGGCAAGGCCGTTCCTTTTGGTGCATTTTATGAGTTAGATATTGGCACCCGTTGGTTTGGCGATGTATTGAACATGGGACATACGGTTGCTAACTTCGGCATTGAGCCGTATGCTTCGCATGCATGGTCGGGCACGGTACGTAGTGGTCATGCCGCATTATTAGACGGCGACGAGTACACACATTCGGAGCGAGTAGCAGAAGAGTATCTTCAAAATGAAATACGAACAATTTAACAGACATTTCCCTGCAGAAAAGTAAATTAAAACCGGGACTATGTACAATTTAGGTACACAACCCCGGTTTCAAAGCCATTCACGCCAATACCCTACAGTTTAGAGAACTTAACTGTCGTTGACATCTGATCGTCGTTGTTTTTCATAACTACATAGTATATGCCGGCTGGCAGTCCGCTTATGCTGATATTGGTTTGCTTTCCGGAAACTTCCGCTTGTATCACTTGCTGACCTATCATGTTATTGATGGTTACTTCACTATAAGACATGAAATCTTCTGCTTTCACTGTCAATTGGTCGGTTGCCGGATTAGGAAAGACAGTAATCTTAGAATTTCTTGCGACTTCATCTATAAGTGCCGGGAAGCAGGTTTTATTTGTTGCCGTGTTCGTCATTACTACCGGATTTGCATCAAAGTATATTCCAGCCCTGGCGGGAACGTCTGTACCGTAGCCTGTGATATTTTGTGTATTGATAGTGTACTTAAGCATTCCATGGCAATAGTCGTGATGCGAACTGTCAGGTAGCATTATTTTGGGGAAGTCAAACTTAACGATATTGTATCCGCCAGATGTATATTTAAATATATTCATGTCATGAGAAGAGAAAACAGGCTTTAATGAAGCAAAATCGAGGTTGTTGTCAATTGTATCCAATACATAAATATTGTGTGCCGTGTCTCCACCCATATTCTCAAACCCAATTGTGTACTCAAGATGCGTGGCTCCCAACGGCATACAACTACCCGGATAAACTTCCACGAAATTAGGGTCATAAGAGCCGATGGCCGTATCTACTTCGTAGCTTTCATTGTTACTTGTGTCACCATCGCCAACAATGGGTGAGACAATATATTGCGTATGCACAGTATCTCCGGTTGGCAAAAATCCTATAGGAGCATGGAAAAGGTGTACAAGTAAATTTGTTGTTGGGTCTGCCGAAGATAGCGAACCGAGGTTCCATGTCACTTCAGTTCCTGATACAGATGTAGGTGCAGGACTCGCATAAGAGAAAATGTATTTGGGGCTGAAGTGCATCGTTAAAGTGGCTGCTGTTGGCGTGCAATAAGCATTTACTACAGATATATTTGCAATTGACCTGTTTGTATATGCCCTTGTTGCACTATATACCTGAAGCTCGTGGCCGGTTACAGATGTGGGGCAGTGAAACCCTATGTCATTAATTGGAATTACTGTAGATGAACTCCCTAGTGTATTTGTAACAACTCCGGTCGAAGGACACGCTATAACATATCCGGTCGGGGCAGAAATCAACCTGATTGTGTACACATCACCGGGAACACCATAAGCAACATAGTTAAAACCACTGGTGCAAGTAACTGTGTCAATGGGTACACCGTTTGAATCAATTTCATAAGTGGACGGAAGACTAATAAGCCTGTCAGCTGTTCCCGCTTCATATGCACAAGTTCCGTTCCCATCAAAATAGGCCCTCGCTCCAATATTGTTACACATGCGATAGTCAAAAGAATATATCACGCTATCAACTACTGTGCTGCCGTTATATAAAACGTGCTTGATAGTATATGTTCCGGGAGTTGTGTAGCCATGACTAAGGGTTGCGTATCCCCCGGTAGATCCGCCACCGGTTACGGCCGTCGATGCAGAGGTGCCATCGCCAAATTCCGTAGTCACTGTCATGCCTGCATAATAGGAATTTGTATTTATTGTATAGCTCATTCCTGCGCAATTCGATGCCGGATATACGGTAAAACTGTCAGCAGCTACACTTGTGCCACTAATGGGCATAAACCTTGTTTTGGAAGATATCGCATTTTCAATTACCCTGTCTGATATTGTTGCACCATACTTCTGAACAACTCCTACCACAAATACATTGTTAGCGTTAAAGGTAGAAGGTAATGTATATGTGTATGTGTGACTTGAAACCGTACCTGAGGTTGGGTTGACAAATGCGGCATCTCCCCAAATGCTGCCGCCACTTCCCAGAATACTACGAACAACATTCATGTGCGAATAATTGGCAGCAGGTAAAGGGGTCCCCAAACCGGTAAACCAACATGACATGCCGTTACAGGCGGTTGCCGTTGTATTAAGGAAACTACTTTGAGGGCTTGAGGAACTGGATATGCTATCCTCCAGCACAAAAACATTGAGGTTCCAGTTGCCGGTTAACGTTGCTAATGCAGTTCCGGTAACGGTCACACTAAGTTCTCTTGACGACGGATTATAAGAACTGTTCATTTCTACCATGAAGTTTGGCGTCAACGACGTTCGCGCTCCCACCAATGTTGCCCATGGCCTGTTTTGTGCAATAGTCCCACCAATTGTTGCGCGGTCAATAACACCTTGCGGGTACGCGGTAATATATCCGGAACCTGAACAAAATGGATCTCCGGTAATTGTCATCGGGTCAGTTGATCCATTGTGCCACGACATCACAATTGCATTTGGAATACTAGGGATAATGGATTGCATGATCTCCTGATGAGAGTCAGGGTTCCATCCGCACCATGTACCGGTTGATTCTTCTAAGACAACATACTTGCTGGTTCCTGTACTAACGTGCCATTGGGCGTGGGCTTGTGTTGAAATGAGGGCGATGACAACAGCCATCAAAATTCGGACATTTTTCATAAGGTTGTTTTTTTAGGTTTAGACTATTAGACAACAGATAATATATAAAGGTTGGGTATTAATTAATAATTATGTGATATTCATGCTTTTACCGCATGCAATGAACCGGGAATATGATTATCACAAAGGCAAAGATGATGCCGGAAACAGAAATACAAGAATAATGCGACGTAAAACAATGAGAATTGACCACCAAACGGACTTACTCATACTTATAGCACCCAATATCAACACTCCCTCCTCTGCTATTTCCCGTAATATCGAAAGCAGGAACAAAGGCGGGATTACCTTTGCCGATGGCAGGAGAGCCCTCGCTCAATCGGAAGTCGCCCATACTCTTGTCTTTAAAAAGTGGGTCTTCGTTGAAGATACAATCGGTAAATGAGATAAAGTCTTCTCTTACTTCACCCATTCGCAACAGGCAATGGTTTAGTTCGAGGTTGGCCGCTACATCGGGCACGGCACTACAGACTATTTCGCTATCCAGCGAGCCATAGACAATGCAATTACGCATCGCTGCATACAGGTCGCCAAAGTAAATGGTGTTTTGGTCAGGTTTAAAGTAATTCAGAATGGCAACCGTACCCTGATTACTATGCGATAATGCTGTACCTCCATAGTTCGCAAAAGTACAGTTGGTAAAGGTGTCTCGCCCGCCTTGTATAACTGCTAAAGCATAACCACCTGTAGTATGTATAAGGCAATTTGTAGCTGACACAGACGCCTTTCGTGCGTAAATACCTGCGCCAATTGAGTTTTTTACAATGCAGTTCTCCATTGTTAGTTGCGGTGGACTGCCCAAAGCGTTAGAGTCTATATCCACCCATATGGCAGCAGGGTTCCCTAATGCGGCATTTCCACCATTTTCTACTCTGGTGTACTTAAGCCTGCTTCCACTACTATATGAATAGAAGTAAATACCACCCCACTCTCCCGGATACCCTTCATAGCCAAAATACCGCCTGTCAAGTCTGTCACCCTGAAATATCACACTATCCTTAGCAGTTCCGTTCGATATAAGCGTACCAAATACAACAAAACCTGAGTTTTGGTGCATGTATATCCTGCAACCCGGATTTAGAGTAAGTGTAACACCTCGTGCCACACCTACACTATTAATGATAACATAGGGTAACAGCGTGTCCCAAACAGAATTCACAGTTATGGCACTGTCTTGAATGTAACGTGCATTTTGCCCATAAGCAGTAAATGGAACATAAAACTCTTTCCCATTAAGTGTTGCCACCAGCGAGTCGGTTACGATAAAGGGTGTTCTTTCATCGTTAGGGTCAATAGTCACAGTTGCAAATACATATATGCTGTCACGCGGAGCAATTCGCAAGTCGGGAATGTTATTACCCTGAAACCCGTCTACGTTCAAGTGGAAATAAGAAGAAGGGTTAAGCATCCTCACCGAGCTGAGCACAATTTCCTGATCTTGAGAGTTGTATATCAGCAAGCCCGTCGTGAAACTACCTGCGGCAGTAAAAATGGTGTCAAACTTTAAAGTGTCATCAGAAAACGTTAGTTCACCGCCAATTGTAAGTTGTTTTTTACTTTTCCTGCACGAGGTCTCCATCAACATGATAAAACACCCTAAAACTGCCAGTATAATAATAGTTGTCTTTGAACGCATTCCGATTGCTTAGGTTGTAAAAATAAGGATAGTGTACGTATAACGCATACAGCAACTTGATTATTATTATTCCTGTACAACTAAAAAATTCCCGTTAACAGGTACTATCCCCTCTTTTATCGCTGCAAAAAATGCACTTCCATATTGCAGGTAGTACTCCATAAAATTGTCGTGACGCTCTTGCAAGCTACCATTGGGGAACAATTGTTTTTTGATTGCAGCTATGCGCATAAGTTCCGTGTTCAATTTTCGCTTCTCAGCCCTAAACATTTTCTTTTCCAGCAACACCACCTGGCGCTTTATTTTGGCAAGGGTTGCTTCCGCAGACGCTTCCAGAGTTGAGTCAATTGCCGTTGCCTTTTCTTTCAACTGATGCAGAATTTCCTGTAGTTGCGTTACTTCGCCATTGGTGTGCCAGTTGCCGGTACTGTTATCCTTTACAAATGTATCGAGTAAGTCAAGCTCCTTCCTGAATATATCAACAACGGTCAGGCCTGCAATTTCCAGTCGATTACTTGCCTTTTCGTCAATCCACAATACAGATTGTCGCAGTAACACCGGAGGGAAAAATACATTGTAGCGTTCGAATACGGGTTTCAATTGCATCCAATAGGCTACTTCTGCACCACCACCGATAAATGCCACGTTTGGCAAAATCGTTTCCTGAAACAGACCTCTCAATACAACATTCGGGCTAAACTTTTCCGGTGCTGTATTTAGCTCACTTACAATCTCTTGTTCTGTAAACACTTTTTCTGTGTTTAATACCACCCATTTTTCGTCATGTTTTTCTATTCGTTCTCTTGTCTGTTCATCGAGATAGAATAGGTTAACGGGTCGTGGGAACGCCTGTGATTTATAGTCTTTTTCCAGCAATTCCGATTGAGCTTTTACTATAGGATATGCCGTATTATTCAATAAGTCATCTTTCATCACATCTGTAAATGATGCCTTTAAAGCCCGGTCATCGGGATTCAATACGACTAAACCATACGATCCAAATAATTCATTTACAATATACTGTGTAGCTTGTGTAATGTTTTTCTTTCCATTATACGCATTCGCAATTATTTCCTTGAGCTCGTCGCAGTTTTTGCCCGGCGGACCAAAAACTCGAAAAAGGTTGTCAATTATTGGCTTCAGGCTTTTTGTGTTCATCCGGCCTACAGCACCGCTTTGGCCATCACCATCCCAAACGTACTTATCTCCCCGAAACCTGAATACGCCCAACTCATCAATATCATTGTCCTCGCTGCCCATATAGTACACAGGCACAAATCGTTTATCTTTATAAGACTGTTTAAGGTGCTCTGAAAGCTTTATAGCGTGTAAGATTTTGTATATAAAATACAAATATCCGGTTAGCAGATTAGGTTGGTGAGCAGTTGTAACTGTAAAAGTGTTTTCATCTGCCAATAATCGAATATTGGCCTCAACCTTTTCTGTTTTCTCTACGTGGTTATACTGTTGAATTAGCGTGTCAACAAGTATTTCCCTGTTTTCACGGGAGAACTTTCGCTCGCTTATTGCTTGACCAATGCCGGCAGCGTCTGGTGTGAAGCGGTAAAATGGCTTTAATACATCTGGTCGATCAGCATAATCTGACGAAAGTTTTGAGAAGTATCCGGTTTCGCTATATGATATGTAATGGAAGGAAGGCGCCAACTAAATAGTTTTATACTGCTAAGTTAAACGTCTCTAATTAATAATGCAGCAGTTTCAGTATATCGGCCTATAAAAGCGGTCTATTAAGTAGGATAAAGAATCAACGCTACCCTGTTTAAATGCAAATTTCGTTGTTGAGTTCACATTGTGTGCAAAAATGCAGCAGTGCAATATTACTGCTTCGTGTGCAATTCTTCTTACGTTTGCAGAAGCTTCACAATTATCAATATTAGCGTATGTCGATAGCGACAAACCCGAGGAGGTATGTCATAAGTATTATATTTATCGGAGTAGCAATAATTATGCTGCTGCGCTTATTTTTTCTTCAAAACTTTGAACCTAAATATAAAATTCTTGCCAACGATATAGCCATTTATAAGAAGGTGGTTTACCCCCCAAGGGGAACAATTATTGACGGAAAGGGAAAAACGCTGCTTTCCAATGCTCCGATTTACGATTTAATGGTGACTCCTCGCAATATTTCCAAGGATTTCGACACATTGGAGTTTTGTGCGTCGTTGGAAATTACAAAGGAAAAATATGAGTCAATTCTACATAGAGTGCTTGTGAGAAACCTTTCTGTCCGACAGAGTGCATTTATGGAGATGTTGAGTGCAAAGCAGACTGCCAGATTTCAGGAAAATGCGTATAAGTTTTCCGGTTTCGAATTAATTGAACGGAATATGCGCGTGTATCGCAGGCCTATTGCTGCCCATATACTCGGTTATATCGGAGAGGTGTCCCCGGGTATGCTCAAAAGGCAACGATATGCCTCTTACCGCCAGGGCGACTATGCCGGATTGAACGGCTTAGAGCTTGAGTATGAAGAAGTGCTACGCGGTCAGCGTGGAGTACACTATCTGGAAAGAGATAAGTTTAACCGTCCCAGAGACCCGTACAAGGGCGGCGCACTGGACAGTCAGGAAGTTTCCGGTAAGCAGTTAGACCTCTATCTGGACATGGAACTTCAGGAATATGCCGAACGACTGATGATTAACAAAGTCGGGAGTGTGGTAGCAATAGACCCGAAAACAGGAGGGATTCTTACTTTGGTCAGCAGCCCGACATACGACCCAAATCTGCTTAGAGGCAAAGAACGATCACATAATTATTCGAAATTATACATGATGCCTACCCGGCCGCTTTTCAACAGGGCTACACAGGCTATGTATCCTCCGGGGTCTACCATCAAGCCATTTACCGGACTGATTGCTTTGAATGCGGGAGTCATCGGGCCCTCATATGGGTACCCCTGTGCAGGTGGCTATACCGCATGCAGCCGACGTATAGGTTGTGAACACAGTGATGCAGGCCACGCCTCAAGTTTTAGAAATGCACTATCTCATTCGTGCAACTCATACTTCTGTCATATTTTCAGAATGACCATTGACGCAAAAAAGTTTGGCGGTGTGAAGAATGGGCTTCAGGTATGGCATGACTATAACAATAGCTTTGGGTTTGGTCGTAAAACCGGTGTAGATATACCTTATGAAAGAGGTGGTTTGGTACCGGACACAAGCCGCTACAACCGCATGTATGGCGGCTCATGGAATTCATGCACAGTGGTATTTGTAGGTATGGGTCAGGGAGAGCTGCTGCTTACACCTCTCCAAATGGCAAATGGTATGTGTATAATCGCCAATAAAGGATATTATTACACGCCACACTTTGTTAAAGCAATCGGGAAAGACGAAAACGATTCTCTGTTAATGCCCTACCATGAAAAACATGTTGTTTTGAATATCCCCGGTGCTACTTTTGATGATGTTCAGGCAGCCATGCAAGATGTTGTCGACCACGGTACGGCCTCGGGAGTAAAATTAGATAGCGTAAAGATTTGTGCTAAGACAGGAACAGCAGAAAATAAAGCCGTGGTTTATGGTCAGGTCATCCAAATGAAAGACCACTCAATGTTTGTGGCTTTTGCACCAAGAGAAGATCCGAAAATTGCTATAGCTGTAGCTATCGAAAATGCGGGATTCGGCTCTACCTGGGCCGGACCAATCGCCAGTCTGTTGATTGAAAAGTACTTAAATGATACCGTTTCTACAAAACGAAAGCCGATGGAGAAGAAGATGCTGGAGGCCAATCTAATCAACAAGTATGTAACCACAATTGATTCGGCCATCAGAGTACGAGATAGAAAAAGCTGGGAAAGGAGGATGCAACGTAAACACATCCGAGACAGCACTAATAAGGCCAAAGATTCGATACTCTATACACAATGGATAGATTATAAACTGAAAAAAGCAAAAAGAGGAGCCACAAAATGACCGAGCTAAGAAAAACGTTATTCAGTAGGATAGACGGCATATTGTTGTTGTTGTACTTTGCGTTGGTAATTGTTGGTATCGCTGCGATATATTCTGTTGAGCATAGAACTACAGATACGGAACTAATTATCATGGGACGCGGATATGTAAAGCAACTTACATTTTTCGGTGTTTCCCTGTTTCTCGGGTTTATAATTATCCTTACGGATAGTAAGTTCTTTTCATCGTTTGCCTTTTTGATTTATGCGATTTGTCTGGCGACACTATTTGTTACAATATTTGCAGGTGTCGGTGCCAAAGGGTCGCGTTCGTGGCTTGATATAGCAGGTTTTAGGTTTCAGCCCGGAGAAGTAGCAAAAATATGTACAGCGCTTGCTCTGGCTAAGTTTTTATCGCTTAATGAAACTAACTTCAAGAGAACCAAAGACAGACTTGTTGGTGTAGCAATAGCAGTTTTACCTGCCATCTTCATTATTTTACAAAAAGAGACAGGTCTGGCGTTGGTATATATATCCTTCTTCTTGGTTATGTATCGAGAAGGGTTGCCGAATGCTATACTGGTAATTGGCGTTGCAGCAGTCGCGTTGGTAATAACATCATTGCTTATAGAGCGTAACCTATTGGCTATTCTGCTGACCGCATTTGCGATTCTCATTGGTATAATGATCAGGCATACGCTGAGGCGCAAAATAGCACCACGTATTATATTGGTCGGTTCGCTAATGGTCGCATTGTTGTTTTCTCAATTTGTCGTACCATTTACCTTCAAACACGTATTGCAAAAGCACCAAATAGAACGAATTTATTCCATGATTGGTGTTGATGTTCCTGACGAATACAATAAAGCACTTGATGCGAATGGCGATAAGAAAGAACATATTAATAGCTCAGAGTATAATGTTTTACAGTCAAAAATTGCCATTGGTTCCGGTGGCATGCTGGGTAAAGGCTTCCTAAAGGGCACTTCAACAAAAAATCAATTTGTTCCTGAGCAACATACAGACTTTATATTCTGTGCAATTGGCGAGCAATTCGGTTTTCTTGGAAGTGCGGTTTTAATTGTGTTGTACATTTTATTAATGCTGCGGATTATCTATTTAGGAGAGCGGCAGCGTTCTGCTTTTACACGTGTATATTCATATTGCGTAGCCAGCATTCTGTTTTTCCATTTTGCGATAAACATATCTATGACGATAGGGTTGGCGCCGGTAATAGGCATTACCCTACCCTTTCTCAGCTATGGAGGTTCTTCGCTTTTGTCTTTTAGCGTGCTTATTTTTATACTTGTTCGGCTAGATGCCGACAGACAAATGCTTATCAGATAGATTTTACTGCTCAATTCGATTTACTTTTGCATCATGGCCGAAATCTATCCGATGTCCGAAGGTGTATTTACTATTGGGCATGACAAAGAGTTTGTTCCCTTTGACGTAAGTAAAGATGAGTTGAATGACCGTCCGACAGGTTCCTTGTTGGTAGAAATACAACCTTTTTTGGTGGTGACAGATAAAGATGTAATTGTGCTCGATACCGGATTAGGGTTTAATAACAGTGATGGCGTTTTGCAGATTCACGATAATATTCGGCGGCATGGTTACGAGCCTGCTGCCGTAACAAAAGTCCTGTTGTCGCATTTGCATAAAGACCATGCAGGCTGTCTGATTTTTACCGACGACAACGGCATGGTTCATAACACCTTTCCAAATGCAGACTACTATATATATCGCCCGGAGGCCGAATTTGCTTTGGCAACAGGAACGCCATCTTATTATCCGGAAGAGATAGAGCCGCTGTTTACCACGAATCAGGTAAAATGGATTGATGGTGAGGAAGGTGTCATCGATGGGTATATCAAGTATTTTCATTCCGGCGGACACTGCCCGCAGCACATAGTCTTCTTGATTGACGACGGTAAGGACAAAGTGTTTTTCGGTGGCGATGAAGCACCACAACTAAAACAGATGAAAATAAAGTACGTTGCCAAGTACGATTTTGACGGAAAGAAAGCTATGCATCTCCGCGAAAAGTATGCAGATACAGGGCGCAGGGAAGATTGGCAGTTTTTATTTTATCACGACGTCAAATTACCGGTTTCAAGACTTTAGAAGTCTTTATTCATGCACTTAACATATTCCATAATTACAGTTGCACTATCTTCAGGAATCAGTCGCTCCTGACCGGCAATTGTAAACTTTTTAATTTTTTTAGTTGAAAACGCTGCTCTGGTTGCTTCGTTTAAAGAGTAATAGACATAGCGTATTGCTTCTGTCCTGTCGACCGTGAAATCGTGCGAAATCTTAACGGTGTCATCTATAATCTTTGAGTTGTCGTAAAACTCAATATGTAGTTTTGTTTCGTTTTTCTCTGTTCGTCCTCCATCGAGGGCTATGTCATCAATAGCATCAAAATTGCACGTTACCTGAAACACGATATTGAAATTGTCAAAGCCATCGTATTCGTCTTTGTTGATTGTCCTTTTTGCCCGCAAGGGAACAAAGTACTCGGGATCATACGGAGATTCCAGCTCTATTATCTTTTTATTGGCAGACATACTCTTGGATATGTCTTTACAATAATCCTGCCCCAAACAATTGAGTGATATAAAAACCACGCAAAAACCGATTATATATTTCATGTCCTTTTGTCTTAATACAATGTAAATATATACAAAAAACCAACAAACTGTAATCGGTAAAACAGATACCTGTCAGGAAGTCAAACTGAAGGAAATGTTTGTAAAGCCTGATTTTCCTACGGCTACTTTTATAAGCGGTTTTCGTAAGTCAAAACGTTAGAAATGCTGTTGTTTGACTATGATTTTGGTAATAAATTGTAATTTTCCGAAAAGGACGCACTATGATAACAGCCGGACAATTTGTTGATTTGTTTGAACGTCGTATTTACCCGGCAAATATTCACATTAGCGACGGGAGAATTGTCAAAATAGAAGAAGTTTCTGAAGCTCCATCACGGTATATTTTGCCCGGATTTATCGATGCGCACATCCATATCGAAAGCTCCATGCTTACACCTTCGGCTTTTGCCAGAATTGCAGCAACCCATGGAACTGTCGCTACAGTTTCAGACCCACACGAAATTGCAAATGTGTGTGGCATTGAGGGGGTTGAGTATATGATAGCCGACAGTAAGCGTACGCCTTTCAAGATTTTCTTTGGCGCGCCATCATGTGTTCCTGCTACAAATTTTGAAACCGCCGGAGCGGTAATAGATTCGGTAGCTGTCGATAAATTACTTCAGAGCGACGACATATGGTACCTGTCAGAAATGATGAATTACCCCGGAGTATTGTTTGATGATGGAGAAGTTATGGCAAAGATTCGGGCAGCAAAGCGAACCGGAAAGCCGATTGACGGGCATGCACCGGGGCTAAAAGGCAATGATGTAATAAAGTATGCCGGAGCTGGAATATCAACTGACCACGAATGTTTCACTATTGAAGAAGCACTGGAAAAATTGGCAGTAGGTATGCACATTTTGATAAGGGAAGGCAGTGCTACCAAAAACTATGATGCACTGGCACCTCTTCTTAAATCTCACCCGGAAAAGGTTATGTTTTGCAGCGACGACAAACATCCGGATGAGCTGGTGCTAGGGCATATTAACCTACTTGTCAGACGTGCCATGTCGCAGGGCTATGACTTGTTTAATGTCCTAAGGGCAGCATGTGTCAACCCGGTTCTTCACTATTCTTTGCCGGTTGGTTTGCTTCGAATAGGAGATGCTGCAGACTTTATTGTAGTTGAAAGCCTGACATCATTGAATGTGCTGGAAACATGGATTGACGGGACAATGGTAGCAAAAAGCGGCGTTTCGACAATGAACATTACTACGCCGAAAGCGATCAATAACTTCAATACAAATAATAAGCGTGTTGAAGAATTCGTAATCAAAGCCCCCGCAAATGACTGTAAAATACGGGCAATAGAAGCCATAGAGGGCCAGCTGGTTACAAATGAAATTGTAGTGGACGGGAGGGTACGCAACGGATTTTTGATTAGCGATACCGAAAATGATATTCTGAAAATGGCCGTTGTAAACAGATACTCACCCGACAAACCAACTGCATTAGCCTTCATTAAAAATTTCGGACTAAAGGAAGGTGCGATAGCTTCTACAGTCGGACACGACTGTCATAATATAATCGTAATTGGAGTTGATGACGAATCTTTATGTGCGGCGGTTAATGAATTGATTAAAACCAAAGGAGGTATCTCTGTTGCAAAAGACCCGGGTGCAGTTTCGTGTATGCCATTGCCGATAGCGGGATTAATGTCACCTGAAGAAGGACAAATTGTGGCGGAGAACTATACCAAAATAGACAAGTTGGCAAAAGAACTCGGCACTAAATTGCATGCACCATTTATGACACTTTCGTTTATGGCACTGCTCGTTATACCTGCCCTTAAACTCAGCGACAAAGGATTATTTGACGGGACGAAATTTGAATTTACAGACGTTGTAGTTTAGAAATTATCTCTTTTTTGCAACAAAATTCAGTCCGAAGAAAAAGTATTCCCTACGGATACCGGGAGTGGTCTGTATACTCTGCTCCTTACGCAGCAATGCATCCGGATCAGAGAACCGGTACTGAAATGGTAAATAGTATCTTACATACTGAACACTACTCTGGCTTATCCCGAATCCGTTTTTCTCAAAAAGCTGTTGCCATTGTTCCAGGCTTCTTATATTTTCATTGCCTATCAGGATATCTTTCTGCAACTTTTCATCCCAAATCGATATTATACGCTTGTTGCCACGGTATTTATACAACTTCAATCGCTGAATAATATTGTTACCGTTTTCTTCTATAGATAAGACTTTACCACCCGTTCTCAGACTTTCATTGAATATCTTAAGGGCATCATTTATTGGCTCAAGGTGATGCAACGTATCCTGTACGACTATCCAATCATAGCTTTCAGGTTTCGGGCGATTATCAAATAAGTTCTCGTAAGTGCAAGTAAACAGTGAAGTGTCTCCGTATTTGCTCCAGTATTCTTTGCGTTTTGTAACAGTCTCAAAATAAAACTCCAAGGTCGTACCATATGTAGCGATGCCGTTCATTGCCAGATATAGGCACGTTGTGCCGTAGCCACAGCCACAATCCCATATTTTAATGGGCTGCTCGGGGTTGTAACCTTCAACAAGGTGTTTGTGTATATATCGCAACCGTTGAAGAAAATAGTTTCTCCGGAAATGCCATGAAGATTGCTTCCCAAGGAACTTATAGTAGGGTTGCATTTCTGTATGTACTTCCAATTCTTTTAGTAGTAGTTCAAAGAACTGTTCCGGTGACATCATCTAATTAATATAGTTATATAGCTTGTAGAAAAGTGTGCCAAATGTAATAAGTATATGGTGGAATAAAAAACCGGGAATATGTCACAACTTTCATTACCTCTATTGACTATCTTCCGGATTTTCCACTCATATATTCTGCAAGTTCTCTTTCTACGCTATCATTGCTGCCCGAAAGCGCTTCTATAATA
The DNA here is from genome assembly GCA_030426665.1 of Bacteroidia bacterium. Lineage (GTDB taxonomy): Bacteria > Bacteroidota > Bacteroidia > Chitinophagales > Chitinophagaceae > Nemorincola. The sequence goes on along the minus strand of JAUHYD010000025.1, from coordinate 13,125 downwards.
CGCTTTTTTTCACTTTCAGACTTATTCTGACTTAGTTTCCCTGCGGACTGAATAGACTTTACATTTATCTCAAACGGAACAATGCCTTTGTATAGACCGTCCTTATAGCGGTTGTCAAGTCTTTCCCATTGATTTATATATCCCGGCTCATGTTGCATAATCATGTCTTCCAGAATTTTCATTCCTTTTTCGTTATCGATAATCAACTTACAGCTACCATAAGCGTGTACTGCCACGTAGTTCCAAGTCGGAACATTTTGTTCCTTGTCATAGTGCTGCGGCGATATATAGGCGTGTGGCTGGCTGAAGATGACCAAAACGTCGTTTTCCTGTATCGTTTCCCATTGTGAATTGGCTTTTGCAAAATGTGCAGATAAGACTATCTGCTCTGCATGCTTAGCTACGTGAAATGGCAGGTGGGTAGCTACAGGTACGCCATCCATATTACTCACAATAGTTCCGAAGCTGTATCGTTTCATAAAAGCAACCGCTTCGTCAATATCTGTTATTTGAAACTCTTTTGGAATATACATCAGGCGACAAAAATACATACTTATTATGCAGCTGGCATGGTGAGATTATAATGTCTCTTGCTTTATCCTTGTTTTCCAACTTAGCGCTATGATGGTGATTGGTTATTCCTTCAATAACTGTATGTTTACCTCTGACAAATAGAAGGATTTGATGAAAATTGCGATTATCGGTGCCGGCGCAGCCGGCTGTTTCGCCGCAGCAAATATCCCGTACACGAAGGGTGTGGAAGTTGTTGTTTTTGAAAAGACGGGCAAAGCACTGCAGAAAGTAAAAGTGTCGGGAGGTGGCAGGTGTAATGTTACCCACCAGTGCTTTGACGTGCCTGAATTATTGACAAGATACCCACGCGGCAAACAATTGCTTCGTAAGACGCTATATGCTTTTGGTCCACAGGACACTATTAGCTGGTTCAGGGAACGAGGAGTTAATCTCAAAGCCGAGGATGACGGTAGAATGTTTCCGGATACAGACGATTCTCAAACTATTATTGACTGCCTATGGCAAGCAATGATGAAGCAAAATGTTCAGGTTTATTATCACAAACCAGTAAAGGCAATCGTCCCCGGGACTGACAATAAAAGTGGTGAACAAAATTTTGAAATTCAGTTTGCAGATACTTCCGTATACATAGCGGACAGAGTAATGATAGCTACCGGAGGTTTCCCCAAAGCGGAGCAGTATGGATGGATAACAGCGCTAGGGCATACTATAAAGACGCCGGTTCCCTCTTTATTCACTTTCAACATTCCGCACCACCCTATTACTAAGCTAATGGGTGTTTCTGTGCCTGACGTAACTGTAAAGATAACCGGGACAAAAATTGCCAGACAGGGACCATTGTTAATTACCCACTGGGGAATGAGTGGCCCGGCTGTACTTAAAACGTCGGCAGTAGCGGCCAGAGAGTTAGCAGACCGTAACTATGCTTTCAATATTAAAGTCAACTGGTTGAATGACGTGGCAGATGATACATTGAAAGAAACAATTGTACAGTTGCGCAGAGAAAGCGGAAAAAGCCTCGTCGTTCAAAAAAATCCTTTTGGCCTGCCTCGCAGACTTTGGGAATACATTGCTGAGGATTGCAACATTACCGACAAAGTAAGGTGGGGCGAGCTATCTGCACAATCACAAAACAAGCTTATTGAACACCTGCTACATGATATATATGCCGTGTCCGGAAAAACGACTTTTAAAGAAGAATTTGTGACCTGTGGCGGTGTAGCATTAACAGAAATAAACCCTCAAACAATGGAAAGCCGAAAAGTACAAGGTTTGTACTTCGGTGGCGAAATTGTAGATGTAGATGGGATAACGGGTGGCTATAACTTTCAACACGCATGGAGTAGCGGTGTGGCTGCCGCAAAAGCTATAGAAATGGGACTATAATACTTGAGTCTTGTCGTGGATTTTCTCATGTGGTGTTATCTTTGTCAAAAAAAGACAGGAATTTATGATTGTATATAATGTTACTGTAAAGGTAGAACCGGCATCCGCTCAGGAATGGATAGATTGGATGAAAGGAGAACATATCCCCGAATTAATGGCTACAGGTCTTTTTGTTGATTGCCGGCTTTGTCATCTTTTAGAACAAGACGAAACTGATGGAATTACCTATTCTGCCCAGTACGTTTGTAAAGATAGGGAAGCATACCAAAACTATATCGACAATCATGCTTCGGCCATGAGGGAGAAAGGTTTGAAGCGATTTGCCGGAAAATTCGTCGCTTTTCGCTCTCTAATGAAAATTATTTAGAAATCCTATAGCAAGGATATTCGATTCGTATAGCAAAATCCCTGCCAATTCTCGGAAAGTCAATACAGTGGCGAATTACAGCGGATTTGGTCTCTCTGTTTTTGATGCAGGAAATTGTTATTAATATGTTGGAAACCTGCAACAGGCAAGGGTTTTACGTCAAAAAATATTTTACCTAGTATTTGGAAGTGTGGCAAAGGTGAGTATATTTGTCCTATCCTCAAACATATCATTTCACAACAAAAAACAAACAGTTATGAACAAAGCTGAATTAATTGACAAGATTGCGAAGGATGCTGGTCTTACAAAAGTGCAGGCAAATGATGCACTCGATTCTTTTACCAATACCGTTGTAGCTACCCTTAAAAAAGGTGATAGAGTTACTTTGGTAGGATTTGGAACGTTCTCTGTTTCTCAACGTTCTGCTCGTAACGGTCGCAACCCACAAACTGGTGCCGTGATTAAAATTAAAGCACGTAAAGTACCTAAGTTTAAAGCAGGTAAGGACTTCGCAACTAAGATTGCCAACAAGAGGAAGTAGTTCATTCCCATCAGAAACAGAAAAGCAAGATGTGCAGTGAGCGTATCTTGCTTTTTTATTTTTATCCCGAACTACTCCATCACAAAAGCAGCTCTTTGAGTTTATCGATTACAATGTCTACTTCTTCTTTGGTATTGTGCCGACTGAAAGAAAATCTCACCGGAACCATATTGTCTGACTGACCATTATGAATTGCTTTAATGACATGGCTTTGTGAACTCGCTCCGCTCGTACACGCACTACCACCGCTCACACAGATACCCGCCATATCAAGGTTAAACAACAGCATGTCTGTTTTCTCACTCATCGGGAAGGATACATTCAGTACTGTATATAGACTGCGCCCGAATGTATCTCCATTGAACGAGATACCCGGAAAATTGCTCTTCAGCTGCTCGGCCATATATAACTTGAGGCCAAGAATGTGTTCGCTGTCTTGTTTATGGTGTTCTGTGGCCCGCTCCAGTGCTTTGCCCAGGCCTACAATTCCATAAAGATTTTCTGTACCGGCCCTCATATTTCGCTCTTGCGACCCTCCGTTCATAAACGGCTTTATATGAATCTCAGAATTTACATACAAAACCCCTACCCCTTTGGGCCCATGAAACTTATGCGAGGCCGCATTAATAAAATGTACGTGCAGTTTCTTTAAATCGAATGGATAGTGTCCAACCGTCTGTACCGTGTCGCTATGAAAAATGGCATCGTACTTTTTACACAATTCACTTACCGCTTCAATATCTAGTAAGTTGCCAATTTCGTTATTGGCATGCATGAGGGTAACTACGCTTCGTTCTTTACTATTAGCCAACAATGACTCCAAATGTGCCAGATCAATGTGCCCGTTTTCGGTGAGGTTTACATAACTCAACGACGCCGGCCCTGATGCCTGCATATATTCCACAGTATGTAGCGTAGCATGATGCTCCAAAGGGGAGGAAATGATATGTTTACACCCAAGGTCATTTACCGCAGCATGAATCGCAGTATTGGTGCTCTCTGTGCCACCGGAGGTAAAGAAAATTTCACCCGGCGCGGCGTTCAATATCTTTGCAACAGACTTCCTGGCATTCTCGATGGCTATCTTCGTTTCCCTTCCGTATGAATACACAGACGAAGGATTGCCAAATTTCTCGGTCAGAAAAGGCATCATCGCCTCCAGTACTTCGGGGTCGAGATTCGTAGTTGCGGCATTATCAAAATATATACGATTCATCAGCATGTAAATGTTTGGACTGCAAATTTAATTGAAATGTTCTACTAAATAGAACGTATATGCGATTTATGTCGCCGAACAATTGGTATAGTTTCCGATTACCTTCAAAATGCATCAATGAAACACCTCATTTATTCTTAAATTCGTATTGTGATTTATGATGCTAAAACTCATTGCTTTTTCCTCTTTCGTATTTGTTTCTTTTTGTGCTTGTAACTCCGGCACAGAAAATAATCATATGCTGACTCTGGCAGACGTAAAATTCCCGAACCCGGAAATGGATGCAATAAGGCGAAATGGTATCCGACAATCCCACGCTTATGACACGGCTGAACTATATCGTGCTAACCCCGAAGCAAGAAAAGACTACGGAAAACGAATCCGATATGGGTACGGCGATACAGAAAGCCATAGGGTTTTGGGAAAAAGAATAGTGACCATATTCTTCGACTCACTCGGCAGAGAAATATTTCAGGTTCGTAACGAGACATTTGGCTTTGCATTTCATTGCGGTGAAAACTTATGGACCAGATACGACAAATATGGTCTCATAAACGGACGTGCACATAAAGAGCATGAAAGAAACCGAGATACCGTTTACCATTTATTATTACCAGAGAAACATCAACTTCTGGCAATAGACAGAGCAATTAGCGATGACTCCTCAAAAAACGATACAGTCCTTTACAAATTAGACTTAGAAGGAAAGCCAATTTGCTCTGAATGGAGCTCAAACTACCGACCATTGAACGATGAAGGAGTACCGGTACCTAATTCAACGGTCTACGCCACCTACAGCTACACGGATGACGGACGTCTTTCTATGAAGGTATCGGAAGTATCATTTTCGTACGACAGCACTGAAAACTTCACCGTAACAGAACGATACTATTATTCCGGAAGCTACCTCGACTCATTTATTAAAACCACAGACTATTCCGATTATCGAAACAAATACCAAAAGGACAGAACTGAGAAAATTATTTATGGCAAAAATGGGCTACGGGAATCAGGTTACATCTACCCCAACCAGAGTATGACTGAAAAGGAGAAAAAGCTTATTTCCGACACATTGCATGTATACTACCTGCACGACACTACTGTTGATCATTAGAAGCCTCTCATTTTCCAAACACCTATCATAGCTTCTTTGATGATACCACCGGACATTTTGGAGACGCCTTCTTTTCTATCCTGGAAGGTTATGGGTACTTCACCAATTTTAAAGCCAAGTTTCCAGGCACGGTACTTCATTTCTATCTGGAAGGCATAACCCACAAAATGAACCTCATCGAGCGGCATGGTGCTAAGTACCTTCCTCTTGTAACATACAAAACCTGCCGTCGGGTCGTTTACAGGCATCCAGGTGATCATGCGCGTGTACATCGCCCCACCCTTTGATATCAATATTCTGTCCCATGGCCAGTTGACCACTTTTCCGCCTTTTGTGTAACGAGAACCAACAACCAAATCGGCATCGGTAGTACACATTTCGTATAGTCGGTTCAGATCATCCGGATTGTGTGAGAAATCGGCATCCATCTCAAAAATGTATTCGTAAGTGCGCTCTAAAGCCCACTTAAACCCGGCTATATACGCAGTGCCAAGCCCGGATTTACCTTTTCTTTCAAGTATAAACAACTTGTCGGAAAACTCCGACTGCAAACCTTTAACGATAGCACCCGTACCGTCGGGAGAACCATCGTCAACTATAAGTATATGGTAATTACCAGATAACGAAAAAACCTTTCGAATAATCTTTTCGATATTTTCTTTTTCGTTATAAGTTGGTATGATAACAAGCTTTTCCAATCAGGAACTTAAATTAGTTTGGCAATAATAGTGATTAAGTCTTTAAAAACGGGTGAAACAACAGCTAATTTGACTAAAATATTGCTAAACTTTCAATCCTGAATTTCTCAACTTCATTCTGTTCAGTATTTCTGATATCTTTTGTTTGGTGTGTAGCGCGAAATCTGCATTCATCATCCAGTCGTAATACTGCGGCTCCGAAGTAAAAATGGCTTCCACCTTTTTTCCCTTGTGTTTACCGAAATTAAAAACGGGATGACCATCTTTCATCACAATACGGCGGGCATAATCGACATATTCGTCATTGTGTGTAAACTTATGCAACGAAACAACATCATTTCCGATATCATCGTAACGCTCCAGTTGCGCTTCCAGGACATCTATGGTTGCATCAATATCGGCTTCTGCACTATGGGCGTTTTCCAACTCCTTGTTGCAATAGAAACTATAGGCAGCACTAAGTGTCCTTGCTTCTTTCTTAAAGAAAATCTGCTGCACATCTATCATATTCCTTTCGGTAAAATCTACATCGACACCTGCCCTGAGGAATTCTTCAGCCAATACCGGCAAATCGAATTTGCTGGAGTTGTATCCGCCAAGGTCGCAGCCCTTCATCCAGTCGTATAGGTTGTGGGCAATTTGCTTGAAGCTCGGGCAGTCCTTTACATCCTCGTCAGAGATGCCATGAATGGCCGTCACTTCGGCTGGTATAGGCATGCCGGGGTTCACTCTCTTGATGTATTTGTCCCGCTTTCCGTCCGGTGAAATCTTCACAAAAGCAAGCTCTACTATTCTATCTTTTGCGTTGTCTGTTCCGGTAGTTTCTAAGTCAAAAAATACAATCGGACGTTTCAGTATTAGTTTGGGCATGATTATCTATTGTTTCTGTTGCGAACATACGGTTTTCCAGTCAATTCCATCAAAAGTTCCTGAGCTCATCAGTAATAAGAATGTCGGAGCACTGGTTTGAGTAAGTTTGTTCCCGACCAGATTTACCAGTGTGTCTTTATCATCTACAACTACCAGGTCGTCCCTTTTAAAGTGCTTCTTCACCTCTGCGGTAGTAATATCAGGCAATCCTTTTAGTTGCAGGGCATGGTGACTGAAGAATACAAACGCATCATCGGCACTGTCCATACTGCCGGTATACTCGCTTAAAAACTGCTCATTCAGGCTACTAAATGTATGTAGCTCGAAACAGGCAATAAGTCTGTGATCGGGGTAGGCTTCACGTACAGCATTTAGGGTCGCTTGCAGTTTACTCGGAGCATGTGCAAAGTCGCGGTACACAAGCAGGTCTTTGCCCTCCATAACTTTTTCCAGTCGGCGTGCTGCCCCGGTGAAAGAACTAATAGCCTGGTAGCACGCGGCCTCGCTCATGCCTAACTCCATACACACCTTTATGGCAGCAGACAGATTTTGCAGGTTATGCCTACCGAAAACTGACAACTTTACTTCGCCGTTTGCTGTATTGACCACCGGCTGACCATGTTCGTAGTGAAAATCAGGAGTGACATAGGGCACTGTATCAAGTTTCTTTCCGGAGGTAGCAACAAGCCGCTGTACCTCCCTATCTTCGGAATTGTAAAACAACTTTGTTTCCGGCTGCAACCCTTCCAGATAACTTACAAACTGGCTGAAGTAGTTCTCGTAAGTCGGGAATACATTTATGTGGTCCCAGGCAATGCCACTCAACACAGAAATATGCGGATGATAAAAAAGGATTTTAGGTCGCTTCTCTATTACAGAAGCTGGATATTCGTCTCCCTCCAATACTATCAAAGGCGCATCGGTGAGGCGTACAGACAGGTCAAACCCCTCTACCCTTGCCCCAACTAAATAATCGAATTCCATGCCGGCATGTCGCAGGATGTGCATGACCATAGAGGTAATAGTCGTCTTACCATGGCTGCCGGCTATCACTACCCTCTTTTTGTTTTTACTTACCTCATATACATATTCCGGGAACGAATAAATAGCTATGCCCAGCGCCTGTGCGGCCTTCAGTTCGGGATTATCACCTTTTGCATGCATACCCAGTACTATTGCATCGAGGTCGGTAGTTATCTTCTCCGGAAACCAACCAAATTCAGGTGGAAGCAGCCCCACCTCTTTCAGGTTGCTTTTTGCAGGGTCGGTAATGTCATCGTCGCTGCCGGTAACTTTGTAGCCCTTCCTGTGAAGTGCTATTGCCAACTGATGCATAATTGCTCCGCCCACTGCTATAAAATGAATTCGCTGCATGTTTTGTTTTTATCTTTTTTGTATCTTCGTACAAAGTTAATCGAGGTTTTTGCTATTCACAATCAAATAAATATGCAGCTATTTATAAAAATAAAACGCTTCCTGCCCTTGTTAGCCATTGTTGCGTTTGTAATGTTGTCTTCCTCTTGCGGCACTAAGAAATACGGTTGCCCGGGTCACATGTTTACCCTTCCTGCTTTGTTTAACTAGAATCGGGTTTATATAAATATACTGCACGTTTATGCCTGTCGTAGACGTGCATATCTGTTTGTAGCAGACACTAGTACATCTGCACAAAAATTTCAGAACCAGCGCAATAAGTAGCTACATTAATTTTTTACTTCTCATCTTAATGATTACTTTTGCCGCCCACACGGAGAGATGCTCGAGTGGTTGAAGAGGCACGCCTGGAAAGTGTGTATATCTGTCAAAGGGTATCCAGGGTTCGAATCCCTGTCTCTCCGCTTTCGCCCGCCAAAGCTTTCGCAAAGGCAGGCATTTCATCGGTTGATTCTCGGCTGACCGATGGAATAGAATTTAGCAGGCGGGCTTCGGCGTACGAAGCCCGCCTTTGTATTTCCGGTAACTACTTGTTTTTTCAAAACTTCCTTTCTGGATAATACGTGTGTTGATTATACATTTTTGTTGGGTGGCAGCAGACTGCGCAATTAATTTCTTTTTGCACAGGTTATTGTTGATAATCAATTACTTATGTAATTTTTGCCTTTAAAAATTGCGCACTTTTTGCGCACTCTTTGCCACATCTGCTACCGATCGTTTCGTATTACTTTTCGCCAGGAGATCCTATTCTGAGGGTCTGCAGTAATAAAGGTCTGATATGATGTAGAAACGTACAAATTGGATTTTTATGGTAGTTCGTTATTGATTTATCATAAGACGCAATTGGTCTATCATGTAAATTTCTTTCCGCAACCAGCAAGTGTTTGGGCTGATTTTTTGTGCCTTATCTGGTTGGCAGCGGAAAGGGTGTATTTTCTTTGCATCTTTTTGGTGAAGTTGTGTTGTGGGGGTGTGGTTGTTTGATGAGTTTTACTGGCGTTTCAAACGCCATTCTTATTTATCCTCGTTACAAACAAGGACAAGGTGGTAATAAATAACACGAAACACCTATCTTTATTATCCATCATTTATTGCATAATTATAAAATGAGCACGACTAGTAACAAATCATATATACCTGATTTTTTAGAAGACTTAACACCCGATGGCAACCTCAAGCAAATTGAAACTTACTCAAAAGCTCTCACATGGGGTATAGAAAATAAAAACGTACAAAACATTGCGCTAACAGGCCCGTACGGCTCCGGCAAGAGTAGTATTTTAAAGACATTTGAATCGAAAAATCAGAAATTAAAATTTCTAAATATATCTTTAGCAACCTTTAAAGAGGACAAAGAAGAGGTAAGTGAGGAGCAGCATCGATTAATAGAGCTTAGTATCCTGCAGCAGATATTCTATAAAGTTAGTGCAAATGAAATTCCAAACTCGCGGTTTAAGCGAATATCAAAGATAGACAACCATACAATAAATATTGTAGCTACAGCCCTTATATCACTAATTGTAGCGCTATCAATTGTATTCCCAATTGATTTTCTGAAAAGTTTTGATTGGTGGCCTCGAAAGGGCGAATATAGTATTGGATTATTTATTACAGTACTTTTTCTCACAATCCCAAGTTTTCTTTACCTTATAAACATTTTGATTAAAAGCATAAATAGCTTACATCTAAAAAAGGTAAATATCTCGGGTGCTGAAATAGATTTTGATAAGGATAAGGGTACATCAATTCTAAATAAACACATAGACGAAATACTCTATTTTTTTGAGCAAACAACATATAACGTAGTAGTCATTGAAGATTTAGATCGGTTTAATAGCACTGAAATATTTACCAAATTAAGAGAACTCTGTAATCTGATAAACACTTCTAAACAAGTAGGCAAAAATGTAACATTCATATATGCCATTAAAGACGACAAGTTCAAAGGCGAAAGCACGACAAGAAGTAAGTTTTTTGATTTAATTATTCCTGTTATTCCTGTAATAAACAATACTAACTCACTTGATGTCGCAATTAGTCGAGTAATAAAAGCGAATCTAGATATTCCTGAAAGTGTACTTGAGGGTATAACATTATACATCAATGACATGAGGCTTCTGAAAAACATATTCAACGAGTTCTTTATTTACTCTGAAAACCTCGAACAAAACAACATACCTCAGAAGAAGATATTTGGAATGATAGTCTATAAAAATTTATACCCCAACGACTTCTCGGATTTACATATAAACAAAGGGTGTTTGTTTAGTGCATTTACAAACGTTAAGCGAAGCTTAATTACACATCTAACAAAAGAAATTGAGGAGCAAATATCCAATTATAATGGCGAGCTCAAAATAATTCAGGAAGAAAAAATAAACAGTATTTCTGAGCTATTGTCAATATACAAAATTGGCATTATTAAGTTAAGCAACAACCAAAAACCTGAATGTCATTTTGATCACATAGTTCTTAATAGAACTACAAAGGCAATTCACTCATTAAATCAGAATGAATGCAAAATGTTATCGGAAATGCCAGTGTTTACCTGTAAAAACATATATAGCGGTCAGGTGACAAATTTGAAATTTAGCGATGTTGAAAAGTCAATAAACCCGGATCAAAACTATATAGAAAGGGAGAAGGCAATATTTGACCGACAAAACAAAAACGATAACATAATAAAAACAAAAATTGAGCATGCAAAAAATGAACTTAATGGTGTAGCCGCATCCAAATTAACTACATTATTGAGTAAAATCGATACTTCAAATAAGTTGCTCGACACACTAAAAGAAAAAGAAATTCTATTATACTTATTGAGAGCAGGCCTTATTGACGAAGATTACCAATCAATCATATCATATTTTTATGAAGGCAGCATCAGTTTGAACGACATGAAATATCTAAGGAGCATAAAGAACAGGACACCTCTCCCTTTCTCACACGAGCTAACAAAAAAAGCTACGGTTATCAATCGACTTAGCGACAGTGAGCTTTCTAAGGATATTTCATTGAATACAAGCCTGATAAATTATATACTAGAAAACAAACAAATTGAAGTATTTTCTTCGAAACTTGTGCTGATAATGAATGGTTTCAATCATCAATCTAAACGCACGTTAGAGTTTTTTGAGTCTTATCTTGAGAATGGAAAACACAAAGAATTATTTATTGAAGCGTTATGTGAAAACTGGTTAGGCGTCGCAAAATACATAATTGAGAATCAATATTATTCGGCTGATAAACAAAAACTTTTTATAGACTTTATTCTAAATAACGCAAACACCAAATACATAGAGAATATGGATAGAGTGATATTATCAGAATACATATCAAGTGACTCTTACGGATTAATCAACTTCTCTAAGTTAAAAGAAACAGAAAAGGCAATAAAACTTGCAAACAAATTAGACGTAAAATTCAGCACACTAACGTGGTCGGACTCTTCTGACGAACTTTTTAGCTATTTGTACAACAATTTCCATTATGAAATAAACGAGAAAAACATAAATACAATATTGAATACATTTAGCACTAGTTCAGAATCAAAAAATCTTATTAAGCTAGCGAACTATTCGGCAATTCGAACATCTGGATGTGAACCCTTAATCAAGTATATTGACGAAAATATAAACAAGTATGTTTCAACTGTTTTTCTGAAGATAGAAGAAAACGTCAATGAGACCGAAAACCGAATTTTATCAATGCTTCAAAATGAAAGCATTTCAATCGAAAATAAGAAAGCTATAATTATCAAAGAGAATGTGCTAATATCAAGTATCTCAGATGTTGAACAAGAATTGTGGGAAACCATTTTGAATTCAGAAAAGATGGTGATTGACTGGAAAAATATATATAACTACTATGAAGCGAAGGGCGATATTGACGACCATCTATCAAATTACCTTAACAAGAGCCAGATATATTTTGAATTATCAATAAATTCTATTCTTGCCTCTGACTCAGGACAAACCACAGTTATCGAGAACCTAGCTAATGCTATTATAGTTTCGAATTCGATAACAAATGACAGCTTTAGATTTATTATAAAAAGCATACCCTATACCTATTCAGAAATATCAATAATATCGCAAGTGTCTTCAAGGGTAAAACTAGAAGTACTAATTACCAATAATATGCTTACACTTTCCCCTGAAACATTTGCTATAATAAAAGAAAAACATACAGGACTTCACATTGCGCTGATTGCGAATAATATTGAACAATTTATAGAACAACACACAACAATAAGAGTAAAAAATGACGATTATGAACAGTTATTATACTCGCCTGAAATCTCTGCAAATGACAAAATAAAAATTGTCAAAATAATTTCTCCGCTTCATATTCAAGCATCTGCGGAACTTTCGAAGATTGTGTTCAATTTAATAAAAAGAGAAGTAGGTGTCCAATTGAGTTTTGATGTTATAGAAAAACTTGTGAAAACACTTAAAATCGTCAATGAAAAAATTGAATTAATCACTTTACAAAAAGAAGTATTGAGCAATGAACAAACCATAATATTATTAAACAATTTGCAGAGTCCATACAAAGACTTAACAGGTACGGGAGGAAATGTAAAATTGGATAAAAACCAAATAAATAGTGATCTACTTCAAACACTCGAATCCAAAGGTATAATATCAAGCATTACAATCGACAACGAAAAAACGTTAAAAGCAAATTTAAAGAGAAAGTAATCTCATTTTAGGTTAGTCAAAACGCGATTGGCTTATTTCTCACCCTTGGCCACTATAGTTGCTTCCTATCACCACATGACACATAAAATGCGGTAGGCAGCGCACACTGCCCCCCTTCTGCGCGGCTCAGGGTGACAGTGTAGGCTTCCCTTTAATTCGTAGTGTTTAAAAGTAGAGTTTTTGTTTGACTTTCACCTTTTAGTTTTTCAAATATTTTATCCACAATCGTCTTCGATTGAGACCTGAATGGGTCTCCACTCGA
>JAUHYD010000009.1 GCA_030426665.1 Bacteroidia bacterium | reverse complement strand
CACTTTCCTGCTTCTTGATAATGCCCACAATCTGGACTTCGCTAAATCTTGACTTTTTCATCGTTTGTTGTTTAAATTTAAGAATATTCTCTAATTATGAACAATCGAACTTTGGGGAAGCCTACAACAGTTCCCTTCGGCACTTCGATTCCTCAGTATAAACTCAGGCTCAGGGTGACAGTTCCCTTCGGCACTTCAATTCCTGAGTATAAACGCAGGTTCACCGCGATAAGCTATTCTTTCAGCAATGTTCCGTAATGAATTTCAGACAACATGACGACTTGCCATAATCAACAAAGCAGCACCCAAAAAGTGCTGCTTTGCTATTCATGTTTTATTGAAGAATTAACCTACTTATACCCCAGCCCCATATTCCAGAACAGGAATGACCATTTGTCTGCCTGCTCGGCTATAATCATTTCGGTTGGTTTGCCTGCGCCATGTCCGGCCTTGGTTTCTATGCGTATGAGTGTCGGGTTCTTGCATGTCTGTGCTTCCTGAAGTGCTGCTGCAAACTTAAAAGAATGTGCCGGCACTACCCTGTCGTCATGGTCGCCGGTGGTAACCATGGTTGCGGGATAGCACGTTTTCTTTACGTTGTGTACAGGTGAGTACTTGTACAGATATTCAAACATCTCTTTGCTGTCCTCGGCTGTACCATAGTCATACGCCCATCCTGCACCTGCGGTAAACTTGTTGTAGCGTAGCATATCCAGTACACCCACAGCAGGGAAACAAACCCTGAAAAGGTCGGGGCGTTGTGTCATACAGGCACCTACTAACAGCCCGCCATTAGAGCCACCTGCTATAGCCAGGTAGTCTTTAGATGTATAATGCATCCCTATCAGAAACTCAGCAGCAGCTATGAAGTCGTTAAAAACATTCTGCTTATTGAACTGTGTACCGCCATTGTGCCATACGTCGCCATACTCACCACCTCCACGCAAGTTGGCTACTGCATATATGCCTCCATTCTCCATAAACACCATATTGCTGACGCTGAATGATGGCGACAAGCTGATATTAAACCCACCATAACCATATAGCAATAACGGGTTCTTACCGTCCAGTTTTATGCCTTTTTTGTAGGTAATAATCATTGGTACTTTTTGCCCGTCTTTAGAGGCGTAAAACATCTGCTTGCTTTCGTAATGGTCAGCATCAAACTTCACCCCTGACTTCTTGTATATCTCAGATTTTCCGGTAGCCAAATCGTATTTAAAGATGGTAGGAGGGTATACATAAGATGTGTAGGAGTAGTAAGTTGTGTTTTCGGTCATCTTGCCACCAAAACCTCCGGCAGAACCAAGGCCGGGCAACTTTATTTCCCGTTCCTTCTTACCACTCAAGCTATACTGATACACCTTAGACACCGCATCTTCCAGATAAGATGCAAAGAACTTATGACCACATGACGATACGCTTAGCGGAAAATCAGTTTCCGGAATTAATGTTTTCCAGTTGCCGTCATTAGGCTCATTCCCGTCAATTACTACCAGCTTTCTATTGGGCGCACCTTCATTTGTCAATACATAGAGGTTTCCCCCTTCTGCATGTACTACATGCTGCTCATTGGTAAATCCAGTTACAACGGCAATAATTTTCGAACCTTCGTTCCTTAAATCCTTAACATACAGCTCATTACCGTAAGTGGCATTGGCAGCGGTAATCACCAGGAAACTCTCATCTTCTGTGACATGCCCACCTACATATCTACGCTCCATATCGCCACCACCGAAAATTAGCTTGTCTTTCTTTTGGTCGGTACCCAACTTGTGGTAGTACAACTTATGCACCTGAGTTTTTGCAGATAACTGACTGCCTTCGGGCTTGTCGTAGCTACTATAATAAAAACCGTCATTCTTGTACCAGGATACACCACTGAACTTAACGTCCATTAGCGTGTCGTCCATTTTCTTTCCCGTCTTTGTGTTTATTACAATTACTTTTCTCCAGTCAGAGCCGCCCTCGCTTATCTGATAGGCGGCTAGCGAACCATCCTTTGTAAAGCTCATGCCTTGCAGCGAAGTTGTACCGTCTTTCGAAAACTTATTGGGGTCCAGAAAAACCTCCGGCTTACCACTACCCTTCTGCCGGTACAGGACACTCTGGTTCTGCAGTCCGTTATTTTTATAGAAGTATGTGTATTCGCCCTCTATAAACGGAGCACTGTATTTCTCATAGTTCCATATTTCGGTCAGGCGTTTCCTTATTGCTTCCCGAAAAGGTATTTCACTCAGGTAAGCATCGGTTACTTTGTTTTCGGCTTTTACCCACTTCTTTGTATCGTCAGCGCGGTCATTCTCTAACCACCTGTATGGGTCGGCCACCTTTGTGCCGAAGTATTCATCGACCTGATCAACTTTCTTTGTATCGGGGTACTTTCCATGAAAGTCCGCCTTCTGCGCATGCGCCATAAATCCGCCAAGTATTAGTGTGCTAAAAACTACTTTGTATTTCATTGTCATGTGTTTTATGAACAGGGGTCAAATTAAGGCATTTCAATCTATATTTTCATGATTAATCCGCTATATATTATCTGTTACCGAAGTATTGCTCGGCCCGGGAATTCGGGTTTGAACCCGTTGTTGACTGATTCCCTGTATTAGAATACAGGTAATTGCGCCATGACAAATTTCTAACCTCTCCGTAAACCGTGGAATGCAGCAACCGATAGTCGCTCATCATCTGATTAGATTTATAAAACAGGAACAAAGCGTTTGCCAGACTCTTATTGTTGCTAAACTGCATCAAAGTGTTGTATTGCCATATCTCGTAGGGCAATGCGCCCTGTTCGTTAGGGGCAACTATTATATCAGAGGGTGGTCCGTACCTCAGATACACAAATCCCCGGTCAGTCTCGTAGCCCGGCACGCCCTGTGCGCTAAACTTCTTATTCACCTCCATGACCTTTTTTGCATATTCTTTCCATGCTTTGCCGGGGTCAGCTTCGTAAAGGGCTTTGAAGTGATTATAAATGTAGTATCGCATATACATTTCATTCGGCTTCTTGAGGAAGTTTTTGATAGTGTTTGTCTCCATTGCATCGCTGACGGGCAACATCATTTTCAGAATGGCTCTTACCTGAGCAAAGGTAAATTTTGCCATGAATGTCTTGTCCAGGTCCAGCACGGTAACACTCTCCATAGCGGTGTCTTTAAACACCTCTGTGATGCTTACCTTTTTAACGACAGGTTCTTCGGGGTGCAAATTCAAACGCTGAATAAACCGACTTTCAGACGCTAACACCCCGCCGACCTTGTCTTCAATCGTAGCTGTGAGGTAGTAATTGCCTGACTTTAACGGGCCTATTGAGAAGCTGCCATAAGTAGCTTTTTTGAAGGGTTTTCGTAACGTATCTACATACTCAAATCCACCCACAAATGCGGCATCTTCTTTCTTTCCTATCCTTATTTTTCTGACCAAGGGAAAGCGGTTTTCAGGCACGGAATCTATTCCATAAGCTTCTGTATAGAAATGTAGCGTCCGCTTGTAGTCATCGAGAAAGTCGGCACATAGCGGGATGTGTTGCGCTCCATTCTTCAGAAACTGAGTTTCCCTATCCGACGGGATCAAAGTGTCCAGCATTTGCACACTACTAAAGAAAGGCATCTTCTTTTTGTGTGCTACAGACACACTGTCATTATAAACGAATGTGCTGGTTGTATCGTTGATATCTGTTAAGACTACCTCGTAGTTCACTACTCCATCGGGTATATTATATCGCCTTAGCTCGATGATGCTCAAAGTAGCCAAACCCGACACATCTTTTTGAGGTTTCGTTTCCAAAGTATAATGCTCCTCCTTAACGACCTTTCCCCCGGCAGTGATACGAATATCTGTCCGAATATTGGCAACAATCATCTTCTGAGAGTCAGTTACAAAGTGTAGCCGATGCGGATTTACCTGCCAATAGATTTCCAGTTGGGCATCGAAACCCGGCCTTCCTCCCGGCCTTTGTTTGTAAAACAAGGCATGCGCTACTGTTGCATCAATAGCACATACCTCGTTGGAAAGGAGTAAAGCCGATAAAAAAATTAAACAAATACGAATCATGTAGAAGACACTTCGAAAATCATTTTTGGAAGTCTGTCGCACCGACTAAGATACCGGCAATTCGAATTGCCGATAGTATTTAAGCCAATAAATTGACAGCATTTATTATTTTTTCGAAGCAATGTATTTCTCAGGACGTGCAACGAAAGCCGTTTTACAGTTCTCGCTACAAAATCTGATAGTGTCGCCCATATAAACTGTACTCTCTGTCCAGCCTTGCTCCCACTCCATTTCACAAACGGGGTCCATTTTTGTGTGGTCTACGGGTGCGGCATGCGACATCTCCATTGTTGTAGTTTCCTCGGCTTCTGTTTGCTCTTCCTGTGAACTATTTCCGCAAGAAGTCATTAACATCATTACTGCACCAAACAAAAGAAAATTTTTCATGTTTTATTGATTTTAGATTTTTACAAAATTACTTAAAAGCGAGCACTATGGTTGATAGTGGCAATAAAGTTGCTTATCGGCATAGTTTCCTTCGTGATCGACCTCTGTACGCACGTCTACTAATAGCACCAGCGAATCTGTACCGTTTACGACAAAATACTGGTCAATAAGAAAACTATCTGAGTGGCTATGCTCTACCACATCAAATAAGACACCATTAGATGCCGTATCGGTAACTCTGGCCTCGTACCCATGCAGTATGCCATTGTAACCAATTTTCGCCAGCAGATGTATGCTATCTCCCGGCTTAAATGTTTGACCGTCTGTCGGAGATAAAATGGAAAGGGAAACATCTGAGGTATTTACAGGTGTAGATTCTTTTTTACTGCACGCAAATAGTCCCATCACCAAGAGGACTACCATTGCGCTGATTCTTAAATTCATTTTTTTTGATATTAAAATGTAGTAAAAAGACCGATATTGGCCTTGAAGATTGCAGATACCTGGTTGCCGTTAAACTGTTGCAGCATCGGAATCATGTATGTCAATCGCATTCCTATATTCTTAATAACAACTTGTAGTCCGGCAGTACCGTATAACACCTGTCCTCCGCTGTAGTCGTTAATCCAGCTGTGCTGGTAGTTGTAGAAGTCCTGCGTAGCGTATTCATAACGACAGCCCAATTGCGGGGAAAGAACAAAACGCCCTAACTCAGTCGAATAGAACCCGGTAATTGCTGTATTCAATCGATTTCCGACTTTATATTTGTCGCTGGCAACAGTTGATAACACACCGGATATCGCAACGTTTACTCCACCATTTTTGTATCGTGCTGTGTAGTTAGCATTTGCACTAAAGTCCCATGTGCCAGTGCCGGGGTTTACACCGGGCAGACTTCTTTCAGAGTTTTTGGTGGCGTTGCCAGTGGGTAACTTTACGCCTACACCACCGAAGATAGTATGCTTCAAACTGCCTCCGTTCCTGTTTAGAAAGGTTCTGTTAAGCACTATCGTCATATCGCCTAATCCTGAATAGGACGACCGGATACCATCTTTAACTCTAATATTAGTCTGGTAGGGCACGAAAGCGAATATCATGTACTTCTGCCCTATTCTGTGCTTGCCCCAGAGTTGTACCGTATTGTAGTAGTCTGTTGTGTGTTCTTCTGTTTTATCGAAGAGCCCGGTTGGATAAGTACCCGATTGTTTGCCGGTAAGATACTGTACACCTATAAAGTTCCTGTTAAACGCCGGCAGCAGACCGATGTATTGATTGCCGGATGTACCGCCACACATGTCACAGGCATAGACGCTATGAACAATCAGCACTGCAAATACCGTGCATTGCACAATTCTTTTCATGTCTTAATTGTTGATTAATTAATTGAAATCAGAAGCATAGTCTTTGCATCGATGATGCATTGTAGACGTAAATGTTAGTGCTTCCAAATAAAATTGAACAAAATCAACAAACGGATGGTGGGTGGAAAATTCGTTTGGGAATACCTACAGGTGCGAAACCCTCATTAAATTGCCAATAATTCGCCGCTTCAGCAAATATGACTGGTGTCAACGTTATTCCTTCCGGAACTGTGTAAAAGACAACTTCTCCCAAATTCCATTTTTCAGGAATAGTTGAGTCTCCCGCCCCTGTCTCTACTTTCTTTAATTGTTTTCTGAGGTAGCATTTACCGCAACAGTTCATCTCCGGCTTTCCTCGGTTCTCGCAGAGGTTATTGGCAATATAATCCTTGTTGACCTGATACCAGATAACAATGCCTAACTTAACAAAGCACTGGTAAGACAAACTCAGGATTAGTAATATGGCAATCAGCCTTTTATGCACCCTGCAAAATTAGGCATGGTTTACTAACAAAACAACAATATTAATTTTGCAGACCATTCGCTAAAATTTTATCTTTGGATATGGACGAATACATCTCTTTTGAACAAATTCCTTTTGGCAGTGACAACTTTGCTGATAATCCGGAACCACGTTGTCCGTGCGTACTCCTGTTAGACACGTCAGGCTCTATGGGCGGCATGCCGCTAATGCAACTCAATGAAGGGGTACGCACCTTTAAGGAGGAACTAATGCAGGACTCACTTGCCACCAAGCGGGTCGAAGTAGCTGTCGTAACGTTTGGTCCTGTTAATGTGGTTTCTGACTTTCATACCGTACCTAATTTTCATCCTCAGGAGTTAGAAACTACCGGGGATACACCGATGGGCGCTGCTATCAGAACAGGGATTGATATGGTTACAAAGCGCAAAAAGGAATATAAAGATGGCGGTGTGGCGTATTATAAGCCGTGGATAATATTAATAACAGATGGTGCACCTACCGACGAATGGATGGAAGCCGCAGAAATGGTGAAACAAGGAGAAGCAAAAAAGTCATTCGCGTTTTTTGCCATCGGTGTAGAGGGTGCCAGCATGGAAATACTGAGGCAAATATCTGTCAGGCAGCCTCTTAAGCTCAAAGGTCTTATGTTCCGGGAATTCTTCATCTGGTTGTCAGCATCCATGAAAATGGTGTCAGCAAAGAATCCCGGTACGACAATTAATCTTTTACCTCCCAGCGGATGGACAGAATTATAGGATGGCGGGCAATCGGGCAAAGTGTTCGTGGCACTTCTCATGTTGACTCTGATAAGGAGTGTGAAGATGCCATCGAATTTTCAATATTTAAGGATTCCGGAGCTAACGATGTACTGGTCTGCTGTGTGAGCGATGGTGCCGGTAGTGCAAAATATGCAGCTGTAGCATCAGAGTTTGCAACCCAAATGGTAGTCTCAAAGGTTGAGGAATTGATGCAGAAAGCACAATCCGTTACTGAAGCTGACATTTATACAATTGCCGAAGAAGTATATGGGGGGTTGGTTGAGTTGTCTGCAGCAGCTAATGAACAAATAGATGAATACTCCTGCACTCTATTAGGGTGCATATTGCTGACGGACCAGTCTGTATTTTTTCAGATAGGTGATGGTGCCATAGTACGGAATGACGGTGATGACTTTTATACTCCTGTATGGTGGCCGCAAAACGGCGAATATCACAATTCAACGTCTTTTATCGCTGACGACGAGAACATGCCTAACCTTCAGGTGATTGTGTCGGACGACGTGATAGATGAGGTAGCTATTTTCACTGATGGATTGCAACTACTTGCACTCAAAAATGACACACAAACAGCACATCAGCCTTTTTTCGTTAACCTGTTCAATGTGCTACGAACTTCCAATACATCGGCTCAGGTAGTGGTTCTGGAGGAAAAGCTTGCACAGTATCTGAATAGCGACGCAATAAACGAAAGGACGGACGACGATAAAACATTATTTCTGGCAACCAGATTAACCAATGAAATTTAGCAGTCCAAATAATGGGTTATTTATTACAGGACGCGAACTTGGGAAAGGTGGCGAAGGAACTGTGTATGAGTTAACTAGTCATAGTGACCTTGTTCTAAAGTTATATAATGATCCCCTATCGAAAGAAAAGATCGAAAAGCTAACATTGATGGTGTCTGTCGCCAGCCCGGAAATACTCGCTTATGCAGCATGGCCTTCTGCGCTTGCCATTAACGACTCCGGAGCTGTCTGTGGGTTTGTGATGAGAAAGCTCACGGGATATGTGCCGCTCCATAATGTATTCGGGCCTATGGACAGGAAAAAGATGTTTCCTGACAAGGGGTATAACTTTCTGGTGCATGTGGCCAGAAACCTTGCAATTGCATTTCACAAGTTGCATGAAGCGGGAATTGTAGCGGGAGATGTCAATGAAGGCAACATCCTTATCAGCAGGACCGGCATGTCGGCCTTTATCGACTGTGATTCGTTTCAGGTAAAAAAGGACGAGAAGTATTTCTTTTGTGAGGTAGGTGTTCCGCGGTATACGCCACCGGAGCTGCTACGGAGAAAAACGTTTGATAAGGTAATCCGCACGAGTAACACGGATAACTTTTCGCTGGCCGTTCTGATATTCCAGATGCTGTTTTTGGGACGGCACCCTTTTGCGGGACGAAATAAAACCAGAACCGATATAGATGAGGAAACAGCCATCAGACAGCATCAGTTTGCGTACTCTTTGGAGAATGCCAGAAAAAAGCTGGAACCACCCAAGGACAGCTTACCTATCACAAGCTTGCCTGACAATTTAGTAGCGTTGTTTCATAGAGCATTTGAGCAGGACGACCGCCCCACAGCTGCTGAGTGGGTAGTGTCTCTGAACGAACTTCTTTCGGAAATGACAGTCTGCGATTTTTCGCAACTGCATAGTTACCCCAATAAGCTTGCCGAATGCCCTTGGTGTGCATTCCGGAAAACCAGAGGTATCATGTACTTTCTGGATGACACCTATTTTCAGGCAAATACAGCCCTCAATGATATCGAGCAATTTATAAATGGATTTAAACCCGAAAGGATTGCAGTAAAAAAGATAAATCTGCCCCAGAAACCATTAAGTGAGATTACACCAGCCAAACCAGACATTAATGTTATACGATACAATAGATTGCGTAAGTCGGTAAGCCTTTTGCTAGGAGTCGCAGGATTGGCTATCGCTTTTGTTAGTCCTGCGTTGGTCGTTATACCGCTGCTTACAGCTATCTATACGTATTGGTATTCACCGTGGATCAAGTATATCCATAAAGAACAAAATGTGCTTTCTGAAAACCTGAATTCTCTGGAAAAGCGCAAAGTAGCCCTCATCCAGGCATATGAGCAGCCAACAGAGCTAGAAGTGTACAGCCGGCGACAAGATGCACTGATGAAGCTTATAGGAGAATTCAGAAACCTCCCGGGGGAATTAGCAAAAAGAAAAGGACTATTGGAAGAATCCCTTTATAACGAACAATTAGAGGATTACCTGCGACAGTTTGATATAAAAAAGGAATCGATACCGTCAATTGGCAAGGCAAAAAAAGAAGCCCTGTACAATAGCGGAATCTATACTGCAGCTCATCTCACAAAATTATCTACTGTAAAGGTCCCGGGTATCGGTCCTGCACTGGCGCAAGTTCTTATGAACTGGCGAAGACAAATGTCAGGTGGTTTTGTTTACATCCCCGAGGATTACAGGATAAATATCGGGATGCAACAAGTGTACAAAGATGTTGAGCACATTAAATTACTTTTGAAAGCCAATATCCGCAAAGAATATCAATCGCTGAATTTCCTGAAAACAAGTATCGATAATCGAATTGTGTCATTGGAAGTGCAAATCATTGACATAAACGAAAAGATATATCAAGCGAAAGCCGATCTTGTAGCCTTCCAAAAGGTGGCAGCCTGATGTAATTTCATCTTCTGCCCCTGTCCTTATTTTCTTTTGATTATTATACTAGCCGATTTGCCTCCTTCGTTCGATGCGGTAACATTATATAATGTCTCGCCATCGGTCAGGATAAGCTGGGCAGTATTTAGTGGAGCGCTACCTTCGTTTATAGCCGTTATTGTTACGGTGTCTGCTTTGTTTTCCGACAGCTGTAACAGGACTTTTTTTCTTTCTCTTGTCAGCTTATAGCCAGATAAAACCTTTCTGGCGTTTACGGTCACATCCACCACATCTCCGTCCTCTACACCGGCATCCCATATTTCCAGTTGGCACGTGTTGCTAACCCAATCTATGACCTTATCGTCCCCAACTGTTATTTTATTTTCTTTACCGGCTAATATATGTTCGAGCTCCTTAGTGTTGCTTTCTGACATCGGTGGCGGCGGCGGGTCCGGTTTAACTGAGTTGTCTATAAACATAGGGCACGTTTTGGCGGCTACCTGAAACGTAATCTCCCCCTTGCTGCATACATTCTTCTTTTTGTCTGTTCCGACAAAGGCACCGGAAAACCTGAGAATACCACGTGTATTTGTCCATTTAATAACAGCACCAACAAAGCACATTTCCAGCGAATCTGGTAATTTTCCGACTACAGAAGTCTCTGCAAGAATCAATACTTTTTTTTCTTTGTCAAATGCGCCTTTTATCCGTGTTTTTACGATAAGTCCATCCTGGTCAGTTACAGATAAACCCTTTATTTTTTTCGAAGATCCATTAATTATGATGCTGTATGGGTACGCGGGTCCACCTGACACACGTATACTACCGTTTAAGGTACAATGCGCTTTCTGGGCGTGAACAACAAAAGGCACAATACCCAAAATCAGAATTGAGATAAATGAATAAGCAACCCGTCTATAAATCTTGCAGAAAAATTTCATTTTAATATAGCTGGTGCAGAAATAAAACAAATAAAAGTACCCTAAAAATGAGGGAATCAATTTTTCTGCCTCAGGACTTTGTAAATTTTTATCGCACTCATCAACAAAACTACGAACAATAGTAATCCGCCCAAGCCCCAAAATAAACTCATGCTTTGACGAACAACTGCCAACATCACTATTGCTACCAGAAAAATGGTAGCTACTTCATTCCAAATACGTAGTCGCCCGGATGAGATACGAAATATACCGGCTTGCTGCTGTTTGAATATCGCATGAAGCGAAAAGTGATAAGCATACAGCCCAACAACAAAGCCCAACTTCACGATCAACCAGTTATCGGTATGACCGTACAGATACCACATCCATGGTCCGAAGATAATAGTAAGAACAGCAGATGGCCAGGTAATTCCATACCACAGCCGCTTGCTCATTATCCCGAACTGTTGCTGCAGTATACTCTTGTCAGGTTCAGGCTTTTCGTTTGCTTCTGCATTGTATATGTACAAGCGCACAATATAAAACATGCCACTAAACCACGTGACGATGAAAATAATATGAAGAGCCTTTACATAAAAGTACATAAACTGTTGTTTGCGTTAGCTTTATATCAACCGTATGAAATTAAGAATTATCACGAAATGACTTACGCAGGTTCTACCACAAGATGACCCTTCTCATCGTTAATTAATTCCACAACAGCATCAACCCACGCGGCACGTGTATTCATACATGGAATATAAGTGAAGGATTCTCCTCCGGCATTCATGAAGTTTTCTTTTTCCCGTACTTCTATTTCTTCCAGAGTTTCAAGACAGTCGCTGACAAATGACGGACAAACTACAGTCAGGTTTTTGTTACCTTCCTTGGGCATCTGTTCCATCCGCATTGTGGTGGCCGGCTTCAGCCATTCAGCCCGCCCCAGTTTCGACTGAAATGCAACGCTGTATCGCTCATTTGAAATCCCTAACTTTTCAGTCACTAATTTCGTCGTAGTCAAACACTGATGGCGATAACAGTAATCATGAGCCGGAGAGTCTTTAACGCAACAATCCCCGGACTGAAAACAATGACTGCGCGTTATATCGCTTTTAATAATATGCCCTTCCGGAATACTATGGTAGCTGAATAATAAGTGGTTAGCGTTGTCTGTTATATATGGGCGCATACTTTCCGCCAGTGCGGTTATATATGCAGGGTGATTGTAAAATGGCCTGACGATTTTTATCTTGAAAGAGTAGCCTTCATCTTTAAATACCTTTTGCGCATGCACGGAAGCCGTCTCGAAGCTAGACATTGCATAGTGTGGATATAACGGCAACAGGATAATCTCTTCCACATCCGGCATTTGCTTTAATATGTCCTCATAAGCCGATTTCATATCCGGGTTGCCATACCTCATTGCAACCGCTATAGGTTCATTCATTACCGGAGCAAGCGCTTCTTTCAATTGCCGGGTAATGTACACCAATGGAGACCCATTTTCGGTCCAGATTGTACTGTAAGCTTCCGCCGATTTAGGCGACCTGAATGGAGTAATTATTCCTTTTACTAAAATACTTCTAAGTATGTAAGGTGAGTCAATCACCCGTTCATCCATCAAGAACTCATCAAGATATTTTCTTACATCTCTAACTTCTGTCGAATCCGGAGAACCTAAATTCATCAGAATTACACCACGTTTACTACTACTTTTCATGTTGGTTTATGCAAATGTTTTCGCGTGCACAAAGAAACGTACTTAATTTTCGGATTAGCGACTGTTGGCATGCATTTGACGCATAAATGACTATTTCGCCTCAGTCGGTAAGATTGCAGAAAGAACAAAAGGCCCTATTTATTGCACCACAACCTTTCCACGAGAATGCCCGTTACTATTTGAAACATCACAGATATAAAATCCGGGAGGCAGTCCCTCTGTGCTGATTTTCACAACTCCTCTGCTATCAGTTTGAGTATCTAAACTGAGAACTTGTTTGCCGTCTACAGCTACAAGCCTTACTGACACATCCACATTCCTCAACACTATGTTTTTCGTATCTATAGTAATTGTGCCATGTGAGGGGTTCGGAGAAATAATAGCTCTACCGATATACGGCACAATATCGTTTACTGAGCTAGGTGTAACATCATACTTCGGCGTTTTCCACATTCCTCGTCCGTAGGTTGCTGCCCATATTTCGTTATTCCAGTAATTGATGCTTAAGTCTGTAATCTCAACCGTTGGTAGATTTTCATTAAATAATGTCCAATCTGTCGAAGTTTTTTCTCTGTAAAACACTGCTGCATCCGTGCCCACATACTGAGTCTGCGAATTAGTATCAATGACCATGCAATTGACAGGAATATTAGGTAGCCCGCCGGTTTCATCAGTCCAGATTCCTGTTTCCAAATTATGGCTGTAAACTCTTCCTGTTCCAAAACCACTGATTGTCACAAATATGTGCTTCGCATTCAGCGGGTCTACCACGATATCTGAAACATAGTTACCTGACGGCGCAGACATTGCATCCCAAGTCGTACCACCATCAGTAGTATAGTCAATTCTTGACAAACCACTAATATTTCTGACGGAGTAAATGTAATCCGGGTCGGAAGGAGCGACAGCAAGATGTAGGATATTCGTCGAACTAAAATTGGGTGATAATGGTGCCCATGAAACTCCACGATTTATGGATTTAAATATTTTCTTATATCCGATAAACAAGATATTCGGACTGGTTGGGTGTATAACAAATGGTGTTATCCATGCGCCGGGCTTGGGTAAATCGCTTGTTATACTGCTATAATTTGCTCCCGCGTCATAGGTGATATTCACATTTCCCTTCTGGGTCGATGTGTAAAAAATAAACTCGGGACTTGAATAATCAATCAAGCATACCATACCATCTCCGCCTGTCAGATCGGTTACCGACCCCGCTTCAAGCCTTTTCGTTCCATTGTCCTGAGCACCGCCCAAGCAATAGTCAACACCATTAGCCACAGCATTTCTATAAAATTGAGTAATTCCCAGCCCATTTGATAAATCAATCCATTTTTTACTGTTCGGGTTATAAGTTTTATAAATCCCTCCGTCACATCCCATATATAGCGCCCCATTCAATGGACTGTAACCTAACCAATGTTTATCTGCATGTACTGTCTTGAGGTCAGAGTGTTCATTCCACCATTGATTAACAATGTCCCAGGAAGCACCTCCATTAACTGAATAATAATTAACAATGCCACCAATAATTATTTTGTTTGCGTCCGCCGGGTTATTAGCGATGCATAAGTCATACCAACCTTGCCCGCTGCAAGTAGTGCTTGGCATACCATTGTTACTACTTAGCAAGTTGTTATCACAACTACTATTGTCAGTATAAACAGGTAAATAAGTAACGCCATAATCTCCGGATGAATAAATACCCACTAGTCCGTTTGTACCGTTCTTCGCCACCAGCGCGCGTACAACATGTGGTGCATCCTGTGTAACTGCAATGTTGATACGTTTTGCATTTGTAAAAGCCGTAACGACACCCCATGTGTATCCACCATCAGTGGACTGCATAATCTGTGCAGAGCTTCCTCCATCTATTGTAGCATAAACAATTGCGGTATCTACAACGTTATATAGCAGTTGCCTTATTTTGTGCGAAGAAATCTTTATCCAGCTCCCTCCCCCATCATGTGACTTGTACAACCCATTGAAGCTGCCAAGGGTTATTTCATTTGTATCCAAAGGATTAATAAGAAAAGACGTAGCAGATACAAGTGAATCAGGCGTCCAGAAGGGACCAATATTCGTCAAAGTCGCTCCTCCGTCATATGATTTAATTACGCCAACACTATAATTGTCACCTGCGTCTGCATCTCCTGTCACTATATAAACCGTATTCCGATTCATCGGGTTTACCTTAATGTCGCTAACTCCGGTTGAGAACATATGGTCATATAAGCATTTCCATGTATTGCCTCCGTCGGAAGTCTTCCATGCGCTACCACCGGCACTACCCACGTACAATGTGTTAGAGTCGACAGGATCAAAGCCAACAACATTAACACGGCCAACACCGGAATATCCACCGCCAGAGGTACTGGGACCTTCAAATTGCCAATTGGATGCAATTGATGTCTTTAACGCAGAATTTTGTGGTTTGTGCGCAGAAATGTACTCATTCCAATTATTCTGGGCAACTGCCTTACTTACCATATAGCCATTTGTGTCAAGGTGTTGCTCCCAATACCATTTCCACCTGTCAAAATGATAATTTTCATCTTCTTCTACAATCTGTCGACCGTTTTCGTCTACTAAATCTCCTTCTTTTTCAACTTCAACTCTTTGGTATCGTGCTACGATATCATCAAATTTCATTCGCTCGCCGTTTTTGGGAAGCCAGGGTTGTGCGCTCAGTCCTTCTGCAATCGCTAGTAAAAGCAGTAAAGGGAAAATTCGTTTCATATATTAGAGGTATGATATTATATATTATATATTGCTTACTTTATGGCATGGATATGTCCGGCTTTTTCACAAAATGCCCGACCGGTATAGACAACCAGTCACTACCAGCTGTTTGATAAAATAATCTGTTTTTAATGTCATCCGTAACGATTTCAGGAACAGGGTACTTTCCTCCACGCAAAACCGTCAGTAGTATTGTGTCGCCGGCAGAGATAGTTTCGATACCATTTCTTTCAGTCTGATAATCAATTCCTTGAGGTATCCCGGGTTGTCGTTTACTTATTCGATGCGCCTTTTGTATTTTACATGGCAACCATCCGGCTTCCCCTCTCCAAAAAAATGTTGTCGGGTAGGTTTTAGCTTTCCATAAAACTACAATATGCCTTCCCGTCTCGGTTTCACCATCTTCTAAACCACTTAGTTTGCTTTGTGTATAAGCTTCAATAATACTAATGTGTTCCGGCGCTTTTGCGCCTTTAATTTTGGTAGGAATACTGCAAGACGCAGCAAAAATCAAAACAAGAAAAAACGATCGATGCACATATTTCATCGCGTCAAATGTAGGGAATAATAATAACAATAAAGTCACGGAAGTGCAACACTAAAAGTTCCATTGGCCACATTAATCGTGTCGGCAACAAAATTAAATTGACCAGACAGAACACTACTTGTATCGCTACTCACAATAAAAATACCGGATGACGCAAAATGGCGTTCATTGCCTTTGTAAAAAATAGCTGTATTCCATGGTGGGTTCACCGGGTATTCTCCAATCCCTCGAAAATTGGCAATATCAAATGCTATCGTTGTGACGTTTGAATCTACAATTTGTGTCGCTACAATCTTCAGATTAAATGCATCCGTGTCATTATCTGATTTTTTTACTTTGTAGCTATAGGCCGAATCTGTGTACCATTCAGCGCCATTAACCAGCGCTTTCATTACAAGCAAAGAGTCAATGTTATTTTGTTCTGCACTTTTTACATCGGCAGGGCCGCTTGCTTTTTTACATGAAAACGCGAAACCAATAACTACAACAAGGATAAGACTCGGAAACCATTTCATAATACAGGGAATCTACAGCAATACAAACGCAAGAAGTACTGCTTTTATTATATATTTTTCAGCGTCTGCTAAGGTATCCCAACAGTGAACGTACCATTAGTGATTTTTTCACCGTCGTCCGTATTAAATGAAAAGTACCCGGAAATGAGTTCGCTATTTACGTTCTTTATTGCAACAATGCCGCTAACTGCAACCCCAAGCGCAGTACCATGGTGATATAGCGCACCTGCTTGTCCCTGAACGATAGAAAATGTACCGGTAACTCCATTGTAATCTGCAATGGTTAAAATAATCTTATCATAAGGACTAACCCTATCAGACGAATAACCGGTAATCACAAGTGTTGTAGATGTGTCGTATCTCTGCGTATCAATGGTTGCCGGCGTAACAGCCGAAGAAATAAATTTATAATTTCCGACATCCGCAACCATTGTAGGATTGATTGACGTTACATATGGAGTGTTCTTTATGCAACCCAAAAAGACAAAGCAACATGCCAAAACCAAGGATACCGACAAGAATATTTTCTTCATACTCAGATATTTCCGCTAAGATAACTCAAAATTGTCTTAAAAATCAATAGCTGATATTCTGTCGGAGTGCCGGTAATTCTTCACAGTGACTTTTACTTGATTAAAAATCAAAGCAGACAATAATACACATCGGGTGTTTGTTTACCCAAAGCAGCAAAAATTGCAATAAAACTCACAAAATTTTTAATAAAATTAATCTTTTGTTTGATTTTATTAAAACTATTATTACATTTGTGAACATAAATGAAAAGAATACTACCACATATTTGCCCAAGTTGCTCATCAGGACTCAACGTAAAGAGTCTAGTCTGTGAGAAATGCCAGACTGAAGTACACGGGAACTTTAGTTTACCATTGCTTGCCAGCCTGACCGAACAGGAACAGGAATTCATAATTTCTTTTGTTAAAAGTAGCGGTAGCTTGAAAGTGATGGCACAGCAATTGGGCCTTAGCTACCCTACTGTCAGGAATCTGCTTGATGATATAATTTCAAAAATAAAGTTGAACGAAAATAACCTGGTCGATGAGAAAGGCATTATTTAACCCATTTATATATTTAGCCGGAACAAAGGCACTTCTCTTGGGGCTTAGTGCTATGCTACTAACGGCAGTAATCGGATACTTTAGCCATGTTCGTTTTAATGGTGCTATCGATATGCACTTTGGGGGATCGACTGTGTTTATGACACACCTTGCAGAACAACTTGTTGATTTGCTGTCGTTATCGCTATTTTTTATGCTTGGCGGTATGCTATTTTCAAATTCTTCCATTCGGCTGATAGATATTCTCGGGACAGTAGCATTAGCGAGATGGCCCCTACTATTTACTGCAATTATCGGCTTCGGGATTGAAATGCCACCCGCGGCAGATTTGACCAATATTGAAAACATTAAAAATGCTTTTACTCCTTTGGTAATTGTATTGTCCGGGATCTCAGTTGTATTTGTGATTTGGATGATTGCGCTCCTGTATAATGCATTTTCCATCTCTTGTAATTTGAAAGGAGGGAAAGCCACGCTGATATTTATAACTTGTCTTATTCTGGCGGAAGTAGTTTCCGTTTACATTATTCATTTGTTACCTTAAATACGTAAAATTGCAATCATGAAAAAAGCGCTTCTTTTAGTTATCCTCACCTCTATCGTTTTCATGGGGTTCGCACAGTCTCGTTCTGCATTAGATTTGACAGTAAATAAGTTTCAGACGCTATATAACACCAATCAGAACAAAGAAATATTCAATTTGCTGTCTGAACGAATTCAGACGCTAATGCCATTGGAGCAAACCGAAGCGGCTATGCAACAGCTTCACGGTCAGTACGGTGATATGAAGTCTTACAAATATGCTAAAGAGGAACAAGGACAGTCGTTTTATGATGTTGTGTTTGCAAACGGTACTGCATCACTTATTATGGCCATTGACGATGCAAAAAAGATTACAGCATTCAGGTTCGTTCCATCAGAAAGCAAAAAAGCAACCGGTTCTAATTTTTCCTATGCATCAACTAATGGTAAAATATATGGTACCATCCTGACTCCAAAAGACAAAAAGACGGCTCCGGTTGTATTAATAATTGCCGGTTCAGGTCCTACGGACCGTGACGGGAATCAGACATCGGTAAAGGCCTCGACCTATAAAATGATTGCCGAAGATTTGCAAAAGGCCGGTATTGCGTCATTGCGATACGATAAAAGAGGTGTAGGAGAAAGCGCATCTGCCCTGAAAGACGAAAGTACTCTGGTATTTGACGATATGGTAAATGATGCCGTAGGAATTATTAACAAGCTAAAGTCTGACAAACGTTTTACATCTGTAATTGTATTAGGACATAGCGAAGGCTCATTAGTTGGCATGATGGCTGCTGCAAAATCTAAGGCAGACGGCTATATTTCGGTTTCCGGATTGGCAGAAAAAGCTGATAAAATTATTGTTCGTCAAATTGCCGCTCAGTCAGAAGAATTATCACTTAAAGCGGCATTTCTCTTAGACAGCTTGAGTAAAGGAAAAGAAATAACGACGGTAGATCCGAATCTCCAGAGTTTGTTCCGCCCTTCTGTGCAATCTTATATCACTTCTTGGATAAAGTATGAACCAAAAACCGAAATACAGAGATTGCAAATTCCCGTATTGATTTTGCAAGGCACGACGGATATTCAGGTGCCGGTAAGTCAGGCAGAAACTTTAAAAGAAGCATACCCGAAAGCAACACTGAAAGTAATTAAAGGCATGAATCATATTCTGAAACAAGCTCCTGAAGAAAGAGCGAAAAACATTGCAACGTACAGCGACCCTAATCTTCCCTTGAGTAAAGAATTAATGCCGGCAATTAACACATTTGTTACTGCATTGGGCAAAAAGTAGTCTTAATTTTTATTGCATATTTATCGGATGCCCGATATTCCCATTGGGCATCTGTATATGTAACATATCCGCAAATGTCGGAGCGATATCAGTCATATTTACCGGTGCCGATGTGCTACCATGGCGTACATGCCAGCCATACCACAAAAGGGGTATATGTGCATCGTACGGATTCCAGCTGCCATGCGTAGTGCCTTGATACTTTCCGCTCATATCGTACCAGCCGGGGTTTAAAATTACCTGAATATCTCCGCTTCTGTTATGGTGATAACCATTAGCCACTATTGTTTTTAGCCGTTCAGGTAATGCAGTTTTGTTAAAATCTTCCATATCTACGACAAACGACACTTGAGGTAGCAATCTCAACCATTCGATAATATGCTGCCTAATTGCATCCCTGTCAACATGCATTTCTTTCAGTAAAGCTTCATTCATTCGTACCTGATAGTTGTCTGAAAATACCACACATTTTTTAATATGATAAATACTATCAATGTATTTATTGAGTCTGGCCGTCAACGAATCAGGTTCCACTCCGGACGGGACATGGTTATCGGCCAAGAAACCTGCATTGTGTGCCCCACCATGGTCGGCGGTTAGCATCAGTAAGTATTTGTTTCGTCCAAATTGATTGTCGAAATAGTGTAGCAATTCTGCAATTTCCTTATCTAATCTCAGATATGTGTCCTCTATTTCTATTGAGTTTGGCGCATATCTATGACCTACATAGTCAGTTGACGAGAAACTAATCGCTAAGAAGTCAGTTGCAGCACCTTTTCCCAACTGCTCGCCCTCAATACAGGCTTTTGCCATCAAAGAAGTATAGGTATTGCCAGCCGGTACAGATTTTATCACCGAACGCCGTTCCTTTTCGGATAATTTGTCAAATACATGCGGAAAAACCGGCGCACTTTCCCAACTGAAAGGTGCCTCATATTCGTTAGAATCTAGTGTGCTTTGCTGATACGTGCAAACATCATAAAGGGTATGCCAGCCGCCCATCAGGAGACTGTCGGCCACTTTACGATTATTAAATAATTTCAGCCATTCAGGTTTTGGGTTGCTGTAAAATGAACTACTCACAAAATTCCCGCTTTTGCTATCATACCAATAGGCTGCATTTGCCATATGTCCGGCAGGGAGTATGCTCGCCCTGTCCTTGATGGCCACTCCATAAACCTTAGATTTGAAGTTGGTAGCAAGTCGCAGCTCGTCAGAAACCGTTGTAGTAAGCATGTTGGCAGGACTCATTGAGCTCTTTTCTTTATTTCCACCAACCTGATTTACTGATGTATCAGAAACACAATACCACATTTTTCCTGTTTGACGGTCTACCCATTCGTTACCTGCAATGCCGTGTATGGCCGGAACGCTACCTGTATAAACACATGCGTGCCCGGGACCGGTAAATGTTGGCAAATAATCAATTAATGTCTGCCTACATTCAAAACCTCCCTTTAGAATACGCTTAAAGCCGTCGTTACCATACCTATCATAAAATCTATAAATATAGTCCCATCGCATTTGGTCAACAACAATCCCAATTACAATTTTCGGGCGTTCTACGGTTTCATTTTTCCTTTTACAAGCCGATAACAGAGTAATTAACGAAAAAATAATTAAAGTGTAAATTCTCATTTAATAAGCGTTTATCTTGTGTTCAATGTTAAAATTTATCGCGCCGCTTACAAAAGTCTAAAATTCCGAATGAAATGGCGGCGATATTTTTATTATTTTTGCGCTGTCAAATTTGTTTATACATAACAAAGCGGTTAATATTTTATTCAACGTCAAAAAATTAAATTAAATTCACAACGACATATGGATATTTTTGCAAAGTTTGAGAAGGGGCTTGGTCCGATTGGAGATTATGCTGAACGTTCGCCGGGCTATTTTGCCTTTCCGAAGCTGGACGGTGAAATAGGAAACAGGATGAGTTTTCGTGGGAAAGAGAAAATCATATGGAGTCTGAACAACTACCTGGGACTTGCCAACCACCCCGAAGTAAGAAAAGCTGATGCTGAGGCCGCTGCAAAGTATGGACTGGCAACACCCATGGGAGCCAGAATGATGAGTGGAAACTCAGATTTGCACCTGAAGTTGGAAAAAGAGCTTGCCGAATTTGTTGGGAAAGAGGACACCATGTTGTTTAACTATGGTTATCAGGGAATGGTATCAGCCATCGACAGCCTGTGCGGACGGCATGACGTTGTAGTTTATGATGCAGAGTCACATGCTTGTATTATAGACGGTATGCGCCTTATTCCAAGTCACAGATATGTATATAAGCACAATGATATAGCTGACTGTGATAAACAGTTGGCACGTGCTACGGAAATGGTTAAGAAAACAGGAGGCGGAATTCTCGTTATTACTGAAGGTGTGTTCGGAATGAGCGGCAACCAGGGTAAAATTAAGGAACTGGCAGTACTCAGAGAAAAGTATCAATTCCGATTGTTTGTAGATGATGCGCATGGTTTCGGAACAATGGGAAAAACAGGCTCCGGTATCGGCGAAGAGCAAAACTGCATGGAAGATATAGATATATACTTCTCTACATTTGCGAAGTCAATGGCAAGTATTGGCGGCTTTTTGGCGGCAGATAAAAAGATATTGACATTCCTACGCTACAACATGAGGTCCCAGATATATGCTAAGTCATTGCCTATGGCATTTGTTGCAGGAAATCTTAAAAGATTGGAACTATTGCGTACCAGACCCGAACTGAAAGAGAAATTGTGGTACAATGTGCGTCGTTTGCAGGAAGGGTTCAGAGAAAGAGGGTTCGACCTTGGCACAACAAATACCCCGGTGACACCGGTATTTATGAAGGGTGGATTATATGATGCGGTGCAGTTGACTTATGACCTTCGTGAGAATTTCGACATATTCTGCTCAGTAGTTGTTTATCCGGTAATCCCTAAAGGGCAAATAGAACTTCGTATTATCCCGACTGCAGTACATACAGATAAGGATATCGACGAGACACTTGCTGCCTTCTCATCTATTCGTGAAAAATTGGAGAAGAAGCTTTATCCGCAGGAAATGCCGGATGTGAGTGTACCAGCTTAATATTACCGATACAAATATCAGAAAAGAGTGCAGCGTCAAACCTGCACTTTTTTTTTACTGTTCTTTGGTTGAAGATGCCACCATAGCGCTTATTCGTGTAACCTCTTCCGGAGTAAAATAACGCCATTTCCCGGGCGCAAGGTTGCCCAATTGTACATTCATTATTCGAACCCGGGTCAGTGTCATTACCTTATAGCCCAAGTGCTCACACATACGTCTGATTTGTCGGTTGAGCCCCTGAGTGAGTACAATCCGAAACCTCCTGCTACCCTCTTGTCTCACAAAGCATTTTTGGGTAACAGTCCCTAATATTGGTATACCATTGCTCATTTGCCGAATAAAATCGGGAGTTACAGCTTTGTCTACATTCACGATATACTCTTTCTCGTGGTTGTTCGAAGCCCTGAGTATTTTATTTACTATATCGCCATCATTAGTCAGAAAAATCAACCCGTCTGAGTCCTTATCTAACCGACCAATCGGAAAAATTCGCTTAGGGTGATTTATATAATAAATGATATTGCTTTTGTCCTTGACGTCGGTAGTCGAAGTAATGCCAACGGGTTTATTGAATGCTATATATATCGGTCGCTTTTTTGATTGTTTAAGCGGTTCTCCATCTATCTCTACCTTGTCTCCGGGGCGCACCTTTGCACCGGGCAATACCAGGTTGTCATTGATAGTCACGCGAGCCTGTTCGATCAACTTATCGGCCTCCCGGCGCGAGCAAAACCCGGTTGCACTGATGTATTTATTGAGACTGGTAGATTCTCCTTTCATTGATTGCAAAAGTAGTAGAATTTAGACTGTTATATTCGGATATGGCACGAACCATCGAACAATATCTTTAAGTTCCGGAATAAAGGAAAGAAGATTGCGTTTTATACACACCTTTATATTAAGTACCTTTACGACTGCAAACTCTTAGCAAAAAAATAAACTTCTTTTTTATAGTATTCAAACCCTTTAATCGAGATTTGCGCTCTAAATACGAGATAAAATATGCTTCATAAAACAAAAATTATTGCGACTGTTGGACCTGCCTGCAACACACCTGAAAAATTGCTTGAATTAGTAGAGTCGGGTGTAAACGTTTTCAGACTAAACTTTTCGCATGGCACGCACGAGCAACACAAAGAAGTAATTGCACGCATCAAGCATATCAATGACTCTTACCCGTTCAACATAGCTATACTGGCTGACCTTCAGGGGCCTAAACTTCGTGTGGGTATTATAGAAAATAACGCGGTCGACTTCAAAACAGGAGACACATTTTACTTTACCAATGAAAAGTGTGTAGGAACTGCAGAACAAGTGTACTTGTCCTACCCGGACTTTCACAATGATGTGAAGGCTGGTGAAAAAATTCTACTCGATGACGGAAAAATAGAAGTTGAAGTTGTAGAAATACTTCCGGATAATCGTGTAAAAGTGCGGGTGACAGCACCGGGCGTGCTCTCGTCGAACAAAGGAATAAACCTACCGGATACGAAAATATCCTTACCCTCGCTCTCTGAAAAAGATTTGAATGATATTGATTTCATTGTCGGGCAGGAAATAGACTGGGTTGCGCTTTCTTTTGTACGTAAGCCAAATGACGTCGTTCAACTGCGGAAGATTTTAGAAGAAAAAGGCAGTAGCGCAAAAATAATTTCGAAAATAGAAAAGCCTGAAGCCCTGCAGCACCTCCGGGAGATTATCCTTGCCTCAGACGCGGTAATGGTAGCCCGTGGAGATCTGGGCGTAGAACTACCATTGGAGCAAATCCCGATGATCCAAAAAACGATTGTCAGGAAATGTATCCATCGTGCAAAACCGGTTATCATTGCTACGCAAATGATGGAGAGTATGATGGAGCGAAATCGCCCGAATCGTAGTGAAATTACAGATGTTGCGAATGCAGTTCTTGAAGGTGCTGATGCGGTAATGCTGAGTGGAGAAACAGCTATGGGTAACAACCCCTCCCTTGTTGTAAAAACAATGGTTAGCATCATAAATGAAGTGGAAAAAGAAGCAATGGTTTACAATCGAAACCACACACCACAGCCTCACTCCCCCTCATTTTTAAGTGATGCGCTGTGTTATAATGCTTGTGAAATGGCACAATCCATAAGCGCGGATGCGCTTATAGGAATGACGCTTTCGGGCTATACAGGTTTTATGCTTTCCAGTTATCGACCACGTTCTCCTCTCTTTATCTTTACAAAAGCTCAATCTCTTATTAATCAGCTGAGTCTTAGTTGGGGCGTTCAAGCCTTTTTCTACGACAAAGAAGAAAGTATAGACAATATATTATCTGACCAACATGAAATTTTGAAGAGTAAAGGCCTTGTAAAAAGCGGAGATGTTGTGGTTAATACCGGCAGTATGCCTGTGCAGGAGCACTTGCCAACGAACATGTTGAAGATCACAGTATTGAAGTAATTGTTCGTTAGCGGTTACCAAGCTCGATTACCTCGCATTGTTTCATGTCCTTGCCGTCTATTACAAAGCGTATAAGCGTACGTATTTTGTGCCAGCCATGCTTTCCGGCTGCTCCGGGGTTCATATGCAGGCAACTTAGTTTGTCGTCGTATATTACTTTGAGTATATGAGAATGTCCGCTGATAAATAATTGTGGCTTTTGTTGTTGTATTTCGGCTTTAACACCAGGAGCATATCTGCCAGGGTAGCCACCAATGTGCTTCATCATCACATTGACGCCTTCAATGGTGAATTGCAACACTTCCGGAAACTCGCTCCTTATTTCATGACCATCTATATTGCCGTAAACGCCTCTCAGCGGCTTGAATGCCTTTAGCTCTTCAACAACTCCCGGTCCGAAATCACCTGCATGCCACACTTCATCGCAGTGCGCAAAGTGCGTATACACTGCATCATCCAGATAGCCATGCGTATCTGATATTAATCCTATTCGCACCATCTATTTTGACTTCTTATTTGACATTATTTTTGGCGATCAACGTCCAATTTATTGATGCCTTAACATTTCGTATAATACAATCACCACACCATTAATTACACGGTCAGCATATTGGTATAATGCTCTTCCACTTCATTAAGGATAGCTTCAATTTCCGATAGGTCTTCGGTGGAAACTAATCTATGCCGGTATTCCTTTACATGGGACAGCCCTTTCAAATAACTGGCATAGTGACGACGCATTTCTAAAATCCCCAACTTATTGCCCTTCCAGCTAACAGAGCCATATAAGTGCTTTCGACAAGCATGCAAACGTTCTGTTATGTCCGGAGGTGGTAATATTTCACCTGTTGCCATGTAGTGCTTAATCTCTCTGAATATCCATGGATAGCCTATTGCTGCCCGACCTATCATTATGCCATCAACGCCATATCTGTTTTTGTATTCCAACGCTTTTTGTGGAGTATCAATATCTCCATTGCCAAAAACCGGAATGTGCATCCGTGGGTTATTCTTAACGGCAGCTATCAAAGTCCAATCTGCTTCACCTTTATATAACTGCATTCTGGTTCTCCCGTGAATAGATATTGCCTGCACTCCTATGTCCTGCATGCGCTCTGCAACCTCCACTATATTTTGTGTATCACTATCCCACCCCAATCGGGTTTTAACGGTCACTGGCAGACTCGTTGAGCGGATACAAGCTTTCGTAAGCCTGACCATAAGATCAATATCCTTCAATACGGCCGCGCCTGCACCTTTACACACAACCTTTTTGACGGGACAGCCAAAATTTATGTCTAATAAATCGGGATTGGTTGTGTCTACTATTTTTGCAGACATAGCCATGGCATCCTCGTCGCCGCCGAAAATCTGAATACCTATCGGCTTTTCGTAATCGAAAACCTCTAACTTCTGTCTGCTTTTGATAGCATCTCTTATCAGCCCCTCAGATGATATAAACTCTGTGTACATCAGATCTGCACCATGGTCTTTGCATACCGCTCTGAAAGGAGGGTCGCTTACATCTTCCATAGGTGCCAATAGTAACGGAAAGTCACCTAATTCTATGTTGCCTATTTTAGCCATTTATTTTAATGTGGCGCAAAGTTACGTCAATTGGTACATTTGCAATTCATAACAAACCACAACAAAGATGAGCGAATTCTGGAATGAGCGATTTGGTGCGTCGGAATATATCTACGGAAAGAAGCCAAATGATTTTTTTAAGCAGTGTGTCGACAAATTGCCGTCTGGGCACATTCTGGTGCCGGGCGCCGGAGAAGGCAGAGATGCAGTATACGCAGCTATTCAGGGCTGGCAGGTGTCAGCATTCGATAGCAGTAGTGCCGGAAAGGAGAAATCGGCGAAACTGGCGGAAGAGTTTGAAGTAAATATTGACTATACGCTTTGTGACGTCCGAGACTTCGAGGCACAACCGAATACCTATGATGCTATTGGCATCACTTACTTTCACCTCCCGGAAGAATTAAGGGTCCCATTTCATGAAAAAATTCTAGAATACCTAAAACCGGGTGGCACAGTTTTTATGGAGATGTTTACCCCTGAACAATTAAACAATAATTCCGGTGGACCGAAAACGCTTGACCTGCTGTACACCCGCCAATTGTTGACAGAAGACTTCAAAGGACTATCGTCGATTAATATCGTCGAGAGCGAAATATTACTCAACGAAGGACCATTTCATCAAGGCAAAGCCGATGTAATAAGGTTAATCGGTAGGAAGTAACGTAATCATAAAGCCAGACACCTCATAACCATATTGGTTTTAATGATTAACTTAGTGGACAATATATTATTAAATACATGAAGCTTCTTCTTACCACGCTGGCCGTTGCGCTCGCTTTTGGAAATAGTGTTGCACAAACAACAAAAGACTACGCTGTTAGATTATCTGCAACAACACAAAACAGCCCGCCGTCTATCACGCTGACATGGAGGAGCATACCCTATGGTACTCCTGTGTATACCATCTTTAAAAAAGCTAAGGACGCTACTACATGGAGTACGGCTATACATACTATTACCACCGGCGACACGACTTATACTGACAATTCTGTAATTGTTGACTCAGTTTATGAATACCAGATATATGCCACAGGAACATCGTTGAGCGTAAACTCAACCGGGTACATCCTTGCAGGAATAAAGGCACCTGCAATTCACAACAGGGGTGCATTGGTATTATTAGTTGATAGTACTTTTACCGACTCATGTGCGACAGAGATAGCAACGCTGATGGATGACATAAGTGGCGATGGGTGGCAGGTGATAAGGCATGACCTGTCACGCACCTTGAAAGACACAGCAATAAAATCAATCATAAAGAACGACTATAGCAACATTCCCGATGTAGAAGCCGTGTTGATACTGGGACATCTGGCTGTTCCTTATAGCGGTAAACAAAATCCTGACGGGCACACAAACCATATAGGTGCATGGCCTGCAGATGCGTATTACGGAAGCCTTACGGGCGTATGGACAGACGTCACGGTAAATGATGTAACCTCAGCAAATCCTTTAAACCATAATGTACCGGGTGACGGGAATTGGGACCCGATTGCTATTCCATCTGGGGTTCAATTGCAGGTAAGTCGTGTTGACTTTTACAATATGCCTGCTTTTTCTGCGACTGAGGTACAGATGATGCGGCGTTATCTGAATAAAGACCATGCTTATAAAATGGATTCTCTGAATGTCAGGCACCGGGCACTTGTACAAGATAACTTCGGAGTAATGAGTGGTGAGGCGTTTGCAGCTAATGGTTGGCGCAACTTTGCACCTCTTGTCGGATTTGACAGTGTTGCTACTGCGCCGTTTATTTCATCGTTGCAAACTGAATCTTATCAATGGGCATACGGAACCGGCGGAGGAACCTATACAAGTGCAAGTGGTATCGGAAACACAGCCAATTTTGCTTCGGGTTCGGTTCATGGTATTTTCACGATGTTATTCGGCAGCTACTTCGGTGATTGGAACTATCAGAATAACTTCCTGAGAGCACCATTGTGTGCAGACACTCCTGCTTTGACCTGTAGCTGGGCAGGCAGACCAAACTGGTTTGTTCATAAAATGGCAATGGGCGATAATATAGGAGCCGGCACAAGGCTAACACAAAACAATACAAGCGGTATGTACTATCCACCTAATTATGGTGCAGGGTGGGTTCATGTTGCATTGATGGGAGACCTAACCCTACGAACAGATTACATTAAAAAACCTTCGGCTCTTTCAATCGTCCCGACAGCAGCAAGTGGAGCAACACTTTCCTGGACTGCGTCGCCGGATGCCGCTGTAATAGGCTATTATGTTTACCGTACAGACAGCATGTGGGGGCATTATGAGCGAATTTCTGAAATGATAACCGCTACGACATACATTGATACAATTGGCGTAGACGGACTTAAGTTCTATATGGTAAGACCGGTAAAACTACAGGCAACACCATCGGGCAACTATTACAACCTGGGAATA
Source organism: Bacteroidia bacterium (assembly GCA_030426665.1). Classification (GTDB taxonomy): domain Bacteria; phylum Bacteroidota; class Bacteroidia; order Chitinophagales; family Chitinophagaceae; genus Nemorincola. Next base: position 162,098 of record JAUHYD010000009.1, on the reverse strand, counting down.
GGAATAACAGATACGGCAACTGTCGATTTTCCGGTAATTGACACACGAGTTGCGACTATTGCTAACAACAGCCTAAGTGTAGACCTGTTTCCGAACCCTGCGAACAACCACATTAATGTGTTAATTAATTCAGACAAATCAACCAGGGCAATAATCTCTTTGGTTAATATAGCCGGAGCACAGTTATACCCTGCCCTCAAGCAGTTAAACTCAGGTGAAAACAGGTATGAACTTGATATATCGTCGCTCGCTCCGGGTGTATATATGCTGAAAGTTAACACGCAACAGTGTAGCAAATTTGTAAAGTGGGTGAAGCTGTAAACAGATAAAATGACATTGATGTGGATAACCTGTTTAATCCGTTTGTGAACTTTCTCTTTTAAGAGTTATCTTTGCTCAATTTGTTTTTTCAATGGGAGCTAATCAGACACACACACCGGCATGGCTGCTATTAGCAGACGGCACAAAATTTACAGGAAAATCATACGGAGCAAAAGGCACTGCAGGCGGTGAAATTTGTTTCAATACGGGAATGACCGGATACCAGGAAGTCTTTACAGACCCTTCTTACTCCGGGCAGGTACTTATAATGAACAATGCCTACACCGGAAACTATGGCGTCAAGGATGTCGATGTAGAAAGTGATTCGGTGAAAATCAACGCCCTTATATGCAAAAATATTGCAAATAAGTATTCTCGGATGACAGCCGACGACAGTCTGAGTAACTACCTTACCGAGAACAATATTGTTACCATATATGATATTGACACTCGTGCATTGGTACAGCATATTCGTAATAAAGGAGCCATGAACTGTGTCATTTCTACAGAATTCTCTGACACAGATCAACTACAAGCGGAACTTGCAAAGGTTCCTGACATGGATGGGCTGGAGTTGTCTTCACAAGTCTCTACAAAAGAGGCATATTGCTTAGGAGATGAAAATGCACCAATCAGGGTTGCTGTTGTAGATTATGGTGTTAAGCGGAATATTTTGCGGTGCCTAACAGACAGAGGTGCCTATGTGAAGGTATTCCCTGCCAAAACAACCATCGATACGCTAAATGAGTTCCAACCACATGGTTACTTTATTTCCAATGGCCCCGGAGACCCGGCTTCAATGGAATATGCTGTGGATACAGTGAAAAATATAATTGCTGCCGGAAAACCGCTATTTGGTATTTGTCTGGGGCATCAATTAGTAGCACTTGCGAATGGCATATCTACCTTCAAGATGCATCATGGGCACAGAGGGTTGAACCATCCTGTAAAGAATCTGATGACCGGAAAATCTGAAATAACTACCCAAAATCATGGTTTTGGTGTAGAACCGGAATCAGTAAAAAACTGTAGCGGGGTAACCATTACGCACGTCAATCTGAATGATAAATCCATTGAAGGTATCAAGATGAATGATAAACCTGTATTCTCGGTACAATATCACCCTGAAGCGACACCGGGACCGCACGACTCTCGCTATCTGTTTGATGACTTTATCAAGCTGATAAAGGAAAACATGTAATTATTCTTGATTTAGAATAATTGAACAAATACAGCGTATCACGATACCACAACTTTGATTGAGACAGAGAGCAAATTGTGTAAATCTGTTGTTCACTCATTATCTTTAATTGACTGATGGGACACAAAAAATTAGTTAAGTTTCGAGCTATAGAAACCTATAAAAACGTGCTGCAGGAGCCTGAAAACATGAAGGGCAACTGGCATTCATTTTTCGGAAACGACAATCCCATTACGCTGGAATTAGCGTGTGGCAAGGGTGAGTATAGTGTTAATCTTGGTCGTGAAAACCCAAACAGGAATTTTACCGGCGTCGACATTAAAGGCAACCGTATTTATACCGGTGCAAAAACCGCATTGGCAGAATGCCTTGACAATGTTTCCTTTTTACGTATCAATATCGGACAGATTACTGAATACTATGCGCCCGAAGAGGTAAAGGAAATATGGATAATCTTCCCCGATCCATTCCTGAAAAAGGAGTCAAACAGATTAACACATCCTCGTTTTCTATACTTGTACGAGCAAATACTGACGCCGGGAGCAACAATTAATCTGAAAACCGACTCCAAAGAACTGTACGACTTTACGCTGGAAACCATAACTGAACAAGGCTGCCCGCTTCATGAAAACATTGTGGATATTTATGCGCAGGGAAAGGCTACCGGCGCATTGGGAATTCAGACTTTTTATGAAAAAATGCATTTGGCAGACGGACGGACGATATACTTTTTATCATTTTCGTTGCCTCCGGACGGTGTAAAGCTGACAGGGCGATTCAAAAAATTGCAGGAAAACGTCGAAAGCGACGATCCTGCCCTATAGCATGCAGGAAGGGAAAGACTACTATATTACAAGCGGCGGGCTACTGGTGTTCACTGCCCACTATCTGACGGAACGAGGCTATTGCTGCGGAAACGGATGTTTGAATTGTCCGTACGAATATGAGAACGTACCGGAACCAAAGCGAACGCTACTACTCCAAAACAGGGAACAAAATGACTCAGAACAAAACTGATAAGGACAGCATCTACAATGCCATTTATGACTTGGTAAGATTGGTGCCCGAAGGCAGGGTTACCAGTTATGGTGCTATTGCCAAAGCAATCGGCGCAGCATCCGGTGCACGGGTTGTTGGGTATGCATTGAATAATTGCCATGGCATGAACCCTCCGGTTCCCGCACACAGAGTAGTCAACAGAAAGGGCCTGTTGACCGGGAAACACCACTTCTCACCACAAGAAAGAATGCAACAGTTGCTGGAAGGTGAAGGTGTTAAAGTTGTTGAAGATGCAGTAACAGACTTTGACAAGTTGTTTTGGGATCCGATTACAGAGTTGGCTTTGTAGTTTCGTCGTGCCACAATTAAATCAATTAAAAAGGGCAACCAACATTTACGTCGGTTGCCCTTCTTTAATTAACACTTGCCATAACTTACCTTTTCAGAACAATATGAAATGTAGTGCTGCCGACATCGGTACGTACTGTTATCAGATACATACCATTTGCCAATCCATTTCCGAGCATTATTTGTCCATGCAACACTCCTGAAACAACGGTAGTTGAACCTGTATAGACTTTTTGGCCAAGAATATTTGTTACAACAATATCTGCCGTGCCGTCTGCCACATTTTCCAGACTACCTTCCACAGTAAGCATTCCCGTCGTCGGATTCGGAACAACTCTGATTTTATCAACTAAATCGTTGAATGTTGTAGTGCCAAGGGAAGCCACTTTCATAATTACGGAATTTGTTGTCTCATTGCCACACAAGCCCGACGCTGTCACCATGCAGGATACTGTGTCCTTATTGGCAAAACCACTACTGGTAAAAGAACCTAGTGTAGCCCCCGGCACCGCCGATCCGTTAATTGACCACTGGTAGGTTGGTGCATCACCAGCGCTGGTTGCGTAAGCGGTGAAAGTAACAGGCTGTCCTTCTGCGATAAACAGTCCCGGACTGGCAGAGATACCAACAACCGGAATATAACTTTCGTCGACTTTCATCGAAATGACATTACTATAGACATTATCTGCAAGACGACATGGCGCATTGCTAGCCATGGACAACAGAATTACGTCTCCATGTGCAGGACTATAAGCCAGTGTATCTGCGCTACCACTCATAGTCGAGTTAATTAGCCATGTATAGGACGGTGAAGAGCCACCATTGGTCGTAGCAACATTGAATATTACATCGGAACCTTCGCAAACAGAGTCGCCGGGAGAAACCGATATGTCTGCACTCGGCATCACATTCGGAAGAACAGAAATAATCGAATCATCAATTGACGTAGCAGCTGTTACACAGGTCTCACTACTATTCAGCCTTACAGACACAGTGTCTTCATTTGCCGGGGCGTAGCTGAAAATATCAGCAGAACCTGATGCCATTACAGAACCATTGACAGACCATATATAGGATGGTGTACTTCCTCCGTTAATTGTCGTAGTAATAAATGACATCGTGTTGCCGCTACACACCGGACTTGCCGTTGTAGACGATAATGTAACCATTGGGGTAACTAATGGAATAACCGATACACTCACACTACCCGGAAAAGGTCTGGCACACGAGGTGGAAGCATTTGTAGCCAAAACGGTATAAGTACCCGATGCGGTATAGGAGCCTAGTGTCATGGGTACACTTGTTCCGCTTACAGCGGCTCCAACAGAAGACCCCCCATTGTACAATTGGTAAGAAACGCCCGACTCTGAACCGCTCAAACCAACGGCAACACCTACGCCACCTTCACAATAACTGCCACCACCCGTTATTGCATAAACAACGGGAAGAGGGTTAACTATTACGTTCGCCACACCTGACATTTCAGAAGTACAACTTGATGTCATATTAGTGGCTAATACGGAATAAGAAGCTGCCGCAGTGATTGTCCCGAAGCTAACGGGAGCACCTGTTCCTGCTATCGGGCTTCCTACCATTGCTGTGCCATCATACAACTGATAGCTGACACCTGCTTGCGAGCCACTTAGGCCAACAGAAACGCCAGGCCCTCCTACACAATAATTTCCGCCACCGGTCATGTTAAAGACTGTTGGTAAAGGGGTAATAGTCACGTTGAAGCTATGAGTATCGCTACCGCAATCATTTGTGGCAGTTATCGTAACGTTCGTTGTACCAATGTTAAACAGCGAACCACTTCCGGTTCCGCTACCGCTACCGGTAGTTGCTCCAGAAAAACTGTAAGTAATTTGAGGAGTTAGTCGCCCGGTATCTGTAATGCTATAGGATACAGTTGCATCACAACCGCTCCTGGCGATATCTGAAGGCCCGGACGTAATATCAGGCATAGTACATTGCATATCTACGAAATGTCTGTCTGTTATACAGGTTCCGCTCGCATTGTCCTTCACCTCTACGACTGTATCAGCAGTCGGAGCAACGGTAATGGCACGGCTGGTACCAGCAGTCCCCCAGGTATAGTTGCCCTCCCACGAAGCAGAAAGCTCTGTGCTTTCGCCATGCAATAGTTCTACAGTATCCGTAATTGCAACATCCTTCATAATAGTGAACGCGTCGCCGATTGTATTGTTTCTGCGAATGAATTTCGCATCTAAACGATTTTCGTTAATATCCAAGAAGAACATACCACCATCATCTATCGAGAATGGCATCGCATCGTGAGGATACCCGGACTGAACGCCGCCGTTGGCACCTGAAGACCCAGATACAACATAAACAGTTCCGTGATTGTATTTTCCTGATTGTGTCATGTAAGGGCAAGAGTTAGCAGACCCATCATATTTCGCACTGGAATTGTCGGCAGTATGCGCGGCAACGTTAAATGAAGCTTCGGAACCGTAATAATCTTTCAAAAGGTACGAACGCTCATAGTCGTGGCTATGACCACAGATAATAACATCAACTCCATAACGCTCCAATATGCGAATGAAGTTTTGGCGTATATTTATCAACTCGCCTTCGCTGTCTGAGTTGTGGCTTCCTTTTGTAAATGGAGGGTGATGCCAATAAGCGATAATCCACTTTTTATTTGTAGCCGCCAGGTCAGCTTTTATCCAGTTAACCTGAGCACCCAAAGTATCATACAGGCGAGTTGTACCGGCATCTTCACGACCATAAGAGTCAAGCGACAACACGTGGACATCACCCCAGTCATAGGAGTAATAAGCCTCAGTACCCGACGCTACCCCACCACACTCTGCAGCAGTCGGCATTGTGAACATATCATAATATGGTATGTTATGGTCATTTTGTCTTGCCGAACTTTGTGCATAGTCATGGTTACCGGGAGCTGGGAAAAGCATATGGTTCTTGAGAATTGTACTGCTATATGCGTTAAAGAACCCTGACTGGTATTCATTATCCGTCCCGTTATTGTAAGCGTTATCTCCAACAAGCATCATAATATCAGCCGCTTTCAATCCTATTGATGATAGGTAACTGCGGTAAGAACTAAGTGAGCCCGTTTGAAAACCATTATCATTTCGTCCACAATCACCATAAGCTGCTATGGTAACCCTGCGAGGGCTGCCCGTTGCAGGAGCTGTAACAAAAAAGTTACTTGTGTCTCCTTGCAGATAGGAGGTATCAGTACCGAAACGGTAATAATATTTTGTATCCGGTGTTAAACCGGTCACACGCACTTCATGCTCTGTCGTTTCTGTAGCGTCAGCTACAACAAAGGGGTAAGTGCCATATTCTGTTCCCACTTCCACTCTCGACTTTGATGCGACATCCGTGCGCCAGCGTAATGTTGTCGCTGTTTGGTTGCCCATCTGCAAATACGGGCCTCTTGTCAGATTAACAGGCACCGGCGGAACATAAATTTCCAATTCTGCCTGCATATTGAATGTCATATCCGAACTTGTCGGAGACTGTTGGTGTAACTCAACAGCGATTACATTTTCACCCGTAACAAATGCTGAAATCGGAATCGATCTGTTTACTGGAGTTGTTTCGTCAGAACCTCCGATAGCCGGATTATTTGCCCGTGTATTATAACTAATAGTCCCGCCCGGCATATGCTCTCTCCACACTTCTACACCGTTAACATATACAACAGCACCGTCATCACGATACATGCTAAGGTTAACAGCATTATAATATGCAACATCAGCAATGTTCACGGTTTTACGAAAATAGGTGGTTAGGTGTTTAGAACATCCACCTGGGCTGCACAGGCTTCCGCAACCTGCATTGATGCATGTATTTATCCAACTGTCACCATATCCGAAATATCCGCTACCGGATGCCCAGGAGACGTCACTATAGGACGGTGCGCTCCAGCCTGTCCCCTGATCGCTTCCGTTATCAAGATACTTCCACGTCGAACCAAACGCAAATAAATCTGTGCTAAGAACTCCGGTTGCTTCCATATTAAATGTACAATCAGAGCTGCTTGTAGATTGCTGATGCAATTCTACAGCTATCACGTTGTCCCCTGCTACAAACGCAGACATCGGTATAGAATGAGAAACAGGGGTTGTTTCGTCACTACCACCGATTGCGGGGTTGCTGGCCGTTGTGTTGTAGTTAATGGTACCACCCGGCATATGTTCACGCCATACTTCTATACCATTTACATAGACAACAATTCCGTCATCACGATATGCGTTAAAAGATATAGAAGAGAATGCATCCGGATTAGGAAGATTGATGGTTTTTCTAAAATAAGTAGTAACTCTTTTAGAACATCCACCCGGATTACACAGTGAACCACATCCGGCATTCAGACAGGTATTTATCCAACTGTCACCGTATCCAAAGTATCCTGAACCTGTATTCCAGGTTGCGTCGCTATAGGATGGCGACCGCCAGGCGGTACCCTGGTTACTTCCGTCATCCAGGTATTTCCAGGATGAACCAAAATCAAAAATAGTAGTGGTTTGGGCAAATGCTGCCAGCCCGGTTAACAACTGAGCGATAACCAATAAACCTAGTAGAAATGTTTTTTTCATGTACTTTTCTTTTAAGGTTCGAAAGTAGCTGCCCGAGGTTAACAGGTTATTAGCGGTTAATTTCCAAAATGTTATCAAATCATTACTTGCGTGTTGCGTGGTCTTCTTGGTGCAGTTTTACTGTATGTTCGCATTGTTAACCATACAAAATGACTGTTGCAACACATTTAACGAATAGACATTTTGCAATAATTCTGATCGCTATTATTGCTTCATTCAGTATCTCCTTTTCAGATAAGCAGGAACCTAAAGAAAGTGTTGCAAATTATTATGCCGAACACACCGGAAAACTGTTATCTGCGATAACAGACTTTGAAGAAGCCGCATCCTTACATAGTGATAGAAAAAAGATGTTGCCTTACTTCTTTGCTTGTCGAAATCGATATAAGAGTATTGAACTCTTTATTGATGTGTTTATTCCGAATAAAGGAAAAGCAATAAATGGTCCCGACTTGTTGAAGATTGACGAAGAGAACCCTTCCGACTCACTGTTTCCGCATGGGTTTCAAGTGATTGAAACAATCCTATATGAAGACACAATCGACAAACACGCACTTATTCAGGAAATCAAAATCCTGAAGGAAAATGTGACAGCACTTCGGAACGACCCGGACCGGGCGTATTATTTTAGGGATGATAGAATATGGAGAGCGTTGAAACTTGGAATATATAGAATGGTATCAATGGGTGTGACCGGATTTGATGTGCCTTTCACGAATCACTCTTTACCGGAATGTCGAGTCGTACTTAAGTCAATAGGTGAAGTTGCAGGTTTCTACAAAAATGCATTTCCGGACTCGGTATGGAAATCGGGAGTTACCTTGATAAGTCGTGCCGATTCTTTTCTTGGCACAAACAATGATTTCAACACATTCGACAGACTGGAATTTATCCGTTCCTTTATTAACCCGCTTTCTGCCTGGCTCACAGACTGTAGCATACAATACGATTTCATTAACCAATCTGAGCGTTTTCCAATAAACCCTTTTGCCAAACATTTGTTTGCATACAACATTATCGATATCGACTTTTTCTCACCAAACAAGTCTTTTCGTGTCACACCGGAACGCGTACTGTTAGGTAAACGCTTATTTTATGACCCTGCCCTTTCAGGAAATGGAAGCCGTAGTTGCGCATCCTGTCACCAACCCTCAAAGGCTTTTACAGATGGCCTGGCAAAACCGTTTGATCTATCCGGTAAAAAGGAACTATTACGAAATACGCCAACCCTTTGGAACACCGCACTACAAACCACACAGTTCTACGACTCGAGGACCAGAATTCTGGAGAATCAGCTAAGTGCCGTGGTACACAACAGCGACGAGATGGCCGGTTCCCTTAAAGGAATGATACCGGTTTTAAAAGATGATGATACATATGCAATCATGTTCAGAAATGCATACCCCGAAGAACTGGCGCACATCACCGAATACAACATAGCCAATGCAATATCCTCTTACGTAAGAACGCTTATCAGTTTCAATTCACCGTTTGACAAATATATCAGACGGGAAACCGACAGCCTTTCTGTGGAAGCCAGAGGTGGCTTTAACCTCTTTATGGGTAAGGCTAAGTGTGGCACCTGCCACTACGCGCCTATTTTTAACGGGCTTATTCCCCCTTTGTACGAAGATACAGAGTCAGAAACATTGGCCGTCCCTGCAACCGACGACTCAATTTCAACAATTGACCCTGACCCCGGTAAATGCAGCTTCACACATCACCCGTTTCATAAGTATGCATTTAAAACACCAACGGTACGTAATGCCGCCCTTACAGCACCTTATATGCATAATGGCGTATTCAATGACCTGGAAGCACTCCTAAACTTCTACAATGATGGAGGGGGAGCAGGCAGAGGCATAAATCTGGCAACACAAACTTTGCCCACAGAAAAACTTGACTTGTCAGCAACAGAGAAAAATGAAATCATCGCTTTTATTCAGTCTTTGACAGATACTGCAGGTAACGGAAACAGGTAATAATACAAAAATCATATAAAGTGATTACAACAAAAATCAATTTCGAGATACCTAAAAGAATGTAACATCATATGCTGCTCTTGTTACTTTGGATTATCTTTGGCACTTCAAAATCATGATAAGCAAAGCGGTATATAAGAAGTTTGTCTACGTTGCCTACGCATTCTTTATTTTGTTGGCAATAACCTGGTTCGGAATAAATTTCTACAACGGACAGCACATCAATGTCATTGCAATTGGTGTTGCTGCGATATTTGGCGTACAAATTTACCACATGAATCGGATTGTAAATTTGATATTGGGAATAATTTTACTGCCTGTATCGCTATATATGTTGTTGCAATTTTTGTCGATAGGCTTGCGTAACCCTAATGGGTTTGATGTCTTTGACTCATCAATGAGCACGTTATCGTTTGCGAGCTTTATTTTTTCGGCTATACTGATGTTCAGCTACCTGAAACTTAGTTTCGAACGGGAGTAACGATACTCGGGGTTCAGGCCAACACTTAGCCACACTTTCAATCAAACCATGACAAAAACGCTCTCCATACATTTGGCACCCGACCTTGCCTTCGATGATATGCATATCAGACGAGTGGCAGCAGAGGAGTGTGGCGTGCGGTCTCAAAACGTATCAGGTTACACTATCCTCAAACGTTCAATAGACGCGCGCTCGCGTCATGCAGTATATATCTTACAGCTAATCGTTTATATCGATGAGCAAGTACCCGAAACACCTCGGTTTGACCCGGAATTAAAAGATGTTTCTGCCTCACCCCACGTTGTGATCATAGGTGCCGGGCCTGCGGGATTATTCGCAGCACTCAAACTTATCTCACAAGGGGTAAAGCCAATAATCATAGAACGCGGTAAAGATGTTCGTAGTCGCAGGCGTGACCTTGCTGCCATAAACAAAAGCGGCGTAGTAAACCCTGAATCGAACTATTGCTTTGGTGAAGGTGGAGCCGGTACGTATAGTGATGGCAAACTGTATACGCGCTCAACTAAACGGGGAGACGTAACGCGGATATTGCAATTATTTCATCACTTCGGGGCTGACGAAAATATATTGTTTGATGCGCACCCTCATATCGGTACTAATAAGTTACCGAATATTATAAGTGCAATGAGTCAGCAAATTGTTGCTGCCGGGGGAGAAATACACTTTGAAACGAAACTAACGGATATAAAACTTGACCGGGATCAGATCACCGGAATCATAACAAGCAATGGCGACTCTATTTCGTGCAATTCGGTGATATTAGCTACCGGACATTCTGCACGTGATATATTCGAATTATTGCACAATAAAGGCATTCTTATCGAGAGCAAGCCATTTGCACTGGGAGTACGAATAGAACACCCGCAATCATTGATTGACAACATACGATATCGCTCGGAAACACGCCACCCGAACCTGCCACCGGCCAGCTATTCATTGGTATCTCAGGAAAACGGAAAAGGTGTGTTCTCATTTTGTATGTGTCCCGGTGGCATCATTGCCCCGGCTGCAACTGCAGCAGGAGAAATAGTGGTAAATGGATGGTCGCCCTCTAAGCGCAACAATCCCTATGCCAACTCCGGAACGGTGGTAACAGTCGATGAACATGATTTTGCTGCTTATAACTTTACCGGCCAACTTGCCGCAATGCACTATCAGCAAATGGTGGAACAAAAATCATTTGCAGCCGGCGGTGGACATTTGGTAGCACCGGGACAAAGAATGACAGACTTTGTAAAAGGCACATTATCAACTACCCTGCCCGACTGCTCCTACATCCCCGGTGTTCGCAGTTGTTTATTGCAGGATGTATTACCGTCAGTTGTTCACGATGCGCTAAAAAAAGCAGTCGTCACTTTCGGCAAAAAGATGAAAGGCTACTACACAGAAGAATCACTATTAGTCGCTACCGAATCTCGCACAAGCTCTCCGGTTCGCATCCCTCGTGATAAGGCAACCCTACAACATATACAAATAAAGGGGCTGTACCCTTGCGCCGAAGGAGCCGGATATGCCGGCGGAATTGTATCGGCAGCAATAGATGGCGAAAGATGCGCCGACAAGGCTGGTCAGTTCATAAGGCATCAATAGCAGGAACAATACTGCTAACATGGTCAGGAAAAGTAAGTCAGATTCTTTACTTTTACCTCAATTACAACAATCATAAATTTTCACACAATTACACATGAAAGTATTTATATCAGGAGCATCAGGATTAGTAGGCGGAAACTGTTTAAAGCACTTTACCGAAATGGGGTGCGAGGTTGTCGGTTCTTATTTTTCGTTTAAGACAGAGAATACCGTTTTCTATGATACCCTTAACCCCGATCACGCTAATAACTTTGATGTGGTTGCTTTTGCTCCTGACGTTATAGTTCATTGCGGTGCACTCACCCACGTAGACTACTGCGAAACGCATCCGGAGGAGAGTTATGAAAAAACGGTTCAGAGTACAATCAACCTGATAAAGCTGGCAAAAGAATGTAACTCCAGAATGGTATTCATTTCTACTGACTACGTGTTTGATGGCAACGAAGGCCCGTACAGAGAAGATGCTCCGGTAAATCCACTGAGTGTATATGCCCGTCACAAGCTGGAAGCAGAGCAAATTGTAAACAATGAAATTGAAAATGCTCTGATATTGCGGGTAACAAACGTATATGGCGACGAGGTAAGAGGAAAAAACTTTGTTGCAAGAATTGTTGAGCAGTGTATCAACAAGCAAAAGTTAACACTGAAACTACCCTATGACCAATATGCATCTCCGGCAAATGCATGGGATATTGCTCGTGCCATGTATGTGTTGCTGAGAGACAATAAGAGTGGAATTTATCACATTGGCAGTACGGACTATCTGAATCGCGTTGAATTAGCACTACGAGTAATTAGTTACTTCCCTGAAGCCGAATATGATCTAATTCCTATTAGTACAGCAGACATGAATCAACCTGCAGCCAGACCACTACTTGGAGGATTTGTAAAGATGAAATTCAGCAATGAATATCCGGAATTTTTGTTTGGCAATATCGATAGCTATATGCAGAGCAAGAATCAAAACAGATAGTTAGAACCGGCAATTGTTCGCTTGTATCGTGCGAGGACTTTAGTTATTGTCCATCAAACCTGAAGTATAAGCCGGCCATCAGTAAGTAAGTAAAGCTGAAGCTAACATCCCGGCTATTGATTGCCAGCAATTGAGGCTGGTAATTGATACCAAGACATAGTTTGTTTGTAAACCTGTAGTTTGCAGCAAACGCACCGCCAATGCTAAAATCTCTGAAATAGAAGTCAACGGAATCTGTTTTGTATGGAGTGTTGCTGAGAAATGTCTCATAGCCTATCCGTCTACCTAAAAAAGCACCATACCCGACGTCGAACCTATCAATTCCGCTATGATGTCTGACACAACCATAAAAAGCGTGAAGGCTTTCCCGAGTACGTCCACCCGGAACATATCTGCCGACCTCATTATTACGCGAAAACATTGGAGCACCTGCATACCCAATTTCATAAGACCAAAAACTATGGTCGTTATAACGACGATTGACGGCAACGCTTACACCCAATGGGCTATATTGCGGCTGCATATTAGGAGCAGTAATCATAACAAAGTTTGTTAGCCCCGGGGTGAATATTACTTCTGTTTTAGGTGTGGTAAGTGGCTTCATTCTCCTGTAGCCATTTCGTGATTCAGGAGAAAAGTCGGGATAAATATGATGCGGGTAGGAGAATCGCCTTTTTGAGTTAAGGTCAAACAAAAACCCCAACCCATAAGGCGACCAAAAATTAGCATAATACATCTCAGAAACAGTGCGTTTCACATGTAGTACCCTGTCGACACTGTCATTTTTCAATTTTATGTCCAGCGTTTTCTTACTTCTTTCCACTTCAAACTTTACGCCTTTTTCGTCTACGGGTTGTACTGTTTCAGTAACACCGTCAGCATTTCTGAAAGTTACAGAAGTTCCCGGGCGGGCATGAACTCTAATAGATGCATTGTCACCATTTAGTAAACGGGCACAAGAACTGAACAAGCAAATCAGGAAAAGAGCTACTAATATATTTTTCACATTTGGGCTTTGATTATTTTGGACAAATATTATGCCAATCTACAGCAATATCTTAGAAGGTAAATTAAATAAACGTTACCGTTACAGGATAGCAACATTCAAATAATTTTATCAATCGGCGTCTACCAATTTTGTCCCTGTTTGAGTAAATTCTATCAACCGCTTTTTATATAATGCGCCCAATAGCATTTTGAACGACTTCTTACTCATTCCAAAATAAGAATAAATGCTTTCAGGGTCAGACTTATCATTATAGGGCAGATAGCCATTATTTTCTTTCAGTATTGCTAATAATCGGTCTTCTTCGTTGAGAATACGAGTGTAACCCTTTTTGCCAGGCGAAACATCAATTTTATTTCCGGACCTTATGTTCTTTATGTAACCATCAAGCTTATCACCGATTCGCAACTCCTTAAACACCTCATTGAAGTGCAGTACTCCTGTATGCACGCTGTTGATAATTACTTTGTAACCGATGTCGGTTTTCTGAAAAACAACGAGATTTACTTCGTCATCAACAGCGACAGTAAGTTCATAGTTGCTCAATTGTTTATCTATCTTTTCAGATGCGGTTACCCTACCCGTCCGCTCATCTATAAACAGAAACACCAGACGCTTATCACCGACTCTCATTCTAGTTGTCTGATGAGACAGAGGAATGAACACGTCCTTCATTATACCCCATTTCAGGAATGCACCATGTTCCGTAACACCCCCTACTTCCATCATAGCTATCTCCCCAACAGTTGCAACAGGTTTTTCTGTTGTCGCTATCAGCCTTCCGTCATTATCGTGATACACAAAAACTTTCACCTCATCATCTATCGCCAATCCCTCCGGCACATATCTCTTCGGTAGCAAAATCTCGTCTGCATCTCCATCGAGATACAAACCAAAATCTACCTCCTTGACAACCTTAAGCGTATTGTATTTACCTACCTGTACCATACTATGATGAAAGTTACATTAATTAAAATTGAAAATTAATATTTATCGTCTCTTATTGCGTTTTGTCGTGTACCAGTGTCTCTTGAATCGATTTAGTTATTGACTTATAAATATCTTGCCACACCGGATGATTTCCTAACAAATTGATTTGCTCATCAATAGTGTGTTTGTCATTTCTTACTGCCGGACCGGTTTGTACCAGCTGAGGAGAAAACTGTTTCATCCTCATAAAAGTCTGGTCGATTATCGGTTCCAAAGCAGAAAATGGCAGATTATTCTCTGCACATATCATTTCACAAATAGACATCAGGTGATTAGTGAAGTTATTGCTGATTACAGCTGTCAGGTGTAACCATTTTCGTTGCTCGAACTTAGCCTCAAAAAGTACGTCAGTAATCGCATGTGCCAACGTCAGCGTGAATCGTTCGGCCCGCTTTGATGAAGCCTCCCACGCAGTCGGAATATTTCTGTGTATCGGTGGATTTTGCCCCGAAATAGAGTACACCGGCCAAAGCAGTGCAGTATCAGCAGCTGCTGCGGCGATACTTTCTAAAGACATTGCCCCCGAAGTATGAATCAGCACTGTTTCTTTATAATTCAGTTGTGCGGCTACATCTGCGATTGCATCATCCGATACCGCCAGAAAACAAACATCAGCTTCAGTCTCTGCGGCAAGTTTAATATCGCCATACTTGCTGCTTAAAAGAGCTTCAGCCAATCGCTCAACTTCCGTTTCATTTCTCCCGAAAACACCCATACACTGGTGCCTTGCCGCCACTAATCTGTTGCCAATGAACCAGGCAATGTTTCCGGTTCCAATAATAGAAAATGTCATAACGAAGGGGTTTTTTGATTTGTAATATAGTAAGTCTCCATTACTCTGTGTACCTTTTCTTTCAGCATTGTCACATCACTTACGGTGAGTCCGGCTGTAGCTATAGGTTCTAAAAAATGAATTCTTATCAGGTTGGGAAACGGCAACTGTTTGCCATCCGGTGGTAGTATTTTTCGTGTGTTGAATATCAAACCTGGTATTATAGGCTTTTGCGCTTTTATGGCTGTTATGAATGCGCCATCATAAAAAGACTGAATCGGGTTGTCCGTTTTATTTCTTGTTCCTTCAGGGTACAGGCATAGATTGATACCCAAATTTAGCGTTTCCTGCATTTTCAGAAAACTGTCCCGCCGGCTATTTCCTTTTTTCCGATCTACTAATATAGACCCGGCTTTGTATATAATTCCAAACAACGGCACTTTTGCAATCTCACTTTTTGCAAGGGTCTTATTCGGACCGGGAATCCATGGGGAAGAAACAGGTATGTCCATAAACGAGTTATGATTAAGCACTACTACATAATTCTGCCCTTTAGCAAAGTTCCTTTTACCCTTTCTGAATACCGGACAAAATATTAGCGGCATATATACACCCATCCATATCCTGAATACTTTGTGAAGCAGTTTGGCACGGGTTGGTTCATTGCACAACGTAATCAGCCAGATAGGAATAAGCACCACCAGCATTGTAACAACAAATACAAGCAATGCATAAATAGCAAATATCGCCCCTGCTACACTTTTTAAAATCTTCATAGAGAGATAGCAAATGTATAAATGTAAACGCACACTTGTACAGGATGTTGCCTTGTTTCCAACATCATTTTGTTTTTTTACAAACTATACAACAAATGAGTTTTACATTTAAATATCGTTTGGACATTTAAGTTCCGGCATTACCTCCCGAATTTACTTTTAAGTTTACTTAGTGCATCATCCATTGTCGGCGGTGCCTGATTTTCTTTCACCCTCTCCGCACCTCTGTTTCTGGCGGTTCTGGTCTTATTTGCAGGTGCCTCCTCCGTTTGCTTTATCGATAAAGCAATTCGCTTTCTTACCGTATCTACTTCCAGCACCTTTACCATAACCTCCTGATTTAGCTTTAGTACTTCATTGGGGTCTGTAATGTACTTGTGTGCTATTTCCGAAACATGTACCAGACCATCCTGCTTTACCCCTATATCTACAAAAGCACCAAAACGGGTAAGGTTAGTGACAATTCCAGGAACTATCATCCCAACATGAACGTCTTCAATACCAAAAATCTCAGCAAACTCAAATTGACGCACCTCGCTACGAGGATCCAATCCGGGCTTTTTCAGCTCACTGATAATGTCCTGCAAAGTATGCAGACCATTTTCTTCTGTGATATACTTTTTTACCTCAATATTTTTTATCAGCTCCGTATTACCAATTAGTGACTTGACATCCACACCCAAATCTGCCGCCATTTTGTCAACTATCGAATATACCTCCGGGTGAACGGCACTGGCATCCAGCGGATTTTCACCGTCTTTGATGCGTAAGAAACCGGCACATTGCTCATACGCCTTTGCTCCTAATCTTGGTATCTTCTTCAACTCCGAGCGCGAGGAAATTTTACCCGACTCTTGTCTGTACGCAATTATGTTTGCAGCAATTGAAGGGCCAATACCACTTACGTAAGCAAGCAGATGTTTACTTGCCGTATTCAAATTCACACCTACGGCATTTACACAACTAACAACAGTTTGGTCTAATCGTTCCTTAAGTCTTACCTGGTTAACATCGTGCTGATACTGCCCTACTCCTATACTCTTCGGGTCAATTTTCACCAGTTCTGCAAGTGGATCCATCAACCTGCGACCAATGCTGGCGGCACCACGAATGGTAATATCCTGATCAGGGAACTCTTCGCGCGCAATTTCTGAGGCAGAATAAATAGAGGCTCCATCTTCATTTACCAAAAACACAGGTATTCCCAGTCCCATTTTTTTAATAAACTGTTCTGTTTCCCTTCCGGCGGTACCATCACCAATCGCAATGGCTTCTATATTGTATTTCTGTACCAGAGATCTGATTTTTTGTTCCGAATCAGGTAGTCTCTTTGGCTCATGTACATAAATCAGACCTGTCTCCTGTAGCGCACCTTTATCATCCAGACTCACAACTTTACATCCGGTTCTATAGCCGGGGTCAATAGCAAGAATACGTTTTCCACCCAGCGGTGAACTCAACAATAATTGGCGCAAATTCTCAGCAAATACATTTATGGCTTCTTCATCTGCATTTACTTTCAACATCATCCGGAACTCACTCTCCAGACTTACCTGCAACAGCCTGCGATAGGCATCTTTTACAGCCAACTTCACCTGTTCGCCGGCTTCATTATCGCTTTTCACAAACAGATCTTCAATCAGCATAAGCGCTTCTTCTTCCGAAGGGGCAATTGTGAGGCGCAATACACCTTCCATAAAGCCACGCATCACTGCCAGCATACGGTGCGATGGAATCTTTGACACCGGCTCAGAAAACTCAAAATAATCCTTGTATTTAACACCTTCCGTTTCCTTATCTGCCATCACCTTGCTCTGTACCGTTGCTTTTTCTTCAAAGAGCTTCCGCATGCCGGCACGCACTTGAGCATCTTCATTCACTAATTCAGCAATAATGTCTCTGGCTCCTTTCAGTGCTTCTTCGGAAGTCTTAATTGTTTCATTGATGTATTTTTCGGACGCTTCCACAGTGCTTATGTTGCCCTGTTCCAAAATCAACAAAGCCAAAGGCTCCAGTCCGTTTTCGCGGGCAGTTTGCGCTCTGGTTTTGCGCTTCGGCTTATAGGGAAGGTACAAATCTTCTAACTCAGCAATGATAGTTGCTGCATCTAGTTTTGCCTGCAACTCCTCGGTCATCTTACCTTGTTCACCAATTGTTTTTTCGATAAACAATTTCCTATCTGCAAATTCTTTCTGTCGGCTCACCTCGTCCTGAATCTGCTGTATCTGCACCTCATCAAGTGCTCCGGTTTTATCCTTACGGTATCTGGCTATGAACGGTATAGTTGCCCCCTCTCCCAGCAATGAGAGCACGGCTGACACATCTACAGTTCTGAGTTTCAATTTTTCTGCAACGCTATTAGTATAATCAGTCATTATCTTGTTTTTTAACGGAGTGCGAAAGTAACAGGATAGAAGCAATTGTAAAAAGAAAGTATTTGGTAATGTAACTATCCTGTCTTGTTTCCCAATCAGGGCAAATGCGTTGAAAGGCATTTACTTCTTGTTGCTATATTTGCAGCGATGAAAAGAGTATTTCTGTTTATTTTATTGGCTTTATCCGGTATTTGCCGGACTATTGCCCAAAATGTTGATACCAGCTTTATTACACCTTTTGAACGCTCAGGGGGTAAAGAGACCGCTACATACGACGAGGTAACAGATTTTTTTATCAAACTGCAACGCACATACCCACATCTGCTCGCAATCGGCGAAATGGGACCGGCAGACAATGGCTACCCACTCAGGTATGTCGCCTATACCAATGATGGGCAGTTAGACCCTTCTGATTTCAGGAAAAGCAATAAATTGGTAATACTGGTAAATAATGCCATTCACCCCGGAGAGCCCGATGGCGTAGACGCCAGTATGATGTTGATTCGGGACGCAGTAACCGGAAGGATAAAGATTCCCGACAATGTGCTGTTGGTTGTAGTGCCGGTATTCAATATCGGTGGTGCACTCAACCGCAACAGCCATAGCCGTGCCAACCAAAACGGTCCTTTGAGTTACGGGTTCAGGGGTAATTCCCGTAACCTGGACCTGAATCGCGACTTTATTAAGTGCGATGCAGCACAAACATTGGGAATGACCGACTTGTTTTCTCGTGTAGACCCTGATTTGTTTATCGATAATCACGTAAGTAATGGCGCCGATTATCAGCACGTTATGACTTTGCTCCCTACACAGCACGATAAGCTCGGTGGTTCATCAGGAAAGTTCATGTACGAAATCCTCACACCGGAAATATACAAAGACATGAAATCCAAAGGGTATGACCTTATTCCCTACGTAAACAACTTCTCCAATACTCCGGAAAACGGATGGAAGGAATTTTACGAATCTCCAAGGTACTTAAGCGGATATGCTGCTCTTTCCCGGACGATGGCGTATGTAGCTGAAACTCACATGCTGAAACCGTTTGCGGACAGAGTAAAGGCCACTTATGCACTCATGAATACTCTTATCAATGTTGGGAGCAAAAATGCCGCAGCCATAATATCAGCACGAGAGGCAGATAGAATTGCACAACAAAAGCAAACGGAATTTGCGCTGGACTGGCGATTGGATACAACGCAATGTGACAGTATAGTCTTTAAGGGATATGCTTCCGGCTACAAACCAAGTAAAGTCAGCGGGTTGCAACGTCTTTATTATGATAGATCTAAGCCATACACCAAAACAGTTCCATTCTATGACCACTACGTCCCTTCTTCGGTGGTAACGGCACCAAGAGCCTACATAATACCAAAGACCTGGACACCGATAATTGTTCGCCTGCGAAACAACGGAGTCAGAATTCAAAGGGTATCTTACGACAGTCTAATGGAGGTTACCGCATACAGAATTGACAGTTTTAAAACAACCCCCACCCCCTATGAGAGCCACTACTTGCACTCTGATGTTCATGTAACACCATACACAACCAAAATACAAGTAAAAACCGGTGACTATATCGTTTGGTTGAGACAATCGGCAAAGCGCTTCCTTATAGAGACCCTGGAACCAACAGCCCCCGATGCCTTTTTTGCATGGAACTTCTTCGACGGCATATTGCAACAGAAAGAGTATTTTAGTTCGTATGTATTTGAGGATTTGGCTGCCGAAATACTTGACGAGCGTCCGGAATTGAGAAAACTGTTAGAAGAGAAAAGAAAAGCTGATCCTGATTTTGCTAAAGACGCAAGATCACAGTTAAATTTCGTTTACCAACATTCAGACTATATGGAGCCGGAATATATGAGGTATCCGGTATACAGGATTGAAAACTAAAAATCGGCTATTATGGAGCCAGTCTGCGTTTGTACCACCCTTCTTTCCCGTCGTTGACAAATAAAATACGGTCGTGCATGCGGCTACTCCTACCCTGCCAAAACTCTATGCGTTGTGGTACAACCTTGTAACCACCCCAGTGAGGAGGTCTGGGCATATCCATATCAGAAAACTCTAATTCATATTTAGAGTAATTGGCATCTAAAAAATTGCGATTGTCTATTTCAGAACTTTGCGGTGATGCCCATGCACCTATACGACTGCCACGCGGACGAGAATGGAAATAAGTGTCGCTGTCGGCCTCCGGTATTTTCTCAATTGACCCCTCTATCCTAACCTGCCGCTCCAGCTCTTTCCAGAAGAAGAGCAATGCAACTTTTGGGTTACTAAGTATTTCTTTCCCTTTTGCGCTATCATAATTGGTAAAGAAAACAAAACCATTATTTTCCAGCCCTTTTAGTAGCACAATTCGGGCATGCGGCATACCTTGACTATCGCACGTGGCTAAGGTCATGGCATTGATTTCAGTTATCTGGGCGGCTTCAGCCTCTTGAAACCATTGTTGAAAAAAAGAAACAGGATTATCACCGGCTGTCGCCTCATCGAGGGCAGCCAACTTATAATCCTGTCGGATATCGGCAATATTTAGGCGTGTGCCTGACAATACTAAAACTATTTGTCGTTGTCGTCAGACGTTCCGGTATACTTAAAGCTCACATACAAAAACTCGATTATGAGCAGAAAGAAGAAGATATAGGTAAGTGTTGGTCCGATGCTTAGGTTTACACTATCGTAAAAGGCACTTAAAGTAAGTAGATTCATTTGTGTGAATTTTGCTCCGCAATTTACACCTTTATCTTAAAACAAAAAAGTACAACCTACCTATTATCAAAAATAGCGTCTTACTAAAGTCGATTTCACGCTACTCTATAGCTTAGCGAAGATTCCAAAAACGTATTTACTGCAGTCAGGGTAATGACCACAAGCCATCAAATGTAGTTTTCACTCCTATCTCCGGTTCAAATTAGCGGGTCAAATCACTTCAAATGTCATCGCCCATTTAGTCGCTCTTTATTTTACTAACTTTAGTTACTTTTGACACTCTTTGAATTTTCCGATATTGTTGGTATTCCCATTATGATTCGACTTAGAGCGTATTGTAATGCGTTATCCATCAACGGTAATACTTAACTATTTAGCGATATAAAAATGAACCGTTCAATAACAAATGCTATCCGATACCTGATGGACAATTGGTTGCCGCCGGCTATCAGAGATGCACGTTGGTTTATGTATCCGTTTTTTCATATATGGTTTAAGGGCAAGAACGTCCGACTGTATATGGACTTTAAGGATATAGCCTATACCCTGACCGAGGATGAATTTTCGGAAGTATACCGAAATCTCGACTGTCTCGCATATGACCGTCCTACCGATATGAACATGCCAAGTATTGTTCATCTGGTAAAATCAATCGATAAAGATGCAACTTCATTATTAGATGTAGGTTGTGGACGTGGATTCCTGTTAAACTACATAGGAGAGCATACTTCGCTGAGCACAACCGGTTGCGACCTTTACGACGACGTACCTACGCTAAAAAAAGCGACTTATAAAAAAGGAACCATATACAAACTTCCGTTTGCAGATGACGAGTTCGACATAGTTACATGCTCTCATACAGTTGAGCATCTACGGGAACTTCCGGAAGCAATTGAAGAGCTGAAGAGAGTAGCAAAAAGGCAGGTAATAATTGTGACACCATGTCAGCGTTACTACTATTTCACCATGGACCTGCATCTGAACTTCTACCCTATTGCGGCTTACCTGCAAAAGGAAATAAATATAGACGATAACGTTTGTACCAACATTCAGGGTGACTGGGTGTATATTGGCAATCTGAAAAAATAATTTCCCAATTACGATGAAGAAGCACTCGTCAACATCTCCTGACCCGGCAAATAACAGCTCAAAGTCCTTTCTCCTATCATTGGTAATACCCTGTTACAATGAATCATCTCGTGTGGGTATAATGCTCGACGGTCTGGCAGACTTTGAGGCAAAATGGAAGCGTCCTTATGAGGTGATAGTGGTTGATGACGGCAGTAAAGACGATACCGTAGAAAAAATCCACAAGGAAATAGAAGGAAAATACGCGTTTTTAAAGGACAAACTGACGGTAGAAAAGATGCCATCAAACGGGGGCAAGGGCAGCGCTTTGAAAAAAGGGGTCAGCATGAGTAAGGGCGATTATGTCCTTACGCTAGATGCCGATATGTCTACAAAACCATCAGACCTTATAAACTGGGAAAAGAAAGAGAAAAACATCTTTTCCGACGAAGACGCCGTATACATTGGCTCCAGAAAACATCAGGACGGCAAAGTAGAGGCGCTTAAAAGCCGAAAACTTATCGGAGGAGTATTCAATGGCATTGTACAGGTATTTACCACATTACAACTTAAAGACACGCAATGTGGGTTCAAGCTCTATCCAAGGAAAGTTGCAGACTTCCTTTTTGGCAATATGCAGAGCAAAGGATGGGCGCACGATGTTGAGTTGCTTTATCAGGCAAACCTGAACGACATTGAGATAAAAGAAATGCCCATTTATTGGGTTAACCAACCTGAAAGTAAGGTAAACATCATTAAGGACTCCTTTATGATGTTGATAGGTGTTATGGCGATCGCTTTGAGGATATGGTTGTTTAATAGCTTCCTGTTGCCGTTCAAAATACCGGCTGATACTACACCTGAACAAAGAAATAAGATAATTGGTCGTTCTGTATTCAATATCATTGCTTTATTATTGGTGATTGTTATGCCGGTAATGAGTTTTCAATACGGAGTTTCGGGCGATGAGCATTGGCACTTCGATTATGGAAACAGTATTTATAACTACTTTTTCAATGGAGACACAGAGGCACAAACAGCCACCACAGGTATACAATACTATGGTGGTATATTCGATTTTATTACGGCCTTTGCTTACAATGTATTCCACCTGTGGGATCATTATACCACTATGCATTTCATCAATGCATTTGTGGGGGCCATAGGTATTATTTACGCAGGCAAGCTTGCTCGTCTGCTTTCAGGCAAATGGTTAGCCGGTACCATTGCCATGGTGTTGTTAGTGTTATCCCCAAGCTGGTTCGGTCACAACTTTGCCAACCCTAAAGACATTCCTTTCTCGGTGGGTTATACCGCCGGTATCTATTTCATTTTACTTTTTCTTAAATCGCTACCCAATCCCGGTGCCCGTCAGGTTACCGGACTCATACTCAGCATCGGATGGGCAATGGGTGTGCGTATCGGTGGCTTTCTGCTGATTGCATATCTACTGCTGTTTATCGCGGGCTATGGTGTATATACCAAGCAACTAAAGACTTTCATTTCCTCAAAAGTCATAAAGCAATTTTTCATCATTTCCGCTGCCGGCTATCTTATCGCGATATTATTCTGGCCATACGCACACTTAGGAATCATAAGCAAACCTTTAGAAGCCCTTAAAGTGATGTCTAATTTCTTTGTAAATATCGGCATGCTCTATGACGGAAATAAGATTCTGAGCAATCAGGTGCCGTGGTACTACATACCAAAGTACATATCATATACGGCGCCACTCGTTGTGCTGCTGGGCAGTGCACTGGGTATTGCGGGGCTCATGATGCTATACCGCCGAAACAGACAATCGTTTTTCTTTGGATTAGTAATTCTGTTTACTATTGTTTTCCCTGTGGGATATGCTATCTATAAGCACTCATCGCTCTATGACGGATGGCGCCACTTCCTGTTTATCTATCCACCAATTGTGGTTATTGCTGCCATAGGATGGGCATCTTTGATTGGTTCATCACAAAAGATGCTGAAATATGGTGCTGTCGTATTATTAATTGCAGGACTGACGCTTCCTGCCAGATTTGTAGTTGCTAATCACCCTTACGAGTCGCTATATTACAATGAGATAGCCGGCGGAATTAAAGGCATTTATGGCAAGTACGAAACCGATTACTACATGATTGGTGTTAAGGAAGCTACAGAATGGCTGATAAAGAACGAGCATCTCAAGGGTAAAAAGGTAATTATTGGCACCAACACCAGCTACCCTCTTTTCGCGGCACTTTATCAGGACAATTACCGGAACCTACCTGCGAAATATGAAAAAATTTATGAGCGATATGCCGATTTCAGACGAGACGAGACCTATCAGGAGTATGCAAAAAATAATCCCGACTTTATAGAGCCATTCAGTGCAGGACCTAATTACATCAAGTTTTATGACCGATACAGCAAAGATTGGGACTATGCCATAATCTTCTCACGTTTTGTGGATGCCGCTCAGATAAATTCCGGCAACTGGCCGCCCGAAGAGACTATCCACACGATTGATGTAGATGGTGTGCCTATTACCGCTATTCTAAAGAGAAAGACTAAAAAAGACCTTGCCGGATATGAGTTAATGAATGCGAAGAAGTACGACGAAGCAAAGGAGATGTTCCTGGAGTCTCTGAAAGAATACCCCGGCAACGAGCTGGTTTGGGCAGAGATGGCACGGCTTTATGATGCCGAAGGCAATGCGGACTCCGCTATATATGCCGGCAGACAGGCACTTCGTAAAAACCCCGCCGACATAAATACTTATCAGCTGATGGGCGGCGTATTTATGAAGCAGCAGAAGATAGACAGTGCCATGAATCTATATACGAGGTTGGAGCAATATAACCCGGGATATAGCCATTTCTTCAAAGCCTACGCCCATGCCGTTACCGGCAATGCCAATGCGGCATACGATGAAATAGACAAAGCAATAGAGGCAGACCCATATAACCAGCAAGCCTACAAATTAGGCATGCAAATAGCCCAGCAGACTAAGAATAACATGCGACTGCAGGAGTATAATGAGAAAGCCCAAAAAGCATTTCCTCAACCGGAATAGTGAGCTTGTAGTTCTATTACATGCTGAGGGCTTGTTCAGGTTTGTTCAAAGTGAGACACCTTGAGCAGTGCAAATATTTATACGTGCATTTCAAACGCACATCCGTTGCATCCTCGAAACATTCGAGGACGAAGTGGGGAAGCAAAAATAATCGAATGATTTTTTTAGAGCACAAAACTTCTTTTAAATGAAATTATTAGAAAGAATGCTGTGGTTAGGCTATATAACAAGTGTAATTTATAGAATAGGTTTTTCCCACCAACATAGTTACGAGCATTTGTTTATAATACTATTGGCAGCAATGTATTTTTATTTTTCTTATTTTATATTAAATAACATAAGTATTTCTGATA
This sequence comes from Bacteroidia bacterium, assembly GCA_030426665.1. Lineage (GTDB taxonomy): Bacteria > Bacteroidota > Bacteroidia > Chitinophagales > Chitinophagaceae > Nemorincola. The sequence goes on along the minus strand of JAUHYD010000009.1, from coordinate 136,486 downwards.
TTTTTAAAAAAGAAAGTTATTCTAATAAGAAAAATTATTTTGCTGTTGTGATGGGTGTTATTTACTCTATTGCATGCGTTGGTTTGAATTTCAAAATGCGATGCTACCCGGGATCAACTTTCATATTAGGAGTGTCAATTATATTCTTATTGATATCTACTGCATATGTAATATTTAAATACAAAAACACATCATTCAGTATTTACAAAAAAATCATACTTAGAAACGTTCTGTATATTTCTTACATTTCTGTAATTTTAATTCCTTTTTTTTATGAAAAATATCAAATAAAATACAAAATATACGATTGTCCAGATAATATTGAAGTTATTGATAAAAAGTAAGGATTAGCCAGTCAACTTCACTCAGTTAAAAAATTATCGTTTTGCATACGCCTCTATGCCCCACACTAGTCCGAGCATCCCGCTCGGTTCTTACCCATGCAAGGGTCTCCCTCGCGACACAAAATAACCACACCCTCGCTCGTTGTTCCGGATGTTCCGAAGGGCATCAGGAACTGCGAATAACACCCGTTCTCCGAACGGCTTTATCTCGATGCAGACAAATGGTAGTACTACCCGCTATATTGGTAACTGAGACTTTGGAAGATATAGCTCGATAATTGGTATATTGCCTATAAAACAGAACTGTAGTACCAAATGGGGTTTGCATATAAGATTACTGACCAACAAGGGTTACATTTTGTTACGGCAACGTTGTACAATGGGTCGATGTTTTCACCAGACCATTGTACACCGACATGTTATTGAATAGCCTCCGATATTGTCAGGAAAATAATGTAAACATTAAAAATATATACTTCATGAAGGTAAAACATTATTTACGATTGTTTACTGTAGTTTTTATTTTACTTTTTTTTGTTTTAAATAAAACAGTTAATATAAAATATGTGTTACTAAACATTAGCATTGTTTGCATCGGGATATTGTTTCGAATAAATGATATCGAGCATCCTAGCAGCCCGCATGACAAACGACAATATGCAAAAGGCCATATAGCTTGGTTTGGATTTATAGTAGTTGGATCCTATTTTTTCGTATATTTTATATATAAAATATACGAAAAAGGACTATGGTAGTGATTGCCTCGTTGTTCCGGATATTCCGAAGGGCATCCGGAACTGCGAATAGAACCCGTTCTCGCTCTGCCGATTTCTTTCGCCAAAAACTAAACTACATTCATCAGAACCCAGTCAGGGCTGGTATTGTAGAAAAAGAAGGGGAGTTCAGATTTAGCAGTGCCCGCGACTTTTACAACCGGAAGGGATTACTTGAGCTATCGTATTATCTTTGAGATATAGTGCCTTTTTTCGGCTACATCGATATGAAGACGTTCGGAGAACGGGCTTTATTGACAGTTCCGGACTCGCTTTGCTAACATCCGGAACAACGGGTATTGTGGCCGTCATAAATGTTAAACACATCTGACTCCACATTGTGGCCGTTATCAAACGTGACGTCACGCACCTGATAATTCTATTTATTCATAGCAAATGTTTCAGTACACAATTCAGTATAAAGATATTTTTTATATGCATAAATTTGATATTTTTTGAACAAATTCAAATGGAATACCACAACAGGCTTCATTTAAGCATTTTACATTAACAATAATTGTATCTCCCTTTATTTTACCTTTTATTACTTTAGAAACTTAAAATGTAACCTCGTATCTAACAAAGGGAGTAGGGATATATTCTATTTTAATTACCTCCCTTCAAATACAATATTAGCTTCTTTTAAACCAATAATTTTATTGCAGTCGCAGCCCAAAGATAAGGTTACTACATGTAATAAAAATATAGATAATATCCGCTTCATAGAAACTTTACAGCCTTTCATCAGTATGCGGTAATCTAACAAGCTTCTTATAGTCTTCCTCACATGCTAAATACTTAGCATAGTTCTCCTTTGCTTCAATTAAAGAGACAGAGTTAGCCCCAGAACTATGTAGTGGATTTTGTTCTTGGTACCAATCCTCTTCCCAAAAACAAACTGGGCATAAGTCATGCTCTTTTAATACTGTATAATATCCACAACAAGCACATTGATATTTACTATATTTATTCTGCTTTTTTTCCATATTTAATAACTTGGTCCTTAATATACTTTGCGACATCATCCTTTACTCTATAAAATGTAGTAATTGTTCCATCGGCATCCTTTACCAAAAACTCCCACTGGCGCGAGTTTGCAGCATAGCTACGTGGGTTAGCGAACTCGTGACATACAGAGTCTAACCGATTTGCAACCGGAATAATTATAATACATTTCTACTTTTCCACACTGGTCCGAGCATCCCGCTCGGTCCTTCCCTCTGCAAGGGTCTCCCTTGCGACGTACCAACTAGCCAAGCGTAGCCAAACAAAATAAGATTGGCGTACGTCTCCTGAATATGCCAAAGCAGCAGTCAATCTCTGATTGACGAAATACGCGCGCCCACTCGTACTTACTCATGCAGCACAATACAGGCGTAATAAAATGGAATTAAGAAAAATGACGAAACGTACGGACTGCAAAATCTATAAACAGATTTATTCTTAAACCGATAGTAGCGATTGCTATCCGCACATAAATATCCTATCAATTAAGGTATTCTTACTGCTTCACAAACTTACGTCCTTCCGAGCCATTGATGCTTACCATGTAAATGCCGGCAGGATAGGCGGAAACATCTACCTGAGCGGCACCCTTCAATAAAAGACTGTGATAAACAACTCTGTTAGTGATGTCTGCAATCACAACATTTGCTGCTGAGTTATTATTCCAACTGATATTCAGCACAGACGACGCAGGATTTGGAAATATACTCCACTCCGATGGCGGCGTATTTGGAACCGTAGCAACACCAACAGTCTCATCGGCTACTGCATTTGTATAAATCGTGATTGTGTCGGCGTTTGTATAATCCGTGACCCGTACTTTAAAGGAATCAATTCCTAAATAGCCCGTGTCGGAAATATACCTGGAACCAAAAGGTTTAACAGTTGTTGCATCTCCCACCGAAACTGATATACCCAGCACACTTGACATCGTACCATGGGTAGGCGCAGCTACAACATCCCATTTTATCGTTTGCGCATCATCAAGATCCGTAGCCCATAAAAGAGAATCTATAATGTATATCTGTGCCGGGTGTGTGGTCATAAATAAACCGTCACCATAAGCAAAAGCTGGCTCGTGTGTCAAGGCGATGATTTTCCTTATTCTGTGGTTATTGCTATCAGCCACATAAATATTACCCACATCGTCAATACACAATCCGTACGGGTAGCTCATTTTTGCAGCAGGTGATTTAATATCATCGACATAACTCTGAGTCGAAAAGTCGCCTGCAATCAAAAACATTGAATCAGAAGCAAAGTCGAGCATCCGGCAAGAACAGCTTATCTCGTTGCTGTACAAATTCCCGTCCGGTCCGAAACACAACCCTGTAATCGTACCCAATTGTGAAGTCAATGCAGGCGCATAGTGCACTCCGCCGGTAGGGTGTGTTGACCCCCAAATGGTGGCAATGTCTCCTGTCGACACATCAATTTTTCGTACCACAGAATTGTCATAGTGGGGATAACTCGGGTTTTGATCAGAGAAATAGATATTCCCGGCCGGACCTATACAAACCACCACGGGGCTGTTCAATGCAGCAGCAACCGCAGGACCGCCATCACCTACGTAACCCGCAGTATCTACGCCGGCAATTGTAGAAATGACACCCGTTGAAACAACGACTTTTCTGATCCGATTGTTATTTCTATCCGCAATAAATAAGTCACCGGCTGTATTTACTGCAATTCCCTGAGGCATATTGACCTGAGCAACGGTAGCGGGACCTCCGTCGCCACTTAAGCCTGCGGTACCTGTACCTGCCACCGTAATAATATTTCCTGTAACTGCATCCACTTTCCTTACTTTATTGTCAGTAGTAAAGTATATATCTCCGTGACTGTCTATGCACATGTAATTGGGAGATATAGCGGCGGAAGTGGCGAGCACATTTTCAGCTGTCGATGTTCCACCACCAGCAATTGTGGTAATTCTTGAATCGGATGCAGACCGCCTTCTAATGCGACCATTACCTCTGTCAATAAAGTAAAGATTTCCTGCGGCATCAATACAAATGTCTTTGGGTCCGCTAATCGTTGTATTCTTAGCTTCTTTGCCGTCACCGTTGAAACCGGGAACACCTGTACCGGCAACGCTAACCGTAATATGCTGCGCCAGCAATACACTGGATGACAATAATACAGCTACCACTAAAATCGAAGAAAACAAGGCAACCTTTTTCATCTAAATTCATTTAAAATATGGATTGATATAGAATACCTACATCACAAAACCAATTAAAGGTAACAGAAAAGTTCAATGCAAAAAAGATATATTGATAACATATTCTAAAAAAATGCGCCGAATGCAAAGACTCCGTCGTAATTGTAATTCCCGGTTAATAATTTTTCTATTGTTTCAAAAATTAATGACCTTTCGAGCCGTTGATGCTCCCCACCTTATCGACGCATCTCACTCGCGAAAACCCCGATGAGTGACGCGCTCAAAATGTGGATATCTCACCCTGCCGAGCACACCTTTTGGCTTAATTTTTGATAAGTAGATAACTACAAACCAAATCCTATCACTATGCCAAATTCACAGAAATCCGGCACTCCAAAACGACACCCCCTTGCAACCAAGAATTGCCCCAACACTGGCAAAGAGTGTGCAAAAAATGCGCAATTCTGACGAGCAATATCAGCTTAATTGATTGAATATCAATACCAAAATGTGCAAAAAGAATACAATTGCGCACAAATCCTATCGGCAAAAAATCCCTGGACCTAATAGTTTTGATACCGAAAGTAATTCCCGTAACTGACAGCTGAATAATGGCCAACATTAGTTGACCGCTTATCTGCACGACACCAATCTATTCCCGAAAATATTTATCTTTGAACGGTATGCGTAATATCAAAATAATAGAAGTAAAATCAGAAATAGGAGCAGGAACAAGAGGTGCCAGCCTTGGAATAGACGCTATTAAGATTGCGGCTCTCGACTTTATGAGCAATCTTTTTGTGAACTTCCCATCAGAGGTTGTTGAGACTGAAAACAAAATGCTCTATGAACCCGTCGCTTCACCCTATGCGAAACGAATAGCCGGTGTACATACAATGTATGAGCGGGTATCTACCGCGGTCTCTGAAACCGTAAAATCCGGATTATTCCCGGTGGTGCTTGCAGGCGATCATAGTACGGCCGGAGCTACAATAGCAGGTTTAAAAATTGCTAAACCCAAAAGGAGATTGGGAGTAGTATGGATAGATGCCCATGCAGACCTACATTCGCCTTACACTACCCCATCTGGCAATATGCACGGTATGCCACTGGCTATATCTTTGGCAGATGACAATACGCAAAGCAAGGCGCATACTCCGGACCCAAAAATCATAGAAACCTGGAATAAACTAAAAAATCTGGGCAAAATTTCACCAAAAATATTGCCTGAGGATATTGTCTTTATAGCGCTGCGCGATTATGAAAAGGAAGAAGAAGCCATTATTAAGAAAGGCAATATTAAAGTCATCCCTGTAGCAGAAGTAAGAAGAAAAGGAGTCGAAAACGTAGTTCGCCAGACCTTACTTCACCTTGCAGATTGCGATGACATATATGTTTCTTTTGATGTCGACAGTCTGGATAGTTCAATTTCTCGCGGTACAGGAACACCCGTGAGCAACGGACTGAAAGAGCGTGAAGCAGAAGATTTGGTGGCGTCTTTTATGCAAAATCATAAAATATGCTGTCTAGAAGTAGCAGAGGTAAACCCAACGCTGGACAAAGAAAACCTGATGGCAGAAATTGCCTTTAATATTCTGCAAAGGAGTGTTAACCTACTCCTGCTCAATTAGCAATTCTGGAACTTTTCAAACTTAAAAGCATATTTCAATCAGACTTAAATTACCAGTTTGATTGAATCGGCATATTACAAAAACGTCAACATAATATATGTCTGGGGCATAGGAATGTCGATATGCATATTAAGGGGATAAATATTTATTTTATAACAAAACACTTGCATTTGCTCCGTCATTGTATTAACTTAACAGTCGTAAATTCGCTCAGACTGAAAACCGAATCACTTTTCTAAATATTAATGAGCGATTGGTTTTAATAACTACCAGTTAATAATTTTGTATGGACGCCGTCAGTAATAGTGCAAAAATCAACATCAAAAAAGAATTAAATAAATATTTCGGTTTCGACAAGTTTAAGGGCGAACAGGAAAAAATCATAAAGAGCATATTGTCGGGCAAGGACACGTTTGTTATTATGCCGACGGGCGGAGGCAAATCGCTTTGCTATCAATTGCCGGCACTGATAAGTGAGGGCGTTGCGATTGTAGTCTCTCCATTAATAGCCCTAATGAAAAATCAGGTGGACCTGATACGGGGCTATAGCTCCAGCGACAATATCGCACACTTTCTTAATTCAACATTGAGCAAAACCCAACAGAAAAAGGTAAAAAGCGACTTAACTGACGGAAGTACAAAATTGCTGTACGTTGCACCTGAAACGCTGACCAAACAAGAGAATATCGCATTCTTTGCAGACCTCAAAATATCTTTCATTGCAGTTGACGAGGCACACTGTATTTCTGAATGGGGGCACGACTTCAGGCCGGAATACCGGAAGCTACGCGACATGATTGACATGATTGATGTAAAGCTGCCGATTATCGCTCTAACGGCTACCGCAACACCAAAGGTTCAGGACGATATTGTTAAGAACCTCATGCTGCGCGACCCAGATATTTACATAGATTCGTTCAACCGTGCCAACCTTTATTACGAAATTGTATCAAAGGTCTCGAAAGAGCAGACGCTTAAAAGTATCGTCAAGTTCATTAATACAATGAAGGGCAAAAGTGGCATCATTTATACCCTTAACCGCAAAACTACCGAAGAACTTGCGCAGACGCTGCAGGCCAACGGTATCAGCGCCGTAGCCTACCATGCAGGATTAGAATCGCAGGTAAGGTCTAAACGTCAGGATCAGTTTCTGATGGAGAAAGTAGATGTTATTGTTGCGACCATTGCTTTTGGCATGGGTATCGACAAACCCGACGTGCGATTTGTAATACACTACAATATTCCGAAGTCTCTTGAAAACTACTATCAGGAAACAGGCAGAGCCGGCCGTGATGGTTTGGAGGGAAAGTGCCTGCTATACTATTCTCACAAAGACGTGCAGAAGCTTGAACACCTGATGCGCGACAAACCGCTCAGTGAGCGGGAAATGGGCGCTCAGCTAATTTCTGAAACGCTGGCTTATGTAGAAAGCGGTGTATGTCGCAGGAAGCTGCTGCTTCACTATTTCGGTGAGACATATAAAGGCGATAATTGTGGCAATTGCGACAACTGCAATAATCCTAAAGAAAAGCTGGAAGTTAAAGACTCCATCAAGATTACGCTTGATGCGATAAAAGAGCTTGACCAGCGATTCGGCATAGACTATGTTGTCAATGTAATTCTTGGCAAGGCCAATCCACAAATAACCACCTTCCGCCACAATAAACTTAAATCTTTTGGTGCCGGACTGGTTATGGAAATGGATGCCAACTTCTGGAATTCGCTTATCCGCCAAATGATGTTGGAAGGGCTTGTCCGTAAAGACATTGAGGAGTACGGGCTTCTTAAGATTACGGACAAGGGAATGAAGTTCCACAAAAAGCCATACTCAATTATGGTGGCGCTCAATCACAACTACGAAAACGCAACCTTTGACGATGAAGAGTCAGGTGGCGGCGGTGGCGGTCCGGCTACTACCGATCCGGTGCTGTTTGATATGCTGAAGGAACTCAGAAAAGATGTAGGCAGAGAAAAAGGGTTACCACCGTTTGTGATATTCCTCGAAAACTCGCTGGAAGATATGGCGACCCACTACCCCACTACGCTGGAAGAACTGGAGCGTATACAAGGCGTAAGTAAGGGCAAGGCATTGCGATATGGTAAGAAATTCGTGAACCTGATAGCAAAATATGTCGAGGAGAATGAGATAGAAAAGCCCGATGACTTTGTGATGAAGAGCATTGTGAATAAAAGTGGCATGAAGGTCTTTATCATCCTCAATATCGACAAGAAAATTCCATTAGAAACTATAGCAAAAAATAAGGGACTGACGATACAGGACCTATTGGCAGAAATGGAAACAATTGTTGCCAGTGGCACACGACTGAATCTGGATTACTGTCTGGAGGACGAATTAGATGAGGATGAAAGAGAAGACATATTTGATTATTTCAGAAATAGTCAGGATGACGATATGGAAAATGCTTATGAAGAGTTTAGAGATAGCAACGTAAGTATGGAAGTACTGCAGATGATGCGCATAAAATTCATGAGCGAATACGCAAACTAAATATAGACATAAGCCACCTTCGATTACAATATGATAAACCTTGAAGTCTGGAAAAAGCTGCACGACGAACTAACTGATGCCAACACAACCCTGATAGCCGTTTCAAAGAAAAAACCGGCTTCAGACATAAAAGCGCTGTATGATGCGGGGCAACGAGACTTTGGGGAAAATTATGTTCAGGAGCTGGTCGCCAAGCAACAGGAACTTCCGACAGATATACAATGGCACTATATCGGACACCTGCAGTCTAACAAGGTTAAGTATATAGCACCATTTGTTCATCTTATCCATGCAGTAGATAGCTTTAAGCTACTGAAGGAAATAAACAAGCAAGCTGCAAACAACAACCGGACAATAGACGTATTGCTACAAATGTATATCGCAGACGAGGACACCAAATTCGGGATGGACGAGAAGGAAATCCTGGACTTGCTGGAGTACTACACGGCCCAAATCAATGACCTGAAAAATGTACGAATCTGCGGCCTGATGGGAATGGCATCAAACACCTCCGACACTGAAAAGGTGAAAGCTGAGTTCGCTCGATTGCACAACTTCTTCATCCATCTGGCAGAAACCACATTTTTCAATAAGCCCTACTTTGCCATCCGCTCGATTGGCATGAGTGCCGACTACAAGACTGCGATAGCTGCCGGAAGCAACATGGTTCGTATAGGTAGCATGTTATTCGGTAGCAGGAATTAAGTGTTACTGCTGACCAATAGCCGTTGGCAGACCATCCATACTTACTCTGTTCTTGTCTTGTTTGTATTGCTCGATGCCTTCTTCACCCTTTTTTGCTGCCCATTTATAGGCATGGTCGCGCTCGCCAACATGCTCATATAGCGGCACACTGTACCCGCAAGAAGTTTGTACCTTATGAATATCTGCGACTATTATCTGCCGCACAGCAACCGGTATCTCAAAGTGGCCGGATAACTCCTCCCATTGTGCATCACCCGGTAAAACTGTGTACCCTTTGCCATATAGGCGCAAGATATTTGGCGGTCCGTCAAAGGCACAAAACATGAACGTGATGCGACCATTCTCCAGAATATGAGCAGAGGTTTCGTTTCCACTACCGGTAACATCAATGTAGGCCACCCTTTCCTGTGATAAGACCCTGAAACTATCTAATCCCTTTGGAGATAGATTAATATGCCCCTCCCCGGAAAGCGGTGCAGTAGCCACAAAGAACATCTTTTGCTTCTGTATGAAATCGGTATGTGCCGGCTTGATTGCTGATGAAAAGTTTCCCATTTTTTCGTTTGCTGCAAAAGTAGGCAAACCGCACCTTTCGATACACAAAACACATAAAAAGAAAACTATCTGACGATTATCAAATTATTATTTGGCAGGGCATTGTATTAGTGCTACATTTGCACCATAACAGCGCGAGGTAGAGCAGCGGTAGCTCGTCGGGCTCATAACCCGAAGGTCATAGGTTCGATCCCTGTCCTCGCTACAAAAAACAGACAACCACTTGGTTGTCTGTTTTCGTTATAGGTAGTCCTCCAGCATATATCCATTGTGGCGAGCATTGCACCGCAATTCCTGTCCTTGCTACTCCACACAATACACCCGTCCTAATCAGTGCACTTTTTCAATAAGAATTTTCTTTCCATTCAATTCAAATGAGTATCCGGCTGTTTGCCCGATAAGCTTTGCACCTATTGGCGAAGCCACCGAAATAGCAAAATACTTTGTGCCATCCACCTCCAGCCGACCTGCACTAATAGCTATATAGAAGTTCCCGTTGTTAGTAACAACTACTGCCCCCGGCAAAACCACATCTGCTTCTTGTGATGGAATTATGTGTTCAAGCGTGGCCCTTAACTTATTCAGTTCATTGAGGCGACCAAGGTTAAGGTTTATTTCTTGTTGCAATACCTCACGTGCAGTTTCGTATTTATCGCCTGCGCTACTTTTCGTCTCGTTACCGGATGCTTCCCGGGCATCAGCAATTATCTTCTTAAGATCTGCCTCCTTACTCCTTAGGTATTCATAACATAACTGATATAGCTGTTCTTTTATCCTTGTCATAGACTATAATTGCTGACACGAAAGGTATACATAAAACTGTTGCTCTTTCTTATGCATTGGTATGTAGTTATCAGAATTTATCATACATAGAATACCGAACAGGATCTTCCGTGCAATGCAAGTACAGTTGATACCGACTTTAACCAATCAAAAATCCCGATTAATGACCGTCATATATTTCAGAATTGTGGTTAACTTCGCCATCTAAATTGGCTCTTTCCGTCAGAAGCTTATTGATATATTCTTTATATTTTTTGCCCCAAAATAATGATAAAAAGACTTATAATATTAACCATTTTTGCTTGTAGCCATTTCGTAGTTGAAGCCAGAGAAATCATTCCAAATACGGCTAATACCTGGCAAGGCGGACTCGGCATAGGGAACTTCCCAATACATGGCAGCTTTAAAACCAGCTTGACCGGCGGTTATTTTATTACGGATAAGCTCTATGTAGGCGCTATTTACCAATTGCGAGATGAAATAAAAAAGAACAATTCGTCATTTAATGCAAAATCTGCTGAACTAGGCGGGCTGGTAAGGGCTACGTATTATTCGGCTCCAAGATTATTGATTCAAGGGCGGTATACCCCATTCAAATGTGGTGCTTATGTCTCTGCCGGAATTGTAGTTAACGGAGAGAGTCAGGAAGACATGAGCTACAACGTACAGAAACGTACGATAATAGAAGAGCCAAAGATTAACGGTATCAGAATAGAACAACGGCGTTCGGGAGGCTGGGGACTAGGACTGGGAATAGGTTATCAACATAATTTCTCCAAACATATATCTGCCAATATAGAATGGACTCCGGCTTGGTTTCAGCATCCCAAACCTTCTTATAAAATAATTGCTAGCCCCGCCAATCTTACAAATGCTGAAATGGAAGAAATTATTTCGAGAATGGATGATGCTTTTAAGCGGCGGCTCACCAATATGTACCAGGTAATTCATATTGGCATAGCATACCGCTTCAAAATTTAGCACCATTAGATACACTAAGTATCTTTCTCTTAATATAGCATTCCGGCAATCTAAAGTAGCACTGTTGCAGCAAACAAAATAGCCCCATAAGTAGACACTTACGAGGCACTTTGCATTAACCGATACTCACATTTCCTTAGAAGGTAAACCGAATGGTAGGTACGGGGAAAAAGCTTTGCTGATATTCAGTTACAACCTTGTTATTATCAGCATCATAATACTGTTCAAATACGTTTTTGTTATTAGTAAGATTTTGGAAGTCAATTGCCATTTCCAGGGTGCTTTTCTTATATTCCTTACGATAGGCAATTCTAAAGTCTGTACGGAAATAGTCCGGCTGCTTTTCAGAGAACGCCAGATCGTCTCTGTAAATACTCTTTCCTGCCTTTTGCGATGCCGCGAAATCCAATGGCGTTATCTTTCTACCACCCACGCTTGACACTTTCAGATTAAGTGCCAGTACATTGTTTTTCTTACCTACCTTAAACTCTTTTCCGGCAAGGACATTTACCACTCTACCGGTATTGAAAGCTGTATTGTGCTCCACACCATTGCTACCGGTATAGCGTGAGTTAAACAAAGACCCGGTAAGCAGAAAATAATACCCTTTGTTGAAAAAACGTTCTACTGTCAGCTCTAAACCGTAGTTATAACCCTTTCCTTTGTTGACAAGGCTGTCGACATCAGTAGTCCCATAGTCAGCACCAACGTTCAGTGCAGAAAAGGAAGATGCTCGCTGCTCTACAGGCACATTACCTAATAACTGATAATAGGTTTCGGCTTTCAGTCGCAAGTGCTCGTTAATGTTCTTGTCATAACTAAGCACCAAGTGGTGACTGCGTGTCAATCCCAGATTTTTGTTTGTTAGCAGAGGTCCATTTGCCGTGTTTGTCTGTACAAAGTAGGTATATATGTTTTGTGTCTGATGGTGCATACCATAACCTATTCCAATAGCCTGTCCTTTTCCCAACACATAACGCATACTAGCACGTGGCTCGGCTGCATATGTATTGTTGAGCGACAAATACTGCGCATGTACCCCCGTTACTGAAGATAGCTTGTTATTAAACCTATGCTTCCATTGAACATAAGACTGCGCAAGACCATAACTCCCCCCCCTGTCTATATAGATGTCTTCGTTACCATCCGGGTAAATTTCTTTATTTAAGAGGTTGTAGCCTACTTTGTCATACGTAACGCCCGTCTGTATATTGTTTCTGGCGTTTACCTTATGAGTAAGCGACCATACGAGCGAAACCTTGTCATTTGTTAGCTTTCCAAATCCACGAGGGAATGGAGTATAGTCTGCCTTGCTCAAAGAGTCTTCCTGATAGCGCTGCATTGAACCACTATACCCTACTGTCAAAGTTGAAAACGTTTTGTCTGACAAATGATATTTATAGGAAAGTCCGGTCATAGTGGCTCCGAATTTATTTCGCTCATCAGAATAAGGGTCGCCACCATATAGCGCCACATTATTCGAGTCGACATCCTTTCCCAAAAAATCGATAGCACTGGTGCCACTAAACCCGAATAACGACACTTCCGACTTTTTACTGAGCTTTGATGTAACCTTAAAGTTTACATCCTGATACAATGGAACAGCCGCACCGGTGCCGAAACTGATACCCATTTTCTGAAATAAACCAAGTGTAGAATAACGATAGTTGATTAGGTATGACGTATTCTTCTTCTTACCGAGCGGCCCTTCTGCACCCAACTCAAAACCATTGAAACCAACTTGTGCCAGAAACTCACTCTTGTTGTGATTGCCATCTCTCAACTTCATATCAAACACGCCTGCTACCGCATTTCCGTATTGAGCGGGAAAAGCACTGGTCAGAAAGTCCGACTTATCAATGTTGTTGTTGTTGAGCATACTCACAGGTCCTCCGGTATTTGTCAGCGACCCGAAATGATTGGGGTTGGGAATGTTGATACCCTCCATCTGCCAGAGCATACCCGTCGGAGAGTTACCACGAACTATTATGTCGTTGCGGGCATCATTGCCGGACCCTACCCCTGCGAAATTGGCAGCCATGCGAGAGGGATCTCCTAATGCGCCAGCATAACGCTTGGTTTCGTCGACATTAAATGCACGGGAGCTCACCTGCGCCATATCGTTGTTGGTGCGCGTCTTATCCTTTGCTTTGTCGTAAGAAACAACCACCTCATTGAGTGCGTGTAGTGCCTCTTGCAAATTGATGTTCAGATTTACTTCCTTTCCGGCAGTAACTACCACACCGCTCAATACGCGCTCCTCATAACCCGTGTAGGACACCTTAAATGACTGTCTGCCAATGGGCACACCCAGCAACTTGAAATTACCATCAATATCAGTTACAGTGCCCTTTGCCGGCTCTACATTCATCAATACCACTACCACACCCGTAAGTGGCGCTTTAGAAGCTTCGTCATAAACCTTCCCTGTTATGGTTTGTAATGTCTGTGTATAACCTGCCATCCCGAAGAACAATGCTGCTAATAAAAATGTGGCAAATCTCATTTGTGTATTCATTTGTGTCAGATATAATTTTCCCATTGCCGCCCGAATGGCGGGCAGGAGACGTGTATAAAAAATGGATTAAGAAATGTGCTTTAGTGCGTTATGTTATAGTGACAATCAGAAAAGAAGATACCCCTATGAGTGAAGGAAAATATTTTTTGGAATTGTTTTTATTTTGATAGTTAGGGTTCTACTCAGATTGTAAATACAAACCATGAGTGGGGCGAACTGAATACCACAATGGGACTTAGGCTACGCCAAGCCAAAAATGCAATGTCAGAAATGCTAATTCGTCAACGAACCTGTTTCTATCTTTCAAACTGAGCCATGTTCAAATACAGCCCAACTGAGTCTGATGTAATAGACTGGACATACATATCCATATTTTCATATTCAAATGATATAATCTTTGCTTTTGGAACACCCCTCACAAAAATCGTATCATTATTCAAACGACAATACGCACTATCAAACCCACCTTCTAACCTCAAAAAATCGTGACCAGTAATAGAAAATCCGCTATCATGAAGCCACAAAGATTTAATTACATACTCTCTATCTATATCTATTTTACATGAAGCAAGTCCTACAATACAGACAGCAATAACAATTTTCTTCATATTCTACTTTTCAATGTTACCAGCCTGAAACCCAATTCCTCTAATATTGCCGTCTTTACAAATACAACCTTCGCTTTGCCGGAACTTATTATTTATACTTTACCCCTTAATCAAGCCTATAAACACTACTCAATTGCACCCTTTCTTAAATCATCAGGATAGGATGTTACTATTGAACGAGCGGGGTAAATAATACTATCAATTGGCCGACAAGAAACTATATTTATGATTTTATGATCTCTATATACAATAATAAAACTCTGGTCCGTCTTTACATTTTCAACACAAAATACCGACTTGGAATCTTCACGAGAACTAAGTAATTTGTTTACACTATCTAACTGTTTATTATTTATTCGATTAACTAGGGATCCGCCCAAAGCCATATCGCATATATATTGGTAAACATTCATCGCAGAAGAACTATCTACCCCCAATTCAGTAAAGTGATCAATTATATACTCCCTTCTCATTTTTCCAAAAGTAAAATTTATGACGTGCATTTTAACTTGTACTATAGGTTTCTCAAGCTCTTGCAAAATTTCATTTTGCTCATGCCTTCTAAAGAAACCAAGGACCGTCAATATAATCCCACCTACAAGCCCAATCACTCCCTTGCCCCACATAGAAAGGTAAGCCCTATCTCCAAGCACTTCAAGCGGTGTCTTTTTTTGTGTCATTTTGCTTTCTATATTCTGCTTATTCTAGTTTAGTAGCAATTTCCGTAGTGGTTGTTCACCGTTGTCATTGTTCCTCGCTGACAACCTCGAGCATATAAACAGATGCGTCCCAATTTCCACTATTCGAAGGGTCTCCCTTCGTCTTTGAATTACCTCGAGCAGATAAACAGATATCTCCTCAAATATAAGAATAGTTTTTATCGTTGATTCATTTCCGTCGAGGCGATACGTGTAAAGGTTCACTTTAATGAGTGACATCTCTTACTCCGTGTTGTCTTTGATTGCCAATTCCGGCCATGCATGAGATTGTTGGTAGGGAACACCGACAATGGTAGAACCCGTTGCACTACTTATATATCGGCACATTCAAACCGGCATATAGGTTAATGCCATATTCACTTTTCACAAAAGCTGAGAGCAAATCATCGCTACCAATAAAGAAGCCTCTGGTAAGAATACCCAAACCGACTTTAAACCTGCTTGATAGTGTGCTATATGTAAGTGGCAATCCCATACTCACATCCTTGGTTTCATATCTGGGAGTAACAGTGAGCTGATTATAGTAGGAGTTGCCAAGCCTGCTTCTACTGGCAGTATTCATCAAAAGGGTCACATTGCTTAATAGTCGTCTTGTATATGATAATCGCCACCAAGCATTACTCTGGTAGGCATGTACACGCGAGCAGACTTTTTTCTGATTGGAAACGGAAAGGGTGTATTTTATTCGCATCTTTTTGTTGAGTCGCGTTGTTTAGTTGGTGGCTATTTTCTGGATTTTACCGGCTTTTCAGGTGCCACGGCCCCGGTATTGTAAAACCTTCAATTATTGTTTCCTGTGGTTTCGGACATTTTACCACCCCGGCTGTGAAAATGGCTGCGCATTTTCACAGCGCCCCCTCCTAAAAACAGGAGGGGAGTTCTCGTGGTGTCTTCCCTTGCTTTTTGTTCTTTGTGTCTGTTCAGTATTGCTGCACATATCATTTACCCCACTTTGCGTATTTAAAACCAAAGTTTGGCGTATGTTTCCTGATTCAAAGATGTTTTAAGTCTCCCAACTGACTTAAAGTGCTGCTAATTGACTTGATGGATAATGCGTATCTGCAAAACCGTTTAGTTGCTTCCTATCGTCAGCATGACAGGTAATTTGTGGTAGCCAGCGCACACTGTCCCCCTTCTACTCCGCTCAGGGTGATAGATGAGTAGTTGAACTAAATTTGCAACTACCCCCACCCTTAAAGGGGAGCGTGCTGCTGCAACAGCACAAAATGTCATTTTCAAAGTGATTGTGCGCAGCAAATTGTTCACACAGGGTAACAGTTCCCTTCGGCACTTCGATACCTCGGTGTAAACTCTGGCGCGAGGTGACGGGCTATCGCACAGTCTTTCGTAGGCGATCGTTTTGCCCAGACAAGCAATCAAGCCATATTGATTGATTTTATGCAATGCGGTTTGTAGCAGCCTCAAATGAAATAATAAACAAAAAGCCGGACGAAATGCCCGGCTTTCAACAAAAAATCATTGACAATATTTACTTTCTTACAGAAACAGGATACACTGATTTCACCCCATCTGCAATAACGGACAACAGATATATTCCTGATGCAGTATTAGAAGGTAAAACAATTGGTTCCTCTACCCTGTCACCATTCACAGTGATTGTCTTATTGTAAACTTCCTGACCCAATACGTTAGTAACAGAGACTGTTAGCTCAGTGCCAGACATAGAACCTATGCTACCAGAAAGAGTGAATACGCCGTTGTTCGGGTTAGGGATAATGCTCAGTTTGCTAATGCCGTTAGTGACGTCCGCCACACCAGATGCAACAGAAACGGTATAGCCACCACTCATAACCGTACGTGGCAATGAGCAAATATAGCTGCTCGTCACTTCACAGGTTACCACTTGCCCATTAGCAATAGTACTTGATGTGAATGTGATTGAATTTGCGCCCGCAACTGCCACACCATCAACATACCATTGGTAGTTAGCGGTTGGCCCGGCATTGGGGGCGGTTGCAACATAAGTTACCGGTGTACCTGCAGCGGCTCCACTTGCCGACGCTGTGATAGTCACAGAGTTAACAGAGACCGGATCTACGTGCATTACAAATGGCGCACTTGAAGCTGTAGCTGTAATGAGGCATGGATGATCGCTGGTCATGTGACAAACAATAATATCACCATTATGAGGCCATGTAACATAGAAAGGTCCTGTAGCGACATTGATTCCGTTCTCTGTCCACAAGTAGGCAGGTGATGGTCCGCCATTTACCGGGACTGCAGTATATGTAACGGGGTCCCCTTCACATACTGTATCATTTGGGGATGCAATGATAGAAACAGCAGGAGACACGAACGGATTGACGGTCATTGTCACCGATGCTGTTGCGGTACTCGGTACAGCGCAAGGTATGCTACTTGTCAATATTACAGCAATTACGTCACCATCAGCCGGAGTGTAAGTATAGTTTGCACCCGGACCACCCACGGTAGTCCCGTTTACACTCCACATATATGAAGGAGCACCGCCGCCATTTACAGGTGTAGCAGTGTACGTAACCGGCGCAAGTGAAGACGCACATATAACCAATCCGGAACTCGCAGACAAACTAACTGAAGGAACAACAATCGCAGATGGGTCAACAGTTACGAAAACAGGTGCCGATGCCC
The DNA here is from genome assembly GCA_030426665.1 of Bacteroidia bacterium. GTDB lineage: Bacteria > Bacteroidota > Bacteroidia > Chitinophagales > Chitinophagaceae > Nemorincola. The sequence continues at coordinate 118,560 of JAUHYD010000009.1, read as the reverse complement.
CAGGACATCCAAATGCACTCGTTTCAATGACCCTATAATTTCCGGCAGCACTCGTCGTAAAAGATGAACTTGTAGCACCGGGCACATCTACACCGCCGCTCTGCCACTGATATGTGTGTCCTGCCGCAGGCGTTACATTTATTGTCGTACCAACACCCGCGCACAGCACTACGCTTCCGGAAGGAGACGTAATGGGTGTAGGGTTTGGATTTACCGTAATAGTTGCGGTAGCATAAGAAACACAACCGGATGGCGTTGTAACACCATAAGTGATTGTAACGGTTCCGGCCGCAACTCCACTAACAGTTCCTGCTGAAGAAACCGTTGCTGTGGTCACATCACTACTTCCCCATGTACCTCCGGGAGTAGCATTGCTCAAAGTGGTAGCAGCACCATCACAAATAGACATAGTTCCCGTAATAGGTGCTACCGGTGAAGCCGCACTTACCGTCACAATAACATTTGCACTTGATGTACCGCACGCATTAGTTGTTGTATATGAAATATCGGTTGTGCCGGCGCTAATACCGGTTACAATCCCTGAAGCACTTACCGTTGCGACAGCCGGAGCGGTAGACATCCAAGTTCCGCCAGGCGTTGCAGAAGAAAGAGCAGTAGTAAAACCAATACAAGCTGCAGGGCTGCCAGTTATAGGTTGCGTATACGCTGAATCCAGCACAACTGTAACAATGTTGGACACGCTATCACACCCACTATCCATAACAGTTAATGTATAATCTCCGCCAAGCGAAGCTGTATAATTTGACGATGTGGCTCCAGTGATGTCACTACCGTTAAGCTGCCATTGGTAGGTTACACCTGAAGTAGTGGGGCCGGTTAACAGTACAGAACCTCCAAGACAAAACGATGTTGGTCCACCGGCGGTAGCGAAAGCATCCGGGTCATTACACAATGTACCATCCACCAACATATACCTGCCAAACCCTGTAAAGTTTCCCCGGAACCCAACGTAATCATCACCCATAATTAAGGAAGGAGTCACGAGGACTGAATTTGAATTACTAACGGTTGCATCTGTGGGTGCGGTTGTTCTCATTAAGTACACAGTTGAGGGGTCAACGCCACCCAACTCAGCCGTATCGAAATACATGGTAACATCAGCATTGGTGATACTACCACTTAAAGAAGGTATAATTTCTATTTCTTTTCTTGAGCGATTAATCAGAGAGAAAGAGGCAGGAGTCATTCCTATGCCCTGCTGTGTTACAGCTGCAGATACACAGCTCAGGTAGTTGTCTGCGTCCTTAACACCAGCAATTACTTTGTCATCTGCCAAATCATAGAAGTAAACCTCCTGACCGGTGAATACGGCCACTTCGCGGCTTGTAGGAGCAACGGTTTCGATAGGTGTTGGTGAAACTGTTTGCTTAAAGCGCATAACCGGACGCACTACCGTTCTGTTGCCGTTACTATACCCCAGACCACATCCTGTACCTGAGCCACCATTAGTTGTATTGTAATCACCTATAGTATATGCACCCTGTTGAACACCAGCAACCATATCATTGTCAGAATATGATGACCCGTTTTTCCCGTAGCAGAACTGCACCACAACATTGCTAACGCCATCCCAGATAAACGTGCCGGTGTTAAAGTCTATGGTATCCAACCCTGTATTTGTTGTATGGTTACCGGTATATACCTGCGTTAGTCCGCCTTCAAATCCACCATACAAGTCCGGAGATGCGGTATTCTTCATGCTTACGGTAAAGTTGGCAAATGCTCCGGTAGAGTTTTTAGTAAGTACTTCAAACCCAATTTGCGAAATAGGTTGCCCCGGCACAACTCCGGCAGTCGCCATTTCGCTTGCGAATAACAGATACTGTGAACGCGCTCTTCGCTGGCTACCGTAGAAAGGCGACGTAAAGTCACTAACTACCGGTAAGCCCTCGTTCAGCAAAGGGTACAATATACCACCCACGTGTGGCACACTGTCATCATTATCTATATATATCGTCAATGAATCGTTGTAAGGAGCAATTTCCGCACCTGTACCCATTGGAGAGACTGTAAATGCGAATTCGATACTTTTATCATCATTTACTGCACCATTATCAAATATTGTCATGGTTACATATTGAGTTGAGGTGTCACCAGCAGGAAACACTACACTCGACGAAGAAAGCGAGTAGTCAACGCCCGGCAATGCTGTAGAGCCGGTAACAATCAAATTGGCAACCGGACTTCCACCGGAAATCACGGGACCGTTGGGTTTTAATCCGATATTAATTGTTTTTGTTGCCGGGCAAAGTGCAGTTGCCGCATTTTCACTCACACGAACTAAAGACCTGGTAAATGCTATCTGCGGTGCACATGGCACATAATCCGGCCCCACCCCAACGGCGTACCATGCACTCGTAACGCTTTGTGTTTCCGGAGAGCATGGACCAAATAAAGTATTGGCAGTTGCAATTGAAACCGCACGACAGTCAATGTATTCTGCTGTACTTGACAATGCCAGCTCCGTTCCATATAGAATCTTTGCAGCATTTGTCCACCCCAATGCATTAACTATATAATCATCTCCATTACCATTTGTACCGGCACCTCCCATTGTTAACAAATAATACCAATAATTCATCAATCCACTATTCCGATGAACACCGCAATTATCATTCCCACCTGTACCGCCTACGGGGATACAACCCACCACATCAAACCAGTTGGTTCCACCATACGTATTTGGCTGACCCTGCAATAGCGGAGCATTCAAACTGCGTAGAGGTTCAGTGCTGATTTCCTCACCCATTTCCCAGGGGGCTTTCGGCATAGCATCTACCTCATGCGGGTCTGCCCAATGTTCAATTGTTGCTCCCCAACAGTCACTAAATGCCTCATTTAACGCTCCCGACTCACTTTCGTAAATGAGCCCACAGGTCGCCTGACAAATTCCATGCCCTATTTCATGTGCTGTCACATCAAGACTGGTCAATGGCGAGAAACGACCGGCAGCTAACCCGGAGCCATCTCCATAAGTCATGGATGACCCGTTCCAATAAGCATTATTATAATCAACGTCATAGTGAACATATTGTCTCAATTGACCGTCTGTCCCGTTCCAACTTAGCCTACCATGTTGCGCTAAAAGGTAGTCATATACCATAGAGCCACCCCAATGTGCATCAAGAGCAACATCGTCGTCCGGATCTACCGGCCATGTATTGGTAGCACTTGTGAACTGGGTTGCGGCACCATAGGATGTCCCGTTGTTCATATTTCTTGTGTATACTCCATTGCCTCTGGTGGAGTCATACAGCCTATACGTGCCGCCAACAAAACTAGATTGGAAAGGAACAGCACCACTATACCGAGAGCCTCCGACGGCAGCCGTGTGTTTTATCAACTGATTGGAAAACAATATTTTACCGGTGCTTGCATCAACAAACACTTCTTGTCGACTCATAGGCACATCTGCGTAGATATCGAATGAATACGCTAAATGTAATTTGTGATCTTTTTGTCGGCTACGTATATCCTCTACCCATATCAGCTTCCCTTTGGGCTTAAATGTCGTATCAACGTTATTATATTCCTCCTTTATAAAAGCTTCCTCAATCGGGTTCTCCCACTTATATTTGTCGGCTCCGACAAACTCAATAGCTTTTCCAAAAGCTGCGGCCTCAGAAAGTACTGCTATGTTAGATAGGTTTTCATCAGGGGTGTAGAAGTTACCATTCATAAAAGCAACTTTATCTCCCTTTCCAGCCAAAGTAAAGCTACCGTGTGCTACTTCAATTCCCTTGTAATACTCGGTATACCTGCTAACTGTTAACCCACTTTTTGCAACAGTTTTGTTTTTTAGGACCATAGATATCGGGCCTGAATCCGTCAATCCCAGGTATTGCCTGAATATTTCAGGTGCCTGACTCTGGTGCCAATCTGCAGCTTCGGAAAAAGAAAGGGTTTTCAGTGTATTGTCAACACTATTTCTGATTTCCGACACCACTCCTTTAGCCGATTGTTGTTGGCCATTTACATTGCTACCCGATAGGGCAATAAGAAAAGTAGCAATGGACACTTTTGAAAACCGTGAAAACATATAAATTATTTAAGATTCAATACAGTATTTGACGCCCGAAGTTATCACTTTTCGTGCAGAAAAATACGTTTACACCAAGGTGAACGGCTGATTATGAGCAAAATATAACATAAATGTGACGCATATAAATAGCAATTCGAGATGCACCGGAATAACAGAAGAATGAAAGGCACAATACCGCTACTCGATGATTATACCATATTTGTCTAACAAGCCACCAACACCATCCATCGAAAACTTTGCTTTTTTGATTCTATTTAATTCCGGGTCAAACGAGTTGTTTTGCGCAGTTCGGAAATCTGCCGACTCTAGTATGGTCTGTTCAAATACAGCTGCCACGGTGAGTCAGAGACTACGCCAAGCTGAGGACTATTTAAATTTCCATTTGGGTGCATTTAAAATTGTATTCTCATTGCATATATTTTTAAGTTCATCAGCCTCAACCATATCAGAATCGTTTAAATTCCAAACGTGCAAATCATTTCTAAACGGCAATAATTCACCGACTTTGTGTAAATTAATGTAGTCTCTCAAAGTAATACTGTCAACAATTGGAAGATTAAGTTGTTTTTCATTTAAAATATTAATTTTGTATATATCTCGTAGTAATCCATTCCTTGATTCTGAAGAATTATGAATCCAATACTTCTCTTTTTGAATTTGCTCTTTTTTTACTAAATTATCGATAAATCCAAAATTATAAATATGAGTACCTGTAGAATACAATATTGGATTATAAGGCAAATTACCCATTGAAAAACCATACACTATATCAATATAATTAATTGTCGCTTTCCAAAACTCTATGGCCAATTGCAAGTCAATATTTTTACTACACGCAAATTTTATGTGACTTTTTTCATTGCAAAAGAAAACAGATATATAGGAGGCTATTTCATTATTTGTTATAATCATTGCATCAACCATATATATACCACTATATCCGTTTTTTATCAGTGAGTTTTCAAACAAGTTTTTTGTTGTTGGTTTACCTGAATGTTTACCTCCAGAAATAATAAATGTGTGCGGAGATTCATTGAAAACAATATATACATCACAAATGATGTCTAAAATTTTTTTCTTATTCAAATCAGGAATGTTGCCGAATGATATAATCCCATTATTCATGTATATTATTTATAAATGGCATCTTAAAAGTCCTCGCTTCAATATCTCTGCCGACTCTAATACCAAAGTTAACATTCCTGTTTATTAAGTTCATCTTCACATCGGTCCCTAAACCACTTATTTGCTTTGCTCTGCTTTTCGTTTTTAACGTACTCCTCTTCGTTACTTAGTTTCGTCAATCAGAGATTGATAACCACGGTGACGTAGTCTGAGACTACGCCTAGCTGAGTATATAATACTATCAATTGGTCTACAAGAAACTATATTTATTATTTTATTATTTCTAAAAACAATTATAAAACTCTTGTCTGTATCTATATTTTCAACACGAAATACCGATTGGGAATCTTCGTGAGAATCAAGCAATTTGTTTACACTGTCAACATCTCTATTATTTACCCGCTTGACCAATTTCGGTCCAGAAGTAATCCGACTTATATATTGGCTTACACTCATTGCCGAAGAGCTATCTATTCCAAACCTGCCATAATAATCCACAATATTTGATCGACCTTTAATTGTGGAAGCAAACTCTATTAGTTCTATTTCAATTATCTTTTCAGGTCTACTTGATTTTTCTAAACGTTCACTTCTATCATGCTGTCGAAAAAAACCAAGAATTGTCAATATAACCCCACCGATAAGCCCAATTACCCCCTTGCCTAACATAGATAAATAGGCTCGATCTCCAAGCACTTCAAGCAATTTCTTTTTTTTTGCCATTTTTCTATTTTTTGCTTGCTTCTTGTTCTAATTCAGCAGCAGCCTGTTTTCGTGATTTATCTATAATAGAATTTATCTTATCTTTTACATACCGAGCAGGAGCTCCTTCTTTTGTCGTTCCGCCGATTCTTCCAATTTTATAATTTTCGATAAAAGCTTTATCCCCTGTCTCAGCGAGGTCAACACCTTCCTTGTGCCATTCCTCAAGTTTTGAATACTTAAATTTCCCCTCGTTATCTAAGATGCCTGTTTCTCTCATAATTTCACCTGCTCTATTATCTAAATATAATTGATAATAGTCTGAGCTTTTGAATGCTGTAAATTCTTCTAATGTGAGAAATGAGACGCATCTGTTAACATCAATAGCAATCTTTCCAGCTGCATCGGCATGCTTAGCAATTCCCGCACCCATTAAGTTAAGCACTACTCCAGACCAATCAGTTAGACCAAACGAAATACTGTTATCCTGACATGCCAACATAAATTTAGCAGCCGTTGCAGTCCAGCTAACTTCAGGAGTATACGGCATAGTTGTCAATAGGTTGATATATTTCAGTAAACTGCTTGAAGTAGTACGGTAGGTTGCTCCCGTTAACATATCATAGCTCCCCCCATGTTCATCGAAATGATCATACATTTTATGACACATCCTAAAGTCCAAATAGTATGCACCATCTATCTCTTTGTTTACTATCGGATCATTAGCTACAAAAGAGTATGGCGAAAACGAAACATAACTTGCAAATTTTGGATCAAGTGACCGTAATCTCCCAATTCTAGAATCATACATTCTCGCTCCAAAATCCAAGCTATTCCCCAACCCAGCCCACTCATTATCTTTAAACTGCCCATTAAACCCATAGCTATAGCCATCTGAGTTGCAGGCAGTGCTGGTAAGGTTGTAGGGTGCCAGGGTGTCATGAGGGGTCGCCCCCACAATTGGCGGCCCGCCACCTACCGATTTTTTACAGATACTTATCCTTGATACTCTCATACCTGTATATTTTATAAGGTTTTGATGTTTATATATTCTAGTTTTTTTCTTTTTTCTTTACTGTTTACTCATTCTTTACCCTTGCTTGCTCTCTACCCTTACTCGCGTTACAAACGCTATTCCTTCGCATCCTCGTTACAAACGAGGACGAGTGGGGTTCTGATCTTTATATATTCTAGTATTTACTTTTTTCTTTACTGATTACTCGCACTACATTCTTCCCTAAATCACTTATTTGCATTGCTCTGCCTATCGTTTTTAACGAACTCCTCTTCGTTACTTAGTTTCGTCAATCTCTATTCATTTCACTACTCACATACTCGCGTTACAAACGCTATTCCATTGCATCCTCGTTACAAACGAGGACGAGTGGGGGTCGCTGTTTCTCGAAACTTGAACACCGACAGTATTATTTCGTTGTGTTGAGTTGTTAAAATTATTAATAAATGAGTTCCATTTATTGCGATCAATTAACAGACACCCGGCCGAAACAGGGGGTGTGTGTCATTCAACTACCTTATGTTCTTTACCTACTTGCTTGTCCAATCTATCAATAAATTCACTCTGAAATACCTCAATCAATTTGTCTCTAACTTCTTCTTTCCCTTTAAAGTCATCCCTCCCTTCGCTACCTCCTACTCCATTAAAATTTGCATATACAATTGATAGTGCTGAATTTTTCGCAGTGTCCCAATATGTGCTATCTCCATAAAAATGAATAACATAATTACAAATATCACTATCCTTAGTAATAATAACATTTAAGTAGCGAATACCATCATTGTAGTAATTAACTCCTCCGTCATAACCTTTCAAAGTATCCCTCAATATATTAGTTCCACTCTCGATTACTTTCAAAACATCATTAGACAAATCATATTTCGAAACTGCATATTGATAAGATTCTATTTTTCCATGGGTTCCTCCACTGAGACATCCTTGTGCAGAAAAAAAGAGAAAAATAATATAAAATTTTTTAAACATTATTTTTTATACTTTTATTTTATGATTTTTATAGGATCCGACCCTTCTTTTTTAAACTTATTGTAAACTTTCTTAACCATTTCAGCAAGCCTAAATCCATCTCTGCTCGCCTTGGCAGCACTCAGCGTGGCGGACTTAAATGGTTTACCTGTTACGTCATCCTTTTCACCTGCTTTATATTTTTCCAATATTTTATTAGCGCCATTTATGTAGGCTCTATTTGCCTCACTACCTCTATTACTCATAACGCCATCAATCCCTTCAATTTCTTTAGCATCAAAATGGAGATCGTGCTTTTTAGCAACCGCATCAGCCTCATCAATAGGGGCCAACGAATAGTCGTAGACCTTAGGATCAGTTGTTTTCTTTCCTACCTCTGGCAGCATTGGGTTGTTTGGGCCTAAATATATTCCATGATAGTTTTTTGTAAAAGTTGTCGCCAATTGCCGCTCACGTTCGTCAACATAATCATATTGTATACCAGGACCCTTAGTATACTTATTTTTTAGTTCATAATCTGTCGCTGTACCAATTGATGTTACGAGACCGCTTTTCAGATTAATGCGGATAGTAAACGTAGCATATTCCAACCCTTCTAAATCTATTCCGTCTATCACCCTGTTTTCAGCAAAAGCGTAACCACTATTCCAAGGGTATTTCTTAGCCAATGGATCTGCGCTAGTAAACCGTCCAATTCGAGAGTCGTAACCACGAAATTTAAACTCGTAGTGATTCCCCAACCCAGCCCACTCATTGTCTTTAAACTGCCCATTAAAGCCGTAGCTATAGCCATCGGAGTGCAGGCAGTGCTCGTAAGGTTGTAGGGCGCCATGGTATCGTGAGGGATGTTTACGCCCAATATCCCTATATCACCTCCTGAGGAGGCAGTACACTCAATGCGCAGAGTCACATCGTCGCTGTGCGGCACTGGGGTAAGGGGTATGCTTACAAAACCCGGTGGTGGTGGTACTGAGGATATCGAAACTGCACCCAGCAGTAATCCTGTAGCATTGTCGGTTACAAACAGTGTGTGATCATTGGTAACAGATGCTACCTCTACCTCCAGATGGTCGGCATCTACTGCCTTTTTATAATTCATCCTTTTTGATACTCCCATACCGGTATATTTTATAAGGTTCTGATGTTTATATATTTTAGCTTTTACTTGCCTTTTTTCTTTACTCTTTACTCTTTACTCGCACTACATTCTTACCTAAATCACTCATTTGCTTTGCTCTGCCTATCGTGTTTAATGCTCACCATCGTTACTTATTTTCGTCAATCTGAGATTGACTACCACGGTGACGTAGTCTTAGCCTACGCCAAGCTGACCAAGGTGAACGGTTGATTATGAGCAAAATATAACATAAATGTGACGCATATAAATAACAATCCGAGATGCACCGGAATAACAGAAGAATGAAAGGCACAATACCGCTACTCGATGATTATACCATATTTGTCTAACAAGCCACCAACACCATCCATCGAAAACTTTGCTTTTTTGATTCTATTTAATTCCGGGTCAATTGAAAAACCAAAAGACGTTCGCAAGTCAGCACCTTCAAGATTTGTCTGTTCAAAAATTGCCAGATGCAAATCACACTCATCAAATGTAGCATTAGTAAGGTCTGATTGAGAAAAATCTGTTTCCTTTAGAGTGCATTTAGAAAACTCAGTATCTTTCATTTTTACATCATAGAAAGATGACATATTCAGAGCGCAGTGTTCAAATCGCACAGAAAATAATAAGTGGCTACAATCCTGAAATTGTAAACCTAGCATTTTACAGCCTATAAATTCGATATTATTGAAAGTGACATTGTGCAAATTAGCTATAGAAAGGTCACAATTCTCAAATATGCAGTCAGTGAAGGAAGCCCCCGACATACTCTTACCTCCGTTGCATCCTATGAGTTTGCATTCTTCGTAGTCTGCAGACAAAATCTCCGTTTTAGAGATAGTTATGTCGTAAAATTCTTCTTTGTTTCTCAAAACGCACTGTTTTAAGTACGAGCATATCTAATTGTGAATAAAAATCACAAACAGCATTACTGAAATTTTCTGAGACTCTTATCGATTATCGCCACACATTCGTCTATCTGTTCGCGCGTAATTATCAGCGGCGGCGCAAAACGAATTCTATCCCCATGGGTAGGCTTAGCCAACAACCCATTGTCCTTCATTTCGAGACAAATTTCCCAGGCTGCGTCCTTATTGGGATGATCGATTACTATAGCATTAAACAGCCCACGCCCACGAATCACCGAAATAAGTTTGTTATTAAGAGCAGCCAATTGTTCCCTTAAGTAGGCACCCTGAATAGCAGAATTTTCGACCATTTTTTCGTCAATCAATACCTGAAGCGCAGTGATAGCTACTTTACATGCCAATGGATTTCCTCCATAGGTAGAGCCATGTTCTCCCGGCTTAATAGTTAGCATCACTTCGTCATTTGCAAGCACGGCCGATACCGGCATTGTACCTCCTGATAGCGCTTTGCCCAAAATCAAAACATCGGGTTTTACACCCTCATGGTCACAGGCCAACATTTTGCCCGACCGAGCGAGCCCTGACTGAATTTCATCTGCAAGAAATAACACACCTGCTTCTTTACATAGTGCTGCCGCACCTGATAAATAGCCATCGTCGGGAACCACAACTCCGGCTTCTCCCTGAATTGGCTCAACAAGAAAGCCGACAACATTTTCGTTTTGAAGGGCTAATTTTAAAGCCGGCAAGTCATTGTAAGGCACCACTTCGTACCCGGGATTAAAGGGCCCGAAGTGTCTTCTGGAGTCTTTGTCTGTACTAAACGATATAATATTGACTGTTCTGCCATGAAAATTATCGGCACACACTATTACTTTGGCTTTATTCTCTTCTACACCCTTAGTTTCGTATCCCCATTTTCTGGCTAGCTTCAGGGCTGTTTCTACCGCTTCGGCACCAGAGTTCATAGGTAATACCTTATCGTACCCGAACATCTTAGTGATATATTCTGCAAATTCTCCCAAAAGGTCATTATAAAAGGCACGGGAAGTGAGCGTTAATTTTTGCGCTTGCTTAATGAACTCTTCGGTAATTCTCGGGTGACAATGCCCCTGATTGATTGCAGAATAGCCTGAAAGGAAATCATAATATCTTTTGTCATCTACATCCCAAACATGTACACCTTTTCCTCTCGATAAAACTACCGGCAGCGGGTGATAATTATGAGCACCGAACTGCTCTTCAATATCTATAAAGTGTTGCGTCTTTTCTGAAACCGAATTTAAAACTTGCATAAGCAAATTTAGGAGATTGCAAGGAGAATAAAAAAAGCAGGAGACAGACTCAATAAAGGTATAAACAAGAACAATACATCAGGACTTGTCAGGTTCGCATTATAAAGTAATTTGCCTAAAATTTATCATTATGAAAAAGATAGGAATAATAGGATCCGGAGCAGTAGCCAAAATGTTAGGCAATGGTTTTTTAAAGCATAACTACGAAGTAATGTTAGGCACCCGCGATGCGAGTAAATTAGACGAGTGGCGTGCGGAAGCAGGTGAAAAAGCGCTCGTGGGCAGTTTTAAAGAAGCAGCGACTTTCGGAGACATAGTTGTGCTTGCCGTGAAAGGACTCCACGCAGCAGATGCCATTGAAAAAGCAGGGCCACAAAATATGAAGGGGAAAACGGTAATAGATACGACAAACCCGATTGCTGACACGCCACCGGAAAACGGGGTACTTAGCTTTTTTACGGGTGCAGATGAGTCGCTGATGGAAGACCTTCAGGAACGATTCCCGGCACTCCATTTTGTGAAAGCTTTCAATAGCATCGGTAGTGCACACATGGTTAACCCCGCGTTTGGCGACAAACCCACAATGTTTACTTGTGGTAACAATGTTGCTGCCAAAGAAGAGGCACACAGCATACTTGAGCAATTCGGATGGGAAGTTGAAGATATGGGAAAAGATACAGCCGCACGTGCTATTGAACCATTGTGTGTGCTTTGGTGTATTCCCGGCATGTTGCAAGGTCGTTGGAATCATGCATTTAAGCTATTGAAATAGCTTAGCACGATATTTGAATAATAACAAAATCCACTTTTCTTTTTCTGCAAAATGTGGGGTTACATATGGTGCATTGAACTAAATTGCACCAGAGCCATCCGAAAGGTATAGTACAAGCTAATGAAAACTTTTGCCAGAATTACTTTGTTGCTGATGTTTTGTGTTTCCGAAGTGGCGGCACAACAACACCTTTCGCTACAGGAAGCGATTGCCCGTACATTGCAGTACAATTATGACATTGCAATTTCCGGAATTTCAGTACAGCAAGCAGAAAGGAACAACACCTATGGAAATGCAGGGTTTCTTCCTGACGTAAGTATAGGTGCATCTGCGACACAAACAAGATTAAATGTAAAGAATGACCTGGCAAACGGTAGTCAGCAGATAAATCCGAATGCTGTAAACACAAACATAAATCCGGCGATTAATGTCAGTTGGACAATTTATGACGGTGGTAAGATGTTTTTGGCAAAGAAGCAACTTAATGAGTTGGAAGCACTTAGTCGGATTCAACTTAAAGAACAGATGCAGGCGTTGGTGTCCGGTACGATTCGAATGTATGCCCGGGTAGTATTGCAGCAACGGCAAATCATTGCAATTGATACGGCACTATATCTTGCTAGAACCAGAATGGATCTTGCCCTCCTGAAATTCACAACAGGGGCCGGTGCGAAAGTTGACTATCTACAGGCAAGAGTTGATTACAATGCAAGGCAATCGGATTCGCTAACCTATTCCGGGACATTTGCACAGGCTTGCGACTCGCTGAGTATGCTGATGGGTTCAAATGAAAATGTACTTTATCAGGTAGATGAAAACATTCAACTAAACACATCGTTAAAGCCGGTGGATCCCGATCGGTTACGTGACTTGAACCTTTCTTTGACTGCGTTCCGTAAAAATGTCGATTTAGCGCACCTGAATGAAGATATTGCTAAAACTGCATTTCTACCTACCGTTAGAATAAACGGAGGATATACCTATAATCGAAGTGCCAGCGCGACAGGTTTTGCATTATTCTCTCAAAATTATGGCACCAATGGGACCGTAAGCCTGAGTATGCCAGTTTTTAAAGGTGGTAATTTGCGGCGGCAATCAAAAGTGGCATCCTTGCAGACGATGAAGGACGAACTACTTTATGAAAAGCAAAATACTATAATAGGAAGACAATATCGCACAACGTGGAGAAATTATAATTTGTCTGTTGCGGCATACAAACTGGCGAAAGAAAATATCGAATTTGCCAGAGAAAATCTGGATGTACAATTGGCGCGATTCCGTGTGGGAGTCGGAACAACATTAGAATCGAGGGAAGCGGAAAATGCATTTGTGTTGGCTATAATTCGGCTTTATATGGCAGAGTACAACGTAAAGGTAAATGAGACACTGGTACTTGAACTCGAAAACAAACTAATTAGCGAATCTTAATGGCCGATACCCCTCAAATGCCGGTCATTTTTTGTGACTTGGTGTAACTGTACACTGATCCTTTCTATACAAACACGATTGGAGAATTACCGATCATCTTTAATATTACATACCTACAATTTCCTTGTTTTTGAATTTTGCAATTCAAGCCGCAATGAAATTTTACATTGAACAAAAAATTAATTGGTACAATATTTGCAGTAACAATTTTATTATTTGTTAACTTTTATTTTAACCCTTAAAAAAGTACAAAAATGAAAAAATTGTTACTAGTACTAGCCTCGGGCGCATTCGTCCTTGCAACAAATGCCCAAGAGCGGGTATTGACAGTTGATTATACGCCGCAAGAAACACCGATAGACTTTATGTCCATCAAACAATCGTTGCGTAAAAATACGTCCTCAAGTGAAAATATGTTGAAAACGACGGCCGCGCCAAGATGGTATAGCTTCGTCCATTATTTTGACACGAGCGAATTTGAAGTTGGAAGTTCAATTGCCTTTAACTCACCATACCTGTGGAAGGATTCGATGGGTGTTATGGCTTATTCAGACGGAAGTGGCGGCACTGTTTGGCAGCATAATACAATGGTCTCGCTGTCCCTATCTATAGACCCATCCTTTAGTGGGTTTAATAGCCCGTATTATTATAACGGGGCAATGGAGATTACTCCCACTGACCCATATATAGTTGACTCGATTCGATTCTTTGGCAGATACGGCTTTAATCCTGCAAACACCTATGTAGACACCTTGCGTGTGGCTTTTGTTTATGGTGATGGCGGTAGCACATCCGATATTCAGGAAATATCTACAACAAACCCGGCAGTACTGACGCGATATGGCGTAACCGGATCTATGGCATATTACAGAATGGGATTCGATACGGTTACGGTAACAGCAAGCGGAACCACTAGAATCATTAAAGACATTTTGCTGGACAATACCGGTGCTAGTCCTGCATGGGGAGACACTTCATCTAATGGCGTATACATGGGATCTGTCGGGTTTTCTGATGTCAGCGTCCCGGCAGGGAATATGATTGGAGCTTCTGTTACGTTCATCAGCGGCTCCCCTACTTTCACTCCGCACGACACTGTGTTTGGCTCATCAATTGGATACAAGCATAATATGTTCCGTCCATTTGTTGCTTTTAAAGGGACATCCAGTTCACCACTTTGGAATACCTACGATGCTACTAACAAAAACACCGGTAGCTTTAAGACACTACCCGACACTGCACATGGATGGGGTGGCGTATACACGCCGCAATGGTTTTGGAGTGCAGGTTCCGGCTCTACAGCAAGCATGCTACAGTATCCTTACATTGACTTCCATATAAAATGCTCAACTTGCGGTGTAGTTGATTTGGGTGTTGATGAAGCTATAACAAGTGGTATTACACAATCTGCCTACCCTAACCCTGCCTTTAACGAAGTAAATATTCCTTTTACTTTATCTAATAATGCAGATGTAACGGTTGCGATGTATAACCTTGTTGGCCAAAAAATCGGCACACAATCGTTTATCAATGTGAATTCGGGAAAAGCAGTATTCAAAACTGACCAACTGGCACCAGGCATGTATGTTTACACAATCGAATCGGATGGTGTAAAACAAACGGGACGTGTTGCTATTTCGCATTAAGCGCTTGAAATAAATTTGCTGAAAAGGGGTGTTTGATTCGAACACCCCTTTTTTATTTATGATAATTTGCCGTATTTTGCAACCCTGTTGTTCCGCATTGGGTCAGCATCCTACATATTAATATAAATCATGAATTTTCAACTTACAGAAGAGCAGATTGCCGTTCAGATGGCTGCCAGAGATTTCGCAAGAACCGAACTTTTACCCGGCGTAATTGAACGCGATGAAAAACAGCAGTTCCCTGCTGAACAAATCCAGAAACTTGGTGAATTAGGATTTCTTGGTATGATGGTTGACCCTAAATACGGGGGATCAGGTATGGATACAATTTCCTATGTGCTTGCAATGGAGGAAATTTCTAAAATTGATGCCTCTGTTTCTGTTTGCATGAGTGTTAACAACTCTCTTGTATGCTGGGGACTTGAAAAGTACGGTAATGAGGAACAAAAGCAAAAATATCTTGTAGAACTAGCAACCGGAACAAAAATCGGAGCATTTCTGCTGAGTGAGCCTGAGGCAGGTTCGGACGCAACATCTCAACGTACAACGGCCATAGATAAGGGCGATCATTACGTGCTAAATGGCACTAAAAACTGGATTACCAACGGAAATTCTGCATCTTATTACCTCGTAATTGCCCAAACGTATCCGGAAAAGGGACACAAGGGCATCAATGCGCTGATAGTAGAAAAAAACAGCCCAGGCGTGACTGTAGGCGCAAAAGAAAACAAACTGGGCATCCGTGGTAGTGATACACATAGCATCATGTTCCAGGATGTAATTGTACCAAAAGAGAATAGAATTGGTGAAGATGGCTTCGGCTTTAAGTTTGCGATGAAGGTATTGGCCGGTGGGCGTATTGGTATTGCATCTCAGGCATTAGGTATTGCCAGTGGTGCCTATGAACTGGCACTAAAATACTCTAAGGAGCGCAAGGCCTTCGGTACGGAAATATCCAACCATCAGGCAATAGCGTTTAAGCTTGCTGATATGGCAACAGAAATTGAAGCGGCACGCCTTTTGTGCCTCAAATCGGCCTGGACCAAAGATATGGGACTGGATTATACCCTATCTGCGTCAATGGCGAAGTTGTTCGCATCTGACATTGCTCAAAAAGTAACAAACGAAGCGATACAAATACATGGCGGCTATGGTTACGTGAAGGAATTCCATGTTGAGCGATTGATGCGTGATGCTAAAATCACTCAGATATATGAAGGAACAAGCGAAGTTCAACGTATTGTAATTAGCCGTACTGTGCTAAAAGGGTAATTATTTAAATCACAAATTCATTATATGACCGTACTTGTCATGCGGTCATTTTTGTTTAGGGGCGTGATAAATAGAAACCTCTAGCGTATCAGGGCATGCCTTTAGCAACTCCTTTACTGACTTCTTTAAATCAGGATGAACAAAATCAGCAGCGATTTCGGCCAAAGGCATCAAAACAAATCTACGTTCGTGTAAATGCGGATGGGGAACTGACAAATTAGGCTCGCTGATAATCATGCTTTCATAGAACAGGATATCTATATCAAGTGTCCGCTGGCCCCACTTTACGGTTCGTTGTCGCCCCATATGGGTTTCGATCTGGCGTATTGCAGCCAATAAATCAATTGGAGCTAATTGTGTACTAATGCATAATGCCATATTGAGAAAATCGGGTTGACTCTCAAGCCCCCAAGCTGCAGTTTCATAGAGATGAGAAACGGCAACTAATTCGCCACACTCTTCTTCAATCCGGGCAACCGCTTCGGATAGCAAACCTGAACGGTCGCCTTCATTACTACCAAGAGAAAGGTATGCTTTGTTCATTTTACAAAAATACCCGCAAAGCTAACAGCAAAAACAAAAGGGTTCTACAAAAAATAGAATACTCCGGAAATCCATCCGGAGTATTGAGCCTAAAAGGCAAGTTCTGTTATTTCGACTACTAATCGGCTACATTATCATTGTCTTTTTTTAACCTTCATAAATACACAAGACATAATGCCACCAATACCAAAGAAAGAGCCACTCTTAGTATCAGTTAACGATGCGATATAAATACAGGGATATCAGCTGTCTTAAGTACCAGATCGGTAGTGGAAGGCTTGAAAAAACGAGACACAGCACTTCTTCCGAAGCCTCCGGCAACAAGCAACTTGTTGTTACTATCTTCGTTATCGAGGAAATAGTTAAAGAGTACATCTCTTGCATCTCCGGAAAGTGACTCGAATGTAATTGAAGAACAATTTAAGCTTAACCATTCAGAAAGCATTCCCTCATTTGCGACGTGGTTATTTTTCTCATCCCCTTCGTTAATATACAGGACAGTGACCTTATTAGTACAATAATGCTGCATTTGATAGCAAAACTGTTTTAAAGCGAACATCGAAGTTTTGCTGCCATCGTAAGCAATAACAACTTCATCTATCGGTGTGTATCGCTCCGGCGAAAGCAAAATGGGACACTCAGTATGAGTAAGCAAATCCTCAGCAAAATCTGTAGGGATATTATTGTCCTTATAAAATGACAAATGTGGCGACATAACGATGATGTCTGAGAATCTGCTGTATAGTTTTACAATATCCTGCGGATTACCTTTTTCTTCTTTAGCAATAGCCCTTACTCCTCGTTTTGAACAACCATCAAGAAAAATGCCGATGTTCTTTCTTACAATATTCTCTATCTCTTCCTGTTCGAATGGAGAATGTACAATTTCCTCTACATAAGCCTGACCAACCAACATTTTGACTTCGGGAGTATCTCCGATCGTTACGGTATCAAGTAAAAAAAGCCCCGTCACTTCAGAAGCATCGCCGGCTACATCCGCAATAAAATCTAAAGATTCTTCATCAAACGTCAATGCATTAACCACAAATGTTACCTTTCTCATATTATTCAGTTTAGTTAGTTACAATAGTTTCAACAGCAAAGTTACCGACTCCAGATTATCTGCAAATGACGGCTATCATACCTGATTGTGACCAAGGTCAACGTTTCTGCTTACCATTCTGCTTTTTTGCATTCCTTCTGAAGTACCCTCTAAGTAAAACATTGTGTTTAAGCGCTTCCATACTTTGTTCGAATGAACTAGTGCCACGTTCAATGCTTTCCAGACTGGAATTAACCTTAGTCACAAGAGCAGTATCATTAAGTATCTTATTAGCTATTCCATCGCCGTTTTGCAAATCAGATTTGGTTTCAGCAACCATACTGTCAACTCTAAGCAACACCTTGATAGACTCTTCTGACACTAACTTTATGTTTGCTACAGCCTCTTTCAAATCAGACGCAACCGTATCGTTTGATATAACGGCGCCAAGTGCCCCCTCACCAAGCCTGACGTCATGAACTAAGGCAGCAAACTCGGCAGACATTATGTTCAGATTGGTTGTTGCGGCCTGCAAATTGAGCATTGAAGTACGCAAGCCGTCAGACAGAGTGGTGTCGTCCAGAATACGCCAAAGGGCTTTGCTGTTGTTTATTCTGTTTACTGTGTTAACCAACCTAATCGATAACTCTTCCACGTTTTCGTTTGTGTTTGACAGTGTACCCATCATTTCGTCTGTACCGGGCACTATTTTTGAAACAAGGAGCGCACCTTCCTCAATTTCTTCGCCGGGAACGCTGGCCGGCGTAATATTTACAACTTTGTTTCCCATCAAGCCCTCATTTCCGATACTCGCCATCGAATTAGTTTTAATAAACTGCCGCATTGACTCGTCAATAAGCATGTCTACCTCGATGGTGGTGTCATCAATCATCCTGATTTCTTTGACCGTGCCCGCCTGTATACCCGAATACCGGATATTGTTTCCGGACATTAGCCCACTAACATTTTGAAATCGTGCCCGCAAATGAAATGTAGACCCAAACATATTCCTATTGCGCCCAATCAAATACAGTGCCACTACGAGCAATAATACCCCTGCGGACACAAAGAAACCTAAAGTAATATTTCGTTTATTAGCTGCCATATTTTGCTATTCAAAAAAAGCATGAATGTTTTTATCGGATGATTGCTTCAATTCGTCGTAAGTACCAACTGCGTAACATTTGCCGGAAAGCAATATTGCAATTCTGTCTGCTGTCCTCTTCACACATTTCATATCGTGTGATATAATAAGAGAAGAGGTATTGTACTTACGTTGTGTTTCCCTCAGTAACAAACTTATTTCTTTTCCCGTTACCGGGTCGAGCCCTGTTGTTGGCTCATCATAAAGGATTACTTCCGGATTTAAGATAAGCGTACGTGCGAGGGCAATTCTTTTTTTCATTCCTCCCGATAAAGCGGATGGCATCATGTCTATCGTATCAGCCAAACCAACGTGAGTGAGCTTCTCAATGACCCTCTGCTCTGATTCCCTTCTGTCTAAGTTAGTCAAATGTCTCCTCATAGGAAAGAGTAAATTTTCTCTAACAGTCATTGAATCATACAGGGCATTGCTCTGAAACAAAAAACCAACTTTAGCACGCATTTTATCCAGACCATAAGTGTCTAATTGGCTAATATCTCGCCCCATCACTTCTATCTTACCCTGATCTGCTTTTATCAAACCAATAATGCACTTAATAAGTACCGACTTGCCACTGCCGGACCGCCCTAAAATGACTACGCTTTCCCCTTTGTTCACCTTCAAACTAAACCCATCGAGCACAACATGGTCGTCAAACGATTTTTTCACTTCCGTTAATCGTATAATCGGCGTATCCGAACGGGCATCTAAACTTTCCATTACCAAACATTAATTCAACCCAAGCAAATCCGTTATCTGCACGGCTAACAAGTCAATAATAAAGATAAACAAAGACGAAACAACAACTGCAGCATTCGCCGACCTTCCAACACCTTCGGTGCCTTTTTTTGAGTTGTACCCCATGTAACAACCAATTAATCCGATTGCAAATCCGAAAAAGAAGGTCTTAATTAATGCAGGCAATACGTCTCCGAATCCTAACGACTGAAATACCTGAAAGAAATAGAGTGTTAAACTTGTATGTCCTTTAATATTTACACCCAAATAAGACCCATACAAGGACACTGCATCGGATAACACAGTAAGTACGGGTAGCATAAGTGTAGTAGCCAAAACACGCGTAACAACCAGGTATTTAAAAGGGTTTGTTCCTGAGACCTCCATAGCGTCGATTTGCTCTGTAACTTTCATAGAGCCTAACTCTGCCCCGATTCCGGAACTAATTTTTCCTGCGAATATCAAAGCGGTAATTACAGGCCCGATTTCTCTGACAATTGACAACCCCACCATAACCGGCAGCTGCGATTCCACACCGTAAGCAATTAATGACGGACGCAACTGCATTGTTAACACCAGCCCCATTATAAAGCCTGTGACTGCTATCAGCGGAAATGACAACACGCCAATAAGGTAGCACTGACGAACAAACTGCCTAACCTCATAGCGAGGTCGGAACAGCTCCCGAAAATAGCGCGCAACGAAACGGGCCATATTGCCCGTATCTTCAAAAAAACCGGAAATGTAGTCGGGCAGTTTCAAGTATAATCTTTTAAAATAACACCTCTAAAAGAAGCAATAAAAAATGCTCCAACGATACAAAAATCAAATGTAACTCAATTGACAGCACATTGCAACTGACGAAAGTCATGTATCTGTCTGACAAAGGTAGTGAGACGAGCTTGCAAACTGTAACTACCTTTGCTGCAATATGCATATTGACAAACACCTCTCATATACAACTACAAATGAAGCAGTACAACTTATAGAAAGCGGCAACAGAGTATTTATTCATGGCGGTGCGGCGACGCCACTCACACTGATACATGCACTCTTTCATCGTGCAGGCAGTATCCAAAATGTGGAGCTGGTATCGATAAGCCTTCAAGGAAAGATAAACTGGAACAGACCGGAGGTACTGAAAAGCTTCTTCCTGAATTCATTATTTGTATCTGCTAACATCCGAGGTTGGGCAAATGCACAAAACGGTGGTTATGTGCCGGTATTTCTGAGTGAGATACCACACCTCTTTGACCGTGGTTACCTCCCAATAGATGTAGCTATTATTCAGGTATCACCACCTGACTATCACGGTTATTGTACGTTGGGACCGTCGGCTGATGTAGCTGTTAGCGCCGTCAGAAATGCTAAAAAAATCATTGCACAGGTAAACCCTAATATGCCTCGCACAATGGGGGAAGGATTTATTCATTCTTCAAGGTTGGATGCTGTCATTTGGGATAATACGCCACTTACTGAAATAGATTATTCCACCAAAACCGATAAGGTCACCGACGATATAGGCAGACAAGTTGCCGGCCTAATTGAAGACGGAGCAACGCTTCAAATGGGTATTGGTGCTATACCGGATGCCGTGTTAAAACATCTTACTAACCATAAAAACCTGGGGATACATACAGAGATGTTTTCGGACGGTGTTATACCTCTGATTGAGAAAGGTATAGTGAACAATTCTGAAAAAAAGATTGAAAACGGAAAGACAATCAGCGCATTTGTATTGGGAACGAGGAAAGTCTATGACTTTATAGACAACAATCCAAGCGTGAACTTAATGAACGTGGCATATGTAAATGATGCCGCTATAATCCGCCAAAACCCTAAAGTGACGGCAATTAACAGCGCTATTGAAATTGACATTACCGGACAAGTGTGTTCCGACTCGATTGGTACTCATCAGTATTCCGGTATTGGTGGCCAAATGGACTTTATGCAAGGGGCAGCATTGTCGAAAGGAGGGAAGCCAATTATCGCATTACCCTCTGTTACGGCAAGTGGCATTTCAAGAATAGTACCACTATTAAAAGAAGGTGCGGGCGTAGTAACCACCCGGGGACACATTCACTACGTTGCTACCGAATACGGAGTGGTAAACCTATATGGCAAAAACATGGACCAACGTGCTGTACTACTAGCAGGCATTGCACACCCTGACCATAGGGAAACACTGGAAAGGGCATACCATGAGCGTTTCGGACAGATGATTTGGAAGTCTTAATAATGGGTTATTGCTTTTAACACTTAGAACTCCAATCGCCATAACCCAACCTACATAGACATTGAGGTGTTATTCAATTCAGAGGAAGGGAAAGACCACAATATGGTTTATTATTATTCAGACCAAGCTGGTAGCTTTGTGTCGATGTTGGAACAATTTGTACTTTTATCGAAGAACAAGTAAAACAACAACAAATGAATGTTGCCATAGAACCAAGTTGGAAAGAGCAATTAAAGGGCGAATTTGAGAAACCTTACTTTGAGCACTTAGTTACATTTTTAAAGAACGAAAAAAGTGCCGGTAAAACAATTTATCCTCCGGGCAACAAAATATTCAATGCTTTTGCACATACGCCTTTCGATAACGTAAAAGTTGTGGTGATAGGGCAAGATCCATATCACAATCCCGGTCAGGCACATGGTTTGTCTTTTTCGGTCCCCGACGGCATAGCTCCGCCACCTTCTCTTGTAAATATATTTAAAGAGATAAAAAGCGACCTTGACATAACCATAAATAGCACAGGCAACCTTGAAAAATGGGCAAAACAGGGAGTGCTACTGCTTAATGCATCGCTTACTGTAGAAGTCAACAAACCTATGTCACACAGTCAGGCAGGATGGCACACTTTTACAGACGAGACAATAAAGACAATCTCTGTTAAAAAGGAAAATGTGGTGTTCCTTCTTTGGGGGAGGTTTGCACAAAATAAAGAAGCCCTGATAGATACTAGCAAGCATCTGATATTGAAAGCAGCACACCCCTCCCCTCTTTCGGCCTATAATGGATTCTACGGATGCAAACACTTCAGCAAGACAAATGCATGGCTTCAGGAAAAAGGAATAGAACCTTTAGACTGGTCACTGTAAAAGAAGTATTTTTCCGATAAGAATGAAATGCAATTTATCGAGGAGCAAATCGTCAACTTCTGTTAGCCTATATTTACACTCAAAAATATACCCGTTGAAATTCTCATTATTTTTCATGCTGACGCTAATAGGCGCAGCTACTTACTGCACCGGGCAAGAAATAGACAGAGACTATATCGAAAAGAACTTACCCCTAAACAAGTATCAGATTGACTCAGAAGCATCTGCCATCGTACTTTATGAACATACCGACATAAAAATAACAGAAGAGTACAATGTCTATATAAAGAAAGATCGAATTCATAAAGTAATCAAGATTCTTAATTCCGATGTGTTGGAGGCTGGTCCGCATAGCATAGCAAATGTCAATATATTTCTCCCCAAACAGGATGTCAATCATTACGTATCAAACATTCGTGCGACTACTTACAACCTGAACAATGGCATGTTGGTAGAGTCTGAACTCAAAAAACAGGATATATTCAATGAAAAACATGGAAAAGAGAGCTACAAAGTCGCCTTCTCGCTCCCGGCAGTTAAGGTAGGTTCAATAATAGAATACTCGTATGAAAAGGTTACAAAATTTACAGACAATCTCATCGTCTGGTATATTCAGGAGGAATACCCGAAACTCACAAGCGAATTCGAAATAACTTATACCGATCAATTTATCTTCACTTCAATCGCCGCGGTTCGCTCTGAAGAGAGACAATTTAAAACCCGAGCCGATGCTAGAAACTCTGACCACGACTTTTGCTACGTAAAAAATACACAAAGACTTGGCAACGTGTATTACTCGTCATTCTGGACAAAGAAAAACATACCGGTTGTACGAAAAGAACATTTCGTTAATAATGTTCACAGTATG
The DNA here is from genome assembly GCA_030426665.1 of Bacteroidia bacterium. Lineage (GTDB taxonomy): Bacteria > Bacteroidota > Bacteroidia > Chitinophagales > Chitinophagaceae > Nemorincola. The sequence continues at coordinate 94,829 of JAUHYD010000009.1, read as the reverse complement.
GAAGACCGAATCGAAATCCAACTCACGGGTGTAAAGTTATCTTCCGGTAACGTTAAGCAGTTCAACAACTCATGGAAGAATGTGAACAAAACCCTTTGGAAAGACGGCAATATAAAAAGAGCCGTTAACGGTTCGAACAATTTTCTGGACGACATTATAGACTCCCTTACTCGGAACGTAAAAAACGAAACAGAGAAGACAAAAATCATCTATGATTATGTCAGAAGAAGCATGGCTAGAAAGTATTCGAAAACATTTTCCGGTAAAAAGAGAGAATTGACAGAAGTGTTTAAGAACCACAATGGCAACCCTGCTGAAATAAACATGCTCCTTACCGCAATGCTAGTTCATGCCGGAGTAAGCGCATCTCCAGTATTGATATCCCCAACCTACAACCTTCCATTTTCGAGAACATTTCCCGTACTAAGTCGAATCGGAGAGATAGTTTGTATTGTAAATATAGAGGACAAAAGTGTCGTTTTAGATGCATCCGATAAGAATAATTGCTTTGGTATCCTACCAGACAATTGCTATAACGGATTTGCATGGGTTTTAGGAAACGAAGGGTATGGCATTGACTTGTCGCCTGAACTAAAGAGAGACAAAACAATAAATGCTTTTGACATTCACGACTTTACAGACTCGACGGCGTATCTCGATTTGTATCAGAAAATCGGGAAATACAGATCTCAGAACCTGCGAAAAAAATGGGATAACAATACTAAGCGCATTGACCAATACACGGCAGAAATAGAAGACCGTTTCCCGATTGGTGCAAAAGTTTTAGAGAAGAGTATTTTAAACATAGACAATCCTGACACAAATCTGATTGTAAAATATACCTGTCTGCTGAAGTTTGACAAAAGCGCAAGCGCAATTTTGATAACAACAGATATGATGCAACCTTTTCAGACGAATCTATTCACGCAAACGGGAAAACGCATTCTTCCTATTGAGTTTCCGTATAAAATTGACTACAGCTCTCACACTAAAATATCCCTGCCAACAGGATATCAGCCGGACTCGCTTCCCAAACCTATGTTGATGACTGTTGCAAACAACGGCATTACTTACAAGAAGAACTCCACGTATTTCCCTTCGTACAATACACTAACAATCAATACAGCCATGGAAGCAAATGCGGCAGTTTTCGATGCGGGAGAATACAGTGCAATCAAAGATTTTCTAGGAAAAGTAATAGAGGAGAATGACAATGTAATTTCAATAAATAAACCCGGCAAGTGAGGGCAGTCTTAATATTCGTAGCTTTTTTACTTTTTTCTTTTGGAATAATGGCAAAGGAAAATAAGGAAATGTATGCAGTATCAGCCATTCCTGACTCACTACTTATTAACGCAAATATTGTTATCAGAAATGAACACCTAACCGTCAACATCGTATCGCTGAGTAACGTAAAAGTCACCGAAAGTTATGCCATCACGATACTCAATGAAAAAGGGGATGCTCAGGCAAACCTTGTCATGAGAGACGACAACACCATGAGCACGTCATCAATAAAAGGACGCATTTATGACCGGGACGGCAAATTTGTGGCAAAGCTGAAAAAGAAAGATATTGAAGAGTTCGGCAGTCGCTATTCTTTTATTTCCGACGACCGGTACAAGTCTTTCCGCTTTAAATACTCTGTGTATCCTTATACGGTAGAATATGAAACCGAAAGCATCCTGCATCACACATTCAAACTTCCCGAATGGTCTGTGGTATCAGGCAGGAATTGTTCAGTTGTTAGTGCCGGAATAGAGATAATTCATCCTATCGACATACCCGTCCGATACAGAACATTCAACATTCCCAACGCTCCTAAAGTAAGTACAGAAAGCGGAACAACAAATATCAGCACTTTTATTTCGAGATTGCCCGCAACTGGCGCTGCTGAAGAAATGGAGGACGAAGGTATGTATCCAAAGCCAAATCTTATTATGGCTGTTGATGACTTTGAACTTCACGGTCATGTTGGGAATATGAGTACATGGAAGGGTTTCGGACAGTTTTTTTACAAACTAAATGAAGGAAGAGACAATTTGTCTCCTGAAAAAAAGAGGTATGTGCATAATCTTACAGACAGTTGCCAAACTCCCCGAAAAAAAGTAGAATTACTTTATACCTATCTTCAAAAAAGCACTCGTTATTTGAGTATTCAGTTAGGCATTGGCGGGTGGCAAACAGCAGAAGCAACAAAAGTATCTGACATAGGATATGGCGATTGTAAGGCCTTAACTAACTACATGAAAGCGCTGCTGAAGGAGGCGGGCATAAGCGGTTTTCAGGCACTTGTTTATGCCGGTAATGACAAAGGGAAAAGCCTGTTTCCCGACTTTCCCTATAACCAGTTTAATCATGTAATACTATACGTACCGCTGAGCCAAGACACAATATGGCTGGAATGTACCAATGACAAGCTACCCCCAGGATACCTGTCTGCTTTTACACGTGGTCGAAACGCCTTGCTCTTGCAACCCGATGGAGGTCATTTAGTAATGACACCCAGAAACAGCACACATACCAACTGCTTGCAGAGAAACGTAGTGTTGACAGTCAGCAGCAAAGAGACAAAATGCACTATTACCGAACGCCGTCAGGGCGTGTGGTGGGAACAGGAACATGCATTATGTTACAAAAACAAAAGTGAAAAGGAAGATTTCCTTGCAGGAAAATATAATATCCCATCTTACTCTGTATTGAACTATCACCTTTCCAACAATCTTTCTAACCCTCCAGAAATTTTGGAAAGCCTGACGATTTCCGCTTCCGGGCTGTTTAAAAAAAGTGGCAATCGGGCTATTTTAAAGCATGGCATACTGAGAAATTATACCCAAACACCTTCGGGAGCCTCAGACAGACAGACTCCTTTCAGAATTAAAGAAAGTTATATTATTCTGGATACAATTATTATAAAAACTCCATCACAATACACTATTGTGCAACAACCAACAAGTAGAAAAGCGAGCTTCCCTTTTGGTAGCTATGAATACACAACCAACGTCATTAACGACACTACCCTTAAAGTAACAAGGAAAATCACACGTAAAACGGGGGTATTTTCTGCTGCATCTTTTCACGATTACATAAAACTGTGTAGTATGGAAAATTCAGAAGACAATAATATTGAGCTGACCGAAATGGAATAGAAAACCACGTTGAACTAATTGGCATGTCAACATACTATATAGAATACTGCGTCTTCCCTATCTTTGAATCTGCTCATTATGGCAACTATCGAAAAATCTAATCATCGTCTTCAGTGGCTGCATATCGGTATTATTATCGTTGCCGTATTGCTTGCATACGGCAAAATGTACAATGCCGGATTTCTGGCATGGGACGACGACAAGTACATCCTGAATAATGTTGACATACGAGGCTTGACCAGCACAAACATTAAGGCGTGGTTTTCTGGCTTTTATGTGGGAAACTACCAACCGATAACGATGCTATGCTACGCAGTTGAGTACACACTTGCCGGGCTACAACCATTTACCTATCACCTCTTCGGCATTCTGATTCATGCGGTGAATGCAAGTCTTGTCTATTTGTTTTTCAAGCAACTGCAACCAAATAGTGCAGTGGCCCTTGTCGTGGCATTACTGTTTGCCCTACACCCGTCACAAACGGAAAGTGTATCATGGGTAGCAGAGCAAAAAACTGTTGTAAGTGCCTGCTTTTACCTGATTGCTATGTTGCAATATCTTCGGTATAAAGAATGTCCATCTAATAAACGAATGGCAGGGGTTTTCTTTGCAGGTGCATTGGCAATGCTCTCCAAAGGTACTGCTGTAACGCTTCCGATAGCGTTAATAGCAATAGATGTCTGGAAAGGCGATGCCATCAATGAGGCAAAAACATGGCTGTCAAAGTTGTCGCTTATTGGCATGTCGTTAATTATCGGCGTTGTGGCATTTCAGGGACAAAGCAGTGGCAATTTTATAGATGGCGAAAATGCGCATGGAATTGTTGAGAAGATTGTCTTTGGAGGGTATGCATACGTTCAGTATTTAGTCCGGTTGTTTTTACCTGTTGGCCTTTCTGCGATGTATCCCTATCCGAAAGAGCCGGAAATTATCCATTATCTGTACCTTTTTCTTGCGGGGGGAATTTTATTCCTGATTTATATATCCTACCGCAAAAAACTAACTGCTCTGGCGGGTGGCCTTTTGTTCTATACGTTCAATATTGCTATTGTCTTACAATTTGTTCCTTTTGGCGAAGCATTAATGGCAGACCGATATATGTATGTGGCTTGCATAGGCCTATTGTACCCTGCCGTTTACTACCCTTTCTCCTGGCTGAAACAACATGGGAAAGAAAAAGCAACATTAGCGATAGGAGGAATTGCCGCAATGCTGCTATTGTCGCTTACGTTTATCCGAAACGAAGCATGGGAATCAGACACCGGTTTCTTTGAAGCCCTTGCCGAAGCACTGCCTAATTCCGCCGTTGCCCAATACAGCCTCGGTGGCATGTACATGAAAAACGGCGACCTGGACATGGCAGAGTTGCACCTAAAGCAGGCAACACGTATAGATGCCGGCAACTACAAGGCGTGGTACAACCTTGGCACGCTTTATCTGCGAAAAGGAAAAGCGATGGAGTCGCTGGATGCCCTCAACAAAGCTATAGCTATTAACGGGTACACAAAGGCTTATCTGGCAAGGGCTACGCTGCATCAGGCAGCAGGAAAAACAGTTCAGGCTATCGCCGACATTGACAATGTGCTGAAACGAGAACCAAAAAATGCAAAGGCCTACTTCCTAAAAGCGGGATGCTATGCACAACATAATGAAATGCAAAAAGCATTAGACAATTACAATAAAGCATTGCTATTTGGGAATGACGCTGAATTCTATATCAAAAGAGGCTCAGTACTCAGTAAGTTGAAACGTCATAGCGAAGCACTTTCAGACCTCAACACAGCCGTCACCATTTCCTCAGGAAGCGGAGCCGCCTTATTCTACCGGGGAATAGTCAAATATCAGGCCGGACAAAACCCATGTACCGACCTACAGGCTGCCTTTGCAAAAGGATACACAAGAGCAAAAGACGCTTTACAAAAACTTTGCAAATAAGTTTAAGCAGATTAACCGTTTGCTGTGGTTGCACTACCAGCATGTTGGTACGCAGCAATCACTTCTGCATACAATTGCTCATATTGAGGAATAACGTGTTGTTTTTCGAACTGTTTTGCTTGTTCAATAGCTGCTTTCTTGAATTGTGCCAGCCGGCTATCGTCACTTAAAATGTGAATAGCATGCTTTGCCATTGATTGCGTATCACCGACATCTGAAAGATACCCTGTGACACCATTAATATTGATTTCCGGCAGACCGCCGGCATTGGTAGAAATAACCGGCACACTACACGCCATAGCTTCTAATGCAGATAGACCAAAACTTTCTGTTTCCGACGGCAAAATAAATAAGTCGGCTATGCTCAAAATCTCGCTTATCTGCTCTTGTTTACCCAAAAACCGAACGTCATTATACAGTCCCATGCACCTTGCCTTCTCTTCCACATTTTGTCTCTCCGGGCCATCACCTATCATTAACAGCTTTGCCGGTAATGCATTTTTCACCTGAGCAAATACGTCGATAACATCCGGCACTCGTTTCACCCGTCTGAAGTTCGACACGTGTACCATAATACGCTCTCCATCGGGCGCCAGCATTTGTTTGAAGTGGTTTTTATCTGTCTGATAAAAGCGCTTTACATCTACAAAGTTGGGGATGACGTGTATCGGTTTTTCAATCTTAAATGAATGAAGGGTTTCTTCTCGTAAATTGTTAGAAACCGCGGTAATTGCGTCTGATTCGTTGATGGAAAATGTAACAACCGGCTCGTAAGTTGCGTCTTTACCTACAAGGGTTATATCTGTACCGTGCAACGTAGTAATAAATGGAATATCTCTACCCGTTTTCTTTAATATCTGGCGAGCGAAATAGGCCGCAGATGCATGTGGTATCGCATAATGCAAATGGAGAATATCTAGCTGTTGATTCACAATAACATTGACCATAGTGCTTGCCAATGCCGTTTCGTAGGGAGGAAAGTCAAAAAGCGGATATGCCGGAACTTTGACTTCATGAAAGTAGATATTTGGGTGAAACCCCTGGCTCAACCGTACCGGCTGCTCGTAGGTAATAAAGTGAACCTCATACCCTTTGTCAGACAATGCTATACCCAATTCTGTTGCCAAAACTCCACTCCCACCAAACGTAGGATAACAAACTATACCTATTTTCATTCGTAACGTTTTCGATGTCAATGCCGCTAAGCAATAAGGTAACTAAGCCATAATCGACACTGCAAATATCACCTACTCGTATGAATGTCGGGCAATAGCAGTATCAGATTTAACAATACTGATACAGTAAGATGTTGCGGGCCCTACCATCTCATGCCTGCGGTCTTTAATATGTCTCTTACTGCTTCGTAGGTATGCGATACGTAATAGCCCAAATCTTTCTCGGCAACCCACTTCACTTCCTGAATATTTTCTTCCATTTGGGGTGCAAGTTCGTCTGTTGAGGTTCCCTTCATTCTGTACCAGACGGTTTGCTTCAGATATAGTATATCGTCCTGATGGTACAGATGATATGTGTCCGCCAAATGGTCGATTGGCGAAATGTGTTGCAGACCGGTTTCTTCCTGCACCTCTCGTACTGCACAATCGTCAATCGTCTCCCCTTCATCAAGCTTACCCTTGGGCAAATCCCACTTGCCTCTCCTGAAAATCATCAACAACTCATCAGATTCGTTATAGACCAATCCACCTCCGGCAGTAATAGCAGTCGTTTTTTCGGACAATAGACTTTTCAATGCTGCTTCGGAATCACCTTCAATCATCGCTCCATTAACATCGGGCAATTCCAGAGACTTCAGCGCTTCGGCAAAGGATGTTATTGTTGCAGCACCAAAATTGTGGTACATCTCGGCAACGGGATATTCCTCCAGATAAACCTCTCTGTTGGTAGTAATAATAAGTGGTTTATCGTTAAAATATATTTTTTGTGAGAAAATCATACAGTCGTTTTTTTGAAGGCTTAACGATTTGGTGTAGGTTTGGCGATTATGAGCACACCAAAACACTTTGCCGAGAAACTACTGCAAATTAAGGCATTGCAACTCAACCTACAAAAACCATATACATGGGCATCAGGCTGGCACTCCCCTGTATATTGTGACAACAGAAAAGTGTTGTCGTACCCATACGTAAGGGACTTTGTAAAAAGTGAGCTTGCCAATATGATACTGGAGCATTACCCCGATGCAGAAGTGATAGCCGGAGTAGCTACAGCTGGCATACCTCATGGAGTGATGGCCGCCGATCTGCTGAAATTGCCTTTTATCTACGTTCGGTCGAAACCTAAAGAGCATGGCATGGGCAACCAGATAGAAGGTGTGTTAGAGAAAGGCCAGAAAGTGGTTGTTATTGAAGATTTAATCTCCACCGGAAAAAGCAGCCTCCAAGTGGTTGATGTATTGCGTGCCGAAGGTGCAGAAGTGCTAGGTATGTGTGGGTTATTCACCTATGGCTTCCCGGTTGCAGCCCAGGCATTTGAGAAAGCTGGACTGTCATTGCATACCATTAGCGACTACATGGCCCTGATGGAAGTAGCTGAAGAGCAACAGATAATCAAATCAGAGGATAAAGACGTTTTAGCAAAATGGCGGGAAGACCCGGCAAACTGGCAGATACCTGCATAGAAAACATTATAAATAATCTAAAAGGAGCGACAACATTCAATTGATGTGTCGCTCTTTTTACGTCATAAAACTCATGCGGAACAATTTCCTGTTGTGCTAACGCGAACCTCCACAGACTATGCTAGCACCGAATCATTTTCCCCGAAACTTCTGTCACTGACTGTCAAAAATGCGGTTTCGTTAACCCTGCATAGCCACCCTGCGATTACATAATGTCATAAAATATGCCACAATAGACTACCTAAATCTACTTTCAAGGACATACTATGTTTATCAACCTTAACCTTTTGGCACGGATTCATGGAACAGACTGTTAAAGAGCCATACAACACCCTGTTTTAACAATTTTCTAATATCATCAGGCAATATTTTTGAGGTAATAAATGTGAATCAAAAATCAGTAGAAAAGCTATGAAATTCAGAATTTTTCCGGTTGTCCTTACGGCCGCACTGACATCGTTAGGCACATTGTATTTTGCCTCTAAGACTTTCAACAAAACTACTTACCTCGTATCGGAGCAAAACACACCGCCACCTACCAGAGAGGTTAGTTTTAGTAATGAAACGGCTAACGCCGCAGCAATTAATTTCGAAAATGCCGCGGCAGCGTCTATAAATGCTGTAGTGCATATAAAAACGGCAACGCAGGCGCGAATAATTACCAATAACAACATGGGTGACGTCTTCAGCCAGCTGTTCGGTCAGCGGCAATACTATATTCCCTCTCAAATGGGTTCGGGATCCGGTGTGGTTATATCGCCAGACGGGTACATTGTTACAAATAACCATGTGGTGGACAATGCGAGTGTTGTGACCGTAACATTCAATGACAGATACACTGCCAACGCAAAAGTTGTAGGCACTGACCCTGCCACAGATATTGCTGTTTTGAAAGTGGAAACTGAAAAGAACATACCGTATATGCAATTCGGGAACTCAGACAATGTAAAACTCGGCCAATGGGTTTTGGCAGTCGGATTTCCGTTAAACCTTGACGCGACCGTAACGGCAGGTATTGTGAGTGCAATGGGGAGATCAATAGGAGTTAATAAACAAAGGTCTGCCTCAGCAATCGAGTCCTTTATTCAAACGGATGCAGCAGTAAACCCAGGCAATAGTGGTGGCGCGCTGGTAAATACGTCCGGTCACCTGGTTGGTATTAATTCTGCAATTGCATCTCCTACAGGATCATATGCCGGGTATTCTTATGCTATCCCTTCGAATATTGTAAGAAAAGTAGCTAATGACCTGATGAAATATGGTGCTGTACAGCGTGCATATATGGGTGTAGAATACCTTGATAGCAGAATGGCCACACCACAGCAGATATCGGAGCTGGGACTGGATAAAACAGGGGGAGTCTATTTGACACGCATTGTCCCCAATAGCGGAGCTGCCAAGGCAGGGCTACACAAAGGCGACTATGTAAGCCAGATAAACGGAAGAACAATTAATAATCCGGCAGATATGCAAGGACAAATTGCGAGGTTCCGCCCCGGTGACAACATAAATGTGCAGTACACAAGAGGTGGCAAGCAATATAATGCAACTGTTCAATTAACAAACATGAACGGCACAACGGAAATTCTAAAGAGAGAATCGCCCGCAAATATGATGGGAGCTACGTTTCGCCCTCTTACAAACGATGAAAAGCAAGAATATAACATAGATAAAGGTATTGTGGTGGCAGATCCGGGAAACGGTGCTTTCGGCAAGCAAATAAATATCAAAAAGGGATTTGTAATTACAGGAGTTAATAACGTACCTGTTGGGACTGTGACAGATTTACAACAACTGTTTGCAAGCAGCGGGAACCTTCAGGTATCAGGATTTTATCCGGGAGTTCAGGGTATGTACTATTACAACTTACAAGGTGCTAACCCTTAAATATTCCTATTTCTATTGATTATAACAGATCAGGGTGTCCGATTGCGAGACACCCTGATTTATTTTGTGTCAAACAACAGCACGTCTTCCGGAAATATTCTTAAAAAGCAATAAAGCGCAAGTAAAATGGCGGAGCAGTTGCTCCGCCAATACCAAAAACATAGTGATAGTGCTTATGGGTTGCCTATGTAATATCGTATTCTCCTACTTACTGTTGCACAACATCGCCTTTTGTTGTTGCTACTACCGCACCTACCTGACCAATTAATTGATCGGAAAGACCTACTTTCTTTGCTCCGATAACCAAATCGGCAACAAACTGGTCAAAGTCTGCAGATGATGCCTTTCCATTCATACGGGAGTTTTGCGCCGGGTCGTGTGCCGCAGCCATACTCATACCGGAATAGGAAAAGTTTTTGGCGCCCGTTGCTACACAAAAGAAATCAGTAAGGTTTTTACTTAAAGCAGAAAACCCTGACAAATCACCCGCAGTCACTTCAGACAACAATACCGGGAAAAAGCCATTCAATGACGGGTCTGCAGCAATCACGAAAATTGTGCTATCAACAACAGATCTGATTCCTAACCTTCCTTTTTCAATCATCTGACCGCTGTTTGATGGATCATCAACCATTTGAGTGCCGCCTAATGAGTCGTAAAGGGTCATGGTGGTGGTGTTCATGTCATTATTATCGTCTTTCTTACATGACGGCAACATGGACATTGTGGCAAATACACCAACTGTCAACGCAATAAAAATTTTCTTCTTCATAGTAATTGTTTTTGTGTGATTAATAAAAAGATTAGTGATAATTAGCAATGCTATATTCTTTTAAAGAGGTTGTAGATTTTACCCGTCCAGGTATCCGCCATAACCGGGCAACCCGACATCATTGCCTCTTTATCCGGCATAAAGCGTGCTGCCTTATAACCTGTGACAGATACAAATTGATCAACAATGTAATCTGCGTTGTTTGCTGCCGAGGAAAAGGTAAACACAGCAATATCGCTATCGGGGTTGCAAAGCACATGATCGACTCCCTTTTGTTTATAAAGCCAGGTAGCTATTTTATTTGCGTCATCGGCCGAAATGTCTTCTTTGAAGTCAATTCTTGCCATAACTCGCCTGTTTTGGTTATCTGACTTAGGGCGAGTGACCGCATATATATGTGCGATCAATATTGCGACAAGTAAAACAGATATAGCGCCTGTTACCACAGCGACTTTTTTTAGTGATACTTTTCTTTTTTCCATCGTGTTTCTTGTTGGTTACATAATAGTATACGAACGCATTGTTAATACGGTTTTAATAAAGTCGAAAATTTCTCTGGATTATTTTTCAATTGAGGCTAATCCTTCTGTTCTTTCATTCAGGAGAAACTTTCCCCTAAAACCTCAGCAATACTTTTTATATGGACGTATAAATTGGGATCACCTATAAAGATGAATTCAAAATGCATTAAGAGGCGACTGCAAAAACAATTCTGTTCAATATCACCCAAATGCAACAATGGTTTACATTTCCCATTGAGAAATGTAAACCATTGAATAGTGAACTGTTTTATTTATTAGGCTTGTGCCGTTTCTATATTTAAGTGCTCCTAATAGCCTTTTACTTTCCCGGAACCTGAAATATTAATATTCAATGAAGGGCTTCCCATATATGTCACGTTACCAGAACCGCTTATTTGAACGTCAAGCGTCTGCTCTGCGTATACTTTAGTATTACCGGAACCACTTGTATGCGTATCTACATGCTGAGCTTTCAAGCCAAACAAATCTATATCTCCACTTCCACTGATACGAGTTGTTGCTGTGTTGGCTTCTCCTCCGTTTACGTCTATTCGTCCTGAACCGGAAATAGTTACATTCAGGCTCTCTCCATAATAGGACCCTACTGATAAGTCTCCGGATCCTGAAACGTTTAAGGAAATGTTTGTGCCATCAATGGAATTGGTTGAAACAAGGCGACCTGACCCTTTTACACCCAACCCATTAACTTCAGGCGACGTTACATAGACCGTAAGACGATCATGACGGCCAACTCTGCTGAATTTCTGGAACTGTATACGCAATTCGCCACCCACAACCGGTGTTTCAATGAGATCGAGAATATTTGACTGTCCATATATCTTAACGCTATAAAAACTGTCCTGTGTGTAATAGACATCTCCGTCAATGGACGTTTCTAATGATGTAAAGCCGGTTAGATTATAGTCTCTGGTAATGGACGGCCCATCTCCTTTAGTTTTGTGACAAGAAGTAAATGTGAATAAAATAACCGGGAATACTAATGCAATGATCTTTTTCATGAAACCTAAATTTTTGATTTTGTTTTGTTTATAATAATTAGACACTTAAAAAATGAAATACCCCTACTCGGAAATACTTTTGTTTAGACTTTTTTTGGAGGCAAAAGTTTTGTTGTTGAGGTGTATCTGTACTCCAGCTTTGAAACCAAAGGATAAATCCTCGGAATAGTGGCGACTTTCCCAGCTCCATACACTATACCCCACTCTACCCAATCCCTGTATATCTGAGGTGGCGGTGTAAGCAAATGAGGGTCCGCCAAATACTTCGACAATGCCCATTCTGACAGACGGCAATACGCTTAATTCGGTTCTTATATCTGTGTTTCTCCATCTGTCGGACAGTGACATTATGGTGGCTTCTGTATTTATCCTGAATGACCGCGAAAGGGGCACGTGCAACCCCATACCTAACTCCAATGAAAACGCCTGATATCCACCGCTAAAATTGCCACCTAAACCAACTATCCCATATAGTCGCTTACCACCGGAGCGAAAGGCTGCAATTGTAGTACCTATCTCATTGACTGTGAGCCCGATTGCCTGCTCTCCGTTTCCAATAATATTGATAAGCCCGATTGGAAAATCACAACTATCGGCAACGTTGATAAAGCCTGCCACCTGAACGCCCTTAACTTTTTTAGCAACGTTGATAAAGCCGGCAACTTGTGCGCCATTAATATCCTCTGCAACATTTACAAAACCGGACACTTGTACTTTGGTTGATTTGGCAATATTGGCAAAACCGGAAAGCTGTGTAGCGGCAACGTCTCCGCCTACGTTTGCGAATCCCGCCATCTGGACTTTCGTAGACTCTGCGACATTTACAAAACCACCTAATTGTGCAGCTTCGACCTCTGACCCGACATTTGCAAAGCCTGAAAACTGCAATCTGGAAAATTTCGCCAGATTAAGAAAACCTGCCATTTGCGCATCTACGGAGTCTGCCAAGTTTAGAAATCCTGAACCCTGTGCTCCATTTACATTGCGATAGGCTACATTGGTAAATCCTGCCATCTGCACACCATCAATATCCTTTGTAATATTGACAAACCCCGACGCCTGAAGGCCCTGAAAATAGTGCCCGTTATAGTTGACGACACCGGCTGCCTGAACGCCATAACCACTACCTAACACAACATTTGCAATACCGCTGGCTATGCAACCGCTGGCGGTGTCTTTGACTACGCTTGCTACCCCGGCAGCACAAAAAGCTTCTTCTGAACGCGACACACCCGATATGGCATGAATAGAAAACCTATTTGAATATTCAGGCGCTTGTACGCCGTTTGTACTAAGAGGATATACAAACCCAACATGAGCATTACTTCTTAAACCCACCTGACCAAAAGAGCAGGTGTAAAGTACACCCGATAATAATAATGTTAATGCAATTTTACGTTTCATATTTTTTTACTGTTTGGAAATATGACAACCAATAAAACGTTTACCCCTACGTTGATGAAAAAGATTAAGACATAGCCACAATTAGCATATAACAATCAACTAGCTATGTTCAGTAAAAAAAGAGAAAGAGAGCAACACTATTCTTCTATTCTATATATAGTGCGACATGAGGATTTGAGATATTACGCGCTTTGACGCTCCTAAATTTTCTCGCATGAACGCGGTCAAAGTCTTTTTGATGTCCAACCTTAATTGTTCGTTACTAATTAACCCGGAAACTACCGGCACCGCCTGAGCAGCGTCTCCTATAGGGATAACGGCCCCAAGCGACACCAATCGCACAGCCTCCACAAATTTCTCATATACCGGACCTATAACAACAGGCAAACCAAATACCGCGGGTTCCAACACATTGTGAATACCACCTTTTTGGAACCCACCTCCTACATATGCAATTGTGCCATAAGCATACAACCGAGACAACATACCAATATTATCAATAATCAGCACTTTGGCATTGCCTGATTCACTTCCTTTTTCCAATTCAGAAAACAACACGGCATCACCTCCAAATAAATCGAGAACCTGTCGGACATGGCCGGCATCCACTTCGTGTGGAGCAATGATCATCTTCCAGTTGTCAGGCAGCAACGAAACACAATGTTGCAGTGCATTTTCATCGTCGGGCCAAGTGCTACCTGCTATCAGAATATTACCATCTCCTTTGAATTTGTCCACTATTGGAATAGGATGAACTGTCTCTGCAATAGTCCCTACTCTATCGTATCGGGTATCTCCTGTGACGCTAACATTATCTGATATGCCGACCTGCCTCAATAACTCTGCTGAAGCTTCGTCCTGAACATGAATATGCGTAAAACAATTAAGTACGTTTCTAAAAAAGCCACCGTACCATTTAAAAAATGGTTGACTGCCCCTAAAAGCAGCGGCCACCAGTAACACCGGAACACCAGATGACTTCAGCGTGCTTAAGTAGTAATACCAAAACTCGTACTTCACAAAAAGCACTAAAGACGGACGAACAATGCCTATAAAGTCACGTGCGGCCGACTTACTGTCAAGCGGAAGGTAAAACACGTAATCTACAAAATCAGACTTTCTGTATGCCTCAAAGCCTGATGGGGAGAAAAATGTAAGTACAACATTATAATCGGAATACTGAGCCTTAAGTAGTGCAATTAACGGCTTTGCCTGTTCGTACTCTCCAAGCGAAGCGCAGTGAATCCAAATTCGCTTTTGACCTGCCGGGAGTAAATCTGCATATTTCCTCCGCCAGTCTTTTCTGCCTTCTATCCACTTTTTAGCCTTGTCATTGCCGACAGCACTCAATCCGATGCCGAAACGATAAATCAACAAAAACAGGCGGTACAATAACACAAATACACTTCAGATTAATGAACGATACCTACAAAAATAGCAGTTACGGTCAAAAGGGGCTTGAAAATCTTTCATCTGTCGCCAAACTCTCGTCAGTGAGTGTTTTCAGGAATGCAATAATATCTGCTTTATCCTGCTCAGAAAGTCTCAGCCCTGTGCTCATTGTTGCCCTCAATGCAGGGTCAAGAGAAGGAGATTCTTTTATTCCATTGTTATAATGCTCTAATACCTCTTCGAGCGTACTAAATCTGCCATCATGCATATAAGGCGCAGTTAACGCAATATTTCTCAATGAAGTCACCTTGAATGTCCCTTTATCTGCAGGATTTGTTGTTACATTTTCACGCCCAAAATCTGCGATGTCAGACAATATGTCCAGACCATTGTTTCGATAATCATTGTTTGAAAAGTTAAAACCACCGTGGCAATGTGCACAATCTGCTCCTGATGAATCTTCAATAAACTCATTGTATTCGAGAAAAAACAACCTTCTCCCGTTTTCTTCGCTAGCTGTAAGGGTCGCTGCCCCGGCGAGGAATTTGTCATACTTCGATTGGTTAGAGACGATTGTATTCATAAATTGCTCCATAGCAAGAGACATCTTTTCCGATGTTATCTCATCGCTGCCGAAAGCACGTACGAATTGCTTACGATACATATCACTTGCAGATAACTTGCTGATGACATTTTCTAAAGTTTCGTCCATTTCCAATGGGTTTTCAATTGGCATCAGCGACTGATCTCTCAACAAATGCGCCCTACCATCCCAAAAGAATTCATTTGTATGCCAGGCTGTATTGAAAACACCCATTGCCTGCCGTTTACCAATCTTACCGTCAAGACCTTTAGAGAACCTTGCGGTATCAGAAAACGCAAATGCCTGCATGTGGCAACTTGCACATGCCTGAGTGCCATCTCTTGACATCATTTTTTCGTAAAACAACATGCGGCCCAGCTTTACTCCTTCTTTCGTCGGCAAGTTGCCGTTAAAATTGGGGGGAGGAAACCTGCCGGCATCAAATGAATAAGCTGTGGTATCCAGCACTCCAGGCGACTCTTCATCCTTTTTACAATAGCTCAAAGTCAAAACGATTAGAACTAATACTCCCGATAAAAATATCTTATTCACTTTCATTCTTGAAACTTTTGTTTGTCACAAAATCAATATCTGTTAGTGCATTCAGGAACGCGACTAAACCTTGTTTTTCCTGACTTGTCAGAGATAGCGGTTTAATAAGTTCACTACGGTTACTATGCGGTTGCCCGCCTGAATTGTAGTGCTCAACTACTGCTTCGAGTGTCGTTACAGAGCCATCGTGCATATAGGGGGCAGTAAGACCGACATTTCGTAAAGACGGCACTTTAAACAAAGCCCTATCGGCGGTGTCTTTTGTAAACCTTTCCCGTCCATTATCTGCATATTCTTTATACAATCCGTTATTCTTAAATGAATAGTCGGTAAAGTTGAACCCGGAATGGCAACTTCCGCAATTAGCTTTAGCTCCAAAGAATAAATCCATGCCTCTAACTTCTGATGCAGACATAGCACCTTTATCACCACCGTTTACATACTGATCGTACTTGCTGTTTCCCGTAATAAGGGTACGTTCGAAAGTAGCAATAGCACGTGTAATAACGTACGGGTCGGGCTTTCTGTCAAACACTTCCTTACTCATCCTGATATATGCCGAATCTTGCTTCATTCGCTCAGCAATATCAACAATATTGAAGTTAAACTCATCGTGCTCCTGAATCGGCACCAGTATCTGCATTTCTAATGTCGGCACTCCTCCCTCTCTGGTATAATAAGGATGGTAAGCAACATTGCCAAGAGCAGGTGCATTTCGGCGACCTGACAGCCCTCCTGCTCCAATGCTAAAATCAATGTTATCGCTGAACGCTAATTCGGGTTTATGGCAAGACGCACAGCTGATAGAATTGTCAACGGATAACATCTTGTCAAAAAACAATTTCTTACCCAACAGCCACTTTGCTTCAGTAAATTGATTTTCGTCAGGGAATGGAATCTCAGGAAACCATTCCGGCACGTCAGTCAACCCGGCAATTTCGTTCGGTTGCACTTCTTTCTTCGAACAAGATAAAACCAGACCGAGCGAAAGAAAAAGTAATGCAATGAAACAGCACCGCTGCATCATATTATTGCACAGACAATTTGCGTGTCAACAGGCTGCCATCAGACAACTGAATAGTTACAAAGTACATTCCGGAAGCGTTCAATTTTATGGAAATAGCATTATCGCCTGAGCGCTTATGAGCATTAAATACTTCCTTACCCAGTATATCTGTTACCATTACATCTGCCTCCTGCTTCACAGTTCCAAAGTCTATAGTAGACACACCTGCAACTGCTGGATTAGGATAGACGGAAACAGCATCTTCAACAACTACATGACTTTTCACAGAAACCGGCGTGCCCGCAGAAAATACATAGTCCCGGAAATTCTGTAACACCTGTACTTCAATACTCCCTTCTCCGTGTGCAATTACACCTGAAGACACGTCAATACCTTTCAAAGCCTGCACATAATCGCCATTCAAAGCAATAATTATTTTTCCGCCGACCCCAAACCCCGAAACCGGGACAGTAACCTTATAATATTGTGCATCACCTAATGCATGAACTTGATAGTCCTGCCCGAGCCCACTACCGGATTTGCCTTCGATTGCTACAAACCTGTAACCAGCAGCCCATCCCCAATGCATAGATGGCGATTTAGGCTCCAACGGATGGCCGGATGGCTGCAAAGAAGGATCAGCATGATTTAGCGGAGTATCCACACCTACATAGAATGAAATAGACTCGACACTTGTAATTGAGTATGAGCCCAAAAACTCAACCACATTTGCAGCACCATCTGCCAAAATGTAATGATTGGGCACATCCGTGACCGTACCACCGTCATGCGTGATACTGATTCGGGAAATATAATATTGTAACCTGGTTACGTTAAAATCGTTTCCAAGATCGTTGGTGGTAGCAACACCGAAACCAAAATCCGTTGAACCACCAAGCTTATGTGTAATATGCAAATCTATAGGCGTTTGCGCATGTGCAATACCAAAGGAGCACAACATCGCCAATAACAAAGTCCTGAATGTATTTTTTATCATCATACCAGATATTTTATGAATTATTCTATTAACAAACCTATGTCTCTATCGGACATTACCTACAAATCTACCAAGTTTTGATAATTATCAGTCCGTTAATCAAGTAAGTATAAATATTTTGTGATTTTGTGTAAAAACAATACAATTTAAATGATAGATTATAATGTGAACTACCGGATGCGTGTAAAAACTCTATCATGAAATATTACTTGAATCAATCGTTAATCTTGTAAACTTCTGGCAAAATCATGTAACAATCAAGGAACGAATATGCTGTATATTTGTATCCGTTACAAGCTACGTGACATTTCCAATGAAGCATTTTTTCGTAACCATACTTGCAGTCTTATATTTCTCCATGACAGTTGGGGCAACGGTGCACCTACAATATTGTATGGGTAAGCTGGTTCGCGTAAGTTTCATAGAGGACAAATCCGACCATTGCGATCATTGTGGGATGAAGAAAGACAAATGCTCTAATAAGTGTTGCACAGAAGAGCATAAGACTTTTAAAACGGGAGATCAAAAGGCACAGGGTTTCGTTGGAATTGACTTCAAAAACACAAAAGTCGACAATAGTGTTTTGTTTTCTGCTCAGTCACATCCTGTATTTTCATATAAAATAGGACAGTCTGATGTATTTCTTGCTAATGCCCCTCCTTCATATTGGCGAACCTGTTCAATATACATTCAGTTTCAGAACTTCCGTATTTGATACCTATATTGCAAGTGTAATATTTGAGGTATGTTGCTGCTATACCGGCAACTTTGCAGTTCAGGCTTCTTGTGCAACACAAACTGAGCTAGCTAAACAGAAAAAATCAAACATTTAAAATATAAAATCAATACAAAATGAAAGCAACAATCAAGTTTTCAATTCTAATGATATTTTGCGCCCTGCTAACGGGTAATATTGATGCTATTGCCAAGGGCGATACCAAAACCGAAACCGTAAAAATCTACGGCAATTGCGGAATGTGTAAGAAAAACATAGAAGGCGCGCTAAGAAAAAAGGATGGCATCAAGCAGAATAACTGGAACAAAGAATCTAAAATGCTTGAGGTCACGTATGACCCTTCTAAAATCAGCATGACTGAAATTAAGCAGAAAATTGCTGATGCCGGCTATGACTCTGATGAGGTACGTGCAAGTGATGACGCTTACAACGGCCTTCACAAATGCTGCCAGTACGAGCGTCCGGAGTAATGCGCGTTAATTCTGTGCATATTTAATGACGGGATAAAACCCTCCTCCATAGTACATTATGGAGCTTATCTACATTCACTATTAGTATAACTAAAGTGTTGGGAACAGTGTACGGTGTTTTAATACGGGTTGCCCTGTATTGAAACACCGTACTCAGGACTCAAACATTTCGAGCATAAAACATAATGAATACATATACTGTGTATATCAAACAGATGTGCTGCCGCCGATGCATCGAGGCCGTTGACGACATCCTTGTGTCCCTTAAGCTGACTCCCAAAGAAACGGTATTGGGAAGAGCTACCTTCGAAGGAAGGAGTTACCCAATAGAGCAACTACATACGCAACTGAAAGCTCGTGGTTTTGATGTTGTTGCCTCGGAAGACGAATTGCTCACTACGACAATAAAAGCTACTATTATTGAGCTGATTCACACCTCAGAAAAAGAAAGCAGCAACGGAAAAGAAATCAGGTCATTTTTGGAGAATAAAACACTGAAATCATTTCGGTTCATGAATACCGTATTCGTACGGTGTGAAGGGGTTACCATAAACCGATACATCATTCTGCAAAGAATAGAGCGAGTGAAGATGTTGATAGAAGAAAATCAGTTAAACTTCTCAGAAATTGCTGACAGCACCGGGTATAATACGTTGCAGCACCTGTCCGGTCAATTCAGAAAAGAAACAGGGATGAGCATGCAGCAATACAAGACTGAAAAAACACCCCCGAGAACGCCGCTGGACAAAGTGTGAAAAACTAATGCAAAAAGTAACCATCTAGTTCTTAATAGAAGAAAAAAAGCATTAGTTAATCCGGGTGTCTTTCCATATACTCCTGTAACATCATAACTGCACTTACCTGATCCAACAATCCCTTTTGTTCGCGGGCTTTCTTGTTTAACCCCATACCGGAAATTTCACGGGCTGCCATTTTAGATGTCATGCGTTCATCACATTTAATGACGGGCATATTGGGAAAAACATTGCCGAACTTAAGAATAAATTTCTCTACAATCGGGGTGGCGTCAGTAGGAGAATCATCAAGATTGAGGGGATAACCAACGAGGACTGTTTCCACCTCTTCTGCGGCTATATACTTCTTCAGAAAACCAATAAGCACACCAGTCTCTACTGTCTCTAAGCCGGTTGCGATAATTTGCATTGGATCGCTTACCGCAACACCGGTTCTTTTCTTCCCTATATCTAAAGCTATGATTCTGGCCATTGATTGATATTAATTGAACTTATGGTATCCTGACAAACGTAGGCCCCGTTTTCCTTACACGAACTCTATTACAGTAATCTCCGGCATGATACCCAGCCGACCCGGATAACCTAAAAAGCCAAAACCACGATTGACATATAATGCCTGTTTTCCTTCCCGGTATATGCCGGCCCACTCGTTATATAGATATTGAACGGGACTCCATTTAAACCACTTACTATCCACGCCAAACTGCATGCCGTGCGTATGACCACTCAGTGTAAGCTGCACATCTTTGTACTTTTCCAGCACCTCTGCGCGCCAGTGTGACGGATCATGAGACAACAATATCTTAAAGGGAACGTTCTTCTCAGACAATCCTTCATAGGCTTTATTCATATCCCCATATTTCGGGAAGTTTGCTTTTGCTCCCCAATTTTCAATACCTACGAGTGCAATCTTTTCTTCTCCGCGCTCCAACACTATATGCTCATTCATCAATAACCTCCAGCCTACTTCCTTATGAACACCTTTCAGCTTTTCCAGATTGGCCCGCTTTGCTTCTGCCGAAGGCCATGTGACATAGTCTCCATAATCATGATTCCCAAGTGTAGAATAAACACCCATCGGAGCTTTCAGTCTGGAAAAAATTTCTTTGTATTTGTCATCAACTTCATCTGCAATATTATTTACAAGGTCTCCGGTAAACAGTATAATATCAGCCTCCTGATGCATTACCCTGTCGATACCGTGCGCAACAGCATCATGGTCATCAAAACTACCCGTATGGATGTCTGAGATTTGTACAATCTTTAAGCCCTTAAAAGCATCCGGCAACTCATCAAAACTGAGTTTCATCTTCCGAACCCTATACCGATATCGGTTAGCAATACCGCCGGTAAACCCCAATAGAGAAATGCCTCCCACAACAAGAGCCGCTTGTTTCATGAACGTTGACCGTTCAATCTTGACGCCTGTGTCTGCCGACGGAGAGTTCCGGTACGCCATGGAAGTTGCCCCCCAGGTGAATAGTCTGCGAATATCGTCCACCAGCATTATTAACATCACCAATATCTTACCAACTACAAACCCTAACACAAAGGCTATGTAAACATTCCGAATCAGGTGCGGCATTGCAGCCCAGTTAACCTGCCTGAAAAAAATAAACCCCAGCCAACTCAATATGGTAAATGCAAGATATGTCGTGATAAGAGAAGTGCGCCAAACGGGCTGCATACTACGAACTGCGGACTTTATCAGTATAAAGCTGTAATACTCAGCAAAACCGATAACCCCTAAAATAATTAAGAAACGTAACTTCATGATGCTATTAAATGTGTCTTAGCTATAAGACTAAAATCAGAACCTTATAAACTCTTCTATCTGAGCCGATATCGACTGTTCGGTGGCAGGTTTCAGAAGAACCCCTTCCTTGCTAACTTCCTCTCCAATCTTTGATAGCAGTAGTTTATTGTACAGTACATTCACTTTAAGGTAATTCAGGATTGCAGTCATGTGTTCTGTTCCACGAAGATTGCCCGCTCTGCCATCCGACACTCCTATCAATGCTGCCTTTTTATACCACCAACATTTCTTCACATCGCAATTGTCCATCAACATTTTCAGCACACCAGGAAAACTAGCGTTGTACTCAGGCATAATAAAAATAAATTTATCGACAGGTTTAAGATAAATGTCTTCTATTTCTTTCATTGCTTCGCCGCGTTCCCATACCGGTCTGTTTTCGAGAGATAGCACCTGCGCGTCAGCACCTTTCTCCGATAACATTTTGTGATACAAATTTGCTACCCGCAACGACATGCTATCTATTCTGTTAGTACCTGATATTATTGTTATCATCTGCAATACTTTTGGTTATTCAAACTGCCACCAAAGATGCCGACAATTTGCCACTTTTAAAACTGCCCAGATACCGCAGCGTGCTATTTTCTGCCTATCTAAACATAACAAATTACTATTCCTGTCTGTTCTATTAAGTCAGAAACCACCTTTGCAGGTGGTTTCCGATTATCAAATTTTAATCCGTCTATTTTTCAATTACGTATACATCTTCATCTGCATACTTCATTCTATAATGTTCTCTGGCGTATTTTTCAAGCTCTTTCGGATTGTTCAATTTACCATCATAGTCAGCAATTAAGGAGTTTCTTTCGGCTTCCATTTTACTGATTTCACTATTCAGGTATGCAATGTTCTCTTTTACATTATCCAGTTCTTTCTGTCGTTGCTTCAAGGTCATCCAATCATTCTGATCAAAAAACGACACCCAAACTAAAAAGCCCAAACCGACAATAAAGTACTTGCTTGTCAGGATTTCCGTAACTTTTTTCATGATATAAATTTAAGCAAACATAGCGCAAGCTTTGTCAGCTAATTATCAACATTTCCACAGAGCAATAAAAACCACTGCTCAGATTAAGCAAACTTTAGTGCTTTACCGGGGTACACAGCAACATCACCAAGCTCCTCTTCGATGCGTAGCAATTGGTTGTATTTAGCCATGCGATCGCTTCTGCTGGCCGAACCGGTTTTGATTTGTCCGCAATTAAGCGCAACAGCTAAGTCTGCTATCGTAGTATCTTCCGTTTCTCCGCTGCGATGGCTCATTATCGTGTTGTATTTGTTGTGCTGCGCCATGGTAACAGCATCAATAGTCTCACTCAATGTACCTATCTGATTTACTTTTACCAGCAAACCGTTTGCAATATTTTCTTTTATACCTCTTTCTAAACGAGTTACATTAGTTACAAAGAGGTCATCACCTACCAATTGAACTTTGTTACCAATAGCCTCGGATAGCTTTTTCCATCCCTTCCAGTCATCTTCAGCCATCCCGTCTTCAATACTTACAATGGGGTATTTCTTGCACCAATCGGCCCAATAAGCAACCAGTTCATCACTCGTCATCTTTTTGCCGTCACTTTTATGAAAATGATACAATTTTTCCTTTTCTATCCACAGTTCACTATTGGCTGCATCCATTGCAATCCCAATCTGACTGCCGGGCTTATACCCTGCTTTTTCAATCGCGGTCAATACAGTTTCAATTGCTTCTTCATTGCTTTGAATGTTTGGTGCAAACCCGCCCTCATCACCAACATTTGTGCTATAACCTTTGCTTTTAAGAACGGTTTTCAGCGAATGGAATATCTCAACACCCCAACGTAGCCCTTCACTAAAAGAAGAGGCACCTATCGGCATTACCATAAATTCCTGAAAGTCAATCTTATTATCAGCGTGTGCGCCACCGTTCAGTATGTTCATCATTGGCACAGGCAATACTCGTGCATTTGCACCGCCGATATACCTGTACAAAGACAAACCTGAAATCTGCGCTGCTGCTTTAGCCGCCGCCAAACTCACTGCAAGAATTGCATTTGCCCCTAACTTAGATTTGTTGGTTGTACCATCAATATCAATCATCATCTTGTCAAGGCTACGTTGGTCGGTAACATCAACACCATACATTTCTTCTGCCAGAATATCATTAATGCTACTTACAGCTTTCAATACTCCTTTACCCAAATATTTTTTCTTATCACCATCTCGCAATTCAGCAGCTTCGTGCTTACCTGTACTGGCACCGCTGGGTACTGCAGCGCGACCCATTACACCTTCACTGGTATAAACGTCTGCTTCAACGGTGGGATTACCCCTACTATCTAATACTTGCCTTGCAATAATGTCTGTGATGAAACTCATGTGTTTGATTTTTATGTTTGTGCTGCAAAAATATATCTTTAAAACTTAAAGCGCATGATGTTTCCTGTCATGTGCCGTTAAAAATAGTTAAACAAGCCTGATATAATCCGACAATTTGAAATATCTGAATATTTCAAGGGCAAGCTATTTGACTGACGTCCGGATTGGCAGACACTTAACTCTGTTCTTTTGCCATCTGTAAACTATCTTTGCAGCATCATGAGTAAGGAAATAGTAGTGAGCGGTATTCGCTCAACCGGTTATCTGCATCTTGGCAACTACTTCGGAGCCATTCAGAACTATGTAAAAATGCAGAACGAGCACAATTGCTACTTTTTTGTAGCCGATTATCACTCGCTAACCACACACCCCGACCCTAAAGACCTGAAGCAAAACGTATTCAGAGTAGTTGCAGAGAATATTGCCAGTGGTTTGGACACGGAAAAAGTAGCATTGTACGCACAAAGCGATATACCGGAAATACCGGAGCTGTATCTAATGCTCAACATGCTCGCCTATAAAGGAGAACTTGAGAAGGTTCCGACGTTTAAGGATAAAGTACGCTTGCAGCCGGAAAATGTAAATGCGGGACTGCTTACGTACCCAGTGTTGATGTCTGCCGATATTCTTATACATAGAGCAACAAAGGTTCCCGTGGGTAAAGACCAGGAGCAACATCTGGAAATGGCACGAAACTTTGCCAACAGGTTCAATAAGCGGTACAACGATGAATTCTTTCCGGAACCCCACGTATTCAGGTTCAACAAAGAAGCAGTAAGAATAATGAGCCTTGATGGTGACGGGAAAATGAGCAAGAGCGAAAACGTAAATGCTACTATATACCTAAGCGATGGAGACGATGTGATTCGCAAAAAAATAATGAAGGCCAAAACTGATCAGGGGCCGCATGAACCAAACTCAGAAATGCCGGACTTCATTGCCAACTTGTTTTTGCTATTGAAGCTTACTGCTACAGAAGACATATACAACCAATACCTGAACGCCTATAAAGACTGCAACATCAGGTACGGAGACATGAAGAAACAGCTGGCAGAAGACATGGTAGCATTTGTTCGTCCAATACGCGAGAAGGCGGCAGAGTTGCAAAAAGACGAAGACGCTATCAGGAAGATTTTAAAGGAGGGTGCAGAAAAGGCAAGACCCAGTAGTATTGCTACGATTGAAGGTGCGAGAAAACTTATGGGTATCAACTACTATTAATGTTGTCGCAAACAGAGTTTAGTTGAATCTCGGACACACAAAGCTACGTCTGATGTTGTCTTTGTTTTTGCCGTATAGCCCCTGATATATCAACGAGAATTCCATTGCTCCGTATGCGGAGTTGTATGGCGCTAGTGACGACATAGTTGCGTCATAGCTGGCTGTAAACTGAATGGAACTAACTTGTAAGCCCGCCACTACGATAGCCGCATCTGCAAATCGATAGAAACCACCAAGTATTAACTGAATGGGTGTGTTGTTAAACCCTCCGGAAAGGATTGTTCGTATTTGGGTGCCTACGACTATTTCCGATGCGCCACTCTGAGTAGTGTAGTAGGCTGATGGATTCAATATTAACACCGACCCTGTACGTATCAATGCATCAATAGTAGCAGACGGCCGCAGCGCAACTGTATTTACACCATTATCATAAAATGTTTCCACGGGACTATTGATGTTAACCGCTCCCCCACCAATTTTAAGGTACATATTTTCTGAGGGGAACCACGCGAAGTTGATACCTGCCCCGATGGTGTAATACTTTGTCCTAAGCGTTCCTGGTTGTTCACCGCTCGGATAGTTTGAATTAAACGCAAACCCGTCCCACTGTGCATCAAAAGTCAACAAGTTGTAATTTACACTTCTGTTAACTGTTGCTGCCGACATACCTAATGACAACATAGAAGTGGTACTCATCTGTAGGTGATAGGCCAGATTGCCCTGTATTTGCGTTAACTTCAAATCTCCGTCTCCTGCTTTATCTGAATAAAAAGCGAATCCCAGGCCCAACCAATTATTATGTTCCTCATTGTTTTTGTTGCCCCCGATTTTCAAATCTCCCCATCCTGCGAAGGTATTATATGGAACGGGCAAAGCCGACCACTGATTACGTAAGTTCATTCCCAGACGAAAATCGTTATCCGGCATCAACCCGGTATTTGCGGGTGTTATCAGCAAAGGTGCATTATAGAACTGAGACAAATGAATACTCTGTGCGGAAACACTTCCGCACAACAAGATTCCAACCAATCCTGACAACACCTTTTTTATCATCGTAACAATGTAATATTTCCTTTCAATAGTTTCGCAGTACCGTCAATAAAAGTCACACGCAGTACATATCCGTATGCTTCTATAGGTTGCGGCTGACCATTATATGTTCCATTCCATCCTATTTCCTGACTCGTTGTATGGAACACCAGTTCCCCCCATCGATTGTAAATTTTCAAGTCTACAGTCTCTATAGCCGCTCCTCTGATGTAAAGTATATCGTTCTGACCATCACCGTTCGGACTAAAGCCGGTAGGCAATCCAATTAGTGGCACAACCTCTGAGGGCACTGATTTGCATGCTACAGAGGGGCAGTCACTATTATTATATGCGGTTAGGCACACAGTGTAGTTGTCCGTCTTTTTGAACTGATGTACCGGATTCACTTCTTCGCTATACGTATCATCTCCAAAGTCCCAACTGTAACGGGTAGCATTTAAGGAGAGATTTGTAAAAGTAGTCGGAATATTGGGCTCAGGCTGAACAGGAATAAAGGAGAAGTTCGCGGTTGGGGCAGGCAATATAGTGATAGAACGTTCCATACTATCCATTCCATTGCAAGCCCCCGGATTAATGGCCACCATCTTAACCTTGTAGGTACCCGGTGCTTTAAATATATAGCTCGGCGACACCTCTGTCGAGGTCACAGTATCTTCAAATGTCCATACAACACTCGTAGCGTTTGTGGCGCTACTTGTCACTTTAAACCCTAAACCAAAGCAAAGAGTATCCGGTGCCTCAAATGATGCCGACACACGTTTACCAAAAATATTTATGTCCTTCGAGACCGTATCCGGACTCTTACAGGCATCAGGGTGGCTCATTATCAACGTTACAGTGTAGGTTCCCTCGTCTGCGTAACTATGTGGAGGTGGTGTTTCTCCGGTATAGGTGGAACCATCCCCCAATAACCAGGTGTATGAAGGGGGTGTGGCTGAGACAATATTTGTAGTAGAGGTGTTGGTAAATGTAGCCGCATACGGACCACAACTATCTGTTACTACATAAGTGAAATCAGGATTCAACTTATTGGTATCAACTGTGATTACAATATAAGCTGTATCATCTGTGGTAAAACAAGCATTTGAATTGGCCGCAGCCAAAGTCACGGTATAGGTACCTCCGGCAGTAAATGTATGAGTAGGCTCAAAACCTGTGACAGTAGGACTTCCGTCTCCAAAATCCCAAACAAACGACAACCCGTTAACTGTATGATTGTAAAAATTAACAGGCAATGGTGCACAACCGTTTGTCGTAGGTCCGGCTGTAATATCAACATTAACAGGTCCGATATTGAAATTTATTTTCAACGCGGCCTGATTACAGTTACGACTTGAATCTACTTCGCTCCATACACCCGGAGTGGTTGGGAACACCGAAGGACATGCACTTGGGTTTGTGGCAGGTGTACCTCCACAGTTTGCACAAATACCCTGATATATAATCCCATGTTTTGAAAACCTACTTGTCCCTCCATCAACGTGCTCTCCTTCAAAAGGCACAGGACAATTTCGCCCATAATACGTAGCATACTTCAATGAAGCCATTCCAGGAGCAAGCACTATGAAGTAAAAGTCTCTTCCGTCTGTAGTTGACTGAGTGGCATCAGGGCTTGTTGGCATGCCGTGACATTCTCCGGACGGAATACCCGGAATACCCAGGTTGCCGCCCCAACCTGAAACGTACACATTTTCACAAGTATCCACTAAAAATGCCGTCGGTGAAATATTAGTTAACGTCGAGCCACCAGACCCAAAAACAGTAGACAATAAATTCGTAGTCAGATTGTTATCCATCTTCATTACAAACTGGCTTGAACCAGGGTTAGAATATACCCCTGATGACACCGGAAACGTTCCGCCCAATGTCTGCCCCATCACATAAACTTCATCTGTCGCACTGCTGACCTGAATACCATATACCTGATCATAGCCACCCATGCCAATATACGTACCATTCAATAAGTTATAAGGCGGGGCGTTTCTGAATTTAAGAACGAAACCATCTGCAATACCTCCCTGATACCCCGAAAACAAAGTCCCGGCAGTGGTAGGAAAAGTTGTACTATTAGTACCACCTGCAACGTACACCGAATTATGAGCGTTGTCGAATGCCAGCACATACGCAGCATCTGAGCCGTTACCCGTAATATATGTGCTCCATATCAATGAACTAAGGGTACTATTCATTTTAAACACCACACCATCCTGCAGCCCTGACAACGACGTTGATATTGCAGAAGTCGTAGTCGGAAAGTCATTAGAACTGGTGCAACCAGCGACAAAAATGTTGCCAAACTTATCAATCAGCACTTCACTGCGAGCATCATCACCATAATTATACTTTAGTTCGCCATAGCCATACTCTGTAGAGTCAAAATTCACACCGTCCTCAGCAGACCCACCAATATAAGTGGATCCTATCAGCCCCGTTCCTGCCGCATTAAACTTAGTTACTACTATATCCCACTTGCCGCGATAGGTTGACTGATAAGCGGTAGAGGACACCGGGTAGTTTGTTGAAGCTGTCCTACCATCGATAATTAAATTCTCTGATGGATCAACTACCATACTATGTGCATGATCGTTTCCGGCACCACCCAAATATGTCGCATAAATTCTGCTCGTCAATGTAGGGTCGTACTTAATAATCGAAATGTCAGCGGCATATGCCCACAATTGTCCTGTTCCTGGGTCAACATAAGTAAGTCCACCTCCAAAAGTAGTTTGAAATGCGCCAGGACTAAACGGGAAACTTGTCCCTGCATATGCAAAATCATTGACCAAACCTCCGGCATAAAAATTACCGGCATCGTCGTATGTAGCAGTGAAGCCCCAATTGTCGGCGGTAGAGCCAGTCATCGTGCAAAAGATAACTGTGGGGTCAAGTATCAACCTGTATTTATTATTATAACCGTTGGGAAAATCGAAACTAACCTTGTTTTCGTCCAAAACGTACCTACACTCAACCATTACCTTATCTCCATTTATGAATTGATAAGCTATTGGCTTCATTTCTGTCATATACCCGACACTCGTATTAATTACCAAGTTGTTTTCCTGAATGCTGATTTTATCCTGACCATCAAACCGAAGCTTTATTTTTGAAACATCTGCATTGGGAGCGACAATAAAGTCATAGACTATATTTCCCATGTCAGAGGTAACATGCAAGTCAATCCCGCTATACAAGCCTTTATAGTTGACACTCCTACTCGGGTGAATCCCTGTCTTCCATTTAGAAGAGTCATTACCAAGGAAATAATTGTAGTAAACTTTATAGGGTCTTTCACTTTCAAAGACAGGTTCGCTCGCCCCCTCAAAAGTCATTTTATATACATGGAATTTCAATGTGGGTTTAACTTTTGTCTGTCCATGATGATAGTAATCCATTTTGAAATTATTATCAGGGTCTTTTAGTACATATCTGAAGCCATCTTTTTCCAGACATACATCACCCGCTTGGGTTGCAGCCTTATAATTGAACCATGTACCCCATTGACCTCTATTCTCTACAAACTCTATTGGCTTCTGTGCAAAAACAGGGACACCAAATAGAAATACTAAAAAACAAAATAGTATATATCGTAGAGTCATAACAGTAATTAAAGATTTGCTAATAGTAAATTTAACCTTTTTCTATAGAATAGACAGCAAAAAACGGAAAATAGTGGGCTAAAGGGACAAAATAATTAATGAAACCCTATTTGTAAGGCTGAATGCGCTAATTAAAAGGCATACTACTTTTGGCAATTAATAGTTAACCTTCAGACCAATAAGGACGAGTTAATTCACCATTTTGTCGGCACAACTGCTGCTGGCAAAAGCTTCGGGCTTGGCTTTAAATGCGTACCCCATCCCCATTATGTACCCCATTGCTTCCCGGAGAGCTTCGTTACTCTTAAACTGAGGATTAGTGTTTATATCGGCATGAACTTCCATATCTACGTCGAACTCATTGAAGATATCGCAGAGTTCATATGCTACTTCTATGCTTCGGGCTACTTCAATCAGCATTCGTTCTTTAATGCCGGTCCGGATGGTTGTCCGGTCGTTGCTAATGAACATGAAGCCGCCTCGCTTTTCCCTAAGAAAGACAATCACTGTGGCGTATTCTGTTTCGGTACCGTATACCTGCGAGTCGGTACCGATACAAACTTTCAACTTATACCCTGCCTCCGTTTCCCTTACAATTGTTTCCTCTACCGCTTCTTTTATAGGCAAACGTAATACCTCTCCGTTTAGTCTTCTCCAAAGCATATTGAGCAATATTTTGTTATACTAAAGATAGGAACTATAATATTACCTAAATATTATTTGAAAACAAACTCAATATGATATCCACATCTAATTAACAATAATTCAAAGAAACTAACATAAAAAAGGACAGATATACATCAATATCTGCCCTTTTCAACAAGAAATTCAAGCGTTTGCTACTGTACTTCTACCCTTAGTAAGGCCTGCCATGCTCTATCTACATCTCCACCGTCAAGAAGAGTTTTAGCGTATCTGTGTATTGCTTCGTTTTGAGCAGCAATATCGGACTTGTACATATCCTTAATCACTTTTATGCGTTTATCTACAATGTCTTCTATTTGTGGTATCTCCGACACATTAGCCAAAATTCCGAGATTATTTCCGGTTAGGATAGTGCTGCAGGATATATGTTCCGGTAGTGCATCAATACCTATACCGAGCGCACTGTTAGGTTTTGCGACCTTAAACAAAGCATCGCCCGAAGCCCTACAATAATAGTCGCCACCCATACGTGCAACAAGGTCGATTTTGTTTGGGTCGATTTTGCCATCTGCATCAAAAATAGCATCGTCAACATGCATGCATACTACTTCACATATAACCAGATTTCCTGCACCTCCTTCTTCCCCACTCTCTATTACATTCAGCACCTTACACTCCAACTGCACCGGCGACTCCTTTACCCGAAAAGGTTTTACAAAGTCCGACTCTATTGGGGTGAACCCGGCTTTTACAAACTCATCAACCCCCTTTTCGTATTCACAACTGGCGAGATTAACCTGTTGTACCATGTCGTAATTAACTACGTTTATCACCACTTCATTGGTAGCAAAAACATTCTCAAGCGTGTGCTTAATGGTATTATTCCTTACGCGTCGGGCAGGCGAAAAAATGAGTATTGGCGGCTTGGCACCAAACACATTAAAAAAGCTGAACGGCGACAGATTGGCATTCCCCTCCGCATCAATAGTACTAGCAAAACATATCGGTCTGGGAGCTACTGCACCTAACAGGTAGCCGTGCAATAGCGACGTCTTCATTTCTCCGGGGATGATCTTCATTTTATCTGCTTTTTGGTAAACAAGAAAACTGCTACTCAGTCTTTATTGTAGTGGCTGCAATATACAATATTCCGTGTTCAGCACGATAACAAACTGTACGCAGAGGCACCATCTTTATTTCACCCTTTGCCTGCCGTAGTATTAATGACTGAAAATATATAGTTTTAGGCGCACTATCGTGCCAATCCACTTCATTTACTTTGTCGATTCAACACTACGCGCATGAAAAAAATAGTACTAATACTGGCCTTGCTATTTCCTCTGACTTTGCTTGCAAACAACAGCGAAACTGCAGACTCTGCATGGATGGTTGAGAACTATACTAAGAATGAAGTCTATATAACCATGCGCGATGGTAAGCGGCTCTATACGACTATCTACGAACCTAAGGACCATAGCACCATGCACCCGATTCTGATGAACAGAACACCTTACTCGGTTGCGCCATATGGAGCAGGGAAATTCAAGGCTTTCTGGAAAACTCATTATATGGAGTACATCAAGAGAAACTACATTATAGTATTACAAGATGTTCGCGGCAGAATGATGAGTGAAGGCACCTTTGAAGATGTTCGTCCCTACAACCCACATAAATCGGGAAAACAAATAGACGAGGCTAGTGACACTTATGACACAATAGATTGGCTGATAAAGAATGTCCGCAGCAACAATGGCAATGTGGGAATATGGGGCATTTCCTATCCGGGATTCTACGCTACTATGGGTGCCATGTGCGGACACCCGGCGTTGAAAGCAGCCAGCCCGCAGGCACCGGTAACGGAATGGTTCCTCGGCGATGACTTTCACCACAATGGTGCTTTTATGCAGATGGATGGCTTCAACTTTTATAGTTCTTTCGGAAAGCCAAGACCACAACCCACTGAGAATTTCGGGGGTGGATTTAAATACTACACGAAGGATAACTACAAGTTCTATCTTGAAGCAGGTACGCTAAAGAACCTGGCGACATTGATGGGTGACAGCATTCGCTTCTGGAATGAACTATACCAACACCCTAACTACGACAGCTGGTGGCAGTCACGAAACGCCCGCAGCCATGTGAATGTTATTCCTAACCAAACGGCAACATTAGTAGTAGGTGGGTTGTTTGACGCAGAGGACTGCTACGGTGCGTGGAATCTCTACAAGGCAATAGAAAAAAAGGCTAACAACAATAACAAATTAGTAATGGGTCCATGGAAGCATGGCGGCTGGGCCAGGGGCGACGGACACCGATTGGGAAATGTGCGCTTTGGCAAAGGCGTATCAGAGTGGTATCAGCAACATATAGAAATACCCTACTTTGAGTACTACCTCAATGGTAAAGGCAGTACAAAAGACATTGCCGAGGCAAACATCTTTTATAGTGGCAGTAATGAGTGGAAAGCCTACAAGCAGTGGCCGCCTGCCGAGAAAAAGGACAAACCCATTTACCTGCATGCTGACGGACAACTTACGTTTCACAAGCCGGAAGCACCTGACTACAAGGGTTATACCGAATATATCAGCGACCCGGCAAAACCGGTTCCGTATGCAGAGGGGGTTCACTTCAAAAGAACTGCAGAGTACATGACCGACGACCAACGCTTTGCAGCACGCAGACCTGACGTGATAACGTTTAGTACAGATGTACTAAAAAATGACCTGACCCTCGCCGGTCCTGTTGTTGCAAACCTCTTTGCGAGTATCTCCACCACCGATGCCGACTTTGTCGTTAAACTGATAGACGTGTTTCCCGACGATTTTACCTATGACGACAGTAAAGACGGAGAAGGACCGAAATACATTATGGGAGGCTACCAGATGCTGGTACGTGGAGAGATAATGCGGGGTAAATACAGAAAAAGTTTTGAGCACCCCACGCCATTTATCAAAGATGCGATAACAGAAGTCAGTTTTACCCTACCCGATGTGGCACACGTATTCAGGAAAGGACACAGACTGATGATACAGATACAAAGCAGTTGGTTTCCGCTGGCCGATAGAAACCCGCAACAATTTGTGAACATATACCAGTGCAACGAAAGTGACTTTATCCCCGCTCGCATCCGTATATTTTCAAGCAACAGTCACGCTTCTAATATTGTGTTGCCGGTGA
This sequence comes from Bacteroidia bacterium, assembly GCA_030426665.1. Taxonomy (GTDB): domain Bacteria; phylum Bacteroidota; class Bacteroidia; order Chitinophagales; family Chitinophagaceae; genus Nemorincola. Next base: position 61,150 of record JAUHYD010000009.1, on the reverse strand, counting down.
TGGAGTGATTCTAATCCGCAACTGATTCTTAATAGTGACGAAAAAATTACGCGAATACGCACCAAGCAATAAAACAGCGGACACTTGCGTTTGAAAAACAGACCATGAAAGCAGCACTTCTCACAACCACAATGGCGCTCTTGTTTCTGGTTTTCTTTTGTGGGATATACAGGCACGATGTACCCAAACAGAAATACAGAGACCTTGCAAGGCAGCATCAATTTGACTGTGTAGGGCATGTTTTCTATAAGAATAAGTCGTGGGGATCTTGTGTCCTTATTGACAAGAAACATTTACTGACTGCCGCTCATTTATTTGTAAAAAAGGGACAATCTTTTTCGGAGGCATCTGATTTTCAATTTGAGTTAAATGGCAAGCTGCATAATGCAGCAGACATCATTGTCCATCAAGCTTATAACAAAAACGAATCAAAAGGCGCATGCGACATCGCCATCGTTCATTTAACAGAAGATGTGACAGATATTATCCCAGCGCATATCAACAATAATTTTGATGAATTGCACAATGATGTGGTCGTTGTTGGATTTGGCCCTGCAAAGCCCTCACTCCCCGTAGATGCTCCCTATGAACCATCCGAAAAACTTGCGGGAGAAAATGTAGTAGATAGCATCTGGGGGTTTGAAATAAATGGACACAACACCATATTGACAATCGACTTTGATTCGCCAACAGACCCGGGTATGAATAAAACCGGAAGTCCAACGGCAAGAGGTTTAGAATACATGGTAAGTGGTGGTGATAGCGGTGGTGGATTATTCCGAATTGTAAACGGGCAATGGCAGCTTATTGGCATCAATGCGCATGCCATCACCACAGTTCATATAAATGGTGGTGGGCATTATGGCTCTATCTGCGATTTTACAAGGGTGGCTGCTTTTGTTCCCTGGATACAACAAGAAATGGGAAATAGCAACAAATAGCAGAGAGGGTCTCATATCCAACCATTTGTTCAAAGAATTTCGTTTCGACTATACCAGTAAACACCCCCATCGGTGAATTAGACATTACTTCCCGATACAAAACTTAGAAAATATGTAATCAAGCTTATCTTCTGTTGTTACAGCTCCGGTGATTTCACCTAAGTAATGCAGACATCTACGAATATCTAGTGACAATAAGTCTCCCGGCAAATTGTCGTCCATACCTTTCTTTATGTCGGCAAGAGCGTTCAATACGTTTTGAAGGGCGGTATAGTGCCGTACATTGGTAACAATCGTACCCTCGGTATTCACCCCACCACCTGCCACTAAGTTGTATAGTGCATCAGAAAGGATATGTATGTTGTCTTTCTTTTTGGCAGAAATTAACAACACATCTTCTCCTAACTCTCGCATAACCTCCAAGACACTTCCGGTATCGGTCAAATCTACTTTATTGGCCGTCAGCAGAAATTTGATGCCTGCATCCTTAAAAGCTGCCACTTGCAGCATCAGGGCTGCACGTTCGCTCTCATCCTCTACCAGAGCTACACTATCAAACAAGTATATGACTACATCGGCCTTGCTCATCGCATCCCGGCTACGGGCTATACCTTGCTGTTCAATGAGGTCTGCCGTATGTTCCCGTATGCCTGCAGTGTCTATCAGTCTGAAGAGTATGCCATTAATATTCAGCACCTCTTCAATAGTATCTCGTGTAGTACCGGCCACCTCACTTACAATGGCTCTTTCCTCATTCAACAGCGCATTCAGCAGTGTACTTTTTCCGGCATTGGGCTTACCTGCTATGGCCACCCCCACCCCATTTTTAATGGCATTTCCCAGACTGAACGACAATAACAAAGCCTGCGTGGCTGCCGTTATACGGTCTATCAATTCATAAAAGCGGGTTCGGTCTGCAAAGGCTACATCTTCTTCGCTGAAATCTAATTCCAGCTCTATAAGTGCGCTAAACTGAATCAACTCGTCTCGCATGCTTGCGAGGTCGCTACTGAAACCGCCACGCAAATTGTGCAAGGCTGCTTTGTGCGAACTACTACTATTGCTTGCTATCAGGTCTGCAACTGCTTCTGCCTGCGTCAGGTCTAACTTGCCATTCAGAAACGCCCTCATTGTAAACTCCCCCGGCTGTGCCATTCTTGCACCACCAGCCGTACACAACCTAATAACCTCCTGTAACACATACCCCGAACCATGGCAACTTATTTCCACTACATCTTCACCTGTATAGCTTTTAGGCCCCTTAAACAGACTCACTACAACTTCGTCGACCACCTTGTCTCCGTCAATGATTTTCCCGAAGTGCAGTGTATGTGTAGGCTGAGCAATCAAGTCCTTGCCTCTGAATACATTATTCACAATAGATAGTGCCTCTCCCCCACTCAACCGAATTACGCCTATGGCCCCTTCTCCGTTTGGGGTGGCTATCGCAACTATAGTATCTGACATTGTCTGCATGGCCCACAAAAATAGCAGCATTGACGCAGTACAAAAACATTTTCTTCAAATAGGCAATATCAAAATAAAATCTTCGTTATATACTAAAACCTATCAGCCATGAAATATACTTGCTTATTGTTACTAACTACATTCCTAATCGGCTTTTACGGCTGCTCGAAAAAGCAGTCTTCTTTAACGGCGACTGATACTGCGTTGCAACCTAATAATAACGAAGCGGCGACACCTAACTTAACGGAAAAAATATTGAGAATAGATACATTTTCAGGAAAAAAGTATCATAAAGACTATCGAATATCAGAAGTAAAGGATTCTCTCTTCTTTTTGTATGTAGCATACAGCGAAAAAGACTCTGTGCATATTACATGCAGCAAAGTAATGAGTGATAAATATTATTCAGGTAGAATAATCGACTACAAGCTCAAATTAGCTGCAGACAACAAATACAAATTTTCAGACCGGAATTCGGTAAGAGATGATTTTATCAGATTGACTTTAAGTAGCGACGATCTAATTTTGCAATGGACGTACTATGTCCCTATGAAGTCAAGAAATACGGGAGGCACTATGCCAGCAACCGCATCCATCATAGGACGGAATATAAACACCCGTTAACGCAGTTAAAATTTAGTGCGCGGTCAATTATTTCGATTGATATTTACTATTTTGTTTTCTCAAATTTCATATTAAGATAATGCGTACAGTAATTCAAAGAGTATCTTCGGCAAGCGTCACTATTGATGGAGCAGAAACAGCCAGTATTAAACACGGGTACCTGATTTTATTGGGTGTAACAACTGATGACACGGCAGAAGATGTTGAATGGTTGACAGGAAAAGTAGCACAACTGCGCATCAACAACGACGAACAAGGATTGATGAACAAAAGTATTCTTGAAACAAACGGCGAAATACTTGTTGTTAGTCAATTTACTTTGTTTGCTTCATACAAAAAGGGGAACAGACCATCCTTCATTCGCTCGGCAAGACCAGAACAGGCAATTCCACTCTACGAGTCATTTGTAACTGCACTCTCGAACAAAACAGGCAAAGAAGTCGCTACCGGTATATTCGGAGCAGACATGAAAGTCGCATTGGTAAATGATGGCCCGGTAACCATAGTTATGGATACCAAAAACAAGGAGTAAGTAACCTATCAGGCAACCAGTTTATCGATAGACTCAGCCAGCTTTCGATCTCTGTCGGTGACTGTATTTCCTGCATCATGTGTATTCAGCCATATATCCACTATATTCCAGGTATTGGTCCAGGTGGGATGATGGTTTTGTTTTTCTGCAAGAATGGCGACTCTGGTCATAAAAGCAAAAGCCTCACTAAAATCTCCAAACTTAAATTGTCTATGTAATTTATTCTCATCTTCTTTCCACATATTCATTGTTTTAGAATCAAATTGTTTTTTACTGCTGGTAATATTACTTCACAATACTAATATACAACATTAGCAGCTAAACGCATCGCCATTACCCTTGTATTTAAACACAACAAAGCCCGCACATTCTGCACGGGCTTTGTTGTTACTTTATGCCGAATAGTAAGCATTATTGCTGTACCACAAATCGTATTGTGTTACGTCCACCGTCTGCTCCTGTAACATTCAGCATATACATGCCGTTCGCTACGTTACTGCCCAATGTTATATTCTTACTTATGCTGCCATTCTCTACCGGCAACTCTGTACGATATACCACCTGACCCAACATATCAGTTACCTCTACCTGCAATGGCTCTGTTACTCCCGCCGCTACATTACCACGGATAGCAAATGTTCCATTGTTCGGATTTGGCACCAAACGCAACTCGCTCACAGTAACTGCTGTTCCGGCAATTCCTGTAGAAGGCTCTACCGTCATAGTTACGGAATTCATTGAGCTTTCTCCACATACACCTGTTCCTTTTACCATGCATGAGATTACATCGCCATCAGCCAGATTCTTTGTAGAATACGTTGGTTGGCTAGCACCTGCAATCGCTACGTTGTTTCGCATCCACTGATAACTTGGTGTAGGACCTGCATTCACTACTGCCGCACTGAACCCTGCTTCTTCTCCCTGTGTTATAGTTGTTGCCGGAGTTACAGTAATGGTAACTTCCGGTACAAATACCTCGTCTACGTTCATCAAAATGTTATTGCTCACAACATTGTTTACGGACAAACAACGGTAGCTGCTATTCAACCAACATACGATGTTGTCATTGTCATTAGGAACGTACGATAGTGTAGCGCCACTGCCCAATGGAGTAGAACCATTCTTGCGCCAAGTGTAAGTAGGGCTAGCACCGCCATTTGCGGAAGATGCACTATACATTACTGTAGTACCTGCGCAAACATTTGCAGATGGACTCGCACTTATCGTTACAGACGGAGTCTCTACCGACATCACATTTAAAACTTTAGAGGCTGTTGCCGTTGACGGCAAAGCGCATGCAGCACTGCTGGCCATTGTAACAGATACTATATCACCAAAAGCAGGACTATACACATAGCTGTCAGCACCCGTAGACATTACTGTGCCATTCACTTTCCAGGTATATGAAGGGCTGCTTCCGCCATTCACTCCCATCACACCATATGTTACTGACGTACCCGCACATACCGTATCTCCTGCACTGCTGGTTACATTCACAAATGGCGTCACAACAGGAGTTATTGAAACCATAGCACTTCCACTCATGTCACGACTACATCCGGCACTATTTGTTGCCGATACGGTATACATGCCACTACCTGTATACATTCCGAAATAAATAGGTGCACCACTACCTGTATACGTGCCTAACATGGTGCTTCCTTTGTATAATTTATATGTTGTTAGGGAAGATGATCCATCAAGGCTCACTCCTACTCCACCACCACCTGCGCAATAGTTACCGCCACCGGTTACACTATAAACTGCCGGAAGACTGTTTACTGCAAGATTAGCAGTTGTATAACACCCTGTAGGCAGCGTATAGCTGATTGTCGAGTTACCCGCAGTCATGCCACTCACAACTCCTGCAGCTGTGATTGACGCTGTACCTGTAGTACTGCTGCTCCATGCACCACCCAATGAACTATTAGTCAACACGGTTGTGCTTCCCTCACAGATACTTAACAATCCTCCGATTGCGGATGGTTGTGGGTTTACCTGTACCATGGTTGAACTAAAACATCCCGTCGGCATACTGTAACTGATATGCGCCATACCAGCAGAGATACCTGTCACATTTCCGCCAGCCAGACCTACTGTCGCTACAGACGTATTGTCGCTTATCCATACACCACCAGTCGTGGTTGTCGTCAAGGTTGTCACACCTCCGTTACACACTTCGGTTGTTCCCACAATTGCAGCCGGTGTTGTATTTACAGTCAAAATTCTTGTGCGCATACATCCTGTTGGCAGCGTATAGCTTATCAATACACTACCTGCACTCACGCCGGTCATCAAACCTGTTCCGGCATCTATTGTCGCATGAGCCGCACTATTGCTCACCCACATACCTCCTGCTGTTGTACTCGAAAGAGCAATCTCAGAGCCTTCACAAACATTGCTTGATCCGGTTATTGTACCCGGCAATGGATTAACAGTTACTACTCTTGTACGACGGCAACCTGTAGGCAACATATAAGTAACTGTCGCTGTTCCTGCTCTTACACCGGTAACTTCTCCCAGATAGCTTATCGAGGCAATCGGAGATGCACTTCCCCAGAATCCGCCGCCGGTGGTTGTACTCATCATTGTTCTGCCAGCCTCACAAACGGTAGCAACACCGGTAATATTTTCAGGTATCGGGTTCACCACTATATTCTTCATTTGCATACAACCTGTCGGCAATGTGTACGTGATTACCGCAACACCGGGAGCAACACCTGTCACCACACCAGCACCACTTACAGGAGCCAAACCTGTATTGCTGCTGCTCCAGCTACCACCGCCGGACGCATTGCTCAAACCAGTCACAAGCCCCTGACAAACATTATCATCACCTGTAATTGCTGCTGGAAGCGGATTCACTGTCATCATCTTTGTTTTGTAACATCCTGTTGGTAGTGTGTAAGTCATCATCACACTACCTGACGTCATTCCTGTTACCATTCCGGATGCAGATACTGTTGCTACAGAAGGCATGCTGCTGCTCCAGTTACCGTTTATCGTTCCGTTGCTTAGCATTGTACTGCTTCCTACACATACTGTACCGGATCCGGTTATATCTGAGGGTAGCGGATTTACAACTACAGTTGATGAAGTACGGCAAGACGTAGGCAATGTATAAGTTACATTCGCTGTACCTGCTGAAACGCCTGATACCACTCCGCTACTGCTTATTGTAGCTACTCCTGCACTACTGCTGCTCCATGCACCTGCAGGGCTGCTATTTCCTAATGCCGTGGTCATTCCGACACAGACATTCAGGTTGCCACTGATAGGCATTGGTAGCGGATTCACATTTACATTCTTAGTCCGAACACATCCTGTCAAAGGCATGGTGTAGGAAACCATTGCAGATCCTGCTGATTCGCCAATTACAACACCACTGATACTGATACTCGCAATCGTATTATCTGACGAAGACCATATACCGCCGGGAGTTACACTGTTCAATGTAGTTGTTGATTGCTCACAAATAGTTGATATTCCGGCAATGTTTGCTGGTAGCGGATTTACGTTAAACGCCATGGAACGGCTGCATCCCGTGCTACTTAATGTGTACATAATGTTTGCAACGCCAGCCGAATTTCCTGTTACTACACCTGCACTGTTCACCGATGCGATACCAACGGAAGATGAAGTCCATGCACCGCCCGAAGTCGAACTATTTAGCATTGACGTTTGGCCGACGCAAGCTGCCGGATTACCCGTAAATGCTGCCGGTAACGGATTTACATCTATTGTCTTTGTACGATAACAACCGGTCACCAACGCATAACTGATTGTAACAGTTCCGGCAGACACTCCAGTCACCACTCCTGTACCGTCGACAGTTGCTACTGAAGCATCTGAAGATGACCATGCGCCACTTGGGGAGCCATTGCTTAATGTAATACTGCTATTCTCGCAAACAGATGAAGGACCTGTAATATTTAATGGTAATGGATTAACGTTCATTACTACTGAGCGGCTACAGCCATTCGGCAAAGTATAAGTTATAACGGCATTACCTGATGCACCTGTTCCGGTAACAACTCCGGTACTCATTCCGACAGAGGCATTGCCGGGAGTGCTGCTGCTCCAGCTTCCTCCTCCTGTTGCATTACTCAAGACTGAAGTCTGACCGGAACAAACCGACAATGAACCGGTAATAGCGGCAGGTAAAGAGTTTACTGTTACAATCACAGTACGACGACAGCCAGTCGGCAATGTGTAAGATATATTCGCTAACCCGGCCGAACCACCAGAGACAATTCCTGATCCGTCAATAGTGGCAAAAGCAGGCCCACCGGACTCCCAAACACCACCCGGTGTAAAATCATATAATGTTGTCGTGCTACCTTCACAAACATTTGCTGCTCCCGAAATTGCCAATGGCAACGGATTTACGGTAAACCCGGCAGTCTTACGACAGCCTGTTGCCAGGGTATAAGTAATGGTAACATTCCCTGCAGCGCCCCCTGTTACTTCTCCCGAAGCATCAACAGAAGCAATACCGCTGTTGCTGCTACTCCACGTGCCGCCACCATCTGCGTTGGACAACGATGTTGTTGCTCCGACACACACATTCATAGAACCGGATATATCTGCCGGTAACGGATTAACAGTAAACACGGCAACTGCCCTACACCCGCTACCAATCATTGTATAAGATATATTTGCAGTTCCTGCGTTGAGCCCAACAACTAATCCCGAAGCATCAATCGCTGCAACACTGTTATTACTACTACTCCAAGAACCACCGAAAGTCGCATCTGAAAGCACACTGACTGTATTATAACAAGTTGCGAGGCTTCCGGTAATAGCAGCCGGCAATGTATTTACTGTCATTGTACGTGTACGGTAACAACCATTGGAAAAAGTATAACTAATAGTCGATGTACCGGCAATACTACCCGTCACCACACCTGAGAACATACCTACTGACGCATTTGAATTGCTGCTACTCCAGGTTCCCCCTGCATCAGCATTGGATAATGTTGTTGTTTCTAACTGACAAACCGCAGATGAACCGGTAATTGCGCTTGGTAACGAATTAACTGTTGCCGTAGACGTTGCAATACAACCGGACGGAAGCGTATAAGTTATAGTAGCATTACCGGAACTACCACCGGTAACTAAGCCCGATGAATTTACTGAAGCAATCACGGCAGAGCTACTACTCCACGCACCACCGGAAACAGGATGACTAAGATTTGTGCTCATTCCGCTACAAACTACCGGAGTACCGGTAATAGGAGCCGGCGCACCTGATACAATTACATTCGCCGTCCGAACACATCCGGTCGGAAGTGTATAAGAAATAGTTGCCGTACCTGTCGAAATACCTGTCATGGCTCCGGTAATCAAATCGATAGCTGCTACCGAAGCATTACTGCTGCTCCATGTACCTCCTGCATCAGCATTCATCAAAGGTGCGGTAGTACCTACACAAGTATTTAACAAACCTGTAATAGCTGCGGGTAATGGATTCACTAATATTGTTACACTTTGATTAGACTCACAACCGTATACAGATGTAGCTTTTACATTGTAATAATTATTTCCCACCGCTGTCGGTGTAATTGTAGGTGAGGCGCAAGAAGTACAGGATAACCCGGCCGCCCCTGAAACTCCCGACCACAAAAATGAGGAACCACCGGAAACAGCTGTAAATGATGTCGCGCTATTCAGACATATGGTGGTTGAGGTTGTCGGCCCTACTGTTAATGCCGGCAAAGGATTTACCGTAACAACTGCCGGGCTGACACAACCAACCGGTGCTGTATAAGTGATGTTAGCAGTACCTGCAGATAACCCGCTTACTTCTCCCGTAGTAGCATTAATTGTCGCAATTGATGTAGAAGTACTTGACCAGGTTCCACCCGATACCGAATTTGCAAGAGAGGTATTAAGTCCTGAACACAAGCTCTGAGTACCGGTTACAGGAGTGCCAAATGTACTAACAGTAACTACAGATGTCGCGGCACAACCAGAGAACGTATAGGAAATTACAGTTGTCCCGACAGCAAGTCCCGAAACTGTTCCTCCAGAAGTTACTGAAGCGGTAGCGCCATTCGTACTACTCCAAACGCCGCCAGAAGGGCTTGAAGTCAGGGTAGATGTTGTAGAGGTACATATCGCATTGATACCGGAAATAGCCGTAGGCAAAGGATAGACCGTAACAGTAGATGTAGCAGGTATACATGAGCCCAATGTATATGATATTACAGCAGTACCCACTGAATTAGCCGTAACAAGCCCGGTAGAACTAACACTTGCCACTGTTGCATTTCCACTTGTCCATGTACCACCGGTCGCGGCATTGGCAAGTAATGTAGTAGAACCATTACAAATCGTTGGTGTACCGGTAATAACTCCTGAACCATTTGCTGTTTCAGTTCCTACAGATTGAACAGTACCCGCCGCATAATACTTGCGACCTCTAATCCAATCAACCGTAATGTTAGATGAACCACCATTTAACAACCCAAAAGCAGTTGATTGGTTACCCGACGGAGTATTAAGCGTTCCTGTTGTCCCTGTAATTGTACCGCCCGGCCATTCTCCATACACATTGGTGGGCGTCCTGACAAGACTCCATATCCCAACTCCAGTCCCATAAGACGCAGTGTATGTAAAGCTACCGGCATATGGCCAACCAGAACAATTTGACAAATACATTGTCGAACTATTCGTAAACATTGTTACGCCAGGGCCATGCGACGCATTACGCTGTGCAATATTGGGCCAACTACCGGATACAGAATTCACCTTCATTTCGCTTATATATGGCGATTCATAAGTATCGTTAGACTCTACAAGCGCATATGAACTGGTGGATATAGTAATTGCACCACCGCTGACTGATTGAGACCCACCCGAAGTCAGAAAACTCCACTTCGTCGTATTTAGGCTCGATCCATCAAAATCATCAAATAATAAAAATGTCTCTTCAGGGTCAGAAGCTACGGCAGCAGAACTATTTCCGTAAAACATATTAATTGTCGTAGGTCCGCTTGCAGCAATGGCATTAACCTTAACCCAAATTTTGGTAGTGGTTGTATTCATTCCACTTTCTATATAATAGGGTAAATTAACACATGCATCATCAGTAAATCTAATATCGGCCCCACTTGCCAACATCTTGCCATCAGACACTAATGACTGAGTGTTCACAGTTACAGATACCTGATAATCCGTCAAAGCAGAAGATCCGGAATTAGTGATGGTAATCGGCGTCTTGTAAAACCAATCACAGTTGCATTGGGCATAGCTGCTACCAATACATAACGAAAACAGAGCAAATAGTAAACTAATCTTTCTCATGAATTAATTTTTTTGTGGATATAAAAATGGCAATAATAAACCTGATTAATACACTTTATACACTAAAGTTATTCGGTAATTCACAATTTTCAAATAAAATTGATAAATATATTTATCCTAACGGACAAAATTATTTAATCAAGTATAGAATATTAACTTATGGTTAAAACGTTGAAATTCTACGAATACACCTGATAAAAATAGAAAGAGAAAGGAATAAAAAGAAATTTCAATTGATTTTTCTATACTAGAATACAAATTGAAACAAAATATTAACATATAAAAACAAAGAAAACAGTTTACCCGGGTGTAATATCATTGTTCGAGTCAAATATCAGTCAAGTTCTCTATTCTTCCCGAGCTTATCCATCCAATGGACCTCAACATCATTCTTTTCAGGTTTCTTTTCCAGCAAATATCTGACAAATAAGTAACCGCCTATAGCAAACAGGTCTATCGTAATAACATGCAGAGGATTAGCATTAAACAGTTCAACCAACTGTTTTGTTACCGCTAACCGTACGTCCGGATCGGTGGAAGATAACTGCTCAATATCAACATTTTTACCAAGCATCCCAAAAACAACCACAACACAACCGATAGAAAAAGTGAACATGAAAGACACAAATGTCATTATAGCCCAAAACCATCCATTTAGCCCCTTACTCTTCGCTTTGAGACTATTTTTGTAGGCAAGATAAAATGACAATATCAATTCAAACATCCACTATATTTTTTTCATGAATTCGGTAACACTTTCCATGACATGAGCAATCTGCGCTTCATTCAGACCATGATGACAAGCTAACAACATGCCACCTCTCATTACTTTGTCAGACTCAGGATATCCTGCTGATGCTGCTCTGTGTGCAACATTCTTAAAACCTGGCTGGCGCAATATATTCCCGGTAAATACTGTTCTCGTCTGAATATTGCGCTTTTCTAAAAATATTTGCATATCCCTGCGAACGAAAGGAGCAGAAGCGCGGATGGTGGACGCATATGCTAACCAACCTGTGCGAGAGTCCGGCAACTGCTTCGGTAAAATAAAGAACTCTTCGTATTGCTCAAAAAACAGACGCATACGATTGTAATTTTCTGTACGAACATCTATGTTCTTTGCAAGTTTATCTAACTGAATCAGGCCAAAAGCTGCGCCCAATTCAGCAGGCTCAATGTTGTAGCCAGGCTCTTCAAAAACAAATTTGGCATCGTAAGGAATTCCGTCTACTTCAACGTTAAAACGGTTTTCGATTTTTTCAGACTCAACAAACAAAGACGAGCTACGTCCCCAGCTTCTTAACAAACGACCACGGTCAAAGTGTGCATCACTATTTACACACAACATACCGCCGTTTCCGGCACAATTAATAATGTGAGAACCATAAAAGCTTGTAGTACTCATATCGGTAAACCTTCCGGATGAAGCTCCGTTGATTTCAGCTCCAATTGTATCGGCCGAGTCTTCGAGAACAAATAAATTGTGCTTGTCTGCAATTTCCCTCAAACGCTTCCAATCCGGTAAATTACCCATCAGGTTAGGAATAATCATTGCCTTTGTTTTAGGCGTAATCATTTCCTCAACCTTGTTGGCATCAATATTATATGTACCTTCTTCAACGTCGATAAACACCGGTATCCAGCCCTTCTTAACAATCGGAGCAACAGTTGTAGAGAATGTAAGAGCAGGAGTTATTATTTCTGCACCGGGCTCAAAGTCCATCAGGTCGGCGGCAAGGTACAGCGCGGAAGAACCGCTGTTGACCATTATCCCATACTTCTTGTTATATAGGTCTGCTACACGCTCTTCCATTTTCCGAACATGTTTACCCATTTGAGTTGACGTTCTCAGCACATCAACGACAGCAGCGATTTCTTCTTCGCCGTGTACCGTTTTGCCATAAGGCACATGAATATAATCTGTCTGAAGCATTTATTGTCAAAGTTAGAATGCGAATGTAACGTATCGCGGGGAAATTATAAAGTTAAAAAATGACCAAAAGTCAGGAAAAAACACCTCGGGTATTTCTACCCTATTTTAATTTTTTCCGAGCACCAAGCACCTCCGAACCAGCTATTTTCCGGCACCATCAGGAGCAAAAACGCTTTCTTCAAAAATGCTATTTACTTCAATTTTCTTATACGCTATTTGACCTCCGATTTCTGAATTTTCCTCAGAAAGCGGCAATACAATACCCGACGGCTGCATTTTGTAATTGCCATATTTTACGGTAATCGCTTTAGCGGAGGTACCGTCCTCACCACCTTTAACTTGTTTTCTAACCAGGTAGTAAGTCTTCGTGTCAACATAAGCCGTAACCTTTTGTTGCCTGCTATCAATCATAGATAATTTATAACATTCCTTACCATCAATGTTAGCTTTCACGCTATCTAATTCCATTTCATTTAGCTCTGCTCTATCAACAAGATACCAATGCTTGATACTCATTAGCACCATTGCCTTCTCATGATCCTCAGGTGTCATAAGGTCTAACATTTCACCACTTGCATCTGCCGAAAACAGCTTCCACCCTGCTTGTTGGTTAACTATTAAGTAATTCTTCACTCCTCCGATCTTGAAATCTACTCGCATACCTTCAAAATTTACACCGACCTTCGAAAAGGGAACTGCTACGTCATTTACCGTTAGTGTTCCGGTCATCTTAATGGATGAAATATTCTCCCAGGCACTCTCCCCCCCAAGAGCTTCTATGTGCTTATTGAAAACTTCCTCTGCGGTCTGAGCCGACGACACATTTACAATTGCTACCAGAGCGACTATAGCCGTCAAGGCAAAAAATCTTATCTTCATTTGAAATTCATTTCTGTGTTACTTAATAAAACAGGGCAATTCGACAACATACTTTCCGGGTATTAATTATTGCTAAAATTAGCTAAAAGAATATCAGTTACGCTAATTCCATTGAAACAATAAAACACCCCCTACTACTCTTCCATCATTTGTCCGACCATTTCCTTTAGTATTTCTCTATCGCCTGCGGTACTTTTTATCCCTACTGCCATCGTATTGTACCTGGCCAATAACAGAAGGCACCTTTCTATGCGATGAAGTGGCCATCGAGCAAGTGACGCCATTATATTTTTTACAAAGTACGGAGACATGCCCATTGCTGATGCCGCCTCTTTATCTGACTTGCCACGCACGAAATGCGCAACATACATTCTATTAAAATGTGTATAAAACGAACCGGTAATTAAAGGTAGCGGCGCCGCCTTGCTATTAGCAATAAAGTAAGATAACATGCGGTACAGCCTTTCTTTGTCAGTTCCCGTCAGAGCGGCAGGAAACTCAAACACATTATAATCTTTACTTATACCAATGTACTTATGGATTAACTCCGTTGTCAGATGTTTTTCATTAGGGACATTTATTCTGATTTTCTCTATTTCATTTGATATCTTCTTTAAATCGTTTCCAAGAAACGAGCCCAAAATTTCAGCCTCCTGCCGCCCGATACTAAAACCAATTTCCTGCCCAAAGCCCTCTATCCATTCCGGAATTCTATCTTCTTTTACTTTATCAGAGGTAAAATGAACCCCTTTGTCTTTTACTCTTTTTACAAACCTTGTTTTTGCATCTGCCTTCTTGAACGGATGCTCTACCACAAAAACCGTAGTCGGCGATGGCTTTTCGATATAGTCTAACAAGGAGTTTAATCCCTTTTTATCGTCTTCTCCTCCTTTTAGTTGTCCGGCATCTTTTAATATCACTACTTGCCTTTCGGCAAACATCGGGAACCGCTTACAGGCATTAACTACGTCTGACCAATGTGCGTCTTTTCCATATAATATGGTTAGGTTGAAGTCTCGTTCCGCATCTGAAAGAATATTATTCTCAAAATGGTCCGACAACTTCTCTATATAAAAGTTCTCTTCTCCGTCAATCAGATAAATAGGAGCAAAATTCTTGTCTCTTATAGACTTCAATATCTTCTGGTACCCTGCATTCATATAGGCTGTGAAATTAGCTAAAAATGGCGGCACATTCTTTTATCGTTAGTCAAAACTGTTAGTAAATAATCTGCATTTTAAGCTTTCACTTATTACATTTGCGAGACAAGGAGAAGAATAATGATATATCATATAACAACCGGGGACATGGCTGCGATTCCGCTTACTGAAGCGGTAAATATGGAAACAGAAATGGCAGGAAAGGTCATTACAATTCAGGACTTGCTTAATGTCGGTCCGTTGCAAAAAACCGAAGAGGGGCAGAAATTCTCAGAATTAAGACAGTCATTTTGGAAAACCGTCATCAATAGCGACAAAATACCGGAAGTTACCGACACGGAAAAGATCCTCGAAGTAAGTGCTTCAATGGCAAAAAATGAAGATGATGTTGCATGGGTGTGGATAGCTCCCTGGCCGGCCGACATTTGTACGCTATTATGGTTGACCAAGTATCTGGGAAAGTACCCCGGGCGCTTTTTTGTTGTTAACATCGCAGGATTACCATTTCTCGATGAAGAAGGCAAATTGTTCTTCCCTAAGAACATCAGCGAACTGCTACCAAGGGAAGTTATCAAAGCTAAACGATTGGCCCGCGCGGTAAGCTACGCAGAGATAGAAACAGACGGTGAAGACTGGCGTAAACTGGTTGAAGAAAATGCATTGGTGAGAATTCTGGAAGGTGGAAAGAAGATTATTTCAAAAGAAGTAAACTACTACGACAAGCAACTTGTTAGTTTTTGTTCCCAACAATTCCAGAAAGCATCCAGAGTTGTCAATCAAACTATGGCGAAAAGCGAAACCCATACCGGCGATGCTTTTCTTGGGTGGCGATTGCGCGAATTAGCGGCTCAAGAGACCCTAAGACTTCAGGGAGATACCTCCAAAACGCTAAAAGACTTTGAAGTAAAAATACCAAGTGGAGAGCTTGATTTCGATGAGGCAACTGAAATCGTCTCAGAAAACTAACATTGGGCAAAAACAATTCCTAGATTTTTTCTTTGTAAACAAAAGTTGCAACTCTTCCGTTATTGATTTTGGTGGATGCCACTTTCACCAGGCAATCCGAGTAATTCGTAAACGTATAGTCAAAATCTGAACATTCGGGATCAGATATGGTAGCCAGATTTTTCAAAATTGCGCGCTTAATGTAAAATGTCCTGGTAGCAGGATTCGCTTTGGCTTTTATTCCTATCGGCATCATCCCGGAACACTTGGCCGGGACATTGCCTTCCGGCTCTTTGAATGTCTTTGTCACTTTAAATTCAGGAAAGTAAACAGAACGTTCCTTTACTTTTCCATTTTCTCCATAAGTGTATGTTTCTACGTGCACAATATCTTTATTATTGTCGTTCAGCCTTACTTCCTTCGTCAGAACATTCTTACTATTGAAATAATATTTTGTGTAAAATTCAATTCGGCCATTAAAATAAGAACTCTCATACTTCACATGACCACCCCCCTTTTCATTTTCATACCTGAAATTCTTCTTGTATGTATAGCCGTTGGTTTTGTTTTCTTTGAGGTGGTAAATTTCACGCCGTTTATCGTCGTACTTCCATGAATTTTCCTCTACTAGGTTCCCGTTCTTGTACTCTTCTGATTTTGCCAATAGCTTCTTAGTCGTTAAATAATTAATTGTCTTGTACTCAGCCTGGTCGTGTTGTCTGTGCGCAACGGTCATGGTGACAAAGCTGTCAGTATTTACATACGTCTTTGCGCTATCCGTCGCATATAACTGTGGTCCGTCTTTTTGCACATACTTATATCCATACTCATGAATAATCAAGCCCGTATTATAAGTCTTGAAACCCGCTTTAAAGGTAGATTGGGCAGATACCCGTCCAACAAAAGCAACCAACAGCCACAGTAAAAAACAAAAATGCCTCATGTATCCCAGTTTCTAAAAGTCTCAAAATATGCTCCAAATTAAAGATACGAAAACGACTTTCTGAATTTATTTAGTAACATCGTGTGGATTGCCAACCGCATAGGAGGTAATCTCCTGCTAAGCACAACGTCATGAATATTTTACCTTACTATTCAATTGAGATTTACAAAATAACTTTAGCGTATCTAATGCCTAAAAAACCAAACTGAATAATTTCGGCACAACTTTATTAATTTTAGCCCGTGATAAAAAAAGTTACTTTCCCGCTATTCTTACTGATTGCTTTCATGGCCGTTCTGTTTTCATCTTGCAAAGAGGACAGTAACACAGAAGACTTTTCTGACATCAAAGGCAACTACTTTTCTGTTCGTCAGTATGCACTGGACCAATGGAATACATTCTATGGCGAACCGTTCCTTATTGTTAAGACTGTGCGCGTTAATGACGGGCCTTACGACAGCAGTTACACAACTTCTGATACATTAAACTGGGGTAAAATATTCGAAGAATTTTTCAAAACAGAAATTAGTGACAGAAAATATCTGGGAAAATATAAGTTCACTCAATTCGATGACAAGCAAGACGACACGCACAACTTCTTCTATGAAGCGTTAGAAGAGGATTTGTATACACGTCAGTTGCTCATCTCCATCAATATGTATACTAAAAAAGTAAAAGGAATCTATATAAAGGCTGCTGGCAACTCGGGTATGGACGACAGGGAGGTAAAGCTTTATTACAAACCAATGAAACGTATACAGGTGCAGGTTACGGAGACACCGACGTTTGGAGAAAAAGTACATACTGTTTCCGAGTGGGAGTTTATCCGCTAACATGAACTTGTGGCATTTTAGTATGCCAGTACTTACTTACGAATATAGTTGTAATCATTTACTTACTGTCTTCACGGGCTAAACGATGACAAAAGAGGAATTCACTGAAATATCGAAGACCATCCCACACAAACCCGGCTGTTATAAATATTATAGCTCGTCAAGCGAGTTACTGTACGTTGGCAAAGCAAAAGATTTAAGAAAAAGAGTCAGTTCATATTTCAACAAGAATGTCGACAACATTAAGACGCGCAGGTTAGTAGCGTTGATACGAACAATCGACTTTACTGTCACGGACACTGAAGGAGATGCGTTTCTTCTGGAAAATTCATTAATTAAACATTTTCAGCCACGGTTCAACATTGCCCTAAAAGACGATAAAACTTACCCCTATATCGTCATTAAAAACGAACCATTTCCCAGGGTTTTCCTTACCAGAAGAGTTATACGGGATGGCTCAGAATATCTGGGGCCTTATACGGGAGTCGTGCATGTCAGAGAGCTTTTGGAAATGATCAAACAGAACATTCCATTACGCACTTGTAACCTAAACCTTTCGCAGAAAAATATCGAAAAGGGGAAATATAAGGTTTGCCTTGAGTACCATCTCGGCAATTGCAAAGGGCCTTGTCAGGGTTTTCAGACGGCAGAGGAGTACGCTGAGGATCTCCAGCAGGTAAGACATGTTCTCAAGGGAAATATATCAGACGTTATCCGATATTTAAAACAAGAAATGTCGAGGTTCGCTGAGAAACTTGAATTTGAAAAGGCTCAGGTAATAAAACACAAAATTGAATGGATGCAGAATTACAGCAGCCGCTCGACGGTTGTGAACCCTCGATTGGATAATGTTGACATTGCATCAATATTGAGCGACGACGACAACTATTACGTCAACTATATGCTGGTAAGCATGGGTAGCGTAGTACACGTAAAGACAGTGGTTATCGAAAAGATTGTTGACGAAGAAGATGGTGATGTATTATCATTGGCATTAGACCGGCTTCGCAATACATTTCATAGCAATGCAAATGAGGTCATTGTCCCTATTCCCGTTAATGTGTCAGATGATAATATAAAGGTGACTATACCAAAGGTAGGAGACAAGAAAAAGCTTCTCGAATTGAGTATTAAAAACGGAGAGATTTTCAAAGCAGATGTACGTCGAAAGAGTGCGCTGATGATCACCCAAAGAACCAACGAGCAACACATGGAGGTTCTCGAGGAAATGCAGGATGCATTGCAATTGACGGAGCTCCCGACCCATATCGAGTGTTTTGACAATTCCAATTTTCAAGGTTCCTACCCTGTTGCGGCTATGGTGTGTTTCAAAAACGGCAAACCCGCAAACAAAGAATACCGACATTATCATATCAAAACTGTTTCAGGCATCAACGACTTTGCATCAATGGGCGAGGTTGTCTATAGAAGATATAAGCGATTGATGGATGAACATAAACCACTACCTCAGCTTATTGTGATAGACGGGGGAAAAGGTCAGTTAAGTGCCGCTGTGGAAAGCATACAGGAGTTAGGACTGTCCGGCCGATTGACTGTCGTAGGTCTTGCGAAACGAGAAGAAGCAATTTTTTTTCCTGGAGACTCTGACCCGTTAAACCTGCCGTTCGATAGTGCTGCACATTTGCTAATTAGGTACATACGAGATGAAGTGCACCGTTTTGGCATCACTTTTCACCGTCAAGTCAGAAGCAAGGGCACCTTCAAGAATGAATTGGAAAAAATACCCGGCATAGGCGACAAAACCGCTACCGACCTACTGAAAGCTTTTCGCTCCGTAAAAAATATCAGAACACTTACTGAACGAGAATTAACCAGAGTTGCCGGTGCATCGAAAGCACGGATCGTATGGCAATACTTCAACAATAAAAGCAGCAACGAATAGCAACAATATCTACAATTTCGCGCCCCGTTCCGGCCTAAACACTTAACACTCGTATCATCTCAATCAGGTCTTCGCTGATCGGGGTGTTGCCCTTTACGACTTGTTCAAACGGGGTAAAAACAACTTTATTGTTTACTATACCCGCCATTACCTGTGTATTACCGGCCCTGAGTGCGTTTACTGCTGCAAACCCCAGACGGCTCGCTAACACCCTGTCTGCATAGGATGGTGCTCCACCGCGTTGAATATGTCCTAAAATACAACTTCTCACATCTAATTTCGGAAACCTGGCTACAATACTTTCATGGACTTCCTTTGCTCCTCCGAAATCATCGCCCTCTGCCACAACAATTATCTGTACCGTCTTTTTTCTGATTTCATCCGTCTCTATTCTGTCGAGCACTTCATTTATATGCGTCACAGTCTCGGGAATCAGAATATCTTCGGCACCACAAGATATTCCACTATGAAGTGCAATATAACCAGCGTCCCTACCCATCAATTCAACAATAAAAATCCTATCATGAGCTTCGGCTGTATCTCTTATTTTGTCAATAGCAGAGACAGCAGTATTTACGGCGGTATCAAAGCCAATAGTAAAGTCGGTACCGGCCATATCCTTATCAATAGTACCGGGGAGTCCCACGGCAGGAATCGAATAACGCTTAAAAAATGCAGTTGCCCCCCTAAAAGTACCATCTCCACCTATAAGTACGAGCCCGTCTATACCATGGTTCCGAAGTTGAGTGTATGCCTTTTCCATACCTTCTTCTGTTACAAACTCTTTACTTCTCGCTGTTTTGAGGATGGTGCCGCCGCGCTGAATGATGTTCGAAACATCAGTAGTTTTCATCTTAAATATATCACCATCTACCATACCCTGATAACCCCTTCTTATTCCATACACATCCATTCCATGATACACTCCCGTCCGTACCACCGCACGTACAGCTGCATTCATCCCGGGACTATCCCCGCCAGATGTCATCACCCCTATATTCTTAATCTTGTTCATTGTTGTTAAAGTTATTTCGTGATAATGAAAACCTCGAACGTAAAGTTATCGCCTTTTGCCCACATTCAAATTTCAACTTCCGTACGTAAGCACCACATTTTTAAGTACTTTTATACTATGGATATGAAAAGGTTTTTGTCACTATTTGTCTTTTGCTTGTTCGCTACAACTATCGCGACAGCTTATTGCAAAAAAAAGAAGAAACATCACTTCAAGCTGGTTACAGCCTACTCAAAAAATATTCCACAAAACGAACAATCCAACCCTCCGATGGAAGGGCATTTTTTTGTTGTCAAATGGAAATCAAATAGTACTCCACAAACTTTTTTTTGGAGAGGTGAAGGTGGTTGGTTGACCTGCAAAATTGAATCGGCAACAGAATCCGAAAAAGATGGCTCTGGTACATACACCGGAAACAATATTTCAATAGCCAATATAAGTAAAGGGGACTTACTTCTGCTGACACCCCTTACCGGTGGTAGATTCCCTATACCCGATGAAATACCGGAATCTGCCCGCAACACATTGTTCTACAAAGTCGGCAATAGCAATTGGTTAGCCTACCCTGTTAATAATATCGACAAAAAGTAAGATTAAACAAGCGCTGCAATCGGTGGTTCATATATAAAAATTAGAGCAATAGCGTATCGATATTGTTGATGCGATTTACACCTCCAAACGCAAATCTGTGTTTCAACATTGCGATAGTGTCCCTAATAGCAGTCACAATTAATTCCCGGTGGCCAGCGTGGTATACACACATAGCCGCAGCAACATATTTTCATCTCTTTATCATATCCACCCAAAGAACTACCTTTGCACGGTTTTACTAATTATTGCTGATGTCTGAAATAAGACCCTTTTTGAGATTGAGCGGGCTTGAGCCGCTTGTGGTTCGCCCGGAAACAAATTTTGTAAATGTTGGAGAACGGACAAACGTAACCGGGTCAAAGCGGTTTGCGCGACTTATTCGTGAGAACAAATACGAAGAGGCGCTATCTGTTGCCAGGCAGCAGGTAGAAAACGGAGCACAAGTATTGGATATAAACATGGATGATGCGTTGTTAGACGGAGTACAGGCGATGACTACGTTCGTCAACCTACTTCAGGCAGAACCGGACATTGCCAAAATACCCATCATGCTCGACTCCTCTAAATTTCCAATAATTGAGGCCGGCTTGAAGTGTGTTCAGGGAAAATGCATCGTAAATTCTATCTCCATGAAAGAAGGAGAAGAAAAGTTTATAGAACAAGCAGAAATTTGCCGAAGCTACGGTGCATCAGTAATTGTAATGGCTTTTGATGAGAACGGACAAGCAGACACCCTGCAACGCAGAGTAGACATTTGCGAACGGGCGTACAACATTCTCGTCAATCAAGTTGGTTTCCATCCGGAAGACATAATATTCGACCCTAATATTTTTGCGATTGCGACCGGAATCGAAGAACATAACAACTATGGGGTAGACTTTATTGAGGCGACCCGTATAATAAAACAGAAGATGCCATTGACAAAAGTCAGTGGTGGCGTTAGCAACGTTTCCTTTTCATTCCGTGGAAATGACGTAGTAAGAGAGGCCATGCATAGTGTGTTTCTGTATTATGCCATCAAGGCGGGTATGGATATGGGGATAGTCAATTCCGGCGCTTTGGTTGTCTACGACGAAATAGACCCGGCACTAAGAGAATTGTGTGAAGACGTCATTCTCAACAGAAATCCGGAAGCAACAGAAAAACTTGTCACATTTGCGGAAACCGTTAAAGCAAAAGGAAAGGAAATCAAGAAGGATGATGCATGGAGAGGAACGCCTGTTGAGGAACGCTTGAAACATGCCCTGGTAAATGGCATTACCGACTTTATAGATGCGGACACCGAGGAAGCGCGTCAAAAATACCCTAAGCCACTCGATGTAATAGAAGGTCCACTTATGGACGGCATGAACGTTGTCGGGGACCTGTTTGGGAGTGGTAAAATGTTTCTGCCACAGGTCGTAAAGAGCGCACGCGTTATGAAAAAAAGCGTCGCTTATTTATTTCCTTTCATCGAAGCAGAAAAGGAAGAACGACGTCTGGCGCACTTAAAAGCAGGCACCGTTAATGAAGAAGCGGCAGGAGCGGCGAAAATACTGATGGCGACCGTAAAAGGAGATGTGCATGACATCGGAAAGAACATTGTGGGTGTCGTATTAGGGTGCAACGGATATGAGGTCATAGACCTTGGTGTTATGGTACATGCCGACAAAATTCTTGACACAGCAGAAAAAGCGAATGTTGATATAATAGGCCTTAGTGGATTAATTACCCCTTCTCTCGATGAAATGGTACACGTAGCCAAGGAAATGAAGAGAAGAAACATGAAGCAACCGCTATTGATAGGCGGTGCTACTACAAGCAGAATGCATACTGCTGTAAAAATTGCACCACAGTTCGATGGAGGCGTCGTGCATGTATTGGACGCAAGTAGAAGTGTTACCGTAGCGGGCAACTTGCTTAACAAAGACCAAAAAACAATATTTCTCGAAAAAATAGGTTCGGAATATGATAAACTCAGAACTGATTTCGAAAACAAAAAGCAAACAAAACAGTATATAACACTGGGTCAGGCTCAAGATAATGCCGTAAAAATTGACTGGGATAATTATCAGCCAATACGTCCCGAAAAAATGGGGGTAACTGTTTTTGAAGACTTTGACATAAATGAAATTCGTGACTACATCGATTGGGGTCCATTCTTTATTTCCTGGGAAATGAAAGGCAAATACCCGGATATACTAAATGACGAACGCATCGGCACAGAAGCGACCAAATTATTCAATGACGTCAATGCTATGCTTGACAAGGTCATTAAAGAAAAATGGTTGACTGCAAAGGGTGTTATCGGATTCTGGGAAGCAGAAAAAGTAGCTGCCGACACGATTATTCTTAAAAACGAAAACGGAGGTGAGTTAGCAGTGCTTGAAATGCTAAGACAGCAAATAAAGAAAGCTGCAAACCAACCGAGTTTCTCGTTGGCTGACTTTATAAAGCCGCACACACAGTCATCTGGGAAAGACTATATGGGTGCATTTGCTGTGAGTATACATGGTATTGAGCCGCACTTAAAAAGGTTTATGGACGACCATGATGACTACAACAAAATAATGCTACAGGCACTGGCAGACAGACTTGCGGAGGCTTTCGCTGAAGTTTTACATAAGAAAGTCAGGACTGAATATTGGGGTTATGCGAAAGGCGAGGAGATTCCGGTTGAAGACCTGGTAAAAGAAAAATATCAGGGTATTCGTCCTGCACCGGGCTACCCTGCCTGTCCCGACCATACGGAAAAGCACAAGCTATTCAGACTTTTGAATGCCACAGAAACAGCAGGGATAACGCTAACAGAGTCTTTAGCTATGTATCCGGCGGCATCTGTTTGTGGTTGGTACTTCAGCCATCCGGAAAGCACCTACTTTGGAATAAATAAAATTTCAGAAGATCAACTGCACGACTATGCACACCGTAAGGGAATGAGTGTGGAAGAGATTGGTCGTTGGCTATCGCCTATACTTGAGTAACTTTACCTTTATTTCATCAACCGATAACACGAGGCTGACAAAATAACACTTATCATTAGAGGAAATAATGGATACAATACAGCAATCGCCCACTGAACAAAACGGCAAAACCG
The DNA here is from genome assembly GCA_030426665.1 of Bacteroidia bacterium. GTDB lineage: Bacteria > Bacteroidota > Bacteroidia > Chitinophagales > Chitinophagaceae > Nemorincola. Next base: position 37,000 of record JAUHYD010000009.1, on the reverse strand, counting down.
GGCAGTCTACATTGATAAAGGGAATAGCAAACTTTGTTTCAGTTATTTGCCACCCCGTATTTATGCCAATTGTAATGGCATTGGTCATATTTAAGCTCTACCCGGCAGGGTTTGCCGGCATGGAACCCAAAAGAGCAGGAATGCTATTTATAAGTATTGGTTTTTCTACCATCGTGATTCCGTTGTTCAGTATTTTACTCATGAAACCACTTGGCTTCATAGGCAGCTATAAAATGCCTACTGCGCGCGAACGAACAATTCCGCTAATGGCAACCATGATATTTTATTTCTGGATAAGTCATGTATTCAACAATATTCCGGGAGCTATTCCGGTCATTCTAAAATCATTATTGCTTGGCAATTTTTGGGGAATAGTCCTCATCTTTCTGGCAAACATATTTACCAGGGTTAGTATGCATACTGCCGCTGCAGGAGGTATGATTGGCACTATGAGCATATTGCTTTTTATTAGTCCGGCAAATATGATTGTTCCGTTTTTCATTGCAATTGTAATTGCCGGCATTATCGGATCAGCAAGACTTATTTTGGGTGCACACCAAAAAGGCGATGTATGGTTGGGGTATCTTATCGGTATTATTGTTCAATTCGCTGCCTACTTTTATTCAAATTTATAATTCACAACATTATCAGATTATTGCTCTATAAAGTATTCGTTGTGATTATTTCTTTATTGTTACTTAAATTTGCACATGCTTACAGGAAAAGAACTTATTCTGGCAACCAAACCGTTTGCTAAAGAAATACGCTGGAAGAGTTGGTATTATACAATTACTACATTTCTGCTGCTCATTGGAACGATTGCAGGAACCATGTATTTCGATAATCTGGGATTGCGGATTTTGTCGAGCATCGGAGCCGCTATGTTGCTGGCCCGGACGTTTATTATATTTCACGACTTCCAACACCACACTATTCTGCGTGGGTCATCAATAGCGAATTTCTTATTTACAATCTTTGGTATTTACATGATCACTCCACCCAACATTTGGAAGCGCTCTCATGATCACCACCACAACCATAATGCGAAACTATTTAGTGCGAGCATCGGCTCCTACCCGATTATGACTCGTCAGAAATTTCTTGAGGCAACGAAAATGGAGCGTTTTGGATATCTGGCAGTGAGACATCCTATCAATATGCTTTTTGCCTACTTCACTACCTTCATGTATGGTATGTGTATTCAGTCGTTTCTGAGCAACCCGCGCAGACACTGGGATTCTTTTGCAGTTCTTATTTTGCACTATTCTATTGCCGCATTTTTATTTATTAAGTTTGGGTGGCTGACTTGGTTTCTAACGTTCTTTTTACCTTTCTTTTTGTCACACATGCTTGGTGCCTATCTGTTTTATGCGCAACACAACTTCCCCGGGGTTACTTTCAAGAAAAATGTCGAGTGGACATATACAGAAGCGGCGCTGGAGTCATCGAGTTTTATGGACTTGAACCCGTTCATGCAATGGGTAACCGCGAATATTGGGTTTCATCACATTCATCATCTTAATTCGAAGATACCTTTCTACCGATTGCCCGAAGCAATGGCAGCGATTCCTGAACTACAGAATGCTAAAGTAACGACACTTAAAATATCGGATATTGTGTCGTGTTTACGACTAAAAGTCTGGGATACCGAGAAAAACAAAATGATTGGTTTCGATGAGTTTGATAAAAACCAATTGACACCGGGATAATCATTCCGATAGTAATCTATTGCAAGTATTGACATTTTTCCTATTTCAGTCTGCAGTTGTCTATCGTATTTATTTTGTCAAGTTTTCAACGTAAACCCATTACGCTTACTGCTTTACGTTACACATTATTGCTATTTTCCTGTTGTAATTAGACATATAAGAAAACACAATCGGAAAAATCTGATAATAGCACTACTTTCGCATATCTTAAATCAAAATAGCTATAATTGTCGCTCATCTTTTGCGCGCATAGCTGTCTTGCTTAAAAGATTTTTTCTGAATGAGAATTGGTACCGAACGTGGCTATAACTCGGGAATATGGAAGGTGATTGTTGGCGACGACGATGATTTTTCGCTAGAGAATCGGGCATTCAACTTTGTGTGTGTTATTTCATTTGCACTCTTGTTGATGTGTCTGATTTTCAATGCTGTCATTGCGATTTATAGCATGACATTTTTATTGACGGCAATGTTGCTGATGTTAGGCGGCGTTTATTACCTTTCCCGTTTCAAGAAGAAGTACAAAATAAGCGTTATTGGGTATGCGGTTTCAAGTTATGTCGGACTTATCGCTAACTATTTTTACAACGGAGGAATCAATGGACCTACGCTAATTTTATTTTTTGTTGCCTTTTGTTTTCTAATGGTACTGGCAACGGCTAACCAGCATTTTTTTTGGAAAGTACTTCATGTAGCCATCGTGGTGACGCTCATCTCTATTGAGTATTTTTACCCGGATACCGTGCCACAAACTTACCAAAGCCGAAAAGACCGCTTCTTAGATATAGGGTTCTCTACAGTAATCAGCATCACGTTTATATTTACAATAACGACCTATGTAAGGCGATATTATGAAGAGAGAAGACGGGTTGCCAATGAACGGGCAACGGCAATTGAGCTCCAAAACAAGCAAATCATTGCGCAGAACCAACAATTAGAAAAAGTAAACGAAGAAAAGAACAAAATATTCTCGATTGTATCACACGACCTGAAAGGCCCGTTAGATTCTATTCGCGGCTATTTGGTACTATTATCGGGAAATATGCTGGAAGAATCCGAAAAAGCTACAATAGGAGATGAACTTCTCGAACAAACGAAATACACCACAGACCTATTGATGAATCTGATGTCCTGGGCAAAAGCGCAAATGCACGGTGTTTCTGTAAATCTCGGCCCGACTAATCTTAACGTATTAATCGACGACGTTGTCGGACATATCAAGTCGGTAGCAGCCCGCAAGAATATTAAATTAACCTATTCTATCGACCGAACACTTGAACTTATTTGCGACAAAGACATGCTGCATATAGTTATCAGAAACCTTGTTAATAATGCGATCAAGTTTACAGAATCAGGAGGCGAGGTCAAAATCAAAGTATCCAATCACGAAAATACTGCCGTCATATCTATATCTGATACGGGAATAGGCATACCTCCCGAGAAACAAAGTGAAATCTTTACTTTAAAGACCCGGTCGACATATGGTACAAAAAAAGAGAAAGGTATCGGGCTGGGCTTAATGATGTGTAAGGAGTTTATGGACTACCAACAAGGAAAAATTTGGTTTGAAAGTAAACAAGGGGTCGGCACTACCTTTTATATATCGCTGCCCCTCACTCGCCTGAAATAAATTTCTACGTTATTGTCGTTGCATCGCTTTTTGCTACTATGTTTGTAATAGAATGAAAAAGGCCTTGATTCAAATGCACATTGCCGTACTCTTATGGGGGTTTACAGGCGTGTTGGGCAGAGCAATTGCATTAGATGCTCCCGTCTTGGTTTGGTACCGTATGCTACTTACGGCTTTATTCATGGCAGCTATTTTATACTATCGAAAGCAATGGGTGGCGATCGAGCGAAAGGACATGCGGACCCTTATTATTGTAGGCATACTCATGGGGCTGCACTGGGTGTCGTTCTACGGATCAATCAAACTGGCAAATGTCTCTATCGCCTTAGTTTGCTTGTCTACAGCCAGCATCTTCACGCCCCTGTTTGACCTGACTATCAACAAAGGGAAGTTTGACATGAAAGAAATGCTACTTGGTTCGCTGGCAATACTCGGCGTCTACCTCATATATCAGTTCCAGAAGTTCTATGGATGGGGTATCCTTTCAGGGCTTATTGCGGCATTGCTCAGCTCTCTGTTTACTGTACTCAACAAGCAAATTGCCGAAAAGTATCCGTCTCGCACGATGGTGTTTTACGAAATGACCAGTGGCTGGCTTTTCATTACGCTACTGTTACCACTGCTGTTCTGGTATTCCCCAGACACAGCGTTCATTCCGAATGCAACTTCCTTATTCTCTCAAGACTGGATACACAACGACTGGGTATGGCTTATAGTAATGAGTTTATGCTGTACCGTATGGGCGCAATCGCTCGCTCTGGACGCACTTAAAAAGCTCACTTCTTTCACTGCTACCCTATCTGTAAACCTGGAACCGGTTTACGGAATTCTACTTGCATTCCTTTTCTACAATGAGAACAGAGAGATAATATTCATAGATGGTACGGACAAGCTCAATGCCGGCTTTCTCGCAGGAATGAGCCTGATACTTCTATCTGTTGTACTCCAGATGTTGCGCCTCCTCAAACCTAAGTTTGCTACATTCGGCTATGTGAAAGAAAAAGGTGGAATAGAATAGTAACCGTACGGTTAATCTACCCAGTCACATATAAAGACATTCGTGTCTCTGGTACCACCATTATTCCTGTTAGAGCTGAATATCAGATGTTTTCCATCCGGAGAGAACATCGGGAATGCATCAAAACCATTATCGCGAGATATCTTTTCCAGGCCTTTTCCATCTATTCCAATCACGTAAAGGTTAAACGGATACCCTCTCTCATGCTCATGATTGGATGCGAAAATCAAATGTTTGCTATCCGGAGTAAATGCAGGTGCCCAATTGGCTCTACCCAACTCAGTGATTTGTTTCGCGTCAGAACCATCTGCATTCGCAACAAAAAGTTCCATTTGAGTCGGCATCACTAACCCCTGAGCCAATAAATCTTTGTATTCTTTGACGGCTTCTTTTGTTTTCGGACGTGAGGCCCTCCAGGTAAGATGCTTTCCGTCGGGAGAAAACACCGCGCCACCATCATAGCCAACTGTGTTAGTAATTTGCCTTACATTGGTGCCATCTATGTTCATCGTATAGAGGTCTATATCACCGTTACGCATACTCGTGAACACGATTGTTTTCCCGTCGGGAGAAATTGTGGCCTCCGCATCATAACCTGGTGTATTTGTCAGCTGAGAAACAATATTACCTTCAAAGTCTGCTACAAAAATATCGTAGCTCTCATATATAGGCCATACATATTTCTTAATCTTGCGCCTGTCCGGAACAGGAGGACATGTATCCATAGCAAGATGGGTAGATGCATACAAAAAATGACGTTTGTTCGGCATTAGATACGCACAGGTAGTACGTCCTTTACCGGTACTCACCATCTTATATTCAAAATGTTCATCTCCATTCTCAGGTATTGCCCCGTAAAATATCTGATCACACTCCAAACCTTCTTTTGGGTTCGTACGTTGAAACGTGACGTGCGTATTGTCAAACCCAAAATATGCCTCTGCATTATCGCCGCCGAACGTGAGTTGGCGCATATTGGCAAAGTGTGTTTCTTCGGGATAGACAAGGTTATTTACGGGTTGTGCAATAGACTTGGCAGCGGAAAAGACAACCGATGTTGTAACTAAACTAACAATTACAGATTTAATGATATGCATACTGAATTTTATGTGTCGCAAAACTACTCCAACGATTATATAATCAAACAGATATGCTTCCTGCTATTGTCAGGATTATGTAAAAAAACACAAGAAACAGACACTAAAACCATTAATAAACTCACAATAAATAATGTATATAAAATACATTATCAATCATTTACAAGAATACTTGTAACAAATAATGCGCCAACAATAGCAAACAACAATAAAAGAGTAAAAAGTCTTTTATTGTTCAAAAAGTAATTTAACTTTGCCGTACTAATTACCGACTAAATGTTTTCAAAAACTTGCCAATATGCCATTCGTGCTGTAATATTTATTGCCCATAAGTCGAAGAAAGGAGACAAAGTAGGCATTAAAGAAATTGCTGCCGGAATAGATTCTCCTGAACACTTTATTGCTAAAATATTACAAGACTTAAGTAAGCGTGGTCTTGTGCAATCTGCTAAAGGCCCAAATGGTGGATTCTATCTGGATAATCAAAACTTAAAATATTCCCTTGCCGATGTAGTTAAAGCTGTAGATGGAGATAACATATTCTATGGTTGTGGGCTCGGATTGAAAGCTTGCTCTGAGACTGCCCCCTGCCCCCTACACAACGAATTCAAAAATATCAGAAAAGACACTCTGACTCTGCTCGCAAGTTCAAAACTTGGAGAGTTTAATGATGAACTCGAGAAAAATCTTATGCATCTAAAAAGGATATAATTTTTTAATTAAATAGAAGACTAAAAGGTATTTATCTCTCTTACAATGAAACGACACCTTCCAATTATTACTATAGGTATTCTTTGCTTTTCCTCACTAAAAGCCAAAGCGGCATATACGGAACCTGCATTTAATCCATCAGGGTTTTCTTTCCAATCTTTTGAAGGAACAGAAGTTTTGATATTTATGCTATTGTCTTGTTTGATATTTATTGCGGTAATTATTAACGAAAAGGTGAGACAACTAAAAAAGCGACGTTTAGAAAAAAATGAAAAAGAAGGAGAGACCTTCAAGAAAATGGCAAATTCGCTAACTGGGAAGCAAATAGACGCCTACCTGAAGTTCAAGAAAAAAAAATCCGGACGAAAAACTGCTGTACTTATTACGCTGATGCTATCCATGCAAGCCACAAATACGCAAGCTCAGGGAGACGAACTGATTCCCCAATCATTGTTTTCTGAAGCAGGAATACTTATAACAATAACCCTGTTGCTAATACCAATACTCGCAGGCCTGGCACTAATTTTTGCAAAAGTTGTGAATGCAATCCAACATCACAAGAATAGAGACGACTTAGAGGAAGCACGCAAACTGAGTAAATACCTAGATAATATATCGGACGAAAAGTCTGAATTAGAATTATTGAAACGCAAAGAGGCAATTAATTACACACTCACAGACAATGAGTTATACAAAGGCGAAAAACCAGAAGATAAAAAGGGTCTAATTACCCTGGGAGAGGAATCTGGACTACCAATAGTAGCGGCTAAGAAAAGAGGTTTAAACCGTCCTAAAATAGACCCGAAGCTTTCTAAATTAATACTTTGGTATCTTGTATGTGCCACATTCTGGCTACTATTTGGTACTACAATTGGTGAATATCTGGGAATAAAGTTTGTCGCTCCCGATGCCGACCATATCAGTTGGCTTAGCTTCGGCAGATTACGTCCGGTACACACCAACTCTGTCTTTTGGGGCTGGGCATCACTGGCAATGATTGGGTTAGGCTATTACGTAGTGCCACGCGTAAGCAATACAGAATTGTCCAGCATGAAGACGGGGTGGTGCACACTTTACTTGATAAATACCTCAGTAGTGATAGGTAGCCTATGCTTGATGGCGGGAATAAATAACGGAGGTGGTGAATACAGAGAATACGTATGGCCCGTAATGCTACTCTTTGCCATTGGGTTGGTACTAACGCTTATCAACTTTATACAGACCATAGCCAAAAGAACAACAAGGGAAATATATATCGCCAATTGGTACATTGTTGCTTCTATGATTTTTACGATTGTTATCTCTGTGGTGGCCTACATCCCATGGTGGCAAGACGGACTTGGGGAAACCATTGTACAAGGCTACTACATGCATCAAGGCGTAGGCATGTGGTTTATGCTATTCACACTCGGGATTGTCTACTATTTCCTTCCGCAGCAACTAAACAGGCCAATCTACTCCTATAGCTTAGGTATTCTTGCCTTTTGGGCACAAATACTATTCTACACACTTATTGGCACCCACCACTTCGTTTTCAGTGCTATCCCTTGGTGGCTACAGACTGTAGCGATAGTAGGCAGTGCCGGTATGGTAATTCCTGTAGTAGCAGGCACTACTAACTTCATGCTTACTTTCAAAGGAGTATGGTATAAAATTAAAGATAGCTACACCCTACCCTTTTTCATTATAGGCATCATCTTTTACTTTACAGGCTCACTTCAAGGAACTGCCGAGGCTTTCAGGTCTACTAATATGATATGGCACTTTACCGACTTTACGGTTGCACACTCGCACCTGACCATGTACGGTATCATTTGCTTTTTTCTATGGGCTGCCATTTATGCCATAGTACCCAGACTAACAGGAAAAGAACCACCACAAATCACAATCGGAGCACACTTTTGGTTTGCATTTATCGGCATGTTGTTTTATACCATTCCTCTAATGTATGGCAGCACTTTAAAGGGACTTCTGTGGATGGAGGGAAAACCATTTATAGAAGGAGTGTCGCTTATGGCACCTTATTGGCTATGGCGAGCTATCGGAGGCACGTTGATGTGGGTTTCTCATCTATTCTTCGCATACAACATGTACAAAATGCTCTATACAAAAGCACCAATAGACATAAAAGAAGAGGCGATAAACATGCTAAGTAATAGCGAACCAACCAATTAATCTCAGTAATTACATCAGACGAAATGACTTTCTTCGACAATCACAAAAAACTATTCACATCGGCTTTCCTGCTCTTCGCCGGACTAACGATATTCGTTGCCATACTTCCGGCAATTCACAATCAAAACAACAATGCACCACTGCCTAATGTAGACACAATGAGCCCGGATGCAATAAAAGGAAAGGCGCTATTTGTGGCCAACGGTTGTGTAGCCTGCCATACACAACAGGTACGGAACATAGACATGGATAAAGTGTGGGGAGACAGGCCCAGCATTGCGGCAGACTATGCAGACAATCACCGTACCGACTTCCTGAGAAACACAGCTACACTGATGGGAACAGAAAGAACAGGACCTGACCTTACAAATATTGGTAATAGACAACCAAGTACAGATTGGAACCTGGTACACTTATTTAATCCAAGAATAGTTGTAAAAGAATCTATCATGCCGGCATACCCATGGCTATTTACATATAAAAATAATCCGTCAGAAAACGACATAGTTGTAAGCGTACCGGCTAAGTACCTGAAAGGCAACGCAGGTAAACTGGTTGCCACACCCCAAGCCATGCAGCTAATAGCATACCTGCAATCACTAAACCAAACAAAACTACCTGATGGGAAACAAGCTCCTGAGTTCATATATAAAACCGAACAAAAAAACCAGGAAAATACACCGACAGCCGGGATGGACGGCAAAGCGCTATATGCTGCCAATTGCCAAAGCTGCCATCAGGCAAACGGAGAAGGACTTGCAGGGGCTTTTCCCCCGTTAAAAGGTAGTCCTATCGTGACAAGCGACAACCTGGAGATGTATGTAGACATCATAATGAACGGATATGATGCCCGAGAAGAATATGGAGTGATGGCATCGGTAGGCACTAATATGGAATTTACAGAAAATGAAGTAGCCGCAATTATCAACTATGAACGAACAGCGTGGGGAAATGAAGGCAAACAAGTAACGCCAGAAGAAGTAAAGAAAATAATGGACTTCCTAAAACTTAAAACAGCCCCCTAACTACAAAAATGTCAACGATATGAAAAAAATATTGCTAACACTTTCGTCGGTCGCCATCAGCATACAATTGATTGCATGTCCTGTCTGCGAACGACAACAGCCAAAACTATTGAGAGGCATCATACACGGGTCAGGGCCAGAAAAAGACATAGACTACTTCATTGTATGGAGTTTTGTCGCTATCACCTTGGTAGCGCTGTTCTATTCTATTAAATACTTGGTTCACCCGGGCGAAAAGGCAAATAACCACATAAAAAGAAACATTCTTGACTATGAATAACATGGAGGAAAAAAGCAAAATTTTCATCTTTCTGGATGATGATATTCATCCGTTATCAGCCGTCTCCTCCCCTGTCAACTTCGAACTTGACACCCGAAAGTTGGTAGACGGCAACCATACCCTGAAAATCATCAGCAAAGACCCAACCGGAAAAGAAGGCATTCGCCTCATCCCTTTCGTTGTAAGAAACGGCCCGGCAATATCTGTAGAAGGCATTACAGAAGATGCTGTGGTTGATGGTATATTGCCTTTGATGATTAATGCGTACGGCAAGGGAAATCAGAAATCGTTCCTGATAGAAGGAAGTGAAACCCCTCAAAGCATCCCTGCATGGGTATGGATTCTAATTATTGGTTTTATTGGCTGGTCATTATATTACCTTATCAGATACCTATCACTAAACTAAAGAGCACATGAACAAAAAACACGACATACAAACAATAAACGATATACAGCTGTTGGTAAATACTTTTTATAGTAAGGTGAGGGAGAATGATTTACTGGCACCTATATTCAACGAGAAAATAGAAGACAGGTGGCCAGAGCATTTAGAAAAGATGTACAGATTCTGGCAAACCGTTCTTTTACAAGACCATACTTACTTCGGCAGCCCATTTCCACCACATGCAAAACTTGAAGTATCTCAACTGCATTTCACAACGTGGTTAGAGTTATGGCATAGTAGCATTGACGGTCTTTTTATCGGTGAAAAAGCAAATGAAGCAAAATGGAGAGGAGATAAAATGGCCGTCATGTTTCTATCGAAAATCAACTACTACAATAACAACTCATCCATCCCGCTCATATGACAAAAACAGAGCAACCAATCGCTATAATTTGTATTTTTATCTGGGTTGGGTTTGTCGCTGCTATTAGCTTTCTGGAATCATGGCTAAAGTTTCGGGCTCCCGGAGTGACATTACCCATAGGGCTTGGAATAGGACGTCTAATATTTAATGTACTAAATAAGATAGAATGGGTTTTTGCTTTGGTTATCATTGGTAGCTTCACTCAAAACATCATAACAGTTACGCTCAGGGAAAAAGGGCTAATGGTACTATTGTCTGTTATCCTACTTTCTCAGACTTTTTGGCTATTACCCAAACTCGACGAAAGAGCCACACTGGTGATTCAGAATAAAAACCTCCCAGACTCTGCTTTGCACTTCTACTATGTAGCATGCGAGGTATTAAAAATAACCGCCCTAATAGTATTAGGAATAAAACTCTTTAAACAATAAAAAGACATCAACAAAACTACCCATTCTTATGTCCGAAGAAAAACCAATTAAACGAAACGACAACATTGCTCCCCTTTCACGCGAGCATCACTATGGACTCCTCTTTTGCTGGAAAATAAAGCAAGGAATGAAAAAAGAGGCCACTCCGGAACGGATACAGAAATACATAAAATACTTCTGGGATGAACACCTTAAAGAACATTTCGCAAAGGAAGAGGAGCTATTGTTTAGTAAAATTGACGACAAGCTTTGCTTTGATGCTATTGAGCAACATGTCAAAATCAAGAAAATAATTGATGACATTTGTAACCAGAACAACCTCAATACTGAGGCATATATAAGGCTCACCACCCTTCTGGAGCAACACATACGTTTTGAAGAACGAACATTATTTCCTTTCTTAGAATTGTCTATTCCTCCAGAACAATTAAAATTAATAGGTACCTCCTTAAACAGGATGCACGAAACACCACTTATAGACAATTACCCCGATGAGTTTTGGGTAAACTAACAATGAAAACTCATATATGGGCACCCGAATAAGTAATATTCGAATTAGAATATTGTCCGATGGTGAGGTTACAGATGTTGAAACTTTTAAAGGAGAATATCGCAACCTCATGGACTTAATCAACGACAAAATATACGTCGATTGCTTTGGCGAATGTAAAGGTATGGGACGCTGCGGCACATGTGTTGTGAAAATAATTGGCGATAAAACACCTCAGTCGCTTGACCGAAACGGACAAGCGACTTTAGCAAAGCTTGGAGTAACGGATACCTCCGTCAAACTAGCATGCCAAATACCAATAGACCACTCGGCACAAGAATTACAAGTTGCTATTTGCGAAAAAAGGGCATCATAGCGTGCTACAATCTCATATACACTATACACCTCCCCGTATTATTGCCGTACTTTTGCCATTTTCATTCTTATTTCTATATTGCATAAACTAGAAAAAAATACTGCACTTATTAAATCAGAGGCTAAACGCCTTGGTTTCGATAATTGTGGTATAGCCCTGGCAACACAACTTGATGATGACGCCAGACGATTAGAGCAATGGCTGAACAAAGGGCATCAGGGCAAGATGCAATACATGGAACGCCACTTCGACTTGCGAACGGACCCCCGAAAATTAGTACCGGGAGCAAAGTCGGTGATTACACTATTGCTCAACTATTACCCTTCGGAAACGCAGCAAACCAACGCTCCAAAAATAGCTCGCTACGCATGGGGAACTGACTATCACTATGTAATAAGGGATAAGCTAAATGAACTGCTGGCAACTGTAAACGACAAAATCGGGGAGGTAAATGGTCGGGGATTTGTAGACAGCGCACCGGTGCTGGAGCGTAGCTGGGCAGTACGCAGCGGACTTGGATGGATTGGCAAAAACGGCAATATGCTTACCCGGCACTCCGGGTCCTATTGCTTCATTGCTACCCTTATTACCGATTTAGAACTGATTGCCGATGCTCCGTTCAGCACCGACCATTGCGGCACCTGTACGCGCTGCATAGACGAGTGTCCTACAGACGCAATTGTATCTCCTACAGAAGTTGACGGAAGTAAGTGTATCTCCTACCTTACCATAGAACTGAAAGATGCGCTTATACCCTCAGGTTTGCAGAATAAAATGGATGGTTGGATGTTCGGCTGCGATATTTGTCAGGAAGTATGCCCATGGAACCGTTTTGCAAAACCTAATGACGAGCCTCATTTCACTCCTATACCCGAAATTCTCAATCTATCTCTCAGGGAGTGGCAGCAAATGACCGAAGATACATTTAGAAAAGCCTTCAAAAACTCACCACTGAAGCGCAGCAAATGGACAGGAATACAACGAAACATTAAGGCATTGAAAAACCCGCAATAACTAATTAAACGGAAAAATCTGTTATTATACATTGTTCCCTTTGCCCTGCAACATCGGCACAAACGAAAACTCGCCGAGCTCCTCTTCAGTAATATTACCGTCAGCATCCTTGGTAATACGCAACATTTTCTGAGACTCATCCTCACCAACTGGTATTACCATGATACCTCCCGGACGAAGTTGCTCGAGTAATTTTGGTGGTACAAACGGAGCTCCGCAGGTAATAATTATCTTATGAAACGGACCAAATGAAGGCAAACCTTCAAATCCATCGCCAAAAAAACGCTTAATATTCAAATATTTTTTCAGAAAAAAGAACTGCCCAACATAGTCATACAATGCTCTTTGTCGCTCAATGGTAAAAAGCTTCACCCCCATTTCTGCCAGCACGCATGCCTGATAGGCACTTCCGGTTCCAATCTCTAACACCTTGTCAAATTTTTGTATATCAAGTAACTGCGTCTGAAATGCAACAGTATAGGGATGGGATATTGTCTGGTTAGCAGTGATAGGAAAAGCCCTGTTTTCATAGGCCTTACGCTCAAAAGCGGGATCAAGGAAAAAGTGCCTGGGAACTGAATCTATAGCTGCCAGCACCCGCTCATCTGTAATACCTTTTTCTCTGAGCAGTGCTACCAATTGTTTTCGGAGTCCTTTGTGCAGATAACTGTCCTCCTTGGGTTTACTTTGCAACATGCTACAAAGTTAGCACTTAGATTTTGTGTATTTACTTACTTTTACCGCTCGTAAAAAATTAAACCACGATGCAACTTTTTGACAAAATACAAGAAACGGCCAACTTCATAAAAAAACAAGTAAACAACACCCCGACGGTTGGTATCATTCTAGGTAGTGGTCTGGGAGGGTTGACGCAAGTTGTAGAAAAAGAGCATTCACTCACCTACTCAGATATACCTCATTTTCCGGTTTCTACCGTCAAAGGTCATGGTGGAGAAATGATATTTGGTAAAATAGGGCAAACTAACGTCCTGCTGATGTCGGGTCGTTTTCACTACTACGAGGGTTATGATATGGAAGCTGTTACCTTCCCCGTTAGAGTTATGAAAGCACTTGGCGTTTCGACATTGATATTGTCAAATGCAGCCGGAGGAATGAACCCAACTTATGCAATTGGCGACCTGATGATTATTACAGACCATGTAAACCAATTCCCAGAACACCCGCTTCGCGGCCCTAACGACGAACGCCTCGGCACACGCTTTCCTGACATGAGCGAACCATACGATAAGTCATTGATTGGCAAGTCGATGCTAATAGCAAGTAAACTAAAAATAGAAGTAAAATCCGGCACGTATATCGGGCTACAGGGCCCGACTTTTGAGACACCTGCTGAGTACAAATGGTTGCACGTTATTGGTGGTGATGCTGTTGGTATGAGTACCGTACCGGAGGTAATTGTTGCCCGACACGGTGGCATGAAGGTTTTTGCAATGAGTGTAATTACCGACCTTGGCATTAGCGATGAACCCGTTACCATTACTCACGAAGAGGTATTAGAAGCAGCCAATGCCGCTGCCCCTAAAATGGCAGCTATCGTTACGGAACTGGTGCAGCAGATATAATCCTATTCAGCGCCCTTCTTTATTTCATCCAGCACCATATTACCCCGGAAGAATAATGGTGTCCAGAAAGAGCTGTTATCATCTATGAAATTTAGCAACTCCTGCGCCGCATATATACCCTGATTAGTGAGCAAGTAAAACCGTACCGTGCCCGGCGTAGGCAATGACGTTTCTGATACCGGAACCGTGCGGTTAATAAAATCCTGAGCAACCAACACAAATTCTGATGCCTGCTCTGCTACCGCAGGGTTCTTGCCACTCCCCATGGCAGAAGTGCCGTTGCTTAGCATGGCATTGGCAGCTCCGTTAATGTAAGCACTCAAAGACAATACTGTTCCTCCCATATCCCAATCCATAACAACACCATGTACCTTTATCATTGAGGCCGGCACAGAAAGTCCTAGCTGTTGTGGAGTGACACGAAGCGCCGTATACCTTGTTCTATCGTATTCAGAGGCATCTGCAGATAGCTTATCTGAAGGAACATCGGTTTTGGGTGTCTTTTTCTTGTTTATAAAAACAAAAAAGACAATCACGAAACCCACTTGTAGCAGAATTGCCAGTATGTATATAATATTTGAATCCATATCAGTATTCAGTTTACATAATATAAGGCTGCAAAGGAACACAATTTAGATGGACAAAGCAGGATTACCTGACAAAACAGAAATCAGTTATTGTCAATAACCTAATCCATAATTGTCAATGTAGCGGTACAGGTGTCAAAGGTGCTGACGGTAGACCGACTAAAATGTATCTTACACTCAAGTTCATTGCCTGAATTGATGTAAAATGTACCATTTCCACGAAAAGTATAATTGTCAATCTTAGTCTCGGGAATCGTCAAAGTCCGCTCCCTTTCATTAACTATAGCAGGGACTGAATAACTGTTGAACATTGTATTGTAAAAATCCACCAGCAGCATTTCCTTATTGTTTTCCGAGAGCATAGAAATAAAATTCAACTTTGATCCCGAAACAGTACAATTTTCTTGTGTTTTAAAACTGTGCCCAATAAATGGAGTAGTAGCATCTTCCGGATAGCAAAATACCGTCACATCTGTAAAACGTTCTACTTTATCAACACTTTTGCCTTTAATTGTAATAGGATAACCTTTCCAATTAGTCAGATCTTTTTGGGCAAAATAAGAAAGCTGAAAACCAATTCTTGCCGTAAATGGGGTTCGGCCATTCATAGGTACAATATCAGCAGCTACGTAATCCGGCAACCCATCTACCGACAAGGTGACCAAGTCATCGTCACCATCAGTTTTAGTGACAACAACATCAACATAATTGCCGTTTGTATTTGTAGAGTCATATGTAGCTTCAATTTTATAGAGCAGCTTGTCACTCTTCTTAACACATGACATTTGCATCAACACTATAATTATCAACACTATTCCGTTTTTCATAACAGGCTTATATTTTCTAAGGTGATTGAAGACTTAAATTTTATTTCTATTTGATTATTCCGACTGAAATCACCATACAAGCATACCAGCCGAATCCCTTTAAACCCGGTCTGTAGCCTGCTTCTATTTTTTGTCCAAGGTTGTACCCTCCTTTATTTACCAGAGACTTCAACCCTACTCTACCACCGAACGAAGATGTCTGAAAACTGCCTGGCTGATTTGGAACAATCTGATACGTGCCATAACCATCTACTATCGAATTAAATTTTGTATCAGCGATTATTACATCGGCATAAATTTCTGCGTATTTCCTACTGGCGAAGAAGCTACCTTCACCCCTAAAGAGCTCTTTTTCCGTACTGACTTGGGAAATCGTATTCATTAAAGTCAGACGCGACAGACCAAAATATGCGCCATTTGAAAAAGAGTTAGTATAGTACTCATTATAAAGCAACGTTCCATCTGTGGCACGCACTGCCCCATGTTCGTCAACCGTTAATTCACCTGAGTTCATGTCTGTAGTCACCAACGCTCTATGACCATAATAACCAGCCCTCAACGCATATATCCGACGGCAAGGCAACTTGCAATAAGACACATATTCAATATCGATTTTGTAAGAATGTTTTGTAGCCAAGACAATTTTATGTTTGGCGTACTTGTGTTTATCAACCAGAAAAACGCTTCCGCCAATTTCCCACGTACCGGCACCCCGTATGGCCTTTTCGTTAATATTATTGTCACTGGCTATTATCCTTTCAATGCTAAGAAGAGGCGTAAGATAGGATCCGTGCAGCGACCCATACTTCCCAACAATGACGTCGCTACTACCACCCACGGACCATGTACAAAGATCGCCTGAATGCGTTTCTATGTGTCCCAATATTAATTCACCAACAAAACGCATTTTTGCAGACCTATCATCATATATATGAGCGACCCCCCCATGCTCTAATTCTAGCGTATCTATTGGTTTCTGTGATTTATATTTTTCTGCTTTTGATTCCTTCAGTCTTTGTGCGTTTGCACATAAGGCGAACATCAAAATCGGGCATAACAATATTAGCTTAAACATTGGTCTCAATTTAATCGCAGAGTAATAATACAACAGACTTGTTATATGTCAGCTATCAATATTCAAATTATTCTGAGACTTGACCCTGATAAATCGAAATTAATTTTCTCTTCTTTCCTCGATAGATAAAGGCCTTACCTTCTCACGCGCGACTTCTTTGAATAATAAGAGTAAGCTATCGCCTCCAATGCCTTTTGCCTTTGAGCTTCCAGCGTATAGGCTTGTTGCTGATATTTGTCATTCTTCCGTTCTATTTCAGCAATCAGAGATTGTGCTTCATCTGCGCAACCTGATGCGGGCTCAATATTGTTCAATGCCATAAGTGCGTCCTGAAAGTTACCCATTGCAATTTCACTTTTGGCATAGGTAATCAGTCCGGTACACAAGTCGGACTTATACTTTGCGTACAGCTTCAATACTTTGCTTTGTGCTGTTTGATAACATGAAGCACCTACAGGCACTGAAAACAGCATACTGATAGTCTGCACATACTCATGATTTGCTTCTAATACAGATGCAGCATTCATTATAGACGAACAATTGTCAGAATAGAATTTCCGAATTTTACCCTTCGCAGAAGATAGAAAATCACGAAACTCCTTGTCTGAGCTACTTATATGACTGATAGCGTTGCGAATCGCCTGCGCATCAGTGCTACCGCTACCCCTTACCCTCTTAGTCATAGAACTAAACACAATACCGCTGCTCATCTGCTTTACATGAAACGACAATTCCACGTTTGCAACAGTTACACGCTGCATACCACCTTCGGCAACTTGCAACTCGTCCAGCGTCATAGTCGCATAAAGCGCAAAATCATTTGAATACCCTACGACGGCCTCCCCGGAGTTATTAACAAGTTGAATTGTTTTAGCCTCTAACCGCTCTCTGTTAGTTTCTTCTAAGTCGCCCTTCAAGTCCGGCACTATCACCCCCAATGCAAAATTGGAGCCCTCACCTTGAGCCATGCAGTAGGAACCAAGAAAACAAAAAACTAAGATTGTTATAATGTATTTCATACCATTAATTTATAGTAATGAAAATAGTACCGGCCTTAATAACCTTGTCAGCCGACAAACCGATAGAAGATAAGAACTTACAAATCTGAACAGCAAACTCATTAGTGCTATATCCTCCTGCTCCGTTAGCTTTTGTTATTGGTATCTTTACGTCGTCAAAAATCATTTTCACTGAGGTTATTCCTTGTACATGATAGGCGCTATTAATACTATTCTTAGAAAACCAGCTTTCCAGCACTTCCGATAGTGCCTGTTGGTTATACTTGTCAATTTTTGTTTTCAAGTTAACGTTTGCATTTTCTGCAAAAGAAAAGTCCACTAACACTGAACGCCCCGCTGCCTCCATTTCCTTTAACCTACCCTGCATTGTCGCTACAAATTCGTTCACACATTTATCAATGGCCTTCGTGGTCAATTTCCCATAATCGTTGGTATAAAACTTACCGGAATGCCCCACCTTGTTTGACAAGGAGTTTCCGGTGGCAACATCGTAAGATGATAATATTACATCAGCCGATGCTCCGGACCTGTCATGTTGCACATTAACCTCGGCAATCACATAGATATCTGCCCCTGACATCTCTATAATTTTCGACTTTATATCCGATTGATTGTTCGCTGTAAAGACCTGGTTATCTCGTGCCGCTTTTAGCTTCCCAACAAAATCAACGGTTGTATATCCAAACTTGTCAAACCCTTCCCTTACTTTAGTAATAGCAATCCTTCGGTTAACATCCTCGTCAAGCACCGTCCTAATATCCTCCTTGTCACGAGTAAACGGAATTACCATGATTTTTGGCTGCAAAGTATTTGTTTGCCCGATACACGACAGCCCTAAAAAAACTGACACGACATTCAACGTAAGTTTTTTCATATCGCTATTCATTAATGATTTCGCATTTCAGCCTGGCCTTCTCCGCCAGCTTTTCAGTTATCAGAGCGTTCCCTTCGGTAATATTGCAAACGGAAAAATTTTCATCTTCAACCCTTGCTACTACGGCCTTTCCAACTGTCTTCTTCCTTACAAGTTTCTTTCCGTCTACTTCCAGCACCTTTGCCTCATAAACTTTCAGTTCATTCCCTGCCTTAACCCCTAATGATGACCCTCCGGCTATCAACAACGATACGGCTTTACCTTGATCGTCTTTCTTTTCAATATCAGCAATCGACACTACTACCTTGAAGTTCTTTTTGATAAATTTTGATATCTCAGGTTTAATATCGTTCAGCGCATTTTCAAATCCATTTTGCCCTTTACCCTTTCCCGTAAAGGTGTGTGAAGCCATAATGACACCGGTAGTTACGTCGACCACCTTTATATTGAAGGTTACTTCAGCTGTCCTTGTGGTCACAACGCCTATTATCGGAGCATTTGTTCTGGTGGTCTTGTCATCTGCCTTGGTGACATTTCCCATCACTATATATTCTGCCCCCAATGACTTCGATTGTTCAATCACCTGACCATCTATAAAGTCCTCCTGTCGTTGCAACTGCTTTTCAGAAGTTATCTGCCCCATCTTCTCCCTTTCAACAAGTGCAAAACGTTTAGATTTCAAAAAAACATCAGTAACAGCATCCTGTATTGCCACTACTTTATCTCCCGATCCCGAATTTCGGTAGCTGTAGCGTGTTAAAGACTGCTTGAAAGGAACAATTCCAATTACAGTCTTTGTTTGACCGAAAGAAAAGAAGGAGAATACACAAAAAACAAAAAATAAGGATGTGCTCTTTTTCATTAATAAAGGTTTTTAGATAGTAAAAATACATTTTCTGAAATTTTTTAAGAATCTCAAAACAGAAATAATCCAAAGGTAATCACATTGCCAAAAGAGCCATACTTCACTCACTTTCTATCAATATTATACACTTTTGCAATTTCACTTAGCAGTTTATGCTACAACAAGATCAGGGTATATTTATCACTGGAATATCTTGCAATTATCCATCAACAAACAGAAATAGCATAACTATCAATACAAACAATTAAGTAGTACTGCTACTTAATTGAAAAATTCGGATTGCCAACTACTATGCAGTAGTCCGAAAAACTAAACAGCATATGTTTCCGTATGAAGTGAACTAAAAACGATTATCAATTCATCTGGAATCTCATTTTATTATACACTATTTTTGCAGCAAAACACATTGAAAATGACGCTTGCTGCGCTGGTTAAAATTGCCGCTTTTGATGCTCTTAAACATTTATTCCCGGACACGGACATAAGTGCGTCTGCGATAACTGTAAATCAGACAAAACCTGAATTTACGGGAGATTATACAATTGTACTTTTCCCATTCGTAAAGCTATTGCGAATGAAACCCGATATATTGGGAACACAAGTCGGCGAGCATTTGCTTGCAACTTCTGATTTATTTTCTGAATTTCAAATCGTCAGCGGATTCCTTAATCTTACAGTTAAAGACAGTTACCTGAATACCTTTCTTACAGAAAATTTCACGAACAGCTCTTTTGGGATACAACACCCTGTTGACCACAAAGTAATGGTTGAATACTCCTCACCAAACACCAATAAGCCATTGCACTTCGGGCACCTCAGGAATATTTTCCTCGGCGCGGCAGTGTCAGAAATACTAACCGCAAACGGCAAGAAAGTCATTAAAGCAAACCTTGTAAACGATAGAGGTATACATATCTGCAAATCTATGGTTGCCTGGAAAAACTATGGAGAAGGCGCAACACCTGCCTCATCAGGGATAAAAGGAGATCACTTTGTCGGCGATTATTACGTGAAGTTCAATGAAGTCTATAAAAAGGAAATTGCTGGCCTTACGGCTGCAGGTATGGACGAAAAAACAGCAGAAAAAGAAGCACCGATAATGTTGGCCGCACAAGCCATGCTACGCAAATGGGAAGCCGGTGACGAAGCCACACGTAAACTTTGGGAAACGATGAATGGCTGGGTTTACGAAGGCTTCGACGTTAGTTATAAGAACCTTGGCGTTTCATTTGACCACGTTTATCACGAAAGTGAGACATATCTGCTTGGAAAGAAAATTGTAGAAGATGGCCTGAACAAAGGAATTCTGTTTAGAAAAGAAGACGGTTCGGTATGGATAGACCTCACCGACGATGGGTTAGACGAAAAACTACTGCTTCGAGGTGACGGAACTTCTGTTTATATAACTCAAGACATCGGCACGGCACAACTTAAATATAATGATTATGGGCTGGACCAGTCTGTCTACGTTATTGCCGATGAACAAAACTACCATATTCAGGTATTGAAATTAATTCTGAAAAAACTGGGTGAACCTTGTGCCGACGGTATTTTCCACCTGTCATACGGCATGGTGGAGTTGCCTACCGGCAAGATGAAAAGTAGAGAAGGGACCGTGGTTGATGCCGATGACATGATGGCCGAAATGGTAAATATGGCCCGGGAACAAACCGAACAAGCAGGAAAGACGGAAGGATTTACAGCTGAAGAGCTAAATAATCTTTACAGGACTATTGGCATGGGGGCTCTTAAATTCTATCTGCTACGTGTCGACCCCAAAAAGAGAATGATTTTTGACCCTAAAGAATCAATTGACTTGCACGGATATACGGCAACTTTTATTCAGTATGCCCATGCGAGAATATGCTCAATTTTGCGAAAAGAAAACATTCCGGTTACCGGCACAGCGACACAACTTCCGCAATTATCAGGAAACGTAACACTTGAAAAGGCAGAAAAAGATATGATTCTGCACATGGAACAGTATCCTGATATTCTGAAAGACGCTGCCGATTCATTTAACCCTGCGTCTATTTGTAACTATACATTTCAGTTAGCGCAACTGTTCAATACGTTTTATGATGTCCACAGCATATCAAAAGCAGAAAGTGAGGAAAAGAAAACCTTACGCCTAATGATAGTTATTATGACCGCATCTACCCTTAGACATGCTATGGGACTACTCGGCATATCGCTACCCGAAAAAATGTAGTCAATAACACTATTTATCAAAAATGTATAAAAATCAACGCCCCGACAATAATTGCCGGGGCGTAACTTCTTGTATCTGGAATAGGTACTCTTATTTTACCATACTCATAAATACTTTCTCATTGACTTTCACAGGATAAGTGCTACGCATTTTCTTGTTCCATTCCTTTTCAAGGTAGTCCTGATATTCAGCAACTACATAACCCTTAGCCTCTTCGAGCGTTTTATGTTCCGGTCCGGCAAATACTTCCTTTGCAACTATAACAGTATAATTTTCTGCATCCGCCTGAATAACTTTAATCTTATCTGCAGATAGTTCTTTTTTCGTCGCGTCATGAAACTTTGAAAACTCGTACCTGCCGCGTTGCACAGTAACAGCACCCTGGCGACCTTGACTATTCACTGCCTTTGCTATTTCTTCTTCTGTGAATTTGTCCTGCCTGATCATTATCATACCCGTATCATACGCAGCCTTACTCTTAAACTTATAGACTGCACCGTCAAAACCAGCCTCCCACATATATTTATCCTTATGTGCGTTAAAGAATTTTTCCAGACCGACGCTGTCTTTAGCTGCTTTACTCCATACGTTTCTATCCATCAGCTCAAACAACATGATACCATCACGATACTCGTCCATAAGTGTTTTGAATTCAGGGTTTTCCTCTACTAGCCTATGCTCCTTAAAGTCCGTTACTACTTTATTTACATATAAGTCATATGCATCCCTGACAACTGCATTTTTAGGACCATTCAATTTGCCACGAGTCAGCGAAAACAAAAAGGCAACAAAATCGCTTTGTGTGTACTTCTTGCCTGACAATTCAAAAAGCGTATTATTCATGTTTCGGAAATCATCTACCATTATTGAATTGGCGTTAACTCCCGTATCAGGTATAGCAATCAGCTTATTGTAAACGGCCAGATAGTTGTCCCTATGCTCTTTAAAACCATTGTCACTTTTTACTTTTTCATAGAAAATATCCTTAGCGATTTGTGCTCTGGAGTCATTTTCTACTTTGTGCTTCAGTTCACTATACAAAGAATCAAACGGCTCAATCGGGTATTTCTTAATCAACTTAATGATATGCAAACCATATTCTGTTTTAATAGGTTTTGAAATCTCTCCCGGTTTCTTAAGTGCAAAAGCAGCCTCCTCAAAGGCAGGAACCATCTTACCTGTCCTGAAAGGTTTCAGTACACCATCGTCTTTTACAGAAAACTTATCGTCAGAATACTTCGCTACCATATCCGAAAAGGAAGCGCCTTTCTTCAACATTTTAAGCACACTGTCGGCTCTTTTTTCAGCTACCTTCTCTCCTGCTTCTCCTTCAGACTTAGAAATTCGAATCAATATCTGTGCTACTTCCACTTTTCCCATATCGTCCCTTCTGTCCAACACTTTCAGTATATGATACCCAAACTGAGTCTTGAAGGGTTCAGATACCTTTCCCACACGGGTGTTATAGGCAGCATTTTCAAACGGGTAAATTGAAACCAACGATGTGATATAGCCTATATCTCCACCATTGACGGCGGAACCTTTATCAGCGGAAAATGCCATTGCCATCGACTCAAAAGTTGCTTTCCCGCTTTTGACAACATTGTAAATACTATCAATTGTTTTTCTTGGCGCTACAGTATCACTAGCCGGAGGACAACTGATGAGGATATGTGCCACCTTCACATTTTCTTTTAGGCGGTCATATGCTTCCCTTATCAGCTGATTTGTAATCTTTTCATCTGTAAGATAGTTCTTAGCTAATTGCTTCCGATAATTGCTCAACTCCCGGTCAATAGAAGCGACCGTATCTAATTGTTGTTTGTTTGCCTCTGCAACTTTCATTCTGAAGAGCGTATATAGGTCAAGATAACCTCTTAGCTCCTTTTCCGACATATCGGGCTTCTTATTGATACTATTCTTCTTATATACCCTTAGGAATTCATCTTTTGAGACAGATTGATTCCCATAAGTAAATAGTGTCTGTGCTAAACATGAAGTAGACATGACTCCGGCAACAAAACATGATAAGATTAGTTTTCGCATTGTTAACTGTTTATTTTATTTTTTACTTTTTGAGTTCTTCTCTTCAAGCATTTTCAAAAGGTCTGCAATATTACTATGATCGAGTCGCTTTCCTCTGATAATCTTCTTCTCGTCCAATAAATATATCGTCGGAGTACTATACACATCAAACTTTGACCGCCAATCCCCTACGTGTTCAGGATCCCAAACTGTTGTCCAGTCTCCCAACTTGTATTTTTTCACAAAGTCTTTTGCGGCTGCTTCATCCGCCTCTGTGCTAACAGCATACACTTTAACCCCTTTTTTCTTTAGAGTAGATTTGTAAACAGAATCAATTGCCGGAATCTCCGTTTTACAATGACCGCAAGTGGGTGCATAAAAAACAAGCAATGTATATTTAGCCTTTAGATTGTTCAGCGACAACTCTTCCTTTCCACCAAGTTCTTTCAACCGAATTTCCGGGGCAAGATTTCCAATAACGTTCGGTGCAATTTTCATCGCCCTGTCGATATACTTGCTCAGCTCGTCACTTGACAACCAGTAAGCATCCCCTTTCATGTAGTAGTTTTCGACCAGATAAACGAACACCTCGTCCATACCCATGATTTTGCTGCTCTCTGCATTTTTTGTTAGCCACCACAATGTGTACTTAAACATCTCCTTCGTTCCGCGTGTCTTTTCCAGCAACATATTCCCTTCCTTTATTACACTGTCCGGCCAGGGCAAAACCAACTTGTTCATGTACTCCTCTAACTTGGCATTGAATATCGGCGTATGAATTAGCCGGTCATCATTCAGCGCAAACTTATCCCAATAATGAGTCTTATAGTAGGTATAAGCAAATGTTGTATCTTCTGTTTTCCCATCGGCAAGGTAATGCGTCCCCTCAGGCACCTGTGGCACTTCCAACGCATTAAAAATTACCGACAATAATGAGCCCGGATTGTTTGCAGCCTGTGTTCTGCGATAGTTTGTTAGTTCCTTTGACGTACCCGCAGCCTTTTTCCGCACGGCGAATGTGTCCGCAGCAGTCTTGGCAGCCGCATATTCTTCTTTCAGCGCTTTTTGTTTGGCACTATAGCCTTTCAGAAAACCAACGTAATCCTGAAACTGTTCATTAACCGGAGAGTTCTTGAACTTCAGCCCCTGAGGAAGTTTATCAAGATCAACATTAATCGTCAAATCGTCACCTTTATCAAGCAAGAACTCAAAGTAAGTCTGGTGATCCGATAGGAGCATCATATATATACCGCCAATCAGGTCAGTATCGTTACTATTAAACACAGCAACTCCCTTGCTGTTGAACTTTGCAGAGTCACGTTTATATATTGTGGGCAGGGGCTTACCGTAGTAGTGCACCAGGTAAACCATGGAGTCTTTAACAGCGGGTATTTTCAGGTTTATATGATATCCCTCTTTCGCAATTCCTGTCTTTGCTATACATACAAGTAGTATCGCAATCAGCCTTAATCGATTCATATTGTTTTGTTGATTGTTTCCGCATTAGACGGAAAAAATCCCAAGTGTGTTGGTTCGGGATGTCAAAAATAAATCATAAAACTATAAAATCACACAAATACTTTGTTTTTCGATGCTTAAAGTCAAAACACATTATGGTTTTCGGGTATTATGGCAGCTAATCCGTTATCAATAAGTTATTGCCAACAGTATTTAACGCTGAAGCTTTGACGACTTAGCTCAGTTTTTTATATTTATATCAAAATTCCTTTTATGCAACAATTGATACTTCTTTTCTCATTTGCTAATGAGCTCCACGACTGGAAAGGCCTTTTAATAACTATATTTATCGGAGCGGTCGCCGGTTTCCTGGCACAAGTGCTCACCCCCGGAAGAGGCTATGGCACAATCTTTACTATTATCATCGGAATTATCGGTGGATGGTTAGGAAAAATTCTATTTAAAGATTATTTGTCTTTTACGGACAACGCACTAATAAACACAATAATCTGTGCGACTGCCGGAGCGTTCATACTCTCTTTGATCCTCAATCTTATAATTGGAAACGACGAGGGAGATAGAACAGGCTGGAGAGCATAGTTACTGGCTATCATCCATTTGATTTTGAATGGGTCAATTAAATGCGGAAAGTACAATTGACCATAAAAGTGCTTAGTAGCAATGCACAAGTTTATCCTGTGCATTGTGCTTCTTATGGTATTCCATGTATCTTTAACAGAAAATTATTTAGGTTTGAGTTATCGAAAAATGCGTTACCAAATGAAACAAACACGACTCACAACGTCACTGATTGCACTATGTCTATTCTTTGGTTTCAATTCCTCGGCACAAAGTATCAGTCCGAGAGAATTGGTCAATCTTAGGAAAATGGAGGATTCTTTGATAGTTTCTGCAGACTCAATGTTTAGTGCATTTATCCCTGATATGCGTATTGCATATAGCGAACGTTTCGCGCGACAGTTAGTTCACGCCCTGAAAATTCCAAACTCTTACAGATACCCATTTGATACACTCAGAAAAATGATCAACATCGTATATGCCGACGATAACAGCTTTCGTATTTTTAATTGGGAGATTATCCCTGGTAACATCCCAAACAGGTATTATGCAGCATTGCAGCTGCCTCAGGAAAAACTCAAGCTGATAGGTCTTAATGATTATACGCAACAGATCGGTAATGGTGTAGAGGACAGTGTACTATCGGGTGGCAAGTGGTATGGAGCGTTGATATATCGGGTAAAGTCAACAACCGTAAAAGGACAAAAAATCTACAATCTTTTCGGAAGAAACACTAGTGGCCCGGTAAGTGACAAAAAGGTTATTGACCCAATGTACTTTACGAAAACCGGCGTAACATTTGGCGCACCTATATTTGGGATAGCCTCACGGAATAATCCGCAAAAGCGGGTAAACAGGTTTGTCCTGGAATACAAGAAAGGCGTATCAGTATCTATGAACTGGAGTGAGGAGCGCCAGATGATTGTTTTTGACAAATTGGTATCGATAGCGAATGACCCCAACCGACGATATACTTATGTACCCAGCGGAGTATACGACGGACTGATATGGGACAACGAAATCTGGAATTATCAGCATGACCTCATTGATATTAAGATTCTTGAAGATGGTGAAGCCCCAACAGAATAATATTCTGCCTGCTATTCTGCTTTATACCAATTTTTAATTAAATTTGCACCCCGTTAGCATAGATAGCTGCTTGAATTAGTTGGTGTCATGCAACAGTTTTCGGTCCGGTAGCTCAGCTGGATACCTGCCTGCCGGCAGGCAGGGAGCATCAGCCTTCTAAGCTGAGGGTCGAGAAAATAGTATAAAAATGTTCTTTACATACGTACTAAGAAGTAATGTAGACGGCAGATTTTACGTCGGAATGTCTTCAAATGTTGTTAAGCGATTGCATCAACACAATAAAGGCGTTACCCGTTCTACAAAAGCTTATCGTCCCTGGACACTTTTCTTCTTCGAAGAATTTCCAACGAGATTGGAAGCAAGAGAAAGAGAACTATATTTGAAGTCAGGTACAGGAAAAGAGTACATAAAAAGAAAATGGTCCGGTAGCTCAGCTGGATAGAGCATCAGCCTTCTAAGCTGAGGGTCATTGGTTCGAATCCAATCCGGATCACACTTAGAAAATGAAAAGCCTTGATAGTTTTTACTGTCAGGGCTTTTTTGATGTTAAGTCATGTCATTTGAAACTGTACTTGCAGGCATCAGACGATGCACACTATACAGATTTCGCAATAGTCGCAGTTGGTCCACGGCAATAATACCAACCCATTAATCATTTTCCCTTTGAAACTAACCTTCCCGGAAACTCAGTGATTTTTCTATAACAAGGATTTACATAACGTCGAACCACCTAATCAATAAAGTACCGACATGCACCGAACGGTGCACATATAAAGTCTTCTAATGGTTGATTTGAATCTATCGTCAGCACAGACAATCTATTCTATTATAACCATCAACAAAAACTAAGCGCATCTATTTCCAACGATTGAGGCAAACAAACGAAATTTCTTCCGCTTTTTGGAAATACCATCCGCGATATGGAATAAATTTTAGCGTGCCAAAATTTAATTAATTGATTTTCAATTAGTTACAATATTGGCACGTCGTTGGTATTATACGTATCAAACAAACAATCATAAACAAACTTAAAATCTAAAAAAATGAAAAACATCTTCAAATCAATCGCAATCGCTTCTATCGCTGTTATCGGACTTTCTAACAGCTCTTTCGCTCAGGCTACTGCTACCGCTTCTGCCTCTGCCAACATCATCACTCCTATCTCTATCGCTAAGACTGTAGATATGAACTTCGGTAATGTAGCCGTTTCTGCTACAATAGCTGGTACTGCGGTTCTGGCTCCTGCTGGTACTCGTACCACAGGCGGCGCAGGTGGTGTAACCCTACCAGCAACTACAGGAACTGTTTCTGCTGCCAGCTTCGATGTAACAGGACAGGCGAGCTATACTTACGCAATCACTTTGCCATCATCTACTACTATCACTGATGGTGCATCTCACACAATGACTGTTGATAACTTCACAAGTGTTCCGGCTACTACAGGTACATTGAGCGGTTCAGGTACGCAAACTTTGAACGTGGGTGCTACACTAAACGTATCAGCTGGTCAGGCTTCAGGAACTTATACCAACGCAACTGGTGTTCCGGTAACTGTAAACTACAACTAATAATAACACAACATATTTTTCCTTTCACTATGAAACGCCTCCTGAAACGGGGGCGTTTTTTCTATTATTCATTCGCGCAATCATCAATATATTGTACCAATATATTGAATGCAAAACACCTTCCTAAATAATAAATGTACTTCTGAATATTCTTTTTGTGACAGATGTAACAGATTGTTGCCATAAAATGATGACCTTTGTACATTAATTAGATGTGCAAACGTTCTATTTCGGCAATTCATTGCACATAGTCTGCTATCCGTCAGACATTTTTTCAGGAAAATTTATGATCGACAGAACAGGATTTTTACAAATATTTGGCGCACCCAAAATTGGTTATGAACAAATAGAAGAAGTAAGTAGCAAGGCACCGGAAATTATAGTCTGGGCAGCACCTATTATGTTCTTTTTTGTATTGCTGGAGTGGATTATCTCCCGAAGGCAAAAGCGGAAATTATACGAAAAGAAAGAAACTATCGGGTCTATTTTGGTCGGGTTAGGAAACGTAGGCATAGCGTTCCTACTAAAATTTGCATTGCTATATATTGTTATTGTTGTGTACAACCTCGTCCCGTGGCGGATGCATTTCAGCTGGTGGCAATTCCTCCCATGCTACATAGTGTTTGATTTCTTCAGTTATTGGGCGCACAGAATATCTCACCAACAACGCTTTTGGTGGGCAACACACGTGGTACACCACAGCGGCGAGCAGTACAACCTTACAGTGTCATTTAGGCTTAGCTGGGTGCAACACCTGAAGCTCGTATTTTTTCTTCCGGTCGCATTATTCGGTTTCCACCCGGTGATATTTTTTGTTGTCAATCAGATTGCTGTGTTGTTTCAGTTTTGGGTACATACAGAATATATCAGACGCATGCATCCGATAATAGAGTATATTTTCGCCACGCCGTCTAATCACCGTGTACACCATGGCACACAGGGAAAGTATATCAACAAAAATTACGCCGCCACCTTTATCATCTGGGATCGGCTTTTCGGGACGTACCAGGCTGAACAGGAACAAGTGAAATACGGCGTCACAACGAATATTGAGCGAAAGTCAAACCCTGTTCATATAAATTTTCATGAGTTTGCCGATATTTTCAAAGACATCAAATCTGCCTCAAATTGGAAGTTGCGTTTCTTTTACCTGTTTGGTAACCCAATAGCAATTGCAGAGAAAAAGCAAACCAACGATAAAAAGACACAATAGGCCAAGTAGGGGCAACAGTACCACAAGGCAGTAATTTCTATTGTGCATTTGTTAAATCACACCTAAATAGTGACGAAGCACATGTGTTGTTTGCGAAAGAATACTTAACATTGAACAATTACAATTACTGCATTAAACACGCATAACATGAATATCCAATTCAACACCGATCATAACATAGAGGGCTCTGAAGCAATGCAAACAGCATTAAGCGAGGTGATAGCGAAAAAGATGAATCGCTACACAGAACAAATCTCCAGACTGGAAGTGCACCTTACCGACGAGAACGGAGCCAAGCAGGGGCCAAACGACAAGAAATGCACTATTGAAGCCCGCCTTGAAGGCATGAAACCAGTTGCTGTTACCGCACACGCAAACAATCATCATCAGGCAGTTGACGGTGCCGTAGAGAAACTGAAAGCATCTCTTGACACCATCATCGGAAGATTGAGAAACCACTAAACAACCTTTGCTGTTTACATCACCTGCACAATCAGAAACTTCAGGTACTGAGTGGTCGGGATATTCCACATTATCGGGTGATCGGATGCTTGTGTCTGCCAGGTAACTTGACGTAGCGTACGACGGGCATCCTTTGCAGCCATGCCTATAATTTGCAGAAACAACTCCGGAGGAACAAGGTTGGTACAAGATGCTGTCACTAAAAAACCGCCCGGCTTTACCAGCTTCATACCTCGGAGGTTGATTTCTTTGTATCCGGTAATTGCCTTTTGTATGTTCTCCCGGCTCTTAGTGAATGCGGGCGGGTCCAAAATAACGGTATCGTATCGCCTACCCTCTTTCGCCCATTGTTTCAACGCATCAAACGCATTTGCAGCATCAAACTTACATACACTATCATAGTTGTTTAACTCAGCATTCCTGCGAGCAATAGCAACAGCACTCTCCGATATATCCAACCCCAAAACACTCTTAGCTCCATAGTGTGCTGCGTGCAGCGAAAACGTTCCTGTATAACAAAACGCTTCCAATACGTCAGCCCCCTTCACAATATGCTGTATCGCCCTACGGTTATCCTGCTGGTCTAAGAAGTACCCTGTCTTTTGTCCGTTTGCAATATCTACATGAAACTTCAGTCCGTTTTCATTAAGAATTATGTTGGTATCAAATGGTTCTGACAAAAATCCTTTTATCTGCTCCATCCCTTCAAGCGAGCGCACCGGTACATCATTCCTTTCATAAATACCCTTTGGCGAAAATACCTTTTGAAGTGCAGCAACAATGGCCGGCTTCCACTTGTCTATTCCAAGGGCAAGTGTCTGAATAACGAGGTAGTCATTGAACTTATCAATTATCAGTGCCGGCAATAAGTCTGCCTCACCAAATATCAACCGACAATTCTCTACATACCCTATCTGCTTGCGGTATTCCCATGCTTCCTGAATACGCTTCAGAAAAAAATCATCATTAATTTCTTCCTTCTTATCTCTGGTCAGGAGTCTGATTCTGATTTGTGATGCCGGATTGATGTATCCTTTCCCAACAAAGGTTCCGTTATAGGAATAGAGCTCTACAATATCGCCGGGTTCTGCAGTGCCTTCGCTGTCGCCCAATTCATTGGCAAATATCCAGGGATGGCCGTTTATTACTCTGTCACCAATTTTCTTTCTTAAAAAACACTTCATTCCGCAAAAATAGTGTTCGTTATCCACTGTTCTCACTAATTTTGGGGTTATGTTGCAGAAGTTAGTCATCAGAAACTACGCTATCATCGATAACCTCACTATTGAGCCGGATAATGGGTTGAACATAGTGACGGGAGAAACGGGCGCGGGCAAGAGCATTATCCTTGGTGCTTTGTCGCTGATATTAGGCGAACGTGCCGACACTTCTGTACTTATCAACAAAAATGAAAAGTCCGTGATTGAGGGCTTTTTTAATGTTGCTGATAACAAGGCTTTTCGACACATCATCGAAGAAGCGGATATAGACTATGACGACCAATGCATTATCAGGAGAGAAATCGCCGTATCGGGTAAGTCGCGAGCATTTGTGAATGACACACCCGTGAACCTGCAATTACTCAATAAACTTACTTCTCTGCTGGTAGATCTGCAGCAGCAATTCGGGCACCTGGCATTAGAGGAAGATAGTTTCCATATAAATACGCTGAATGCCGTAGCTGATGCTGTTGCTGTCTATGAAAAGTACCAAAAGACTTACAGTACTTATCGGAGTATTCAAAAACAGCTAACCGAGAAGCAAGCTCTTCAAACTAAATACCGACAGGAAGCTGAGTACAAAAAATTCCTGCTGGATGAGTTGACGGCCCTGGATCTTAAAGATAATGAGATAGAAGATACAGAAACACAACTCAAACAAATCTCTAATGCCGAAAGAATAATAAATGTACTTCAGGGTGGCATATATGCTCTTTCTGAAGGGGAAGCCCCCATTTTGAACGAATTAAAAAAAACGGTTCAAAACCTTCAGGGGATAGCTGATGTAATGCCGGGTGTAAGCACCCTTCATGACCGTATTCAGTCTGCCTGGCTGGAACTTAAGGACATTGCCGACGAACTCGAGAGCGAGCAAGGCAAGGTGTCGATAGACCCCGCATTGATGGAGCAATTGCAACAAAAGCTTGACGAGGGCTATAAACTGTTCAAGAAGCATGGTGTCAACTCCACCGGCGAACTAAAAGAACTCCAGGCCAAACTTGAGGACGAACTGCAAACCACGACCAACCTGGACCAGGAAATAGAAAGTCTGCAAGCCGAAGTGGAAAGCATCAACAAGACGCTCGTAACGGAGGCAAATAAACTATCTGCACTTCGTATTGATGCACTTCCGGGCTTCATAAAGCAGATCAACCATTTGCTGGGGTTGGTAGGTATGCCCAATGCCCGTTTTGATGTAACAATAACGAAAACCACGCCCGGCCTGCATGGTCAGGATAACATTCAGTTTCTGCTGGATGCCAACAAAAGCGGACAGTTTCAGTTGCTGCACAAAGCGGCATCCGGTGGTGAAATGAGCCGGATAATGCTGTGTATCAAATCTGTGGTGGCACAGGCGCTGCACCTTCCTACGCTTATATTTGACGAGGTAGATGCAGGTATCTCCGGTGAAGCTGCTAAACAAGTAGGACTATTGCTTAAACAGTTGGCTGCTTATCACCAGTTGATTTGTATTACCCATCAACCACAGGTGGCGGCTCGTGGAAACATGCACTTTTATGTATATAAAGAAGCCGACAAGTCCGGCAAGCTGGCTACAAAAGTAAAGACCATGTCAAAGGATGAACGCGTGATAGCTATAGCCCAAATGATAGGCGGCGAAAAACCATCCGACACTGCTATAGAAAACGCAAAAGAGTTGGTTTACAGTTAGATACAGTATTTAATTAAACAAAAACAAGAAATTATTTAACTACCCTTAAGTAGTTGAATTATTGTTGTCGGTCATGCAACTCACAATGTCCATAACCAGGCATCCCCTATCTCTTCATCAGTAACAACTTTCGAAAATAAGAATCCGTTTTTCTCTAATATTTTGGTTGAGACATTGTGTTCCGGAGCTGTCTTTGCCGTGACCTTGACCGGTGGATCCGTGCTCTTTGCAATTTCTATTAATGCCCTACAAGCGTAGGATGCCACTCCCTGCCCCTCATATTCACTAAACGTCCAATAGGCTAACTCAACCGCCCCACCTGATGGTTTTCCGGTGAAACCACAAGTACCAACTACTACGCCGTCTCGCATGACCAAGTAGCCAACCCAAGGTGGGTAAAAACCAACTTTCGGATAGTAATCTTCATAAATATCCAGCAACTGCCGGCAATCTTCGCCGCTAAAAATAGCGGCTGTTCTATCTTCATTGGGTTGTAATATCCTTAATTCCATTTGTGATTAATTGTAAGTGCTCAAGTTCGAACAGCAGTCCGGCACCAAATATAGCCAATGCACACGATGATAATAGACTACCCCTTTCTCCCATCTCTTCGGAAAGCTGAATGAAGTATATGCATGCAATCTAAAAATACAGAATTGCGCACTTGCTTATAGTATTTTATAATTGCATTATATAATTGACAATCAATTAGTTACAAAATAAAATTGCGCAAAAATTGCCCACTTTTTACCCCGAATGGGGGTAGTTGTATGAACCTTGATGCACAATAACTACCCCTATCTCCGCCACGGGCGGATGACCTATTTCCTAATACACATATCTTGTTGCTTCGCACCGGATTGCACGCTATTGTCTGAACCATGATTTGCATGATTAAAGGACATAAAGGATGCCCCTATTTTGTGACCGGGTGGTAGTTGTGGTTTTTCTTAGCGGACTAATATATTCTGTACCCCTTCCCTATTACCACAATCATGGGCAACCTGCACGAAGTACAGACCCACACACCGAAAATACAAAATTGCGCAATTGCCAAGTGCATTTTAATAATCTCATAAAATATTGAAAATCAATTAGTTACAAAATATAATTGCGCAAAAATTGCTCAGTTTTTACCCCCGAACGTGCAATTTTGCACTGCAAAGCGTTACTAAAAAGTGAGCCTTTCGGGCATAGTTCTATATTGAGCATTGGCATATTGGCAGGGTTTGGGTTACAGTAATAAATGCATCAAAAATCAAGCCAAACAGATGAATCTCAGGAAGACATATCCACATTTTTCTTTGGCTTCTACAGCAAGCAGAATATTGTTGGCAATTGAAATTTATGTCAGTCGGGAGACTGACCTCCGCTGTGACGTAGTCCGGAGACGTACGCCAAACAGGTTTGTGTACTACGCATAACGAGTAATCAGTACCGGTCGCGCAACCAGCATGCACAATCGCACCCCGATTGCACCTTTTTGTTGGAACTATAATTCGTGTGATTAAAGGACAAGGATGCACGATTTTGTATCAGGGCAATTGATAGTAGTCTATACTTATCGGACCACTACTTTCTGCACTCCTACCCTATTACCGAACTCATCTGCTACCTGCACATAGTACATACCGCTATGCCAGTCGCTTATGGGTATCTGTATATTGCGACTATTACTTTTCTCCCTATATACCGTTCTTCCCATTATGTCGACAACAGATATCTTAGCCGTACCGCCGAAATGACGCTGTATTTGAATAACGTCCGTTGCCGGGTTGGGGGATATTGAGATAGAGGTATTAGGTGTAACTGTATATATTTCATTTGCCCAATTGGCAAACTTTACAAGAAAGGCATCTGAACCACCTCCGTAAAACGGGTAAGGAGAAAACAGGCCACTCTTATTTGTAAAATATCCACCGCCTAGAACAGAACCATCACTAAGAGGGTATATCATCGCCCCAACATCTTTCTTGCCGCTGCCCAATACTTTAGCATTTAAGAAGTTCCCATCACTATCTGCGTGTACAATCCAAGCATCCTTGTCACCGTATCCGTACTTAACCTGACCAGCTGCAGTTTGTGAGCTTCCCATTACCCATATAGTTCCATCTGTACCCCAACAAACAGAATTGGCGTACTCTTGCCCTGCTCCTCCATAGCATTTATCCCACAATATATCACCATCGCTATCCATGTTAATCAACCATATATTACTCCCGATACTATTAACTTTTTGGCTTACGTCGCCATCCTCAGACGCAGCTCCGCCAGCGATTAAAACACCTCCGCTACCATTACTAATAGCGCCGCCACTTGCGTGATCCGGAGCACTCCCACCGATACATTTATGCCATATAATTTCTCCGGCCGTATCCAAACGGGCTACAAATACATCCCCAAAACCATGATTGTCGGCACAGTCATAATCAGCGGATTGGGTAGACCCGACAATGTAACAACCTCCGTCTGGCGCAGGCACAACAGAAGCACCAATATCATCTCCGGTACCTCCGTATATCTTGCTCCATACCTTCTCACCGTCAGCGTCAACCTTCAACACCCAAAAGTCACGCTTAAACGCACTCCCATAATGAAAACCCATATCCCCACTACCGGAATAAGCCGAGCCAAAAAGAATATAACCACCATCATCGGTAGCCATCATACTGTATAACATTTGAGAACCGGTTCCTCCATACAACTTTATCCATAAAATATTTCCTGACGCATCTTCCTTACGTATGACCCAATAATTACCACTATTAACCATTCCTCCAATGACATAACCACCATCCAAAGCCTGAAGCATATAACTATATCCCGTATCACTCCAACTGCTTTGGTAACACCTACTCCACTCTTTTACTGTAGCACCTGCATTTAATTTGATAAATATTGCTCTATTAACAAATGTTGGACTACAAAAATCATCAGTAATCGGTCCAGAAGTAGAGTTAGACCCTAACCCAACTATAAACCCACCATCACTTGTTTTTGCAACAAATGACGACACTTGATCTGAAACATCACCACCAATTGTCTCCAATGAAATCATAGGCGTTTCCAGCTGAGCAATGACCACCAAGGGCATAAAAAACAACAGGAATAAATAAAATATTTTCATTTTCACGCAAGACAAGATAAGTTATAAATTTAAGGAAATATCATTGATTAATTTGATTATAGTGTAAAAGTGCGGTGTAGTATCGACACTGCTGCCAATGGGCTGTGGTTGTCTGAACTAGGATGTGCAAAAAACCACCTCTACCCCATGAAGGATGACATATTTTCTTATACACAGATAATGCTGCTTTGCACACCCCACTTGCACCCTTCTCTCTGAACCATGATTTGCATGATTAAAGGACAAAAAGGATGCCCCTATTTTGTGTCTGGGTGGTTAGTAGTGTTTTTTCTTAGCGGACTAATATTTTCTTTACCCGTTCCCTATTACTGCAATCATGGGCAACCTGCACGAGGTACAGACACACACACCGAAAATACAAAATTGCGCAATTGCCAAGTGCATTGTAATAATCTCATAAAGTATTGACAATCAATTAGTTACAAAACAAAATTGCGCAAAAATTGCCCACTTTTTACCCCGAATGGGCAATTTTGCATTGCAATGCGTTACTAAAAAGTGAGCCTTTCGGGCGTAGTTCTATATTGATCATTGGCATATTGGCAGGGTTTGGGTTATGGTGATAAACGCATCAAAAATCAAGCCAAACAGATGAATCTCAGGGAGACATATCCACATTATTCTTTGGCTTCTATGTAGGCTTCCCCAAAGTTCGATTGTTCATAATTAGAGAATATTCTTAAATTTAAACAACAAACGATGAAAAAGTCAAGATTTAGCGAAGTCCAGATTGTGGGCATTATCAAGAAGCAGGAAAGT
>JAUHYD010000024.1 GCA_030426665.1 Bacteroidia bacterium | reverse complement strand
GGGCGGTACATGGAGCACGAGTGCAGCATCAACTGCAATGGTAGCATCTTCCGGTACTGTATCCGGAGTTAACGCAGGTTCAGCTACAATATCGTATACACTACCAACAAGTTGTTACTCAGTAGCAACCATGATAGTAAATCCGTTACCATCAGATATTACGGGTGCCACCGAAGTGTGCGTTGGTTCATCAATCACGCTATCAAATGTTACCCCTGGTGGTAGCTGGATGTCAATGTCTCCGGGCATAGCATCTGTAGATGGTAGTGGGGTAGTAACAGGTAACGGCGCAGGAAGTGCGACAATAGTTTATAGTTTACCAACAGGCTGTCAGAAATCAATGTCGGTATTGGTAAATCCACTGCCTGCAACTATAGTAGGCAATACAACCATATGCGAGAATACCACAACGATGTTGGGAAGCGCAAGTGCCGGCGGTACGTGGAGCAGCAGCGATGTAGCAGTAGCTACGATAAATGCATCAGGTCGTGCGACAGGGTTGTCAAGCGGTTTCAGTATTATCACTTATACGTTGCCAACGACATGTAAGACCACTCAATCACTGATTGTAAATAGCTTGCCGGATGTTATCGGCGGCGATGCAACCGTATGTGCGGGTCTAACTACTACATTGACAAATACAATCGGCGGCGGTACATGGAGTACTGCTACTGATGTAGCGATGGTAAATGTATCAGGCGAGGTTTTAGGCATCGCCGCAGGTACAACGACAGTTACTTATTCAATAGGGAACAGTTGTTATCGTACCAGAGTAGTAACGGTAAATTCATTGCCGGGTCTTATAGCGGGCGTAAATTCCGTATGTCCTGAAAATACAACAGTATTGAGTAACTCTTATCCTGATGGAACATGGACCAGCGACAATAGTGTTGTAGCAGGTATCAATGCAACAACGGGAGTAGTAACGGGCGTTACGCCGGGTGTTGCCAATATCACATATACCTTACCAACAGGTTGTATGCGCAGCAAAGCAGTTACGGTACATGCGCCGGTAGAGCCGATAACAGGAACTCTGCAGGCTTGTAAAGGAATGACGACGACATTGTCAAATGTGACAACCGGAGGCGTATGGATAAGCAACAATACATCAGTTGCAACTATTGATGCAAGTGGTGCTGTGATGGGTGTTGAAATAGGTACAAGTCGTATATCATATGCGATGCCGACAGGATGTGTTTCAACAACTGTCGTGTCTGTAAACGGACTTCCTGCCAACATTACCGGAGCATCCGGAGTATGTGAGGGTTCTGTTGCAACGCTAAGCGATGCAACAACCGGAGGAAGCTGGACAAGCAGCGATGATGCGATAGCAACAATAGATGCAACGGGCGTGGTGTCAGGAGTTGCTGCCGGAAGCGTTACTATAACGTACACAGTAAATGCAACAGGTTGTATGAAGTCACGAACAATGATGGTGAATGCATTGCCGATGACACAGAATGTGACTGGTGGTGGAAGTTATTGTGCAGGTGGTATGGGTGTTTCTGTTGGTCTTGATGGAACTGAATCGGGAGTAAGCTATCGTTTGATGAACGGCAGTGCTTCGGTAGTGATGATGGCTGGTACAGGAAGTTCGTTAGATTTCGGTATGCAGACGGCTGGAGGTATTTATACTGTTGCTGCAATGACGGGTGCCGGCTGCACAGCAATGATGTCCGGCGATGCAATAGTGGTGGTAAATGCATTAGTGACGCCATCAGTAACTGTTAGCTCAGACATGGGCGACGAGGTATGTGATGGTACCCTGACAACGTATACGGCGACAGGAGTTGACGGTGGCAGTACGCCTACTTACACATGGAGCGTAAACGGTACTGATGTAGGAGCTACAGATACTTACTCGTACACACCTGCAGACGGTGACGATGTAGTTGTGCGTTTTATGAGCAGCGAAGCATGTCCTTCTGTATCTGAAGTTTCGGCGATGATTCGCATGCATGTAATTGCCAACGAGACACCATCAATAACAGTGATGTCAGTAAATGGCGATTCACTATGTCAGGGAGATATGGCGTACGTCAACACGACGATAGCACATGGTGGCGATGCTCCTTCATACACATGGATAGTAGGAGGAAGTATTGTTTCAACAGCAACAGGTTCCAGCTACAGCTACATGCCTACAAAAGGCGAAACAGTAGTATGTCGTCTGAACAGCAACTATGCATGTATCACTGGTAACAATGTTTCGAGCAATGTTATCAACTTGCGTGTCGATAGTCTGTACATTCCTGAAGTAGAGGTTATTGCTCATCCGGGTACTATAGTAGAAGAAGGTCAGCAGGTAGAGTTTACGACTGTTGTAAGCAAGGCCGGCGATGCGCCAACTTATCAATGGTTCATCAACAATGTAGCGATTCCGGGTGAAACAGGAACTACATTTGTGTACAGTGAGTTTAACGATGGTGATTCTGTAACGTGTAAAGTTGTAGGTACCGGACATTGTGGTAAAGAGACTATCAACTCGGTAGTATTGAGTGTAGGTCCTGCAACAGGAATTGCACAGACTGGCTGGAGTGCAAGTGATCTTCGCCTGATGCCAAACCCAAACAGCGGAACGTTTGTTCTGTCGGGCAATCTTGGCAGCGCAGCTGAAGAGACTGTATCGGTACAGATAACAGACGTGCTGGGTCAGGTAGTATACAACAACGTACTACGTGTACAGAATGGTAGCGTAAATGAGCGTATATCGTTGAGTGGAGCGCTTGCTAACGGCATGTACATGCTTAATGTAAGTAACGGCGCTGAGCGCAAAGTATTCCACTTCGTACTGAAGCAGTAATAGTTTTTTTAATTTACATTTTAAGACAAACAGGGTGCGAATTATCGCACCCTGTTTTGGTTAGCAATACTCCTGTATATTAGTCTGTAATGTATTTTTTTGCCAACTCTTACGAAATGTCGTTGGAGATTGTCCATAACGTAAATCCACTCAAATATAAGCATCTGTGTATCCTAAAAATAACATACAATAATAAATTAAATAGTCAAAAAGTTGTTATGGATGCTGGTTTCCAACCTTTTATAATTTGGTGATTCATGTATGTTCAAATTATAAGATTTGATTAACTATCGATTAATAAAGAAATATTTTTCTTTTAAGTTGTCTATATATTGATTAATTTCGCTGAAAGTATATTACGGAATTGCTTCAAGATTGAATCTCACTATTAGGATTTTTAATTTGAATTTATGAAATTGCTATACACCTATATGAATCCGGGCCTATCCCGTTGCAATGAGTCAGGACGATATCCAACCGCGCCTGAATACGATTTTTTATCTTCTGATATTACAATTAGTTCCGGATAGAAATCGATAAAAGTCACTAGCGTAAATCACAGAAATTGTTACGCTAAGTAAAATGAAATCAACCATAAATTTGTTTTGTTGTTGATTTCTGGTATCAGGAAAGACCATATTCAATTTACATCAGAAGATTTTCCAAATATTTTGGCATAAGACATAGTAACAGTATTGTAAAAGGTTATGACAAGTAATTGAAAATTTGGTTGACCGGTAATTTCCTGACTAATGGAAAGAGAGATATGGAAATTGGACAAATCATGAACAGCTGAAAATATTTTAATACGAGTAGAATTTTTTTTTAGAAAATGTAATACCATGAAGAAAATTTATCTGTTTTTATCGCTTTTATTGGTAAGTATTGTTAGTAGAGCACAAACGTACACGATGCCAAGTTCAGGAACTTCGTCTGCAACTACATGTGGTGGAAGTTTTTATGACAGTGGCGGACCCAGCGGAAACTACCTTTGCTGTAATCTAACTGG
The DNA here is from genome assembly GCA_030426665.1 of Bacteroidia bacterium. Lineage (GTDB taxonomy): Bacteria > Bacteroidota > Bacteroidia > Chitinophagales > Chitinophagaceae > Nemorincola. Next base: position 37,611 of record JAUHYD010000024.1, on the reverse strand, counting down.
TACTTATACGATATACCCCAGTATTCCGGGGGCGAAAGTTTCAGTTTCTTTTTCATCTTTTACTGTTGAAACGTGCTGTGACTACTTGAGGATTTATAATGGTAACAGTACTTCGGCACCTTTGGTAGGGCAATATAACAGTACGCCTCCGACTGTTACGTCAACTGCTACTGATGGTTCGTTGACATTTTATTTCCGTTCTGACGTGAGTATTACTTATGCAGGTTTTGTTGCGACACTTTCATTGGTGGGAGGTACCGGAGGTATCACAACCCAGCCGGCAGCAAATACTACTGTTTGTTCCGGAGATCCGGTATCATTGACGGTTGGTACAACAGGTACTAATACCTACCAGTGGTTCAACAACGGTACTACCAATTCAACAACCGGAGGGTCGGCAATTAGCGGTGCAACTGACGCAACGTACAGCCCTTCGACTTCAGTTGCAGGAACTACTTACTATTATTGTGAGGTAACTAACCCATGTACATCAGGTACTACCAATACTGCGAGAGTAGAAGTTGGTCAGAATGCGTCTGCTATTTCAGGGGTTAGTTCGATTTGCCCTGACGAAACAACTGTAATGACCAATACGGTGTCTCCGGGAACTTGGAGTTCTTCAGCGGGATCTGTAGCGTCGATAGATGCTTCCACGGGAGTTGTGACTGCATTGAGTGCAGGTACAACTAATATATCTTATACCGTAACATCGTCAGGCTGTACTAAAACGAAATTGTTGACTGTGAATACAATTCCTGCTCCTATAATGGGTACTTTGAGTGTTTGTGAAGGGTCAGGTACTACATTGAGCAGTTCAGATGTTGGTGGTACATGGACTTCTGGTTCAGTCGGTATTGCAACAATCGATCCTGTAACCGGTGCATTGTCGGGTATTTCTGCCGGTTTGACAAATATTTCTTACGCAACTTCAGCGGCAACCTGTGTAAGGGTAGCTGAAGCTAGTGTTAATCCACTTCCGGCATTGACAGTTACGCCATCTGCGCCAACAACAATTTGCTTTGGAGAAACCACTCCTTTATCGGCAAGTTCCCCTAATCCTACATTTGCTATCTTGAGTCAAAACTTCGAAGGTGGTTTATCGGGTTGGACTGTTGACAATACAACAGGAGGTCCGGCCAACTTCTGGCAAATAGTGAATACTGGTAGCTCCACGGCCGGAATAGCCGGTGACGGTAGCCAAATGGCACAGTGTGCGCCATTCTTCAGTTTGACTGGGTCAATTCTAACTTCACCCTCTTTTTCTACTGTCGGTTACGGATCTGCTGTGCTTTCATTTAATCAACATTTGCTATCTGACGGGTCTGAGTCAGTAATTGCTATAGAGTATTCAGTGGGAGGGGGGCCTTGGACTACTCTTGCGAGTCAGGTTGGAGACGTTATAGGCTCGGGGGCATGGAGTGCAGGTTCGCCTGAGTTTAGTTTGGCTTTGCCAGCCGGAGCTATTGGTCAATCAGATGTAAGATTGCGTTGGAATTATAATGGTGCTTCTTTCTGGTGGTATCTCGATAATATATCGGTGAGTGCTGCTTTGCCTGCTTCTACTTATGAGTGGTCGGGTGCATTCGGCTTGTCATGTACTACCTGTACTAATCCGGATGTGACACCAACAGGAACAGGTGCTAATACTTACAATATTACAGTTACCAGTAGTGCCGGTTGTACTACAACTGGTGCAGCAACGGTGAATGTAAATCCATTGCCGAATCCTATTTCCGGTAACTTGAATACTTGTGTAGGCTCTACAAATATGTTGAGCAGTACGTCAGCCGGTGGAACCTGGAGCAGCAGCAACCCTGCAGTAGCAACCATATCCGGTACAGGTGCTATGACAGGTATATCAACAGGAACTACATCAATTACTTATACATTGTCTACAGGGTGTAAGACCATTTCGGTAGCAACCGTAGCTCCTGCGCCTGCAGCTATTACGGGTACGCCTACAGTTTGTGAAGGTCAGGCGACGGCGTTGAGTCATAGTAGTATCGGCGGTGTATGGAGCAGCTCCATGACATCAGTAGCTACTGTTAATAGTTTTGGAGCGGTGAGCGGAATAGCAGCTGGAACGTCAATGATTACCTATACACTTCCTTCGGGTTGTACGGTATGGCAACAAGTTACCGTAAATGCTACACCGTCAGCGATAGTTGGCGCAGATGAAGTATGTTCTGCTTCCTCGGTTACGTTTACTAATGCTACCTCAGGTGGATTCTGGAGCAGTAGTTCGGCTGCAACAGCGTCAGTTAGTTCAGCTGGTGTTGTAACTGGTGGCGATGCAGGAATATCTATTATTACGTACACCATGCCGACCACATGTTATGTAACGAAACCGATACAGGTAAATCCGTTACCTGCAGCAATCGGCGGCGCGACGGAAGTGTGTGTTGGTAGTACCGCGATGGTAACAAACAGTACTTCCGGTGGAACCTGGAGCGGTACAGTTATACCATTTGCAACTGTGTCTGCATCGGGAGTCGTTACTGGTTATGCTGCAGGCGTGATCACTACTACTTATACATTGTCTACGGGTTGTCAGGTGACGCATCCGTTTACGATAAATGCTTTGCCTTCGAATATTACCGGTCTTACAGAAGTGTGTGAAGAGGGGCTAATAGCATTGAGCAGCAGCCCTTCGGGTGGAACCTGGTCGAGCAGCTCGCCAACGAAGCTATCTATTGACGGTGGTTCTGGAGTTGCGACAGGTATGGATGCCGGTGTTGTTACAGTGAATTATACGCTTTCTACCGGTTGTAGCCAATCAACAACAGTAACCGTAAATGCACTGCCTGAACCAATATCGGGTACAGCAGTAGTATGTAATGGTGCAACAACAACATTATATGATTTCACTCCGGGTGGGTCATGGAGTTCAGGTAATATTCTGATTGCAGATGTAACACCTTCCGGACTGGTTACAGGAACGGGAGCCGGTCAGGCACAGATATCTTACTCCTTAAGTACCGGTTGTCTGAAAACTCAGATAGTAACGGTTAACCCACTTCCGGGAGCCATTACCGGTATCTTCTCGGTATGTGTGGGTTCGACAACTACGTTGGGTAATCCTGATGCAGGTGGTATGTGGAGCAGCAGCAATGCGTCTGTAGCCTCTGTAGATGCAGGTGGCGTAGTTACGGGCAACGCGCAGGGAATGGCGACAATCACTTACACTTTGGTTACAGGTTGTATGATAACACAAGAGGTGACGGTTAATCCTTTGCCTGGAATAATCAGCGGCCCATCCAGCGTATGTGAGGGTTCTACGATAACGTTAGGAAATAGTGCTACCGGTGGCTTGTGGACATCTTCTACTCCGTCTATCGCGACAGTAAATGCGCTTGGTGAAGTAACGGGACAGAATGCAGGTACAACAACAATAGTATATACATTGCCAACAGGTTGTGAACGCAGCAAGGTTATCGCAGTAAATGTGACTCCGACAATTCCATCGGGAGGTACATCTGTTTGTATGGGTCAGAGTACAATGCTGAGCAGCACACCTTCCGGCGGTACTTGGAGCAGTGGCTCTGTGGTAACAGCGACCGTAACGGGCGGTACGGTAACCGGAAATACTCCGGGCAATACAACAATTATGTACACATTGTCTACGGGTTGTAGTTCAATGACCGCATTCACAGTAAATGCATTACCTGCAAACATTATGGGTAATCGTCAGGTATGTGTGAACAGCACCACGTTGCTGAGCGATGCAACATCGGGTGGTACGTGGAGTTCAAGTGACCCGATTGTCGCCACCGTAGATGGTGCCGGTAATGTAATGGGAATGAATAACGGAACATCAGTAATTACATACACGCTGCCGACAGGTTGTATGCGTAGTAATGTGGTGACGGTGAATCCATTGCCTGCGCCAATATCTGGTGTGCTGAATGTATGTTCTGGTTCTTCAACAACATTAACTGATGCTACCCCGGGTGGTACGTGGAGCACAAGTGCAGCATCAACTGCGATGGTAGCATCTTCAGGTATCGTATCTGGCGTTAATGCCGGATCAGCATCGATTTCGTATACGCTTCTTACCGGTTGTTATTCAGTAGCAACCATGATAGTAAATCCGTTACCGTCAGATATTACGGGTGCTACCGAAGTGTGCGTTGGTTCGTCAATCACGCTATCAAATGTTACCCCTGGTGGTAGCTGGATGTCGATGTCTCCAGGCATAGCATCTGTAGATGGTAGTGGGGTTGTTACAGGTAATGGCGCGGGAAGTGCGACAATAGTTTATAGTTTACCAACAGGCTGTCAGAAATCAATGTCGGTATTGGTAAATCCACTGCCTGCACCAATAGTTGGTAATACAACCATATGCGAGAATACGACAACGATGTTGGGTAGTGCGAGTGCCGGTGGTACGTGGAGTAGTAGCGATGTAGCAGTAGCTACGATAAATGCATCAGGTAGGGCTACTGGATTGTCAAGCGGTTTCAGTATCATCACGTATACATTGCCGACGACTTGTAAGACAACACAATCGCTGATAGTAAATAACCTGCCGGATGCTATAAGTGGGGATGCAACCGTATGTGCGGGTCTTACCACTACATTGACAAATACAATCGGTGGAGGTACTTGGAGTGCAGCGACTGATGTAGCAATGGTAAATACTTCAGGTGAAGTTTTAGGTATTGCTGCGGGCACAACAACAATCACCTATACTATAGGTAACAGTTGCTATCGTACCAGGGTAGTTACAGTAAATCCATTGCCGGGCCTTTTAGCCGGTGTGAATTCTGTATGTCCTGAGAACACAATAGTATTGAGTAACTCATACCCCGATGGAACATGGACAAGTGACAACAGTGTGGTAGCAGGAATCAATGTGACAACGGGAGTAGTAACGGGCGTTACGCCGGGTGTTGCCAATATCACATATACCTTACCAACAGGTTGTATGCGAAGTAAAGAAGTAACGGTACACGATCCTGTTGATCCGATAGTCGGAACACTATATGCCTGTAAGGGTACGACAACGTTCCTCTCAAATGCTACCCCCGGGGGCGTGTGGATAAGCAACAACACGCCGGTTGCACGTATAGCAACAAGCGGTGCTGTTACTGGTGTTGATATAGGTACAAGCCTTATATCTTATGTGTTACCAACGGGATGTCTGTCAACAAGTGTTGTTACTGTTAACGGGCTACCGGCTAACATTACCGGCGCATCCGGAGTATGTGAAGGTTCGATTGTGACCCTAAGCAATACCACAGCCGGAGGAAGCTGGACTAGCAGCGATGATGCGATAGCAACAATAGATGCAACGGGTACGGTTTCTGGTATTGCTCCGGGTAGTGCTGCAATAACATATACAATAAACGGCACCGGTTGTATGAAGTCTCGTACTATTATGGTGAATGCATTGCCAATGACACAGAACGTGACCGGAGGTGGTAGCTACTGTGCTGGTGGTACAGGCGTTTCTGTTGGTCTTGATGGGTCTGAGTCGGGAGTAAGTTATCGTTTGTTGAACGGTAGTGCTGCAGTGGTGACAATGACCGGAACAGGAGGTTCGTTAGATTTCGGCATGCAGACAGCAGCTGGTATGTACACAGTATCTGCCATGACAGGCGCAGGATGTAGTGCAGTGATGGCTGGTGATGCTTCAATCGTTGTAAATGCATTGGTAACACCATCTGTTAGTGTTAGCTCAGACATGGGCGACGAAGTATGTGATGGTACTCTGACAACGTATACGGCAACCGGTGCAGACGGAGGCAGTACGCCAACCTACACATGGAGTGTAAATGGTACTGATGTAGGAGCAACTGATACTTATTCCTACACCCCTGCAGACGGTGACGATGTAGTTGTACGTTATATGAGCAGCGAAGCGTGTCCGTCAGTAGCTGAAGTTTCGGCGATGATTCGCATGCATGTAATTGCCAACGAGACACCAGCAATAACAGTGACGTCAGTAAATGGTGATTCACTATGTCAGGGAGATATTGCGTACTTCAATACTACTATAGCACATGGTGGCGATGCTCCTTCATACACATGGGTTGTAGGCGGAAGCATTGTTTCAACAGCGACAAGTTCAAGCTACAGCTACATGCCGACCAAGGGCGAAACAGTAGTATGTCGTCTGAACAGTAACTACGCATGTATCACCGGTAACAATGTGTCTAGCAATGTTATCAACTTGCGTGTCGATAGTCTGTACATTCCTGAAGTAGAAGTTATTGCTACACCGGGAACTATAGTTGAAGAGGGTCAGCAGGTAACATTCACTACAATGGTAAATAAGGCCGGCGATGCACCAACTTATCAGTGGTATATTAACAATGTAGCGATATCAGGAGAGACAGGAACCTCGTTTACATATAGTGAGTTCAATGACGGTGATTCTGTAACTTGTAAAGTTGTAGGTACAGGACATTGTGGTAAAGAAACCATCAACTCGGTAGTGTTGAGTGTAGGACCTGCAACAGGTGTAGCACAAACTGGCTGGAGTGCAAGTGACCTTCGCCTGGTGCCAAACCCTAACAGCGGAACGTTTGTTCTGTCGGGCAATCTTGGTAGCGTAGCTGAAGAAACAGTATCGGTACAGATAACGGACATGTTGGGTCAGGTAGTATACAACAATGTACTACGTGTACAGAATGGCAGCATAAACGAGCGTATATCTTTGAGTGGAGCGCTTGCCAACGGCATGTACATGCTGAATGTAAGTAACGGTGCTGAGCGCAAAGTATTCCACTTTGTATTGAAGCAGTAGTCTTAAGTACTAATTGAGGGTAAATAAAAAGAGAAATGGAGCGATTCGCTCCATTTCTCTTTTTATATTAAGTTGTGGTGTGTTTCGCAGAATGGACTAAGAGGACATTCTCTTAAGTTGATACATCAGCTGGTTAACTCCTCCCTTCATGCGTGACCTAAGAAAGTCAACATTGTCTTTTGTAAACAGGTACTTGAATTTTAAGTACATCTCGGCATTATTCAATGAAGTAATTATCCGATACCATTTCCAGATTTCGTGTTTGTTCTTGATACGGAATCTTGCGCCTACTCCCATTGTCTGGACACCCCAAAGTGTATTGAAGGAAAAAAAGAGCGGTTGAGAAAAAATGACCAAATCAAAATCTTGCCCGGCACCCGTTTCGGATACGGTTCCATCATCCAGACAAAGAGTTACAGTTTTGTCAAGGTCAGGGATTTTGATATTTACCGGCTGCAGTTTTTTCATAAACCACTTAGGGAATTTTGTATGCAGTTGTTCGGAACGTGCTTTTACCGCTTCTTTGATTTTTGCTAATTCTATAATTGGAGGTGTGTCAATTTCTTTGTGCCCATTACTGTACAGTTCATCAAATTTAGACAACGCTTGTTCACTCGAATGTGTTTGCAGTTTTTCTGTATCGACAGTGTCATCAGCATATAAGACAATCATTTTCAGGTTTTCCTTCATGAAACGATCATAAACTTTTCGCGGAGTATTGCCGAAATTGTTCATGTATTTATTGTCTTCTGTACAGAAGTAAATATTACTTGCAAAAGGCACCGTTACATCAACACCTAAATCACGATGGTTTTCAAGCATATTATTGACTATCGTGGCCGCTGTTTCGGGCAGGTGCTTTTCGTAGTCATAGAAGCCGTTGTAGCCGGCCATTGAAAACTGATTAAACACCATGCTAATCTTCCCCAGATCACTTTTGAAGTTTTTACAATCAACACTATTTGCTTCACAATCGTTTAGGTTCAGAATAGTTGTTCCCGCATTTATTACCGCAAGCGAGGAATCCATTTGGCCTATCTGCGATATGTAAATGCTTGTCTGGTCTGTAAGTGGGTAAATAGTTCTATTGTTGAATGTTCTGACATTTTTGAAACCTAAACGTTTAAACGCATTAGGCATTTTGTCCGTATTATTTTTTTGAAACAGAAGAATAACCCTGTCTTTAAAGTCCTGCGGGAAAGACTTAAGTGTGGGAATATGGAAATGGTCAGGGTGTTCATGCGATATCCACAAGTATTGTATTTCATCAAGCATTGAATTGTTCCAGTTAGGTGCCGGGAACAACTTCCAGGCATCATTGAAAGCCGTACCCATATACCATGGGTCAGTTAGTATTTTGCAGTCGGTTGTTTCTATTAACAATGAAGCCTGAGATACAAATTTTATTTTCATTTTTTGTTTTTTCGAATGTCTAATAAACTACAGATTACGGATAACAATTTTTGAGCAATGGGGACAATTATGTATGCCACTTTTCCCTTCTGCTGACAAAGTTTAAAGGACTAATAGAAGACGCGTTTGACGTTGAGATTTCAAATGTACACATTTGCTGATTTAGTTTTTATGATTTGTGTCATTTGTGTTTCCTTTGCGTAAGAATTACGGCCGGCAGCCTTAGATTAAATCAGCATAAGTCCGTTTTAAGATGTTGCCTGATGTTATTAAGAAATTTAGATAATATTTTTTTGTAAAAAGACAATATATACTTCCCGAAAAAATAAAAAGTTCTCTATCTTGTTTCGTTTAGATGGAACATACTGTAAATCGCGTGTGAAATAATGGAGTGTAAGTATAAGTTTATTTTGATTGACGACATCAAGGTCAATAATTTCATTACGGGTATAATCATAAAAAAGGTATACCCTGACATTGAAGTTGTCTCATTTACTGATGCGCAAAGCGGACTGGATTATGTAAAAGAATGTGTTGGGAACACAGCCGACGATGTTCGTTTGCTGGTTTTGTTGGATATATACATGCCTGTAATGAACGGTTGGGATTTCCTGAAGGAGTATGGGTTGTTTTCTGACACTATTGGTTCGAAAGTGAAAATTTGGTTGCTCTCCTCTTCGATAAGCAAAGCAGATATGAATAGGTCTAAGGAATATGCTTCTGTTTTAGGTTATGCAGTTAAGCCATTGACGGAGGCTTCATTCAGAGAGATGGTTGCAACCGAGATTAGATAGTTGCTTTGTTTTGGCAGCGGATTTTGGTTAGCTGCATTATTAGATAGGTCGTAAACCGGAACAACGATATGCCGACTAGCTACAAGCAAGTATATTCAGGGCTAATCGCATTTGCTTTGCTGATGCAGTTGGTAGGTTGTGTGCCGAATCAAAGGGCACCGGAGTCTACCGACTTTGTTGATAGTATTTTACAGAATGCAGGATTTATTGCTGATTCGTCCGGTGCCAATCGGGCACTTATATATCTGGATAGTTCGTTAAATGGAGTTGCTCTAAATGGCATTGACAGAGTCAATGTATTTGAGAGTAAGTATAATGTTTATCAGGATTTCCTCCATGATCACACAAAAGCAATTTTGTATGCCGATAGTATGATTGCTACGGCCATAGAGGTGAAGGCTGACAGTACGATCTTATTCAGGGCATATCTTGAAAAAGCAAATTCACTGTATGACGCAGAAGCGTTTAAAGAGGCATTTCAATACTTTGAAAAGACGAGAGGTCTTGTTGTCGCGAGAAAGACAACATGCGACGAGTTTCCGTTTATTTTCAGAATAGCTATGTCTTTGTATCGGGAGGAGATGTTTTTGCGAGCGGCGAATATGTTTTCCCGAGCTTATGCCGTTTCCGGAAACTGCAGTGACGAAAACCCGACAAAACATTTCAGGCAGCAGGAGGTCCTCTCAAATATCGGGCTATCGTATGGCAAGGTAGGAATGCAGGATAGTGCGATTTTCTACTTTGACAGTGCTTTGCGCTTTATTTCACGCCTCACTCAAAAATATTACAACGATGATGTGAAATGGAAAGAAGCCGCATCGGTAGTGTATGGAAACATGGGTACAGCATATAGGCAAACAGGTCAGTATGATTCTGCGAAACTGTGTTTTGAAAAGAGTATAGCTATCAGTGAGGATGCTGACCGGAATGAGTTGGACAGGCAGTTCAATATGCTAAAGCTGGCTGATTTGTGCCTGTATTTGCGGGAATATGACAGTGCATTTGCATTAATCAAACAAAGTGAACAACTGCATGAAGTACACAAAGCTGACAGAAAGGCATCGGATAATCTGGAGTACGAATACAGGCGTTCTCAGGTGTTGCACCGGTATTATTCAATGGTGGGAGACAACGTAAAATCTCTTAATTATTTGACACTTTACGACAGTCTGAAAAACAAGCGAAGCCTACAAGTATCCAAAATACAGAAGAATGATCTGCTTGAGGGTATCAACAATTTTAGTAGAGAAAAGGACCTTTTGTCTTTGCAGAAAGATTTAAAGATAAGGAAGCAGCAGAATGTGATATTGTTCTTGACGTTTGTTTTGTCTTTGGGTGGACTGGTGCTTATCATTTACCTGTTGAAGCAGCATAAGAAGAAGTATCAGAAGTTAGAGTTAAAGAATCAGAAGATTACAAAGGAGAGTGCTGAGAAAGAACAAATTCTGAAGCGCAAGATGCGACAAGATGAACTAAACTTTATAGCGCTGATTGAGAACACGGACGATTTTTTATGGTCAGTAGATGCGGGGTACAGATTGCTGGCGTTCAACAACGCTTACCGGGAATACAACTACCAGTTGTTTGGTACATATCCCGAAATCGGGAAGAGGGAAATAGCAAATGATAGAGAAGGTACATTATACAAGTTGGTTTGGGAAGGGTATCGGTTTGTGTTTAAAGAGGGTAAAAGTTGCGAATTGACGGGTAAGGATTTTGATGTGAGCGGACAAGAGGCTGACATTGAAATCAGGCTAAAGCCGATAACTAATCAGACCGGAGATGTGGTTGGCGTAAGTTGTTTCAGGCGCGATGTTACAGAGTCTAAAAAGCTGATCAGAGGGCTTGAGTTGAGTAACGAACATTTGACAAGCATCGCGTGGGTTCAGTCGCACAAATTGAGAGGCCCGCTTTCTACGATGCTGGGAATCTGTAATCTCATTCTGGATGATTCTGTTCCTGCTGAACAGAAAGACGAACTACTCGTGAACCTTAAAGAAAAGGCTGAAGAAATGGACCAGATCATTCACGAGCTGGTAGGCATGACAGAAAAGGGTAGATAGAACTACCATTTTTTATGAATGCCAACATAGCCCGCTGCCATAGCCGAAAGTGTAAAATAAGTTAGCGACTTATTTTACCTCACCACCAGCGTCAGCTGTTTCCAACGGAGATACAAAAATGAGCTTACCATCGGCATTTTGTGCCATCAATATCATGCCGTTGCTTTCTATTCCTCTCATTTTTCTGGGCGCCAGATTTGCTACCACCGTTACTTGTTTGCCAACAATTTCTTCCGGCTTGAAGTGTAATGCGATACCTGATACAACCGTCCTTTGAACGCCATTGCCCATATCCAATTCCAACTTAAGCAATTTGTCTGCTTTTTCAACTTTCTCGGCTGTAACAATGGTACCTACACGCAGGTCAATTTTGGCAAAGTCGTCAAAAACTATTTCCGGTTTGTATTCCGGTATTTTAGTGTCGTTGCCTGTATTTTCCTTAGATGGTTGCTCGTTCATATTTTCAGTGGCTTTTGCAAGGTTGGTATTTAGTTTCTCTACCTGTGCTGTTACTTCGGCATCTTCAATTTTGCGGAACAGCAATTCGGGCGCACGAAGCGGATAGTTAACTTTTAGTAGGTCGATAGTGCCGGCATTTTCCCAATCGAGCATTTTATCTACGACCTTCATCATGTGGCACATTTTCTTCGCAGTAAATGGCAGAAATGGATTGGCAAGAATGGCGAGATTCGCTGTCAGTTGCAGGCATAAATGCAGGCAGTTGTCTATCAACTTCTGGTTGTCAGGGGTATCGGCGAGCGACTTAGCAACTATCCAGGGTTGCTTATCCTGCATGTACTTGTTGCCTTTGCGGGCGAGATCGATGACATTGTATAGCCCTTCTCTGAATTTATAGGTCTCAAGACATGTTTCTATGTCTTTCTTAGATTGTTGTATGTCGGCGATTATAGCTTTGTCTGCATCGTCTAACAGGTCCTGGTGGAGTGGGGGAACCCTACCTCCGCAAAGCTTATGCATCAACACAAATGTCCTGTTGACAAAATTTCCGAAAATGGAAACCAGTTCGCTGTTCGTTCTGTCCTGAAAATCTTTCCAGGTAAAGTCATTGTCTTTGGACTCGGGTGCATTGGCACAAAGTACATACCGTAAGACGTCTTGTTGGTCGGGGAAGTCCTTGACGTATTCCTCTACCCAAACCGCCCAGTTGCGAGAGGTAGATACTTTTTGCCCTTCTATATTAAGGAATTCATTGGCAGGTACGTTTTCGGGAAGTACAAAACCTCCATGCGCCTTTAGCATAGATGGGAAAATGATGCAATGAAAAACGATATTGTCTTTGCCGATAAACTGCACCAGTTTTGTGTCTTCTTTGCACCAGTAGTCGCTCCATTGATTGGTGAGCTCTTTTGTGGCGCTTATGTAGCCGATAGGAGCGTCGAACCAAACGTATAGCACTTTGCCCTCTGCATCAGGGATAGGAACCGGTACGCCCCAATTGCTGTCTCTTGTCATGGCGCGCGGCTGCAGACCACTATCTATCCAGCTTTTGCACTGTCCGTAGACGTTTGGTTTCCACTTGTCTTTTTTGCCCTCTACAATCCATTCTTTCAGCCAGTCCTCGTATTTGTTGAGCGGGAAATACCAGTGTTTTGTTTTCTTCTTAATGAGCGGTGCGCTGCTGAGTGTACTGCGCGGGTTAATCAGCTGCTCCGGCGAGAGCGATGAGCCACACTTCTCGCACTGATCGCCATAGGCGTTATCATTGCTGCAGATAGGGCATGTGCCTACAATATATCTATCGGCGAGAAATGTATTCTTTTCTTCGTCGTAATATTGTTCTGTTTCCCGCTCCTCGAACAGTCCGTCGTTATATAACTTCAGGAAAAATGCCTGAGCCGTTTCTTTATGTACTTCGTTGGATGTTCTTGAAAATATATCTACAGATATACCCATCTGTTCAAAGCAATCCTTAATAATAGTATGGTATTTGTCCACCACGTCCTGAGGCGTGATTCCTTCCTTCATCGCCCGGATAGTAATAGGGACGCCATGCTCATCGCTGCCACATACAAATTTTACATCTCTCTTCTGTGCTCTCTGGTAACGGGCATAGATATCTGCGGGCAGATAACAACCTGCCAGGTGCCCTATATGTACAGAACCGTTGGCGTAGGGTAGTGCCGCGGTTATTAAGTATCGTTTGAAGTCCATATCAGGGTGCAAGATAAATAACTGTGGGGAGTTTTTGGGTGGAGGGATTTGTGAATTTGACAATTTGTGAATTTGACAATTTGATAATTGGAGCATGAGGCTGATTCTGTGCATTTCCGGCAACATATTGAGTAATCAAGAGCGTGGGACATTCAATTGAGATTGCCAACGCACACTGCCAGGGTTCGGTGGGGCTGCCAATGATAAGAGGTTCTTTACTAAATTCGAATCTACCCCCACCCCTAAAGGTGAGTGTGCTGCTGAAACATCCCATTATGTCATTTTCAAAGAGTTTGTTCGAAGGAAACTGTTCACTCGCCGTGACAGGCCCCACTAGTCCGAGTTTGCAAAACGGATTCTTCGGATTGCCGAATATATGGCTTGTGTACCTACTGTTGTTGCGACGGGCGATATGTGTTGCTGTGTTTATGTGGGAGCGGTGCTGCTTTTTCACTTTCTTTAATCTGTTTTTCTTTTTGAAGTGGATTTTGCGCACTTTGGTTTGGTTTTTCTGTTTTTCGGTTGGTTTTTGACAACTCGATGATATTCAATATTTTGTAAAATTCGGTGAGTGAATTGTTGCTCTTTTCTTGCTCACATTTTGCAGCTTTGTTCGATTCGCTCATGGGTTGTTCGGGGCACGGTTGTTTGGGGGTGATGCTCTGATTGTTGTTGTCGGGTAGGAGCGTGTTGTTGTTTGGAGTGTCGTTGTTTGGTGTTTGTTCTTGTGAGGGGCGAAGTGGCTCTGCGTCGTTTTCTTCTTTTGTTTTTTGGGGTGTTGGTTGTGTTGCCCCGGAAGGGATGGAGCTAATTTCGTCTTCGTCGGGAAAGGGGATATTGTATTTTTTATATGTTTCGACGGTTTCGGGGTCATTAAAGAAGTCTTCTCTACCGTCTATAACTGCTTCTGTATTGTCTTCGGGTTGCCATGGGATGCGCCCACCGATGCCTGTGAAGTTGTCGGGCATGAGGTCGGCGGTGTAGATGTCGGCTCGTTTTGCAATGTACTCATCGACATAGGGTGTGATTTTTTGTGCAAGTGGTTCATCGTGCTGTCTTATATTGTCGAGCATGGAAGTAAGCACCTGCATGCTTTCGTTGATGGTAGTACGGCTCTTTAGGTTTTTGATAGTGAGGGTGAGTTTGTGGAGGGTGTCGACCTCTTTGTAAGAGACCGGGTTTGTTAGTCGCCGATCTGACAGGTAGTATTCCGTAAGGTGTCCGAAAATATGGTAGCAGTTTTCGGCAAGTATGGCGGGCATGTGGTTGTGTGCGTTTTTGAGTCGGTTCCAGTTGCCTTCTTTTACCCAATATGACAGCGTGCGCCGGCTGATATTGAGGTGTTGTGCGATTTGTGTTTTGGTTAGTTCTGTCTGAAAGAAAAGATTTCGGGCTTGTTGTTTTTGTTCTGTTTTCATTTGATAGGAGGTTTTAGGGTGTGAATGTCTGCATAGGTTTTGAGATTGACAAATCGGGTTTTTATGGTAGTGCGATTTTCGACTTATGATAAGACGCTATGTGTCTATGGTAAAAGCCCCTCCCCGGCCCTCCCCTAAGGGAAGGGAGGTGTTATGTACCCCTTGTTTTGATAATTAGATAAATTGGTAATTGGTGAATTAGGTAATAGTTAGAAATGACGTGTGGCAGTTTGCGTTATTTGTGCAACTATCGCTTTATAAACTGCACGGTTTTCCTATATCCGCTTTTCGCTGACAGTTGTAATAAATATACGCCCGGCGGAAGTGCTGTTGTTTGGATGATAGCTGCTGCGGGTTGTAACTGACCTTTTTCGAGCTTCACACCAACAACATTATATATGGTATAACAGGTTTTATAATGCAAACCGGACACATGCAACTCCTGAGTTACGGGGTTTGGAAATACCTGTACCTGCTGTAATGAAATTCCGGGAACACCTGTTGGATAATTAACAATCACATCCTTGCATACCATGTTTATTCCACATTCTGTATATACTGTTGCGCATACGTGGTACGTATCGGCAACTGCATAAGTATGTATGGCATGCAATCCCGTATCAGTCACTCCATCCCCGAAGTCCCATACCACGCTATCATAGCCAGCCATTGCACCTGTATAAGAGAAACCATGTACTAATGCTCCTGTATCGTTAAACGCAGAGGTTATCGGTAAGAAACAGTTCACATTCACACTCTGACAAAAAGTGTCACTGCCACAATTGGTAAACACATAGACACAAATACTGTAAGTGCCTTCTGCCGTATAGGTATGGCTTGGAGCAACAACGGTTGCAGTACCCCCGTCTCCGAAATGCCAACGCACACTATCCATGCCGGCGGTAGTACCTGTATATAAAAAACTTCTTGTCGCACCGGTGCCGGCATAGGTAAATGATGCTGTTGGCAGCGTTGCGCAGGCTACAGTCACGGGACTGCAATAAGTATCACTACCGCAGTTTGTATATACCGTAACACAAACCGTATAAGTACCTGCTGACGCAAACGCATGTAGCGGATTCACTATTGTTGTAGTACTGCCATCCCCAAAGTCCCATCGCACGCTGTCCATTCCCGCCGTAGTACCGGTATAAGTAAAGTTACGGGACAGATCAGAACCGGAAAGGGTGAAAGACGCAGCGGGAGGAGTGACACAGGTAACCCCTATAGTAGTACAGGCCGTATGCGTACCACAATTGGTATGTACTGTGGCGCACACCGTATATGTTCCCGCAGCAGTATAGGTATTTGCAGGGGTTAGGCCAGTTCCTGTATTCCCATCGCCGAAATCCCAGGTAACACTATCCATTCCTGCTGTAGTTCCGGTGTAGACAAAACTTTTTGTCAGCCCAGCCCCGGTGCTGACGGTAAATGCAGATACAGGGCTTGCAGTACAGGTAATGCTAACAGAAGTACAGGCGGTGTGTGTCCCGCATGGAGTGTGAGCTGTAACACATACGGTATAGGTTGCTGCCGAAGCAAAGGAGTGAGATACCACACCTCCGACATCCGTCCCTCCGTCACTAAAACCCCAAGTAACGCTGTCTATGCCTGCCGGAGTACCGGTATAGGTGAAGCTGCGGGTAAGTCCGGTGCCACTCATAACATAAGATGCAACAGGAGGTGTTATACAAGGAATCTCAATATCGCTGCAATACAGGTCTGAGCCACAAGATGTGTATACACGTACACATGCTGAAAATGTATCTGCGGTAATATACGTGTGTATCGGGTTCAGGAGTGTACTCGTACCACCATCGCCGAAATCCCAACGGACACTGTCTATGCCTGTCGTTGTGCCAGTATAGGTAAAACCACGAACTAATGTGCCTGTATCTGTATAAGAAGCAACAGGCATGGAAACACAATCACAATCAACACCATACTTCATTACAAAAAAATCACTATTGCCACCGATTGATGTATAAGGAACGAGGCTACCTGCCCAGGTAGAAGTACCGACCTCTCCTCCCACATACAGATTACCGGTACGGTCACTAATAATGCAATGAGCTAAGTCGTAAAAACCAGTGCCGTGCAGTTGCTGAATTGTATCAATATAGCCTGCCGTATCCATTACGACAAAATGCGCATTCTGTCCTTCTCCAGAATAGGAAACCAAAGTATCAGTATCGGTCAATATAGTCCCAGTCATCACTCCGGATGCGGCGACATTGCCATTAGGGGTTAAGGCAATAGATGCAAAAGCGTTTATACTCGAACTGCCACTAAACCCTTTCATCCAGTTAACGTTACCTGAGGTATCTGTCTTGAGAATAAATGCTATTCGACCAGATAATGCGTTGGTAAAAGTATGCCCCCGGTAAGTAACGCAGCCTGAGCCAGTTCCCGACATGTACAAATTCCCTGAATTATCAGTAGTGATACCCGCAAAAATTGCATAACCCGGACCTGAATAACACGATATGGCAAGCGTATCTTTCCATATCAGGTTACGGGCAGTATCAAAGGATGCAATGTAAGGGTAATAAGAACTGTCAGGAAATCTTGATATTAACCGGGTCCCGACTGTGTATAGTTTACCGCTATTCTTATCAAGACTTATACCTTGGACGTCAACAAGGCTGGAGTCAATTTGCAACTTATGTACAGACAGCAAAGCACCTGAAGCGTCATATTTCAGGTCATATGTTCCGGAGTGGCTCGTAAGGGTCGGGGTGATAGGTACACCATAGCCAATTGTATTAATGTAATGTACATCATTATCCCCATCGACAGCCACAAAACAATTTCGAGAATTCGCCCCCCCAGCTAGCGTAGCCAATGTATTATCTCCCACAAAACGCAACCAATTCATGTGACCGGTAGTATCATATTGAACTAACATTTGCGTCTGGTATACGACACCTGCAATAGATGTATCATAACCAATTCGTAAAGTTGTAGACGCAGAACTACCATGACGAGCAAATAATGCCACATATACACGCCCTGCAGTATCACAAACAATACCATGAGACACAACTTTACTACCGGATATAACCTTGGCAAACCGCATTTGTCCTTCACAGGTATAACTGGCAAACATCACATTTTCATAACTGCCGTACGAGCCAGTTGGTGATAAAAAGGTATCCGCAACAATTGGCGGACTACTTCCCACAGAACTCAAAACATATACATTGCCATTGTAGTCAGTACACATTGCATAAACAGATTCATCAGATGAACCTGAAGGGACGAGCGTGTTGGATCCACCCCCTGTCACCCAATCAAACATTTGGGCATCGGATGACGAACTGTAAACAAGAAACAACAGGAAGTATATAATATAGCGTTTCATAGGTATTACATAATAAAGATAAGAAAAAAGGAAGTATCGATATAACGGCACGAGTAGTGGATGTCTCCTGCCGTCGACATGACAAGTAAAAGCCCCTCCCCTAAGGGAAGGGAGGTGTTATGTACCCCTTGTTTTGACAATTGGTAAATTTGGTGATTGGTGTTTTTGGGGTAGTTGTTTTTGTTTGAATTTGTGTGATACAAAGTAAATGTGTAGGAGTGAGGGGAAGCAGAAATTTACCACCCCAGTCACAAAAACCGGTAAACCGGAGTTTTTGTGCCATCCCCTCCTGAAAATAGGAGGGGAGTTCCCTTAAGTTGTATACTTAACAAGAGTAATACACATTTAGGAGTGGAGGACCGTCCGGAAAGGGAGGGGTTAGTATTAAACACCATGAGTTGCAGATGTCTCCTTCGTCGACATGACAGGCGGGTTGTGGGACTTGTGGGTTGTTGTTTTTTGTCGTGGTGAGCCGCGCCGAACCATGACATTATGGGTATGGATAGCGACAGACATCAATAGGGTTAAGTAGTGGCCAACGCACACTGTCACCCTTTCGGCGTGGCTCAAGGTGACAAGAGGTCCTCTACTGAAATCGAACCTACCCCCACCCCTAAAGGGGAGCTAGCTGCTGCAACAGCACAAAATGTCATTTTCAAAGAGTTTGTGCGCAGCAAATTGTTCACTCACCGTGACAGGCGTTGCTGCCTGAACTGCTTTCCGTATACTGGAGTTGGGTGTTGACTGTAGCGTAGCTAAGTGGTGTATCAATATGACAAGTGGTTTCTGGTTTGGTGGCGACGGAAGGTTTGTTGTAAAAGTTAGGAGTCGCTATTGTGGTAGCGACTCCTAACTATCGATTTCATTATTACTTCATGCCTGTTCTTTCATTGTAGTCTTTCATGTCATTTACGAGCTTGGTGAATTCTGTTTTGGAGCCATCTGCGTCGTCGGTCATGCAAGTGACTGTTTCCTCAATAATCCGGTTGTAGGAGGTAGTGCCTCTGTATTCAGAGTCTTTGAGCATCATGCCAAACATGGCTACAGATGTGGCAAAGCGGGTGTCGTTTGTGGCCATTTTCCATGGTGTTGTTTGGTTAGTAATGATGTGTGCCATTTCTTTTGAGGTGTTTCCCTCCGGTTTTTTGTACCGGAACTTAATAGTTGCCAGTTCGTTGCTGTAGTGTGTTTTGCGTGTTTTGTTTTTGCGGTATTTGAGCTTGCGAGTATTGCGCATGAGCTTACTATTGATGCCAGTTGGTATCAGTTCGTAGATGATGGTAACGGTATGTCCTGCACCCATATCTCCGGCATCTTTTTTATCGTCTTTGAAATCTTCTTCATTAAGCAATCTGTTTTCGTAACCAATAAGTCTGTAACCTTGTATTACATCGGGGTTAAACTCGATTTGGGTTTTCACGTCCTTAGCTACGGTAAACAGTGTGCCGCCGAACTCAGATACAAGCGCTTTGCGTGCCTCTTTGATATTGTCGATATAGTGGTAGTTGCCGTTGCCTTTGTCTGCAAGCGTTTCCATTTTTGCGTCTTTGTAATTGCCGGTGCCAAAACCGAGGCAAGTCAGATATACACCGGTCTTCCTTTGCGCAACGATGAGTGCTTCTAAGTCATTGTCATTACTGATACCTACATTAAAGTCGCCATCGGTAGCCAGTATCACTCTGTTGTTGCCGCCTTTGATATAGTTATCGACAGCTGTTTTGTATGCCAGTTTGATGCCTGCTCCGCCCGCAGTAGAGCCACCGGATTCTAATCGGTCGAGTGCATCGAGGATGGCTTCTTTGTTGGTTCCGGGAGTAGGGGGGAGTACAAGTCCTGCTGCTCCCGCATAGGCAACTATGGCAACCTTGTCGATAGGTCTGATATTATCGACGAGTAGTTTCATGCCGCTTATGAGTAATGGTAGTTTATCGTCTTCGTCCATGGAGCCGGATACATCTATCAGGAAGACAAGATTAGAAGGTGGTAAATTTGCCGTATTGATACTTTTCGCCTGAATCCCAATTTTCAACAACTTGTTTTCTGCGCGCCATGGGCAATCGGTAACTTCGGTATTGATGGATATGGGGTTGTTGCCCGTTGGTTGCGGGTAATCGTATTTGAAGTAGTTAATCATTTCTTCTATCCGCACAGCATCGGCAGGCGGTTTGTTGCCCTCGTTGATAATGCGACGAATATTGGTGTACGATGCCCGGTCAACGTCTACACTCATTGTAGAAAGCGGGTTGGCTGCCACGCTCCTGAAGTCATTTTCCGGTGCATGCTTGTATTCTGTGGTACTTGGGTTGTAGTACTGTGTTTCATTTTGTGCCATTGGTATGCCAGCGCTACCGGATATATTTTGTACCTGTACACCGTCAATGATATATAGTGTTCCTGAGCTACGTGCACCTCCCAGACTGGCACCACGCCGGGCCCGATAACCACGGCTATTCATACTTACAATATCAGTCACCTCGGTAGTTGCAAGGCGGTTTATGTCGTTAGCGGTGATGATTTTTTTGCCGGGGTTGTCCTGATCAATAAGCTTCATTTTGTAGGCAGTTATAGCAACCTCCGGTAGCGGATCTGATGACGGGGTGAGGGTGAAGTTTACAGTAGTTCTGCCAGCGGGGTCGACAACAACTTGTTTCATGCAAATGGAATCGTAGCCGATATAAGATACTATTAGGTCGTACTGCCCGGCATCGAGTGATTTAATTAAATAGTTGCCGTCGAAGTCTGAAACAGTACCACCTTTTTTTATGTTATTCCGGTAGACTGTTATCGTGGCATTGATAACGGGTTCTTTTTTTTCATCGATTACTTTACCTGCTATTTCCTGAGCTACTGATTGCAGGTTCATCATTATTACCATCAGTAGTACGCTAAGTGTTTTCATAAGCTCCCATTTAATATAAAGACGTAAATTGAAATGTCCATCGTAGTTGGTTGCGAACGGAATGACTGTTGTGTGACAAATGAATTGTCGGCAGAGTTGCATCGTCAGGAGGGGGGGTAAGTGATGAGAAAAGAATATGCCGGTGTTTGAACGTGTGTGCTTTTATGTGGTGTAGGAATCTGATGCACGCGAGGGAATTTTTTATTCAGGTCGTCTAATTAATTAAACGTTGTCTTATGAAATGGAATAGAATTGTATTGTTGGTTCTTATGAGTGGCTTTTCTTTTTCGCTCTATTCGCAGACTATGGGGCTGATGCAGCATGACGCAGGTACGGAAGATGGTTATGTATTGTTTGCACCCATATCTTCTACTGCTACCTACCTAATGGATAAATGTGGCAAGGAGGTTCATTCGTGGTCGAGTACTTACAGACCCGGGCAATCGGTATATTTATTGGCTGATGGCAACTTGCTAAGAACCGGTAATGCCGGTAACCCAATTTTTACTTCGGGTGGTACTGGTGGTGTTATTGAAGAGATAGACTGGAGTAGCTCGATATTGTGGTCTTATACAATTTCTGACACCAGTCAGTGTCAGCATCATGATGTATGCTATTTGCCGGGTGGCAATATTCTGGCCATAGTATGGGAAAAGAAAAGTGTAGCTGATGCTATTGCTATAGGGCGTAACCCGTCTTTGCTGGGTACATCGCTTTGGAGTGAAAAGCTTGTGGAGTTGCAGCCAACGGGAACAGGTGGCGCGACAATAGTTTGGGAGTGGCACGCATGGGATCATCTGAATCAGGATTTTTCGTCTGCGCTGCCCGGGTATGATACAATCAGCAAACATCCGGAACTAATTGACATAAATTACTATAGTGGAATGCCTACCACGAGCGATTGGTTGCATATAAATGCAGTGGCATACAATGCGGGACTCGACCAGGTGATGGTGAGCGTTCATAACTTCAGTGAGATATGGGTCATAGACCATAGCACAACAACAGCGGAGGCTGCAGGCCATACAGGCGGTACGCATGGTCGGGGAGGAGACTTGTTGTATAGGTGGGGTAATCCCGAAGCATACGACTTAGGTACTGCTGCTGACAGAAAACTATTCGGGCAACATAATGCGCAGTGGATAGCAAACGGGCTTACAGATTCTGGAAAGATAATCGTATTTAATAACGGGCAGGGAAGACCCGGTGGCAACTACTCTACGATAGACATTATAGACCCGCCGGTGGATGGTTCCGGTAACTACAGTTTTACACCGGGGGCGGCATACGCACCGGCAACAGCTGCATGGAGTTATCAGGCAAGTACACCAACTGACTTTTTTGCGCCCAACATTTCGGGCGTACAACGATTGGCAAACGGAAATACGTTGGTTTGTGCGGGTCCGACGGGTGTGTTTTTTGAAATAAATGCCTCTAAAGAAATGGTTTGGAGATACACAAATCCTGTAAATGCTGCGGGCCCTATGACGCAGGGTGCTACGCCTACGCAGAATGCGGTTTTCCGGTGTTCGCAATATGATGCTTCCTATACAGGGTTTTCGGGACATACTTTGACACCGGGAGTGCCGATAGAGATAAATCCGTTGCCCTATTCTTGTGGTACCACTGGTGTGCCGGACGTTGCACAGAACACTGAGATAGTTGTCGTTAATCCGTTTAGAGATGTTATTTCTGTGAAGCCCGGAGTTGCTATGCCTGCTGCTCAAATCAGACTTATGGACATTACCGGCAAGCTGGTTGCTCATTGGGATGGTGTGGATATGTCTTCGGGAAGTTATGTTTCGCTTCCTGTCAATGCTCAATTACCCAAGGGCGTGTATGTGCTGGCTCTATCTGCAACCGGCTATTCCGGGCACTTCCGATTGCTGAAAGAGTAGTATTTTGTTGGTCTTTCCAGCTTCTGATGCTTAACTTTAACAGCTGTGGGTCCCATCTTTCCATAGAAAATTAAGAAAGTTTTTGCTTTAAATAATTAGGCTAACCTAAAAATAGTAATTAGATTTGCCCTATCTATGAAAAAAGATGACTTGGGTAAATCTCTGAGTGAGGTTCATGAACAGGTAGACCCTGCTGCGTCCGGCAATAAGTGGAAGAAGATATTTGCATTCTTCGGACCTGCATATTTGGTTAGTGTAGGGTATATGGACCCGGGTAACTGGGCTACTGATCTGGCCGGAGGTAGTCAGTTTGGGTATGCACTTATTTGGGTGCTGCTTATGAGCAATGTAATGGCATTGGTATTGCAGTCATTGAGCGCAAGATTGGGCATTGTTCAGGGACGGGATTTGGCGCAGTGTAGCCGTGAAGTATATCCGCCTTTAGTCAATTTTGTATTGTATGTACTTGCCGAGATTGCCATTGCCGCCTGTGACCTGGCGGAGGTACTGGGCATGGCAATAGGGCTAAAGCTATTGTTCGGTTTGCCGATGATATATGGCATTGGTATCTCGCTGTTCGATACGATTCTGCTATTGTATTTGCAGAAGCTTGGGATGCGTAAGCTGGAAGCATTTATAATAATGCTGGTAGTAGTTATAGGCGGTTGTTTTTTGGGTGAGATGTTTTTTGCAAAGCCTGACCTGGGTGATGTTGCAAAGGGGTTTATTCCCACGATGCCGGGCAATGGTGCTTTATTTATAGCCATCGGAATTATAGGAGCAACGGTAATGCCGCACAACCTTTATTTACATTCTGCATTGGTGCAAACCAGAAAGATAAGTCGGGATAAAAAATCTATTCTGCGAGCAATCAAACTGAATACGATAGATAGTGCGATAGCACTCAATCTGGCATTTTTTGTGAATGCTGCTATTTTGGTGCTTGCCGGTGCAGTTTTCTTTACGTCCGGTCATCATGAAGTTGCGTCATTGGAAGATGCCCACCGTATGCTGGCACCGCTATTGGGTACCAAACTGGCACCAATATTATTTGCGGTAGCCCTGATAGCTGCGGGGCAGAGCTCCACTGTAACAGGTACGCTTGCGGGGCAAATAATAATGGAAGGGTATCTGCGCTTGCGAATCAATCCTGTGGTACGGAGAATTTTGACACGGTTGTTAGCGATAGTACCCGCTGTTATTGTATTGGCAATTTCGGGGGAAGGTATGGTTGACGAGCTGTTGATTTTCAGTCAGGTGATATTGAGTATGCAGCTTGCTTTTGCCGTTATTCCGCTTATACACTTTGTGAGCGACCGGAAGAAGATGGGAGATTTTACTATTGGCACTTTTACTAAGGTTGCTGCCTGGGTAATCGCTATTATCATTGTGTTTCTGAACCTGCAGTTGTTTTGGGAAAGTGTCGCCGGGTGGATGAATGATGCGGATAATATTTGGATAAAGGGGTTGGTGATATTGTTTGTGCTATTTGTTGCTGTTATTCTTGTGGTGACGATAGTGTACCCATTCATATTGCAGAAACGAGAAGCTAGTATTAGTGTACATAAGAATATTGCAACATCAATAAATGTTGAGCAGAAATCTTTTCAACGGATAGCACTAGCACTAGACTTTGGCGATAACGACAGAAGCGTCATTGAACATGCGCTGCACTTCGGAACGAAGGGCGGTTCGTTTATTCTCATACACGTTGTAGAGAGTGTTTCTGCCCGGTTGATGGGAAGTGATGCAAATGACTATGAAACACGTAAGGATCAACAACATCTCGACGAGTACGTGAAATTATTAGCAGAAAAAGGGTTCTCTGCAAAGGGCGTGCTGGGCTACAAAAGTCGCTCAAAGGAGATCGCCAGGATAGTAAAGGAGCACGATTGTGACTTGCTTATCATAGGTAGCCACGGACATGGTGCCGCCAAAGACTTGTTGTTTGGCGAGACCGTGAACGCAGTCAGGCACTTGGTTGATATTCCCGTATTTATTGCACAGTAATCAGGCGTTAGCGCATTAATGTGATGTTTCCGCTTTTCTTTATCAGCTTTCCTGAGTTGGTGACCGCCTCTAATGTGTAAACAAATACTCCGAGCGACTGAGGTGTGCCTTTGTAGGTGCCGTCCCATCCTTCATTAAGGTCGGAGGTTTCAAACACCTTATTCCCCCATCGGTTGAAGATTCGGAAGAACTTCAGATTCACAATTCCGCGCTTTATAAGGTACAGTTTGTTGTTGGCGCCAGCCCCGGGTGAAAATGCGTTTGGCAATATGAGGAGGGCGTTGTTATCTACATATATGTATATCGAATCTTTGGTTATGCAGCCTTCCTCGGTAGCGCCGGTGACAACGTACTTGATGTCTGTTTCGGGAGTTGCCAGAGGGTTCGAGACATACTTGGCACTTAGTCCGCCAGAGGGGCTCCAGGAGAATTGTGTGCAATTTGTTTCCGGAGAAATCTGGTATGAATCGCCCGGCGCAATCGTAACAGAGTCTTCAAGATGAATAACCGCGGCGGGGTGTACGGTTATATTTACTGATAAGGTGTCTAAACAACCGTAATCGTTTTTAGCAATAACAGTATACACCTGAGATGTGATAGGTTTTGCAATAGGTGCAGAAGCTGTCGTGCTACTCAAGTATAGAGGCGGTGACCAGGAGTATTCTGTACCGCCTTTTGCTGTTAATATAACCGAGTCGTGGGGGCAAATAGTTGTATCGTTGATGATAGATGCAAAGTTTATAGAATCGACAATTATTTCGACGGAGTCTGTTCTGCTACACCCTGCAGGTGTCGTAACTGTTAGTACCAGAACCGTGTGGTCGCCGGCTGTAAAGACCGTTGACGGAAGACTATCAAAGTCCAATGATGTGTTTGGCGACCAGTTGTAGGAATAATGAGTATACCATCCCGGTGTGACATTCGCTTTTACACGAATACTGTCGTACATACAGACATGCCTGTTCGTTCCGAGAAATATATTCGGGTAGGGTTGTACATCAATGTAAACAGAATCCGTCCTGTCGGGGCATCCCGGTGTTGATGCTGTGAGCACATACATAGCAGATGTGTCAGGCGTAATGTACGGGTTGATAACAGTTGATACCGGAATACCGGCTGTGGGAATCCATTGATACGATAGTGATGGTGCACCGCTTGCGTATATTTGCACGCCCTGTCCTTTGCAAATTGCAGTGTCGAGACTATAAACGGTAAACGTATCGTATTTGATATCGAGCAACACCGTGTCAGATCCGGAACAGCCACCATCGGTGACAGTAAGCCAATACGTGCCTGAAATGTTTGCAGTGTAAGTCGGTGCGGTAGAGAAGTTGCTCCAGAGGTATTCGGGGCTTGTGTAGGTGTAGGACGATTGCAGCAAAATGGGGCTGCCGTCACAGTTAGTCGAGTCGGGCCCTAAGTCCACCAGGGGCATTGGCGAGACGGTGATGTTGATATCGTCTGAAGAAATGCAGCTGTCTATGCTCGTTACTGTGAGCGTATAGCTTACGGTTGACGAAACATGTATGGTATCTGAAGTGCTGCCGTTACTCCACAAATAGGTACTGCCGGGTGGCTGGGGAGAAGAAAGGATATAGGTGTCGCCAATGCAAAATCCAGTATCAGCACCTAAAGCGACAACCGGATTGGGGTATGTGTCAACGATAAATGAATCGATAGTAGTAGCGCAATTGAGAGATGAGGTTACCCAATAAGTGCCGGCAGAAACAACGGTAAGTGTGGTGCCGGTTGCACCTGTATTCCATAGATAGTCTGTTCTTCCGGGTGTCGCAGTTAAGGTGATAGGAAGTTCGGACTCACATAGTACCGTGTCGAAAGACGTTGTAGTTACTCCCGGAGTATCGACAGATACATATATACTATCGGTAATGCTACATATAGGTCTGAATGAAATATCGTCAATAACAAAATCGTTTCCGGCGGCAGTAGTAACCGCATCATAGATGCAGATATTTGCAGACGTTGCCGGTCCGCTATTCCAGGTTATAAAGAAGTTGACCCATGTTCCGGGTGCAGCCGTCACGGGCGTAGGAACGCCTACTAATGTACCATTTACTTTAAACTGCAAAATCGGTACATTAGGTCCGGTAGTAACCGATGAGCAGTTGGCAAACCATGCAGAAAACTGATAATCCGTATTGGGCGCTACCGATAAAGTTTGACACCAGACGTCAACGGCGGTAGAAGCACCATTAATAATCATCATATTCCCTGTGCCGGATGTGTGGTCACCGAAACTACTGAATCCGGTATGAACGCCATTGGGGTTGTTGTATATCGAGTAATTTCCTTCAATTAAAGTAGTGCTAGGTGGTGGGGCATAAGTGTAAGAGCTCGAAAAACCTACGTTTCCTGAGCTGAAATCGCCGTTCACTACGAGGTTAGTGGGGTTTAATGACCGTACAGTCAAATAGTAATATCCGGGAGTAGTAGCGGTGACAACCGGAGTCAATATAGTGGTATCCGATAGTCCTGCTGATGGCGTCCAAGTGGTAGAGAGTACAGAGTCTGTACCCGTGACCGCAGCCCAAATAGTTGCGGTATCTCCGATACACAACTCAAGCGAGTCATCCAACACTATATCATTTGTACAACCGGGTATAAAACAAGCAGGGTTATATTCTCCTATAAAAACGTCTGTACCGCCAATTGCCGTTAGGGGTAGGACAGGAGTTTGTGGATCAAAGTCAACGGCAGCTCCTCCGAATTGCCCTGTGGTGTAGATAAAACCAGCGGCATCATGCGTTACTCCAAATCCAATATCATCGCCGGTAGGGCTTCCGGCACGAAAACTACACTGATAATTTCCGGCTAGGTCATATTTTGCTACAAAAATGTCACTTAATCCATCACTGACCATATTGCCTGTTGCAGTTGACGGGTCGAAGTCAACTGTATTAGAGAATTGACCTTCGCAGAAGATGTTAGCA
The DNA here is from genome assembly GCA_030426665.1 of Bacteroidia bacterium. GTDB lineage: Bacteria > Bacteroidota > Bacteroidia > Chitinophagales > Chitinophagaceae > Nemorincola. Next base: position 9,878 of record JAUHYD010000024.1, on the reverse strand, counting down.
CCTGAGATGTCGATACAGCGAGGAATGTCTGTACCCGGTCCACCAATCAAGGCTCCCCAGATATAGTCTCCACTACTGTTATATTTGGCCATCATGATGTCGAAATTGCCGCCACCACCAGGAGCAGTGAATGTCGAGGTCCCCGGGGAAGATGCATCGAAGGCAACAGTGCCGCTATTTGTCCATCCTGTAACATAAATGTTGTCAGAAGCGTCAAGGGTCAGACTTCCGAATTCATCGTCAGTACCACCTGTTGCAATAATCTGTTTTACGAATACAAAATTACCGTCTTCATCATATTTTGCAATATACGGGTCATAACGACCGGTCGAAGTTAGGGTGGCGGATGCTCCCCAGGGATTAAAATCCGACGTTCCCTGGAAAAATCCGGTAACATAAAGAAATCCATGACTGAACTGTATTGATCGAGGAAAACAATCAACGCTTACGGTTCCGGGCAATCCGTAATTATGGCCCCATATTACAGTGCCTGAGGGGTCGTATTTTATGAGGTATGCGGTTCCGTCTACACCACTACTGAATGTGATGCTTCCGGATATGGTCATTGATGTATTAAACACACCGCCAACATAAACGTTTCCTGCAGGGTCGGTAGCAAGGGAATTTACCAAGTCATATACTGTTGGCCCACCAAGGTCTTTCGCCCAAAGGAAACCACCGGCCGAAGTATATTTTGCAACGAACCCATCACCATAAAGCGAAAATACCCCTCCTCCTGCATATGGTATGGTTGAGACACCTGCGCCGGGGTCAAAGTCAACCCCTGTTGCATGAAAGTAGCCACCTATGATAACATTACTTGCATTGTCGGTTGCGATATAAAGCCCAACGTCATCGCCTGCACCTCCAACTCCGAACCCCCACAAAAAGCCACCAGCAGGCGTGTAGCATGCCAAAAAAATATCTTGACGGCCGTTGGTTGTTATGTTGTATATTCCAGGTCCTGGGTCGAGGTCCATTGTTCCCGCGTAGTATCCTGTGACATAAAGGTTGCCATTTGGTGCTATTTTACAAGAATAACCTCTATCGTCTCCGGGGCTGCCAATGCTTTCTACCCATATCGGTGTTTGAGCTATTGATGTAGCTGAAATGAAAATAAGCAAGAGGGTGATAGTAATATTTTTCATTTTGTGGGTGTCCATACGCTTAAATGATATTTAAATAAGAGCTCATTTTTTAACCGCATTTGTGTACAAAGTAACGAAAAAAACCGATTTGTTATTGAAGTACGTTCATTCGGATAGAGCAAGTAGTTTAGTCTAATAAAGTCCTTTCTTGTTAATCTATTAATGCTATATTGAATATTTGTTTTTGTTATTTAATTTGTAGTTAAATAAATGCTTTCCTTTTATCTTATCAATGTGAGGTCACCTTTGTAAATTCGATTGGTGCCGTCAGGGTGAGCAAGAATTATATAGTAGAAATAAACACCTAAGTCTTGCTTTACTCCTTTGTAAATTCCATCCCATCCTTCGTCTTTTTTGTAAGTATTGAAGTAAACTCTTTCGCCCCACCGGTTGTAAATGCTAAATTCTACCAGTTTTAGGCCATATGTATTGCTAATCCGGAAAATGTCGTTTTGTCCGTCGCCATTGGGAGTAAACGCAGATGGAATAAATGGGTTTACATCGTCATCTACGAAAAGAGTAACATCCGCTGAGTCCGGACAGCCTTCTTCATTGGTACCAATGACTGTGTAGGTAATAGTGCCATAGGGCTTAGCTACCGGGTTATTAATGTTCTGATTGTTCAGTGTTCCATTGCTGGGAATCCATCGGTAGTTTGTTGCACCATCTGCATTCAGGTATATACTTTGTCCAAGCTTTATATGCTGATCCGGTGTTACATTTATAAGGATAGCATACGGTGAAATGGTAATGTCGGCAGTTGCACTTGTTGAGCAGTCATTAAGCGTATAGGTTACCGTATATGTTCCCGAGGCACTCATTGCCACATTGTATCGGTTGTGATCACGAATCGGGGATGTTCCGCCGTCCGGGTAGTTCCAGAAATACGTACCGCCGGGTATATCGTCCGTCGCAGAAAGCATTAAAGTTTGTCCGACGCACGGTTTGTTGTGACTGATCACCGGAGGCGGAGGTTTTCCTTCGAATTTAATTGAAATAGGGCCGTATGACGCAGACGTACATCCTTGCGATGACGTCAGGACGATATCTGAAATAACTCCTGCACTTAACCCGTCTATGCGAACAGCTCCGGAGCCATCTGCGGTAAGGGTAGTTGAAAAAGGTGCACCATCAAATGAGTATGTGATAAAGTAGGTTTCGCCTGCCACCAAACCCTTAATTTTTACCCAGCCGTCGGTGCCATGACAACTCATTGGTCCGGAAGACGTAATGCCTGATGCGACAGGCTCCGGATATACGGTAACATTTACGGTTGTTATAAACGAGGTACAGTCGCCTATTGTTACAGTTACTGAATATGTACCGGCATTGCTCATCCGGGCAGGTGCAACACTTATTGACGCAGTTGTTGCTGAAAATCCAAATGGTCCAGACCATTGGTAGGTAACCCCCGGTGTAGTTGCTGATGCGGATAAGAAAAGCGTATCATTTTCGCATGGGCTATTTGCCAGTGCTGTCGGTGGGTCGGGTAGTCCTATACTCGTGAGCGTAACAGGGCCAACAGAGTTTGATGAACAACCAAAGGAATTGGTGACGAAAATACTAGAATAGCTACCCGGTGGTAGTCCGGTTACCGTTATGGTTCCAGAGGCGTCAGCAGTATGTGATAAGGTCGTTGTAGCTGTAGCAGTATATTGGACAGTGTAGGTCTGACCGGGTGTTAGCCCGGAGAGCGTGAACGAACCATCGGCATTAGCGCATGTGGGATTAACAAACGAAATTCCGGTAATGTCGGGTGCCGGGTTGACGGTGACAACAGTAGTTGTCATGCCGCAAGAAACAGCATAAGTGACGGTTGCTGTGCCTGCCGCTACGCCCGAAACAATGCCGGAGGAACTGATCGTTGCCGTTGTCGACGGACTACAGGACCACGTGCCACCCGTAGTTGTGTTGCTAAGTGTAATAGAACTGCCGACACAAAAAGGGATACTACCGGTTATGGGTGCGGTGCCAAATTTAATATTGATGAAAATACTATCGGAAATCAGGCATACTTTATGTAACGAAATGTCATCAATTACAAAGTCGTTGCCTCCCGGCGCTGTGCTTAAGTCTGCCATGCAAATATTGGCCGTTGTGGATGGGCCGCTGTGCCAGGATATTCTATGTTCCTGCCAAGCGCCAACGGTCGACAATGTGGTAAATGTGCTCTGCGGCACTCCATTGATTTTTAAATTTATTGATGGCAATGGCGCATGTGCCAGCGCTGTCCAGACAGAAAAGATGTACTCTGTGTTTGCCTCGACTGCAATGGTCTGGCACCAAAAGTCGCTGCCGGCAACCGGGCCTCCGTCAACGAGCATCATATTGCCGGTTCCGGAAGTATGGTCTCCGAACGAAGTAAACGACGACGGATACGCAGCCGGGTCAGTCAGTACATCATAGTGTCCAGGTGTTGAAAGTGGCGCCGGAGTCTGAGGGATGTATGAGGTGGAGAAGCCTACGTCGCCGGCACTGAAGTCGCCATTGAAGATGAGATTTGTAGGTAGTAGTGACCTAATATGAATGTAACGATAGCCGGAGGTGGTCGCCGTAATGGTTGGGGAAAGTATTGTTGTGTCCGAAATGCCGGTTGGGGGTGACCAAATTGTCGTCAGGACCGAATCTGTACCGGTCAAAGTTGCCCGCAATGTATCCATATCTCCTGCGCATAAAGTCAGTGTATCGGGCAACGAAACACTGTTGGTACATGTTGTGGCAAAACAGTCCGGAATATACCTGCCGATATAGACGTCAGTACCACCTATAGCGGTAAGGGCAAGTACAGGTGCTAAAGGGTGAAAGTCTACAGCCGTTCCGCCAAATTGCCCTGTAATAAATATATTTCCTGTTGGATTGTGCGTAATGCCGAACCCAATATCATCGGTAGATGCACTCCCGATTCTAAAGCTACACTGGTAGTTTGCATTAAGGTCATATTTGGCAACGAAAATGTCATCCATTCCGGCACTTGATAGCGTACTTATTGCCGGCGAAGGGTCAAAGTCAACGGTACTCCTGAATTGTCCGTAACAGAACAGGTCGCTCCCCGATACATCAATACACCGTGAAATGTCATTTCCCGGACCGCCAAGTACTTTCCCCCATTGCAGGACTCCGCTGCTGTTGAATTTTGCCATCAGGACATCGTAGTTTCCGCCGCCGCCGGGGGCAATGACAGTAGATGTTCCGGGAGCGGCAGGGTCGAAGACAATGGTGTTGCTATTTGTCCATCCGGAAACGTAAATGTTATCGGCTGCATCAAGGCTAAGGCTGCCAAATTCATCGTCAGTGCCACCCGTAGCCTGCACCTGTTTTACAAAAACAAAATTGCCCAGGTCGTCATATTTCGCAATAAATGGGTCATAGGTACCTGCTGCAGTCAGCGTGGCGGCAGTTCCCCAGGGGTTGAAATTGGACGTCCCTTGAAAGAATCCTCCTACATACAGGAAACCACTACTGTATTGTATAGAACGCGGGAAACAGTCGACACCACCAATACCGGGAAGACCAAAGTTGTGTCCCCATAACACAGTGCCGGCAGGGTCGTATTTGATCAGGTATGCGGTTCCATCGGCCGCACTGCTAAAGGTAATAGAGCCAGAGATAGTCATAGAAGTATTAAATACCCCTCCTACATACACGTTGCCGGCAGGGTCTGTTGCGAGCGATACCGCAACATCGTATACCGTGGGGCCGCCCAGACCTTTAGCCCACTGATAGACCCCGGAGGATGAATATTTTGCTACGAAGCCATCTCCATAGTATGTAAGTCCCGTACCTCCCGCATAAGGAAGCGTTGCAACACCTGCTCCCGGGTCGAAGTCAATACCACCACTCTGAATGTACCCGCAAATGATTACGTTGCTGGACGCATCTGTTGCCAGGTAAAATCCTGCATCATAACTTGCTCCGCCAATTCCAAAACCCCAAATAAACAAGCCCGAAGCGTCGTAACAAGCAAGGAAAATGTCATCGAGTCCACCAGATGTTATGTTGTATACACCGGGGCCGGGGTCAAGGTCCATTGTGCCGGTAAATTTCCCGGTTACATACAGGTTGCCATTTGGTGCAATCTTACAAGCGTGACCGGCATCGTTTCCGGGACTACCTATATTATGTACCCAAACAGGTGTCTGCGCATAGCCAGATGCTGCCACGGCAATCAAAGAGAGGATGATAAGTAAATTTTTCATTAGTCAGGTGTCAACCGATTATTTTTGGGTATACTTTTTTGAAAATTGTCTACCAATCAATGTTTATAGTTTCACAAAGAAACGAAATAATTGAATGTGTATTAAGTTTCTATTTATGGATATTAACTTATCGCTCATGTACTGAAATTCTCTATCTAACATCAACCTAAATCAATAAAAGAATAACCAGGTTAATTATTAGTTTATTTCTGTTTCAGTTGTACAAATCACATTTTAATATTGTGCTATATAGTTAATTGTACCCCCATTCGTCCGAAAACTGAAACGGTCAGTCAATACTATTTTGTGTTGTAATTATATAGACATACATATTTTCTAAATCGTTGGTTGGCTACGATTTGTTTTAGTGCCATTTTGGGCAAAAAGGCTGGCGGAAAGGGAATGACCATTTCTGCCAATAGGAGCGGATAGTAAATGATATTGTGATAATTGGCGCTATTGTTTCAAATGTATATAATGTGCTCAATTATTATATGTTTGGTGCCGGGAGATGTGTCGCGAATAGCGTGTAATTTAAAGTGGTAACTTTATAAGTGTAATATTGTTTTATGTATTTGTCCTGATATATTTGTTGCTTTATATTGTTTCGTTTTCTTTGCTGTTTTGAACTGATAAATCCACGGTATATCATGTTTTTTCGGTTATCGAATTAAAGTAAGGTCTCCCTTATAAATATGATTGGTGCCATTGGGATGTGCAAGAACAATATAGTAGAAGTAAACGCCTAAATCTTGTTTTACGCCTTTGTAATTTCCGTCCCATCCCTCATCCTTCTTATAAGTATTAAAATAAACTCGTTCCCCGAATCTGTTGTATATGCTAAATTCTACAAGTTTTAATCCGTATGTGTTGCTGATTCTGAAAATGTCGTTTGTTCCATCGCCATTTGGCGTAAAAGCTGAAGGTATAAACGGGTCTACATTATCATCTACGAAAATAGTGACATCGGCAGAGTCCGGACAACCTTCTTCATTGGTTCCAATTACAGTGTAAGTGATAGTGCCGAAAGGTGTTGCAACAGGGTTATTAATGTTTGGGTTGCTTAATGTGCCATTGTTTGGAATCCATCGATAGTTGACAGCACCATCGGCATTCAAGTATAAACTTTGTCCTATTTTAATTTTTTGATCCGGTGTGACGTTAGTCAGTACGACATAAGGCGAAATTGTAATATTTGCGGTTGCGCTTGTTGAACAGCCATTTACTGTATAAGTTACGGTGAAAGTGCCTGAGGCTGTCAAAGCAACGTCGTATCGTTTAGGCTCACGAAGTGTGGATGTTCCTCCGTCAGGAAAGTTCCAAAAGTAGGTGCCTCCGTCCATTTCATTTGTTGCTGATAACAACAATGTCTGTCCGACACATGGGGTGTTGTGACTGATTGCCGATGGAGGAGGTTTTCCGTCAAAAATTAGTGAGAACGGACCTAATGTTGTTGATACGCAACCATGAGACGAAGTAAGTACGATTTCATCTATTGTTCCTGGGCCCAACCCATCAATACGAATAATCCCCGATGTACCAGCTGTAATAGATGTAGAAAATGGAATGCTGTCAAACGAGTAAGTTACCGAATAAGTTTCGCCCGGGATAAGACCTTTTATATCTATCCATCCATCTGTGCCATGGCAGCTTTTTGGTCCGGAGACAACTATGTCTGAAGCAATTGGTTCGGGATAAACTATCGCATTTACCGTTGTTACGGGGGACGCACAGATTCCCAAAGTTACGTGCACCGAATAGGTGCCGGCGTTGCTAAGTCGTACAGGTTCTATGTAAGAATATGCAGATGTTGAGGAAAATCCGAACGGTCCCTCCCAATGGTATGTGACTCCCGGTGTAGGCGACGATGCAATCAATTTCAATGTGTCATTTTCGCACGGGTTGTTTGCCATAGCCGTCGGAGCCTCCGGAAGACCCGTGTTAGTAAGCGTAACTGGTCCTACTGCACCGGACGGACATCCGTATACGTTGGCGACAAAAATTCCGGAATACGTATCTGCGGGCAGCCCTCCAATCGTGATTGCTCCTGTTACGTCTGCCGAGAGTGATAGTGTTGTTGTAACAGAGGTGGAAACCGCAGTATACTGAATTGCATAAGGAGCTCCGGGAGTCAATCCGGTTAGCGTAAATGAGCCTCCTGCGCTCGTACAGGTTGGGTTAATAAATGAAATTCCGGTAATGTCCGGCGTAGGGTTAACAGTGACAACGGTAGATGAATTACAGCTTCCGAGAATATATAGTACTGTTGCTGTGCCGGGGGCTATAGCTGTTACACGGCCAGACGTACTTATTGATGCTACTGAACCCGAACTGCAGAACCATGTTCCTCCAATCATTGGGTTTGTTAATATAATACTGTTGCCGGGGCAAAGTGGTACGTTTCCTGATATGATCCCTGGTTCCGGGTCTACGGTAACAACGACAGTTGTACTACCACATGAGTTGGTGAACGCAACAGTAGCCGTGCCGGGAGCTATTCCGGTTACAATACCTGTGCCTGAAATGGTAGCAACTGATGTCGGAGAACAAGTCCATGTGCCACTTCCCGAAGACAGAGAGACAGAACCACCGGCACAGATCAATGTTCCCACCAATGAGCCGGGAAGAGGATTTATCGTAACCACCGCCGTTGTGTATCCACATTGCACTGTATAGGTTATTGTTGCTGTGCCGGCAGATACCCCGGATACGATTCCTGTAGAACTAATTGTTGCTACAGCTGCTGAGGAGCTACTCCATGTACCTCCTGCTATTGGGTTCCCCAATGGAAGTGTGCTTCCTTCGCAGAATGGCATATTCCCGGAGATTGGTTGAGGGAGTGGATTTACTGTAACATAACTGATGCTGGAGCCGCATGCGATTGTGTAGGAAACAATAGCAGTTCCCGGTGCGACGCCGGTTACAAAGCCGGTTGCAGATATTGTCGCAATAGCGGAAGGTGCAATTGTCCATGTGCCGCCCGGCACCGGGTTGCTAAGCGTCATGGTGTCTCCCTGGCAAATCGGAATACTGCCTGTAATCGGTTCCGGGAGCGGATTAACAGTAACTATGACCGATGCAGAGCCACATGCAATGGTATAAGAAACCGTTGCTGTTCCGGTGGTGATGGCAGTCACTAATCCGGTACTGCTGACAGTGGCAACAGATGTTGGGGTACAGCTCCATGTGCCTCCTGATATCGCATTGGTTAGTGTCATCGAATTTCCTATACAAATTGGTGTATTTCCAAAGATTGGGGTGGGTAAGGGGTTTATTGTAACAATAGTTGTTGTCGTACCACAGTCGATGGTGTAGGAAACTGTTGCTGTACCGGAAGCGATGGCCGTGACTCTACCTGTACTACTAATAGTTGCAACGGAAGAAGGAGTGCACGTCCATGTTCCGCCACCGACGATATTGCTCAAAGTAAGCGTATCGCCGGCGCAAACGGGGATGTTTCCGGTAATGGGTTCGGGAGCAGGGTTTACGGTTACGACAGCAGTTGTTATGCCGCATTCAATGGTGTATGTAACGGTTGCGGTGCCTGTTGCGACCCCTGTTACGACTCCTGTGCTGCTGATAGTAGCGATAGAAGATGGCGCGCATGTCCATGTTCCCCCGGCAATCGGGTTTGCTAAAGCTAATGTAGTGCCGACACAAAGCGGCGTGTTTCCTGTAATAGGTTCGGGCAGCGGGTTGATGGTTATTATCGTTGTTGTCGTACCACAGTCGATGGTGTAGAGTACTGTTGCTGTGCCGGGCGCTATTGAAGTAACTCTACCTGTACTATTAATAGTTGCAACAGAAGAAGGAGTACATGCCCATGTGCCTCCACTGATGATATTGCTCAAAGTAAGTGTATCGCCTGCGCAAATGGGGGTGTTCCCTGTAATGGGTTCGGGAGCTGGGTTGACGGTCACGACAGCCGTTGTTATGCCGCATTCAATGGTGTATGTGACGGTTGCGGTGCCTGTTGCGACCCCTGTTACGATTCCTGTGGTGCTGATAGTAGCGATAGAAGATGGCGTGCATGTCCATGTTCCTCCGGCAATCGGGTTTGCTAAAGCTAAGGTAGTGCCGACACAAAGCGGCGTGTTTCCTGTAATGGGCTCCGGCAGTGGGTTTATCGTTATTATAGTAGTTGTAGTACCACAGTCGATGGTGTAGGAAACTGTTGCTGTACCTGAAGCAATGGCCGCAACTCTGCCTGTAGCATTAATAGTTGCTACAGAAGAAGGAGTACATGCCCATGTGCCGCCACTGATGATATTGCTCAAAGTAAGCGTGTCGCCGGCGCAAATGGGGGTGTTTCCGGTAATGGGTTCGGGAGCAGGGTTGATGGTCACGACAGCCGTTGATATGCCACATTCAATGGTGTATGTAACGGTTGCGGTGCCTGTTGCGACCCCTGTTACGATTCCTGTGCTGCTGATAGTAGCGATAGAAGATGGCGTGCATGTCCATGTTCCTCCGGCAATCGGGTTTGCTAAAGCTAAGGTAGTGCCAACACAAAGCGGTGCATTTCCAGTAATGG
>JAUHYD010000038.1 GCA_030426665.1 Bacteroidia bacterium | reverse complement strand
GATAATATTTAGTTATCCGTTGTTAAAAAAGGCAAATTACAAAAAAGTTTAACAAAGAGTGATTATTGCTTCTTTTTGATAAAGTAATCAACATTTCTTCAGACAATAATGATTTACCGGATTCATCTGTTTATAAAAAAATTAACTCTGCGTTCAAGAATTAAATATTTGAAACGAAGGTTTTATTATTTGGGGGGAAATGTAAAAATAGACATTGACTCGATTTTTATTAATGAAAATGGAATTTGTCTTGCGGATAATTGCGTTATTTTTAAAGGTGTTTATTTGAAATCACGCGTTGAGAATAGAATAGGAATAAAAATTGGGGAAAATGTTAGAATTCATGAATATACCTATATTGATGATTATGGAGGTGACATCGTAATAGAAGATAATGTAGGTATTGGGCATCATTGCATACTTGCAGGTCATGGCGGGTTGTATATTGGTAAAAATAGTATGATAGGAGGGCTTACTTATATCATTTCTTCAAATCACTCTTTCGAAAAGAGCGGCATTCCATATATTCAACAACCCATTTCTAAGAAAGGAATATATATTGGTAGTAATGTTTGGATAGGTGGTGGTTGTATAATTTTAGATGGAGTATCTATTGGAAATAATGCTGTTATTGGTGCAGGATCCGTTGTTACAAAAAATATTCCATCAAATGTATTGGCAATGGGAAATCCAGCTTACATAAAAAGAACAATACCCCAAAAGTAGTAGGTTTAAATTTGTTTATTGTGAGTCTTTGCAAGAGTGCATCTCGCCGTGGCGATTGATAGTAATCTTCTCTTATGGCGAGATGCCCTCTTGCGGGAAGCCTCCCCGGACCCCTAAATTCCAAATTAGGATGCGGCTCTCATTAGCTGATTTATGCATAGCAAAGGGTTTTTCTCCGCTTCGGTTTTTATCCAATTTACTTCGGCGGCTATGTTGTCTCCTTCATTTTGAAACAGCTTTGCAAAATCTTTGGTCTGATTTATGCCTCCTTGCATTAGAAATTGCTCGGATAGAATAATCGCATTTGAAAGAGCTGCGTTGTAGTCAACGTTGAACTCTATAGGTAGATTTGGATTGATGTTTTCCGTAATGTAAGTAAGAACATTAGTGATTCTAACAAAGGGATGCGGATGTGATTTCTGCTTGTAATAGATTTCAGGAAATCTGTTTGCGCTTAGTACATAGTAATTAAACATTGCGGATAAGCCTAGACTTACAACAAGCGTGAGTTGTTCAACTGAACAGTTAAAATCGCCAGTTTCGTCATTTCGGTAGTAGCCAACCAACCTAAACGCAAGTTGCGTTGCAGCAAACCAATCTGCATCAAATTCCAAGATTTGGTGTTGCAAAGCATCTCCTTCATTATCGCTCTCTGCCAAGTTTTCCAGCAATTGAAACGGAACTGGATTGTCATTATGCTGTATAAGATGACCTAGCTCATGGTAGAAGAAATACAATGTTGTGTATTGATATAGAAAATACTCTGCAGATATTTCTTTGTGTCCTGCAATTTCGATATAATGTGCGAATCTGGCATCCTGAAAAATATCAGCATGGTCTGTATAAAAGGTCCACAAGTTATCTATAGAACCGCGGTTCACTGAAATAAAGCGTCGTCCATCCCTCTGATAAGCACATGCATTTATCTCAAAATCATTTTCGTAAAAAAAATGCGACGGGTTAATCCGATATTCGTCTTGGTAGCGTGTCAATTCAACCGTGCAGAAATTAAAGAAAAGCTGAAAAGCGTCATTCAACGGGTCGTCTTCAAAGAAATACACTTGTCTCTGGGTAAGGAGGTTTGCATCAATTAGTAGTTGGATAATTGCTTCATATTGTGGCATTTTTAAAATTAATCACTTTTTGTGGAATATGCACTAAACGCCTCACTTGCAGTCCCATCAATCATTAACTTCAAGTACATGGCATACCGTGGCAGGTTCACCAAATCATCTTGTGTAAATACAGGGTAGAATTCTTTAGCAAGATATTCTGAATCAAGTGCACCAACCCTAAATGAGATAATAGTTCCTACATTCCCAAATATCGCAGCCCGTACTCGTTCATCAAGCTGCCCAATGTACTGATGTGCCAGAAAAAGCGACAATCCGTATTTCCTGGCTTCAGCCAAAATGGTGGCAAAAGACAAAGTCACAAATGAGTGGCATTCGTCGATATACAAATAGAATGGTCTACGTGTATGCTCCGGCATACTCGCCCTATGCATTGCTGCAAGCTGTATAGCGTTCACTAGCATCGCTCCAAGGAGAGATGAGACATCTTCCCCTATCTGACCTTTTGAGAGGTTTACAATCAATATTTTGCCTGCATCAAGTACATTCTGAAGCCGAAAGCTGCTTGTCTTTTTCCCGACAATGTTTCTGAGGGCGGTTGAGGTGATAAAAAAGCCTGTCTTGTTCAGTATTGGTGAAATAATCTCTGCCCGTAGTCGTGGTGTGTATTTATCAAATTCATTTCGCCAAAATGCTCGGATATGTTCTTCTGTGGCATATTGAATTGCTCTTTCTCGAAAGTCTTTGTCTGTCAGTAGTGGCTGAATATCCAGTAGTGTTGCATCTGGTAGCCATAGCAATGTAAGGAGTGTAAAACGCAAGATGTACTCCATTCTTGGGCCCCAACTGTCTGCCCATATTTTCTTAAATGTGGACACAAGCCCTGAAGCAACAAGGTCATGGTATTTGGGGTGTACTTTGCTTAGAGGGTTATATTCTATTGGGTTATCTTGTTCGGTTGCGTTGAAATAGATTAGGTCTTTCTGTCTTTCTTTTGGAATGTGTTTTAGTAGTGATTGAGCTATATCTCCGTGTGGGTCTATGACACACAAACCGCTTCCTCGCTTTATGTCGCTAATTGCCATGTTTGAAAGCAAGGTACTCTTCCCTGTTCCTGATTTACCTATGACGTACATGTGCTGTAATCTATCTTTATCCTTGATACCGAAACGCTGATTAGTGCTTCTGTAGTTGGTTATACCGATTGGAGTAATGTCGCTGTTTGCCATGTATACAGCGTACTGTTATGAGGTGTTTGGGGTAAGGAGGGAGAAAAGTATATTTATAGATACACCACAACTTATCATTGTAGTCTTTTTTGTCCTAAGAATGGAGATTGGCTACAATGATTTAGTACTAACTCAATAGCGAATTCAAATGGAAAGGTTGTGTTTGTTGGTGAGAGCGATTGTCCGATTGTACCCTGACTACTCATCGGCGGGGAACCAGAAAAATGACAGCCCCCATTAAAAGAATAATAAACGAGTGCATACATACGCTGCTCAAGAGTGTCACTGTCATGCAATTAGTAACGGTCGGGAATAAGTCAGTACCGGTCTTCTCCACTATAGATATGTCTGAATACACAATTAACGTTATTGCCGGGAAATCCACCTGCAAAAGGAATTAAGTCTGTCCCTGACTTTAAGCAATCGTCAACTTCATTCCCTATAATTTTCCTCGTGTCCCGTCCATTGTGTGTGTTGGGATAGATGTTTGAATCACTAGTTGAATTGCACGAAAGCATAGTCCGTCTCAAAATAATTTTTGGAGACGGACTATTGCCATGATATTGGAGTTAAACGGACTTTATTCGATTACTATTTTTTCGGTTTGAAAAATTCCCGGAGCAGCAAACTGAACGAAGTATATTCCGGCTGGAATGCTAGTAATAGATAGGCTGGTAAGGGTTTTGGAGATAGTCGTTGATATCACTACCCTGCCACTCATGTCAGTGATATAAAGGTTGCCGTTGCCCACAGGAGTGACGATCGATAACATTTTGTGTGCAGGGTTAGGGTATAGGGTTAGCGTAGATGCATTGCTGCTGATATAGCGAGTGGTTCCTGCCTCGCTTTCATATTCGTACGCACCTATGTCTATTGTGCCGTTTGTGATACGTGGGGCACCTGCATAGTCAGTAGCGAGTGCCGATACATCTGTTGCCGTACCTGCATTGATACAGGGCGAAGTAGCGGTAAGGGAAAAGTTTGCGGTGGTGGCGTCTGTTGTATAAACGTCATCGGCTGTAGGGGCTACTACGGCTGCTGCAGTACCTACAATATTATGCGTGGTGTCGCCCAGTATGGTGAAGGGAAAATAGGCAAATATTGCTTTGTAATAGGGTGCCGACATATAGTTATAGTCAATCTCGATTTTTGAAGTTGCTGAGTGAACTAAAATAAGAGCTTCAGCATTTAATGTGCCGGAGGTCAGCGTCCATTCTGGTGCTACGATGATGTTATTTTTGATGTGTACTTCGGCAAGGAGGGCGCCATTGTCAAACAATGTAATAGACCTATGTATGCCACTTGCGTTGTTATTGACAATAGTATTGTTGGTGACCTCGGCATAAGCGCCGCCAACGCTCAGTGCACTGCCGCCCGATTTTGACGCATTGTTGGCAATGATGTTATTACGGAATCGATAGTGGTTAGTAGATGAGCCAGAATTCGACGCCAAAAAGACGCCCGATGTGCAATAATGCCCACTACATACAAACGCATCTACTTCAAAGTTATTGCAGATAATGTTGTTGTCAATGTCCAGTGTGCCGTACATGCAATGTATAGCGCCATCGCGTTCAAAAATATTGTGGTGAATGCGGTTGTGGTGCACGCTACCCACGCCTCCTACAGTAATCGGAGCAGCGTCATAGAGCACTTCGTTATTCTCGATTTCGTTATTGTAAATTATTCCATTAAACGAGTTGCAATGTATCGGCCCACCCCTGTAATTATTGTAAAAGTGATTGTAGCTGAATGTACAATAACCATTGCTATTTTCGTCATATAGGATACTGGACATCGATTTGTTGTCGTATATGTCGCAGTTGTCAATTGTTATCGTGTCAGTAGATGCACGAGTGATACAGCTAATAATCGGTCCACTATAAACAGATGCCATGCCGGAAGTATTGTGGTAAAACTTGCAATGTGAAATACTAATGCTGCGTTCTAGACCAAGAGGGTTGTAATAATTAAGTACAGTGGTGAATCCAAACTTACAATCTTTAATAGTGCAGTACGCCATCTCCGATATATCAGGAATGGAGCCAGAGTATATTTTATAGTGTATACCACCCCATCCCCCTGTGGTGGTTAGGTCGTTGCTCCATCCTGTAGTGTCGGTGGCTTCCATTACAATGGGGGCTGCTGCCGTTCCCTTGGCTACCAGCATGCCCGACACATCGATTTTAGCAGCAGGGAAAAACTGCACGGTTACGCCGGGATCTATTTGTAAAGTTTCGCCTGCAAGGACATTTACCGGTACCTGAACAATATAAGGTGAACCTGCCAGTGTCCATGTTCCTGAGACAGTAGAAGTAGTAATCGTAGTAGCGGCCAATGCCGGTGCTGCAAAGAAAATTGCAAGCGACTGTAGTAGTTTTTTCATATTAAGTATCTTTTAGCTTTTCTGTATAGACAACACCTAACAGCAAAAGGTTGGCAAACAAAAAAGAATCCGATATAGTTAACAATTGCATTAACTATCGATAAAAATTATGAAGTAAATGTTGTGACGAAAGCTGAGTGACGGTTTTCTATACCTACCCCAAATATGTTTCTTGCAGCGCATGCCCGCCTCAATAGAAAAGAAATTACAAAGAAATAGATAGAGGAGTTAAGCTTGATCCACTCTCAGAAAATGAGAAGCAAGAATATTATCAGTTAGAGATTTAGCAGAGTTAATAGTCGAAATCTTTCGTGATAGCAAATGCCGAAAAAGCAACCATAAGCTCAAGAGGTGCACTGAGTGTCGAGATCGGTTCTCTCAAGATGCGTTTTAAGAAAGTTCCGATTCTCACTCTCCAGTATTTCGCTGTTTATCTGTTCGCATAGTTCTGGATAAAGGTCGTCTATGGTCACGTTATACAACTTGCATAACCGTATTGTATTTATTAGTCCAGGTTGTGAGCGTCCCCGCTCCCCGTGAGACAGGCGGTCGATGACTTCAAAGTCCATGATATCGGCGACATCTTTTTGTCGGAGATTGAGTTTGTGTCTGAGTGTGCGTATTTGGTTAGAGTCGAGTCCGGATTGGTATTTGGTGTTCATGTAGGTATTATCATTTATTAGACTGTTAGCGGTAAGGCAGGATAAATATTCACAAGTGGATACATTACGGTGGGTCTTCTTTTAGTATCTCTAACAATCGTTGTAGTTCCTTTGCGTATTGACGGCATGTTTCTATGGGTATGGGCGGTAAATTGGCAGTAGTAGTGTGTTTGTACTTCTGTACCCTCGAGGGCACAGTAGAGGACAACGGAGGTGTGAAAAGGTTTTTCACCTTGAAAATACTAGCTATTTCTTTGGTTCGAAACTTTCCTTTATGAAAAGTGACTCCCTGTGGGAATTCGAACCATTGCAATTCAATCTTTTGTCTAAAGGTTGCTTTATCCCATACAACAGAAGGGTCTTTTAGGTATTCACTCGCAAAATCTAACAATTCACCTAAGTCTTCTTTTTTGTCAGGTAGAAGGAGCAAGTCAGCGTGTGCCTGCATTAGCTTTTCTTCATTTTGCTCTAACTGTCTACGCAATATTGAGTCACTAATTATCCCTTTCGCATTCTTGTCGATAAGAGTCGTCTGGCGAGCATCAAGTTCAGCAATATACTCTTTGTGCTTCTTTGCTTCTTTGAAGTCTCTTTCAGTTGAGGTATCGTATGCCTCTTTTATAGCCTTTTTAAAGTAGTCGAGATGTTTTTGATTCAGTGAAAAACTATTTAGGAACTGTTTGAATTTACCTTCAAGCTTGTCCTTGGCGACATCGGTAAGGCTTATTTCTTTGAATCGATAATAGGCATACTTTTTCGCCCTTCCTTGTGACCAACTTCCAGTTATTTTCTTTCCGCTTGGGTGCATTACAAAACGCCTTAGAGGGAAGTCTGGGTTTTCTCGTTTATAGACCACACAACGATGTGTACGGCGTTTAATAACACGTCTGACTTGATCGTATAACTCTTCTGAAATAATAGGTTCAAAAGAACCCTTATGACGTTCACCGAATTTGATAATCCAGCCTGCATATAATTCATTACTAAGCAGTTTGTAGTAGTGGGATTTGGTAAAAATTTTACCTGTCGCTGTTTTTAATCCCTCTTTGAAAAGGCGTTGCCTAATGGCATCAACTGGATACTCGTTTTTTGCAACCTCTACAAATACCTTACGTATGATGCCCGCTTTGTCGTTTTGTACGATTGTACACTTCCCTGCCACTTTACTATTTGAATATCCATAAGGAGCACTCCAAACATATCTGCCTTCACGCATGGCATCACGGCTGCCATTAACACTTCGCTCTGTCCTCACATCATTGTCAAACTGAGCCACGTTAGCAATAATGTTCTCCATGAAGCGACCTGCCGGATTGTCCTCAAAAAATTCAGTTACAGATTTAACGTCCACGCTATATC
>JAUHYD010000008.1 GCA_030426665.1 Bacteroidia bacterium | reverse complement strand
TAGCAAGAAAAAGTGGTTGCAATACCTTGCGGACACTTAGCTCGCCCGGAAACGGAATGAGCGGAATGATAATGGAGCAAATGAAGTTGCGAGTGCCACAGGCTGGGGCGAACTGTAAAGTATGAAGCATGAATACAAAGTTCGCACAGTGCAGGGTTGGTGCGTTGAATGTAAATTAGCGTGGGTTTCGTGCCAGCACCAACCCGGAACGCAGCCGGTGGCTACGCAGGCGAGCACAGACACTAGACAGCGGGTGGACGGAATATGTGCTGACTGAAGACGGAAAGTGTGAGTGTAGCTGTATGTCAGCCTGTGCAGTGGTTTTGGAAGCCTGGTATTTTGTGTGAAGTAGCTATTGTGTAGATGGGAAAAATACCAAGCTGTAAAGAAGTAGAGGGAGCGACAGTAAGCGTAACGATACCCGTCAAAAAAGGAAGCATATATATCGTACACTGGAGCTGTCGTGAGGCTTTTTCGTGAACTGCAAATACTTGTGACATGCTGCGATAGCACCCGATAGGGCAAACAATCTCTTGCCCTTCCCTTTCAAAGTCAACAATCAAGGGGCAAGTGTTTGTTTGGGATGGCGCATTATTTGCGGAACGAAAAAGCCGAACTCCTTACTACCGAATTAATAAAAGACTGTTAACTTTCTTGTTCTTTTATTTATCTTTAATCTTAAAAATGCATAGATGGAAAATAGCAAGTTTGAAATTCTACATATTTCTGATTTACACATAGACGGCGAGAGTATATCTTATTTTGAACAGCTTATACATTTTTTTGCGAATGAATTTAAAGGACGGGGAAAGTCATTAATAGTAATTATCAGCGGCGACTTAGGGGATAAATGCAAAGAATGTAATTTGAAAGAGGCAAAGAGGCTCATTGGGGACATGATTAAAGCGCTGGGAGTCAAAGAAAACAATGTTATTTTTTGTCCTGGAAATCATGACATCGATACTGTGCAAGTTGAATTGAATCATTCAGATAAGTGCCTTAATTATTATGAAGGTTATAGCTATTTATCTAACATCAACTACCCAATGAAGGCCTTTGACAGTTATTATAACGTGGCAACTAAAAATCATAGTAGTGGTGCAATACAAATGCCTCGTGGGGACTACTTTTTCGAGCTTGAAAACGCACGATTCTTCGTCTTAAATAGCAGTAAATTGAGCTCTATAAAAAAAGAGAAGAAAGAGAAAATATTCAGAGAATTAACCCAAATAGATAGCACTATCAGAAAGGAAGAATATGTAAAAGGCGCATTTAATGGAGTATTATGTTCAACAAATCCTAATGGGATTGAAAATTTTGAAGAAAGGACAGTTAACTCGTCTTTTAATTACTCTGAGAACACACGTCAGCAAATTGACGATGAACTTTTTTATGGCGTGGTGAATGGTCAAATAAAAAGAGATAACAAGGTTAATATTATCGTTCTTCACCACCCTGAGTTTTGCCTTCATTTTTTAGATAGACATTCTCTTGAAGGGATAGCCGATTCAGGGTCGTATTCAAAGTTTGCAAGCATGGCAGACGTTGTAATATGTGGACATATTCACCCAGAAATTAATTTTGTTAACAATGACAGCCATTTAGTTACACCACATTTAATTGGAGGGAAGTGTAACCCCAAACCTTCAAATACTCCTTATAGACCGTTGTTTTATTTATACCAATTTGATAACAAGAAAGCCGAAAGCTCTTTTGTTGAATGTCAAAGAATACCGTATCACGTTAGGAAAAAAAATGATTCTTATAAGTTTTTTGCAGGAAAAATTGATGAGGTTATTCTCAACCCTACTTTTGATAGTTCCATTGAGAAGTCATTGACAAATAAAATAAAAAATGAAACTGAATATGATAGAGTTTTTAAGGCATTCTCGATTTGCTTTCTTAAATGTATAGAGGGTTACTTAAAAGAAAATGAATTGGTGGTTAATCAGGTTACTGAAAAAAGTGCTTGGTTCCCGAATAACACGAATCCAAGTCCAAGTTATCAAGTCAATACAAAGGTGCATATTGTAAACTTGGAAAATGGTTTTTCGATAATTCTTGATTTAATTCCTTCGCATCTATTATCTTTTCCTAATTATTTGACATGTAGAGTTGAAAATAACCGTAAAGCAATGGAGACAGAATATAGCTTTTATGTTCCAATTATAGTAGACTGTTTATACACATCAATAGCTGACTCTCGGCAACGTAGCTATCATAAAAGAAAAATGACGGTACTATGTGATCACTTTTTTAATAAAGAAAGAAATAGGCGATTGCCACTTGAAGTTTTTTTAAGTACAAAGTTTGAGATTAATCAACAAATAGACATGCCTGACTTATTAAAAGTTGAAAAACTTGTCTTTTTGGATACAAATTTTGTCAATTCTTTACTGTCACACGATGAAATTGCATTCGATACAATTTTGTATGATAACAAAAAATTAGTACTTTCATGCCCAAGTATTGATTAACTTTGAAATAACAAAAATATATTCGCAAAAGTATTAAGTTTTACAATAAACATAACTTATCTTTCGCATCAAATTCAAGCATTTTTCGGCACATGTAAATCAACTTTTGAGACTACGTGTCAGACTATTAGTTTATGAACATCGAATCAACAACGACAATTCTGTCTGGCTATTTTGATACTCTTTTTAGCAGGATTAAAAGAGCATTTATTAATGACATTTCTGACAGAATATTAGAAGACGAATCTTTTTGGTCAAATCATTATAGTGTCAAAAAAGTAAAGCTATTTTTTGAATTTTATATCCTTTATTTATCTATAAAAAAAACGGGAAAGGGGTCAATTGATTTTATCCAAGATTTCGATTCACTAGTAACGGTTTGGCGAGATCGAATTTCTATTATTGAAGATAAATTAAGCTCAATAAGATTTCTTGATCGAGAGGAGTATTTGTACGTACAACGAATGTTTGTTGATATTGAAAGCAACAAACATAATATCTCGATGGATCAGATGGAGGCTTTATTTTCTCTTGAATTAGATTCTGCTATAGAAAGCCGGGAATATCATTTCGATGATATTCCGAATAAATGTGACGAAATCATTATTAGCGATTCCGCAATGCGAAACTTTGACTCTTTTGTTGATATGAATAGAAGTATAGAGAGATACGACAAAAATGAGTAAGCTCACACATATTTTGTATCATGAATCAGTCCAAAGTTCTTTTTATTGGTTATTGTTCTTTGCCTGTCAGTCTAAAGCAAAGCCAAAGGAATAAGTTTCTAGAAGATCAAATAGGGACTCTGTTTAATCGGTATAAAAAGATACTTAGAGATAATAGCCCTTTAGCCGGTGACTATTCGAATGATTTATTATTTACACCAACTTATTATTACTTGTGGGGCAAGTATGATGTTTGTGTTTTATCTGAGATAGACGATTTAGAATTTCCAACACGCTTTTTCCGTCCTTTTAATCCGATTTTGAACCAAGTCGAACCAAGTGGTCAAGGAATAGCTTTGGAGAACTTCGATTACAAAGTCATTTCTGGAATTGGACAAATAAAAAGTGACAACTATTCTTGCCGTAAACTTCCATACATTGCAATTAGTCAATTAAAGATTAATTCCGCTTTTCTTCTTGGTAATGGACTCGTGCTTGTATCTTCAATAGTAAATAAGATTACGGTATTAATACAGTTGATTATTGATAAAAGGTCAAAAAACAATATCAGTATTGACATACAGTATAAAATAACCGAATCTTTTTCTTATCACGAACTAATCGTTGTTTTACATTCAAATAGTTTATATGCTTTAAAGGAGGTAGTTACCGAAATTAGATGTTTAAATATTGAGTCACTTGGCAATGTAAATACGTCGATTATAAGCAATTCTATAGTTTCTGAATTAATTTCAGAAAATGGTGATGAAATTGAAGCTACTAGAGAACAAATTACGAAGAAGGGTTCTTTAACCAATCATTTATTTGAAAGTACACATAGTACATTTGGTGTACATCAGGATGTTTATGATTCACCAATCTCTGAGTGGGAAAATGAAGATAAATTCGGAAAAAAAGGCATTCCTTTTGAAACTGAGAAATTCCGATTTCTTTCACGGTGGAATATTAAATCAGGGCATTGTAAGATGGTTTATGATTCTCTTACCAAGCAAGCAGATTCAGGGAATGTTAATGATTTTTTTACAATTGCAGGTCGAGGCGACATTATGCTTACTTACAATGCAACAGTCGATTCAACAGTGATAGATGGTACTAATCCACTACTATACCCAAGGAATCTATTTAATAATGATGAGCAATTAAGTTATCATGTTGTAGAAACATTTACCACAATTGGTTTTGATTATACTAAATCTAATGAGGAAATCGATTTTGATACTCATAAAAATATTCACAAAAACCTAGGAAAGTTTCAAATTAGAAGGATTTTGGTAGAAGATGTGATAGAAGCAATGAGAAGTGTAGGGGTTCCTAAGGTTCTATCTGAAAAGGTACTTAAACTCATTTCTAATTACAACAACGCAGTTCTTAACCCTGACATGTATGCTTCATTTGTTGAGTTGTACTTTTATATAACCAATAATCTCCTTAATACAATTAGGGAATATGGTATTAATAACTCAATGAAGCAATTTAATACCAGGGTATTAATTGAAAAACTAGAGGCTGCATGTTCTTCTTTAGATGCTAGTTTTCAAAATAGGTTCTATCAAAGTTATTGGATGGCGGAATCAATTGAAGTAAATATTGACTATTCAGGTGGAGTACATAATCTAATCAGTGCATACGATTCGTGCTTTAAAACACTTAATAATAATATTCGTTCTGCGAACAAAGATTCCGCTTTTGTGTACATAAAGAGCGATCATACAGTTTACGCCTACGCAGAGTCCTTGATACTGAACTACTTGCATATTACGCAACCTTATATTTATTGTGCTATTTCTATATATGAAACTTTGAATTTCATAGTCGAAAAATGGTATCACAGTAGCAGGTTTAATGACGCTGAAGATAGTTTTAAAGACAAGGCATTAACTGAGATACTAACTCTACTTCATGAAGCAGATATTCCATTTAAAGCAAATTATGTAAATTCTACGATTGAGAAAAATGTAAAAAAAACACCTAAGATTCTATCTTCAAAAGGCCCCTTGAAAGAACTAGATAATTCTTTAGGTAATAAGGAATATGATTTACTAATGTTTGTAAATTCAAAAACATTCAGATACTTTATTACGGATTATGTTAATTATAAATCCACATACAAAAGTGATTTTTCTTTGTTTTGTAAAACCACTTGGTTTTACATCGTTCAGCTTGGGAATATCTATGACCGTGTCAATGAAATTAATACAAATGCTTTCATTACTATTGCCATAAGAGTTGCATTAATAAAAAAATACACGAATTCTAAATCAAGTATATATCCAGAAGAAATTGAGTTTCTTCTCAAGGGAAATGCTTCAAGATTAAAAGACTATATTGATTTTCTAATTATTAAATTAGGACAAAATAGTTCGTTTGACTTATGGTTCAGAAAATGGTCATGTATAATTGAAGAAAATAGATATAATCTACTTCCTGTAATTGAGGAGACTAATGAATTGAAGATAATTCAATCACAAGTTGATAAGTACCTTCTCAATTATGATAATTCGTCTATAAGTGATTTAATGTCAACGTTGGCTACTACTAATATTAATGATGATATTCTATTTGGGATTTACTCTCATGTAATAAATGAATATTTGAAGTTTTGTTCAAGAAATATTAAAATTCTCCGCCGAAATTCTCAAACAGGAAAGCCTACTTTTAACTCGCAAGATATTTGTGTTGACTTGTTTGTTGATCCTTGTGGTGGAACATTTGTTATTGGTGAAAAAAATAGACAAAAGTACCTTACGCTACGCATTAAGTTTATACGACTTCTTACTCATCTTTCAAGCCTAAAGAAAAAGGAGTATATGGTGAAAATCCTGACATAGCCTCCTATTATATTAAAGTGAGATATTGGTGTTTGTAATTATTTTGACTTTTTTGTTAATTCGTTCATAATATAATTAAAACGTATATTATGAACAAAAATTATGGTTTGCCTGGTTATTACGAAATATTGTTTTCGAAAATCGATAAGTTGCCTTTAAAGCAACATTTTATACCACTTGAACAACGCTTCAGTAGTGAAAATATCAATGTTTTTATTGAAATGACAGTACTATTACAGTCAACAAAATTAAAATTAAGTGATTTTTATCTTTACTATGAAGAAACAGTAACTTATTGGAATCGTTACATTTCTTCCTTTGGTGACAAATTTTCTCAAAAGCAGACGCTAACCGAGGTTGACAAACAAGAGGTTATTGATATATTTTGTGCAATACAAGCTAACGAAATCGATAATTTGAAATTCGATAAAGTTAATTATATTCTAGACGAATATATATGTAAGGCCAAATATCTTTGACATCTTTAATTGAGAAATAAGCTGGTCTATTCTATAGATCGGCTTTTTTAAAAGATAAACTGTGCCATAAAATATTTACAAGACAACTGAGAAATGGCTGATTTACAATTTAATGTCTATAGTTTATATAGTATAAATTGCAGACGCATAAAGGTTATTGACTTTTGCTATTAGAATCCAGAAAGGTACTGGTTAAAAAGATTAATTTCCATATTGCAACTTGGAGCATACCGTTATCAGAACTGTTTTTGTTTGACTCTCTTTAAGTGTTTCTGTTACTAATTCGAATTTAGTTGTGTCATTATAGCCTTAGCTAACTTTTGTACAGACTTCGGTAAATACGCAAACACTACATGAGTAATATGTACTGAATTTTTTGGCGAAGGATAAAACACACTAGATATTTTCCATTCCCCATCTATAAGCTCCAAAGTCTTTGTCTGCTCATTTTCTTCGTTATAAATATAACGGTACAATTGTGTGGGTACTTCAAACCATCTCAAATACCAATATTCCTGAGTCTTCACAACAGCTTTGTCATTACTCATGCTCTCTATCCAAACCTTCTGTTGGGTAAACCCAGAGGGGTTACCTTCGTTCCCTATTGTCCACCCCTTTTTGCTGTGTTGTACCAACACATTGTAAATACGCATGTAGCCGGAGCCGTTTTCGGTTCGGTATTTTAATAACTCAGCAGTCTCTATATTCGGTAATGCCTTGTAAGCGTTGAACTCAGCTTGGTTTGCTTTCGTAACAATATCTACAAGCATACCCTCTATGCTATCCCCTTGCTGAAACAAGGCATTTTTCATTTGTACGAAATTGTCCCAGTCATTGTAATCGACAAATATAGCCAGAATGTTGAGCGTTTTGATGACACGTTGGTCACGCTTGTTGGGTAGGTAGCCATACTTAAATATTCTCTCCAGAGTGCTTACTGATAAAGTAGTTCCCTCTTGCCTTTTAACTGAATCAGGCACGTCCTCATTTCCCTCAAGCGTTTGATAAAGTATGTCTGCAATGGTTTTGAAATCGGCATGTTGCAGTTTCCGCAGCTTGTTAATTGTTGGGTTAATCGTGCTGCACTTATCAAGCAATTCTTCTTTCAGTAATTCAAGATATGGGTTAACACTCGCCATTGTAGAAAAGATAAGAACATGATATGAACACCGTGAAAATAGGTAGGGATTTTCGACACTAATAGTTTTGTGATGCAAGCCGTATGGCAATGGTTGCATCAACGGAAATCGAGAACAAAATACGTAACAATTTCCATACTCAGGTGCTCCAGCCAATATGTGTTTGCGGCAAAATATCTCTTAACTCTTAAAAACAAAAACATGCAAGGAATTATCATTACCATCATCGTCATTCTTATTGCCACAATCATTTGGCTCATTTATGCCGATTTTGCTGATTACACAAACCTTACGGTTATACAAGACCTCACCGTGTCAAGAGATGTTCCGATAGATATTGTGGATGTACAGAATCAGTTCAGGTTTGATAATCATCTCAATCAAGGGGCTCGCTTTCGGTATGTAGGCATGGATAGCCATGAGCTTGGAAAAATACGGGAGTCTCTGTTAGAGAGTAGTTCAGGGCTATCCTTCACGAATATGAGTCCTGATTTTCAGATGCAGTTCGAGAATATTTCTGAGTTCTTAAAGGATGTCCGGCAGATTTTATTGAACGCAAAAGAGATAGTAATACCAACACCGGAGCATTGTGGGGCTTCTTGCTATCTGTTTATAGTAAGTGAACTGCACAGGTGTGCCAAAGGTGTTGCATGGAGGAAAGTACTCATTATTGATGCTCCGCTATATGAGCGGTCAGACGCATTTGACAACACCACTGACGAAGGCTTGAAGATGCTCATCGAAGACCCGTGGTGCGTTGCCCGAATCCTAAATGAAGCACGTTGGTTCCCCTACTTGGGACGCTTTCATATTCATTTTGTGTACCAGCCAAAGAATGAGAGAGAGGCGCAGATATACTACGGAATGATTGAAGTATACAAGCTGCTGTTTGGCTGCCAGGATGCGGAAATCTCTATTGTTAACCCAGCTAAAGCCAACTTGATATGAAAGATAATGAAAAGCAAAGTGCCTTCTTTGAGTCAATTAAGCTATTCCTGAAGGCGGTGGTAGAAATATTGGGTGCGTTCTTTTTGTTCCTATGCAGGCTAGTTGCACTCATTCTTACAAAAATTGCAGAACTCCTTGAAAGAAAACTAGGCAATGGAAAAAATCATTAAGATAGTACTCGATTGCATTGTAGGCATAGTAGGGTGGGTATTTGATGGCCTCTTTGAGGCTATCAAGTACTTCGCCACTACTCCACAGAAGACTGAATTTAATGCATCTTTTACGCATAAAGCAGAGGTGCTGGGCAAGGGGAAGGGCTTCTGCCTTACAGGGCGAAAATCACTGTCCATTTCCGACTCTACGAAAAATGTCTTAGTAATTGGTAGTACCGGAAATTACAAAAGTAGTGGTGTGCTAATTCCA
Organism: Bacteroidia bacterium; assembly: GCA_030426665.1. GTDB lineage: Bacteria > Bacteroidota > Bacteroidia > Chitinophagales > Chitinophagaceae > Nemorincola. Next base: position 208,175 of record JAUHYD010000008.1, on the reverse strand, counting down.
AGCCTACTTCGGATGCGAGGTAGTTCAAGTTTATTCGTGACAGACTTTTCCGGTGAACTATTACAAAAGACCTCCGGTGCTTTTTTAGAAGAAGGATACGATGTACTATCGCTCAATTATGGCAACCCGGAGAGCTCCGAGGGATATAACCCAATGCTCAGAATGAAAAATGTCTCAGACATTCAAAAAATGAGTAAGATGGTAATAGTAAACGCACTCGGCACTGGTGGTAAAGATCCTTTCTGGAATCTCTCGGCTGAAAGCTTGATTAGCCTAATGGCTACATATCTACTGAAGCATGCAGATAATGAATACAGGACACTAAACAATGTGTACCTGCTCATATCTACTTTGGCATTTGCACCCGAGAAAATTGACAGATCAATTGTAAAGACAAATGACGAGGCCCTGCTCACAGAATATAAGGCTTTCTTGTCCTACGGAGACAAGACTCTCTCCTCGATTATCGCTACCTGCAGATCAGCACTAAGTATTTTCGCTACGGACCCACAGGTGGCGTTAACAACCAGCCATGACACACTTAATTTCCATGAATTCAGGAAGCGAAAGAAGATTCTGTATATCAATACCAATACAAGTAGTATGCGGTATTACAGCTTGGTTACTTCCCTTCTGCTTGAACAGGTGTTTGCCCATGTTATGAGCTCCCTTCCAACAAAAGGTGATTTACCGTTGTTCTTTTTAATAGATGAGGCCAGTAGCCTTTATTTTAACAACCTCCAAATCACGGTCTCTAATATTCGTAAATACAATGCAGGTATATTGCAGGTGTATCAATCCGCTGCTCAATTAGTAGACCTATATGGGCAATCTGTAGCCAAAGCAATCACCGAAAATAGTTTTGCAAGGGTATATATGCCTGGGCAACCAATTAGCGTAGCACAGGAGTTAGAAGCTACTTTAGGGCGGTTTGAATACAAGGACGACAAAGGTACACGACACGTCCGTCCCCTAATGACAGCAGATGAGATCCAGCATTCTAGTGATAGCCTTATTCTCTGCGGAAACAAGCCCGCAATTAAGACAAAAATAGTACCCTACTTCAAACAAGGCAACTTGCTTGAAATGACAAACCTGTCACCATATCAGCCGACAAACAAACTTCCATTTATAACCCCTCCAACGATTCAATTTGATTAACCATGAAAAGGGCAATAAAACGAAATAGCGGCTTGTATGCATACCTACTCAGTACTAAGGTACTAGAGAATGGTACGGAGCAAGATATTGCCAAGGCTCGGGAGCAGTATTGGAGGGAATACAAGGCGAATTGGAGGCGGAATAAACGAAAGACCGAAAAGTCATTCACTATCTCGTTTACAGGTAATGAACTATCTGTTTTATCTACTACTGCCAAGAAGCATAAGAAAAGCGTTTCTGCCTTTATTAAGGCTTCCTGCCTTGCCTATATACAGAAGCAATACGTAGTTCCAGATGCCTACGTAGTAAACTCCGTCAGAGAACTGCTAGCAATGAACTACATGTCATTAAAAAGTGCTTTTGATAATCTCAATGTTCCCTACCAAGCAGGTATTGAATTGCTGCACCGGATGTCTGAATTGGAAGCTAATGTTACAACGCAATTACACAACCCTAAGAGTCTGGACGACATTGTTATCGAAGCAATCAATAAAGAGCCTGAGTATAAGGAAAGGTTGTTACAACTACTCCAAAACCTATAGCCTGTGATTATTAAATCATTGAGCAGAAGTAGTAAGAGCGGTAGCGGTGCTATCGGTCAGTTGGTGGAATATATCCTAAAGGAAAAGAAGTATACCAAGACTAACCACAAGTCTCGTTTTGAGCAGTACTTGTCTCACCTCTCCCAAACAGAGCATTGCTATATTGCCGGACTAAGGTTCTCTAAACAGGATATTAAGCATTTAATGAGTGAGGCAACAGATGCAAAGCTGTTAGCTGAAATGAAAGCATTTCCTGGCACAGTAGAAGAGTTTATTAAAACATGCCTCGTGAACAAGTCACTGGTGCAAATTCCGAAAGAAGAGAAAGCAACGCTACTCCTGAAGCACAACATAGCCTCAATGACTGCTAAGGGAATGGCAAAAGAGTTCGAAAAGAACGAAGCGAACAGGATGCATAAGCGGGTTGACCAAACGCTGATTAATCACATGATTTTTTCATGGCACAACCAAGATGGAAAACACTTAACAGATGCCATGCTTACAGACATGGCACGAAAGTATATTGAACTCCGTGGTGAGAATAATCTGTATTGTTTTACGAAACACGTTGACAAGGAACACACCCACCTCCATGCAGCAGTATCTGGCACCTCACTTAACGGATTATCCAGCCGTATTTCTAAAGATGTCTTTGCTTACATAAAGGTTGAGATGGATAGGTATCAAAAGGAGCAATATCCTGAACTATGCAGCTTGCCGGAACATGGGAAAAGTAAGAATAGAGGCAAGGGGGCGAAATACGAATATAAAATCGACGAGCGAGCTAATGTAAAAAGTACTCTCTTAAAGTGTACCGACGTGGCACAAAGGTCTGCTACCTCAACTGAACACTTCCTGTCATTACTACAGGAGCAAGGGTTCTCTGCGTATTATAGAGCAGGTGTACTTACTGGTGTTCAAAGTGATAATGGACTAAAGTTTCGTTTCTCACGACTTGGTGTAGACATGGCAGCGTTACAAGAGCGAGATGATAAAAAAGCCAAAGATGATAAAGCTGTAAACGAATTGCGTGAATTAAGAGCCGGTCGAGGAAAACTACAAATGGTAGAAATTGAAAAGGAAGAAACTGCTATCGAGAAACAGGAAATCCAACCCAACGATACTATTAAGAATGAGAACTCTGAGCCTGATAGTTCCCTGCCCTCAGCAGATGGTGACACTGAAAGTATAGAGACAGAAAAAGAAAACGACAACTTAGAAAAGAACGAAGTGGCAGAAATGTCAGCTATCCGTAGTGATAGCCAAGACGAGTTAGAACGGTAACCGTTCTACGTATTCACTAATTTAAGTAAATGTATTTGAGGGGTTCGGGGACGCTTCCCCGCAAGATTGCATCTCGCAAATAGAGAAGATTACTATCTATCGCCATGGCGAGATGCAATCTTGCAACTCCTATTTTGAGTACTACTAGGGTAGTTTTAAAGCCCCTATTTTAGTCAGCTATCTACCTTGTTCCCGATCCTTATCATTCGCACCTTTTCTGATATTCCCAAGCTCATTTAACTCGTTCCGGCTTGCTTCTAACTCGTATTCTTCTTTACCTGAAAAGAACCCTGACAAATAGTCATTGGTTGTTGCTTGTAACTGCTTTACTAATTTAGCTACCAAATCTGGTAGATGTTTGGTTAATAGGTAACCATGGTTAAAGCCGCTTATGTATTGTTGTTCTTGTGTACTCATAACTAAAATGTGTCTTTTGCATGTTTATCAAGGTAACTGTATATGGAAGCCAAGTCGTATAAAATGTGCTTTTTCTCTGGCTGTGAAAATCTGATTTTCCCTTCGTCTCTTAACTTCTGAAGTGTTGTTTTACTGGATATACGGAGTTTTTGCATAGCTTCCTCTGCGGAAACCCATTTATCTTCTTTGGCTTTCTCCTTATCTTTCATACGCTCAAAAACTTGCTCTATAAGCGTGTAAAAGGCATCGTCTTCTAGGCAGATTACTTCCATATTTTTTATGTTAAAGTCTTTGTGCGTTGAATCTCCAATTGGACTTTCATTATTAATAAAATTTCAATCAATTATATTTGGCATAATTGCATCATGCAATATCTCAGATAAACTAAAATATACTTTGCCTGGACCGAGACCAATATACGAAGCGAAGATTGTATATTCTTTCATAGAGGTCAACGCCAAGACCGTGTTGATATAGTTTTTAGTATTGTTGTTTATTGTGTGTTTTTCTTTTCTATAGGACAATACCTCCTTTTCTCCTCCAGGTCGTATTCTCATCACTCGAATTCCCATAGATTGTGCATAATTCAATGCACCTTTCTGTAGCGATGTGCTTACTAACATAATTGCCTTAACATCTAGACCAGTTATTTGCTGAGTTTTAGCGTAAAACTCTTCGACATCGTTCACAGGAACTGCGTGTGAGTAATTTTTACATTCAATCATTACGTAAGTAGAGGGTTTTTCCTCTTCTGGCATTGTGCATTCAATTGATATGTCAACTATAATATTCGACTGCCTTTTAGAAGAGTAATATGCCTTTTTCATATATACTTTACTGTATTTACAATTAATAGGTAGCTTTTCTTCGACAATCATAGTATTAATCATTTCGAACATTTGCAATTCAAAATCATCCCCTTTTTTGGTAGTACTTAATAAATGATTCACTCTTATTTTTTAACACAAAGATAGTATCTTTACATATACGATTTGGTTATTATGCTCTGTTTATGAAAGTTGAAGGCTTAAAAAGGTTAAGTAAAGAAGAAGTGAATGCAATATCAATAAAAGTCTTGCAGCATTTTGACGTCAATTATTTTTCCATTGTTAGAGCTACGCCGATTGAAGCATTAGTGCAAAACCTGACTAACTATTCACTAGGTTACGATGATTCAGCTCACTTGGGATATGCTAATGATGGGTCTCGAATTCTAGGATGTTATATCCCTAGCAAAAAAATGATACTTGTTGACTGTACTTTAAAAAAAGTACCAACAAAATTTAATTTTGTTTTAGCACATGAACTTGGACACTTTGCATTACATCGGAAAGTTATCATATCGGAAAATGAAGACGACAAAATAACAGACTGCGATAAGCAGATTTTCCAAAAAAAACGACAATTGGAAACCGATTTTGATTTCATGGAGTGGCAGGCTAATTATTTTGCGAGTGTGATAATGTTGCCGACAGATATACTTATAAAAAAACTGATTGAAATACGAAAAAGACTTGGGTTGGCATGGAAAGGAAGGGTTTTTGTTGATGACCAGCAATGCAATCAGCAGGATTATTCCGAAACATTGCGATTGCTCATGAACTACTTTACTCTTTCCAAAACTGCAATAGAAATTCGCTTAAAAGGACTTAACCTAATTGAAGATCAAAGGAAGAAAGGCAACAATGTGAGCTCGATTGCTGATATTATTAGCAACATTAATTTTAGCGAAAGACAATGATTTTGCAAAGAACATAGGTTTTACCTTCGTCATAAAATTGAACCTTTTGTTGTACCTAAGTTGTACCTAAGTATTAAACATTCCTTTCCATTTATTCTGAAATCATTAACCATGTTGCATTTCAAAGGAATCATTCAAAATAATAAAATAAGCGAGGAACACCAACAATGGCAGACACTAAAACATCTATTTGCATTCAATACTTATATTAAATGAACTTCTGTGTGTAAGTGAGTGTTGTTACCTTTATTTTTGACTATGGCAAGTGGGAAAAAGAAAATCTAAATCTTGATAAACACAATTTGTATATGACTTGGAAAGATTACGAAGAAGAAATATTCAACCACTTTAAATCAAAGTATCCTGAGTCGGAAACTACACTAAATGCAAAATTGAATGGTCGTTATTCCAAGGTATCGAGGCAAATCGACATACTGGTTGAAGGTTATTTCGCGGGGAGTCGAATTCGGCTTGTCGTTGATGGTAAGTACTTTAAAAAAAAGGTAGACGTCAAAGGCGTGGAGGAATTTATAGGAATGCTGTCCGATTGCGAAGCACACAGGGGTATTTTAATTTCCCAATGTGGTTACTCAAAAGCGGCAATCGATAGAGCCCATAACGACCCGGGTGATATTGAGTTAGACGTATTGAATTTCGAAGAATTAGTTGGCCAGCAAAATTTTGGAGGTATACCATTTAGCGGGGAACATGGCGTAATTGTTTCTGCTCCATTTGGCTGGGTACTTGAACCATCCAATGGAGACAATTTTCTTGCTACACTTTATCAGCGTGGCCGAATTCTGAAAACAGCCATAAAACATAAAGAATGGATGTATGTAAATGTCATGGGTAAGGATGATGCGATTCGCTGTATCGAAGATCTTTCAGCGGTACAGCTATCGGAAACACTTTCGCACTACGTAGCGACTACGTCTATTTTTATACCAACTATCAAACGGCATAAAGTTGCTGTAAAATTGCGAAAGCTTGACAGAGGGATGCCAAATTTATTAGAGTATACTGGCTATGTGGAATTTGACAATTTTATTTTTTTCGCAGTACTTATTAGTGGCGTCGAGCAATCACAGAAAAACGTAAAAAAACTTGAGGAAATTTTGAGAAGTGTCGTCCCGTTGATGATAATCAGTCCGTAACTTCCCTGCTAAGCGTAGAAAGGAGTACAGTTTGGCGTACGGGAGACAACGCCAATCAACTATTATATTTTACTACGGGGAACACCAACAGTAGTGGAATGGCGAAACCATAGGATTTTTTGGTCAGTGGCATCAGGTTCCAATACTCAGGTTGCAAATCGGTTAGACTATGTATGTCACGGGTTTGCCAACGCTTTAGCCTGGTTACAAACCCACGCCAGTCAAGGAACACCAACAATGGCGGAATTAAGTATATTTGTGAGCCATTTATGAATGAGTCTAACCTATTTTGGTCACTGATAATGAAGGTGCATAATAGTGCCTTAGGCAGGGTAGTCTACCTTGTGGTAATGCTGGCTACTGTGTTGCTGATGATTGCGGATAGATACACATTGGTATCTGTCGTGCTATTGTTGCTGAGTTGTGCTTTGTATACCGGCATGTTTGCACATTATGCGCGGCAGGTGACGCACAGAGATTAATCTGCTTCCTCTGCTATTATACTCTTGTAGTAGCGTACCAGACCTTCCATCGGGCTTTTTTCTACTTTGCCTAATTCCAGTTCGTATTGATTGCAAAGATTTACAATCACATCTTTAAAGCTATGTGCCACAGAGCCGGTGAAGTATAGCGGCATATTCCAGCTTTGGCGATACTTCAGGATGCAATGGTGAAAGAAGTCGTTGATACAATCCTCAATGATATTTTCGGCCATATAGTGTCCGCGCATGTCTATGAGCATGGGAGCAAAAGATGCGAGGTATCTGTTAGGGAACGGGTCGCTGTACAGGCGGTCAATAATAGCGGTGATATCCTTCCCGAAGCGCATTTCGAAGCCGGTCTTCAGTTCTGCATCGAATGTGCCATACACATAGTATTGCAGCAATCGCTTACCCATGTAGTTACCGCTTCCCTCATCGCCGGCTATATATCCGAGAGATGGTTTTTGTTCTTTTATTTTTTTGCCATCGTAGTAGCAGGAGGAGCTTCCTGTACCCAAGATCGCAACAATGCCTTTCTGGTCGCCACACAAGGCCTGAGATGCCGCCATAAGGTCGCTTTGCACTTTTACATTTTTGGCGCCAAAGTGTTTTTTGAGTACACCCGCCAATTTGCGTTGCTGCGCTGCTGCTGAAGCGCCGGCCCCATAAAATCTGATATTGTCAGGGTTGATTTTTTTTGCAGACCATGGCAATTCTTCCTGTAGCATGGCAGCGATGGCTTCGGCAGTTTGCAGGTAAGGGTTTATACCCTGCGTTTTGTAGTAAACGGGTCTTGAGCCCTTTCTGAGCAAACACCAGTCTGTTTTAGTAGACCCGCTATCGGCTATCAGGTATGATGACATTGAATTGATTTGTTACACAAAAGTGCAATTTCTTGCATGATATTCCTAATTTATAAAGTGAAAATATGCGTAAAACGCAGGATGCGCCACTGTAAAGGGTTTGCGCAACTATTGATGGTGTTTGAACGGTGAAATTCCGGTTTTCTTCCGCTAAACAGTGGCATTTTATCCGGCAAATGCCGGACACTAATACTCTACATATACCATCGGGTATTTGTGCATAATTCCCACCTGAAAACAGAAGTAATGTGTTTGCATAGCAGGGTTGCTATTGCTGATATTGCCGGGCATATACCCAAACTCCTGCGATAGCATTATGTTCCAGTAGCCACGCGTCGGGATGCGTTCTGAAATGCCGATGCCTAAGCGTTTGATAACCTTGGGGATGTTGTAAGTAGTGTTCACTGCAATAGTATCTGCACCATATGGAGTGCCGCCCGGAGGTGTCCAGTAGGGGCTGTGGGTGTTGCTCCACTGTCCGCCGCCGGAGTAGAAGCCTATACCGAACGAGAGATGTACGTGCAGGTATTTGCGGTAGCCGATGCCATAATCTATTTTGGGTGATATAAATGTGTAGGAACTCTTTTGGGAAATACTGATAACGTCGCCGTAAGAAATGCTGCTGCCTGTATTCAATTCATTATTCATTGAGTAGCGTTGCAGCGAAACGGCACCTCCTGCATACAGCCGGTGATTGATACGGTAAAGATAGTACGCCTCAAATGCCGGTGTTATTTTGCCTTTGTAAGCGGTAGCAAACCCGATACCCGCTTGCGCCCCGAACATACCCTGAGCCATTACAAATTTGCAGCAAAGTAGTAACAGTACGGATAGTATGCTTCGTTTCATATTCCGAAAATAGTTAGTGATAACTACGGGAACTTAGTATGCGATATCCCTATGCGTATCGAAAAGTAAGTTGGGTTGACTTTTGCCGGACTATAATTAGTGCGCGTTACGTCTGTAAAGTCGCTGGTCTTAGTGAGGCTACCGGGTATAAAGCCAATATCTTCTGTAAGTGTAAATCGCCAATGGTTGCCAATCGGCAGGTATTGGGTACATCCCACACCTATACGCATCACCATACTATTGATATTTTCAGACATATCAAGGGTGGTGTCCGTTCTTAAATATCCATTAGGAGTAGAAATAGTATTGAATTTCCGAACCGAATCATAGCCGCCCATGCCCATACCGATACCGGCATTGAGGTAGATATGAATGTTTTGCTTTCTTCCTGCGCAATACCTGAATTTAGGTGCAATAAAAAAGTAGGCACTACTGTGACGGGTTATTTCTCCGGCATATCCGGTAGCATGGCGGGCAGAATTGGCTTCATTGTCATAAAGCAGCGAAAATTGCTGATAGAATACCTCTGCTCCGAAGAATGAACGCAACGCAACACCCTTGGCATAATCTAATCCACCGGACAAGCCAATGTCATAGTTATTAGCCGTGGCAACACCGCCACCACCGAACAAACCAATAATTGTATTCTTCTGAGAATAGCCCTTTAATACCGAAAAAGAGAGCAGAAGAGCCAGAAGTGTTGATTTCATCACCGAAAATTAAACAAATTTTTTATTTTCCATAGCTTGTTTTCGTAATTGTACACTTACACGGTATCTGTCCTCGTGATATTGGTTGTACAAATTATCGAGAATGTCTATGCATTTTTGCACTCCCCATTCGTCTGCCCATGCCAGCAACCCCTTGCGGTAATTGACCCCTTTTGTCATTGCTGTTTCCAAATCCGCAACACTTGCTACCCCGAGCAAAAGCGCATCAGCAGCCTCATTGATAAGCATTGCTACTATGCGCTCCACTATTTCCGTAGCCTTTGCCGGGTCTGTGTTGGGTTGTGGTTTCGGGGCGCCTTCTGTATAGTCGTAGAAGCCTTTTCCTGCTTTTCTCCCAAGCCAACCAGCTTCCAGCAATCTTTTTTGAGAAAATGACGGTTTGTACCGCGGGTCGTAGAAGAATGACTGAAAAACGGTATCTGTAACTACATAATTAACGTCATGCCCTATATAGTCTGTCAGCGTAAATGGCCCCATTTTGAAACCGCCAACGGTTGTCATGGCGTGGTCAATGGTGGCAATATCTGCTATTCCCTCTTCATATATGCGAATTGCTTCTCCGTAGAATGGCCGGGCAACCCTGTTAACGATGAAGCCCGGTGTGTCTTTTGCGGTAACGGGTGTCTTTCCCCAGCTTTTCATCAGTTCCGTTGCTACGGGAATTAATGCCGGATTTGTCTGGATTGCCGGTACTACCTCCACCAGCGCCATTAGCGGGGCAGGATTAAAAAAGTGCAACCCCATCACCCTTGAAGGGTTATTACAAGCGGCCGCAATAGACGTTACGGAAAGCGAGGAGGTATTGGTTGCCAGAATACAAGTATCGCTGACGATGCGCTCCGTATCGGCAAATACAGTTTTTTTAATGTCCAGACGTTCTACTATAGCTTCTATAACCAAGCCACAATCAGCAAATGCTTCCAGCTGTTCTGCAAATGTGATACGCTCCAGCACTTCGCTTGCTGCAGGTATCTTGCCTTTTTCTTCCAGTCTCAGAAGAATAGCCGTCAGTTTTTCTTTTGCTTTGACTAATGCCGCTGCGTTATTATCGTAAAGTGTCACATTATGTCCGGCTGTGGCGGCTACCTGCGCAATACCCGACCCCATGGCACCGGAGCCAATGACTCCAACCTTTAGATTCATGTTTATCAGTTAGAATATTTTTCAATAAGGCAGATTACACGCCCTTTTTCAATGCAAGTATACTCCAATCGCTCTTTTCTGCAACTATGGTGTTGGACAGATGACCGAGAAAGTCTATTTCCATTTCCACCACATCGCCGTCTTTAAGCCATTGTTCTTTATAGTCAGGGTTGTTTAGTTTTCCTGTACCATTCAGTTCCAGAAAGCAACCGGTGCCTACGGTACCGCTACCTATTACATCGCCGGGCAGAATGTCCACGCCATAGGCGCAACGCTCCAGAATTTCGGCAAATGTCCAGTCCATATCGCCCATATTGCCTTCGCTCACCTGTACGCCGTTCACCTTACAGGTCATTTTCAGGTTGTAGTTATTGCCTGTATGTCCCGGTTTAGCAGGTATTCTGTATGCTTCCAGTTCGTCGGGGGTTACGAGCATCGGTCCTATCACAGTACAAAAGTCTTTTCCTTTTGCTGGTCCCAGGTTCAGCATCATTTCCTCCATTTGCAATGTTCTGGCACTCATATCATTCATGATCATATAACCGCCTATGTAATTGTCTGCCTCAGCTGCACTTATATTTCTTCCTTTTTTGCATACTACGATGGCTGCTTCCAGTTCAAAGTCAAGTCTTTTCAGGTGATCAGGCATAACATGAATAGGTCCCGGTCCCTGAATAGCATTGTGATTAGTGAAATACCAAATTGGATACTGATCAAACTGCGGTATCATATCCACTTTTCTGTTTCTGCGTGCCGCAGCTACGTGCTGACGGAATGCATACCCGTCTCTGCAAGACGTAGGGTCCGGCACAGGTGCCAGAACGTCTGCTCCAAGGTGTGCGATACCTTCCACCTTCTTTTCACCGGTTTTAATTTCATTTTCAGCAGCACGCATAGCATCTATATGCTTATCCCAGTTTTCCAGTAGCTCCTGCATCGTATTCGGCAGGTTGTGGTCTACATTGGTTGTGGCATATATTTTATCATTTATAAGAAATGCCAGCTGCTTGCGGCCGTTGTCGGAATAGGAAACTAATTTCATGATTTGATTTATTTGTTGAAAAACGTAAAAATAACCTATCTGCGCCGTTTAAGAAAGTTTATTGCGGTTTATTAGGTGGATGAAACCCGGAAGTAGCCTGAAGAGCGTTGCCGTTAGTGAGTATTAATACTGCAGCAGCCACATTGAGTTTGCTCCGACAGTTAAGGCACAATCATACGTTGTCCGCCTTTCTGTATGCGGAAAGATATATTGTTGCTGCACTTATGCGCATCTCCATCGGTCTGCATCAGGTCCAATCCGGGGTGCGATATGGTAATTTCATTGCCGGTAAAATGTTGCACATACGGACTGCCTCCGATAGTGCCCTTCATTGCTCTGAACGCAATAACACCTCCCAGGATCTTCGGGAACTTCCGGATAATGATGACATCTAACAGACCATCTGTATAGCTCGCCATTGGGGCAATGTGGAAGTTGTAGCCGAATTGTTTGCCATTGGCAACATTGACCATAAATGCCCGCTCTTTGAAGGTCTTGCCGTCGATGGTTATGGTGAAGTCCCACACTTTGTACTTCCACAAGTATTTGGTTACCAGCCAGCTGTACACCAACAATCCTCTTTTTTCGCTTTTTGCGAACTTTTTGGAGATAAGCGCATCAAAAGCAACGCCAGCATTACTGATAAATAGATTGTCGTTGGCATATGCCACATCAATTGCTTGTGTTTTACCGGAGTTGATAACCTTTACAGCATTGTCAACATTTAGCGGAATACCGATGGTTCGAGCCATCCCGTTACCGGAGCCTTTGGGAATAATACCCAGAATGGTGTCTGTGCCGGCGAGTCCTTTTGCTATATCATTTACTGAGCCATCGCCGCCAACCGCTACAACAGCATAGGCACCATTATTTGCAGCTTGCCGGGCCAGTTCTATACCGTGTTTGGCATATTCGGTTGTGAGAATCTCGTATGTGTACAGTTGGTCGTCAAGGTGCGCATCTACTGCGCGGCTGATTTCCTTTTGCCGTTCTACACCGGACCTGGGGTTGACTATAAAAACGATATGCCTGAGGTCACTCATGACAATTGGGCCTTCAGGCTGAGGTCCATACTTACAGCATGATGTATAATGGCACCTACTGATATGTAGTCGACATTTGTCCTGGCATAATCTGCTACATTTTCCAGCGTAATGCCACCCGATGCTTCCGTTTCATACTGTCCGTTGATAAGGGCAAGGGCTTCCTCAATTTGTGCCGGCGTATAGTTGTCCAGCATGATGCGGTCAACATTGCCAACTGCCAAAACGCGCTTTACATCGTCAATATTTCTGGTTTCTACTTCTATCTGAAGTTGTAGATTGTTGTCTTTCAGATATTTGTTGGTCTGCTCTATTGCTTTTTCTATGCCACCACAATAGTCAATATGGTTGTCCTTCAGCATTACCATATCATATAGGCCCATTCGGTGGTTGCACCCTCCGCCTATTCGGACTGCATCTTTTTCGTGCATTCTGAATAGCGGCGTTGTCTTGCGGGTGTCCAGAATTTCAGAACGGAAATCTTTTATTGCGTCAACATACCGACGGGTAAGTGTAGCTATACCGCTCATCCGCTGCATGCAATTAAGGGCAAGCCGCTCAGCTTTAAGAATTGTCTGTACGTCAGCTGTCACCTCGAATGCGATATCTCCGACATATACAGTATCACCGTCCTGCTTCATTATGTTGAACACGGCTCCGGGTTCCAGATAATGGAATATGTCCTGCGCCAGACTAACACCGGCAAGAATTCCATCTTCCTTTATTTTTAAAATTGCATTGCCCTTCTTACCATAGGGTATGCAGGCAAGTGTCGAAAAATCTCCCTGACCTACGTCTTCTCTTAGTGCTGCTTCAATAAACGCTTTTGTGTCCAATGTATTTGCCTTTAGCGGGTAAAGTGAATCTGAATAGATGCGGGCAAAATTAGGAAATGAGGGAGGATTTTATGATAATTAATTATTAATCAATTTAAAACTTTGTGTTGTCGTTACGAAACGAGTATAATGTGCATTGTGAAATACTTCGACTTAGGGAATAATGATAAGGGGTTATCTTTGTAAGTAAACTATCAGTATCGTGCCTGACGTAATACAACTCTTATCGGATCATATTGCTAACCAGATAGCTGCGGGAGAGGTAATCCAAAGACCTGCCTCTGCCGTAAAAGAGCTGTTGGAGAATGCGATTGATGCCGGTGCTACCGAAATTCAGTTAATCATAAAGGACGCAGGAAAGGAGTTGATACAAGTAACCGACAACGGTAAGGGCATGAGTGCTACCGATGCACGTATGAGTTTTGAACGGCATGCCACATCCAAAATAAAAAGTATTGACGACTTGTTCAAGATACGGACGATGGGTTTTCGGGGGGAGGCTTTGGCATCCATTGCCGCTGTTGCACAAGTAGAAATGAAAACAAGGCAGGAGCAGTCAGAAACCGGAACCCGTATCATTGTGGAGGGTACAGACGTGAAATCGCAGGAGCCTTGTGCCGTGAATCCCGGGACGACAATAATGGTCAAGAATCTGTTTTTCAATGTGCCTGCCAGGAGAAACTTTCTGAAAAGTAATAATACGGAGTTACGGAATATACTGGATGAGTTTACCCGAGTTGCGCTGGCAAATCCCGGTATCGGTTTCCGCATGTGGAACAACGGTGTGGAGCAATACAGGTTGGAAGTAGATAATCTGAAGGCACGTATTTTGGGTTTGTTAGGTAATAATCATGCAAAAAATCTGGTGCCGGTAGAGCAGGAGACAGATATGCTGAATATACATGGGTTTGTGGGCAAGCCTCAGGCGAGTACGCGCACCAGGGGTATGCAGTATTTTTTCATAAATGGCAGATTTATCAAGAGCCCTTATCTCAACCATGCGGTAGTGCAGGCGTATGAGGGTTTACTGGAAAAGGACACCTATCCTTTTTATGTGTTGTTTCTGGAAGCAGACCCCGCCAAGGTGGATGTAAATGTACACCCAACAAAGCAGGAGGTGAAGTTTGAAGACGACAGACTAATGTACTCGTATTTAATGGCAGCTGTAAAACATTCGCTCGCCAGATACAATATTGCACCGTCGCTGGACTTTACATTAAATCCTGAGATACAGCAATTGCCATCAGTGCGGTTGCCATTTACTGATAAGCAAAAAGAGCAAACACAAAAAGGGTATCTGGCAAACACCTTCAGCGATAGAGGGCAGGCGCATGCGATAGAGCAGAAAGACAGCCTGAAGCAATGGAAAGAACTTTATGAAATAGCAAATACCCCGGCGGCAACTAATATTGAAAAGGCGGCCCAGGACTACAACAGATATAGCGACGTACAGGGCGAAGCTACACAGGGTAGCATGCTAAGCGGTAGTACATCCGAAGGAAAGGGCAGCGGCAGCATGATGCTGATTAGAGACTCCATGCTTGTTGCCACTGTAAAATCGGGTATAATGCTGGTGCATATTCGCAGGGCGCAAGAGCGTATCTGCTACGAAAGGCTGTTGGGGGTATGGAATAATGAAAATGCAGCGTCGCAGCGCATTCTGTTTCCTACATCTTATGAGATGTCGCCACAGGATGCCCTTTTGCTTCAGGAAGCAATACCTGACCTCGTTCGGCTAGGGTTTGATATTACACCGTTTGGTAAAAATACATTTGTCGTGCAGGGTGTTCCGCCGGGATTATCTTCCGGAGCAGAAAAAAAAGTACTGGACGATGTAGTAGAGCAGCTAAAGCATGAGTCTCCGGATGCTACCGGTCACCGTTCCGACTTATTGATAGCAGCAATGGCAAAGCGACTGGCAAATAACACGGAGGCCATCCGCCAGCCGGAAGGGCAACAAGGACTTATTGATGAGCTTTTTGCCTGTACTCAACCTGAGTTAACTCCGGACGGCAAAAAGACATTTTCGATGTTGAAGATGGACGACCTTGAGCGCATGCTCGGTTGATATTCTATGCAAAAAAAGTAGGATTTTCCGCTATTTCTTATTACTCATACCAACAATTTGTTCTATAAGTGCGCCTTGTGTTATAAGGTGCGTATTTGTATTTGGGTGAATTTTTTTTTAACTTTTTTGATTGATAACGCATTTTATTTGAGCAAATATTATTAAATTTATACACCTTATATTGTTTCTCACTTAAATGTACCTATGCGCCTAAGCCTGACAATATTATTTCTTTTGGGGTTTCTAACGACCGGAACAGCGCAGGTTTCTGCGGGTTTTACCGTTGACTTTTCTTCAGGATGTGCGCCACATGTTGTGCATTTTACCAATACCTCTACGGGGGCTACATCTTACTCCTGGGACCTGGGAAATGGCGTAATTACCCCTACCACTAATCCTTCTACAAGCTACCTTACCGCCGGCACTTTTACGGTCACACTTACCGCTTCATCGGGGTCAACTAGCGATACGCACACGATGGTCATTACGGTTCACCCGTTGCCGACCGTAGATTTCAGGGCGAGTGATACGACGATATGTCCGGGAGCATCGGTGACATTTACAAACCTCAGCACACCCGGCGTTCCCGGAGGCATGACCTATGCATGGAACTTCGGCGACGGTTCCGGTTCTACTGCCGCCAACCCGACGCACGCTTTTAGTACTACTGGTATGTACAATATCACATTGGTAGTGACAAATACCGCAGGATGTCAACGGATATTTACCAAGCCAGCTTATATAGAGGTTCTTTCTCCTCCTTATCCCAGCTTTTTTGCCAGTCCGGCAAGTGTTTGTAATCCACCGGGTGCCATTACGTTCGTTAATACTACAACCGGTATAGCGCCACTCAGCTATCTATGGGACTTGGGAGCGGGGATGATTTCTTCGGCTCCCTCACCGACGGCAACCTACAGCGTTCCCGGTCTTTACGACGTTCGCCTTACGGTTACTGACGGGCAGGGCTGTGTTGCCACTCTGCTGCGCCCTGCTTATGTTTTTGTAGGGGATATTACCGCTGCATTTTCAGGTCCGGCTACTGTTTGTTTAGATGAGGCAGTGGTTTTTACAAATACAAGTTCTGCGCATTTGTCGCGGACGTGGAGTTTCGGAGACGGCGTTACAGATACCTCTTTTACAGGCAATCACTCTTATTCGTCTCCCGGCACATATACGGTTACGCTGTCCATTAATAACGGACATTGCGTAGACGTAGTGACGCACACTATTACCGTAGCACCGCCTCCTGTTGCGGTTGTGACGCGTACCCCGTTGGAGCCGTGTCCTGCACCGGTTTCCTTGTCTTACTCGGCAACGGCACCTTCCGGAAGCACTTTGCTTTGGTTATTTGAGGGTGGCGCATTCGGCACCGGGACTACGGCCTCGCATGGGTATGCTACTAACGGTGTTAAGGAAACAAAATTGGTGGTTACTGACGCATTAGGCTGTGTGGATACTGTTATACACAGAGATACCATATATGACTTCGTGGTGAAAGGGTATGCATATCCGGACCACGGATGTGTGCCGCTGTTCGTAAACTTTTCAGTTGATGCGGTTACGTATCAGCCGGATAGTTCCAGCCATACGTACCCGTATCCGATTACATCTTATACGTGGGATTTCGGAGATGGTTCCCCGGTGTTGTCGGGAGGGAGCCTTACGAATCATACCTATACCGCAACCGGCATTTATATAGCTTCAATTACTTTGGTTACGGCTAACGGATGTGTAAACACAGACACAATGATGGTACGGGTGGGAAGCCCGCCGACTGTTACATTTACTGCTTCGCCAACCCATGTTTGTTACGGAGACTCTGTATATTTTACCGCAACGGTGCTAACCGGAACCGTCACCAATTTTGAGTGGTCATTCGGGGATGGGAGCGGAACGTCATCTTCTACCGGTATCACACATATTTACAGTTATCCGGGTACGTTTTCGGTGACACTCACACCTGTACACAATGGGTGTCCGGGGCCGCCATATGTTATGCCGGGTGTAATAATTGTGGATTCACCGATGGCGGTCATAAAGGACTCTCTGATGTGTTCGCCGGCCACGCGGGTAGCGTTTACCAACATGTCATTGGGTGCTGATACACATATTTGGTTTTTCGGTGATGGTACATCCTCGACCCTGGATGACCCGATACATGATTACCCGGCGATTTCTGTCTATACTGTCACATTAACTACACACAATATCGCAAGCGGATGCCGCGATACCGCACGTCTTGTAGTGAATCTGGTGCAACCCACTACCGACTTTATTGCCGACGATACTGCTGTATGTGAAGGAGATGACGTGTATTTCACGAGTTCGGTCACCGGAGGCAGTATTAGTACCTATTTGTGGCGCGTCAATGGCCTTACAGAGCCGTGGCAGATATCATCAACGTTACGCGATACTTTTGATGTAAGGGGGCTATATACGATTCAATTGATTGTGAAGTACCCTACAGGTTGTTTTGATACTATCACTAAGGAAGATTATATAATGGTGGGGAAACCGACCGCAGGTTTTGTGGCTACACCCATTCCCGGATGCTGGCCACTGACCGTTACGTTTACCGATACGAGTTCTGATGTGACCGGTAGTACGTTTACTGCTTTTGGTTGGGACTTCGGAGATGGAGCAACGGCCTTAGTAACGACGCCAACGGTAACACATACCTACACCTTGCCGGGCACCTATGATGTGGTAGAGCTTGTGACCGACAACATAGGTTGTATAGATACCCTCGAAAGCCCGTCATTGGTAACTGTATATAAACCTGAGGCAACTTTCGTAGCAAGTAATACGCACCCTTGTATCAATATTCCTACCAATTTTACGAATACCTCTACGGGAATCGTCAGTTCATTCTGGATATTTGGTGATGGTACTACATCTACGGCAACCTCTCCTGCTCATGCTTATTCGGCCACTGGTACCTATACGGTGAAACTTGTGGTGACGGACGCTCATGGCTGCACGGATACTGCGGAATCCATAGGTCTGATAAACGTGACAAAACCCACGGCGGCATTCTCTATGAGCGATACGTTCTCGATTTGTCCGCCGCTGCTTGTGAATTTTACTAATACGTCAACCGGGGCAACCGTTTACCATTGGGATTTTGGAGACGGTAATATTTCTTCGCTGGTTACACCAACCAATATGTTTGATACACCGGCATACTATGCTATCCGGCTTGTTGCCGAAGATGCATGGGGATGTACAGACACGGCAACAAACCATCTGAACCTTTATGGTTATGCAGGATCACTCACCTATACACCGCTCACCGGTTGTGTTCCGTTGTTGGTTCATTTCCATGCCGCCATTAGTAACGTGCCGAGTATCATTTGGGATTTTGGAGATGGCTCAACGAGCGTAATGAGTGCTGTTGATTCCACATCGCACTATTATACATTGCCCGGTGCGTATGTGCCGAAATTGATACTCAGCGACCACACCGGTTGTCAAAACTCGTCTATCGGTCCCGACACGATAAAGGTTGACGAAATAACAGCAGAATTTACCGTAGAACCGGCTGCCTGTATCGGAGTACCGTTTACCTTTAAGGACACTTCTACCTATTATTGGTCGCCGGTGGATACCTGGTTGTGGACTTTAAATGGGGATACAACTTCGCTTACGTCACCTCCGTACCAATTGGACACTCCCGGTAGTATTACAGTGACATTGACTGTATCCAACGGTTGGGGGTGTACCGCTACAGGGACAGGAACCGTTGTTGTTCATCCGCCACCTGAAGTTTACACCAGTCCCGACACTGTTGTTTGCGTGAGTGACCCTGCAACCCTGACAGGGTTTGGAGCCACATCATATGTCTGGGGGCCTGCTACAGAAGTAAGTTGTGTCGAATGCAACCCTACTACTGCCAGCCCACCGGTTGTCTCTACCTATTCCGTAATTGGTACTGATGATAACGGATGTAAGGATACTGCTGAAGTAACCGTCGGGTTGCGTACGCATACCTATGCCAATGCCTGGCAAGATACTTCGATGTGCTTCGGGGCGTCTGTGCCTTTGTTTGACACAGGTGGTCATAAATACCTTTGGTTGCCCGCAGGCGGTCTGGATGACAATACTATCTCTAATCCGACCGCGTCGCCCGGCTCCTCTATTACTTATACTGTAATAGCGCAACTGGGTAGTTGTATCCCGGATACCGATTATGTGCGGATAGAAGTGTTCTCTTTGCCGACCGTTGATGCCGGTATTGATCAGGAAGTGCTGGCCGGTACTCCCATCGAGTTAAGGGCGACAGGGTATAATATAGCTGCCTATGAATGGTCGCCACGGACCGGGATGAGTTGTTACAACTGTGCTAACCCTCAGGTAGCTGTTGCGAAGACCACTCAATTTACAGTTACAGTCACCTCACCGCAAGGTTGTCAGGCATCGGATTCTGTTTCTGTTTACTTGTTTTGCAATAGTAAACAGGTCTTCGTGCCCACCGTATTTACGCCTAATGGTGATGGTGAGAACGACGTTTTTTACCCGCGGGGAACCGGAATAAGTATTATCAAATCCTTTAGGATTTATAATAGATGGGGAGAAATGATGTTTGAAAGGACTAATATCGAATTAAACGATGCCTCTAATGCATGGAACGGTAGTTACATGGGCGACATACCTCGGCCCGATGTTTATGTCTATGTTATTTATGCCACGTGTTCTACCGGACAGCCCGTGATGATAAAGGGCGATGTCACCATTATTCGATAGGAATGCTTATTCAAAATATGCAGCGAATTGTCTAATTGGCGATAAATACCAACGTTTCCTTAACATTTCTCGTCTTATTAACAGGGGGTTAGTCGGAAAGCGGGCGAAATATCACAACCAAATATACCAAATGAAGTTTATTAAACTCACCTTAATATTTATTATCCTGTTTGTCAGTCCCTCCTACGGGGCGCTTGTTGCGGGATTTACTGCCAGCGTCACGGAGGGCTGTGCTCCACTATTAGTTACTTTTACTAATACGACCACTCCCTCTGCCGGAACGACTTACTCCTGGGCATTCGGAACGTCAGGTTCGTCCGTAATAACAAGTCCTTCTGCAAGTTTTACCACTCCCGGAAGCCACCTCGTCACGCTTACTGCAACAAATGGATCTGAGGTCAGTACCTATACGATGACCATAATTGTGCACCCGGCACCAATTGCAGACTTTGTAGCAGATGACACCTCAGTTTGTCCCGGGGCACCGGTTACCTTTACGAGTACCAGCACCAGTTCCGTTCCCGGTCCAATGTCTTACTCGTGGAATTTCGGTGATGGATCGCTCACCGGTGTCGGGGCGACAACTTCGCATACATTCGGCGCTCCCGGTTTTTATACTATTACGCTTTTTGCAACCAATGCTTCGGGATGTGTGGCTTCAAAGGTTCGGTCGAATTTTATAGAAGTATATACACCACCGGTGCCAACTTTTACCTGGAGTCCATTTGGCATTTGTAATCCACCGGGGAGTATAACGTTTACAGGCACAGGCACTGGTACGCCTCCATTGAGTCTGGCGTGGTCTTTCGGAGACGGCGGTACAGGCACAGGTTCTCCGGTTGCGCACACCTATACCAGTGCCGGGGCGTTCAGCGTCAAAGTTGTGGCAACTGATGGTAACGGATGTAAAGACAGCATAACAAATGGTCCGATAATTTCTGACAGTATCAGGGCAGACTTCACCTATCCTGCAGTTGCCTGTGTATATTCTGCAGTTACTTTTACTAATTCCAGCTCCTCACATGTGTCAAGAGTGTGGAATTTTGGTGATGGTAGCCCTACTGTGACATCTGTAAATGGTACCCATGTATACAGTAGTCCCGGGCTGTATACCGTAACACTAACAATAAGTAATCCGCCTTGTACGCAAACCATAACGCATACAATAAATGTTGTCACCGGTCCTACTGCCGACTTTACCATCGGTCCGCCCGACCCGTGCCCGGCACCTGCAACACTAAACTTTACCGCGACCGGTCCAACCGGAACACTCTACAATTGGTTATTTGATGATGGAGGTACCGCCGTCGGAAATCCGGTGTCGCATACATTCAGCACAAATGGGGTTAAGGAAATTACACTTGTATCTACTGATCCGGTGACCGGTTGTAAAGATACTCTGACAAAAACGACCACAATTTATGATATATACATATACGAGGTGTCGCCTACAGCGTATGACGGATGTGTACCGTTGACCATTAGTTTCCCATCGGATTTAACGACGTCTATACCTACAGCAGGGCCATATCCTTATCCCATGGCTTCCTATTCTTGGGATTTTGGTGATGGTTCGCCAATAGCAACCGGTCCGACACCGACGCATACATATACAGCAGTAGGTGTGTATCTGGTAACGGCTACCGGATTCACAACCAATGGTTGTCCTGTCAGAGATACATTTACTATAAAGGTGGGTGCTCCCCCCGTTGTCACTTTTACAGGTGGTCCGTACCATGTTTGTTACGGAGAGCATACTCCCCTGACATTTACTCCTACAATTGTGACGGGTCCGGTAGATGAGTGGCGATGGAATTTCGGGGAGGATGCTTTGACCATTTATAGCACTCACGCGTCGCCGGCGACCCATGTTTATATTTTGCCCGGACTATTTACGGTTTCAGTAACGCCATATTATCACGGATGTCCGGGTACACCTTATTCAATTACAGACTATGTACTTGTTGATTCACCGAAATCTATAATTCATTTTGAGTTTGAATGCGCTCCCAGAACCAAGGTAAACTTCATTAATCAATCATTGGGTGCAGATAGTCACCTATGGATGTTCGGAGATGGCACTACTTCAACGCTCGATACAGTCAGCCACACTTATCCGTCTTTTGGTATTTACTATGTTCGTTTGGCGACGTATAATGAAGCAAGCGGATGTCATGATACTGCACTACAAATTATCAACCTTATCCCTCCCGATTTGAGTATTACGGCTTCCGATACGACAATCTGCCGGGTAGACACGGTCCGGTTTACCGCCCACGTTTCCGGTGTAACCGCAAGTGAGTATCGATGGTGGGTTTCTCATCCTACCTATTCCCATCCCGGGAGGACAACCGGCGACCCCTATTTTACTGACACTTTTTTCAATTCGGGAGTGTATACAGTGACGCTCATTATTAAAGACGAATATCTATGCTTCGACACTGTGATTGATTCCAGCTGGGTAATTGTCGGACCCGCAGACCCCGATTTTATTGCGACCCCGGTTGAAGGCTGTAACCCGTTGACGGTAAGTTTTGCTGATGCCAGTACACCTGTGCCGGGCACGTGGCTCACTTCTTATGAGTGGGACTTCGGCGACGGAGGAACGGTGATAACGTCAACAACACCTACATCACATTTGTATACTGTTGCCGGTACCTATACCGTCACAGAGATAGTCACTGACAATATAGGCTGTATTGACACCATGATAAAACCGGACTACATCAACGTATATCAGCCAACTGCAGATTTTGGAGCTACCAATGCGTTCCCATGTCTCAATACACCTGTTACGTTTAACAATCTATCTACCGGCGGCGTAGTAAGTTCGGTATGGGATTTTGGTGACGGCACTACATCTACGACTACCTCCCCGACTCATGTATACACTGCGCTGGGAGCATATACTGTGAAGCTAACCGTTACGGATGCGCATGGTTGTACAGATGAAAAAATCGCCGTCGCTTACATTAATGTCACAAAGCCAAATGCTGCATTTGCGGTAAGCGATTCTATTTCTGTGTGCCCGCCTTTGTTTGTCAATTTTACTAACTTTAGTACCGGAGGGTCGGTGTACAATTGGGTGTTCGGAGACGGTGGCGCGTCCACAGTTATGTCGCCGAGCAATATGTATATTTCGTCGGGTCTGTACGATGCGCAGTTGATTGTAACAAATGAGCATGGTTGTAAGGACACGGCACATAAAGCGATAAACATATTCGGGTATGCGGGAGCATTTACCTATTCGCCACTCAATGGTTGTGTGCCGTTTGCCGTATCGTTTTCTGCCACACTAAGCAATGTTCCTTTTATTATCTGGGATTTTTCTGACGGGGTGACGAGTAGTGTATCTTTCAGCGATACGATAACACATGTGTATACTACGCCGGGTGCTTATGTTCCGAAACTTTTGTTGAGTGATAACACGGGGTGCCAGACATCAAGTGTGGGGGTTGACACCATAAAAGTAGATGAGTTGATACCTAAATTTACTACTGAACCCAGTCCGGTTTGTATTGAAACTCAATTTACATTTATTGACTCCTCCACAACTTATTGGGAGCCGGTTAATAGCTGGGAGTGGACTTATGATGGCATTACCAGTACAGATGAGTCGCCAACGCATACAATAGGTACACCCGGCTCCTACCCTGTTACGCTCAAAGTCCGGAATAGTTGGGGGTGTGTAGGGGTGCTTACTCAGAATATCATTGTATACCCGCCACCCGACGTTACGGTCAGCCCCGATACAGTAGTTTGTATCGGCGATCCTGCAACATTGATGGGATATGGCGCAGTTACTTACACCTGGTTACCTGCATCTACGGTTAGTTGTACAGAATGTAACCCTACCAATGCAACTCCGGTTGATGTGACGGTTTACACCGTTACCGGTACCGATGCTAACGGTTGCAAGGATACCGCACAGGTGACCGTAGGGCTAAGGACAAATACCGTTAGTAAAGCCTGGGGCGATACTGCGGTGTGTCAGGGTGTTCCTGTTCAGTTGTTTGATACAGGAGGACATACCTATCAGTGGATACCTGCTGCCGGGCTCAATAGCAGTACGGTCTACAACCCGATTGCAACGCCGGAGTACACAACCGTGTATACGGTAATCGCCAGATTGGGGAGTTGTATACCGGACACCAATCAGGTAACGGTGTTTATTTATCCGCTTCCTACCGTTGATGCCGGACCCGACCAACGACTTCTGGCAGGGTCTAAAGCACAGCTGAACGCTACCGGCACGAATATCGTTTCGTACCGGTGGTGGCCCTACGAAACGCTTTCCTGCCCGGAATGCTCGAACCCGGTAGCCAGCATGTCGGTAACAACTACCTATAACGTAGATGTGCTTTCTCAACATGGGTGTAGTGCGTCTGATTCGGTAACGATATTACTTTATTGCGATAATAGCATGGTGTTTATTCCGAACACATTTACGCCCAATGGTGATGGAGAAAACGATGTGTTTTACCCGAGAGGAATAGGACTGAAACAAATTAAGACATTCAGAATTTATAATCGCTGGGGTGAATTGCTATTTGAGCGAAATAATTTCGGGCTTAACGATGCATCAAATGCCTGGGATGGATCGTATAAAGGAAACACCCCCAGACCGGACGTATATGTATATATTCTGGAGGGTATATGTTTTACAGGAGAGGATGTGGTCGTAAAGGGAGATGTTACTATCATTAGATAGGTTTACGTGCGATAGTCGCCGAATTGCATAAGGGCAACTGCGTAAACCCAACTTTTCTCATTTTCGTAATGTCTCTTTTAACAAAAGATTATTATCTTTATAATTCGCCCTATAATATTATATATAATTATTTTAGATTTTTATGAAACTATATAAACTATTGCTTTTGTTGTTTATTGGCTCTTTGGCCAATATGTCGGCATATGCACAACTATCAGCGGGCTTTACCGCAACTCCAACTTCGGGATGTGCTCCCCTGCTCGTCTCCTTTACTAATACAACTACACCTACCGGTGGGACTACATATTCATGGACATTCGGGACCAGCGGCTCTTCGGTGTTAACCAGTCCTTCTACGAGTTTCACTACTCCGGGTACGCATTTGGTCACATTAACGGCAACCAATGGCTCTGAGACGAGTACATCTACAATGACAATCACGGTATTTCCACCTCCTGATGTGAGTTTTACCGCCAGCGACACGGTTGTATGTGCCGGCGAACCAGTCGTTTTTACGGGTTCAGGAGGAGGTTCGGGCACATTTACCTATGCCTGGGGTTTCGGAGATGGCTCTACAGGTACCGGTTCCCCGATAACGCATGCCTATAGTGCGCCCGGTCATTATACCACTACGCTATATGTTACCAACACAACAACAAGTTGCGTTGCATCTCTGGTGCGTCCGCTATTTGTAGAAGTAATGCCTGCTCCGACTGGTGGTATTGCGCCAATTACCGGTGGTTGTAACCCGCCTGTTTCTATTGGGTTTGCAAGTACCAGTGTGGGGACTCCGGCCCTTACCTATGCCTGGACTTTCGGTGACGGAGGTGTGGGTTCCGGTGCCACGCCTTCACACACTTACGGAGCAACCGGCACTTATCCGATACGCTTAATTGTAACCGATGGAAACGGCTGTATAGATACCGTAACCTCTTCTGTAACGATTGCCGACTTAGCGGCATCCTTCACATTGCCGGATACTGCTTGTGTTTCTTCGACAGTAACTTTCCTTAATACCAGTAGCAGCCATACCTCCCGCACCTGGAACTATGGGGATGGAGGAACATCGACAGGGTTTAATGGCAGTCATTCATACAGCAGTCCCGGTACTTATACCGTCTCGTTGAATATTGTCAGCGGACCCTGTACTGCGACTGTAAGCCACACAATCGTAATTCTGCCGGGCCCTGCCGCAACAATAACAATCAGTCCTGACGAGCCTTGCCCTGCTCCTACAACAATAACCTATACCGGAAGCGGGCCGGGGGGAATCTCCTACGATTGGATTTTTGAAGGTGGTGTCATGGCAAGCGGTAACCCTGTAACGCATACTTATGGAACCAATGGCGTGAAAAACGTGCGTATGGTGGTTGTAGACCCTGTCAGCGGTTGCCGCGATACGGTTAACGCTACACATAATATTTACGATATAGACTTCAGCGCAACTGCCACTCCGGATTCCGGATGCGTACCGTTGACTGTTTTGTTTGACAATGACTTGATAACACACGTTCCTCCTCCGGGAGTTTCTCCGTATCCGTATGGCGTGACGTCTTACACCTGGGATTTCGGCGATGGCGCAACCGGAGTAGGAGGTTCTCCCACCCATACTTATACTGCAGTAGGTATATACACTGCTACAGTTACCGTTCTTACAGACAATGGTTGTACAGATACGGCACATGTGCGCATAAGAGTAGGTGCTCCACCTGAAGTTACCTTTACAGCCGCTCCAACTCATGTTTGTTATGGTGATTATGTGGATATTGTATTTACGCCGGTTATCATTCACGGGCCGGTAGATGAATGGTACTGGGAGTTTGGTGACGGCGGAGGTCCGGTTTATGACACCTCTGTGCCACCCCTTGAAGTGCATCATACATACACACTGCCCGGCGTATTTTCGGTTACGGTTGTTCCTTCTTACCGAGGTTGTCGCGGATTGCCGTATACGATTTCAGATTATATAACTGTCGACTCGCCGAAAGCAATAATGGAGGATTCGGTTTATTGTTCTCCTTCAAACAGAGTCAAGTTCTGGGACCTTTCAATGGGTGATGATACCCACTTATGGATATTCGGCGACGGAACGACGTCGACAGAAGATGATCCGGTACATGATTATCCTTCGTTGGGTGGATATACAGTTCAGTTGGCAACGTATAATGCCGCCAGCGGTTGTCGGGATACTGTCTCCAGGACTATTTTTCTTGAAGGGCTTGTGCCGGACTTCACTACGGATGATGCATTGGTCTGTAAAGGAGAATCTGTAATTCTTACGTCAACAACGACCGGTGGGACCCCGTCGGCATATTATTGGTACGTAGACGGACTTCCTTTGGGTACCGGTGCGACGTCCCCTACCTATACAAGGAGCTTTACGGATACCGGCTGGCACACGATTACACTTGTCGTACAGAATGCATTGGGTTGTTTAGATACCATTACGAAGACAAACTATATTCTGGTATCGGGACCGTCTGTTGACTTTTCGGCGACACCCCTCTCCGGCTGTAGTCCGCTTTCTGTGACCTTTACTGATGCAAGTACCGCAACTTCGGGTTCTGTGCTCACCAGCTATTTGTGGAACTTCGGCGACGGTACAACGGGTTCCGGTACACCTGTATCCCATACTTATGTACCGGCCGGCAGTTATTCGATTAAGTGCGTCGTTACAGATAATGTTGGTTGCAGGGATTCTTTGACGCGACCGTTGTATGTGCAAGTGTATAATCCTATCGCTGCATTTACCGTTTCCAACCGAAACCCCTGTGTGAGTAGTCCGGTCACTTTTAATATTACGACTCCGGGTGTTGCCACAGCATTGTGGGATTTTGGTGATGGTGGAACGTCTACTGTTTTGTCGCCCGTGCACACTTACTCTGCTATTGGTAGTTATAATGTTAAGCTCACCATCACAGACACTCATGGATGTACGCACGATACGACGTACACCGCGTTTATCAACGTGAATAAGCCGACCGCCGGTTTTACCATGTCTGACTCGGTATCGGTTTGTCCGCCGTTGACGGTCAACTTCACAAATACAAGTACAGGTGCAACCATTTATAGTTGGGATCTGGGTGATGGTAGCTCTTCGACGGCATTATCTCCGAGCAATCTGTATCTGGCTTCGGGTTTGTATCCCATCCAGCTTATCGCAACTAATGTGTATGGTTGCAAGGATACCGCGACCAGTGCTGTTAATATCTTTGGTTATGCAGGTGCGTTTACTTATACGCCTTTGCAGGGGTGTGCGCCGCTTACTGTCCACTTTATCGCTACATTGAGCAATGTGCCCTACATAACCTGGGACTTTTCTGATGGTGTTACAAGTGCCACTTCTCGTTCTGACACAATAACTCACGTATATACTACCGCGGGAGCATATGTGCCCAAGTTGCTGCTTAGCGACAACACAGGCTGCCAGACGTCAAGTATAGGACTCGACACAATTAAGGTGGATGAGATAAATCCTAAGTTCACTACTGAGCCAAGTCCGGTGTGTATAGGCATGGACTTTAATTTTGTCGACTCTTCCACAACATATTGGTCACCTATTACGACCTGGGAGTGGACATATGATGGCATCACCAGCACACTTGCTTCGCCTACGTACTCAATTAGTACCCCGGGCACATATCCGGTGACTTTAAAAGTGACAAATGGTTGGGGCTGTACAGGAATGGTCACCAGAGAACTAATTATTGACCCGCCGCCGGTAGTTACAGCTGATCCTGATACTGTAGTTTGTGTGGGCGACCCTGCTACGCTACATGGTTATGGTGCGGCCACGTATACCTGGGCGCCACCTGCTACATTGAGCTGTACAGCCTGCAACCCTACATTTGCCTCTCCGACGGTAGAAACGACTTATACGGTTATTGGGACAGACACCAAGGGTTGTATTGATTCGGCAACGGTTACGGTCGGGTTGAGAACGCATACCACAAGTCGTGCCTGGGGCGACACCGCCGTGTGTGAGGGTGTTCCGGTGCAGCTGTTCGATACAGGTGCCCACACCTACCTTTGGCTGCCGCCGACGGGGTTAAACAATAATACCATATACAACCCTATTGCCCGACCAAACTATACAACGATATATACTGTGATTGCTCAACTGGGTAGCTGTATACCCGATACCAATCATGTGACGGTTGTTATTTACCCGTTGCCGACAGTTGATGCCGGCCCGAACCAGCGCTTGCTTGCAGGTTCTAAAGCCCAGCTTCACGCAACAGGAACCGACATAGACAGTTATATGTGGTGGCCGGGCGAAACATTGGATTGCACGCAATGCGCCAGCCCTGTCGCGAGTATGTCGGTAATGACAACATATAACGTTGACGTAACCTCGATACATGGGTGCAAGGCGTCCGATTCGGTGACCATTTTGCTCTATTGCGATAATAGTCAGATATTTATCCCTAATACGTTTACGCCAAATGGAGACGGACAAAATGATGTGTTTTATCCACGTGGGATAGGCGTTAAAGTAATTAAGACATTCCGCATTTATAATCGATGGGGCGAGTTGATGTTTGAGCGCAATAACATTTCCCTTAACGATGCAGAAAACGCCTGGGATGGCTCGTATAAAGGTGCCGGACCTAAGCCGGGAGTATATGTATATATTATGGAGGCACTGTGCTATACCGGTGAGGATATTGTTATGAAGGGAGATGTAACTATAATTAGATAAACCTATGAAAAACTATTTTAACTATCAGAGTGTCATAAAGCATGCCAGTGGGGCTGCCCGTGTGGTGGTGCTGTTTTTATTGGTAATGAATATATCGGGGACTGTATTTGCGCAGGCCGACATTCACTTCTCACAATTTTATGAAACATCGATTTTACGTAACCCGGCTCTAACCGGTGTTTTTGCCGATGACTACAAAGTCGGTGTTTATTACCGCAATCAGTGGAGTAGCATCAGCAACCCATATGAGACAAAGGTGGTTAGCGGGGAAAGCCGTTTTCAGATGAGTGAAATGTCCAATGACTTTTTCAGTTTTGGTGTGTTAGGCTTTACCGACAAGGCGGGCAGCGTTGATCAGAAAATTACCGGAATATACCCGTCAGTGAACTACAACAAGTCGATGAATGTTGACCATAACACGTACTTGTCGGTTGGTTTTACCGGTGGTCACATTCAGTACAGTTTTGATCCTGGGAAAGCAACATTTAATAACCAGTTTCAGGGTGGGCGATTTGACCCAAATCTGCCTTCTCTGGAGAATTTTCCAAACACAAAAATGAGCTTCTGGGATTTAGGGGCAGGCTTGAACTTTAATACAAGCACCGGGTACAATAACAATATCACTTACGTCTTAGGCGTTTCAGGCTATCACTTTACCCAACCTAAATTCTCGTATTACGATGTAAATGATGTTACGCAGAACGTCCGTTTTAATGGAAATGCAGCAATGAGTATGAATGTAATGGATGACATTATAATGCAGGTTCATGTAAATGCAGCTTTTCAGGGTACGTACAAAGAGATAATGGCAGGTGGATTATTAAGCTGGCGTAAGAGTTTAGGGGAAATGAAAGAGTTTATCCTGACAGGTGGCGGTTTTTACCGATACCAGGATGCTGTAATACCAATTGTGAAAGTTAAATACAATCGGATGGCACTGGGTGTAAGTTACGATATCAATGTTTCTACTTTGAAAGATGCGAGCCATATGGCCGGTGGCGTAGAAGTGACGCTATTCCATTCCGGTGATTTCTTTGATAAAGGAATGGCCAAAAAGATGGTATGCCCTAGGTTTTAGCACTTTGCTCCTCTTCTTTGTTACCCTTGTTAAGCAGCCATTTGTATAATTTGCCGATTGTTAGGCCTTGCACCAGTATGGAGAAGATAACAATAATATAGGTTATCGACACAAACTGATCGCGGAACATCTCTTTTGGGACCGACAGGGCAAGTGCAACCGACAGCCCGCCGCGTAGCCCTCCCCATGTAAGAATAGCAATTGCGTGTTTCTCGAACGACATTTTGGTACGTAGAATAGTTACCGGAAGTGCAACAGCAATAAACCTTGCTAATAACACAATGAATATAGCGATGACACCGATAATTATTATTTTCTTGTCAAACTCAATGACCAGCATTTCAAACCCGATAAGCATGAAAAGCAGTGCATTCAGCATTTCGTCAATCAACTCCCAAAACTTCTCGAGATAATCCATTGTAATATCTGATACACCCGACTTGCGACTTTTGTTTCCTATTACTATACCTGCAACTACCATTGCAAGCGGCCCGGATACGTGTATAAAGTCGGCAAACATATACCCACCCATCACTGTGGCAATGGTAATCATGACTTCTACCTCGTATTTGTTGATTGACTGCATAGCTAAAAAGCCAACATATCCGATAACAAACCCGTACAATATACCGCCGACAGCTTCCTGAAGGAATAATAAAGAAATGTCGCCAAAAGTGAGGTTTTCAATACCCGTTTGAGCTACCTGCAAAATGGTCAGAAAAACGACAACTGCAACACCATCGTTAAACAATGACTCTCCGGCAATCTTTAGCTCCAAAGACTTAGGTAATTTAGATTTTTTCAATATTGCGAGTACGGCAATTGGGTCTGTCGGAGAAATAAGAGAAGCGAACAGCAAACAATAGATGTAGCCGATATCCAAACCGAATGCATGAAACAGATAGTATAGAAGGGTGCCGATGATAGTTGCAGAAATAAATATGCCGACAGTTGCCAGCGAAATAATGGGAAGTCGTTCGGCTTTCAGACTCTTGGCATCAATATGGATGGCGCCGGCAAAAAGCAGAAAGCCAAGCATGCCCTTCATCAGCAGCTTATGAAAATCGATAGAAGCAATAACATTTGTAAATGTATGGGCCACATCGGGGAAAAAACCATGAATAGCTATCGCAACAAAAGAAAAACCAAGCGAAAGCGCCATTATACCTATCGTTGGCGACAGGCGTATAAATTTATTGTTTATATATGCAATAGCTGCTGTAATACAAACAATAAAGGTCACGATTTCGTACTGGCTCATTTGCCGGAAGGTTTAAGTATTAATTAAATGAAAGTAGTATGCATCTTTTCCCCCAACTATGCAAAGTGATGGAGTATTCACAATATCAGGTGCTTAAGCCTCGCAGTTACATGTGAACATTCAAGACAAATATGCTACTGTTTTGGGTTGCAAAGATATGCAGAAAGGAACATATTCCTTTGCTATTTCGGGGAAATACAATATACCCTGACGGGATACGCAATGAGTCCGGCTAATTTGCCTGCCGGTGGCTCTGTGGAGTAATCGCATCCTGATTCTCTTAACATCGTGTGATGATTTATTATTGTAAAAAATATTACTTTTGCGAAAAATAGCAAAAAATGAAATACAACAAGTTGATACTAATGCTCGCAATATTTTGTCCATTTCTGGGAATGGCGCAAAGCAGTCTGACTATATTCTCGGAAGATGGGTATGCGTTTTATCTGATATTGAACGGGCAACGACAGAATAATATTCCGCAAACAAATGTTCGGATTGATGGTTTATCTCAACCTCAGTATGCCGTAAAAATTATATTTGACGACAAATCAAAGCCCGAAATATCTAAGAATGTACCAGCCATTGACCCAACAACAAGTGCATTTGCGGATATTACTTATAAGATAAAAACAAACAGGAAGGGAGAATTGAAAATGCGCTATTTCTCTGCTACACCCGTTCAACCGGATTATGTGGCACCACCCGATATGTATGTGATGCATTATGGTCAGCCTGCGCCGCCACCACCACCACCACCATCTCCTGTGGGTGGTACCACCGTTACGCAAACAACCGTAACAACAACCGATGGAGGAATGGGGAACGGAGGAGTGAACATGAATGTAGGTATGGGTGGTGTAAACATGAATGTAAATATCAGTGACCCCACGATGAACACATCTGTTACCCAAACTACTACAACAACGACAACCAGCAGCAGCTATGGTAATATGGATGATGGATACGGGGAACCTGTTTATAATGATGCACCACCATCCCGTCGTCGTGATAGAGGTTGCAGGTACCCAATGAATAGCGGAGACTTTCGTTCTGCGAAAGGAACCGTTGCGAACGCAAGCTTCGAAGACACGAAGCTGTCTACTGCAAAGACCGTCATTACTGCTAATTGCATGTCAACTAACCAAATAATAGAAATATGCAAATTGTTTTCGTTTGAAGAGTCAAAATTGGATTTTGCAAAGGCGGCATATGACCGTACTACCGATAAGGGCAATTACTTTAAGGTTGGCAATGTATTCACATTCGATGCGAGCCGTACAGAGCTAAACGAATATATCAGTAGCCACTAGGGTATACGAAAAATGAAATTAAGCAGGCTCCTGTCATCATAATGGCAGGAGCTTTTTGTTTCACCGCCTGAAATCACCCCTTCACCGACTGCCCTCTTTCTTTTGCCGAATGAGATAATGAATATATAAATACTGTTTTTAGTTTTGTCACATAAGAGTAATTCCATGAAGAGAAATTTATATTTTATTGTTGCCTTTTGTATTCCGTTTTTATTAAGCAGCGTTGCAGCGTTGGGGCAATTCAAAATTAGCGGCAGAGTGGTTGACGAAAAGAAAAAGCCGATTAAGGGTGCAAATGTATACTTAGACAATACGCTGGATGGAGGTACCTCTGATAGCCTGGGGCAGTTCAGTTTCGTTACTACTGAGAAAGGAAATCAATCTATTGTTGCATCGGAACTTACACACATCACCGCCGGAGCTCCATTGGTAATAACTGGTGATATAAGCGGCATAGAAATAGTACTTAAGACGAGCAAGCCCAAAGAAATGGATGTTGTGACGATAACTGCCGGAGCTTTTGAAGCGTCGAACGACAAGTCAAAGACAGTACTTAAGCCATTGGACATTGTTACGACGGCAGGTGCCGGTGCCGATGTGGTAAAGGCGATGCAAACATTACCCGGTACGCAGCAGACCGGTCCGGATAATGGGTTGTTTGTGAGAGGTGGCGATGCGAGTGAAGCTGCTGTGATAGTAGACGAAATGGTGGTACAAAATGCCTTCTTTAGCGGTGCGCCCGGTGTGGCTACCCGCAGCAGGTTCGGGGCTTTTCAGTATCAGGGGGTTTCTTTTAGTAGTGGGGGGTATAGTGCGCGCTACGGTCAGGCGCTTTCCGGAGTGCTGGAGTTGAACACGACTGACCTTGCCGACAAGAGTACGGTTAACCTCGGTGCAAACCTTGCCGGTGCTTATGCATCGGGAGTAAAAAGGTGGAAAAACAGCAGCCTCAATGCTGGCGGAGGGTATACCAATCTGGCACCATTTTACGGACTGATAAAAAGTAACTTCAATTTTTATAAAGTACCGGAAGGAGGAAATGGCAACATCAGATATGTGTGGAAGCCAAACAAGAACGGCATATTGAAGGTAAGCCTGAATGCAACAACAAATGCTACCGGTGTGGCAATTCCCAACCCGTCTGCAACAGATACGAGTGGTTACAATCCGCTGGGTGGTCTGGAAGACACTATTAACTTCGCCACTAAAGACCGTAACTATTACAGCAATATATCGTACAAGCAGTTATTCAAAGCAAAGTATCAGTTGTACACAGCGGCATCATTCAGCAAGAATAATACAAACAATGTTTTTGGTAATCTGGATATGTATCAGAGAGACTATCGGAACCAGTTCAGAGTAGAGGGGAAAGACTATTTTACCAGTCGGCTGAACCTGATGGTGGGAACAGACATTCAGAACTTTGGGAAGTCGCGGGGAACAGACACATTTTTTAAGCAACAGTACGATGAAGTTTTGATAGGTACGTATACAGAACTTACCTGGACACCTGTTAACCGGTTGGCAATTAAGCCCGGCATCCGTTTTGAGCACAGTACGCTGCTGGACGCAGACAATGTGGCGCCGCGACTATCGATGGCTTACAAAACCGGAACTCATAGCCAGATGTCAGTAGCAGGGGGAATGTTTTATCAGGAAGCTGCCGATATGTATTTGCTGGCAGGTCTGAAGCCGGAGATGCAATTGGCAACGCACTATATTGCCAATTGGCAGTGGAGTCAGGATAACAGAACGCTACGACTTGAAGGGTACTACAAAAACTACGATAACCTTGTACTGGAGCAGGCATCATCGTTCGACCCGAATAGCTACAGGTACATAGGTTCCGGTACAAAATACACCAATGGCGGTACCGGGTATGCGCAGGGGATAGAGTTGTTCTGGCGCGATAAAAAGTCGGTGAAAAATATGGACTACTGGATATCGTACAGCTACATAGACACAAAGAGAAAGTTTGCCAATTACCTTAGCGAAGCCACGCCTCCGTTTATTGCCAATCATAACCTGAATCTGGTAGGTAAGTATTGGATAAATAAATTGAATACCAACATTAGTGCTACATACAGTTATGCAACCGGCAGGCCCTACTACAATCCGCAGAATGACAATACCATTCCGTCACAATTTATGTCGGACCGCACGCCTGAATATCACAAGCTGGCGCTTTCATTTGCTTACCTCCATAGTTTCGGAAAGTGGTTCACAGTATTTTATGTGAGCATAGACAATGTGACCAATCGGAAAAATGTGTTCGGCTATAGGTACAGCAGAAATGCAAGCGGTGCAATTGAAAAAAGTCAGATTGTTCCTGCTTTGTACCGCACTATATTTTTGGGGGTGAACATGTCGTTGACCGCATTTAGCAAGGATGAATTATAAACACAAAAATTATTATACACACAAAAAAACAACTACAATGAAAAAAATGATTTTATCGGCAGCATTGGCTGTTGCAGGTCTGAGTGCTATGGCACAGGACTACAAGAAAGTACTGGAAGCGACGTTTCTGGCGTTTGATACCACAAGGGATATGAACACAAAAGTGGCAAACGCGAATAAGCTATCGCTAATAGCCAAAAAGTGGGACGGCGAGTGGGTGACTCATTATTATGCAGCTTATAGTAAGGCGCAATTGGCATTTATGGAGCAGGATGCTACAAAGAAAGACGCATATCTGGATGAAGCAGAAAATGAGAAAGACAACGCAGTAACAATTCTGACAAAGGATAACGATGAGACTTATGTACTGGCTGCAATGATTGCAAACGGCCGTATGTCTGTGGATCCTATGAACAGGTGGCAGAAATATGGTAAGATATTTAGCGACAATCTGTCGAGTGCGAAAGAGTATAACCCGGACAACCCACGTATGTATTATTTGCAGGGAACCAGTAAGTACTTCACCCCGAAAAATTTTGGCGGTGGCGCGAAAGCTGCAAAGCCTTACTTCGATAAAGCAAAAGTGTTATTCGAGAAGGAAAATGGAAGCGATATTGCCCATCCTTATTGGGGCAACCGCAATAACGAGTATTTTCTGATGATGTGTGAGAAGCAAGAAGAAAAGAAATAGAATTTAGCAACAACCTTTACAAAACCTCACCCCTGTTTGTTAGGGGTGGGGTTTTGTATTTGAGGCCCACGAATAATGGGGGTTGTTGAGCACAGCGTAAAGCCGGAAATAAGCATGATGGAGCCAAACAAAAGCATAGCAAGCGATAGGTTTCTAAGATGTTTAAGGGATGTTGACAATAGTAGAATAATCAGACCCAAGAGAATATTCAGCACCGAAAACTCGAAAAACATAACCCCGATAGCGGTACCGTTAAGTATAGAAGAACCATCAGTAATGACGCCGGCAGCTAACGCAAGTATAATTAATAGAGGGTTACCGGATGTCGCAGTATGCCATCTCCAAGGTTTAACGACCAGGGTAGCGACGAGGGTAGTCCATATGTTTCTTCGTATACTCCTGCAGTAAAACACCCGACTCTTCCTACTATCATACCTAACAAGAGCGGGTAAACAAATAGGTCCCCGGTATTGCAACGCTCACCTATCATTTTCTTGACCAACTCAACGGATGCAAGTCCGCCAACCAAGCCTCCAACAAGCGTCTTATTGCCATAGAAATATGACCAGAATGATTGTGACGAAAGCCATGTCGGTATATCCTCCATTGCACCGATGACACGCGCTCCTACTACTGCGCCCAATGTTGCGGCAATCACTATATAGAGTCTGTTTTGAGCCTCTATTGTATCTCCCTTTCGTTTCTTCAGAAACAAATAATACCTGAACGCTAAAAATATTCCGGCAAACTCAAAAACGCCATGTAGCGGAATAGGACTACCGAATAAATTTATTGTGTAGGGAAATTGCAATTTGATTTTGATTGAGGGGTGTCTGCCTGAGGGAGTATATGTAAATTTATGAAAACAAAAAAATCCCCACAACCATGTAGTTGCGGGGATTATAAAAAGTTATGTCCGGTTATACTATTGCTTTGTGAACTTGCGCGTAGCAACTACATCGCCACGAGAACCCATCAATCGAACAAAGTAGATGCCCGCAGGTAGGTTAGATACATTAATGCTTGCACTGTTAGCTCCTCCGCTAATTTTGTACATATTCATTTGCTTGCCGATGATACTGTAAACAGCAATGTTCTTTACATCAGCACCTGCGTTGAATACAACGTTAAGGTTGGTTGTTGACGGGTTAGGATACAGAGAAACATCGATTGCTTGCTTAACGGTGTTCGTTACTGAGGTACTTGCTATTTTTGTCACCGCATATACCTGATCACGTGCATCTGTTGTCATGCCGAATTTGTTCTTCAGGTGAATCGTCATGTAATGAGTTGCATCCGGAGATGCAGGGTCAATACGGATGATAAATTTGAAATCACCAGCTGCACTCGCAGGATAGATGCTTTCATATTGTGTACCGCTACTGGTACCTACGTCCCACAAGCTACCGGCAGAAATACAAGTATTATTATCACACACACCAGTAGAATCAACCCACAAAGATGGGAAATCTGTGGCGGTTACCTCCCACTGAATGGTGATGTCCGCACTGCCCGGTATAGTAATGTCGTTATGCCTTTCTTCAGAGATATCACCGGTTGTAGTAATAAATACGGTATCGTGCGCACACGTAAATGATTGGGCATAGAGTTGCGACGTTGCTGCCAACCCGCACAATATAGAAAGTGTAAAGAATAGTTTTTTCATATTTCTAGAGTATTTCTTATATGCAAGATAAGTCAAAAATAGATTACCACAAAATATTCCATAAGTGATTTTCAATTTTAACAATCATATTGCGCCTGAAATAGCGAATAAAAAAAAGCCGCTCAATATTGAGCGGCTTTTTTTTATGGAAGCTTAGTGTCCCGACTTATTTTACAGTAAGGCGTTCTGCTTTATTTCCGTCTTTAGTAGAGATTACAACGATGTAGTTGCCTGGTGCGATATTATCAGAATTGATAGTAACGTTTTGTGCTCCGGCATTCATTGTTTTGTTTGTTACTTCACTTACAAGTTTGCCAGTATAATCCATTACAGTTACACGTACATTGCCATCTTGAATAAGATTGAATGAAAGCGTTGACTTTCCACTTGTAGGATTAGGGTAAATAGAAATATTGTCGACTTTTGCTAAAGTGCTAACGTTTACAAATCCTCCGGGAATGCTCACAATTGACTGCATAATAGATTTTGTAGCATCTTCCTCAACGAAAGCAACAACTTCGCTACCTGTCATTGGGTTGTTCCAGAATTTTGAACTTCCTTGAGCAGGGTATTCTGATACGCCGTTTTCCCAAATACCGTTTGTGTAGGATACGTCAGTATCATTGAACGTTTTTGTTACACCATCAGTCCATGATGTTACTGCGTGGCCGCTTGCACTAGGAAGCATCTTGCGCATTGCGTGATAATACTTCAACTGTCCTGTTGTATTAGTAGTGTTTTCATAGTACTTATCCAAAAGTGCAATATATACGTGATAATTGCCTGTTTTAGTAAAGTGTGGCGTTACATCCAATACTACTCCAAGCTTATGAGTATTTGTATCAACTGTGTAAGTCACAGACATGTCGATAAAAGACTTAAGTGCCTTTGAATTGTTTGCCTCAGTAGTCATATTTGCTGCAGAAAACGGAGAGGTTGATACTGTGCTTTTAGCTCCGTTTACGAAGTGGTCAGGAATACCTGTTACACCATAGTAGCTCTGACGAGTAGCACCATCACTGTTGTAGCTCCTGTCATTTCCCGGAGAAGGCCAGTTCATCTGATACTTGATGATATTAATGTCAGTACCTGATTCGTTGAAATTCAACGACAAAGCCAACGGATCGTAATTCATGTTTAGTGCTCTACATGGAGGACAGGTTGACGAAGAGAACTCTTCAATAAGTCCCTGACGCTGAGTAGTCGCAGAAGCAA
Source organism: Bacteroidia bacterium (assembly GCA_030426665.1). GTDB lineage: Bacteria > Bacteroidota > Bacteroidia > Chitinophagales > Chitinophagaceae > Nemorincola. Next base: position 169,039 of record JAUHYD010000008.1, on the reverse strand, counting down.
GAGTAAAGGTAGAAGACTTTGCAGAGTCAACATCTGTATTTGCTACCGTATTTACGTTTGTGATAACAACCTTAATAGTGTTTGTACCGGCAACAGCTCCGGCAATCGGAGAGGTAAAAGAAAATGCTTGCTGAGAATATGCAGCAACAGTTACCCCTGTAAAGCTTTGTGTGATAGGTGTACCTCCGTTGATGGAGAATTGTGCGTCAAAAGAAGTTATGGTCATGCCACTGTTTTCCAACATGAACGCAACGGGCTCACCATTTGCAGATATACCGTTTGTTACATTATTATAACCCAGCTGTGTTACTTTAGCTGAGCTTGTAGTGAGGTTTACTACCTCTATGTCATCTACGGCAAGTCCCATAAGGTGGTCTGTGCCATCAGAATAGACAAAGCCGATTTTTACGCTAGCACCGGTACCTAAGGAAGACAAATCTACGTGAGCAGTTTTCCAGACATTGCCGGTTCCGTTAAGCGTTCCTAACGAAGTCCAGGTTACCCCTCCGTCGGTAGAGCCGATTACGCGTGCTTCTTCGGAATTTCCGGTAGAAGTTCTTGTGGCACCCCAGAAGTAGTAGTCAAAATTGAGCCAGCTTGAAACAGTTCCCACCAAACTGAATGTTGGAGACATTAAAGTGTCATGCAAGTTATTTGTTACAGAGTCGTTCCAATCGTCTACCACGCCAAATTGAGAAGAGTGAGTAGGGCTTGTAGCTCCGAACTGAGTAGCCCATGCACTAATTGAACCAATAACCGATGACTTCCATCCCGGTGTTCCGGTAGATGACTGTGACCAGGTTGAAGGTAGCGCCGGGATAGTAGTCGGTGCATCGAAGTTTTGAGATATTATTACTTGCGCATTCGACGAGGCAAATGCAAACAATGCAATAATTGCTGATAAGATTACTTTTCTCATTGTTTTTTTTTTGATTTGAAAGATTATTACAAAACAGAGAAAACAAAATTAACAAAAACTATACACATAAAACTCAACTTTTACATTTTCTTTAGATAATAGTTTTCAACGCCCATGGCTTTTGCGTAATAAAAGGTGCCGGGCAGGCTTCATAAAAACATGAAAATGATTACAGGTGTTAAGCATATTATATTTGATTTGGGTGGCGTTTTGTTAAATATTGACTACAACCTGACCGAGCAGGCTTTTGTGACAGCGGGTGTCAGGAATTTCGGGGTTTTATATTCGCAGCTAAGACAAACCGATATATTTGATCGGTGGGAAACCGGGCAAATGAGTCGTGGGGAATTTATTAAGACCATGCAACAAGCATCTGATTCTCCTATTACAGACGCTCAGGTATTGGCCGCCTGGAATGCTATGTTACTCAATTTTCCGGTACGTAGATTGCAAATTCTGCAACAGTTGCGCAATCATTATGATTTGTTCTTATTGAGTAACACCAATGAGGTACATGAGGAGGTGTTTAACCAAATTTTACATCGGGAGCACGGAATACCGAATATTGGGGTGTTTTTCGACAAAGTTTATTTGTCTCATAGAGTAGGTTTAAGGAAGCCAATGCCGGAGATTTTCTTGCGTGTGTTGGAAGACAACGGCTTGGTAGCAGGCGAAACCCTTTTTATAGACGATAGCCCTCAGCATATAGCCACAGCCAATGATCTGGGGATACAAACCATCTACCTTAAGGACGGCATGACCATTGAGCACGATGTGTTTAAGCCGAAGCAGTAACGGGAACGATCAATACGTTATTACCTGCTCTTCCATCATTTCGGGCATAGCCCTGAATTCGTACTGCTGATTGCGCAATTGTGGCTCAAAACCAGCCTCTCTGATACTCTCCTGTATACTCGTAGAAGTAAACCTGTGCGGCGCGCCGGCAGCACTGACTACATTTTCCTCAATCATTATAGAGCCGAAGTCGTTTGCCCCTGCATGCAGGCAAAGCTGGCCTATTTCCTTACCTACGGTTAGCCATGAGGCTTGTATGTTCTTAACGTTGGGCAGCATAATACGACTGAGCGCAATCATACGAATGTACTCTTCGGGTGTGGTCAGGTTCTTTGTGCCGCGAATGCGTTGCAGTAACGTGTCAACGTCTTGAAACGTCCAGGGGATAAAAGCCAGAAAGCCTTTTGCCGATTCCGGTTTTTTTGCTTGTACCTCTCTGAGTTTTACCAAATGTTCGAATCGCTCTTGTAGGGTCTCCACGTGTCCGAACATCATGGTGGCACTGGTAGTCAGGTCCAGCTTGTGCGCTTCGTGCATGACGTCCAGCCATTCCTGCGCCCCACATTTTCCTTTTGATACCAGCCGACGTACTCTGTCGTCGAGGATTTCGGCCCCTGCCCCGGGCAAGCTGTCTAACCCGGCCTCTTTAAGCGTCTTCAGTACATGATGATGCGTATGGTTGCCTATTTTGGCGATATGGGCTATCTCGGGCGGCCCCAGTGCATGTAGCTTAAGGGTAGGGTACAATTTTTTTAGCTCACGGAACAAGTCGGCATAATAATCGAGCCCCAGGTCGGGGTGATGTCCACCCTGCAATAGCAGTTGCTCACCACCGTACTTGAACGTTTCGTCTATCTTTTGTTTGTAGGTTTCTATGTCGGTAATATAAGATTCCGGATGGCCGGGAATGCGGTAAAAGTTGCAAAACTTGCAGTTGGCTATGCAAACATTTGTAGTGTTCACATTACGGTCAATTATCCAAGTCACCTTGCCGTGGGGCACCTGAATCTTTCGCAGTTCGTTGGCTATGTACGTCAAGTCGGCTAGCGGCGCATGCTCAAACAAAAAAACACCTTCTTCGGCGCTCAAAGATTCAAAGCGCATAGCCCGCTCATATAGATTTTGCAACTCCATCATCGGTACTAGATTAGTATGCCGGTAAAATTAGGTAATTATAATTCAGATTGGCAGTCAAAGCCGACATAAATACTTATCGACCTATACAATATTACTATTGAATGCAGTCAAAACCTGATTGCTACAGGGCTTACCTAAGAAATGAAAACAAAAAAGGAGTCCGTTCAGGACTCCTTTTTCTATACCTATATAATGGTTGATTATTTATTTACAACGAACTTCTTCGTGATGTTTATTTCTTCGTTAGAAATATTCATGAAGTAAATTCCGTTAGACATGTTACTCAAAGAGATGTTGTTTGAGAACATTGTGCTACCAGCAGCATAGTTTTCAGTAGCTACCACTTGTCCTACAGCGTTGGTGATAGTAATTGTAACAGCTGAAGAAGCACTCAGACGACCTCTAACATTGATGTAGTTTGATGCCGGGTTAGGGAACAACTCAACATTAGTCATTTTTGTTACAGTAGGCAATGAAGTTGGTATTTCAGATAGCATAGTAGCAACATCAGCTTCAGCGACATTGTCGATTGGTCTTGTGCTGGTAGTAGTACCATATGACTGTACTATTCCTACAACTTTACAGAATTTTGGGTTGTAAGCTGTAGGGATCGTATATGTATATGTTTTGGTTACAGAATCTCCGATTGCAGTTGAACCTGAGAATGCAGTATCTCCCCAAATAGAACCTGAAGCCGCCATAACTTTTCTAACAACACTCATGTGAGAATATATAGAAGCGGACAATATGCTTCCCTCTCCCATAAACCATGAACCCGAACTTGTGTTCATGTAGCTATGTTGCTGGTAAGAACTTGCCGCACTCGAAACACTATCTTCAATAACGTATGCATTGATTCTGTAATTTCCTGTAACTGCAGCAGCTGCCTTACCGGTAATATTCATTGTCAACAATCTGGTAGATGTATCGTATGTACAAACCATATTTACGTCGAAGTTAGGAGTAACTGACTCCTGCATACCAACTGCAGAAGACCAGGCACCTCTATTGATATTCATGCTTCCGCTGTAAGGAACTCTATCAACGGTACCGCCCGGGAAACCTGTGATAAATGCTGAGTTAAACGGATCGCCTGCAAGTTGCATAGGGTCACCATTGTGAAATGATGCAATCACACACTTAGGATAGGTAGGTTCAATGACCTGCTGTATTCTTTGTGCGCCATCAGGACAATATCCGCACCAAGTACCTGTACCTTCTTCAAGAAGTACATGCTTTTCGCCGCCCGTAGACACGAAAGATTGACCAAATGCGCTGCCTGCCATCAACGATGCAGCAGCACAGAAAAGAATAGATTTAAAGTTCATTTTTTTGGTTTTTTTAGTTTGAAAAATACTGTTGTAACCTGCAATTTAAATGAAAATCTACATACAAACAAAAGAAATTTGTTTTGCTTGCTTTTTTACCATTTTTTCTTAAAGTCCCCCCTGCTGAAAAATTTTTCAATTAGGCAATACAATACAATGAAGAAATAGCGGCTTCCCATCTCGCGAATTTTCAGGTTTGAGGTGCCGTGTTTGCGGTTTCGCCATGAGTTAGGAACTACAGCAAAACTGTAGCCTCTTACTATAGCTTTTAAAGGCAGCTCTACTGTGAGGTTGAAGTGTGGAGACATAAATGGCTTGAGGCCTTCCATTGCCCTGCGTGAATACAGCTTGAAAGCATTGGTTGTATCCCGGTAACGCATCCTGAATACTATGCTTATCATCCGGTTCACAAAGCGGTTCAGGAAAAGTTTCTTTCGGGGATAGTCAATAACTTTTCCTCCCTTGCCCCACCGGTCACCAAAAACGCAGTCGACATTTTTCTCCAGCATAGTGTTATAAAACTTCACCAAGTCTTTGGGGTCATCAGACAGGTCACCCATTACAATGGCTACAGCATCGCCGGAGAAGTTCTCCAGACCCTTGCGGATAGCGTAGCCAAAGCCATTGTGGGGTGGCGGATTGAATATCGTAACTAACTCCGGCATGTTTTTCTGCAACTCCGTTATTACTTCAATAGTGTTGTCCTTGGAGTTGTCATTGATAACCAGTAGTTCGTGTTCAATTTTGTTGTCGCGCAACTCTTCGTGAAACGCATTTAACGTCTCCGGCAGGTTTAATGCCTCGTTGTATGCCGGTATAACTACGCTTAGTTTCATTTTGTTTTTGCGAGGGTTAATAGATTAATAAGGGCAGTGGGTCGTACTATTATTTTCCTTGAACCCTGCTTTTCATATTCTCAAATATCTGTTGCATGGTTGTTTGCAAGTCATACTTATACGCCCATCCCGGGTAATGTTGCTTGAACTTTGATACGTCTGATATATACCAGATATGGTCGCCGGAGCGGTTATCGTCGGTATAGCTGAAGTTCATTTTGTTTCCGGTAATCATTTCGCATATATCTATCGCTTCCAGCATGGAGCAGTTAGCGAAGCGACTTCCGCCGGCATTATACACCTGACCACCCGGCTGCGGATTTTGGTAGAAGTGCCAGAACATATTTACGAGGTCCCATGCATGAATGTTGTCACGCACCTGCTTACCCTTGTATCCGAAAATAGTATAGTGGTCGCCGGTGATAGCACACTTCATGAGGTAAGACAGAAAACCATGTAGCTGCGCTCCTGAATGTTGCGGGCCGGTAAGGCAGCCCCCACGAAAGACAGCAGTATTCATGTCGAAATATTTGCCATACTCCTGTACCATGACATCAGCCGCTACCTTAGATGCGCCGAATACCGAGTGTTTGGAGTTATCTATACTCATGCTTTCGTCAATACCTTCTTTGTAGTACGCGTGTGACTCATCAATTTCCCAGCGTTTTTCCAGCTCAACCAATGGCAGGAAGTTTGGTGTATCACCATAAACCTTATTGGTAGAGGTGAAGATGAATACGGCCTTAGGGCAGTGCAGTCGGGTAAGCTCAAGGAAATTGAGTGTTCCGTTAGCATTGATGGTAAAGTCGGTGATTGGTTCTTTGGCAGCCCAGTCATGGCTAGGTTGTGCCGCGGTATGCACCACTATTTTTATGTCGTTGCCATATTCTTTGAATATAGTTTCCAGGCTGCTGTAATCGCGTATATCGTGCGTATATGCTTTGTAGTTGCTGTACTTATTTTCAAGTACTTCTCTGTTCCACTTTGTAGATGCAGACGGGCCAAAGAAATATGCTCTCTGGTCATTGTCGATACCTATTACGAGGTCCATTTTGTCGGCAAGAAAACTAACACTTTCACTACCGATAAGCCCGTTAGAGCCACTTACTACTGCTATATTCATTGTTTAAGCGTTTAATATGGGTTTTAGTTCTTTTTCGTTTTTGTGTATCCAATTATAAGTGTCTGTTACAATGTCCCTCACGTTGCGTTTGGGCGCCCAGCCAGTCTGTGCGGTTATTTTTGTATTGTCTGTAATGTATAGCGGTATGTCGCCTCTGCGGTTTTCTAATACCGGCGTTGCGTTCACGGTATTTCCGGTTACTTCTGCACATATTGCCGTCAGCTCTTGCAACGACACACTGGACGCTTGCCCACCACCTGCATTCAGGGTGCAGCCGCTTACCTTTTCAAAGTTGTGCAGTTCATAATCTACCAAATCAAATAAGTCGAATATGTGCAGGGCATCCCTTACCTGCTTGCCCGTACCACCGTATCCAAAATAAGCAACGTCCTTACCCCAGAAGTGGCGGGCAACCCACAGAGTAATAACTCCCTGGTCTACCTTGCCCATCTGGTGGGGACCTGCTATTACGCCACAGCGATTAATAACATAATCTACATCAAAGAACTCCCTGAACTCTTCAATCATCAGCTCTGATGCAAGCTTTGTGCTGCCATATACAGAGCGGGCTTTGTCCAACGGAAAGTTTTCGGCAATACCCCTTACACTCATTCCCGGTAGTGTTTGCTCCTCTGATAGTTCAAAACGGGTAGCACCTTCGGTATATTTTATCTGTTCCAGATAGGAAATGGGGTAAACGCGGCTGGTAGATAGAAATATAAACTTTGCACCGCTACGTGCAGCCAGCTCCAGTGTATTGATTGTTCCGGTCAGGTTGGTATTAATTACATAACTGAGAGCGGCACCCATGCCAGCCATTACAGATGGTTCTGCAGCCGCATCAATTATATAATCGAATTTCTGTTCCAGATCCAGGTCTTCCCGGTTACGGATGTCGCCATGGATGAATTCTATACCTGCAATTTTCAGTTTGGGTATATTCAGTTCAGAGCCCCTGCGCTTCAGGTTGTCTAATACTACAATGTGGTAAGTAGGGTATTTGTTCTTGAGCATCAATGCCAGATTGGAGCCTACAAAGCCACAGCCGCCGGTGATTAATATAGAAAAATTGCTATTCATTTTTAATAAGTGTGGGCAAAGCTACAATTATTTTATTTTCCTTTTTTCTTCTTCAATGCAATATATCTTTAGGTTACAAGACTTGTCTGTAACACTTTTTGCATGCTCTTTATTTGGGTAGTCAAACTCTTGATGTGCGGTATTAATGTAAAAATCCTCAAATCCCTGTTTCCCTTCGTTTGAGTTTCGAACAAAGAAGAAGACAGAAAGGACTGTCCCTATTGTGATAAGTTTGACATTAATGCCCTGTTTCTCTTGCCATATGAGAAACAGAGTAAATGTTACTGCTACCAGAACGTGGGAGTTGATAAAGTACCGACTAGAATAAGCCCCTGTATGGGAAGGTTGCCTCTGAAAATTGACATTACCCCCAATGAAGCAAAAATGAAACCACCCAGACAAAGGAAGAAAACTTCTGTTTGTGACAGTTTATTCACTTTTTTGTCAAAAGTAATAACTTTTTTATATCATTTTTTTCGTTCAGGTAACCTGAAGTGCCAGCCTTCAGGGTTAATTTCAATAATATCTCTGTTACCTTTTCTATATTCCATTATTTGTTCTTTCCATCGTTTATCGGGAAGCTCGAACTTAATATACTTTGTATGTAACGTAAAAAACAGCAGATATAAGGCTATATGTTCTTTTTTGAGTTTTTTATCTACAGCCAAAATAAATACCCAGCCTATGCAGGTATAAGGAACAATGAAGTACCTCGATGCATTGCGTAACGCATAAATATAACTTTCATCAGGCCAGTAAGCAACAATAACACTTGCAAAATAAAGACCTATAACCGAAGCAATAACATACTTATCGGTGTTTTTTATTGAGCGGTAAGATTTAATGACAAGAGCTAATATTATCATAAATGCAATCAGGAAAACAATCATAGTTGTTCTGTGAGACATATCCGGCCAAATACCGTAGTGTATATACATTAAGTCTGCTACATTTTTTATAAAAAATTTGAGAGTATGGTAATGTTCGGTAGCTCCTTCATTTACCCCCCGATAAATGTCAGTATCTATGAATTTGACGGTTATAAGTTGTAGTACACCACATATAAAAATAACTGCGAGTGGTAATACTTTCTTATATGCTAGTGTTTTCCTTTCTACAAATAGTATCAGGGCGATAACAGGGCATAAAAAAATGGATGTTGGCCCGGATAAGGACACAATAAAGAGAATTATTAATTCTATGATAGAATGACTTTTTATTGAGTCGCTAATAGCATTTCGTACAAATAAAAAGTTTATCAGATAGAGCGATAACATTCCATTCAGGTTGGTAATATTCAAGAATATATCTGAATTTGTAGGAACAAAAACAAAAAAGACAGCGTAGGCTATTCTATTAACTAACCCCAAATAAAATGTAGTTTGCCATATCCGGTATGCTATAAAGAACATAACGAGAATAGTAGTCGCTGCATAGAGTGTGGGAATATATATCAGGTTGACGTGCAACCACCCCCAAAATATAACTATAAGTCGTTGTATGGTGTGAAGGTAACCTGCATACGGAGTAATAAATGTAGCTAAACCTTTTTCGTAAAACTGTTGTAAGAAAATCACACCATCTTCAGCGTATAGTTGCGGATTGATGAACATATCATAACGCCGGAATGCCAAACCAATAACAATAATAATGAAAATAAACGCTGCGTCACTAACTTTATTTCTTTGAAAACTGATCATTTAATATGATAATATTTAGTTCAAAAATAATGCAAAATATAATTTATTAAATTGAATTCTTCGCGTTTGATCGAGCAGCCTCGACAGGTACGGCTATATTAACTTAACAAATACTCGTATCGGACATCCATTCTATCAATGTCAGATTATTATAGTTCTAAAAACGTACTTTGCTTCAAGACCATTTTTTAGCAATAACTATAGATTTATTAACACTTATATTTAATACCCCATAAACACACTTGCATAAAAGAATACAACCGGTGCGGCTATCAGCAGAGAGTCGAAACGGTCAAGTGCACCTCCGTGACCCGGCATTATGTTGCCGGAGTCTTTTACGCCGGCCATTCGTTTCAGCTTTGATTCAAATAGGTCGCCGAGTGTGCCGGCAACAGCCGTAAGTAGTGCCAGAAACAACCAATCGATGAGTGAATAGGTATGCGAAAAATACCCGTAAATAACTGCGGCAACTATTGTGAGCAACGCTCCGCCTCCGGTTCCTTCCCATGTTTTTTTAGGAGAAATAACGGACATCTGCGTTTTGCCGATAAAAGAACCAACTATATATGCCATAGTGTCATTAATCCATATCATTACAATTAAGACAATTGGCAATAAGAAGTCATGGATCCGCATATTGTTGAGCAGCAGCATGGGCGCGGAAATATAAAACAGTCCGCCACTCATCAGGAGTACAGACTGTAACGCATTCTTTTTCGGAAGCGCCGCACATAGTAGCATTATAGGGCATAGGATTGGGAGCGCCTTAAATATGGTCCACAAAACAGATTCAAACTGCTTATTACCGTGCACTGAAAACAGTAATATCAGGAAAAGGGAAACAACTTGTAACGCTATTTTTATCCATTTCGGTTGATGAGCTTCCGGAAACAACTTAAGCAATAGCCGGAAAAACTCATTCAGACATAGGGCATTAATAATACAGGTAAGTGCAAGGAAAGCCCATGGGTTGTCCCACAGCAAACCGGTCAGCATCACGGCAGCAAATACAATAGCACTGCCGGTACGCTTATAAAATGTAGGCAAATCAGGTGCCATAGCTGTTGTTTTGGTAAAATACTCTTAGAACTTGTTCTTCCACATCATGCTTTCAACGGGCTTGTTGGTACGCCCGTTATATTTGGCGCCAGCCTTGTTGTTGTACATATTCAGTATTTCCCCTTCGGCTGCGAAATATATCAACTGCCCGATAGGCATGCCCGCATATATGCGCACAGGCTGCACACAGGATATCTCAAGTGTCCATGCGTTGCAAAATCCCACATCTCCCTTGCCGGCTGTGGCGTGAATATCTATCCCTAGTCTGCCCGTTGAAGACTTCCCTTCAAGAAACGGTACGTGTGCATGTGTTTCGGTATATTCCAGCGTTACACCCAGGTATAGCATGTTTGGTTGCAATACATAACCTTCTTCCGGAATTTCGAAATGGGTAATCTCATTGTGCTTACGGGCATCCAGCATTGTGTCATTGTACATAGCCAGATATTTGCCCAGGTGCACATCATATGAGTTAGAACCAAGGTCCTTTCTGTCAAATGGATCAATAACAATGGTGCCTTTTTCTATTTCTTCGAGTATACGGGAGTCGGACAAAATCATGAAGCAAATATATAGTATTCTTTATCACGCAACCAACAGTCGCAAGTAATTTTTAGCAAAAGTTGAAGGGTTGACTATAAAATGATATTTTTGCTGCCCTTCAATAATTATATATATGGAATACAGAGAAATAGTAGCAGTTACAGGTCTTAGTGGACTGTATCAGTTGGCCGCCACCAAAAGCGATGGTGCTATCGTACGTAGCGTGGCAGATAAAACAACAAAATTTATTTCCGCCCGTCAACACAATGTAACACCTTTAGAAAGTATAGAGGTGTACACGATTGGCGATAATGTGCGCCTCGAAGTTGTGTTTCAGAAAATGAAGGACAATGATGAGACCCTGCCGGCAAAGGATGTGAAAACTTCTGACGGGGAAGCAATCAAGGCGTACTTTAAGAATATCTTTCCTGAATTCGACCTGGACCGGGTGTACGTTAGCGACATGAAAAAGATGCTGAAGTGGTTCGAGATTCTGAAAGCTAATGATTTGCTCAACTTCTCAACAGAAGAAGAGGATGCAGCCTCTGAAGCAGAAACAACGACTGAGGAAGCGGCACCGGTAGAAGAACCGAAAGAAGAAGTGAAGCCGAAAAAAGCAGCAAAAAAGAAAAAAGCTGATACCGATGCCAGCGACGATGCTGCAAAACCGGCAAAGAATGCTGCTCCTAAGAAGAAGACGGAAGAATAGTCAAGTATAGTAGTAGGGTTTGGTAAAGTGTCGTAGTTTTATTTTAATGGAATACTTTTATATCTTTAATCCCGTCACGAAACGGAACAATTGATGAAAAGAAAGATAGTCATCGTTTTTGCTTTTTTAGGCCTTGTACTTAGTATGAGTAGCTGTAGTATGCGTACAGTATCGGGTACACCTTACAAAGTGTATAACAAACCGGTACGTACCAAGAAGCACTATGGTGCTAAGAAAAACTCCTGGCAACGAAAGCGTTTGTGGGGAAACAAGCGGTATGGTCCACGTCCGTATCGTCATCGTGGCAGATATAGATACTAATAGAAAATGCATTTTACAATTACAGCCGGCAATAGTCCGGCTGTTTTTATGCGGGGTCTACGTCAAATACAATCTGGACATTAGAGTTGCCCCGCTGGCTTAGGATATGCTGCCGTTGAGCACGCAGAAGCGCTTTCAGGCTATCTATTATACTGTTGTTTCTCGGGCATTTTATCCATATTTCTTTAATGTACTGATTGCGCACCCGAGGTATGATAGCCGGGCCGGGACCCTGTACGGCTATCCCCGGAACGGATGTGAGCGCATTAGCCATTAGTTGAGAGGTGGCCACCGTTTTCGCTTCATTCGCATGCCGAAACAATATTCGAATCATTCTGCTGAACGGAGGATAAAAAAACTGCTCTCTGAATTTTATCTCGTGTTTATAAAATGATTGTACATCATGATTCTTCACCCATTGCAGTACCGGGTGGCCAGTATTGTACGCCTGTATCAGCACCCGTCCTTTCCCGTCGACTCGTCCTGCTCGTCCGCTCACTTGTTCCATCAGTTGAAACGCCCGCTCAGTAACCCGAAAGTCAGGATAGCTCAGCAAGCTGTCTGCACTGATGATGCCTACCAAAGACACGGCTTCCAGATCTAATCCCTTTACAACCATCTGTGTGCCGGCAAGAATATCAATCTTTCGCTTCTCGAGGTTGGAGAGTAGCTCGGTAATACTGTTTTTGCCACGCATGCTGTCTACATCCATACGGGCAATCCTCGCCTCCGGAAACATTTGTTGTGCTTCTTCTTCTATTTTTTCGGTTCCGAAACTTTTGCTGGTAATATGCGTACTCCCGCAATACGGACAGGCGTGCATGACTACAATTTTGTAGCCGCAGTAGTGACAGTGCAGCTTGTCGGTACTCTTGTGATAGGTGAGTGATACATCACAGTTTTTGCATCGCGGCGACCATCCACATGACCTGCAAAGCTGAAATGGTGCATAGCCCCGCCTGTTCTGAAACAGTATCGTTTGCTTACGTTGGGATAAGGCTTCCGCCATAGCTTGTTGCAGTGCCGGGGTTATTTGTTTGATGCCTTGCCCCTTGGTGTAAGCAATAGTACGTGCATCTATAACAGTTATCTCCGGCATTTGTACCCCTAAGTATCTGTCCTTTAGTGCTACATAGGCGTACTTGCTCTGCCGTACATTGTAGAGTGTCTCTACCGACGGAGTTGCAGAGCCGAGGATAACCTTCGCCGCATACATTGAAGCCATATAGATGGCGGTGTCTCTCGCCTGAAAACGGGGAGCAGGGTCACGTTGCTTGTATGACCCGTCATGCTCTTCATCAACTATTATCAGACCTACGTCTGAATAGGGCAGCCACAGCGCAGAGCGGGGACCGGCCACTACTTTATACGAGCCCTTCCTTACCTTTTCCCAAATCTCAACTCGCTCATTATTGCTGAAATGAGAATGATATACGCCAAGTTCTTCACCAAAAAATGAACGCAGCCGGCTCACAAGTTGTGTTGTCAACCCTATCTCCGGTACCAGTAGCACCGCCTGCCTCCCTGTGTCAATACATTCCTTTATTTTTTGGATGTATAGCAGCGTTTTGCCACTGCCGGTTACACCGTGCAGCAGGGTGACGTGTTTGTCGTCCGTTGCTTTGCTTAGCTCCTCATAAGCTACCTGCTGCGGTGGTGTAAGGACAACTTCCCGATATTCAGGGATTTCGGTATAAGCTACTCTGTCTGCTTTTTGCTCAGTGATAAAAAATACTTCCTTGTCAACCAGTGCCTTTAGCTGTTGGGAGGTTGCGTTGGCACGCTCCAGCAAATCTTTTTGTTTCACAATGCCGCCCTTCACTCTGAGCTCTGTATATGCCATCAGCACTTCTAACTGTTTTGGCGCTTTGGATAGTTTGTCGAACAAGGCTATTAGCTCCGACTCTTTGTTGTAGTTTTCTTCGAGTGTTACAATTTTCTCCTTTTTGGGCCTGTAGGCGGCTTCAAGTGCTTCGTTAATAACAACTGCCTCTTTTTCGATAAGCTCGTTAACTATCTGCGCAAAATGTGCGTTACCAACTATGACTCTCAACTCGCTGATCGTGACTTCACCCCGCATTTTTATGGTCTGTGCTACGCGGTTGGCAGCATTTGTCCAGTCGTAATCTACGTCATCTTCACCTACCCACTCAAGGCGGGTTTCACCCATGAGCTTAAGGTGTGCGGGTAGTGCCGCTTGCATCACCTCTCCCGGCGATGACATATAATAGTCCGCTATCCACCTCCATAGCCGGAGCTGCTTTTCAGTTACAACCGATTCTTGATCAATAATTGCTTTTACCGGTTTCACCTGATAATTGTCCGGTTTTTGGTTGTGTAGTTGTACTACTATCCCCGAGAATTGTTTATTCCGTCCCAATGCCACTTCCACCCGCATTCCGGGCAACAGTAGCTCCTGCATTTCTATGGGTACTCCGTAAGTAAGCAGTCCCGGCAAGTTAAGTGGCAGAATTATGTCGGCAAACATGGTTGCAAGGTAGCGATATAGATGAATTGTTTCATCACCATTGTGCCGTTATGTGCCCTGATAAACGTATCGTAGCTTATCTGCCTATCTTCTTCTGACTATTTAGTTTTACTTTTGACCCTTATGATACTATCTCTTATAGTAGCCGTAGCTGACAATAATGCAATAGGAAAAGGCAATGCGTTGCCGTGGCATTTGCCGGAAGATTTGAAGTTCTTTAAGCGCACCACCATGGGCTGTCCCGTCGTAATGGGCAGAAAAACCTATCAATCTATTGGCAAGCCATTGCCGGGAAGGCTGAACATTGTCTTGTCATCCGACCCCGGATTGGAGTTGCCGGAGGGAGTCTTGCTGTTTCAGGATATTGATACAGCCGTTAAGCATCTCGATAGTATAGATACCGATGAAGCGTTTATAATTGGGGGTGGCACTATCTATGCCCGTACAATGGACGCTGCAGAGCGAATGTATATCACTCGCGTACACTGTAAGGTTGAGGGTGCTGACACGTTTTTCCCGACAGTAGATCATACACATTGGAAGCTGGCATGGAGTGAACCTCATGAGCAGGATGAGCGACACGCTTATAGTTATACATTTGAGCGTTATGAGCGAATAGAGTTGTAAAAAGTAACGGATAGCATCTGCTCATGTCTTTGTATTCGCTAATTGCCTACCTGAAATATCGCCGCACCGCCAAAGGGCGACACGGTACGCATTCTCCATTTGTCTATGCACTGGTTGACGAGGTGCTGTTAGCGAAAGGCAGCAACAATCCGACAGGTATCTTTGCGCCGGGTAAGGCAGGCCTGTCGCAAAAATATGTTTCGCTTCTGAATAGAATTGCTTCGTATTACAGATATAGCGATGTCGTATTAGCTTCTGAGGCAAGCGGAGGCAAGCATGACATGGTTTTATGGGATACCAAAGAGAATAATTTAGACAAGTTGCTGCCGTTGGTAATGGAAGATGGTATGATTGTGGTGCCGAATATTTATAATACAGAGGCGGATACTACCTTATGGAATACCCTGCGTCAAAACGGAAGTGTACGAATGAGCATCGACCTCTTCGGGGTTGGTTTGTTGTTATTTCGGAAGGAATTTAAAGAGCGGCAGCACTTTGTGTTAAAGACATAGGTAACAGACAATTATGTTTTCTCTAAGAATAGGGAACCATAATATATACTACATTTGGCATAGCAATAATGAATGAAGAAAAAATGAATATACTGAAGGTGGTAGCGGTTGCAGCTTTGTTGTTGGCAGGCATGAATAATGTTCAGGCACAGACCGATGTCGAGCAAGCTCGTATGTATGCGATAGAAGGGAAGTACGACAAAGCGAGTGACTTGTACAAGGATTTATATAAAGAGAAGCCTGATACTTTTTACAGAGAGTATGTAGACGTGCTGATACATGCCAAGGAATACAAAAGTGCTATCAAAATTGCAGAGAAAGCTGCAGAGGCTTACCCTGCCAACACGCGCGAACCGGACGGGTTTATAGAAATGGGGAGAGTCTACGCAAAGTGTGAAAAAGAAGATAAAGCCAAGGAGCAATTTGATCATGTGCTGGAATTACTCACCGGCGACGATATACTTACTAATAAGGTTGCGAAGAGTTTTGTGGACATAGGGGAGGATGGCTATGCAATCAAGACGTATGAGATTGCGTTAAAGAAGCTGGGTAACCCGCCGATGTACGGGCGACAGTTGGCGATACTTTACGCACGGTCGGGTAATATAGAGGCTGCAGTGGATGCCATGCTGGGTAGAGGCCCTTCGGTATTCATGACTGCAGAACAAGCGAAGGAGTTGCTGCTTGAGATGTTGGGTACAGACCCGGCAAAGCTAAGGCGTGTACAAAAGGCATTGGTGAAAAAGCTGAATGAGGAACCGGGTAACAATTACTATGGTGAAATTCTGACTTGGGTATATACACAGAAGGATGATTGGGAGGGGGCATTAATACAGATAGAGGCTATTGATGCCCGTAACAATGAAACCGGACGCAGAATAATGGATTTAGCTCGTCGTGCGGTGGCAGAACGTAAGTATCAGTTGGCAGACAAGGCGTATGATGATGTGATAGCCAAAGGCAAGGATAATATGCCGCACTACGTAATGGCAAAAGGCGAAAAGTTGGCAGCAGGATTGGCGCAACTGGAGCATAACCCTAACCGTACTCCTGAAGATGTGACTGCGCTGTCGGCGATGTATGATAGCTTTCTGGTGGAGTTTCCCAGCTATTATACGCAGAAGACTGCCGCAGACTTTGCGCGCTTGAACGCAGCTTACGGTGGTAATGTAAAACGAGCAATTGCCATTCTGAAAAAAGGTATCGACGACCCCCGCATGTCTCGAAATATGATGGGAGAATTCAAGTTGCAGTTAGGAGACTACTACTTGCTGGATGGCAAAGTATGGGATGCATCGCTTACTTACAGTCAGGTTGACAAAGCGTTTAAGCAGGACGTGATTGCGGAAGATGCCCGCTTTCGGAATGCGCGTTTAGCGTACTATCAGGGCGATTTTGATTTAGCGCAAAAGCAGTTGGGGATATTGAAATCAGGTACTTCCAATCTTATATCGAATGATGCTATTGACCTCTCAGTGTTGATAACGGAAAATGTAGAGGACAGTGTGACGTTGCCGTTAGAGCGGTTTGCCTATGCGGGATTGTTGCTTTTTCAGAATAAGGATAAGGAGGCTGAATCTCTGTTAGACAGTATTACAACTGCCTTTCCGAAGCATCCGCTTGGTGATGACCTGATAATGATGCGCGCAAAGATTGCAATGAAACACCTGGACTATACCAAGGCCCTAGAATATCTGAAGCAGATTATAGATGAGTACGGCGATGATGTATTGGGCGACGATGCTGTGTACACAACCGCGGAAATCTATCATGACGAATTGCACCAAAAAGAGGAAGCTAAAAAATACTACGAGCAGCTGATTATCGACTATCCCGGCAGCACTTTTGTACAAGCCGCCCGACAGAAACTCAACGAAGTAAACGGGCAGGGGGTACAGTAGTTGATTCGCAGCAGTATTAGATTGGTAATCTGCGATTTTAAATAGTTTTACTTGGCGGTGGAGCAAATGAAACGGTAAAAATGCTGCCCTTCCCAAGTTCACTTTGCAGCGAAATGCGACCACCCATTTGTTTCGCAAATACCTTACATAGCATAAGTCCCAGGCCAGTTCCTTTTTCGTTGAGGGTGCCACGGGTACTATCTATTGCTAATTCAGAGTTGTTGTCGTTAAAGGTGGCAACAGAGTCTTCAGAGATTCCAATACCGGTATCTGTCATGCTAAATTCTACTGCTCCCGGAATTGCTTGGGCCGATAATGTAATGGCGCCGCCGGGCGATGTGAATTTGATGGCATTACTCAACAGGTTTCTTGCCAAAAGCTGCGTCATGTTTATGTCGGCATACACCATTGTTTGGGTAGGAATGTTGTTTACTATCGACAACTGCTTTTTTTCTGCTGCATCCCTCAATGACTCGATGGTGGGTTTTATGTTTTCTGTTAAGTCAAACTCCTCCATGACGGGATTATAGCCTTTTACATGAGTTAATGCCCAATTGAGCAGATTATTCATAAGGTCGGCAGTATTGTCCAGGCTGTTTTTTAGCGACGATGTGTAATTTTTTAATTCTTCGGTTGTAAGGTCTTTGCCGTCCAGAAGGTGCGTAAAGGTTGTTAATGTGGCAACAGGGGTTCGTAGGTCGTGACTTATTACGCTCATCATAGTGTCTTTTACGCCATTCAGCTCTTCCAGATTGGCTTTTTGCTCATTCACAGTCTTGTTAAGTGCCAATACTTTTTTCCGGTTAATGAGTACAATTATGGTGAGTGCGAGAAACAATCCGGTACAAATCGCAAGAATGGCGCTAGTGTTGTTACTGTAAGCGATTTCAGCATTTTGTTCCGCAATTTTTTCATCCTTCAGTTTGGTTTCAAACTGAATCTGCATTCGAGCAACCTTTTGCTTGTTTTCCTTAGAGAATACAGTGTCGTAAATGGTTCGGTATAAGTCCGAAAACTCAAGTGCTTTTTTGTAGTTGCCCTGTGCTTTATAGGCGCGCGAAAGCCCTTCGTAACATTGCTGTATTCTCTTCGGTTCATTAAGTTTTTTAGCTAATTTCAGTGCCATTTCGAAATAGACAATCGAACCTCTTATCAGTGAAGCCTTATCATGATACTGAAATGCATGAAGATTACCATTGGCAGTAGCCGGCATTCTGATTTTGCCAGCCGTTTCGAACGCAAACTGAGTATCTGTAGCGATACCCAGGAATAGCGAACCAATGTTACAGAGGTTAAAGATTCTTAGTCGTATAGCATGTTCATCTTCGGCAGCCGCAAGCGCATAGGCAAAATAGTTGATTGCTTGTTTATAGTTTTTTTGTCTGGTGTAGATGCCTCCTATATGCCCTGCACTCTTTGCGATTCCATGACCATCACCAATTTGTCGGCTCATTTGTAGCGAGTTCATAAATAGGTCAAGTGCTGTGCTGTCCGCTCCCTGCAGTTCGTGGACGATGCCTATATTGGACAGGTTTTTTGTCATTCCATTGGTGTCGGCCAACGCCATGAATAGTACTAATGATTTGTCAAAGTATTTTAATGACATGGCATAGTTACTTTGCTCCATGTAGATAATGCCGATATTGGCTGCCGTTTCGGCGATTTTATTTTTGTTATTCAATTGTTTGTTTAGTTCCAACGATGCAAGGTAGCAGGACAAAGCTCTGGGGTAGTCAGTTCTTAGTTTGAAGTAAGATCTTCCTAAAATTTCGTTCGCCTTTGCCATGCCAAGTGTCCATTTCAGTTTGGTGGACAATGACAAAGCCTGCTTTCCATAAGGTATGCCTTTATCTGAGCGGGAAAAGAAATGGGCTCTATTGAGCAGTATCAGTATTGCAGCCTTATTTGTGTCTTCTTTTTGTGCAGGCAACAATTCAAGGAGCGAATCAATCTTTTCTTGATACCTCAATTGAGCTTGTAGCTGATGGGCCACAAACATAAAGACGATACTCAGAATATAAATATGAAATTTTCTATTCATGTTTGTGCATGTAAAAGTATGCGGAGTTGGGAGAAAAACAACAAGTTCTGTTTAAACAAGCAAAATGATATCACTTGTTACGTAAGCGAAACTGTCGGATAGGACCAAACGTCAGTAGTGTTTATGTTCTAAAAATATAATATTTTAGGTGTGTTGCTATGCATTGGTAGTTTCCTTTGTTTTGTCATTCCTGTTCTTTTCGACACGTTCATCACATATTCCGATACCTTTTTTACTTTTGGGACAAGTATGAAGTATTTGTTTGTATTGCTTGCGCTTTTGAGTGCATCGCTATGTTTCGGGCAGGATCGGGTTTTTATGGGTAGGGTGGTAGATAAGCATATGAACGGCGTGCCGTTTGCTGTCGTGCAGGCTAAAGGTAGAAACGAGGGTGTGTATTGTAATGAAAACGGTGCCTTTGCGTTTACAGGCAACTCAGAGCGGATAAAGACATTGGTGGTTACCTGCTTAGGGTTTGAGCGCAAGGAGGTGTCTACAGATATTATGCCCCTCGATTCGGTAATTATCATGCTCAACACAAAAGTCTCTAAACTGAAAGAGGCAACCATCACCCCCTACAAGGGTGCCGAGCATCAGGGCGTATTGGGCCGTAGCCGCAGACATGTAGATTATACCGGTGACTGTTATCGGTATTATGGCTCCGAAACTGCTATAAAGTTGAAGGCAGATACTTCCCGCCACGGTATTTTGAATGCCGTTTATGTGTATATTACAGATGAGGGTGAGTTCAATACTAAGTTTCGGGTGCATGTGTATGAGTGGGGTGAGCTACCCGAAAAAGAAATTACTGATAGCAATCTGATAGTGCAGGCAGACAGAGGTGGCTCATGGGTAAAAGTAGACCTGAGCGATAAGCGGATACGCATAGGAGAGGGGTTGTTTTTATCGGTAGAGTGGATATCCGGTTTCGGCAACACACAACGACCGCTGCAGTCTGCCAAGAACCCCGAAGTGAATGACTATAACGGTCAGGTACTTGGGTTGACTGCAGACTATGGTAAACCCTCAAAGACGTATAGCAGAAAACCCTTTAGCGATGAATGGGAATATTATGATTCCCCCGATGCCCAACGCAAAGGAGGCTACTTCCTGAACCCGATGATATACTGCACCTATAAGTATTATAAGAAATAACTACCCTTCTTGCTGACCAATATCAGGGTCAGATAAATCCTATTTGGCTAACTTGCCCCGTCGGGCGTCACAATCAGGTAAATAGTGACTGGTTGTGTGCGTTCTCACTGTATTATTTATTATTTTAGCAATCAGATTTATGTCACGTAATGTAACAATACTCGGAGCAGGGCTGGTAGGGTCGCTGCTATCTGTAATTCTCCGCAAGCGGGGGTATGAAGTGGCGCTTTATGAGCGCAGGCCCGATATGAGGGCAGCTTCGCTATCTGCAGGAAAATCTATCAATCTGGCCATGAGCGTGCGGGGGTGGAAGGCATTGGAGCTTGCCGGTTTACGGGAAGAGCTGGAAGGTATAGCCATTCCCATGTATGGTCGCTACCTGCATCAGGCTGATGGTGCGTCTGCTTTTCAGCAATATGGCCGCAACAACGAAGCGATATACTCTGTAAGCCGGGGGGAACTGAACAAGAAGCTGATGACCCTTGCTGAAAAAGAGGGCGTGAAGATACATTTCGAACATAGGTGTACGCATGTGGACGTTGCCAATAATGTGCTGACAATGGTACATGGTGATAGCGATAAGACCATTCATGCAGACCTATTGTTTGGTGCTGATGGTGCATTTTCTGCATTGCGTGCCGGCTACACGCATATGGATAGGGCAAACTGTTCTCAGTATTATCTGGAGGCGGGCTATAAGGAACTGTTGATACCTCCGGGTGAAAACGGGGAATGGTTGATGGAGAAAAATGCGCTTCATATTTGGCCACGTGGAAAGTACATGATGATTGCGTTGCCAAATACCGATGGTACGTTTACCTGTACACTGTTTATGCCGTTTGAAGGGGAGGTGTCCTTCGAAAAGCTGAAAACGGAAGCCGACGTTCATAAACTTTTTGACACGCAGTTTGCGGATGCCAAGCCGATGATGCCCACATTGATAGAGGACTTTTTCAATAATCCTACTTCGTCATTGATAACAACACACGTATCGCCGTGGCACTACAAAGACCAGAGTGCGCTCATAGGTGATGCCGCTCATGCTATTGTACCGTTTTACGGGCAAGGTATGAATGCGGGTTTTGAGGATTGCTCTGTATTATCCGGGTTGTTGGATGAGTATGGCAGCGATTGGGAGAAGATTCTTGCGGTATATGACAATATGCGGAGGCACAATGGCGATGCTGTGGCACAACTGGCACTCAATAACTTTACGGAAATGAGCGACAGGGTGGCAGACCCTAAGTTTCTGGAACGCAAGAAGATAGAAAAAGAATTAGGAAAGCGGTACCCCGAACAGTTTATTTCAGTGTACGAAATGGTATCGTTCAGTCACATTCCTTACGATACTGCTATAAAGTGTACACAGGCGCAAGACAGGCTGCTGGAGCAGATAATGAATAAAGGTGATTTTTTTGTAAACGTCGAAAATAACGATTTCTGTGCATCGCTTGACCGATGGTTAAAAGCGTATCACGAAGAAGTGCAACAATTTGATTTTGGTAATGAAGCCTGAGAAGAGATGGACCATAAAAGCCGCAGATGAAACGATAGTAAACAGGCTGTATGAAGAATTGAGAGTAGAGCCTGCGATATGCAGGTTGCTTGCTGTAAGAGGAATAGAAGATTATGAAAGTGCCCGACTGTTTTTCAGACCGGAGCTGAGTCATTTGCATGACCCGTTTCTGATGAAGGGCATGCGTAAAGCCGTCGACAGAATATGCGATGCCATAGAGTGGCATGAACGTATAATGGTCTATGGCGACTATGATGTTGATGGTACGACTGCCGTATCGGTGGTTTACAGCTTTTTACGGGAAATATATAAAGGAGATTTATCGTACTACATACCACACCGGTACCGGGAGGGATACGGCATTTCTAAAGCTGGTATAGACTTTGCGCATGGCAATGGTTATAACCTGCTTATTACATTGGACTGTGGTATTAAGTCGGAGGAGATGATAACCTATGCCAACTCGCTTGGGATAGATGTGATTGTCTGCGACCACCACTTGCCGGACGATAACCTGCCCCCTGCCTATGCAATACTTAACCCCAAGCAGGCCGATTGCAACTATCCTTTTAAAGAGCTGAGCGGATGCGGTATCGGGTTTAAGTTGATTTCGGCTTTGGCTATTCAGCTGAAGATGCCTGAGGAAACGGTACACAGATATCTGGATCTTGTGGCAACGAGCATTGCTGCGGATATTGTACCAATAGACGGAGAGAACAGAATACTTGCGTATTACGGTGTGCAGCAGATAAATGAGGCACCATGTCCTGCTATAGACATACTGAAGGAATTAGGTGGCGTACAAAAGGAATTGACAATATCTGACCTTGTGTTTGTGATAGGTCCGCGGGTGAACGCTGCCGGAAGAATGGACGATGCGAAGAAGGCAGTAGAGTTTTTTGTGGAGAAAGACCCCGAAAAAATCCCTGATCTGGCAGCTGCGCTACATTCAGACAATGACGACAGAAAGGAAATAGACCGCAGTATAACAGAAGAAGCAATCGGAATATTGAATGATAATGAGCACGAAGGTGAGCGCAGGTCAACGGTACTGTTCCGGCCACACTGGCACAAGGGTGTTGTGGGTATAGTGGCATCAAGGCTGATAGACCATTACTACCGCCCTACCATAGTGTTGACATCTGCCAACGGAAAAGCGACAGGCTCTGCACGGTCTGTCTCAGGTTTTAATATCTATGATGCTATACATGAGTGCAGCGACATTCTCGACAACTACGGCGGCCACTTTTTTGCTGCCGGTATGACCCTCGACGAAGACCGCGTAGATGAGTTCAAAGAAAGGTTTGAACAAGTAGTTGCAGACACTATCACCGAAGAGCAAAGAGTGCCGGAGATAGAGATAGATGCAGAGATACCACTATCATTAGTGAAGCCTGCATTCTTCAACCTTATAAAGCAGTTTGAGCCCTTTGGCCCTATGAACATGAAGCCGGTATTTCTCTCCAGGGGGTTATATGATTATCAGCGTTCGTCTTCCGTAGTAAAGGAACAGCACCTGCGTATTGTAGCCCATGAGTGGAACGGAGCTATTGTAGAAGGTATCGGTTTTGGGGTAGGCGATAAGTATGACCTCGTGCGTCAAGGACCATTTGACATGGTGTACTGCTTAGAAGAAAATGAGCACAATGGCAATACCCGCCTGCAAGTAAGGGTTATAGACATTAAGAAGAGTGTGGCTTGATGCAGCAAGAATACTTTATCGAGAATAGGCACTATTAAGTTCTGCTGTCCAATGCGGCTGTTACATTTCTCCACTGTTGGTCTTATTCTGACCAACAGCCTCACGTAAGGTTGAAAAAGGAAAAGTTTACTTATAAGTATCGAGGCGACGTAGAGGCGAGAGGCAAGGGTGTGATGAAGATGTATTATGTGTCTTAGTGGACGACGTTTGCCAATTGACGCCGATGGCATAACCGAATTTGTTGTATTTTATCGCCCCTGTATCTATTTGCTTTACTCTGAAAGGTTTTAAATGAGACAGTTGTCCTTATTTATACTAACACTGTTGCTGATTGCCGTCAATAGTTATGCTCAGCCGTCTACCCGGTTGCGCGGGGAGGCTTTCCTTGACTCCCTTGTGCAGGAGTTGCCAAAACAAAAGGATGATACCAATAAGGTAATTGAGATTGCTGCCTTGACTACGGCATATCGGGATTACAACCTTGATAAAAGCATTAAATATGGGAGGATAGGTCTTGAAATTGCTTCCCGATTGAAGTGGAAAAGCGGCATTGCCGAAGCTAACAACTTGTTGGGTATCAGTTACGACTATCAGTCGGAATATCCGCTTGCATTGGAGTTCCTTAAACAGGCACTGAAATGCTACAATGAAATAGGGGATGTCGGCGGTGCAGCCAGCGCAGGAAGCAATATAGGAAATGTCTATATTGATTTGGGAAACTATCCTTTAGCTCTTGAGTTTTACTTTAAGGCTTTGAAGCTGTCTAAGGAAGTCGGGGATAAACAAGCTGTAGCCAACATTACTGACGGTATTGGTTGTGTTTATCAGCTTCAGGGCGACTTTACATTGTCCTTAAAATATAATGGCGAAGCTTTACGTCTATTCGAAGAAATAGGGGATAGGAATGGGTTTGCAGGAGCTTTGTGCAATGTCGGGAATGGTTATTTGAATTTAGGAGACAAGACAAAAGCTCTTGAGTGTTTAGAAAAGGCATTAGTTGTAGCAGAGGAGGAGCATAATCAGGATTTTGCCCTGAATATCATTAGCAATATAGGGGATTTAAATGTGGCTCAGGAAAACTACCTATCGGCAATAGAGAATTATCAGAAAGCAATGAAAATAGCTGACGATATAGGAAGTAGATACCTTGCTGCTGCGAATTTGTGTTCCATAGGTTCTTGCTTAATATCTATTTACAAGACTGATGGCAAGCAAGGTGCGTCTGACAACCTGGAGCTATCTATTGTTGGCAAACAAAAAGAAACTCAGGATATACCCTCAGATAAGGCCGTATTGCTGCGACGTGCAATCGATTATCTGCAGAGAGCCTTAACCATTGCCAAAAGCATTAATTATACTGTTTTAATGCAAGACGCCTATCAAAGCCTTGCGGAGGCGTATCTGCTTAAGGGTGAGTACAAAAAGGCTTTAGAAAGCTACCAGAACTACAATGCTATCAAGGACTCAGTCTTCTCAAAAGAAAATGAGAAGAAAATAGTGCAGCAGCAGATGCAGTACGAGTATGGTAAACGTGAAGACTCCCTAAAGCTGGTAAACGCAGGTAAAGAGAAAGAAGCTGCCCTGCGCTATGTACGCCAGCGAAACTATACCTATATGGGAGTAGGAGGCGTATTGGTACTGGTGGTATTCTCCTTTTTTATGTTTCGTAATAATAAGCTGCTAGCCAAGGAAAAACAGCGCAGCGATGATTTGTTGCTCAACATCCTGCCGTCAGAAGTAGCAAGTGAGCTGAAAGACACAGGAAGCACTGTTGCTCGCCACTTTGATAACACAACTGTACTATTTACGGATTTTGTCAACTTCACGCAAGCCAGTGAGCAGATGAGTCCGCAGGCTCTCATAGACGAAATGCACACCTGCTTCACCAAGTTTGACGAAATAACATCGAAATACAAAATCGAAAAAATCAAGACGATCGGTGATGCCTACTTAGCTGTAGCAGGTCTCCCCGTTGCCGACCCAAGCCATGCAGTACATGTAGTGCAGGCAGCGAAAGAGATAACTGATTTTATGGCTATCCGTTATAACCGCTTGGGTAGCAAAACATTTCAGATACGCATTGGTATTCATAGTGGTAGTGTGGTAGCTGGTATAGTAGGTGTAAAGAAATTTGCCTACGATATATGGGGCGATACCGTAAACACTGCTGCACGTATGGAGCAAAACTCCGAAACCGGCAAAGTAAATATCTCACAAACAACCTATGAATTGGTGAAAGACCAGTTCAATTGTGAGTTCCGGGGAGAAGTAGATGTCAAGGGAAAGGGAGCGATGAAGATGTATTTTGTATCTTAGTGGACAGCCCTTAGCAATTGAGTCATTTTTTTGTTTAACTTAAAACTGCATAAAAGCTATCGATACATTTACCATGCGGCAAAATCTGATTTTTGTATTTACATCTTTTATACTGTTTTTTTCTGTTGTCATGTATTCACAGCCAACTGGTTCTTCGGTTCCGGTAGTAAAATTACAAGGGCAAGCCCTTATTGATTCTATTCTTACAGAACTCCCGAAACAAAAAGAAGACACAATCAAGGCAATGATGCTTACTCGCCTGAGCAACGAATATGTTGAAATAGACCTAGATAAAGGATTAAAATACGCACAGGAAGGGTTGGAACTTGCTAACGAATTGAACTGGAAGAAAGGGGTGGCTAGATTAAACAATGTTTTGGGCGTAATATATATAGAAAAGTCAGAATACCCGGCAGCACTAAGCAGTCTTTTTAAAGCATTGAAAACTGCGCAACAAGAGGGTTGGAGCAATCGTATTGGCGCGGTATCCTATTATATCGCAGTTAGCTACAGACGAACAGGCAATTATGCAGAAGCCATAAAGTACTATTTTATGTATCTGAAAGTGCAGGAAAAATCAGGAAGCAAAATTCGTTTGGCGAAAGCTTATGACAATATATCTGCTTTTTACAGTGACAACGGTGACTATTCTAAGGCACTAGAGTACTCTTTCAAAGCCCTGCATTTATTCGAAGAGTTAAACGATACAGCTGAAATGGCATTTTGTTATGGAAATATCGCAGTTAGTTATGACGGGGAAAAAAAGTATGAGGAAGCTTTACAGTATTATTTTAGCGCATTAAGAGTGTTTAAAACCCAAAAAAGAAAAGGTAATATTGCCACAACCATTGGAAACATTGGTGATGTATATTTTGGTCAGGGAAATTATGCGTTGGCTATCGAATACCAGAAAAAATCTTTGGAAATGTGTCGTGAGCTTGGAGACCGATTTGGAGAGGCCATTAATCTCGTGTGCTTGGGGAATTGTTTCCTCGCATTAGATACCGCTACTGTTGTTTATTCAAGACAATTAAACGACATAGAGCCAGTTAACACAACATTCAGACCTGTGAAAGGGGTACCGATTGAAAAAGCGGCATTGCGGCAAAAGGCTATTTACTACTCTAAACAAGCAGCTGCTATTTCCGAAGAGATTAATGCAACAGACTTGATTCGCTCTAGCTACATGAATTTAGCAGAAGCATATAAGCTTTCCGGCAATTATAAAAAGGCATTCGAAAGCTATAAAATCTGTTCTGTCATCGATGACTCAATCTTCTCCAAAGACAATGAGAAGAAAATAGTACAGCAGCAGATGCAGTACGAGTATGGCAAACGTGAAGACTCAATAAAGCTGGTAAACGCCGGCAAAGAAAAAGAAGCCGCACTGCGCTATGTACGTCAGCGCAACTACACGTACACGGGACTGGGCGGTGTTTTGGCATTAGTTTTGTTTTCCTTTTTTATGTTCCGCAATAATAAGCTGCTAGGTAAAGAGAAAAAGCGCAGCGACGACCTGCTGCTAAACATCTTGCCCGCTGAGGTTGCCAGCGAACTTAAAGACAAAGGTAGCGCTGCTGCCCGCCACTTTGACAATGTAACGGTCCTGTTCACAGACTTCGTCAACTTTACCCATGCTGCCGAAACAATGAAACCGCAGGCACTTATTGATGAGATGCACGCATGTTTCACAAAGTTTGATGAGATAACATCTAAATACAAAATAGAAAAAATAAAGACCATCGGCGATGCTTATCTGGCAGCGGCAGGACTCCCCATGCCTGACCCCGACCATGCTGCCCATGTGATACAAGCAGCAAAAGAGATAACCGACTTTATGACAACCCGCTATAATCGCCTCGGCGATAAAACTTTTCAGGTGCGTGTGGGTATCCACAGCGGCAGCGTAGTAGCCGGTATAG
Organism: Bacteroidia bacterium; assembly: GCA_030426665.1. GTDB lineage: Bacteria > Bacteroidota > Bacteroidia > Chitinophagales > Chitinophagaceae > Nemorincola. The sequence goes on along the minus strand of JAUHYD010000008.1, from coordinate 141,309 downwards.
TCGGCGTTAAGAAATTCGCCTACGATATATGGGGAGATACCGTAAACACGGCAGCGCGCATGGAGCAGAATAGTGAAGCCGGCAAAATCAACATCTCACAAACTACCTATGAATTGGTGAAAGACACGTTTGCCTGTGAGTACAGGGGCGAAGTGGCAGCTAAGGGTAAGGGAATGATGAAGATGTACTTTGTTGAATAGTGAATAAGACGTTTGTTGAAAACGAAATATGGCAGATATGGTGTCTGAATTTGTAAAAAACATGTTGCTGATATTTATGCTGGTGAAAAGGTGCATCAGTTTGTTGTTTCTTTTGGTTCTGTTTGGTGCGAGCACCACATCATTTGCAAGGGTGAGTCGGCGTGCAGCAATAGACTCTCTTACCGGAGCATTGCAACAGCAGAAAAATGATACCAACAAAATTTCTTTGCTTCAGCTATTGTCATTTAAACTGTCTGCTGTCAACCCTGAATTGGGTATCAAATATGGGAAAGAAGCTTTAGCTCTTGCTGATGAGCTGAATTGGGATAAAAAAAATGCCCGTTTATACAAAACTATTGCTATAAATTACAGGAACCTGTCGGACTATTCCAGTGCTCTTGCTAACTATTACAAGGCGTTGCAAATAGAAAGAAAGCATCGCAATAAGCGGCGGGAAGCAACTATACTTAATGGGATAGGGAATACGTATGCACAACAAAGCGATTACCCAAAGGCATTGAAACATTATTTGAAAGCACTAAGAATACATGAAGGAGCGGGATACGATAGGGGAGTTGCAATTGCTTTGTCCAACATATCTACCGTATATCTAAATCTTGGAGAATACACAAAAGCTCTCGAAAGCTGTCAGAGAGCGCTCCGAATTCACGAAAAAAGCGGTGACAAAAATGAAATTGCGAATGTTACTGGTAATATTGCGGCAGTTTATTTATCTGAGGGTAAGCTAGATGAATCCTTAGCGTATTTCCAAAAATCGCTGGACCTTTTCCGAGAAACTGCTAACGAGAATGGTGTTGCCGCTACTATCGGCAATATCGGTGAGGTATATTTCATGCAGCGGAATTATACAGCTGCTATTGAATATAGCAAAGAGGCGCTAGCTGCCAACACGGCATTAGGTGACCAACTGGGGGTTGCCGGTAACCTGATCGCTCTGGGTGAATGCTTTTTTGCCATAGATACAGTGACAAATCCATTTGGCTCAGATAGAAGAGAAATAGAACCCCGATTATCACGATATCGCCGCGCAAGCGGGATTCCTTCGGACAAGTCGGCTCGCTTGGCGACGGCATTAGGATATTTACAAAAAGCTGTTAAGGTTGCCAATGAAATAGGTGTGCCGGATGTTTCTATGGAAGCTTATCGGGCGCAGGTTGCAGTATATCAGGAAATGAAAGACAGCCGACATGCATTATCGAGTTATCAGCATTATGTGGCGATAAAAGATTCTGTTTTTTCTAAAAACAACGAAAAGAAAATCGTTCAGCAGCAAATGCAATATGAATACGGCAAACGCGAAGACTCCATAAAACTGGTAAACGCCAATAAAGAAAAAGAAGCTGCTATCCGCTATGTACGTCAGCGTAACTATACCTATTTGGGTGTGGGTGGTGTGCTCGTTTTGGTGCTATTTTCATTTTTCATGTTCAGAAATAATAAGTTGCTCGGCAAAGAGAAAAAACGCAGCGACGACCTGCTGCTAAACATCTTGCCCGCTGAGGTTGCTAGCGAACTTAAAGACACAGGAAGCACTGCTGCTCGCCACTTTGATAACACAACCGTACTCTTTACAGATTTTGTCAACTTCACGCAAGCTAGTGAGAAGATGAGCCCACAAGCACTTATAGACGAAATGCATACCTGCTTCACAAAGTTTGATGAGATAACATCTAAATACAAAATTGAAAAAATAAAAACCATCGGCGATGCTTATCTGGCAGCGGCAGGACTCCCCATACCTGACCCTGACCATGCTGCCCATGTGATACAAGCAGCAAAAGAGATAACCGACTTTATGACAACCCGCTATAACCGCCTTGGCGATAAAACTTTTCAGGTGCGTGTGGGTATCCACAGCGGCAGCGTAGTAGCCGGTATAGTCGGCGTTAAGAAATTCGCCTACGATATATGGGGAGATACCGTAAACACGGCAGCACGCATGGAGCAAAACAGTGAAGCCGGCAAAATCAACATCTCACAAACCACCTACGAATTGGTGGAAGACACGTTTGCCTGTGAGTACAGGGGCGAAGTGGCAGCTAAGGGTAAGGGAATGATGAAGATGTATTTCGTATCGGCCTAAATGTTTCATCCGGTTGGTTTTGCCAAATTTTGTGCTACTTCGTGAACTTATACCCTATGCCTCTTATAGAATGGAAGTGTCTGGGGTTTCTGCTGTCTTTTTCGAAAAACTTTCTGAAGTTCAGGATGAAGTTGTCGATGGTGCGTGTAGTCGGGTACACGTTGTAACCCCATACAATTTGCAGTATCTGCTCACGCGAAACCACTTCGCCTTCATGCTCGGTAAGTAACCGAAGCAAGGCAGCTTCTTTTTTGCTCAGTTCGCGTGTTTTTTTGTCTTTATCGATACACTCATGTGCCCCGAAGTCTATAGAACAACCGGCAAACTCATATACATCGCTGAAAGTTTGCGGCTCTTTCATTTTCTTGTTCTTGGTCACCAGCTTATCTACCCGTAGCAATAGCTCTTCCAGATTGAAGGGCTTGGTAAGGTAGTCGTCGCCGCCTTTTTTGAGTCCTTCTACGCGGTCTGCACTGCTGTTGCGGGCAGACAGGAACAGTATTGGCACATCATTGTGCTGCATCCTTATGGTCTCGCATACTGTAATGCCGTCCATCTCCGGCAGCATGATGTCTAAGATGATAAGGTCAAAATATTCGTTCTTAACCGCTTTGATAGCTGCCGGACCATTGTCTACGGTCGTTACTTCATAGTCTTCCAACTCCATGTTCAGTTTCAGCGCTTCCCTGAGACTTTCTTCATCTTCCACTATGAGCAATGATGCTTTGTATTGTTTGGCAGCCATACCGATTCTGTTTATTTCAGTTGCAAAATTACAGATTATTGCCCATGAAAATCGTTGCAAGAGTTGTGAATGACCATATCAGCATATAGATAAACAATATAATCTACCGCAGCCGATAGTGAGGTAACGGTGAATTCTGTTTTACTTTGCAGGGCATAATGACCAGCAATACCTACAGATATAGCACCACAAGCCGTCGAATGATGGTAGCGGCAGTAGCTGTGCTGTTGTTTTGTTGTAGCCGGGGGAGGGCACAGGTAAGTACAAATGATAACGAGCCATGGGCCGGTGTAGGCATAGAAACCCACCTGCTTGCCGGAAAGGTATTTAAGCACGAAGAAAAGTTTACACTCCCTATACCGAAACTCACCACCGGAATAGATGTAAATCTGATTGTGCATACCTATGGCAGGAAAGTATGGGAGCAACGCAGGCATTACCCCAGGGTTGGCGTGGCAATGACAGGTATCAACTATGGTATTGATTCGGTGTATGGCAAGGTGGTCGGTCTGTATCCTAATATCACGTTCCCGATAGTGTCGCGAGGTCGGGTGGAGTGGACATTGCGAGCCGGAAATGGTATCGGGTTTGTGACCCGGAAATTCAGTAGGGCAGAGCCCGTAAACACGGTAAATGTAGCGATTGGCAGTAGTCTGAACGATTTTATCATGTTCATTACGGACTTCAGTTATCGCATCGATAATCATTGGAACATCAGGGCGGGCGGTTTTATTACGCATATCTCTAACGGGTCTGTGCGCAAACCCAACTTAGGCGTAAACGTGACCGGAATAACAGCCGGGGTAAGCTACTTTCCCGTCACATCACGACCACATAGAATAGCGGACAGCCTTAAGCCATTGCCATCCCGGTATTTGTTTCAGGCAAGGTATGGTATGTCTATGGTGTCGAGCAATACACCGGGAGGGCCGCTCTATCCTGTTTACATAGGCACGGCTTATATCAGCAGGCGTTGGCGGAGTCATAATAAAGTTTTTGTGGGGATTGACTATTCCTATCATACCAACCTCTTTGCACTCATGCGTGACAACCGATTAGAGACAGGGCATGAAAAACAACTGTCGTTTAAGAGTGCAATAATAGTGGGCAATGAGTTTATGATGGGGCACGTAGGTATATCGTTTCAGGCAGGTATATATCTCAACAAGTCTTACCTGCACAAGGAAGATGTGTATGAGAAAGCGAGCATAGCGTACTACCCTGTTCTGAAAGAGCATGGGCCGATAAAAGAGTTTTTTATTTTTACTTCGCTGAAAGCACACCTCAATGTGGCGGAGATGGGCGCACTCGGTATAGGAATAGGGTTGTAGGATGTATGCGGAATAAGTATATTACAGCCACTATCGAAAAAGCGATAAACAGAGCAAACGAAAGAACGTAAAGCATGCACCCCAGAGAACTGCGTATAGAGGACTACACATATAGTCTGCCGGATGAACGTATTGCGAAATATCCTTTAACGGAGCGTGATGCTTCGAAGCTGTTGATATACAGGAACGGCAGTATTTCTGAAGATACATACCGCAATGTAGCCAATCATATCCCGGCGGATACGCTGATGGTATTCAATCAGGCAAAGGTGGTACACGCACGGATATTTTTTACTAAGCCTACCGGTGGCGTGATAGAGGTGTTTTGTCTGGCTCCTCATGCACAGTATGCAGACATACAAACTGCCATGCAGCAAAAGGGCGAAGTGCTTTGGGAGTGCCTGATAGGTGGTGCCTCTAAGTGGAAGAACGGCATGGTGCTGGAGTTGAAAAATGATAGCCCTGCATTTACGCTGTCTGCTGCCATAGCTGACAAAGAAAACGGTGCTTACCTGCTCCGCCTGAAGTGGGATGATCCTACACTTACATTTGCGGAAGTGTTGCACCATGTAGGGAAAGTACCACTACCACCTTACCTGCACAGAAACGCAGAAAGCAGCGATGCGGCTACTTACCAAACGGTCTATGCGAAGGAAGAAGGTAGTGTTGCAGCACCTACCGCTGGTTTGCACTTCACAGAAAAGGTGTTGAATGACCTGTCAGAAAAGGGTGTCGGGAAGGGGTTTGTAACGCTGCATGTAGGTGCAGGTACATTTATACCAGTTAAGAGCGATACTATGCACGGGCACAATATGCATGCCGAATGGATAGAGGTAACACAAGCCATGCTGCAGCAACTGATTGAGGCGGATGGCAGAAATATTGTCGCGGTAGGTACTACCTCTATGCGCACAATAGAAAGCCTTTACTGGATAGGCAACCAACTGCTGAACGGCATTACTCCGGCACTGCATGAGATATGCGTGACGCAATGGGAACCCTACGAAACAGACAGGCAGCATAGCACCAAGGACGCACTAACCGCACTATACAACTACATGGCGCAAAACAGTATGGAACGCTTGATAACACGCACACAAATACTCATAGCACCGGGTTATCGGTTCCGGGTAGTGACAGGATTAGTGACCAACTTCCATCAACCACAATCTACACTACTGCTATTAGTAGCAGCCATGCTCGGCGATAACTGGCGAAACATTTATGACCATGCCTTACAAAATGATTACCGCTTTCTGAGTTATGGAGATGGTGGGTTGTTGTGGCTGTAGGCTACCTTACCACTACCTTCCCCGTGGTATACGTGTCATTTTCAGAAGCTATCCGATAAAGGTAAACGCCCGGAGGTAGCAGGGATATATCTGCTACATACTTTCCGTTGCCTGTCCCGATAGTTTGTTTCAGGGCTTGTCTGCCGGTTGCGTCATAGAGTATTAGCGATGCGTTTGCCATCCCTTTGTAGGTGACATACAGCTCATTGTCAGCAGGGTTGGGGAATACATGAATGCTTACGCTGTTTTCATTCAGTGTATAGTTTCTTGTCGTTGGTTCTTTTAACTGATAGAGCAACCATCTGTCGGGGTCTATGGCTATACTATCAATGATTTTGTTGGTGGCAAAGCTGTATACATTTTCTAAGTTTTCCAGATCCATACGGATGGTGGTATCGCCGTCGGGAGAATAGCACAATACCTCTATTGGTGTTTTGAACCAGGCAACAGAGTTCGGGGCAGAGGATTCCTGTACAATGCGGATATACGTTTTTCCTTTATCCTGATTCCATCCTGCTGTCAGGTAGGGAAACCCTTCCTTGTATATCCATTGCTGAAAGAAGTCGTGTAAGTTAATTCCGGTATAACTTTCAATGGTTGTTTCAAAGTCTTCGGTTGTGGCTGTGCCGGTGGCATACTTATTCAGATAGTCACGCAACATACCAAAGAATTTTGTGTCGTCGTTGACAACAAACCGTAGCATGTGTATGACCGACGCCGCTTTGTTGTAGGTAAGTCGGTAGTCAAATATCCGGTACCGGTCGGTGGTGTCATAGCAGTACACAGAGCCTCCGTTGTCTTTGGTGACATCATTTTGTATCGCCCGTAGGTAGTCGTCGCCAACCGCATGACCGTCAAAATGTTCATAGCAGAGGTATTGTGCATAGGAGGCAAAACCCTCGTTGAGCCAGATGTCTTTCCAGGTGCCGCATGTTACCCAATCGCCGAACCATTGGTGTGCCAGCTCGTGCGCCAGTACAGTGAGCCGTGAGAAGCGTGTGGTCGTCATGGTCTGGTGTTCCATATTGACGAAGGATGGTGTGTAACAATGTCCGTATTTTTCTTTCCAGAACGGATACCTGCCCCACAGGTCAGAGAAGTAATTCACTAAAATAGCTGTAGAGTCTAACCATGGTTTCAGATTGGTAATGTTCTTAGGTGTGTCGGGGCTTATATAGTTCATGATGAGCATGGAGTCATTGCTGCCATCGTCGAAGTGCATGTAGTAGGAGTATTCGTCGTATCTGCTAACGGCTACCGATATGAGGTAGTAGTCGATGGGGTATCTTGTTTGCCATCTGTATCGCTGCCCTCCTCCGGTAGTCTCTACGGTCTGCAACACTCCATTGCTCCCGACTTTTACGCCTGTAGGTACTGTAATCCACATGTCTACCGAGTCTATCTTATCTGTGAGCGATTGCTTACATGGCCACCATCGGTGTGCAAAGTAGGGCTCTACCAATGAGAAGGTAATATCCTGCTCCGGGTCATTGTTCAGGCCGGGTTCTACAAGTTGATCGGCATACCTTGGATGTCCGTGATAGTACACCGATGTTTTGAATTGTTCGCCTTTGTGTAGTGCGGCAGGTAGTACAGCGGTGTGTACGTTGCCGTCAGACGAAAAAGATACCGGCTGTGCGTTCACTACAACAAGGTCGATGGCAAAGGTGTCATCCAGCTCAAACACATACTTATCCATATCGGCTACGGCAGTTGCAGACGTCATCACATGTCCCGAAATATAGGCATCGGTATCGCTCATGCGCAGCTGAAAACGCAAGTGATGAATGTCATAATTATCTTCAGCCGGGTCTGCCACACTTGTCTTTTGCTGCGGAGTTATATACGTCATGCTGCCTTTGCAACCGTGTTCTGCTATTTCGTTTAAAGCCTGTGCCCATATAGTACAGGGAAGTGTGCACAGCAAACAAGCCATCAGTATTGTTCTAAGTAGCATAGCCATTTCATAAAGTTACTGAAATGTGTATTGCGAACACTTAGCAGAAACATTGGATGTTGTTATCCGGAAATGCATAAAAAAATGCCAAAGCCGATGTCGGCTTTGGCATTGATAGGGTAAACGGGGGTTAACAGGGATAAATGAGTTCTATTATCAGAATACTTTTTTAGTGCCTTTGTCGTAGGGTTTAGGCGTAGTATCTGTATTGTTAATACTTCACAATAACCGTGCCGAAAATCTCAATTCAGCAATTATTTTGCTGTTATCAGTTTTTCAGCTAGCTATATTGTAGTGCCGGGGTCAAAGTTTACGTCTTCCTTTGCAGGTCCGTACCATGTAACCTTTTTAGAGAAGTGCATGATCGTAGCCACTATTCCAAACAACCCAATACTGCCGAACAGGAGTGCATAATCTTCTGACTGAATTATAATGTAGATGTACCCGTATAAGGAGGAAAGAACTGCAGTGAATCCTGCTGCTGTTTTAGTGCTGTTAAAGATGCTTCGTACGTACAACCCTATGAGTAGAATTGTTGCAGTAGCGGCTATCAGGTAAGCGATGCTGAATCCTGCATATTCTGATATAGACAATAGCAGCGTGTAGAAGATAGTAAGTGCTATGCCCACCAGAAGGTATTGTATCGGGTGAATTCTTTTCTTTTGCAGTATTTCCAGAAAGAAGAAAAAGCCGAAAGTAAGTGCTACAAAAAGTAGCGAGTATTTGACAGAGCGGTCTGTTTGTGTGTAATCGTTTACAGACTGTATCAAACGTACGCCATACGCTGACTTGGTCAGATCCTGACTGTTATCTTTCCAGTACTGGGGGTATTGGTGAGCGAGTGGCAGTATTTTCCAATGGGCTGTGAACTTATCATCGCCTATGTCTGACGTGGTGGGTAAGAATTTTCCGTCAAACGAAGGGTCTTTCCATTTTGCTTGTATGTCTGTTTCGGTGGTTTTTCCGAGCGGAGAGAAAAACAGTTGTTCGGAGCCACGAACGCTCAGCCCGACAGAGAAGGAATATTGATCGGTCGCATTAATAGATACCGGTGTGCTGATGCCTTCTGTAAATACTTTATTGACCGGTACGCCCGCTTCCATTTCTTGTTTGGCACCGTTCCAGTTGAGCACTACCTGCTCGTCAATGCCTCTTACGTCTTGTACGTTAATCACCAATTTTGCATCCTCCCACATAACAGATTCCGGGTTTATCCGCAATGTACTCAACGGTAGTTTTTTGAATTTTCCTGACAGTTGTACATCTGCATGGTACAGCTTTACATTGTAGAGGCTCCTTTTCTTTTCTTTTGGTACAATGTTGCCATTTATCTTCAGGTCATCGGGCAATATATATGCCATTTTGGTTTCGGAAGTTGTTGTGCCATCCTTGTGGTTGATAGTATGGCGGTATGGGAGCATTAGTACCGGACCGGTCACGGTTTGTGCGTTTGCCCACTTTCCGGATATTTCATGAATTACTTCCGTTTGTCGTTGTTGTCTTTCGGTTACAAGATCGGCTACAAAGCAGCCGGGTATCAGCATCAGCATTATTAATACGCATACAAGCAGCCCTTTCAGGGTTATTTTAGTACTGTCACTCAGGTGGTTCGATAAGCTCATGATTGTTTTGTTTTTTTAGTTTTTTAAAAAGTACTTTGAAAATCAAAGTAATTAAGGCAAAAAAATTTAGTTTAGTTTTTTAATGATTTTTTCGAAAGCATCGAGGTGCGCACGGAATGCATCTTCACCGCTTTTTGTTATTGTATATGTCGTGTTGGTTTTGCGACCTATGAATCCCTTTTTTACCATGATGTACTTATTGTCTTCAAGCGTCTTAAGGTGTGTGGCGAGATTGCCGTCAGTTACCTCTATGAGGTTTTTCAGGTCATTAAAGTTCAGCGTCTCATTTACGATCAGCGCACTCATAATGCCGATGCGTATTCTGCTATCAAATATTTTGTTCAGTTGCTCAATCGGATTGCTCATCAGCCATTCTATTTATCATATTTACTCCACATTATGGCACCGTACAGTATGTGCAGGACACCAAACCCCATAGCCCAGAAAAACAGCCCGAAACCGGGTTGAAACATCGACGCACACCCCAGTGCCACATCCAGCATGCCCAGATAGCGTATCTCAGATACCATGTGCCTGCTCGCACTTATAAGGGACAGCCCGTAGAACACCAGGCAGGTAGGTGCTACAAACATGCCGCAGCCGTGATAAATAAACAACAAACTAAATACACCTCCGGCAAACACAGGATAGAACAATTGCTCCAGCATCATACGCGATGCATTGTTCCATATCTTCTGACCTTGTTTTTGGGCCTTGCGCCACGTAAAGTACACAGCCCCTGCAGTGGCCACAACAAATACGGCAATACCAAGAAGTATAAACCGGAGCATTTCTCCATCGAAGTGTTCTGCAGAAGCATAGATAGTTGTGCCAATATCTTCATAGGCCGGCTTCTGTAACCATGAGTAGGCAATAGCGGCACCTACCAGCGCTGTGGCACCTGCCCATATCCCTGTCCAGCCACTAAGTGAAATAAAGCGTGTGGAGCGGTCCATTATACTCCGGATGTCCCTCAGCGCTTCGAGTGTCTCATCGTTGTTGTTTGGTTGCATAAAAAGCACTTTGAATTACAAAGTAACAGCTTGTATTTTGCTTCACCAAATTTTTGTTTGTTAAAGAAACGTGATATGACTATTGTGTAAACAGCCTGGCTATAAAGAAAGCCGCCGCCGCCGCTGCCGAACCAATGATGGTAACCTTCAATGCGCCTGCCAGCGGAGGTTGTCCGGTCATACGGGCTTTGAAGAAACCAAATACAAAAAGACAACAGACTGTGATTGCAGACGAAAGTAATAACCCTTCATACGGACTATCAACAAAGAAATAAGGTGAGAGCGGTACTAAACCGCCGACCACATACGACAGACCAATATTAAATGCGCTGTGTCGTGCCCGCTTTGGGTTGGGTTCTTCCAGCCCCAGCTCAAAACGCATCATAAAGTCCACCCACTTTTTCTTGTCCTTCGACATTTCCTCTACTATCAACGCCTGTGTTTCAGGACTCATGCCCATCTCTTCAAAAATCACCCGTACTTCCTCTTTCTCTTTTTCCGGTAGATGGTCAACCTCCCACTCCTCTCTTTTTAGTTCAGACTGATAGTGCTCCAACTCAGTCTTTCCGGCAAGGTAGCCACCTAATCCCATGGCTATTGCCCCGGCTGCAACTTCTGCCATGCCGGCCACCACAATGATATGTGTATCCTGCACCGCTCCGCTAAGCCCTGCCGCCAAGGCAAATGGAACCGTCAGTCCGTCACTCATACCGATCACTATGTCGGTAACAAGTGCAGAACTCTTAAGGTGCTCTTCGGTATGTACATCTTGCTCCATTCTGCTATAAAGGTATCAAATAGACAATTGAAAGAAGATGACTTTTATCAGTGGAAATATGCGAAGCAATAGTCAGATACAATATTTTTGAAACTGTTTCGTTAAATTGCATAGAACCAATAAGCTGTACAATGACATTGTTTTCAGAAAACACTACAAATCGGCTAAGGAGCATTAGCGCAGTGTACTTTGCGCTATTGGGTATCGGCGCACTATTGGCCGACATTTATTTTGGTACGGTCAGTATTCCGATGGCGATTATGTGTGCGATACTTTCGCTGCCACTGATTTTCCGGCGGAAGTATGTATATATGGCCATTGGTTATTGCATTGCGATTGCTTTCGGTTACTTTATTTTTGCACAGATTACATGGTTTCTGAAATATTTGTCCGGTGCCTATGTAGGTAACGCTCTATTGACATTTGGCTTCGGCCCACTCTTTACCATCGGCTCGTTTCTGTTGGCTGTCATAATGGTGTACACCGGTAGCAAGCAATCGTTCACTTCTAAAATGATACCCGAACAGCTATAATTCTACATTACTAATCGGGGATTATGGTTTCTACAAAAGTCCGTACAGGATTGTTTTTCTACAGGCAACACAGTTTGGTGCCATTGTTGCTGGCAATACCGGGGTGTTATTTGTACAAGATGGGCAGTTATTGGTTGCCTGTTTTCCTGATGAAGGTAGCAACCGATTGCCTGATATGGTACTTCATCAGTGCCTTTCGGAGTGGGGCATTTTACTACTATTACAACCTGCATATCTCTAAGCGGTTTTTATTCATCACATGGTTGCTTGCCGACCTCTTAATCTTCTGTACACTACTATGGCTAACCACGCTTATATGAATAGTCCGGATATGCTGACGGCAGAGAATATCTTTCTGACTATCGGCAAGAAGGAGATACTGAAAGGTACTACCGTACGGGCTGCGCGTGGCTCCGTAACCGGTTTGCTGGGGCGCAATGGCTCCGGAAAATCCTGTATGCTACGGGCGGTATTCGGGACAATGAAGGCGATGGAATGTGATGTGTTTGTAAATGGCATAAAGACACCCAGGCCATACCTCTTACCGAAGTTGCTCAACTACCTGCCGCAACAAACATTTTTGCCCCCTTCGCTTAAAGTCAGGACCGTGTTTTGTCAGTATGGGGTAGATGTGGCATCTGTCGTAAATCGTTTCCCGGAACTGGCGGAGTATATGGAGCACAGGGTCTATGAATTGTCGGGTGGTACAGAGCGGTTGGTGGCGGTGGTATTGCTGCTATTGGCCGATACGCGCTTTACATTTCTCGATGAACCATTTTCTCAGTTAATGCCTCTGCATATAGCCGGAGTGCAGCAACTCATACAAGAACAAAAAAGACATAAGGGCATTATCATCACCGACCATCGTTATCAGGAGCTCCTCGCTACCAGCGACATGCTCTACCTGATGAAAGAAGGGCAGACCATCTATATCCGAGACCGGGAAGACTTAGTGCTGCATGGGTATTTGAGTGGGTTGGGGTAGGGGTGCGTGTATTGTTTAGGCTCTCCACGAGTCATCTGTACAAGACTCATTGGGAGACACAACCCCAACTTACTGGCTGGTCATTATCGAAGGATTAGTAACCTTCATTATAAAATACGGTTCGTTTTCCTTTCTGTTCCGCATCAGCAAAATAAATGGTTTATCGAGTAACAGCCGTTTTGCTTTGTGCTTTTCCTCAGGCCACTCCTCAGAAGCCTCTAATGTTACTTCCGCTTCACTTGCTACCTCCGTGCCGGATTCATTTATTATACATGCTGTCCGCTGCAATGCTGAAATAATCCGATAAACTTTACCACCGGATTCTATTTTGTTGCCGAGGATATTGCCATAAACCTGCTTGTAGTTAAAGGAGATAACAGGGGCTAAAAACACATCTTCATCGTGTAGGTAATACTTCCATTCACTTCCATCCTGCTGCTTGTCCGTTTGGCCTTTTTCAATACTTACCTCGATGTTTTTAACCACCTCCCGAAAAGTAGATGCATTACTATACCCTTTGGCAAACAATACTTCTTTCTTTTCATCTTTTGAAAAAATACCGGCAATAAAATGGTCATCACTTTCGTAATACAGTATATGTATCTGTTCAGATAAATCATAGTCATAATACGGCATGCCAAATGCCTTTACCCGGGTACCTGCAAACATAAAATCACCCTTAGTAGTATCCATTACTTCGGCAAATTTTAATGTTTCCGTGAATGCTGAATTTATCGTGACTGAATCTCCTGATTTTTCGACGTGAGCCGTATATTTTTCTCTCAATGACTTATCAATATGCTGTGCTGATTTATTTATTTTCTCTAAATCACCACTCCGGCTCAGCACCTCAATTCGAGCAGGAAGCAAGGTTTGCAATTCATTCCAGGCGTATAGGAATGCAGGCGTATACACGACATTCCTGTTTTCGGGTATCACATGATCCAGTGTCGGAACAAACTGTGCTGACTTAAAAGTGTCTAAGGACACCAGTGCCGGAAACTTGCTCCGAGGATGTTTTTGAGTACAGGCAGATAGTAGCGATATAGAAAAGGCAACAAGAGCCGCGAATATTAATTTGTGCAAAACATTTTTTATTCTAAAAATACTAATATTCTTATCGCAACTACAACAATTAATCGTGAATTTGCTCCCTTGACCATTTGTTTTTTTGCATTAGGGCAAAAGAATATAACAAAGCAAATATGCAAGACAATACCTCAGAGCTCCACCTCGTTCTCGTCTGTGACGAGTATGCACCGGTATAGCGTATGCGACGCTAATACGATACCCCCTCGCCAATGCACAAAATACCTTTCGGTTAGTTCAGCGGTATGCCCATCCATGTTATTTTTCGGAACATGGTTTTACGTCCCAGCTTGCTTTTCTTGAAGTATTTTTTCAGAAAAGCCTGTTGTTCGTCAATATTCTTCGTTAGGTCATTTACCGAATTGTCTATCTGAAGAATCAGGTTGTCTAATCGGTCAAATTTCCCCTTTACAGAAGCTAACTTTCGCTTTGCTGCTCTTAATCTATTGTCAGCACTATCTACCATACGCTGTATGTCGGCATCTGATTTCGAAGGTTTGAACTGTGCGTTTCTGTAATTGATGAACTTATTAAGCAGGTTAACGGACGTATTGTAGTCGTTTACCGCATCGTTGTATATATCTGAGGCTGCGTTTTGTTGTTCCGCGAGTCTATTGTGTTTCTTTACTTCTATATAATTGCGTAGGTGAGCTAATCGGTCGTATATCATCGCATTGTTCACGCCATTTTTTTCAAGCCTGCGGGCTTCGGCTTCATGTTGCGCTATATCATCTAATTGACGGTATACACGTATGGTATCAACGTAGCTAAAGAATGGCTTTGTCTTGTCGTCTGCTGTTTTATCATTCGAAAAATCGGCATTGCTAATTGGGTGGTAGTACATTTGCCACATCGGGTCGAAGGGCATATGTGTTTTCAGCAGTTCAGACGGTTTAGCCATGAAAAATTTATTATTGATTTTCGGCGTAAATTTTTTGTCATCTACGTAGCCCGATCCCCAGGTAGGGTCAAAAAGCTGCCAGTTATTATCAATTATTACCGCACACCAGACATGAGGGGTAAATGATGTAAACCCGTTCTGGCGCGTATAACCCGGAATCACTTCTGAGGTTAGTCCTGCCTTTCTGCATATTTCATCAAACAGTGCCGCATAGTTTTCACAAATTCCTTTGCGGTTTTTTAGTGCTTTTAGTGCTTTGTCTTCCTGTGATTCGTGGAAGTTCAGCGCAAACATGTTGTCTAAATCATAACTCATGTTTTTAGCCACCCATATAAATATGCCCCGTACTCTATCTGCATCCGTCGCAAAGTTCGCTTTCATGTAGTCAGCAATCTGTTGAGAGGAGGTCGTCTGTGCGGCAGGGATGGCAAGCGCCTTACTGTCTGTAGCTGCAAAGTTGTTTTCCGGGTTTTTTGCCAGTACCGTCGTTGCTGTGAACAGAAAGAAGAGAAGGGCGTGTAAATTTTTCATGTTTTATTATTTCAGAGAATTAGATATTGCCGCAAATATACGGGAGCATAACAAACTCTGCCCATTAGCATTAACGAACGGGGGCGGAGTATTCCGTCCTTTCGAAGATTGGAGACATCTGTACGACTTATTCCAAATTCCCAATAAACCAATTCCTAATCCCCCAAACCCTAATGCACATCATGCATCAGTTTCTTTACAAATGGCGAAATAGCCATCAGTAATACACCTGCTATCAATGCGTAGATAGCCAGATGTTTGTAGCCATCTGTGTATGACATCATCTTTTCGGTGAGTGTGGCATTTTCGTTTACCGTTGCCATGCCCGCACCCAGTATGCCGGCTGCATATTGCCCGTAGGCGCTCGCCAGAAACCACATACCCATCATCATACCTTGCAGCTTTTGGGGTGCCAGTGTGGTCATCAGCGACAGCCCGATTGGCGAGAGGCACAACTCTCCTATCGTGATAACAAGGTAGGCGAGTGTAAAGATGTTCAAAGAGGTTTTGCCCTGTGGGTCTGCAAAGAAGCGGGTATAGTAGAATATATAGAATGCCAGACTCACAAACAGGAAGCCCAGCCCGAACTTGATAAGCGTATTAGGCTCTATCTTCTTTTTGCCCATCCACATCCATAGCAGACCAGCCAACGGACTGAAAACAATAACAAAGATGGAATTGGACGAGTTATTTATCTCGTTGGGGTCTATGGTTACACCCAGCAGAGAGTTGTGGAGGTTATACCGCGCATACAGGCTCAGCGAACCGCCGGCTTGCTCAAAAAACGCCCAGAAGAATATGCTGAAAATGATAAATACAAGAGCGGCAATGAGTTTTTGTTGCTCCACCTTGCTGAACTTTAGCATCTCGTAGATGATGTATAGCAGCGCCAGCGGGCCTACTGTGTACATAAAGTAGTCTGTGTAGTCGGTATTTGATACCAATAGCAGAATGAACGGAATGACAAGCAGCGACCCTGCATACACCATAATGTCGTAGAGGCGTATTTTCTTGGCAGTTACTTTGCCCGCCATTGGCGATAGCCCAATCGGACCCAAAGAACGCTTGGTGAATATAAAAGCTAACAGTCCGATAATCATACCAATTCCTGCCAGTGAGAATGCGGCATTCCACGAGTAATTATTGGCAACCTTAATACAAAGCAGCCCACCCAGAAACGCACCTATATTGATACCGGAATAGAACAACCCGAAGCCCGCATCTCGTCGGGGGTCACCTTCTTTGTACAAACTCCCCACCATGGTGGATATGTTGGGTTTGAAGAAACCCGTCCCGACTATGGTAAAACTTATACCAATGTAGTAGAGTTCTTTTGGCGAGAATGCCAGTGTAAAGCTGCCTATTATCATCATCAGGCCACCCCAGAATATAGACTTGCGAAACCCGAGGAGTTTATCGGCAAACAGTCCGCCAATAAACGTCATAGTATAGATAAACGCTTGAATGCCACCATATTGCAGATTGGCTTCACGCTCATTTAGTAGCAATTGCTCCACCATAAATATGGTAAGCATTCCACGCATACCATAAAAGGCAAACCGTTCCCACATCTCAGAGAAGAATAGATACCACAGCTGCTTGGGGTACTTTCCTTTAAAGTCCTGTATTTCTGCTAGCGTGATTGCTTTGTCCTGATTGCTTTCCATATATAAGTAGTGTTTGAGATTATTCGCAACACCAAAGTAATGTATAATTTTTATTTCACCCTTTTTCTACCACAAAAAAGCAGGGCCGTTGAGCCCTGCTTACTGATGCGGAATTAACCGAATATATTATGTGATGCCGTGCATCATTTTCTTCAGCTTGCCGGAAATCAAAAACAGCAATACCGCTGCTACGCCCGGAAGTATTACAAAGACCATGAAGAATTCGTACAGGTTATGAATAGTGAAACCTGCAAATGTCGGGTAGGTGTCTCGTATTCGCTCCACTTCCATGATGGCTTTTTGGGCGGCTGTTGGTACTACATTGCCATCGAGAATACCCTGTAGGTCAATGCCGTTCTTGGCAGCAACGGTAAACTTGTCACCCGTGTTAGGGATAAGAGAACCGAGCGTACCGGCGAGTGCATAACCCGATGCATTAGAAAGGAAGAATACACCCATCAACAGCGAGGCAAACCTGCGTGGTGCCAGTTTCGATACCAGCGATAGCCCGATTGGTGAGAGACAAAGCTCACCCATAGTGTGCAACCAGTAAAGAAGAATCAACCAGCCAACACTCATTTTCTCAGTCATACCTAGTGACTTCACACGGGTTGCAATTACAAAATATCCAAGAGCAACAAGCAATAGGCCTATGGATTGTTTTACAGGAGAGATAGGTTCTCTGCCTTTTTTGGCCAACTGTACCCACATATAGCTGAACGGGAACGCAAATATCACAATGAAGATGGCATTGAAGTTCTGTACCAGGCTCGGAGGCATTGCCCATCCGAATATATGTGTATCTGTCTGCTGGTCAGCAATAAATGTAAGAGAAGAGCCAGCCTGCTCAAAGCAAGCCCAGAAGAATATCACAAAGAACCCAACAATATATATTACCCATATACGGTCTCTTTCCTGCTTTGTCAGTTTGGTATCTGTTAGTATCAGGCCTGCCAGACACACACCACTACTGTATATGACAGAATAAATCCAGTTGAGATCCATAGCAAAGCGGAACAGACAAATTGCAACAACAGCAATAGCACCCCAGATTATTACGGCCTTCATAGGGAAGTCGGCTTTGTCGGCTTCGTCTCCGTCAAAAAGCTCACTCTTACTCGGCAAGCCGCCTATGGGCTTACCCTCCGGCGTAACTATGTACTTGTTCTTCAATATAAAGAAGATCACTGTTGCCAGTACCATTGCTATCGAAGCCGCCAGAAAACCATATCTGAATGCTTCTACATCACGTACGCCATCTACCTTAACATCGCCTACAGTAGAGCAAATGAAGTTACCTAAGAATGCGCCGAGGTTGATACCGAGATAGAATATTGTAAACGCAGAGTCGATACGCGTATCGCTCTTTGGATACAGGCTACCAACCATTGAGGAGATATTAGGCTTAAAAAAACCATTACCCAAAATGATAACCGCCAAGGCGGCATACATTATATTTCGTGCAAATGTTACATCCTGTCCGGGACCTCCGTACTGCGATGCACTCATAAACAGTAAAAACTGCCCGAGTGCCATCGTTAATCCGCCAAGAATGATGCAATTTCTGTTACCCAGAAAACGGTCGGCAACAAAACCTCCGAGCATGGGCGTAAGGTAACAGAGACCAAGAAAGCCACCGTAAATGATAGAGCTATCTGCCTCCTGAAAACCCAATGACTCGATAAGGAATAAAGTGAGAATGGCGCGCATTCCATAAAAGTTGAAACGCTCCCACATCTCTGTAGTAAACAAAACCGCCAATCCCTTAGGGTGTCCTTTCTTTGCCGCAACGGCATTATCTGCTTGTGGTGTTTGACTCATAGAATAAATTTAAAAAATTTCGGAACTGCCAATATAAATAAAAAAATCAGCGCAAAGACTGCATTTTTTAGTTTTTTTGTGGCTATGTCGGCAAATAAACAAAATATACTCCTCTTAGGGGGAGGGGGCAGGGAGTGTACTCTTGCCTGGAAACTGAAAAATAGCCCGCTTTGCGGAAATTTATATATCGCTCCCGGTAATGCAGGTACCGGCGAATACGGCACTAATCTAGCTGTTTTTGTTTCAGACTTTGAAGCCATTAAGCAAGTGTGTATCGACAATCGTATCGATATTTTGCTTCCCGGCCCTGAGGATCCGTTGGTTGCTGGCATCAGCGACTTTTTTGTGGCCGACCCTGCACTAAGTCATATTGTTGTCGCCGGACCGTCTAAAGAAGGAGCGCAATTAGAGGGTAGCAAGGCGTTTTCTAAAAAGTTCATGGCAAGGCACGATATTCCTACTGCAGCATATAGGGAGTTTACTACTGAATCTTATGATGATGGAGTTGCCTATCTGAAAACCCAACAAGCACCTATTGTGCTCAAAGCCGATGGGCTGGCGGCCGGAAAAGGAGTAGTGATTGCTCAGGATATCGAAGAGGCGCTCACCGCCTTTCACGCAATGCTGAAAGACAGGCAGTTCGGCGATGCAAGCAGCAAAGTAGTTATAGAACAATTCTTAGATGGTATAGAACTATCCGTTTTTGCTTTGACAGATGGCGAAAACTACGTATTACTTCCCGAGGCAAAGGATTACAAACGGATTGGTGAGGGAGACACCGGACTGAATACCGGCGGTATGGGTGCTATATCTCCGGTGCCGTTCGCAGATAGCAGCTTTATGCAAAAAGTTGTCGGCCAGATTGTCGAGCCGACAGTAAAAGGGTTGAAAGCAGAAGGAGTAGATTACAAAGGATTTATATTTTTCGGGCTCATAAAAGTAGCCGGCGAACCCTTTGTAATAGAATATAACTGCAGAATGGGCGACCCGGAAACAGAAGTGGTTATTCCTCGGTTAGAAAACGACCTCGTAGAGATGCTACTGAAAATGGGAGCCGGTAAGCTTAATGAGGTTGTTGTACAGCACAGTACACAGGCTGCGGGCACAGTTATGTTGGTGTCTGGTGGTTATCCGGGTAGCTATGCCAAGGGGAAGGTGGTGTCCGGGCTGGATAATACCGAAGGGTCAATACTTTTTCACGCCGGTACTGCCTCGCAAAACGATAATATTGTTACCAGCGGTGGGAGAGTGATAGCTATAACATCATTTGGTGGCAACATTAAGGATGCATTGGCAAAGAGCTATCTGGTAGCTGACAAAGTAAATTTTGACGGTAAATATTATCGTAAGGACATAGGTTGGGAGTTTTGATATGCGATATAAGACGTTAAAATAAAAATTATTTTCGGCAGGTATTTAACTTTGTAATTTTTCATACCTTTGCCGTCCAAATAAATACGGAGGTTGTAGCTCAGTTGGTTAGAGCATCAGATTGTGGTTCTGAGGGTCGAGGGTTCGAAACCCTTCAATCTCCCCAAAAAATCTTCTCGGTTTTTGTGAAAAAGTGCTTCTTTAAGCACTTTTTTCTTTTATAACTATCTACCATTCCCGATATTTGTATCTTTGGTACAAAAGTGATTATTCAATAAAAATTTAGGAAAATGAATTTAGAAGTAACAGGAAAATTGTTAGTGAAGTACGACGGCGTACAGGTGAGCGAGAAGTTCAAGAAGAGGGAGTTTGTATTAGAACTGTCCGAAGAGATTAATGGAAATGTGTACACTAACTTTGCAAAGCTGCAGTTGGTTCAGAATAAGTGCGACCTTATCGACCGCTTTAATGAGGGCGATGTAGTTAAAGTCAACTTCAACATTAAAGGTAATTCTTATGTTGACAAGAGAGACGGCACAACAAAGTATATCACCAATCTGGATGCATGGAGGATAGAGAACTTTGTGGAGGCAGCGCCTGCTAATAATAACCCTGCACCGGCATACAATCCTGCACCTGCTGCGGCCCCCGCACAAGGAGCAAACACTTCAGCACCTCCCGCTGCAGATACTAATGACGACTTGCCGTTCTAACTAAAGAAGGTTTAAATATGAGAGAATTCAGACGGATAAATATTATCGTAGTCGGTTTGGTGCTTCTCTTGGGTGCGTGTAAGAGTGTCCCCGAAAATGCCCAATACATACCAGCCGATGCGGTCACGGTTACCAGTGTTAATCTGAGTTCTCTTAGTAAAAAAATAGCATGGGAACTGCTCACAGGTAGCAGGTTCTTCAAAAAAATGAAGGAGCGTATGCCTGAGGGTGACAGCTCTGCAAATGTTTTAAAAGGTATTGAAAACGCCGGTATCGACGTGGTCAATACCTTTTATGTTTATAGTCGTGCCGATGTCCGCTTCGAAGGTGGTAGTATTTTCGTTGGCCTTGTGCCATTGTCCGATAAAGCAGCATTCGAGCGCTACCTAAAGAGCACATTCGACGGTATAACTATCGTTACCGATGAAAAAGGGCGTAGTACGGCCGCTTTGGGGCATGGACTGTATGCCGGATGGAAAACAGATTTGTTGGTTGTGTTGCGAGCTGCGGCAACCGACGGTACAGACGACGACGCAGTATTGAAAGCGGAGTTGGACAAGGCTTTTGAAGTGCCCGGAAACAAACCTATTACTAAGGATAAACGGTATCAGACTTTTGCAAGAGAAGGGTATGACTTTTCCTTCTGGCTTAATTATGGTCAGCTTGCGTCGGATATTAATGACAATACTTCGATGGGTATGAATGGCCTGTCGCTGTCGCCCGACCTGGCAAAGGGTGGTGTGCTTGTGTCGGGTATCAACTTTGAGAGAGGTAAAGTTACCGGTGATTTGAATTACTACTTACCCACAAAGTTGCGTGGAGCAGGCTCATCCGTAGAGAACCTTGACAAAGTAATGTTGGATAGAATGCCCAAAGAAAATGTGGATTTAGTGCACGCTTCCCACATACCACCGGCAACTGTCCAAGCAATTCTGGAAAAAGCAGGTTTATACGGGCTGTCGAATTTGGCATTGAGTAGTATGTCGCTAGACGTGGACTATGTGCTTGATGCATTTTCAGGGGATATTGTTATGAGTATGAATGATTTTAGCTTGCAGACCGAGTTGCGGGAAGATGAGTTTATGGGAGAGGTTGTCCAGCATAAAAAGCAGAAGGCCAACATGAAAATGACCTATGCGATTAAGCTCAATAAAAAAGAGAACTTTATGAAGCTCGTTGGTTTGGCTATGAATACCGGTTTGCAAAAGGCAAATTACGGCTATGTATTTCCACTTACAACAAAGGATTCTGTGTTTTTGATGTTTGTTGATGCTTATGCTGTAATTTCTAACAGCAGGAAGCATGCTGCCGGTTTTGTGTCGGGAGAGAATACCAAGTCCGAGTTTCCTGATGGGATGAGAGAAGCAATATATGGGCATCCGTATGCATGCTACATAGATGTACGTCGACTCATGAAAAATGTTGACCCTACAATTACCGGTTCGGCTACAGATTCTGCAATGATTCAGGAATGTAAAAACCTCATAGACAACGTGACGATAAATGGAGGCGATTATTCCGAAGATGCATACAGGTTTAGTTTAGAAGTTAACTTTATGAACAAAGATGAGAGTAGCCTTCTGGAGTTAGTAGACTTTGGAGCAAGGTTGAAAGAGATTAGTGACATACAGTCTCAGTAAGTTTGTACTATGTATTCATAATTCTCACTTTAATACTTATCTTTGATAACTTATTTTTTTTAACAAAAGCAAACCGGGTCAAAAATGCGCAAATTACCCTTATTCTATATATCTGGAATTTCTATTGTGTTGTTGATGTTATATTCCGCATGTAGGCGGTCTAACGGAATAGATAACAATAATGTAATCCAGACCCCTTTCAGTTTATACTTTTCTGATACTGCTGGTGCATTATTTAACTCTAATGACGGCAGCACTTACAGCAAACTGGTTTTTCCACCGGACGGTAAGTCGTGCAGAGCGATTACTACTTCCGGGCCAAATATACTTTGGGCTAAAACGCATTTGTACTATAGCAATAACAATGGGAAAAATTTCAACCTGGACTATGATACACTTGCCCAGTTTTCCAGACTTAATTGTATTGGAAGTATTGTTGGATTGAACCAGAGTATGTTAGTAACTTATCCGCAGTGGGACAACCGTGTTTACACAATGTCGGCATCGCAGGATGCAGGAAGGAATTGGCTTGGTTTAATGTATAGTGATAATTATGGTAACCCGAGGACTTGGGCTCTTGATGGTTATTTTGACACATTGGGTGTTGGGGGAATGCCCGTGAGAATGAGGTCTATTACCATGCTGGCAAATGGAACGCTATGCGGATTAGCGTATTCCGGCCCTGCATTTGGCGATAACTATCATAACAGAAATTTTGTTAGGAAAGGTAAGGACGATAACGTGTATGCTAATAGGTGGAAAGAAGTAACTGCAAACCCTGACATTATACCGCATATTGTATTTACAAATACAACCGGGACGCCATTACCTCCATATGGCGCTACTTATGTTGACACAGGGTTCTTTACGCTTGGTCACCTCAACAATCGTCTCATAGCTATCGACGGCTCATGCCGCTATGGTGCATGGTACAGCGATGACGATGGCGCAAACTGGCAAAAATATTCGGGATTACCGGATAACACTTCGCTACTTTGCATTGAGGCACCGTTTGAGGAGGTTTGCCTGATTGGTACTGCCGGAAAGGGTTTGTATATCCTAAACACGCACACCGGATTGTGGGAACCCAATAATCAGGGCCTTGCATCAAATCTGACAGTAAGAGACATAGCAGCTAAATCGAATATTTACAAGAATGGTACCGTTCGTAAGTTTATCTATATAGCTACAAATAAAGGGCTGTTCGAAAGCTCCGATGGTGGTCGTAACTGGACATTGGCGTTCCCCGGCAACTATGTTGCGGTCAATTAAGTCTAGATATCGAAGTCTTCGCTTAAAAAGTTGTCCAGATCGCGACGTTGTTTTTTCGTTGGGTGACCGATTTTGCTAAGTCGCTTGCCTGTGTAAAAAGACGGACTGGTTGCTATGTTCGCTATTTTATCTTCTTCCGGTGTAATGTCTACATAGTTTTTGATAGCTAGTTCGTATCCGACCCGCTTGTCAATCAGGCCTACGACTTCGATGGTTTTCTTGCCGGCCGGCGTTTTTATTTGAAATTGATCACCGAGAGAAACTGTTTTTGAGGGCTTTACAGACATGCCGTTCATCTTCACTTTGCCGGAGTCAATAGCATCCGTCGCTTGGGTGCGTGTCTTGAACAGCCGTATTGACCATAGGTATTTATCGAGTCTTGGTTTTTCCATTTCAGGTAAAATTAAGGGAATTGATGGAATCCGGATACCGAAGCAATGTTAGGTCGCCGTGGATAGAGGAATTCGAAAAAATGGGAGTCACTTTTGCATTTGCGGGTTTTTGCATATATTTGCCATAGCAATTATCTCAAATAACAGGAGTGCATTACAAGCAGATTGCTGAAATACAACTGATTTCAATTTGAATCTTTTCCTTAGCTTGAATTTTTAATACTTAATGGAATACAATACTACGCGCAGCAGAATGCTGATGCCCGAATACGGACGTAATGTCCAGAAGATGGTGGAATATCTCGTTACTGTTGATGATCGTGAGAAACGATTACAGCAGGCCGAAATTATTATTGAGTTGATGGGTACATTAAACCCACACCTGAAGACTATAGAGGACTACAAACATAAATTGTGGGATCACCTGTTTCAGATGACCGAATTTAAGCTGGATGTAGACGCTCCCTATCCATGTCCCACGGCAGAGTCTATCTTTAAAAAGCCGGAGGTATTACCTTATCCGCAAGGCAAAATCAAGACGCGTCACCTCGGGAAAAATGTTGAAAAGTTGCTTGACATGGCAATGGCAGAAACTAACGAAGAGACAAGGCAGGGGCTTACGCAGGCAATAGGTTATTACATGAAACTCGCTTATGGTAACTGGCACAGGGAGCCTGTTCATGATGACATGATTAAGAATGAATTGTTGCAGTTGTCCGGTGGTTTGTTGAAGTACGAGACCGGTGGCTATAAAGTTCATTTTGACAACCCTCCGGCCGGAGGTGGACGTAACTTCAAGGGAGGTAACGGGCGCAACAACAATAACCGAAACTATAAAGGGAATAACCGCAATAATAGTGGCGGCGGAAGTGGTTACGGCAATAATTTCAATAAAAACAAAAAGTATAAGAACAAGAACAAATAGCCGATTGTTAGCTTAGATTCCGTATTCCTGTTTCAATACTTTTATCACATCTCCAACAGGTAACCCCATTACGTTGTAGTAGTCACCGTTTATCCTCTCGATGCCGGTGACACCAATCCACTCCTGTATGGCATAAGCACCGGCCTTGTCGTATGGTTTATACTTGCGGACGTAGTGCTCTATTTGTGCTCTTGTAAGTTCGCGGAAGTGCACCTCCGTTGTACAGGAGAAAACCTGCTCCTTATCGGCAGAGCGGATACAAACACCGGTCACAACTCTATGTGTCTTGCCGGACAGTCGTTGCAGTGTTTCAACAGCATGTGCTTCGTCTACGGGCTTTCCGAGGATGTCATCGTCTAATAACACAACCGTGTCGGCTGTTATGACAATAGCATCGGGCACCAAACCGGAAACAGCATCGGCTTTTTTACGTGCAAGATGGGCCGGCACCTCAGATCCGGGCATTCCGGGTGGGTTCGTTTCGTCTACATTGGCAACAATGACTTCGTAGGGCAGTTCTGCCATGGTCATAAGTTGTTGTCTGCGTGGCGATTGAGATGCCAGTATTATTCTTTTCATATCTTACCTGTATTTGTATATCAGCAATGTGCAAATACCCATAATCATTATGATTTTGAGGAATCTGCTCGCCTTGTGATAGTGTGTTGCATCGGCAACGCCACGCCAGAGATATTTTATCCAGTAAAGCGTTGGTGCTACGAGCAAAACTAAGATATATAAAGCCAATAGAAAGTGATGGTACCGGAACAGTACAGCGATGGCAATCAGTAGTGGTGTGGCAGCTGCAATGGCCAGCGCAGTTGCGAATCTGGAAGCATAAGCAAGGCCTTTTACAACCGGCATCGTGACACAGCCATCCGCTTCATCTCCCTTCAGGTCTTCCATGTCTTTTACTATTTCCCTTATCCACGTAAATACAAATGCGAAGTAAGCGTAGCCTGCTATCATCCATGCCGGTAAAGATGACTTCCCGGTTGTGCCTGACGTCAGCATTTCCAGAGTTGCAGCACGGTGCATTGCCGGCTCATAGATGTACATCACAATGATTGTGAGTGCAGTGAGTACTGCAACAACTATGTTGCCTGTTATGTATCGCCGCTTGTAGCGGGTAGAGTATACCCAAAGTAGTCCGGTGCAGGCAAGCTGAATTGCCAACCATTCGATGTGGTTAGCAGACAGAGCTACGAACCCGGCAATCAGTAATGCTGCGATATTGAGGATAGTATGTGCTATAATGGCTGTTTTTCTGGGTATCGAATTTCCCAAAACCACTTTATCGGGGTGGTTTATTTGGTCAATTCTGATATCGAAATAGTCGTTTATTATATATCCTGCAGCGGCTATCAGTGTTGTAGAGGTAATCAGTAGCAAAGCTCGGTAGAGCGAAAGCACAGTCGGGTGTTCCGGAAGAATGATGCACCACCATACCATAAACTGAGTCAGTATAATGATAAGCAGGTTTTGCCAACGAATGAGCCGCAACCAGGCCATGGTGAAGAGTTGTGTTTGCTGTACCACCAAAACTAAGTCAAATTAGGTACAATTGCATTTCGTGGAACCGTCGCGGCGGGCGCATAGCGTTCTGTATTCCTCGTATTCTGATGATTTTCAGGTATACGATTACGTCGACAAATTGTTAAAATGCTGAATTAACGTAAAATCCGGCAGGTATTAACAGTAGGATTTTCTACGTAACACTACAATCTGTTATCTTTGTGTAATGATAAGGATAATTCTTTGGGGGGTGCTGATAACAGTTATCTTCCGGATTGTGTTCTACTATATATTGCCTGTATTTCGTATAACGTCTGCGGCTAGCAGTCACATGCGCAAAATGCAGGAGCAGATGAAGGACATGGAGCAAAAAATGAACGAGCAGCCCACCAGAACGCATCAGGTGAACAAGGAAGGCGATTATATTGATTACGAAGAGGTGAAGTAATTTTCCTTTATTGTGTCTATTTCGGAGGTTAAGCTTTCCGGAGCATTGTTTTCATATCTTAATGTTTGAAGTGCCATTTGTTGGGTCGATAGTATCGGTCTGAGCAAATAGATATGATGTCCAAAGTAGAAACTGTATGTTACATTTCAGACCTATTGTCATTCTTAAATTTATTTCAATTATCATTTTCAGCAGCAAATGTTACGGACAACCATGTACACCTTCAGTAAGGGTTATCTCCGATAAAGAGGAACTGACGGCAACATTCAGAGAAAATCCGGATTTGCAGTTTGTGGCGCTCAAAAAACTGATTCCTGATATTGTTGTTGATTTGAAATACGGCACCCAAAATAACTTTACCGGCATAAAGCTGTACCGCAATCCTACCGCGTACTTGCGCAGCAGGCAGGCTATTGCCCTCAAAGCGGTACAGGAAGAGCTGAAAAAAAACGGATTGGGGTTGAAAGTATTTGATGCCTATCGGCCTTACGGCGTTACCTGTAAAATGTGGCGCAGCACCACCAGTCACAGATACGTGGCCAACCCAAGAAAAGGGAGCCATCACAACAGAGGTATTGCCGTCGACCTGACAATCATAAAACTGGCTACAGGGGAAGAGTTGAATATGGGTACCGGTTTTGACAACTTTACAGAAAAGGCACATCACACCTACACCAATTTGCCGAAGGACGTTTTGGAAAACAGGCGATTACTTAAACATGTAATGTGGAAACATGGTTTCAACTATGTACCTAACGAATGGTGGCACTATCATTGGCGGGACAAAAACTACGATGTTGTAGACTTGGATTTTGATGAATTGAAGTAGTCCGTGAGTTGTTTGTACTTTGGTGGTGTTTAAATCAATCTTGCTATGAGGAAAATATTGTTGGTATTCGTGCTGTCGTTTTCGGCAAATGTCAGTTTTTGTCAGACGGATAGCAATAGCATAAAAACAGAGATAAGGGCATATCTATCTGATCTGGCATCGCCGGAAATGCATGGTCGTGGGTATGTAAACAATGGAAGAAAGAAAGCTGCTGACTATATTTCAGATAAGTTTAAAGACTTCGGGCTGCAGCCTGTTCCCGGGAGTAAGACCTTTCGACAGTCCTACTCATTTCCGGTAAATACATTTCCCGGTAAACTAAGTCTGGTCCTTGATGGCAAAGAGTTGCAGCCCGGGCGCGATTATCTTGTAGACGCATCGAGTGCATCATTTAGGGGTGAGCATATCGGCTTGAGAGAGGAAGACTTGAGCAAAATCGATAGCAAGGCAGAGCTAGAGACAACAATCGCCGGGTTTTTTAAGGGGAAGTATGTATGGTATCTTAAAAATGTAGATTCCTTTTGTAAAAAGGCGGGTATTCGTAAACGCTCATTTCCGGAATTGCTGCCGGAGGGGTGTTTCATTATCTGTGAGACCGGAAAGCAAATGTGGACTGTTTCCGGTAAGCAAATGAAGGCAACGGTATTTTATGTTAATGACACCGCCATGCCACCACACATTGACTTTGTGTCTGCAAATGTTTCAGCAAAGTTGCAGAAGCACGCCAAGAGCGAGAATATTGTCGCCATGGTGCCGGGAAAAATAGCGGATAGTTTTTTGGTGTTTTCGGCCCATTATGATCACTTGGGTATGATGGGTCGCGATGCCACTTTTTGTGGTGCAAGTGACAATGCAAGCGGATCTGCAATGCTATTGTATCTGGCACAGTATTATGCCACGCACCCACAGCGATATTCGGTTGTCTTTATGGCATTCAGCGGCGAAGAAGCAGGTTTGTTGGGTTCGGGTTATTTTGTTGACCACTCTATGATTCCGCTTGACCATATCAGGTTCCTTACAAATGTGGATATTATGGGTGATGCTACTGACGGTATTACAGCGGTAAATGCGACGGTGAACCCAAAAGAGTTTGAACTACTGAAAGAGATAAACGCCGGGCAGGGTTATTTGCCTGTTGTAAAAAGCAGGGGTGAGGCTGCCAATAGCGACCATTATCATTTTTCAGGAAGGGGTGTGCCGGCATTTTTTATCTACTCTAACGGAGGAATGGGCTACTACCACGATGTGTATGACAAGGCAGAAGCAGTAACGCTTAACAATGTAGCAGGAGTGGCGCACTTGCTGATAGACTTCGCAGATAAACTGCAGAAAGCAGACCGGTAATACCCTGCTATCAAGGGATGTTATAATCAGATAAGCAAGCCTGAAGGCGTTTTTTCTTACATTTGCCCGATTGAAATATTTGTGAAAGTTGCCTCGGCAAACTAATTAGTGTTTTTATGGAAATTCAGCAGTTATATACAAAATGCCTGAGCGAGGCAGCCTATTTTATTTCGAGCGATGGCGAAGCCGCTGTGATAGATCCCTTGCGTGATGTAGATGTGTACCTGGAGATGGCAAGAGAACGAAATGTGACTATAAAGTACATTTTCGAGACGCATTTTCACGCAGACTTTGTGAGTGGACACATTGAATTGGCCGAAAAGACCGGCGCGCCTATTGTTTACGGACCGGGGACAGAGGCTTCGTTTAAAGTGCATGTTGCGACTGACGGTGAGGAGTTTTCAATCGGAAAGCTAAAGTTGAAAGCAATACATACTCCGGGTCATACATTAGAAAGTACCTGCTACCTGTTGTACAACGAAATGGGACTGCCACATGCAGTATTCACCGGAGATACCCTCTTTGTGGGTGATGTTGGCCGGCCAGACCTTTTTAGCGGCAATATGAGTAAGGAAGCGCTTGCGGGTATGATGTATGACACGTTGCAGACTAAAATAAAGACATTGGATGATGGCATCATTGTGTATCCGGCACACGGTCCGGGTTCGTCTTGTGGGAAAAGCCTCGGTGCAGAAACCTTCAGTACTATTGGTGAGCAGCGGGAAAGTAATTATGCTTTAAGCGATATGCGGAAAGAAGACTTTGTAACGGTGTTGACATCAGGTCTTAATAAACCGCCTGCATATTTTCCGGTAAATGCCCGTATCAATAAGGAAGGATACGATAGTATGGATAAAATTTACAATACAGGAATGCAGCCATTGTCAATAGCCTCGTTTAAGGAAAAGGCAAAAGAAGACGGAATGATAATACTGGACACAAGACCTGCAACCGTTTTCACGGAAGGGTTTGTGCCGGAGTCTATCAGTATCGGGTTAGATGGTAGGTTTGCGGAGTGGGCAGGTTCACTGCTACCGTACAATCAACCAATATTACTGGTTACAGAGCAGGGAAAAGAAAAAGAAAGTATCACCCGGCTATCCAGAGTAGGTATTGATAATGTGGTTGGCTATCTGGATGGTAGTTACGCGGCCTGGCAGGCAGCAGGTGAGCGAATCGATATGATTATTGACATCGAGCCGGATGAGCTAGCTATGGACTTGCCTCATGATAGTATGCTTGAGGTAATTGATGTACGTAAGCTGGACGAATATGAAGCAGCACATGTAAAGGGTGCGATAAATGTGCCGCTTAGCAATTTGAGTAACCCGTTGGAAATTGCTTTGATAGAAGACGATAAGAACTTGTATATACATTGCGCAGGTGGTTATCGGTCTGTGATTGCAGCTTCATTGCTGAAAAGGCAGGGCTATCACAACCTGAGAAATATTCTTGGTGGATTTGGTAAGATGAAAAACGAAAAAGGTATTCCAGTTGTGTTGCCGGGCAAAGTAAGTGCTCAGGAGCTGTAATTTTGCCTGCGAATAATTTAGAACGACAGTAGGGCTATTTCCGTACCTTTGCAGACCAATTTCATATATCTACTAAATAGTAATGGCAAAACAAACTGAAAAAAGATGTTCCTTTTGTGATAGAGGAGAAACAGATGTCAATATTCTGTTTACAGGCATAAAGGGTAATATATGCGATCAATGTATTGAAAATGCGCATGCACTCCTTGAAGATGCGACCGGTGAGAAAGACAAAGCTGATGCCGGAAAGAGTAGTGATGCCGGATTTGAAAAGAACAAAAATTACAAGCCGAGAGAAATAAGTGAGTTCCTGGACAAGTATGTTATCGGGCAGGACGATGCCAAGAAGGTGCTGTCCGTAGCGATATATAATCACTACAAGCGGCTGACCATGCCTAAGCAGGATGAGGTGGAGATTGAAAAATCTAACATTATGATGGTTGGAGAGACAGGGACAGGTAAAACGCTGCTTGCCAAAACCATTGCACGGCTGCTGCAGGTGCCATTTGCAATTGTAGATGCTACAGTATTTACAGAAGCCGGTTATGTGGGAGAAGATGTAGAAAGTATTTTGTCCAGACTGCTGCAGGCAAGTAATTATGACGTTGCAGCCGCCGAAAGAGGCATCGTTTATATAGACGAGTTGGACAAAATAGGCCGTAAAAGCGACAATCCCTCCATCACCAGAGATGTAAGTGGCGAAGGGGTGCAACAGGCTATGCTTAAACTCCTGGAAGGTTCTGAAGTGTTGGTTCCACCACAGGGAGGTAGAAAGCATCCGGAGCAGAAGATGATAAAAGTAAATACCCAGAACATCCTGTTTATTTGCGGTGGTGCTTTTGAAGGTATTGACAAGATGATTGCCCGTAGAATACAAACAAGCTCTATCGGGTACAATGCCATCAAAGCTACAAAGGATATCGACCGTGCTAACTTGTTGCAGTACGTAAATGCACAGGATTTGCGCACGTTTGGTTTAATACCTGAGTTATTGGGGCGCTTGCCGGTGGTTACCTACCTGAATCCACTTGACGAGGCGTCACTAAAGCGTATACTTACAGAGCCTAAGAACGCATTGGTAAAACAGTATACAAAGCTATTTGAGTATGAGGGTATTGAATTGATAGTAGAAGATGATGCGCTCGACTACATGGTAAAGAAAGCTGTGCAGTATAAATTAGGAGGGCGTGGGTTGCGTGCTATCTGTGAGATGATATTGATTGATGCGATGTACGACTTGCCTTCTGAGAAGCATGATGGTACATTCCATCTTACACTTGATTATGCGGAGCATATGATAGAACATTCAAAGCTAGAGAAAGTAAAAAAGGCAGCTTAGTAAATTCATAAATAATATTATATGCAGGAGTTGGTGCAATTATTGAAAACAGAAGCCGGATTGACTGATGAACAGGCAATAAAGTCGATTCAGGCAATGAAAAAGTTCCTTAATGGCAAGGTGCCGCCAATGTTCAGTGGGGTTGTCAATAAGTTTTTTGCAGATGCTGATAATGCTGCAAAAGATGCCGATGATTTTATGCCCTGATATGATTGCAGGAACGTAAAAATAAAAAAAGTTTATTTTTCAATTTTCAATACAAAAATTTCCTTACCTTTGCCGTCCAAATTTAAAATACCATGCCAAAAATAAAAACACACTCACGTGCTAAAAAAACGTTCAGAGTAACAGGAACGGGCAAGATACGCAGATATAAAGCTTTTAAGAGTCACTTACTTACTAAGAAGGCTACAAAGCGTAAGCGTCATTTGCGCATTCATGCTGTTGTTCACCCAAGTAACGCACGTTTGGTGAAGAAAATGTTGGTAATGGCGTAGTTGCTATGCCATTAGCCTTAATAGCAAAAGAGAAGTATTAATAATAAAATCATTCTCTGACTTGATTCAGAGATATAAAAACATAAGTTATGCCACGTTCCGTAAATGCAGTTGCATCACGCGCGAGAAGAAAGAAAATACTGAAGGAAGCCAAAGGCTTCTACGGCAAACGTAAAAACGTTTATACAGTTGCCAAAAACGTACTTGAGAAAGGTCAAGGTTATAAATACGTAGGTCGTAAGCTGAAAAAGCGTGACTATCGTTCTTTGTGGATTGTGCGTATCAACGCCGCAGTACGTGAAGAAGGAATGAGCTATTCACAGTTTATTGGCAAGTTGGCTGCTAAGGGCATCGACCTGAACAGAAAAGTACTTGCTGATTTGGCTATGAACGAGCCAGAATCATTCAAGAATCTTGTAGCATCAGTTAAATAGTACTCCCGATATTTAATTAAATAGCCGACACCTTTTCAGGGTCGGCTATTTGTATTTCAGTCGTATTCTGTATTCCTGGCAGCTTCGGCAATCTTAGATTACTTTGGTTGTTTGGTTCAGGATGTGTTTGTAGGTCTTTTCTATTCCTTCGTGTATCGGCGTGAATTTAAAACCCGGCAACTTTTCCATAATTTTAGAATTGTCGATATCTATAATAGGATTATCACTCTTCCGTCCACTGACCCTGATCTCTTCAAACTCTGTATTTACTACTGCCTTTACCTGTTGTACAATATCATTAATAGAAAGCGTGTCAAAAGAAGCAACATTGAAGATGTTGTGATGATGTAGCGGCTCAGATGCCGATAGGCTCATCATTTCAGCAAGGTCTTTGACGTAAATATAGTTTCGAACTATGTCGCCCGTTCCATATATAGTAACCTTGCCTTCAGATAGAATGTTCTCCAGGAAAGTGTTGATGACGCCAAGTCCTTTGCCGGTATTTTGCCCTTCGCCGTAAACATTGGAAACCCGGTATATATCGTAGTTAAGACCATGCTTAACCCTGAAGTACTCGAGATAATACTCCATGGTCAACTTGGTAATGCCATACGGTGAGAACGGGCTTTTGTTGGAATCCTCGGTTAGCTTATGATCACTGGTACCATATACGGTGCCGGCACTTGAAACAAAAACAAACTTTTTTACTTTCTGAGCAACCAAGTGCTCGAGCAGATGGATAAAGGGGGTGAGGTTATTTTCTATTTCCATCATCGGGCTTTCCCAGCTTTTCGCCGGGATCGTTTCAGATGCAACATGGTATACAATGTCTGCCCCTGCAACTACTTCACTGACGTGTTCCTTATTGCGAAGATCGACTTGTCTATAGGGTAGTGAATTCCCAAAAACACTTTCTTCCCGCCTGCCATATAACACCAAATCGGTATCAGGGAGTTGCTGTAGTTTCTGAACGAGGTGACTTCCTACAAAACCATTTGCCCCGATAATTGCAATATTCATCAATTCAACATTTTAATTAGGTCGTTATGCCCATGGGTCAATATGGAAGTATTCTTAAAGTAAATACCTACTACTTGAATTGCCCAAACGGGTCATGACGCCGTAAAATACTGATATCTTTTCAGTAGGCGTACTATTTTGCCGATAAAAAGTGTTGTCTCGTGTGATGTTTGTGTCATTCATCATCAATTTCTGTTTCTTCACCCGATGCTACCAGTTCGTACCTTTTAGCAAAGTTGCACCAGTGGCACTTTTCCTCACCACAACCTTTGTCAAAGTCATGATTCATAATTCGGTTGTAGGATTCCTTTAGCTGATTGCGCACTGTTGTTTCATCTTCAGGAAAGATCGGTACAAATAGTCGTTTGAAATCGCCGTTCTTATCTTTTTGAATATAGTCGAAATAACCTTTTTCAACTTTCCAGTGCCGCTCGTCAGAGTTTTCCAACAGCAATTTGTAAAATACCATCTGTCGCCAATAGTCACCTCCGTTCGGTGCTTTCTCATTGGGCTGGGCAAGATTAGCTTTCGCTGATTTGTCAGGATTGCCGGTTTTGTAGTCAACAACTATGCATGAGTCTTTGAACATTTCTATTTTATCTATTTTACCCGTAACCGGAACACCTTCGAGGTAGAACCGGGGCACCTTAAATTCAATCGCTACATTTTTATGGAATGTTTCAATATAGTGGTTGTAGTAGTCTGTAAGTTCCTGAATTCCCTGCTCCATTCTACGCTCAAACTGAATAGTGTTAAAGCAGCCTGATTCCCGGTAAAGCTCTTTTTTGAAAATAGCCAGAACTTCTTCAATCGGCGGAAATACGTCGTCGTTTGCTTTCATTTCTTTGTACATGCGCTCTATCGTATTGTGCACGGCACTACCGAAGCCCAGCGCGTCATTTTTCTGAAACGGAACCCGCAGTACGGTTTCATAATAGAATGCCAACGGACAACGTAAATACTTGGTGAGCTGGGTCACACTCATGGTAAGTTGTTGCAGGTTGCGTGTTATCCATTCTGCGTTAGCAATCTTAATGCGTACTTCCGGTACGGGCTTCATGGCCCAGGAGAGATGGTCTACTATTTGCTCAGGCGACACCGCTCCGGACAACCGTTCTTCCGGTTGCGATATTTCGTCGATAAACACTGACGGTTCCTGCCCTTTCCCGTTATTGTCGTTAACAGCATAAGAAATCTGCAGATGTTTTTTTGCGCGGGTTAGCGCAACATAAAATAGCCTTCGTGCAACTTCTTCTTTGTAGCTGTTTTCAGTATCTATTTCCGTAGCAGTAATGGTGTCGGGAAGCATAATGCTACCACCCGAACCCCGTTTATTTTCCCAGAAATTTTTCGTGCAACCAATCAGAAATACATGTTCAAACTCATTTCCCTTGGCACTATGCGCAGTAAATAGGTACACCCCATTGTCGCTCTGAACAACCCGCTGAAGGTTTACGGATATCTTTTCCTTGTTCATTCTGTCAATGGTTAGCAGGAACTCTGAGACTTTAATGCCTACGTTGCCAAACGCACTTTCTTTCACAAAATCGAAGAAGGAGTTGAGTGCCTGCATATTCCATACATGATCAGTCTCCTGAAGTAATTTGGCGACGATTCCACCTTCGTGAATTATTTTTTCTACAAGTAGCGGCAATGGCAGGGATGAAAGGTGTTTTTCCCATTCATCCAGGTTTTTGCCGAGCCGGTGAAGCGCCTTTGCCGACTTTAGGTTGAGTGCTTCTATCATCAGGGGATTAGACAATGCCAATCGCCAGCGTATAGGACCCGTTTCTTTACGCTTGGTTTGCATATACAGCGCCAGAAGAGCAATATCATTCGGCTCAATTCCGAAATAAGAAGCATGCATTAATTCGAAAAGGTGTGTCTCTCCCTCAAATGGCTTTTTTCGTTCTGCTTCCAGGTATCGGAGTACGTTCAGGATCTGTTCAACAATAGGGAGGGTGAGCACGTTGACCTGCTTTTTCACGTTGTAAGGTATTTCCTTACGCTCAAGGAGCTCAATAATGTTGCTTGCTTGTTTGTGTTGCGTATAGAGGACGCCTATTTCCTGAAGAGGTACTCCCTCTTTCTTCAACTGTTCAATTCTTAGTACTATGTCTGCTTCCTCTTGCAGAATGTTCGGATATACCCGCACTACAGGGGCTACGGTATCTTTCCCGTCTTTAAATCTGTCGTTGGCAGCAACTATGTCTTTATTTAGGTTCAGGTTTTGTAGGTGGTTAATTAGGCGCTGATTATTATTCTTGATGGTGGCCATGGCCCAGTCAATCACTGCCTGAGACGAGCGATAGTTTTGTGGCAGCACCACAATCTTTATGTCGTTCTTATGTAGTTCATAGAAGTCGGTAATGTTACGTATTCTGGCGCCTTGAAATTCAAAAATGCTTTGGTCGTCATCACCAACCACAAATATGTTCGGGTTCTCCCAATAGGAGGTCAGATAGGTGAGTATTTGGTTTTGAGAGCCGTTTGTGTCTTGAAATTCATCGGCAAGTATAAACTGATAACGCTCCTGGTAGCTTTGTAATAATTCGGGATGTTTTTTGAACGCGTCGATAACCCACAAAATCATATCCTGAAAGTCGTAGCGATGGATGGCCTTCATTCTTTTCTGGTACTCGTCAAAAAGCAAAGCCGCGGCACGCGTTGTTTCCATCTTCTTTACCTGCTCATCAATTTTCGCTTGCTTGAGGTCTCCTTTTTTGTATCCCTTCCCGTTGCGCTGGTAGATATATTCCGGCCGCTCGGGCAAAGACGCTATGTATTCATCTATAGCCGTTGAAATAGCTTCCGGCGTCAGGAATTCTTTTTTCATTGTTTCGAAAAAATCCTTGAGCCGGGACGAGTCGGAATATATATCACCGCTCAGCTTTCTGAATAGGTGGCCGGGCGGAAGACTTTCCAGCATATTGTACATCAGGTCAGCTTTTTCCAGGTCGCTGACAGGTTGCATTTCGCGTTTACTGAAGTAGTCGCTGTTATTTTGGATGATAGCATTACAAAAGCCATGAAACGTATAAATATTAACCTTGTGCGCAGCAGTACCTGCAATCTGTATCAATCTGCGCCGCATAGAGTTGGCTGCTTCATCAGTATAAGTCAGACAAAGAATTTCGTGTGGCTGTACCTGCGCCTCGCTGCGCAGCAGGTTAGCTATCCTCATTGCAAGCACTTCTGTTTTGCCCGTGCCCGGTCCCGCAATGACCATTACAGCGCCATAGATGGTATCAACCGCATCACGTTGTCGGTCATTCAGCTTATTGTATCGTTCCAGAAACAAATCTTCCTTTACATTCATAATCTCACGTTCAGGTTATGAAGGTAGCAAGTGTTTGTGTATAACTATAACAGGCATGCGCTAATCGCAGAATTTTGTCAGACGTTGAGCATAGGTATATGTTACTTTCTAAGTACAAAATGAAGAACATACCGTTCTGTCGACAGTTGAACGACTAGTGTGTACATACCGCTCGACAGCCCATTATCCAGAACAATTCTCTTATTAATTTGCCCTTCTGCAATCAGGCTGTTCGTTTGTAGTACTTCCTGACCGAGCATATTTAGTATGCTGATTTGTGCAAAACTGTCTGACGTTGAAGCAAAAGAACCCACAACAGAAAAATTGCCTGAATTCGGGTTGGGCAACAATTTTATGCTGCTGGTTTTCGGTGATAGCTGCACAAAGTCCGAAGCAATATGTACTATGATTGAATTGAAGCTGGTGAAGCGGCATAAGTCTGTATTTTCTACAAAACAGGTAATCGAATCATTGTCGCGGAGATTGCTGTCTGTGTAATACATTGATGTAGCCCCGCTTATGGTCACGCCATTTTTCAGCCATTGATATTCCAGTGAACTACCACCATATTTAATGTGGGCAGTAAAGCTAATCGGCTGACCGGGATGGGAAATATGGACCGGAGAATAGTCTATATCTACATTCGGTATTTTCACAGAGTCTACTTTCAGGTACGTGGTTTCACTTTTTATATCGTTGGCAACAAGGCATGGGTAGCTGCTATGCAATTCAGCAAAAACATTGTCGCCGTCAGCAGGAATGTAGGTGTAGTCACTACCTGTTGCAACAGGGTTGTTGTTGACAAACCAGGTGTATATGGGTGACGTGCCGCCATGAAGCGCACTTCCCCAAAAGGTAACGGGGGTATACTGACAAACCGAATCATCTGATACAACTGTCGATACAGTTGGCAGCTCATTCGTAATAACGGACATATTTACAGAATCCGTTGTAGTTGGAGCTGTTACGCATGTTGCACTACTCGTTAGAACTACTGTGACTACGTCGTTGTCGGAAGGAATATAGGTGAAGATGCTACCGGTATCTACCGAGGTTCCGTTGACCATCCATTCAATCCCCGGTTCTAATCCTGCATCAATATGGTTGGCGGTAAAGTCCACCGATGTCCCGTCGCAAATGCTGCCCATTGGCGTTGTGCTTATGTTCACATGTGGATTAGCAATTGGAA
Organism: Bacteroidia bacterium; assembly: GCA_030426665.1. Taxonomy (GTDB): domain Bacteria; phylum Bacteroidota; class Bacteroidia; order Chitinophagales; family Chitinophagaceae; genus Nemorincola. Next base: position 102,961 of record JAUHYD010000008.1, on the reverse strand, counting down.
TGATGGTAATTGTGGCGGTGTCATGCATTGTGCTGACGCAGCCCGGTGGGTTTTGTGCCAATACGTAATAGTCACCTGCTTCGGTGTGCATGCCAAGGTCTAATGGAAGTCCGGAGCCTGCGAAAGAGAGTGGTGTGGAGGGTGCATGATACAACGTATAAGTATTGCCGGAAACCGAGTTGCCAAGCGATAGTGCAACACCTGTGCCGCCGGCACAGTAGCCCCCACCACCCAACAACGTGTCAATCTGTGGCAGCGGATGTATGGTGACAATACTTGTCGTAAGGCAACTTGTTGGTAAAGTGTAGGTGACATAAGTTGTTCCTGCACTTGCGCCGGTTACCATTCCTCCGGAAGAAATGGTTGCAATCGATAGGTCGCCAGTGGTCCATGTACCTCCTACTGTGGCATTAGAAAGGGGTGTAGATGCATTTTTACATGCTTCCGGTATTCCTGAAATCGCTGCCGGTAGCGCATTGACAGTAACCGTGCTTGACGTTAGGCAGCCTGTTGGAAGAGTGTACGAAATAGATGCAGTTCCCTGGGCTGTTGCCGATGCAAGCCCTACCGCATCAACATTAGCAACAGTAGTGTTGCTGCTACTCCAACTGCCACCTGTACTGGCAGTAGACAGTAAGGACGTGCTGCTTTTGCAAATTTCCAGGTCACCGGAAATAGCATCGGGAACAGGGTTAACGGTTATTTGTACTGATGTGATACAGCCAAAGGAGGATGCATATTCAATCGTCGTCGTTCCGGGTGCAATGCCTGTTACAATGCCCGTTGAGCCGATGGATGCAATACTCGCATTGAGGCTAGTCCAAATACCACCCGTTATAGCATTGTACAACGTATCGTTAAAGCCACTGCATATTGCAGTATTACCGGTTATTGTGGCTGGTGTTTGTCGGGTTATGATGGTGGTTGTTGTTATACATCCGGTTGGTAGCGTATAGGTCACGATGGTACTCCCGGCGTTGACACCGGTTACTATTCCTTCCGTATCTATACTGGCAGTTGTGGTATCAGCAATGCTCCACAGTCCACCGGTACTAAGGTTCGATAGCGATACTGTCAGGCCTTCGCATACGTCTTCAGGGCCTGTTATAGTTGAGGGTAAAAAGTTTACAGTAACTATTGCATTTGTTGTACACCCTGTTGGCAATACGTAATATATGATTGCGGTGCCGGCATTGTTTCCCGTTAGTATTCCATCGGAGTCTATGTCTGCAACGGCGGTGTTATCACTATGCCAGGACCCTCCGGTTATAGTGTCAAGCAAAGTAGTAGTTAATCCTTCACATACTTGTCGGTTGCCCGATATTACTGCGGGATTTTCATTTACAGTAGTTGTCGACGTAACGAAACACCCGGTTGGCAGGGTATAGGAAATATTAGAAGTCCCGGCACTCAACCCTGTCACACTTCCTGTTGTGTCAACTTGTGTGATTGTTGGGTTGCTCGTTGTCCATGTACCACCAGATGGGGTAGCGTTGACTATTGTTTCTTCTTCTTCGCATATTGCCATTACGCCTGTCAGCGGGCTTGGTAGCGGATGAATGGTAACGATGCCGGTCGTACTACATCCGGTGGGCAATGTATAGGTAATGGTTGCGGTGCCGCTAATTATTCCGTCAACCAATCCATCAGGAGCAATAGCCGCAACTGAAATGTCTGAACTGCTCCAACTGCCACCCGCTACAGCATTATGCAGGCTCACGGTAGCTTCTTCACATACTTCAAGTGACCCATCGATAGCGGGAGGGAGCGCATTAATAGTAACTAGCTTTGTTGCATAGCACCCCGTTGGCAAAGTGTAGCTGATGGTGTTGGTGCCGGCTGCTATGCCATTTAGTATTCCGAATTCGTCGATGGCTGCAACTGTTGATGATTCACTAGTCCATGTGCCACCTACAGTAGCGTTGGTGAATGTAGCTGCCGTTCCCTCACATACCGTCTCAGGTCCCATTATCGTCGAAATAGCCGGATTTACAGTTATTACCTTAGTTGCATAACATCCTGTGGGCAAAGTATAGCTGATAGTGGTAATGCCGGGGGTTATGGCATTTAGTATCCCGGATTCGTCGATAGATGCAATTATCGATGTTTCACTACTCCATGTGCCACCTACGGTAGCATTGGTAAAGGGTGTGTTGGTTCCTACACATACAGTCTCCGGTCCCACTATGGTCGGAAGGGCCGGATTTACCGTTACCAGTTTGCTTACAAAACAGCCGGTAGTAAGAGCGTAAGTGATTCTTGATATTCCGGCATTAATACCTAATACAGTGCCCGAAGTGTCAACGTCGGCTATAAGGTGAATGCTACTGCTCCATACACCGCCGGGAGTGCTATTATGAAGTGTTTCTGTTGCCCCTTTGCATATAGTCGAGTCACCGGTTATCGGTTCCGGTAATGGATTTACCGTAACGGATGTAGACGTACTACAGCCATCCGGCAAAGTATAGATGATACTTGCGGTGTTTGCAGCGAAACCGGTTACCTCTCCTGCAGTGCTGACGGTCGCAATAGAAACATCTGCACTGCTCCAGCTCCCGCCGGGCGTGGCACTGGATAGTGTTGTCGATGAACCCTCACAAACCTCAAGGGTTCCGGTAATGTCTTCGGGTTGTTCATTTACTGTTAGTGTCGCTGTTGTGCGACACCCGTCGGGTAGTGCATACGTTATCGTTGTCGTGCCGGCTGTTACACCTGTTGCTACCCCTGTTCCTGTTATTGTCGCATTTACAGTCGAGCTACTGCTCCATGTGCCACCTGTTATGGAATTTGAGAGGGAGGTTGTAGCTCCTTCACAAACGTGTAGCACTCCGTTTATTGCTTCCGGCTGCTGATTTACGGTAACGGTGGCACTGGTGTAACATCCTGCAGGCAGCATATAAGTTATATTGGCTGTGCCTGCATTGATGCCGGAAGCTAAACCAATACCGTTTATTGTGGCGACAGTTGTGTTCTCGCTTGTCCATGCGCCTCCACTTGTAGTGTTGGTTAACGAGATTGTACTTCCTTCACATACATCAAATGTCCCCGTTATGTCTTCGGGCATTTCATTTACTGTTAGGGTAGCAGTTGTGTAACACCCGTCGGGTAGTGCATACGTTATTGTTGTTGTACCCGTAGCCGATCCTGTTGCGATCCCTGTTCCGGTTATTGTAGCATTTGCAATCGAGCTGCTGCTCCATGTACCTCCTGTTATGGAATTTGAGAGAGTGGTTGTCGCCCCTTCACAAACTTGTAGCGTTCCGGAGATTGCTTCCGGTTGCTGATTTACTGTAACGGTGACAGAGGTATAACATCCTGCCGGCAGCATATAGGTGATGTTGGTGGTACCTGCATTAGTGCCGGAAACCAATCCTGCACTACTGATGGTGGCGACGGTTATATTGTCGCTTGCCCATGTTCCGCCACTTGTTACGTTGGCTAACGTGATTGTACTTCCTTCACATACTTCAAATACCCCCGTTATGGTTTCGGGTAGTACATTTACCGTGAGAGTCGTAGTAGTATAACACCCTTCCGGTAGCGTATACGTTATGATTGTTGTTCCGGCTGCTACACCCGTTGCAATGCCCGTTCCAATTATCGATGCGATTGCAGTCGAGCCACTGCTCCATGTCCCACCCGTTATGGTATTTGTGAGGGTGGTTGTAGATTCCTCACAAATCTGCAGCGTACCTGTGATCACTTCAGGCAGCTGTTTTACAGTTAAAACTGTAGTTACAGAGCAGCCTGTTGGCAGCGAGTAGGATATATTGGCAGTACCTGCATTGACACCGGAAGCCAACCCTGTACTACTGATTGTGGCGATGGTCGTGTTGTCGCTTGTCCATGTTCCTCCACCTGTTGTGGAGATTAAAGTAGTTTCGCTTTCTTCGCAAACTTCCAGCGTTCCCGTGATGCTTTCGGGTAGTGCATTTACTGTTATTGTCGTAGTTGTATAACATCCGTCCGGCAGCGCATAGGTAATAGTTGTTGTTCCGGTTGCGATTCCTGTAGCTACGCCCGTTGCGTCTATCGTTACCGTCGCAGTATCAGCACTGCTCCACAGTCCGCCGGTAGCCATATTAGAGAGCGCAGTTGTCGCGTCAATACACACTTCTTGTACCCCTACAATTGCATCCGGAAGCTGGTTTACGGTAATCGTGGTTGTGGCAGAACAACCGTTTGGCAAAGTGTAAGTAATTATTGCTGTGCCAACATCCATGCCGGTTGCCAGACCTGTCGGGCTTATCGTTGCATAAGTGGTGTCGCTGTTTGTCCATGCACCACCTGTCGGAAGCCCCACGTAGTTTTCTGATTGTCCGGTACACAGTGTCCCGGCTCCTGTAATTGTTACAGGTTCTGATACCGTTATGCTGACCGATGTCATTTGATCTCCGATGGAGTAGTAAATCGTGGCAGTCCCTGATGATTGGGCGACAACGACCCCGGTAGCAGCATCTATAGTTGCGATAGTGGTATCGGTGCAACTCCATGCGCCCCCGGACGGTGATGCGACAAGCGTGGTACTTGCTTCTGAACAAAGTAAAAGTGAACCCGTAACCTCAAAGTCGATTAATGTATCTACATCAATCACTTTCTCTGTAGAGTCTACGCCACAAGCATTTTCATAGACGTATTTTATTGTTGCCGTTCCATAACTGATACCGGTAGCGTGTCCCGATTCATCAACAACCAAAATTGTTGTGTCAGATGATTGCCACACTCCCCCAGACTCAGTATTTGCGAGTGTGATAGAAGAGTCTACATACACTTTTGAAGGTCCGGTAATCGTATCAAGATCAGGAAAGGTCACTACTGAAATTAGTTTCGTGGCAGTATCATTAGGAGTCGAATAAGTAATAAATGCCGTGCCTGAGGAATGCGTTGTTACTATTCCTGATGAGGAGATAGTGGCTATTGTATCGTTACTACAGCTCCATATTCCACCTGCTGTATCATGGGTATATGATGCTGTGGTTCCCAGGCAAATCTCTGATGGGCCCCAGATGTCGGTAAACGCAAATAGCGGATGGTTTCTTAGTATAATGACAGATTCTGTCTCTTTACCTGCCGCCACAATGTCGGTAATTTTATCACCATCAATGTCTGTGAGTGTTATTTCCGTCACCTTCTCCATGAGATTGATAGATGCCGCCATAGAAAATGAGCTTGTATCAATCGTTCCGGGAGTCGAAGTATTAGTGAACACTCCAATTCTTTCTGAGTATTCCGAGGTAATCACAATGTCCGGCTTGGCGTCTCCGTTCATGTCAGCAATGTCAACTCCGTAGAGATTCCAGTACGTAGAGGGAAAGTCAACTTTTGCGGCAAAGGAGCTACCTGATATTTCTCCGGGTGTCGCTGTATTTCTAAGTATAGAAAATACCCTGTTTGTAGTGGATGTGCTCAGGGTGACCAAATCCTGCTTGCCATCACCATCCAGATCTCCCATTGCAATATCACCATAGTCATTCAATCCAAAATCAATGTAAATAGGACCAACAAATGAAAAAAGACCTCTTTGTGATGTATTTCTATAAAGAGCAATTTTATTGCCTAATGAGGCAACAAAGTCGCTCAATCCGTCGCCATCTAAATCTCCAATTACTACTTCCTTTGTACTGGGACCTGCACTGGTGATAGATACATCATCCAGTACATCTAGCAAATTGGCTTTTATTACTCCGGGAGTGGAAGTGTTGCGCCAAAAACTAAAATAGGGAGATGGTCTCGGCGCAATAATATCCGGCTTGCCATCCATATCTAAGTCAGCAACAGCAAAAGAGCTAACGCTGTAAACAGAATGTAGCCGTACCGGTGCCGCGAAGGAGTTGGAGTCAAGTACACCCGGAACAGAGATATTTCGATAGATGAATATGAAGTCACCTCCTTCATAGCTCGTATGATAACCACTGCGTGCAGAAACAAGAATATCCTGTTTCCCATCTCCGTCGAAGTCAGCTAATACAAGATATCTTGCGTATTCGGCCTCAACACCAATTTCGTACTTTTCAGTCAATGATGTGGAGTCAATAACTCCGCTATCACTTACGTTTCTGTAAATCGAAATCACTCGGTTGAACCAACTTAACGCTACTACATCCGGTTTCCCGTCTCCGTCAAGATCTCCGGTTGCAACCGAAGTCGTTTTGTCAACAGCCGGAAAATTCACTTTTGGCTCCAGGTTTACAGTTTCGGTTCTGTAAATATTACTATCGAATGTTGGCAGGAAATGACTAATGTAGTGGCCTGTACGTCCGGTACCGGGTCTGGTGACCGAAACATGGTTAAATGTGCTGCTTACAGGGACAATTGCCGATAACGATGTAGAACTCGCAGATAAAAGCGTTGCCCTCACCGGCCCGAAGTAGGCTACATTGCTATCAGTCGTCGTAGCAAAATTAGAACCTGAAATCGTGACAGTGTCTCCCGGTATGGCAATTGCCGGTGTCACCGAAGTTACAATCGGTGGAAATATGTCAGGGTATACCTTTATGCGCTTCATTACTTTGCAGCCGGTTGAAAGACTATAAGTTATAATAGTATTGCCTTCGGTCATTGCTGAAATCACCCCGGAGGAGTTTATCGTTGCAATAGAGGTGTCGCTGCTGGTCCAGGTCCCACCGGCAACGGTGTTAGTCAGGGTTGTGTAGGTTCCCGGATAGAGGCTGTCAGGGCCTTCAATCCAGTCCGGAACTGGATTGAAAGTCACATTTTTAATGACAGGTGTGGCACAACCGATGGTATAAGATATCCGGGCGACGCCGGACCGTTGGCTTATGACATAACCGGAAGAGTCAATGAGCCCGAGGCCGGTAAAGTTCAAAATGTCCCATTCGCCACCCTTGGCATCATTCGTAAACAGTACTAAATCCCCGGTGCATGATGTTGCAGGTCCGGTTATAGGGGTAGGTATGGCAAACACTGTTACTGTTGTAGAGTCGTATCCTCCACCTGGTATTGCGTAGATAATTGTTGCCGAACCAGCGGAAACACCTGTTACCACACCGCTTGCCGTGCCAATGGTAGCAATAGAAGGGTCGCTGCTGCTCCAGTAACCTCCCGTTTGAACGTGGTGGAGTGTTTGTGTCTGTCCTACACAAATTGATGTGGGTTTGCTAATGGCTAGTGGGTTGTTTTTTATTACCCTAAGATAGGTTGCGTAACCTGGGTCTATTATATCTGGTTTATGGTCTCCGTCTATGTCTCCGACAAAGAAGCGGTAGAGGCTATTTGCTACCTGAACTTTTGCTGCAAAAGAAGATGAGTTTATTGTTCCGGGTGTTGCTGTGTTTTTACATACATATACCTTCGCATATTCTCCGGAATTCAACATTGTAAATACAACTTCGGGTTTCCCGTCTCCGGTAACATCCACCAATTGTCCATACCCCTGCGTTGTGTTTGCTGACGAAACTGTTATAGCAACTCTCGATGAAAGGGAACCTGAAGTTATAGAACCCGGGGTAGCAGTATTCCGAAATAATGAAAAATAGGAGGCCTCGTTATTGAATACACAAATATCCGGTTTCCCATCTCCGTCAATATCCCCGATCGCAGGAAAAAAGGGTTGCAGGCCAGCCGAAAAATCTACTTTTGCCGCAAACGAACTGCTGTTGATAGTGTCAGGGGTTGTTGTGTTTCGCAATATCGAAATGGTGCCCACTGAAGCATAACCAACATGGTTTGTTACTATTATATCAGGCTTGCCATCTCCGTCGATATCTCCGGTCGCAACGGCAACAGGCCTTGTTCCTGTGGCGAAATCTACCCTTGCACCAAACGAGTTGCTATCTATGAACCCGGATGTACTTGTATTATGGAATACGGAAACAGTGTTTGATGCGTTGTTTACAATCACTACGTCTAGTTTCCCGTCAAGGTCAAAGTCGCACAAAGCTATACTGCTTGGCTCGCTTGCACTTACATCAAACTCGACAGCAGGGGCCAATGATGAAGAGTCTATAATTCCGGGTACGGCAGTATTTCTGAATACTGAAAAAGTTTTTGGTGCAGGATTTACAGATACAATATCCGGATGTCCATCCCCATCTATATCTCCGGTGGCAAGCACATGTGCCGTATAAGAACTATGATTGACTGAACTCGGTGCGGTAGACTGAAAATAGACACCTTGCTCTAGTGATGAGGCAGTAAGCGCTCCATCCATAATGTTGTTTCGGGATACAACAATGTTCTCGCTGCTCACATCTACATCTATAATGTCAAATTTCCCATCCCCGTCTATGTCGGCAATTGTTGCATCGTCTCCGCCTCTACGAAAACTATACATCTTATATTCACTAACAAAATTAATATCTGGTAAATAGTTGGTATAGTCGAATGATGGACTGAATCGCGGTTTGGTATATCCCGTGAGTGCCGACTCAGTATTGTTAACTGATATATGTTCGTCGGTAGACCATGCCGGTACTGTTACGTTGAGCATCGTACTGCTAGCCGAGTTGACTGTGCCACGCGTAGCACCAAAATAGACAACATTGCCTGATGTAGCCGTATTGAAATTAGTCCCGGTCAGGCTAATACTCTCGCCCGGTTCTTCCGCGACAGTACTTACAGCTGTTATTGTTGGTGCAGGTAGCGAGCTTGCATTAACTGTAACAGTAGCCGAAACGCTACACCCATTCACCTCGTAAGTTATGGCACAACTGCTTGCACGCTTTCCAAACGCGAAACCTGTTGTCGGGTTGATGACAACAATAGATGTGTCGACGCTGCTCCAGATACCGCCGCCTGTCGAGTTTGACAAAGTACTGGTATCGCCAACATCTATACTGGTACTTCCGGCGATTGCGTCCGGAAAAGGATTTACCGTAATGTTTTTGACGGCAGCCGTGCCGCATGAGGTGGCATAGCTTATTTGCGTTGTTCCGGCGCTCATTGCAGCAATATTTCCAAAGGAGTCTACAGCAGCTACAGATGTATCGGCACTGCTCCAGATTCCGTTTGGTGCGAGGTTTGAAAGCACGCCGCCAACTCCGATACAATACTCGGAGCCCCCCGCAATTGTCGATGCAGACGGGTGCACAATAAGGGCAGTAGTTGTAACAGTCGTGTCGTAGGTGTATGTTATGATTGTGACTCCGGCACTTGCACTTGTTGTCAATCCGGTTAGAGTGTCTATTGTTGCAACCCCTGTGTCGCTGCTGCTCCAGGTGCCGCCTGTTAGCGCAATGCTGAAGGTTGTGGTATCGCCTCCATCACACATACTTGAAGGGCCAACTATCGGAGTCTGAAATATTGGTTTGTTCCGATACAGGGTAATATAGTTAGGGGCGCCGAACGTGCGGTTGCCGTTACTTAATGCTAAATCAGGTATCCCGTCACCATCCATATCTCCAATAGCTATTTTATTGCTGATTGACTCATTATAGTACTGAATGTATGGGGCAAATGAAGTCGAGTCAATAGAGCCCGTCGTAGAACCGTTCCGTAAAATACAGATAGACGCTCCTTCTGTATCTGACGAGCATGTTACAGCAACGTCAGGTTTTCCGTCGCCATTAAGATCGCCAACTCTTAAATAGTCTGGTTTGCCATTTACAGGATATGTGCCAGCCTTGAAAAAGGAAGTTGGTTCAATTGTCCCGGGTGTTGATATATTTTTCCAGATATCAATCTTACTTTTACTATTGTCGCTTGAAACCATATCGAGCTTACCATCGCCGTCCACATCAGCAAGGACCATTTGTGTCGCCGTTTCATATGGGCTTGCAATGTCAACTCCATCAGAAAATGATTCGAAATCAATAACGCCGGGTGTGCATACGTTACGTAGTACCGTTAGTGACAAGGCAAGACCTCTTTTAACAACTATGTCTTGTTTACCATCCCCATCTATATCCCCGGTTGCCATATCGCTTATTGGAACTGTTCCTTCGATAAGTGCTGAAGTGGGAAACTTCTTGTCTATTCGTGTAGCGAAAGAGCCGGCCGTCAACATGCCATTAACTATCGTGTTTCTTAAAATGCTGACCCCTAAGTAGTAAACTGTTCCCATAGTTGCAATATCTGGTCGTCCGTCACCATCAAAATCGGCAATCGCTAGTCGCATGGGAAAGCGGCTTACATAATAATGCATATAGGGTGCAAACGACGAATTGTCTATTGTTCCTGTAACAGATGTGTTTAGAAGTACCGAAACAAGCCCAATGCCTAAACTATAGTATTTTGTTTTGGAAAAACAGGCAACCAGATCCGGCTTGTTGTCGCCATTTATGTCTTGTATTTTTAAATCCGTGAGGGCACTGTTTTCACTAGCTTGATCGTGAAAAAAGAACTCATGACTCGGTGCAAATGTGGCATCATTAATTTGCCCGGCAGAACCGATATTTCTAAATATATATACAGATTTTCTTTTTCGTGCAACTAACTCGGGTTTCCCGTCACCATCAATGTCAATAATTTCGACGTTATCCGGGCTAAACCTGTTTCCTCCTGGCAATTTATGCGATTCAACCAGATTTATTGTGTCGGCAACGTATTGGCTATTGTCGAACGTCGGTAAAAACGATTTCGCTGAATAGCCCGTAAGTAAATTCGCTTTATTATTTACAGACACAGGAAAGAAAGTCGCTCCGACCGGAATAGTTACCGTTAAAGATGTATCACTACCGGAAGTTATGTTTGCCTTTCCCCCACCAAACCAGACTTCGTTACTATCAGCAGTAGTATTAAACCCGGTTCCTGTAATATTAATTGTTGTACCCGGATGTCCGGCATAACTACTTAATGCGGTAATAACCGGTTGAGATTTAGCGCACGTGCCGATAAGCACCAGCATCGTGATGATACGTATCCTAAGGTCGTAACCATTTTTACCCCGCTGAGCGCCGGAATATAATTTTAGTTTTGGGCATAATTTCATTGGACATACTTAATAGAGTAAGATATAAACAATAGTTACTATAAAGGTATAAAAAAATACATCTTAACCCAATTGTATAAGTAGTTGTCGCACAGGGAAGGCAGCTTAAGACTTCTTAATCCACATTTTCAGCAAGTTGTCAAATTGGGCGCCCACCAGTTTGTAAGACCCCGGAATTTCCGTTACAGCCAGCCAGTAAGTAGCAAGTCGGGTGCCTATCGGCATTGCCAGTAGCTGTGCCGTCAGGTGGTCTGTGTATTGTTTGTACAATTCCGGCGAGCGTTCTACACGCTCGTCCAGAGAGTCCGACGTGACAATGTTTTCGTGGAATGAATTAAAAAAGTAAATGCCGGTGTAACCTGTGATGTCCATATCTACGAAGTTGCCATGAATCATTTTCGTTCGGTTCAGCCCAAGTCGGGTGGCTAATTTCTTTGACACTTCCACAAAGTTTTTTCGTTGTTCAATTCCGGTAAAATTAGCCTTGGTAAATGCGTTTCCGGTGAGGCAGAATTTCCCGATTCCCGCACCTATGTCTACAATGTTCGCATTCGTATCAGCGGCAAGGAATATTGCAGCAACCTTTGCAACCTTTATCGGCGTCCAGTGCTGCTCAGATAATGTCCGTATGCTCATCGGAAGGAGCGCGTCAAAAGTTTCGTCGGACTCAAATGCAGGGGGATACATATTGTAGCTGTTTTATAGACTTCCTTTGAAAAGAAAAATCCCCGCAGCACGGCTGCAGGGATTTTCAACTATTGTCAGTAAGAGACTACTTGTCTAGTTGTAGCCAACTTATCTGTATTACTTGATGATTTCAGTAACCTGACCAGCACCTACTGTACGGCCACCTTCACGAATCGCGAATTTAAGACCTTTTTCCATCGCTATCGGAGCGATAAGTTTTACAGAAAGGTTCACGTTATCACCAGGCATTACCATTTCAACACCTTCTGGCATTGTGCACTCACCAGTTACGTCGGTAGTACGGAAATAGAACTGAGGACGATATTTGTTAAAGAAAGGAGTGTGACGACCACCTTCTTCTTTGCTCAATACATATACTTCACCTTTGAACTCAGTGTGAGGAGTAATAGTCTTTGGAGCGGTAATAACCATTCCACGACGGATATCTTTCTTCTCAATTCCACGCAACAACAAACCAGCGTTGTCACCTGCTTCACCGCGGTCAAGCAATTTCTTAAACATCTCAACACCTGTACAAGTAGAGGTAAGTGGAGCTTCGTTGAATCCAACGATTTCAACGTTGTCACCAACTTTGATAACACCACGCTCAATACGACCTGTAGCAACTGTACCACGACCGGTAATTGTAAATACGTCCTCAACAGACATAAGGAATGGTTGATCTACCGGGCGTGGAGGCAATGGAATATAATCATCTACCGCCTGCATCAAATCTTCAACTGCCTTAACCCATTTTGGATCGCCGGCAAGTGCACCTGTTGCAGAACCCTGAATGATTGGTGTATTGTCACCATCATACTCATACTTGCTCAACAAGTCACGGATTTCCATTTCTACCAACTCCAGAATTTCAGCATCATCTACAAGGTCAACCTTGTTCATGAATACTACAATACGTGGTACACCTACCTGACGGGCAAGAAGGATGTGCTCTTTAGTTTGTGGCATAGGACCATCTGTAGAGGCAACCACAAGAATCGCACCGTCCATCTGAGCCGCACCGGTAATCATGTTCTTCACATAGTCAGCGTGACCCGGGCAGTCAACGTGTGCATAGTGTCTTGAGTCTGTTTGATACTCAACGTGTGCTGTATTGATAGTGATACCACGCTCTTTCTCTTCAGGAGCGGCATCAATCTCATCATATCCTTTCAGCTGCGCAAGACCTTTGCTTGACAGAATAGTTGTTATCGCTGCAGTTAGTGTGGTTTTACCGTGGTCAACGTGGCCGATGGTACCAATGTTTACGTGAGGTTTCTCCCTCTTAAAGGTTTCTTTTGCCATTTTTTATTGTTTTGAAATTATTGTTTTGTCCTCTATTTTAAAAGTGTGCAAATATAAGGTAAATTTTGTCTCCAAATAAAATTATTTTTTTCTTTCTTTAAACTCATTGCTGTTTTACAAGAAAGAATCTACTGAAAACCTACCTCTTTTATAGCATTGTCTATCTAATTGTCACTCGATAATGCCCGATATTGGCAAATGTACAAATATTACGTGCATATAAAAGAATATGTACTATTCTGCTGGTTATTTGTCTGGTAATTGCCAATGTTGGCGACCGGAGGAAATGCACGGATACCTAATTTAATGCGTGCGCATCTGCTAGCATTTTTTTGTTGGCTCTTTGATCTGTTATTTATTCTGCCTCGATCGAGAAAAGTCACGACCCAATTAATTGATAACCTTGAAATCTTAAGCGTTCGATAGTGCAGCGGCAAATATCGCCCTGACCCATCGCATAACTTTTGGCACTCCCATCATTGTACAAGTATAATTGTACCTAGGTAACAATCAAATGCAGCAATTGATTTAGAAACTGCGATTCGTATTTACAAAATGTGGGAAACAGCATGTCTGATTCATCTGTTCGCGTTAATGTATAAGGGAAAGAGATATTGAAGGATAAATCAAGAGTGAAGTGGCATAACCAACACCATAAAAAGTATTGACGCAGAAAAGTAGTTAAACTGCTATGCTCTTGCTGACGAAATAACCGGAAAAATTAGAAAAAAGAAAGAGGAAAATGAGCTGTTGAGCAGGATTGAACTGCCGACCTCTTCCTTACCAAGGAAGTGCTCTACCGCTGAGCTACAACAGCTATTGTTGTCATAAACCCGGAAGTATCGCGGCACTTCACGCCTTGGCTTAAAAACAAACTGGTAAAAGAACACAAATTGAGCGGGAGACGAGGCTCGAACCCGCGACCTACAGCTTGGAAGGCTGTCGCTCTACCAACTGAGCTACTCCCGCTTCTGAATCATGCTGACGAGCCATAGAAGACCGTCAACATGAGAGTGGGCAGAGAAGGATTCGAACCTCCGTACTCGTGAGAGAACAGATTTACAGTCTGTCGCCTTTAACCACTCGGCCATCTACCCGTTAATGAGCCACTTGCCGGAATCGAACCAGCGACCTACTGATTACAAATCAGTTGCTCTACCAGCTGAGCTAAAGTGGCTAAAATCAAAGAACTTTGTTGCCCCTCATCGCTGAAGGGATGGCAAAAGTAAAAAGAAAATTTGGTTTTGCAAATATTTTCTAAAATTTTAAAAACCTCATTTGAAAGAACTTATAGCGGATATAAAACAACGGTAAAATGTTGGTATATATGTTGTTATGTCTGCTATGTAAAAATGTAATTTTCGAGCTCGTTAGCGACGATAACACGCAAAATCAATCGTATCGCGTTGCCAGTTAATACTAGCATTAAGCCGCTGAATGCGCATGGTTGCAGATATAGAGTCTCCGTATATTCTACCCCATCCGCTCCTTATTCTGAAGTGATCATAAATCATGTTAAGTGAAGACGTTGTATCTATCCAGAACTCAGAAGTGTTATTACTATCTATGTGGCACAATACGGTGCCGTAATAGACGTTGTTGTAAAAATTACGGATAAAAAATGTTGTATTAGCAGCAGTACGATCAAGTAACACGTCATAAGTCGTGTCAGTACCTACTTGCTTTACAGAGTCACTACCTACCAGTGTAGAGTGTAGTTGCCAGGTGCCTATATATTTGTCAACGGTTTTTACCGAACAGTCGCCACCCTCAAAGCCTACCGGACATACACATCTGCCACTGTCGCACGTTCCTCCATTGTTACATACTACGTAATTGCACGACCACGGAAATTCTTCCAATGGTTGCGTACACGATGAAAGAGACATAACCGAAAACACAAATGATAATAGTCCTATTATTGCTATAACCAGGCCGCCTTTCTTACTTACCATGGCATAAATTTAGTTAAAGTTTTTAATTATGAAATACTACCCGACACATATTCTTTATGATTGCTTCAGAATCACTGCTTGAAATGTCATAGGTCGGGGCGTAGGTTACAGTTGTTTCAATTCGGTAGCAAGTGCCTGAAGCATCTTTTTGGCATCGCCAAACAGCATCGACGTTTTAGGTCTGAAGAACAGGTCGTTTTCTATACCTGCATAGCCTGGTTTCATGCTTCGTTTGTTGACAATTACATGGTCTGCCTTCTCTACTTCTAGTATCGGCATACCATATATCGGGCTGGATGGATCTTCTTTTGCTGCAGGATTTACCACATCGTTCGCGCCTAGTATCAAAACAACGTTAGTGCCGGCCATTTGGTCATTAGCGTCTTCCATTTCCAGTAACTTCTCGTATGGCACATCTGCCTCTGCCAGCAATACGTTCATGTGGCCCGGCATACGACCGGCGACGGGGTGTATGCCATATTGCACTTCAACACCTTTCTCATTCAATATTTTTTCTAGCTCGTGGCAGGTATGTTGTGCTTGCGCCACTGCCAGCCCGTAGCCGGGTATTATCATTACTTTTTGTGCATAGGCCATTAGCACAGCGGTATCGTTAAGCGAAATTTCCTTGTAAGAACCTTGCTCGCCACCGGCACCACCGCCACCGCCGGCTGTAGCACCCCCGAAGGAGCCTATCAGTACATTTTTAAGTGAGCGGTTCATCGCTTTACACATAAGAATAGTAAGGATCGTACCTGCAGATCCTACCAGAATACCACCGGTAAGCATTACCGGATTGTCATACAGGAAGCCTCCGAATGCTGCGGCAACCCCGGTAAATGAGTTGAGCAAAGAAATTACCACCGGCATATCTGCACCCCCTATCGGCATTACAAATAGTATCCCGTAAATAGCAGCGAGTGCAAGAATACCATAAAACAGAGCCGGCATTTCAGGGAAAAATCCGCCGACTACCATTATTACCAGTGTAATGAGCCCTGCAAACAGAATGAAGTTGATGACTTGTCCGCCGGGTATCGTTCTGTCTTTGATGCTTCCGTTTAGCTTGCCCCAAGCAATCATACTTCCTGCAAAAGATACCGTACCAATCAGCATGCCCAGAACCACAACTGTCATTGTTCCTGTGTCAGGAGTGTGCGTATTTATGTTTTCCATTAAGTGACGGTACTCGACAATGGAAATCAACATGGCACATGCACCACCCATACCATTAAACATACTTACCATCTCCGGCATAGCCGTCATTTGTACTTTCTTGGATACCATGGTTCCAACCACAGTTCCGATTATAAGTGCACCGAAAATCCACATATAGTTGTGGAGCGGGACACCGCTTTCGTCTCGGTACAGAAATATTGTTGCCAGAATAGCAAGCGTCATACCCCCGGCTGCTATGGCGTTCCCTTTGCGGGCAGTATCCGGATGCGAAAGCATTTTCAGTCCGATGATAAAGGTTACAGAACCTATCAGGTAGCTCAACTGAAGTATCATATCTTCCATGTGTATAAGTATTTTGCCCTGAACCCAGTCAGAGAATTATATGAAAAGATGGTTATTTATTTTTTCTTCTTTTTACTGAACATTTCGAGCATCCTATCAGTTACCACAAAACCACCTACCACATTGAGTGTACCAAGTATCACTGCCAGAAAGCCAAGCGTGAGGGCGAGATAATCATCCGTATGTGCCTGACCCATAACAATAATTGCACCTATAATAACGACACCATGTATTGCATTGGCACCGCTCATCAGTGGTGTGTGAAGGACAGACGGTACGCGAGAGATAACCTCTATACCTAAGAAGATTGACAAGATGACAATTGTCATGAGCCGGTAGGTTGCCGGGTCGGTAAATAAATTGATTAACGTATCCATTGTTGAAAGTTATAGATGAATAATATTATTTGCTGCGTTTGTTGTAACGGTTATGCTCCTCTAAGCGCCAACACTCTTTCGTTCACAATCTTTCCTTCATGCGTAATGGCAGTCCCTTTCACGATATCGTCTTCAAAGTTCAGGTTAAGTCCACCATCCTTGTCAATGATAAGTTTGGAGAAGTTCAGTACGTTTTTGCTGTACATTTTGCTGGCGTCGGATGACGCGGTAGCCGCAAGCGCAGAGTTTCCTATTATCGCCACTCCGTTGTGCATTACAGTAGTATTGTCCTCGGTAAGGTCGGTATTACCGCCGGTAACAGAAGCGAGATCGATGATTACTGAGCCTTGTCGCATATCTTCTATCATGGCTTTTGTAATCAATATAGGTGCTTTCCTTCCTGGTATTTGAGCCGTAGATATTATTATATCTGATTTTTTTGCGTGTTCGGCAATCTTATCGCGTTGCCTTTGTTTGAATTCTTCGGTTTGCTCTACTGCGTATCCACCTGCTTTTGAAGCGTCTGCCGCTCCTTCCACTTCTACAAACTTCGCCCCGAGGCTCATCACTTCTTCCTTAACCGCAGGTCTGGTATCAAATACCTCAACCACAGCACCTAGTCGGCGTGCGGTGGCGATAGCCTGAAGCCCTGCTACCCCTGCGCCCAGTATCAGCACCTTTGCTGGTGGAATGCTACCGGCAGCAGTCATAAACATCGGGAAGTAACGACAGTACTGATAGGCTGCCAGCAATACCGCTTTGTAGCCCGCGATATTTGCCTGAGAACTCAACACGTCCATTGCCTGTGCACGCGTGGTACGGGGAATGGTGTCGAGACTAAAAACGGTATAGCCTTGCTCTGCCCACCCCTGTATGAGTTCGTGATTGAACAATGGCTGGTATACTCCCATCAAGACCGCGCCCTTCTTGGCTTTGCCGGCAAGTGCCGGTTGAATGGTAAGTACAATGTCTGCTTCGGCATTGATGTCGGCAGCTGACTTTATCAAAGCTCCCGCTTCGGTATAAGCATCATTGCTGAAAAAAGCCGAAACACCTGCTCCGTCTTCTATCCAAACGGTGACGTTTAATTTTGCAAGTGCTTTTACTACTTCAGGGACCAGGGAAACTCTTGTCTCCGGGGCTTGTTCTTTCAATACACCTATAGTCATAAAATATCAGGAAATAGTTATTAATATTTTGAAAAATAGGAGTTTTAATTGACAAAAGGAAATTCAACTGTCATTTTTTAGAATAAATAAAAAATATGAAGTGATGCGTTCAGACACTTGTTTTGTTGAATATAATACTATCTTATACGGACAAAAATGCTACAGGTATTCGGCTTTAATATTTATGTCGGTCTTCCTTCCTTTGTCATCCACGCAAGATATTTTTATGGTCGACGTTGTAGCCTTAAAGAATAGCCTTTCCCCTACTTCCGCGGTTGCATAAATGCGGTCGTTGATATACCAGAATACCTTTGATACGTCTCCTGCGGCAACACAGGAAAGCTGTAACTGTTGCATTTCCGGGTTTTCGATAATATAAGTTAACCCATTAGTGAGTGAGGTGATGACTGGTGGATTTCCGGAAAAGTTGTGCGTGCATTCAGGGTTATGGGGCGGAAGGGAGGTATAAGGTATGTGTACCGCATCATAATAAGACGCCAGCTCGGATGGCACATTAGGTAGCAACTTATTTATATACCCTGCCGGCGGTAGACATAGGCTACAGTAGCTACACCGTTCATCCGCCGATACCCAAACGTGCCTGAGGTGCGTACAGGTTCTGTTGTCTGAGATTCCGGGCAGGTAAAAGTCCATAATCTGCTGTTCGCAAAAATCGTCAGGTACATTACCTGTTTCGGCACAAACAAGCCGGAATGACATGTTCTTCGGTTCTGCCGGCCATTTGTCACTTGCGCTGTAGTCAATGGCATTAAACAGCCGGAACAACAATGGGGTTGCAGTAGTGGTGCCACTCAGTTCAGGTGCTCCCTCTGCCGAGAAGTTGCCTACCCACACGCCGATGGTGTATTTTTTGTTGTAGCCAATGCTCCATGCGTCTTTTCTGCCGTACGAGGTGCCGGTTTTCCAGGCTATGCGGGGTATG
This sequence comes from Bacteroidia bacterium, assembly GCA_030426665.1. GTDB lineage: Bacteria > Bacteroidota > Bacteroidia > Chitinophagales > Chitinophagaceae > Nemorincola. The sequence goes on along the minus strand of JAUHYD010000008.1, from coordinate 84,116 downwards.
TTTTTTGCCGATTGCAAAGAATTCGGAAGATCCGGCCTTGTAAGTCCAGTGAGTATATTGGTAATCATATAGCACGACTGAGGCGACAATATTCCGGGAATGGTATCTTTTTCCGATGTTTCTTTCTGCACGGTGTTGGTATAGTATATTGGTCTTCGGTAATTTCCGTTGTTTGCTATCGAGGCATACATCGAAGTCAACTCATCGAGCCGGACGACACATCCGCCAAGGATGACAGAGAGCCCTAAATCTTTCCGGCTATTGGCAATGGAGGAGAAACCGGCCTGTGACAAAGAATTAATGAATGCATCCAACCCGAAGTTTTCCAATAGTTTCACGGCAGGGATATTCAGCGAGTGACTGAGCGCAAACTCGACCGTCACATTTCCACGAAACTCCCTGTCATAATTTTCCGGTGAATAGCCTTTGATATTAACCGGTACATCAGCTATTTTGGTTTTAGGTGTTATCAGGCCTTTGTCAATACATTTGCCATACAGCAGTGGCTTCAGCGTGCTTCCGGGAGAACGCAGCGCCTGTACGCCATCTACTTGTCCGCAATGCAGACTGTCATTAAAGTCTGAAGAACCTATATAGGTGACCACCTCATGAGTCTCGTTGTCTATAATTATTACAGCGGCATTATTTATGTTATGCAGCTTCAGCTCGTTGACATAGTTGTAAGTAATCGACTCAGCCTTGGCTTGTAGTTTGGGAACAATGGTTGTGTATATGTCAGTTAGGAATGGCGCAGCCCCGCACATACGTAACGACAGTTGCGGTGCCGAGGACGGTGCCGGATGCCGGTATGCGGTCAGCGGTTCACTCAGTGCATCCCTGATGGTATTTTCCGGAAATATCCCCGCCTCACGAAACCTTTGCAGCCATTTGTTTCTCTGTTGAACAATGTAAGAGTTCTTTGTCCCTATTTCCAGCGAGTTTGGGCGATTGGGGATGATACTCAATGCTGTTATTTCTGCCAGGGAAAGGTGATCCGGCATTTTGTTGAAGTACAGAATTGAAGCAGCCTTTACTCCTTGGATATTGGAACCATAAGGTACGAGATTGAGGTACAGCCTAAGTATTTCTTCTTTGCTGTAGTGTAGCTCCAGTTGCATGGCCCGGAACATCTCTTTTAGCTTGTTTAGGTAGGTTCTGGGTTTTGGGTCGAGCAGGCGGGCTACCTGCATAGTAATTGTCGACGCCCCCGAAGTTCTCCTGCGACTGAAGATGTTGTTGGTTGCCGCTCTGAGTAGGGCGGCCGGATTAATGCCGAAGTGTTGATAGAAGTATTTATCCTCTTTAAAGACTATTGCTTTTTTTAGTTCCGGTGAAATTTCATTCAGATGGGCTTCCATTCGCCATTGCTCGTCTGCAGCTAAGTAGCTGTGCAGTACGGTGCTGTCGCTTGCATAAATTGTTTTGGAGTATGGTACTGTCACTGCCACCGGAGCCGCTAAGTCGATAATGAAAAACAATACAACAGCCGATAACGCAACAACAAGTAGTCGCTTCAGTATCCTTCTATGTCTCGTCATTGGTTCCTATACACCCCTATTTATTCTTTTATGATTATTTTGCCGGCTCCATTATAAGAGTGGTAATTGCCATCGTACATAGCATCGGCCTGAATCGGACCCAATACAAATCTTCCCGGAGATACTGCCCGAACCATGTAATAGAAGTCCTGTACTTTGCCATTAGCAGAGGTGAAGATGTTTATCCTGTCGTCCCTTATATCTACATAGTCGGCCGTCGATTTTTTCTTTATCCAGCTCATTGAGGGTAGGTTATTCAGACGGGAGTTTTCTATCTCAAAGCCTGCAGGGAGCATATCGGTAACCACCACATTACTTACCTCTTTGCCCGTCAGCGATTCCAGAGTGATGTGAACTACAATGAGGTCATTGAGGTCAAACGTGTTGCCGGCGGTGATGCCATTTCTTGTCAGATAGGTGCGTCTTACTTTGATGAACTTATCCTCCTGCTTGATTGATCCGTCTGCAGATATACCCGATGTCTCCCAGAAATAATAGAAACCACCCTTGCCCTTTACATTTATCCCGATTGTATTGCCTGCATTTCCTTTCAGGTCAATGGTAACACTCTTCCCGTCAGAAGAACCAATCGTTTTGCCATTAGCGGTAACGGTAGCAGTTGCATCTGTTTTATTGGATAACCGGGCTACCTTCCCGAGCGCAAGTATGCTGAATGCTTTTTCCTGAGTATTCATGTATCGCTCCTGTTGCACCTGATCAGATAGTAGTTTGGCGATGGTGCCTGTTTGTTTATTATATGGGTCAGTATCCATCATCACACTTAGCGAAAGTGCCATATCCCTTATGTATGAATTGAAACTTCCGTCAAGACACCGTTCTGCCTGCTCACCGGAATAGGATGCAGGTAATATTTCTTTTGACTGTACTTTCATGCCGGACATAGCATAGGCTGCGGAAAGCAGATACTTTCCGCTAAGTGTCAGCAAGTCTGAATGTGCCTTGTAGTAATTCATCTCAGAAGGTTGTGGCTGGCCTGCTAATGCCAGCACGTATAGCGAGTAGGGTACTTCTGAGGGGGCGACATTTTTTATTTTATTGCCGTTGTATCGGTAACTGACTATCTCTTTTTTATAGAGCTTGTATTTCAGGTAGTCCAGTAGTCTTTCAATTGTTCGGGCATTGACTTCAAACCCGGCTTTGCGTGCTTCCAGCAGGAAGTGGCATGCATAGGTACTTCCCCACCAGCTAATGTGTCCACCGGTTGGCCAATAGTAGAGACCACCGTTTCCGGATTGCATAGACTGTAGCTTTGTAATGGCTTTTTGCACATTGGCTGTCGGGTTTTCGTCGGCAGTGGCAAAACCGGTAATGCTCTTGACCATGTCTGAGTAGTAAAGCTGCGGGAAAGCAGCAGATGTGGTCTGTTCAACACAGCCATAGGGGTAGCGCACCAGATCGTCTAAGTGCTTGGCAAACTGTGTCAGCGGTGACTTGCTGATGGTCAGTTTCCCGGAGAATGAAACGGGTAAGAAGTTCTCTGCTATAGCTATGGATGCCGACTTATTCGGTGCAGCATATCCGTTTCCGGTGATTTTTTGCAACGAGGCCGGTGGTCGTATGCTGATGTCTGTCTCATTTGTGAACACTTCATTAAACGCATCTACCTTCACTGTTACATTGCCTTTACCTATAGCATTCGATGCAGTAACAGGAAACACAATTCGCTGCTCCTTGCCTGCAGGTATGGTTACATTTCGAGTTGTGCTGCCATTTACCGATAGTTTACCTGCAGTGTTGACGGTTATAGACGCTTCCGCATCCCTTTTAGTAGTGTTGCTCAGGGATACTGCCATATTTACTTCGTCGCCTGGGCTAAGGAATCGAGGTAGCGCAACGCTGGTAACAATCGGGTCGGCAACTTTGATGTGCGCCTCATTACTCCCAAACGCATTGTCTTTATAGGCAAGTGCCATGATGCGTATATCTCCCGAGAACTGTGGGATGTCAATCTCATATTTAATGTTTCCATTGTTATCTGCTTGTCTGATGCCGCTCCAATAGGATACATTCTTTACTCTGTTCACAAACATCGGGTTCACCCGTGAGCCGTCGTAGCCGCCACCATCACCGCCGGTGCTGGAGTAGTAGGATTTTACCTCCGGAAGTAGCCAGGGGTATATGTCATAGCTACGGACAGACAATGCAGTTTTTTGATAGAAGAAGCCATAAGGGTCAGGTGTCACAAAGTTCTTTATCTGTAGAATACCTTCATCAACAGCTGCAATAGTTACAAATGCGCCCGGTGCTGCCGTTACATTTATTGTTTGCGTTTTGTGCGACCTCGATTGTTCAACCGATTTAATGGATACCTCCATGGCTCTTTGCTTATCCTGTACCGTTACCGACGCAAAGCCATGGGCAACTGTCAGTGGCATATCGCTACCATCCATGGGGCGGAATAGTGTTGCCGTTATGTACACGTTCGGAAGGTAACCGGCATCTGTTTTGAATGAAAGGGATGCCGACTTATTTTCTGTGTTTACGTAGCGGTGTTCGATTATTCCGTCCTGTTCTATCGTGACTAACATTCTTCCATCGAACGGTGTAGTGAATAGCGCATTGATGTCCTCACCCTTGTTGTAGGATTTTTTGTCGGTCTTGATGGTGACATTGCCTTCGTTATTAACTTCAAAGGATGAATATTGTGTGTCTCCCCATCCGTAAGCATATATTCGTCTGGATACATACCCCCTCGACCCCGGCGCAAAAACACGTACCTCATAGTCCCCGCTGCCGGGAACAACGAACGTAAAGTGAGACCCTGCACCCGACACTTTTACTTTCTGGCGCGATATAACCCTGTCGTCACTTTGAGATACATAGCGATAGCTGCCACCGAGGCGTTGTATGACGGAGTACCAGTGCTTCTTGATAACAACAACTTCAACTTCTGATTGTACAATGGCACCTTCTTGGTCTAAAGCAATCAGTCCGACTTTAACAGGTTTTTTCGACGATACATATCGGTCGTCGCAACGGATACCGGCAAATACGGGCTGCGTAAAAACTTTGAAATTGGCATACCGATGCATGGGTCTTCCTGTCTCATCAAATACGGTGCCTGTTATTTTTCCGGTAAGCAGCCCGGCACCGGCCAGAGACGTATCTATGTCGAACTGTTCAGATGCAGCTCCCTGTTCGTTGGTCATGCCTTTTCTTAGTTCTTCGCCCACACGTACATCGTTACTTAAATCGAAAGAGTAATCGGCGTATTTGTCCGACGAGAAGACAGCCTTGGTGAGGGAGAAAGCACATTCGTAGTTTCTGTTGGCAGCCGGTGTCCCATACAGATTGTCTGCCTGAATACTGGTTTGTATTTTGTCGCCCGGTTTATATACCTCTTTGTCGTTTTTCAGCACTGCTTTCAGTCGGTCCGGCATAAACTCCTCTATAACTATATTGTAGGAGTTAAGTAGTACATCGTTTCCGGTATAAACTTCAGCGATGTATGTCCCTGTCATTGCTTCCGGGGGAGGAGCAAAAGTTGCTTCGCAGGAACCTTGTTTGTTTAGCGTTTTACGTGCCGTGGCAAATTCCTTTCCGTTGGGCATCACAAACTTTATTTTGACGGGGATATCAGCTTGGGTTTGCCACTGTTCGTCTCTTACAATAGTGCTCAGGTGAACAGTTTCTCCCGGTCGGTACAAGTTTCTTTCGGCATATATCATCGCAATCAGCCCAGTCGTACCCGGCAGTCGCCCCCCGATATCAAATCGCGATGTGCCGATTCGTGATTTATTAAAGGCTATATAGCTGAACTCGGCATCCTTTTTTGCAGTTACCAATGCCGTATGGAATCCGCGTGCGGTTGCATCGGTTTTGTCAAAAGTTGCCACGCCGTCTGCATTGGTAGTCGCAGTAAATAACTTCTGGTTGGTGGAGCTTATAAAAGACACTTTTACGCCCTCCATTGGGGTGGCATTTTTTATGGAGTTGGCAAATGCATAGACATTGTTTTTTCCCTCTTTTACTATTAGCCCGATATCGGAAATGGCAAGGATTTTCGACTTTTGTATCCAGTAGTGGTCTTTCGATTTGACCTTAATTACATAGAGGCCGTTGTACTCCTTTATTTTGTCTTCGAAGTCTAAGTGAAGCTGTCTGGCAGCGTTTTGGAAAGGCAGTTTATTGGTTTCATAGGTTTTGCTGAAGATAACATCACCCAGATTGGCCGTGTTGTAATATTCATAAGAGTTTCCCTCGTCGGCTTCATCATCCCAGTGGTAGTCGTAGTCCATGTCATTCTCTAAGAAGTGCTCTATGTTGTTTTCATACACTTTCACTACACTAACTTCGATGGTAGGCACGTTTACAATGCTAAGGTCAATGTTTTTGTACCCCTGACTCGATATATAGGTTCCTTTCGTGTTGTTGAAGCTGATGGCAGGTATCATCTCCCCGAACGAAGCTGATCCCGAGTATTGCTGCTTCAGCTTGCCGCCAAAGGCCCCCTCTATGCCGGTAGATACCTGTACCTGATAGATTTGAGTCGGGCTGAATTTTTCGCTTGTCACTATTATACTATTGTTGCTGACCTGTACATTAAACGGAACGGCTGGCTCGAAGGTGATACATTTCTTCAGGTTTTGTTCCAGAACGGGCTGAGATGTACTCATTGTTATTATCCCCTCCGTGCCCGTATGTTGTGCGGAGAGGTTCGAAATGGACAGGTTGAATCTTGAGGGGACAAGCACCGTGAAGGTAGTGTCCCGCTCCGATACATAGTCACTGCCGATAACGGATATCCCTTTCGCTATCTTCACTTCTATGGCTGTGGCTTCATCTTCTTCGCTTTGTATTTTTAGGTCGAGCGTCAGGTCGTGGCCGGTTCCGTTATTGCTGGTAAGTATTGGAATCGGCTTGCCGCTTTGGGTGATGCGAACATGTTTTACAGCTTCTGAATAATTGACGTTGTAGTTAAATCCAATCCCGACCTCGGATATAACATCGACCATATTATCTGCCCTTTTCCACGATGCCTGCGTGGTAAAAACGCTCAAAGGTGCTGTATGAAAGAGTATAGGCTTTGCATCTATCTGGTAGTTTCCTTTCACGTACTTCAGAATTTGTTTCTGAGCAATAGCCTGATAGGATGTCCCCGGAGAAAAACCTTCGGCGGGTGAGAATAACAAGGTCCGGGTACCCGTCCACTTAAACATGCCTTTTACAGCCGGGGTTATTTTGAAATACTCACTACTGTCCCAGTTATTGAGCAAGCTGTCCGGACAAACATCCCGATCGAAGGTAAACTCAAGGTTTTGCCGTTCAGCAATTTCGTCCTGAAAGTCTCTGATATACGATACAAGGTCCCCTTCAGAACAGGAGCTAGTGAAGCAGATGGAGATAAAAAGCAATAAAGTGCTAAACCGATAGATAGCGGGAGTTTTCATATTTGTATAGAAATGTGCAATAAATGTAATGCATTAATTCGTATTGAGCGATGTCGTCGCATGGCCTTTTCATGCATCTTGCTGTGTTTCACAGAAGTATGACAACGATAGGAAAATTGAAGCACTGCTCCAAAAATTAATGCAGCATTAAAAAAAATTAAAAGTAATTTTGCAGCCTCAAACAAGTCGAAATTATAAAAAAATGACAGGCAATGCCGGCACAGGAATTGAGGGAGAGAATTTTGGAGGGCGACCTCAGCGAGTTGTTGCGCCACAGCGGAGATGAGGATCTTCCGGCTGAGGTAGCCAGAATATTGCAAACATTTGACGACGACGAAACCATTACCACTTTTCTGGCTTTACCCGAAGACCTGCAGATAAAGCTATTCCCGTTTTTTGACCACGTTATTCAGTTAGGTATCACAGAGGAGCTGCCTCGTGCCAATATCTCCAACATACTGAACAATCTGGAGTCCAATGAAAGAGTAGCTTTTTTCGATAGCCTGAGTGGTGTAGAGGTAACGGAATATCTCAATCTGCTTAACGATAAAAACAGACTGGCTACGTACGACTTGTTGGGTTATCCCGAGGAGAGTGTTGCCAGATTGATTAATACGAAGTTTACTACCGTGCGCAAGGAGTGGACCCTCGGGCAGGCAGTGGACCACATCCGACGTTTCTATACCGATACCCCGGCCGCCAACGTAATATTTGTGGTGGATAATAATGGGAAGCTGGTGGATGAACTCGCTATTCGGCGATTGATTCTCAACGATCAGGATAAGAAGATAGAGGATATAATGGATGGCTTTTACGTGAAGCTGGACATACAGGACAGTATAGAAGATGCCATACAGAAGTTTAAGGAATATGACCGGGTAGCCATACCGGTAACCAATAGCAACAATGTGGTGATGGGTGTGGTAACTATTGATGATGTGATTGATGAAGCAGAAGAAAAAGACACCAAGGACATGCAACAGTTTGGTGGTGTGGAATCGCTGGACCTGCCTTACGTAAAGACCGGCATCTTTACGATGATACAAAAGAGGGCCGTGTGGCTGATTATCCTGTTTATAGGTGAGTTGTTTACCGCAACAGCTATGGCGTTTTTCGAGATGGAGCTATCCAAGGCTATTGTGCTGCAGTTGTTCATTCCCCTGATTATATCCAGTGGAGGAAACACCGGATCTCAGGCAGCAACGCTGGTGATACGTGCAATGGCATTGAAGGAATTGTCATACAGAGATTGGTGGTATGTAATGAAGCGCGAAATCTTCTCAGGTCTTGTTTTGGGTGTCATTCTTGGTACGATAGGATTTATACGATTAGCTATATGGCAAAACATGGGTTGGTACAATTACGGCGAAACCTTTAATTGGGTGTTGGTTGCCCTTACGGTGTCTTTTTCTGTTATCGGAATAGTATTATGGGGAACACTTACCGGCTCTATGATTCCCATGATACTCAAGCGCATGAACCTCGACCCGGCTACTTCGTCCGCTCCATTTGTAGCTACGCTCGTTGACGTTACGGGGTTGGTTATTTATTTTAGTATTGCAGCAGTTATACTCGGTATTTGACGGTGATTTTATTCCTGAATGCATTAAAGTATATTTGTCGTAAACATATTTCCATAGTTGACCCTACTAAAAAATATTCGCAGCGGAAAACCGGACGGCGCTCTAAACATCCCCTTGTTATTCGGGAGTATGTGGCTGTGGATGTTTGTGATGTACTTTCCCGCAGCTAAAGCAGGGTTTGTCGCTGATTTTACCGGATGGCTCGATCAGGTGCAGCATCATTCCTTTTCAGAGTATGTAAATCGCTCCAATTTTGAGGTCGTTAGTCTATATCAGGTTACTCAGGTGGTAACATGGTTTGTGTATAAGATTTTCGGCGTCAATCCCTGGCTGTGGCATACGCTGTTTATTACGATGCATGTAGTCAATGTGTGTATGATGGTTGTGTTGATTGCCGGACTGTTGCGGGATGCAGGTGTCAGAAACTACAGAACTGTGCTTTATTTGGGGGCAGCATTGTTTTGTGTCTCGCCCTATCTCACAGAAACGATAGTTTGGGAGCCATCATTTCACTACTTGCAGGGGTTAATGTTGTTACTCTCGGTGCTATTATGTGCGCAAAGGTACATTGAGCAGGGGCAGCAGAAATACATTTTGTACGGATTGCTGCTATTCGCATTGTCAACCCATACGCTCGAAGTGTTTTATCTGACACCCTGGTTTATCCTTTCAATGGCATTATTTTATCGCGGGCTGAATGGTAGGGGGCGGCCTGTATTTGGCAGGCTTTTCCGCTTTTTCTTTCTGCCAATGCTGCTGATTTTTATTTTAAGGCTGGTAGAGTTTAGGGTCTTGTATGGCGATTGGGTATCCCGGATAGGGTCCGAGACTGCCGTGCAGGTTGCAGAGGGAGGATTAGGGAAAGCAGCAAAGCACTTATTTGATTTGCTCTTTTTGGCGAGGTTCCTGCCTTCGGAATGGGGTGGCGGTATAATTGGTAATTTCAGAAGCAGCATGTACGATTTCTGTGATGGTTCCCTCGGGTTGATTCTGTTTTATAGTTTGTCGTTGCTGTTATTGTTGTTCGGTGTGTTGCGCTTCCGTTTGTTGAGTGGGAGATTGCAGGTAATGCTTTTGCTGTTTGTATGGACAGGTGCCGCGCTGCTGCTGATAACGCCACTTTGGTTTGGTGATTCCTTATGGGTAGTGTTTGACAGATATAAGTATGTCGCGTCAGGGTTTTTATACATGTTGCTTATATTGCTGGTGTGGGGTATTCCGTGGCAAAATTTAAAGGGCGTGATAATTGCGTTGTTGTTACTTGCAAACCAGTTTTATGCTACAAAGGCGGTAGAGTACTGGACTGAGTCGTCAAAGGTTGTTAATCAACTATTAGACAGCATTCCGGTAGGCAACGATAAGCCGATAGTATTGCTCAATGTACCTGAATCGCTCCGTGGCGTCCCTATGTTGGGTGCCTGGCCGGAGAGTGAGTTTAAGTTGATGCACAACTTGCTGCAACCCGATAAGCCATTGAAAGGAGCCGTTTACGATGCACTTGCCTACAATATGCAGACACCCGACGATGGCGCGAATGTGCTTGTGCTGAACGATAGTACTATCAGAGTTACGCTCAATCAATGGGGTACATGGTGGTGGTACAAAGGCAAGGGCGGACAGAGTTACGAAACGGATGCCTATAAATTGAACTTAATAGACGGGGGGCACTTTTACGAGATGACACTTAAGAAGCCAATGCAGTACTACCAACTACTATATCAGGTGGGCGATAAGTGGAAAGTTGTTGATACGGACAAGAGAAATGAAGAGCAGCATTAAATAACAATAGACACATCGCCGTCTATAGGAGTGGCGGTACAGGTAAGTATGCGTCCCTCCCGTAAATCTGAGTCCGTCAATACTTCATTGTGGGCGTGCCACATCTTGCCGCTGGTGCATATTGCGGCACAGCTGCCGCACAAGCCGGTTTCGCAACTGTAGGGCATCGATAGGCCGTTTTTCTTCGCTGCAGATAGGATGGTGTCGGGGTAGGTAGTGGCAAATGTAAAGACACGGTTGCCTACAGAGATTGTAACCGTATGGGTGTCTGTATCGTCAGGCTTTGATGCTTTGAAACCAACATTGTCTTTGTTGAATATTTCCTTTTTTATCCGGGATTTGTCTATTCCGTATTCTGTGAGTGCATAGGTAACCATGCGCATATAGTTGGTCGGGCCGCAGACATAGAACAGCGTTTCAGAAGCAGGAACACGTAGGTATTCGTTCAGCAAAGTGGTGGTCAGGCTTTTGTTGAGTCTTGCCCGCAGCAGATTGAATGAAGTGCTGTACAGAAACTCAATAGACAATCGACCGGGATATTGACGAAGCAGTAGGGTCAGCTGCTCATAGAAGGCTGTTTCGGGTTGTGTTCTGTTGCTGTATATCAGCGTGACAAATGCATCGGGGCGGTTTTTCAATAACCACTGTATCATCGGAATCATAGGTGTGATACCGATGCCCGCCCCAAAGAAGATAACTTGCTTGTATTCATCGGGTGAATCAGGAATGCAGAAAAAGCCGCTTATGCCGGTGGTGAACAACTTATCGCCGACTTTTACAATGTCAGTAAGCCAGCGCGAGCAGATACCGTTGGCTACTCTCTTTACAGTAAAGGATAAGCGTTTCGGGTTGTCCGGGAGTGACGAGATAGAATAAGAGCGACGCTCCTCTGTTCCGGTATGATTAAACACCAGCGTGATAAATTGTCCTGCCCTGTATGAGAAGCTGCTGCCATCGTCGTAAGCTACTGTAAATGTCTTGACACCCGGCACCTCCTCGTGTACAGACACGACTGTTACTTGTTGTGGTATGCCATTGCTAGCCTGCATTATCAGTTCAAAAATAACCAAACCAATGCGATATAGCTGTACTTTTGCTCCTGCGATGGAATTCTCAACGGAAATAGCGTTTAAAACAGCACGTAGTGGTGGCAAGGGCGGACAAAATGTCAACAAGGTGGAAACCATGGTGGAGGCACTGTGGCAGATAGCATCATCGCGCTTTTTTACGCCGGAGGAAAAGGAGCGCATAGCAGAGCAGCTACAGACCAAGATCAATAAAGACGGCTTTCTGGTTGTGAAATGCAGCGAGACACGCTCACAATTGGAGAATAAGGAAATAGCCGTCAGGAAAATGGAGGAGCTAGTCGCTAAAAGCCTTGTCGTACCGAAAAAACGTAAAGCTAGTAAGCCATCGAAAGCAGCAGTAGAGAAAAGGCTGGAAGCTAAGAAGCAGGCAGCAATCAAAAAGGAGATGCGCAAGCCGCCATCAATTGATTAGCAAAAAAACAGCGGGTGTCTCATAAGTATGACACACCCGCTGCAACGTGATATTGTTAGCTTCGATTAATGATGATGATGTGCTGCGTGCGCATCGCCCAACTTAAAGAATGCTTCCTCTTCTATTTCTTTCACTTCTGTTTTGAACTGTGTTTCCAGATAAGCGAACAGCTTGCCGAACAACAGACGACGATAAGTTTCGTCCATCGTTTTTTCATCTTTCTGAACCTTCTCCATGTAACCGCTCATCCATGGTGCTTCATCTTCGTCATCTGCACCCAATCCGAAGTAGGCAAGTACACTTGCCTTGATGTTGCCCATGACCTCGTCACGAGTTACGTTGATGCCGTTTTCGCCCATTATCTTGTCAGAGATTAACTGCCAGCGCAACTGGTGCTCAAAACCGGGGTATTCTTTTTCTACCTCTTCCTCAGATTTTTGTTGCTCACCACCTTCGCGCATCCAACGCTTCAGGAAGTTTACCGGCAAATCGATAGGTGTGTTATGAACCAGCAGCTCAAACATTTCGTTTTGCAGCCTTTCTCCGGCAATTCTATCAAACTCTAGCTGTAGCTCTTCCTGAACTTTTGCACGGAATGCAGCTTCGTCTTTAATCTCTTTGCCCGGGAATACTTTGTCATACAACTCGGTACCTAACTCTGCAGGGATAAGGTGTCCAACTTTTGTGATAGTGTATTTATAGTGCTGTCCGGCTGTTTCCGGGGTTGCTTTCAATGGGTCTTTCATAAACCCGGCAAGCTCTTCTTCTGTGCACACCTCAGCAGGCACAATGATAAGCGTGTCTTCCGGCTTTTTGCCCATAACCATTTCTTTCATTTTGGCCGGCAACTTATCTACCACTTCTGTATCTTCTATCTTTTGTGCACCCTCTGCTACATTACCGTCAGCGTCACATGGCTCATAAGTAGAGTAGATGATGTTTTCTTTGTCAGAAACTTCTGTTTGTGCATCTACCTTTCCTTCTCTACGTACAATGCGCTCCATTTCATCGTCCATCATCTTGTCAGTTACGACAATCTTATATCGAGGAAGTGTTGCGCCTTGTATTACCCCGGCTACATCAAATTCAGGTTTAAGTCCCACCTCAAATGAAAAATCAACATCCGAAGGGTTGTTCATGTTCAGTGTATATTCACTGTCGGGAGGTAAAATCATCGGCTGAGCAAAGATGGACATCTGCTCACCTTTCATATAGTTTTCGAGTTCTTTACCCGCAACGCGAATGATTTCTTCATTGAATACAGATTGACCGTACATTTTCCTTAGCATGCCTGCGGGTACCATTCCTTTTCTGAATCCGGGAACGTTTGCAGTTTTGGCGTGTTGCTTCAATGTCTTTTCAAAAGACGGCATGTAGTCGTCTTTTACAAGCTTCACTATGATTTTGTCATGCAACGTACCTAAGTTTTCGCGCGTTACAGTAGCCATATTTATTGAATTTATAAATGTTAAAAAGACACTCCGAAGTATATAATACTCGTTGTGCTGTTAAAAAGTGTGCAAAGATACAACATTCGTAGTACCTATGCTTACTCATTATTGGAAGTTGGTTGCCGGAAGGTATACTGAATGAGCATATATAGGTTGTAGTATTGTTTGCAAGTATTTAATTTTGTTTGCATTTAAATGGAGGGTCAATCTTAGGAGAGATTGCAAATCCTTCGGCAATATTGAATTTTAGGACACTCCTAACTACGGTTGGGACATTTTACAAATTATTGGCTCGCGCGCTCTGCAACAGCTATGATTTCCATTGCTGCATTGTCTGAAGCTATACTACTACCCAGACTTGTCCATAGTTGTTTGTAGTCGGCTGCAAGGGATTTTCTGTATGCTTCGTCATTTAGCGCGCGGTTCAAGGCAGCTTCCAGTTTGTCGGGAGTAAGCTCGTTTTGAATCAACTCAGTAACTACGGGTTTGTCCATTATAAGGTTTACAAGCGAGATGTATTTGACATTTACGAGTTTGGTTGCGAGCCAAAATGATACAGCATTCCCTTTGTAGCAGACCACTTGTGGTAGTTCGAATAGTGCAGTCTCCAGAGTAGCGGTGCCACTTGTTATCAGACCGGCACGGGCTTGTTTTAATAAGTTATAGGTGCCATTCTTTACAAGTATGGCATTCCTGTCTCCTATGATGTCTGTGTAAAATTCGTCGGGTTGGGATGGCGCTTGTGCTATGGCAAACTGATAATCGGGGAAGCGGTCGGCCATTTGTAACATCACGGGTAGCTTTACTCTTATTTCCTGTGCTCGGCTGCCGGGAAGTAATGCAATCAGGGGCTTGTCTGATACTGGGGTTGTTGGTACATCATTCAGCTCATGACGGATGACCTCTGTGAGCGGGTGTCCTACATAGGTTACCTCGTAGTCCCACTTTTTATAAAAGTCCACCTCAAAGGGGAGAATGACCAGCATTTTGTCAACATCCCGTTTTATTTGTTTGACTCTGTTCTCCTTCCAAGCCCATACCTGAGGTGAAATATAGTACACAACTTTTATGCCCTGCTTTTTAGCCCATTCAGCTATGCGCAGGTTGAACCCCGGATAGTCTATAAGTACAAGTACGTCCGGTTTGTAGGTTAGGATGTCATTTTTGCAGAACGCGATATTCCGGAATATAGTGCGCAGGTGCGTCAGTACCTCCACGAAACCCATAAATGCTAAATCTCTGTAGTGTTTTACAAGTGTGGCACCGGACTGCTCCATCTTGTCGCCACCCCAGCAACGTATGTCGGCATTACTGTCCTTTCTGTGAATAGCTTTTATAAGATTGCTACCGTGCAGGTCGCCACTTGCCTCTCCGGCTAAAATATAATACCGCATGCTACCAGACATACATGATAATTACAATAAAAACACCATACAGAGTGGTGGCTATTACGGTTCCCTTTAGTGCGTAGTCCAATCGTTTAATATTGAAATACATAAAAGGCACAAGATTGACAAGGAGACTCATTGTCAGTACTTTTCCAGCCATCATGCCATCGTGCATGAGCGAATTGATAACAGAGCCAACCGGTCTGCCGTTAAACCATGCGAAGTACACAAGAGCGAAACCAACTATCGGGAGTATTAAGCCAATAATAAAGCCAGTAATCGGAACATTCTTACGCATATACGTTAAATTATGCCTGCAATATACAACCAAGAGGGGCATTATTAGTGTTAAAAGCGGGAATGAATTATCTTTGCGCTGTCTGTTTAACACACATATTCATGAATTTTAAACTTAAGAATCTTCCGCAGCGAACCGTAAAACCCCGTACGTACGGTCTCACCATGGTGATGGATAAGGGGATGGGGCTGGAAGGAGTGCGGGATTTTCTTTCCGTTGCCGCACCCTATGCCGACATTGTGAAACTCGGGTTCGGTACAAGTGTTGTAACTGCAAACTTGCGGGAAAAAATAAAAATCTATCAACAGTATGATATACCGGTATATTTCGGTGGAACATTGTTTGAAGCTTTTCTTGTCCGCAATCAGATAGACGATTATATCGCTGTGTTGAAGGATCATGGCATCTCGCATGTTGAAGTTTCGGACGGTTCGATAACGATTCCACATGTTGAAAAGTGTGGGTACATTGAAAAAATGGCGAAACATTTTACCGTATTTTCTGAAGTCGGTTCTAAGGATGCGGCGCACATCATGCCTCCTTACAAATGGATAGAGCTGATGAAAGCGGAATTAGATGCAGGATCGACATATGTGATAGCAGAAGCTCGCGAAGCGGGTAATGTGGGTATCTACCGAGGCTCTGGCGAAGTGCGGGAAGGGTTGGTACAAGAGATACTAACGCAGATTCCCTACGAAAAGATAATATGGGAAGCGCCGCAGAAAGCACAGCAGGTGTATTTTATGGAGTTGCTAGGCGCTAATGTTAATTTAGGAAACCTGGCCCCTGCAGAGGTTATTCCATTGGAGGCTATGCGAATAGGGTTGCGCGGTGATACTTTCCATTTGTACCTCGACAAGGAAAGTAAGTAGAACGAACACAGGATTAAATCATTTATAAATAACAAACCCTCTTCGTTTTTGAAGAGGGCTTGTCTGTTTTAGTAGTGACTTTATTCTATCGTATAACTGACATTTCCGTCTTTTTCATCCTTTAGCATAACGCCGGATTCGGCCAGTTGGTTGCGTATCAGGTCGCTGGTTGCGAAGTCCTTACGCTTCTTGGCATCTTTACGAATTTCTATCAATAGAGAGAGTACTTTATCTAATTTGTCTGTTTGTTCTACTTGTAGTGCCTGCATACCCAAAATCTCTTCCAGATATATACGATAAGTATCGTTGAGCAGGCTGAAAGTGTCTGCTGACAAGGCGTCCGGAGCTACCTGTCCACCTTTTATACCGTTGATTACCGGTGCCAGCTCAAAGAGATTGGCGATTACTTTTGCCGTATTCAGGTCATCGTTCATGAAGTCGGCACACTCATGGCACCATGTTGTTACCTGAGCGTCGAGGGCCGTTTCTTGTGGGGTTGCATTGCCGGAGTGATTAAGCTTTTTCAGTACTTCATAAGCTTCCCAAAGTCTGCGTAGTGCCCGCTCTGATGCCTGTAATGCTTCATTGCTAAAATCGAGCGTGCTGCGGTAGTGAGTCTGCAGTATATAGAAGCGTACTACCATAGGGTGGTAGGGCTGCTCCAGTAATGGGTGGTTGCCACTAAACAATTCCGAAAGCTTAATTACGTTGTTGTAGCTCTTGCCCATCTTCTTACCGTTGATGGTAATCATATTGTTGTGCATCCAGTAGTTTACCGGAGCGTGTCCGTGAGCTATGGTGCTTTGTGCTATCTCGCTTTCGTGGTGCGGAAACTGCAGGTCCATACCGCCACCGTGTATATCAAACGTTACTCCCAGATACTTGCTGCTCATGGCAGAGCATTCTATGTGCCAACCCGGGAAGCCCTCGCCCCACGGGCTATTCCAGCGCATGATGTGTTGCGGTGGTGCTTTTTTCCACAAGGCGAAATCCACTTTGTTGCGTTTCTCGTCTTGTCCGTCCAGGTCGCGTGTTGTTTCTAACTGGTCTTCCAGCACTCTGCCAGATAGCTTGCCATAAGGATAGTCGGCAGCGTATTTGGTAACGTCGAAGTATACAGACCCGTTGACCTCATAGGCATAGCCTTTTTCCATAATGGTCTGTATCATGTCTATCTGCTCAATGATATGACCGGTTGCTGTCGGCTCGATGGAAGGTTCGGAACAGTTAAACAGCCGCATGCCATAGTGGAACAGAGACGTGTACTTATGTACCATTTCCATCGGTTCTATTTTTTCCAGCTTCGCTTTCTCACTCACTTTGTCCTGAGCATCGCGTCCTTCTTCTTCGAAATGACCTGCATCTGTGATGTTGCGGACATACCTAACTTTATGACCAAGGTGTGTAAGGTACCGCTGCACCACATCAAAAGTAATGTAAGGGCGCGCATGACCGAGGTGCGACTCTCCCGATACTGTAGGGCCGCACACATACAAGCCGGCATAACCGGGCGTAATGGGTGCAAACTTTTCCTTTTGGCGTGTATAGGAGTTGTATATATGAAATTCCGACATGATTTAATTTTTATAATCGCTACAATGCCTTTTTGGGGCTTTGCTGCAAAAATAGGTTAAAAAGTACAGGTCCGGAGCCGCAGTTTCTACAGAAAACAGGTGCGATTGTGCAGTTATTCGTCACATAGGTAACTATCGCAAAGATGTAAATGTTACTTTTGTCGCAATACTACTATACTGAAATGAACTTAATAGCCGAATTACAAGAGAGAAATCTGATACAAGACATAATGCCGGGTACGGAAGAGCAGTTGAATAAAGAAATGACTGCCGCGTATATCGGATTTGACCCTACCGCCGATAGCTTGCATGTGGGCAGCCTGCTACCAATAACACTATTGATGCGTCTGCAGCGTGCAGGTCACAAGCCGTACGCATTGGTAGGTGGTGCTACCGGAATGGTCGGTGACCCCTCGGGGAAGTCGCAGGAGCGTAACCTGCTGGACCTGGATACGATACAGCATAACTGCGATGGCATACGCCGGCAACTGGAGCGTTTTATAGATTTTGGCAGTGAGGCTGAAAATGCTGCAGTTATGGTTAATAACTACGATTGGTTTAAGGATTTCTCTTTTCTGGAATTTATTAGGGACGTAGGCAAGCACATTTCTGTAAACTACATGATGGCTAAAGACTCGGTAAAAACGCGTCTGGAAACTGGTATGTCTTTTACTGAATTTACCTACCAGTTGATACAAGGCTATGACTTTTATCATTTGTTCAACAATCACGATGTGCGCTTGCAGGTGGGTGGCGCAGATCAGTGGGGTAATATTGTAACCGGTACAGAGCTTATCCGTCGGAAGGGTGGTGGCGATGCATTTGCATTCACGTGCAGGCTCATTACCAAGAGTGACGGTTCTAAGTTCGGCAAGTCAGAGGGCGGTAATGTATGGCTTGACAGAGAGCGTACCTCTCCTTATATGTTTTACCAGTTCTGGATGAACCTTCCGGATGCCGATGCTGCAAAGATGGCATTGGTATTTTCTTTCAAGCCTGTTGCGGAAATTAAAGCTTTGATAGTGGAGCACGAGGAAGCACCCCATCTGCGTAAACTACAAAAAGCACTTGCAGAGGAAATGACCACAATGGTACACAGTTCAGAAGACCTGGCCTTTGCTCAACAGGCTACTGAAATACTGTTTGGGCAGGCACCTGTTGACGTGTTGCGTTCGCTTAACGAACGCCAGTTGCTTGAAGTAATGGATGGTGTGAGTCAGGTGCGTGGTGAGAAAAGTACCCTTGCCGAGGGGTTAGACCTTACGACCTTCCTCGCAGAAAGTGGAGTGTTCAAATCTAAGGGCGAAGCACGCAAGATGCTACAGAACGGAGGGGTAAGCATCAACAAGGAAAAAGTAACCGATGCCGACTTCAAACTAACAGAAGCTCATTTGCTGAACGACCGCTACATACTCCTCCAGAAAGGAAAGAAAAACTATACGCTGGCGATGTTTGAGTAGGGCAGATAGGTAGTTGCTTACTTCTCACAGAAACTTTCCCTTTCTTTCCTCTTTCATTTGCTCAAGCTCGGCCGGAGAGAAATCGTCCGTCCAGTTGGGAGGTAGTGGCGTACGGTTTTTAAGAAGCAGATAGAAGGATATGCCGAATACTATTGCGCCGGCAATAACGATAGGTATTGGCATTGTATCGCTATCGGTTAGCGCTTTAATACTCGCATTATTATCGCCCAGGTAGGAGAGTGCAATCTGAAAGCCATTGAAAAAGAAATGCCCTACAATACTGCACCATAGAGAGCCGGTAAGGTTGTAAATGACCGCCAGCAGTACCCCCGCCAGAAATATGGATATGTATCCATTGATATTGGCATGGGAAAAGGAGAATATTGCCGCGGAAAACAGTATCGGGAAAATCATATTGCGGCTGCGCTTACGGGCAAATCGCATGAAAATGCCTCTGAAGAAAAACTCTTCGCCTATTGCCGGAATAACCGCAACCACAAATAGTACCGCCAGCATGTTTAAGAAGCTGGGCATCTTCATCAGTGCATGAAATACATTGTCGTTGGCTGCTTGTGCTGCTTTGGCGTCAGCCCCGAAGTCTATCATTCCCATCAGGTTTTCTATGCCTATAAGCACCGGCATAGCTCCTGCCATAACCAATACGGCTAATAGCCATTGTATCTTTTTGCCGGGCTGCCTGAGGCCGAGGTAGTGTGCCGGTTGTGGGTGGGTAAGGTGAGCAAACGTAAGTGCTGGCAACAGGAACATAAAGACACTGTTAAACCCCTGAACTACCAGAAATGTCTTAACTAATGAATAGGGGCTGTCTGCATTCAGGCCTGACAAGTCGGTATATTGATAATTGCTCAGTTTGGGAAGCAGGCTCAAAACTATAGCCCCCATACCGGAGAGGAATGTAAATGTCATGAGCAAAAACAGAGTCAACTGTAGTCCCCAGGGGTAGTAACGGAAATACTTCATCATATAACTTGTAGTACGTCTGCAAAGGTAATGGATAGGTAGTTAGTTCTTAACAGCCGTATGTGGCTCATGCGTAATTAGTTGTTTTGGTGGTTGACTATCACACCGTCTTGCATGGTCAGCGTGCGGTCTGTCATTTTTGCCAATGCGTCGTTATGCGTAATCATAATAAACGTCTGCCCCAGCTGGTCACGCAGCTGTAGGAACAGTTGGTGAACTAATTGTGCATTTTCGCTATCCAGATTGCCGGTAGGCTCATCTGCCATTATTATTGATGGCCTGGTAACCAACGCCCTTGCGATAGCTACCCGTTGCTGTTCTCCACCCGACAATTCCGATGGTTTGTGGTCTGTCCTGCTTTTAAGCCCGACAATGTCCAGCATGGCATTTGCTTCCTTTAGTGCTTCTTTCTTATTTAGTCCCTTTATCCAAAGCGGCACCGATACATTTTCGGCCGCGCTAAACTCCGGCAGCAGGTGATGAAACTGAAATACAAAGCCGATATGAGCATTGCGGAATGCCGCTTGTTTTTTGGGTGGTAGCTGCAGCATATCGGTATTGTCAATAAGTACGCTACCGCTGTCGGGTTTGTCTAAGCCGCCTAACAGATGGAGCAGGGTGCTTTTGCCCGCGCCTGATGGCCCCACAATTGACACAATTTCCCCTTTCCCGACATCCAATGAAACGTCATTGACTACCGTGAAAGTTGCATACTTCTTGAAAAGGTGTTTTGCTGACAGCATATTACTAATAAGAAACCTTTGTTGGGTTGATTACAAGTTCGTTGCAAGTTATCTATTAATCGCATAACATGGATACCGGTAGTTGCCGATTCGATGTGTATCGTGCCAACTATTTGTTAATAGTGAAATGAGCAAAAATTTGTCATAGTTTTTTTGATTTTTCCCTTACATTTGCGGAAAGTTGAATAAAATAAATCTATTCTTAATATGTTTTGGACACTAGAACTAGCATCGCACCTCGAAGACGCTCCGTGGCCCGCCACGAAAGACGAGCTGATAGATTATGCTATACGCTCGGGAGCACCGCTGGAGGTTGTAGAAAACCTGCAGGAGCTTGACGATGAAGGAGAAATATACGAGGGGATTGAAGACATTTGGCCGGACTACCCAACTCAGGAAGACTTCTTCTTTAATGAAGATGAATATTGATTTGTTAGTTATCGACAGAGTTAGAAGCCTATAGTAGACATGATTTGGGAACCCGCCTATGTGCGGGTTTTCTTACAGGAGTAAGCCCTCCGATGCCCTAAGTCCATCACCGACATTCGCAATTAGTTTATTTGCCGTCAAAATGTGACACCAATAACAATATCAGTAAATTAGGCATGTTATAATATTTGTTTCGTTTTAGGCATTTTATATCGTCGTTCAATGTGCAGGTTGATATATTGTTATTCCTAAAAAGTCGTTTATCCCCTGTCGTTTTAGTAATTTTGTCGCTTTTGTAAACTCAACACATTCCGCATGTGGCATAATATAGCCGCTTTCATAATAAAATTTCGAATTGCATTACTCATTATCCTGCTCTCAGCAACAGGTATAATGGGCTATTTTGCATCGCAGGTCAAACTCAGTTATGAGTTTACAAGTGCGGTGCCTACCGACAATCCGAAGTATGTAGAATATCAGAATTTCAGGAAGAAGTTTGGCGAGGATGGCAACCTGATGGTTATCGGGGTGCAGACAGACAAGTTTTTTACACCTGAGTTTTTCAACGACTATGCCGTATTGGCAAAAGCAGTCGCTAAAGTAGAGTCTGTAGAAAATGTGCTCAGTATTCCCGGTGCTGTAACACTGGTTAAGGATACGCTTACTTCTCGTCTTAAGGTAGCGCCCATTGCCGGTGACCCACCTTTTGATAATGTAGATAGTATCAGCAAGATATTTTTGAATTTACCCATTTACAAAGATTTCCTATACAATCCCGAGACACATGCCTACATGATGGCTGTGCGTATCGAGAAAGATGTACTTAACTCAAAGAACCGGGCAGGCGTTATAAACGCGATTGTAGATTTAGGGGATGCATTTGGAGAGAAGCATGACATGGAAATGCACTATTCGGGGTTGCCGCTTATCAGAACCCGGATGGCAATGAAGGTGCAGTCGGAAATGCAGTTGTTTCTGATAATGTCATTTGTACTTACCGCTGTTATTCTTGTATTGTTTTTCCGGTCGTTCATGGCGGTGATGGCATCTATGCTTGTTGTAGCCATTGGTGTGGTTTGGTCGGTCGGGACGATTGTGTTGCTGGGGTATAAAATTACTTTGTTAACGGCGCTTATTCCTCCGTTGGTAGTGGTTATCGGTATACCAAACTGTGTGTACCTGCTCAACCGGTACCATCATGAGTATCACCGCAACCCTAACAAGATGAAGTCGCTGCTACGGATGGTTGACAGGATGGGTATTGTAACCTTCTTTACCAACCTTACAGCAGCTATCGGGTTCGGAGTGTTCTTCTTTACGAAGAGTCAGTTGCTTAAGGAGTTCGGATTGGTAGCGGGCATCAATATCATAGCGTTGTTCTTTATTTCGTTGGTATTTATCCCTGCATTTTTTAGCTTTTTGCCGCCACCTAAAGTAAAGCACACCAGCTATCTGGAAAGTGGTTGGATAAACAACTTACTTACTAAAATCACTAATTGGGTATTTGACCACCGTATGTGGATATACGGCTTTACGATGGTTGTTTGCGGATTGTCTGTATGGGGACTTACAAAACTTAAGAACGACGCACACATAGTAGATGATTTGCCCAAGTCCGACAAAGTATCAGTAGATCTGAAATTCTTTGAGAAAAACTTCAAAGGTGTAATGCCTTTGGAAATAGTTATTGACACCCGCAGAAAAAGAGGGGTTACTTCCGGCCTTAGTGTTATCAGGAAGATGGATCAGCTTTCGGCGGTACTGGAAGCATATCCTGAAATTGGTAAACCGATTTCTGTGGCCAACGGTGTTAAGTTTGCTGCTCAGCAATACTTCGGCGGCGATTCATCTTATTATGCGGTACCAAGTGACTTTGGCGCGGCCTTCCTGCAGCCATACCTTTCCGGCAAGAGTGAGTCAGGAAAGACCACTTTATTCAGTAGGTTGTTATTGTCGTTTATCGACAGTACCAAGCAGAAAGCCAGAATAAGTGTAGGTATGGCAGATATAGGCTCGCATAAGCTACCTGCTCTGCTTGACTCTATCAGGCCGAAAGTGTACGAAATATTTGATACCGGTAGATATACTGTAACATTTACCGGGACGAGTATCACGTTCTTGGAGGGCAGCAAATTTATTGTTGCCAGTTTGCGTGATAGCCTCATGCTTGCGTTCCTTATCATTTTTGGTTGCATGATTGCATTGTTCCGCTCCTGGCGAATACTGTTGATTTCTATTGTGGTAAATATCGTTCCATTGCTCATTACAGCCGGACTGATGGGGTGGTTAGGTATTCGTATCAAGCCATCTACCGTGCTTGTGTTTAGTGTGGCCTTAGGTATTACCATCGATGTGACGATACGTTTCCTTGTAAACTTCAAGCAGGAGCTTGCCCGTCATGATGATAGCATTGCCGATACGGTACACCGTACAATACATGATACCGGTTTGAGTATTATATATACTTCGCTGATACTTATAGCAGGGTTTGGCGTGTTTATGCTTTCTCAGTTCGATGGTACCAAGTCGCTCGGATATCTTACTTCTATGACATTGCTATTAGCGATGGTTACAAATCTTACACTGTTACCTGCATTGCTTCTGTGGATGGACAAGGTAATAGAGAAGAAGAATGATGCTGCTGCCTTCCTGATGGGCGAAGATGATAATGACGTAATAAAGCTGAACGATTAATTTCGTTAATTTTGTAGCACCAATAGCCTGAGATATGGCCGTAACTTTTGAAAATATTGTTATG
Organism: Bacteroidia bacterium; assembly: GCA_030426665.1. Lineage (GTDB taxonomy): Bacteria > Bacteroidota > Bacteroidia > Chitinophagales > Chitinophagaceae > Nemorincola. The sequence goes on along the minus strand of JAUHYD010000008.1, from coordinate 60,351 downwards.
GATCTCGACAAAATTAACAATAAGGGACAGGCCCGTTTATTCAAGAACCGTTACCTGGAAATGATGACCAAGACGCATCCGGTCGTCATTTATTGCATGTACTTTCCGGTCATTTTTTTTATGCTCTACTATGGTTCGGCATACAAGGGCGTGCCGAAACTTACTGAAGTCGTATTGTTCGTCGCAGGTATATTCTTCTGGAGCTTTTTTGAATATCTGATGCACCGTTATGTTTTTCATTTGGTTTTGGAGAGCAAGGCGGGAAAACGGTTTGTGTACACGATGCATGGGGTCCATCATGAGTTTCCCAGAGATAAAGAGCGACTGTTTATGCCACCTGTCCCCAGCATTTTTGTGTCGGGTGCTATATTGTTGCTTATGTATGCTGCTATGGGTTGGTATGCAATGTCTTTCTTTCCCGGTTTCTTACTCGGCTATATTATCTATGGCTCCATGCATTATGCGATACATGCGTTCGCCCCGCCGTCGTGGTTAAAAGCATTGTGGCGAAATCATCACCTGCATCATTACAAAAGCCCGGACAAGGGATTTGGGGTGAGTTCTGTATTGTGGGATGTGGTCTTTGGCACAGTGCCATCAAAACAGAAAGCTTGAATAAGCCTGATAGTACGTATCGAAATGTCCTTCTCCCGGGAGGGTAGATTTTGTCGTAAAAAACTTCTCGTCATTGACAACATTCGTCAAATCTCAGCCCTTCCAATTTTAATGAACAATGCGCATCTTGTAGCATAGGTCAGTTGTTTTACTGCCTTTCAGAAATTGGTATATTTGCTACAAACGGAACATATGGCGAAGAAGTATGCTTTTTTGTTGGTTTTGGTAAGTGCTGTCGTTTTTGGTCATGTATGTAGTGCTCAATTGTCTGTCATAAAGACCTATGCTGGTAGCGATACTGCCGGCTATTCGGGTGATGGAGGCCCTGCCACCGATGCCCGGTGTCTGAACCCCTCGGGGATTGCGATAGACGACAGCGGACAAGTGTACTTTTGCGATAAGAATGCCAATTGTGTGCGAAAGGTAAGCACAACGGGCATTATCACCACAGTAGCCGGCACCGGTGCGTCCGGCTATTCGGGTGATGGAGGTCCGGCTACCGATGCCACGCTATATTGGCCACAAGGAATAACGCTGGACCATCAAGGGAATCTTTATATCTCAGATCAGTTCAATAATACAGTTCGGAAGGTGTCGGGGGTTACAGGCAATATTTCGACTATAGCTGGAGATGCGACATTGATAGGGTATACAGGTGATGGCGGTCCAGCGACGAATGCTGCCCTCTGGCACCCCACAGACGTTGCGGTAGATGACACGGGCAATGTGTATTTTGTTGATCAGGATAACGCTGCTTTGCGCAAAGTTGATGCCGGCACAGGAATACTAACTACCGTAGCCGGAACCGGAGTGTCGGGGTACAACGGTGATGGAATAAGAGCGGATACAGCACAGCTGAATTTTCCGTGTGGGTTGACCATCGACACAGCCGGAAACTTGTATATCGCAGACTTCTACAACAACAGAGTGCGGAAAGTGAATGTATCTACGGGTATTATCACCACAGTTGCCGGAACCGGGGTTGGCGGTTATGGCGGTGAGGGGGGATTGGCAGACACGTCCATGCTGTACCAGCCATCGGCGTTGGCGATGGATAGCCAAGGCAACCTGATAATCGCCGATTATGCCAATGCACGCATTCGTAAGGTAGATATGTCTACGGGTATTATATCGGCGGTAGCGGGTAATGGTTTGCCGGGTTATAGTGGCGATAACGGGCCCGCTACTGCCGGACAGATTTTCTGGCCACAGGGTGTAGCCGCTGACACAGCAGGCAATATATATATTGCCGACTTTCAGAATGGCAGGATACGGGTAGTGATGGACAGTATTATAGTAGATACAGCAATCACATGGGTAACACCCAACCCCGCAACCCCTATACTTAAATGCAGCATTATCCCCAACCCGAATAAAGGTTATTTCTCGTTGGATTTGAGCGAAAGTGTAAGTCCGGTCATGGTGGAGGTGAGCGACATAGGAGGTAATAGAATTTATTCAGCCAGACTAATGCCCGGGAAAAACGTGATAGATCTTGGCGACCCTGCGCCCGGAGTCTATACACTTTATGTAGAGTCAGGAACTACCAGATTGGTAAGGAAATTAGTCGTGAGAGAATGATGGATGACAGTGGTTTTTGCTGTATGACACCTGTTGGAGCAGACAGGGTTGCGAGTAGGCGGTAGAAAAATATTCACTTGTTAGATTGCCAAAGATCTAACATTGCTACCATGTCGCTGTATTCTTCGGAATATCCACCGTCTAAGGCCCCGTAAATTGTTTTCGATTCTCTAAAATATTTCTCTGCAGTTTTGCTTCCCGAGAGGGCAGCTATCAAAAGTTTGCACGTTAGTTCCATTGTCGTGTCGGAAATTTTCTTTTCCGTAGTCTCGTAGTTTCTCAGTAATATGTTTATTTCATCGTTGTTGTACTTGTGAATTTGTCTGTTAACCAAAAGCTGTCGCAATAGCCTGTCTTTGTAATAGAAAATCATTTCAGTTGTCCATACCGTCATTTGAAAATTAAAGTTCTTACCTGTAGGGAGGTTCACCAAGGTGTGTACCTGCAAAGTGTCGTTATCGATGTCTAATCTGCAGTTTTCCGTTGCGCCCCAAAAATCGATAATAGAGTCGGAACCACATTCCGAGAGCACAAATTCGGAAAATATAGGTGGTGTGCTGTCATTCGATCGAGATCCGCAAAGCGCAATTTCCCGATTATTGCATAGTTTAAATACTGTATCAACTTTCGAGTCAGCTAAAGTAGATTCGGGACAGAGGCATGAGTAACCTCTTACTATCTGTCCGGAAGCAGCCGAAAAGATTAGCACTGTAATGAGCATTATTGTAACGTATCGCAATCAGGCATATTTTGGTATCCAAATATAAACTATCAAAACGAAATATTATTTAGTGCTGACCGTCCAATCCCCGACGTATCGCTCGTGGACTACATGGAGGTTAAACAAACTCCCGCTCACTTTATTTTCCACTCTATTAAACCACAGAGTATTTATGGCGTCTAATGCTGTTTGCTCTAATGATGTGGCAGGTACATATTTGTTGTAATGGAATGTTAAATTGTATGTGTAATAATTTTTATGCCAAAGATTTATAGCCACAACATGTTTTTGTTTTGTTCTTTTGCCGTTTGATTTTGCGGGTCGGGAGACCGGATTGTAAAGCTTGGTATTAGCTATTATTATGAGAAACATTTATTTTCTGCTTTTTTTGTTGTGTGTTGCTTCGACAACAAGTATCGCTCAGCCATATATCATCAAGGGTACGGTCACTGATACCCTTAACAACGCAAAGCTGCCCATGGCATCGGTGGTGGTGATACGAACTTCTGACTCCGTAATTGCTGCTCACACCCGCACAGATGGTAGTGGTAGCTTTCAGGCTACTGTAAAGCGAAAGGGCAAATACTTTTTGCGGGTGACGTTTCCCGGTCTTGTGGACTACATAGATGCTGTAACTATTAGTAAACCTGTCACAGAGCTTGGCGATTTGCCAATGGTATCCACATCTTACCTGTTGGAGGAGTTTGTACTCACGCAAGCGGTATCGGCAATAAAAATAAAGGGTGATACTACCGAGTATATGGCGGATAGCTTTAAGGTGCGTGAAGGAGCAACCGTAGAGGATCTGCTGAAGAAGCTACCGGGATTGCAGGTAGATAAAAACGGACAGATAGTTGCGCAGGGAGAATCTGTACAGCGGGTATTGGTGGATGGAGAAGAGTTTTTCTCTGACGACCCGAAAGTAGTGACGAGAGGGCTGCAGGCAGGTGCCGTGAAGAAGGTGCAGGTATATGACAAGAAAAGCGATCAGGCAGAGTTTACCGGTATTGACGACGGCCAAAAGACAAAAACCATCAATCTGGAGTTGAAGGACGATATGAAGAAAGGCTACTTTGGTAAGTTAGATGCCGGTGGTGGTTCAGACGGCTACTTTCAAAATCAGGGCATGATCAACTCCTTTAAGGCAAAAAGGCAGCTTTCTGCGTTCGGAGTGGCGTCAAGTACAGATAAGGCGGGGCTTGGCTGGCAGGACAATAATAAGTTTGGAAATAGTGGCTCCACAACTATCATCACGAGTGGAGGCGCTATGGTGTCACGTTCCAATAGAAGTACCGATGACTTTGCAGGGTGGGACGGGAAATATAATGGTGAGGGGCTACCCAAGACCTGGACGGCTGGTACCCACTATGCCAACAAATGGAATGAATCTAAACAGCACATATCCGCCAACTATCGCTTTGCCCGGCAGAATGTAGATATCAATGGAAATACTGTGAATCAATATTCACTTCCCGGAGATTCATTGCGTGTGTCGGATATGGACAAGACACAGTTCAGCACCGGAGATCGTCATGGTCTGGATGTAATGTATGAATGGAAGATTGACAGCAGTATGGATATGAAAATTACAGCTGACGCAGGTCTGAAGACGTCACAAACTGCATCTAATTATGTCACCACTACAACTATTAATGCAACAGATGCACCCAATGCGTCCAGCATTAATGAAAGAAGCATTACCAGCGACGCTACTGCAATGTTTGTAAATGCCGATTTCCTGATAAGGAAGCGGTTTGCAAAGAAGGGAAGAACAATTTCTCTGGATGCAAAGGAAAACTATAACAACACAGAAAATACAGGGTTCTTTACATCCGGCATACTTGATACGGCATTAGGTGCTAATGCCTTTACTACCAATCAGCGGAAAATCAATAATTCCGGTACGCTCGCTTTTGCCGGTAAGGTAGTATATACTGAGCCCCTATCTAAGGTAGCATACGTAGAGGTGGATTACGGTTTGACGGTTAACAACAGTACCGCAGAAAATAAGTCTTTTGACACATTGGCAAACGGTTCGTACAGCGATAACCCCAATGCGACATTTAGTAGTGACTATTTATACAATATACTTGCCAATACGGGTGGTCTTAACTTTAAATTCGTTTACAAAAAAATCAATTTTTCTTTTGGTAGTGATGTTTCGAAGACGAACTATACCCAGACTGACAGATTTAACGGTGATACGTCTACCAGTTACAATTTCGTGAATCTGTTTCCCAGAGCATCTTTCACTTATAGATTAGGGCGTCAGCGCAGCTTCAATTTTGACTATCAGGGAAGTACTAACCAGCCTACTATCAATCAGATTCAGCCTTTTTCTCAGAACACAGACCCACTTAACATTACTGTCGGCAATCCGGACCTCAAACAGGAGTTTGTAAACAGCGTGTCGATGCGGTTTCGTGATTTCAAGATATTAAGAAGTCGTTTTTTATGGGCTTCTACATCGTTCAGCACTACCTCTCAGGCGATAAGCACCGAGCAAAAAACAATTGGTACTATTAATACCACTAAGTACATAAACGTTGACGGCAACTATTCCGGGTTTGGTAATTTGGGCTATGGCGTAAAGGTTGGGAATACGGACTTCATGATAGGTGCTCAGTTGAATGGCTCCGTGTATCATGTAAACAACATAATCAACGACATGAAAAATACCAGTGACAACACAAGTGTTTCGCTGACTCCTTATGTGAATTTTGATAAGGAAAATAAGTTTGAGTTTCGTTGGTCTCCATCTGTATCGTGGAATAACAATATATCTACCAACAACGCAACGACTGTCAGCTACTACATATTGGGTAACGACTTGAGTGGCTCTGTGCAGCTACCTGCTAAAATGGAGATAGGCAGCTCAGTGGATATGATGTTTCGCCAGAAAACAGAGATTTTTACTACCAACAACAATGTGATAAAGTGGAATGCGTATATAGAAAAGAGGTTTTTGAAAAAGAGCGAATTGGCACTGCGGTTGTCGGTATTTGATATTCTGAATCAGAACCTGGGTTTCAGCAGAAACGCTCAAGGCAACAATGTAATTCAGAACAGTTACAATACTATCAGAAGATATGGTATGCTGAATCTGATATGGAACTTTACTCATGCTCCCGCAGGAGCATTACCTCCATCGGGTGGCGGACATATGATGCGCTACCGTAGATAAACGAAACACAAAATGAAACGACTTATATTATTGCCATTATTGCTGACCGGGCTGTCTGTATTTGCGCAGCATACAATTGCAGGTAAAATAGAATTTGAGCGCAAGATAAACCTGCATGCTCAGTTTGAAGACCTGGACGCGAACTCGTGGATCGCAAAAATGAAGGATAGGCTGCCTAAGTTTACCCTGGCCTACTTTGATCTGGTATTTGATACCGGCCGTTCGATTTATAAACCCGGCAAGGCTGTAGAGGATAATACTATGTTGAAGATGTTCGGTAGCGGACCTGCCACCGATAATACGGTGCTTACAGACTTTCATGCCGGAACGGTAAAAGCAAATAAAAAAGTTTTTGAAGAGACTTTTTTTGTTCAGGACAGTATCCGCGAAATAGATTGGAAGGAAAAGGATGAGATTCGAACGATTGCCAACTTTAAGTGTCATAAGGCCGTGGGTATTATTTGTGACTCGGTTTATGTGGTTGCATTCTATACAGAAGACATTATTGCCAGCGGTGGTCCTGAAATGTTTGGCGGATTGCCGGGAATGATAATGGAGCTGGCAATACCGCGATTGCATACTACGTGGATTGCGACTTCGGTAACTTCCACTCCGCCCAAACCAACCGACTTTGAAATGTCGGAAAAGGGGAAGAAGGTAACAGAGAAGGAGTTGTACGAAGGTGTTTATGGTAGTTTTAAGAGATGGGGCGATAAGATGGCTGCCAGATATATTTGGTGGACGGTACTATAGTGCTACAAACCGGCAACCAATTGCCCCATGTTTTACCACATTGGTTTCACAAAGTAAAGAATGGTGCCGTCAGGGTCTTTGAAATGTAGATATATCCCTGACTTGCCATCGTCTTCTTTACTAAATGAAATATTGTTGTCCTGGAGCAGCTTTTGTGTTGCATCAATTGAGTCGATCATAAAGCCAATGGAAAGAGTACCCGACGACGTATTGTCGCTGCCGGATGGGTGGATACCAATAGTTAGTCCGGCTGTTGTCATCATGGCGTAATGGTTTTCCCAACGCTGTTGAAGTTTAACTCCGATGCTTTCGTAGAAGGAAATTGCTCTGTCCATGTCAGCCACCATAATGGTGACGTTTGTACCAGTAATTGTCGACATAGTATATATTTATTGCAAATGTACAATAAAAGAGGATTAGGGCGCTCTACTTTTGAGCGGGGCGGTTCGATATGGTGGGCATGATTGCTTAATTGTAACTTATGTTTCTTCGGAACGGCAATTCGTCTAAATATTCACGGCATTTCCGTTTCTTTCCTTATATTTACCTGAAATATTTATCTTGCGAAATCTTATGACAAAGAAGATTTATACGTTTTTGTTGTTGGCAGTGGTTTGTACTGCCTCTTTTATCTCCTGCAAAAAACACACAGACGATAATACGGATGCCACACGCAACTACTTTCCGCTAACTTTTGGTCGGTCGGTTACCTTTGCTGTAGACTCAATATATTACAACGAAGCTACTTGTACTCAGTATCGTGTCCGCTCGCAGATGAAGTATGTGGTAACGGATACATTTACAGACAGAAAGAACTTCAAAAATAAACTTTCTTATATTCTTGACGTATTCAGCAGACCTTATGAAGGTGGTATTTGGAAGCCGGTAAATGTGATTATCCTGAATCCGACAGAGACAGGCCTTAACTGGACGCAGGACAATGTAAAATTTGTGAAGCTGATGTTCCCGATTGAGGAAGGCTTTAGTTGGAAGGGCAATGAGAATGCTCCTGTAAACGATGCTGATTTTGCATTTCTTAAAGATTGGAACTATCAATACAGAGACTACCATAAATCTTATAACACGGGTTATGTCAACTTTGACAATACCGTAACTGTATTAGAAAACGATGAGTCAGTCAATTATCCAAGCGTAGACTCTATGGTGGATGCTCATCGTACATTTTCGAAAGCGGTATATGCGTATAATGTCGGGCTGGTATACCGTGAGTTGACACACTGGACCTACAAAGGGAACAATTCGCAATGCGTGAATGGTTACTCTGTAGTGATGCAGGCGATCGACTACAATTGATGAACTGATATGTGCAGAAGCTATGGAGTAATATTTTTTATTGCTGCCTTACTGGTGAGCGAAAACCTTTCGGCAATACAGTACGCGTACATCGTGCGATTTACCGATAAAAACAACACTCCTTACGCGCTCTCTGCTCCGCTTTCTTACCTTTCTTCCCGTGCCGTAGATAGACGAACAACCCAAAGCATCGCGATAGATAGCACCGACTTGCCGGTAGATGCAGCGTACATAGATAGTGTGCTCACAAATACCGGCGGCAAATTGCACGGGACTTCTCGTTGGTTCAATTTTTGTGTGGTGCTGTTATCGGACTCAGCAACAATTCACACGCTCGACGATAAACCTTTTGTAAAAAGCATAGAGTTTTCAGCGTTTTATATCGACAGCCTGCATAAGCCGGGACGCACGGGAGCCGAGCTGGAACCGATGCCCAAAAAAACATCAGGTGCTAGTTACTATGGCAATACATGGAACCAGACTGCGCGGGTAAACGGGCACTACCTGCATGATGACGGCTATACCGGTAGCGGCAAGTTAATAGCAGTTTTAGACGCAGGGTTTCTGGATGCAAACACGCATCCCGGCTTCACAAGTATGTGGGATGCCGGCCGGGTGGTAGACAAGTATAACTTTAATTTGGCTACCGATTTTGTGTTCAGCTTCGATTCGCACGGTGCGAAGGTACTTTCTACAATGGCCGGCTACATACCCAATACATATGTGGGCGCTGCGCCACTTGCGTCATACGCGCTGTATGTTACCGAAGATGGCAATTCAGAACAGCCGATAGAGTTGGTAAATATGCTTTTTGCAGCAGAACGTGCAGATAGTATAGGAGCAGATATTATTACGACCTCGTTGGGTTATAATACATTCGATAACCCGGCAGAAAATTTTGATTTTGCCACAGATTTTGACGGTAAGACTACCGTTGCTGCACAGGCAGCAAACATGGCTACAAGAAAAGGCATGTTGTTTGTTGCTACCGCCGGCAATGAGGGTGGCGGTGGCTGGAATATGATACTCACACCCGGTGATGCGGACAGTGCGCTAACAATTGGCTCTGTTGATTATGGTGGTGTTGTAGCAGCGAATAGTGGTTATGGTCCGAATGCTGCAGGCCACATAAAGCCCGATGTGTGTGGAATGGGACAGGGCGCAGCATTGTTCTTGGGGTCTGGTGCTTACGTCAATCAGAATGGCACATCGTTTGCAACGCCGCAAATTGCGGGTTGGGCTGCTTGTTTGTGGCAGTCGTACCCATCTGCAACGCCTCACGAAATAAAACAGGCTATAAGAATGTGTGCCGACTCATACGAAATGCCGGGGGCACATCAGGGCTACGGTATACCCGATTTTAACTGTGCGCGGCAACGCTTATTGGAAGTGCCGGAGCATCCCGATTTGTTTGCACCTGAGGGGTGGGTGGTAGCTACTCCCAATACGTTCGTTGGGCAGAAGATTTCACTGGTTGTGTCGGCAGATACAGAAGAGACCGTGGTGTTCTGCCTTACAGATATTACCGGTAAGGTAGTTGCCAATTTGACCTCATATGTTTATAAGGGATATAACCCTGTGATAACGATGACTGTGCCTGATTTGCCATCGGGTATGTATATTCTTAAAGCAGTCTCCGGGGAGCATCAACAAGTCTTGAAGCTAATGAAATACTAGGGTTTCTTCATAAAATGTAACATATGCTGAGTTATTGGGAGCAGCAAAGTTTTTCTCATTACAATCATGTTATTATTGGTTCCGGCATTACAGGGCTGAGCCATGCAGTAGAATTGAAGGATAGGTTTCCTGATTGGCGCATCCTTGTTCTGGAGCGAGGCTTGCTGCCTACCGGTGCCAGCACAAAGAATGCAGGGTTTGCTTGCATGGGTAGTGCAACAGAAATTCTGGACGACCTGGAGACCATGACGGAAACAGAGGTGCTAACGCTGTTTGCCGCCCGCAAAAGTGGTCTGCAAAAGTTAAGAGAAAGGTTAGGCGATGACGCGATACGCTATAAGGCAGAGGGAAGTTTTGAATTGATAGGCAATCAGGAGCTTTATGCCATTGAACGGCTCGACTATTTGAATGACTTGCTTAGCCCGGTCGTAGGTGGCCCTGCTTTTTCTGTCGATTCAACATCAATGCAGCAATTTGGCTTTGGAGGAAGTTATGCTGCGGCCATGATTGAGAACCTGTGTGAGGGCTCAATAGATACCGGCTTCATGATGCGCGCGTTAATAGGTATGGCACAAAGCAAGGGTGTGGAAATAAGGACAGGCGCAGCCGTAAGCCGATTTGAAGAGCGTGCGTCGGGTGTTGATGTTTTAGTGAAATCTGCCCTGATTGGCGACGATTTGAAACTGACCTGCGAGCATCTGAGTATCTGCACCAATGCATATACGAAGGCTTTATTGCCTGACGAAGATATTGTACCGGGCAGAGGGCAGGTATTGGTGACGGAACCGGTTGAAGGACTTCGGTTCAAAGGGGTCTTTCATTTTGATAAAGGGTATTATTATTTCCGGGAGATAGATGGCAGAGTGCTGCTGGGTGGCGGGAGAAACCTTGACTTCGGAGGGGAGCAAACAACGGATATGTCGCTAAGCGAGCTTATTCAGGCAGACTTAGAACAGAAACTAAGAGAGGTTATACTACAGGGTTGCAGGTATAAAATATCACAGCGATGGTCGGGTGTTATGGCGTTTGGAGAAACGAAGCAACCAATAGTTAAGGCCGTTAGTGAAAGGATATTTGGCGCCTTCCGTCTTGGAGGTATGGGTGTGGCGATGGGTAGTAATGTTGCTGCAGATTTGGCTGAGCTAGTCGCAGAGCGGGCGTAGTTTATGGGCGGTTTATAAATCTTCCCAATGCTCAAACAGTAAATTCAGATAGTAATTCTCTTTAGGGGTAATTACATTGTCTGCCTTGGCGAGTTGAATAGCGAACTTTATCAGTTTTTTACGTTCTTCTTCGGTAGCATCATCAAAGAAGTCGTCCATGGCTTTACGAAAGTGGCCTTCCCACTCATCCGGAACGAGCCTGCTAATGGCCTCCATTTGTTTGTCAATGTTTACATTAAACGGAAATTCCTCTACCAAATACCGACGTATGACCATATCCGCCTTGGTATTCATTCTGAAGTCGACCGCAGAAAGAATCATCAGGAGGTGATAGCCGGCAATAGTTTTGTTCATTCGGTTGTTTGGCATAGTGGTATTTACGAACGAAAAAATAAATCAGCTTTGTGACGACAATAATAAATCGAGGTCTGTGTACTTGAACCCGTATCTGTGAGCAATTGCCGCATTTGTAACACACCCTTTATAGACATATACGCCGCGCCTAATGCCGCTTTTAGAGAGAACAATCCCTTCTATCCCGCCGGTGTCGGCGCTTTGTTGCATAATAGGCATCAGTACATTGCTGATTGCGCGTGAGGCGGTACGAGATACTGCCGATGCTATATTAGGAACACAATAGTGTATTACGTTGTATTTCTTAAATGTTGGTTTTTCGTGAGAGGTAAGTTGCGACGTTTCGAAGCAGCCACCTCTATCCATACTTACATCAATTATTACAGAGCCGGGTTTCATGTCACTGACCATTTGCTCCGTCACTATCATTGGTGTGATACCGTTTACAGGTTTCACAGCACCTATTGCCACATCCGCATTACGCAGTTCCTCCGCCAGTGTTGCAGGCTCAAGAACGGAAGTAAAGCACCGGACACCAATGTTGTTTTGAAGCCGCATCAGCCTGTAAACCGAGTTGTCGAAAATTTTGACAGAAGCACCCAGGCCGAAAGCAGCTCGCGCAGCGAATTCTCCAACTACTCCTGCGCCGATAATTAGTACTCTTGCCGGTGGTACGCCTGAGATGCCACCGAGTAAAACACCTTTTCCGCTGTCTGCATTGCCCAGATATCTGGCAGCCACCAATATGGCATAATTGCCGGCAATCTCACTCATGGAACGAACGATCGGGTAAGTGCCCGCATCGTCTTTTATAGAATCAAATGCAATAGCAATGATTCGTTTTGCCAGCATTTGGTCCAGGATTTCCTTTTTCATCACCGGAAGGTGAATCGGGGAAATAACAACCTGATTGGTTTGCAGCATAGCTACCTCCCGCTCGGTTATTGGTGCCGATTTGATTATTGTGGTCGCCTTGTATAATTCTTCTTTTTCGTAAACAATACGTGCACCGGCTTCGCTATAATCGTTATCGAAATAAAATGAGCCGTCACCTGCCCCGTGTTCAACTGCTACGGTGTGCCCATCGTTTACCAACACAGACACCGCTTCGGGCGTTAGCGGTACGCGATTTTCCTGAAACTCAGATTCTTTCGGTATTCCGATGAAGAGCTTTTTTCTTTTCGATGCAATTTGCAACGTCTCTTCGAGAGGGACGTAGGAAAAGGAAGGAGATATGTATGGTTTTTTACTCATGCCCGTAATCGGGTTAGTTTACAACGACAATATACAATATTAGTTCTAAGAAAAGAAGTTCTTTAACAAACCAAAATATTAATTTTAGGATGATGCCCGGCTTTTCAAGAATGGGAGTAAAGTGTTGGATAATACTTTAAATTTGTGAGGTGCATCAGTAGCCCGATTAGTATTGCAGATGGCTAATTTGAAGAAAGTTCTTATTTTGGGTGTACATTTAATTTGTAGTCGTTTTTATGAATTCTTGGCTTACACCCTATTAATTAATAAGTTATGTTAAGACAGTCGAACCAGCAGAAGTTATTGCAGAAACTATCTCCGCAACAGATTCAATTGATGAAGTTGCTACAGATTCCTACTGCAAACCTGGAAGAGCGTATAAAAGAAGAGCTGGAAGAAAACCCTGCATTGGAAACGGGTGCGGATAGTGCTGGCTCAGACGATATTTATGATTTAAACGACTCCGGAAACGACGATGATTCTGTTGACGATGTAGAGTTAAGCAATGATACTGCGGAGAAAGTTGATCTGGATGATTTTTTGAAAAGGGAAGACGATGATGGCGGAGGCTATGACCATGCAGATGACTATTATGGTGGCGGGGGCGATGATAAGCAGATGGTGACACCTGCCCGCGTAGAAACCAGTTTTCATGAGTATGTGCTGGATCAGTTGGGGATGCTGGAACTTGACGAACGAAAGCAAAAGATAGCGGAGCAAATTATCGGTAGTCTTGATGATGATGGATACCTGAGAAGGGAAGTAACCTCCATTGCCGATGATTTGGCGTTCGGGCAAAACATAAGCACTACACCCGAAGAGATAAAGGGATTGATATTGCAAATACAGCAGTTTGACCCGCCGGGTATTTGTGTATGGACATTGCAGGAGTGTCTGGTGCTACAGTTAAAAAGGATTCCGGAGACAAAACCGGTATTGGATGCAATCAGAGTGCTTGAAGACTATTTTGAGGAGTTTACAAAAAAGCACTATGACAAAATTCAGAAGCATCTGGATTTAAATGATGAAGACTTTAAGAAGGTAATAAACACCATCATTAAACTAACCCCCAAACCAGGTGGCGCTTTTGCGGTGGTGAGCCAGGCAGAGAGTTACATACTGCCCGACTTTTTTGTCTTTAACAATAATGGCGTGCTGGAATTGACGCTCAATTCTAAGAATGCACCGGAGTTGCGCATTTCTCAAGGCTATAAAGAAATGATGCAGGCATATGACAGAAGCGAAAAAAAGAACAAACGCCAGAAAGAAACGGTGATGTTTATAAAGCAAAAGCTGGATTCTGCCAAGTGGTTCATTGATGCCATAAAACAACGCCAACACACACTATTGCATACTATGCAGGCTATAATGGATTTCCAGAGTGGCTTTTTTCAGACAGGGGATGAGTCGATGTTGCGCCCGATGATACTTAAGGATATTGCGCAGTTGACTAACCTCGATATATCTACCGTTTCTCGTGTAGCAAATAGTAAGTACGTGCAGACAGAATACGGAACCTATATTCTTAAATATTTTTTCTCTGAAGCATTGCATACCGAGAGTGGCGAAGAAGTATCGACAAGAGAGGTGAAAATGATTCTCCATGAGCTGATAAATGCCGAGAATAAGCGGAAGCCATTGTCAGACGAACACCTCACTGAAATGTTGCTGGAAAAAGGCTATGGAATTGCCAGGCGTACAGTAGCTAAATACAGAGAGCAGCTAAACATACCGGTTGCGCGGCTAAGGAAGGAACTGTAGCCGAATTTTCTGTCTATTGATGACTGTTTAATCTGATATTAATGAATATCGAAGAAATCAGAGAATATTGCCTTTCGAAACCGGATGTAGAAGAGGGATTCCCGTTTAATGAAGACACCCTGGTTTTTAAGGTGAAAGGGAAAATGTTTCTGTTGATGAGCCTTTCTGCAAATCCGGTACGTTTCAATGTGAAATGTGACCCTGAAACTGCTATTTCTCTGCGGGAGGAGTTTTCGAGCGTGACACCGGGTTATCATATGAACAAGAAGCACTGGAATACTGTGTTTTCAGACGGGCAGTTAACAAATAAAATGTTGCGGGAGCAGATAGACAATTCTTACGAAATGATCGCTGCCAGTGTTAAGAAACCGCGCGTGAAGAAATCTTGATTGTAGATCGGGTATTGGGTGCACGAGCTTCAATGTTTTACTTTTGTGCGTATATGGTTTCATTCCGATTATTATTGGCGACTTTTCTGTTTGCCTGCGGTGGTATGGCAAAGGGGCAGAGCAACTATTATGAAAGTGAGGGAGATGCTTTTTCCGGTGGAATAGTTGCAGGCTTGAATCTGGCTCAGGTAGACGGCGATTTGTATTTCGGTTATACCAAGCCGGGGTTGGTTGCGGGCTTCTTTGTAAGGGCTAATCTTAAAGAGAAATTGTCAGCAGATATTGAGTTGTTGTATGATCAGAAGGGAAGTATTGGCGATGCAATGGTAGAGTCGCTGTATGCCGGCACCTATATTGCTCGTTGTCACATCGGGTTGGATTATGTATCTGTCCCGGTTACATTACAGTATCGGTTGAAGGCTGTGACATTTGAGGGAGGTGTTTCTTATTCGCGATTGATACGCACTAAAGAATGGATTGTTGCTACTCCGTCGGTAGTAATTGATGAAGAAAAGAACCGGTTTGGGAATTCAGACGTGTGCGGCATTATTGGAGTAAGCAGAACGCTGTATGGCAACTTTATTGCAAATGTGCGTTTTCAGTATTCATTGGTTTCGATTCGTCCGATAGACCGGGTTCCGGAAGGGTACGGTTATGGAACCACCGGTCAACTAAACAATTTGTTCAGCTTCAGGATTATGTACGTTTTCTAACCGTCGTCCTGATTTTATGCAATCAGGACTGATTGTCCATCTTTATTCTAAGGTTTCGAAGAATTGTTTTGTCTATTTCAGGCAGGTTTTTGGGGACTTTTATCACCAGTTTTGCGTAATAATCGCCTCTCATTGCCGGATTGTTATAATCCGGCATGCCCATTCCTTTTAGTCTGAATGTTTTATTACTGTCGGTTCCCTCCGGCACCGTAATATTGGCAGATTTGCTAATTGAGTGCACCGTCAGGCTACCGCCCACAATTGCAGTAAGTGCGTCCAATGGCTCGTCTCCATATAAGTCATTTCCTTTTCTGGTAAATTTATTGTGTTTTCCAACGTTAATCGTTACATACAAATCGCCGGCCGGGCCTCCTCCTCCGCCTGGTGCCCCACGACCCGACATTTTTAGTACCTGTCCGTCTACAATGCCGGGTTTCAGATTCAGATTTAGCCTGGTGCCGTTTAGGTTCAGTCGCCTGGATGTTCCTGAAAATGCCTCTTCAAGTGTTATGGTTGCTTGTGCTGAATAATCCTGACCCTTGGTTGGTCGTCGACGGAAAGAGGGTTCTTCATACCCGAAAAAAGATTCAAAAAAGTCAGAGAAGTGACTGCTCTCGTTTCTTCGCCTTCTGCGGTAGTGATAGGAAGAACCCCGTGCTGAGTATTGTTGCCAATCGCTACCAAGGTTGTCGTATTTCTGCCTTTTTGAAGGGTCTGACAATACGTCATATGCCTCATTCAGGTCTTTAAAGCGTTCTTCAGCTGTTGGGTTGCCCGGGTTTTTATCCGGGTGGTATTTGACAGCAAGTTTGCGATAAGCCTTCTTTATTTCATCCTGCGAAGAAGTTTTGTTGACGTCCAGAACCTTGTAGTAATCTTTATACTCCATTAATAGTTTCAATTATAGTAGTTGCGCAATTTACGTACGAATTGTTGCGCCGCTATAATGTTTTTCTTGCAGTGTTTCCCGAAGGATTAAAGCGTCAAACGAATTGTATTGATGTAAAAAATATTTATTATATTCCTAACTTTTACTGTTGATTCTACGCCAAAATACAAGAATAAAGCAGCGAAATTAACTGTTGGTTACTAGGATTTGAAACCTCAAACCGAAAACTTGTTGAAAAGAAGAAATATACATATATTTATCAGTTAGACTTTAACTGCGGTTGTTTTTGAAAATGTAATAATTATATATGAATACTTTTATCCTACGTAAAATGCTGGTATTGCTGGCTGTGGCTTTTCTATCGAGGGCATCGGCGCAGACATCCACATACAACTATACACTTCTATCGGGAGCATTTGCTGATATATCTAGTACTGGAACAATTGTTGGCGGCGGAACTCCGTTGGGAGCCTCTGTGCTGGATAGAACTACACGGTTTATTCCGATTGGGTTTACGTTTGTTTATTGCGGAACAAGTTATACACAGCTTTCTGCAAGTAATCACTGTTGGCTTTCACTAGCAAATTCCGCATCTGCTACATATACGAATACACCGGGCAGTATTCCGGGTGTTGGTGTATTAATGATGTTCTGGGATGATATGTCCGGTTCCGGCAGTAACGCGTATTACCAAACCACGGGGACGTCACCAAACCGCATTTTTACCATTCAGTATACGAATTGGAAAGGGAATCCTTCTCCGTGGACATCCGGAACCGGTAGATGTACTTTTCAAGTAAAGCTATACGAAGGGACAAATATTATTGAGTACTGGTACGGACCAAAGACTTTAGCAAGTTTAACCGCAACAATCGGAATTTCGAATGGTACTTCTGATTACAAGACTGTAAACCCGGGTTATGCTACTGCGACAGCCGGGTCTTGGTACGCTAGTCACTCTACGGTGCCTGATTCTGGAACGATAATGCGGTGGTCGCAATGCGATGTGCCGGCTACGGCTTCAAACGATGGTCCTGCATGTCCCGGAGGTAGCATCACGCTGACAGGTACTACCACGGGTTCGTCTTATTCCTGGACCGGCCCGGCGGGCTTCACGTCAACCGAGCTTTCTCCAACACTTACTGGCATGACTTCCGGTATGACAGGAATTTATGTATTTGCAGCAACTAACGGTACCTGTACAACTACAGCATCTACTACCGTAACATTGAACCCGACACCGGCACCGCCGGTAATCACCCCTGCAACAACATCTATGTGTAACGGTGGCAGCCTTACGCTTACCTCTTCTGTAGCATCCACGTGGTCTCCTGCCACAGACCTCTTTCTCGACGGAAGCTTTACAACTCCCTATACGGGCAGTTCGACAACGACAGTTTACGTGCACCCGACAACCGTCACTACCGCGACAGTCTATAATTATGTCGCAACGGTTACTAACAGCTTTGGTTGTACGGCGTCTGACACTGCAAGTATCACAGTAAACCCTTCGGTTGCATCGATAACCGGCTCTACGTCAGTCTGTACCGGTTATACTACAACATTATCCAGCAGTAGTCCCGGTGGCACATGGAGTAGTGACAATCCCACAGTGGCTACGGTCGGAAGCACATCAGGCATAGTAACGGGGGGTACCGCAGGTACCGCTACCATTTTTTATACTGTATCAGGGTGTAGTTCTTTTACTGTAGTGACTGTTACCCCTACACCTGCTGCCATTTCAGGAATTCTTGTGGCCTGTCTTGGGGCTACAACTACATTGTCAAACTCCCTCCCTGGTGGTACGTGGAGCAGTAGTGACGTCACGACGGCAACGGTTGGTTCAACTACAGGAGTTGTGACTGGTATGTCTGTCGGTACAGCGACTATTACGTATGACATGGGTAGTGGTTGTTTTGTTACATCCGTAGTATCCGTTAACCCGCTTCCGGATCCTATAACGGGGTCGGCAAGTGTATGTGTGGGCGCCTGTACAACATTGTCAAGCACTACACCCGGAGGTTTGTGGACAAGTAGTTCTCCCTCAGTTGCCACTGTTGGTGTTATAACCGGTGTGGCGTGTGGTGTTTCAATTGGTACGACAACTATAAGTTATCGTGTTGCCGGATGTTCTATAGCAACTACCTTGACGGTTGTTTCTTCTCCAACTGCTATAGTCGGACCATCTACAATATGCCCGGGCTCGTGTATTACACTTACCAATAGTACTGCCGGCGGCACCTGGAGCAGCAGCAATACTGCTGTCGGGACAGTAGGTTCCACAACCGGTGTCACTTGTGGTGTGTCTTCTGGTACAACAACAATAACTTATTCCCTGAGTGCAGGGTGTAACGCAACAAAAATTATTACTGTTACTGCCGCTCCGGCTCCCATTGTCGGGGATTCAACTGTTTGTCAGGGATTGACCTTTACCTTAAGTCACCCGATAACGGGTGGTACCTGGAGCAGTAGCAGTAGCGCTATTGCAACAATTGGGGTAGGGTCAGGCATTGTGACGGGTGTGTCTTCCGGAGTAGATACTATTACATATACGACACCTTCCGGTTGTATCACAACAAAAAGTATAACGGTTAATCCTCTGCCGGCAACTATTACCGGTACACTCTCGATGTGTCAGGGTGGTAACACGACATTAAGTAGTGCTACCGGCGGCGGCACGTGGAGTTCGTCATCGTCAGGGATAGCGACAGTGGGCTCAACAAGTGGCGTCGTGACTGGTGTTATGGGGGGTACTGCTACTATCACTTATACTTCTTCTGCCGGATGCACCACTACTACTGTGGTAACGGTGAACACACCACCTTCTGCTATTAGCGGACCAACCGTAGTTTGTTCGGGCAATGATATTGCCCTGATGGATGCGACGCCGTCCGGTACCTGGAGTAGCTCCAATCTTGCCGTCGGTACTATCTCTGCTTCCGGCGTTTTAACCGGAATGTCAGCAGGTACGACAACTGTTAGTTATGTGTTGGGCACCGGATGTTTTACAACAACCACAGTAACTGTTAATGCAGGGCCTGCGGCTATCACGGGTAGCCTTGGTTTATGTGTCGGCTTCACTACTACGTTGGCTAGTACTACGCCGGGGGGTACATGGGTTTCCGGTACGACAACCGTAGCCAGTGTGTTGAGCCCTGGTCTTATTGGTGGGGTCTCAGCGGGAACATCGACAATTAGTTACACAGTTTCCGGCTGTTCTACAACGGCAGTCGTTACAGTCAATGCGATTCCGGGTGCCATAGGTGGTCCGGATGAGGTTTGTGTAGGTAATAATATTACGTTGACGAATAGTGCGGTTGGAGGCTCATGGACCAGTAGCGTTCCGATAGTTGGTACGATTGATGTTAGCACAGGAGTGTTGACCGGCAATAACGCAGGTACCACTTCGATAACTTATTCTCTTGGTTCGGGATGTATCAGCACTAAGGATGTAACCGTAAATCCTTTGCCGGGCGCCATTGGTGGAACATTCTCCCTTTGCCAGGGAAGTGCTACTACGCTTACATCATCGCCGGGCGGTGGCGTATGGTTCAGCAGCGATGTTGCAGTTGCAACAGTTGGCGTAGGTACGGGTAATGTTACTACGTTATCATCAGGTACTACCACTGTTTCGTACACACTACCTTCAGGTTGTCGGACAACAGAGACATTGACGGTTAACCCGTTACCGGCCCCGGTTACCGGTGGTACGAACGTTTGCGTAGGGTCAACGATAACATTGTCTTCAACCACTCCGGGCGGTACATGGAGCGCCAGCAATGGTAATGCTTCTGTGGGCTTTACGACGGGGGTTGTAACAGGCGTGCTACCGGGTACGGTGATAATATCTTATACGTTGCCCTCCGGCTGTTATCGAACAACGACAGTATTGGTAAGTGGTTTGCCAACGGGAATCGGTGGCTCTCTTCAGGTTTGTGAGGGTGGCAGCAGCACACTTTCCGGAGCACCTTCCGGCGGTACCTGGTCTAGCCTGTCAACAGGTATTGCTACAATTTCTTTGGGCTCCGGCGTCATGAACGGAATTTCGGCCGGAACAGCATCAATTATCTATACATTGCCAACAGGATGTAGTCGCACCTCTATAGCAACGGTCAATCCGTTGCCGGCTGCGATATCCGGTACTTCAAATGTATGTGTTGGTCAAAACACAACTTTGAGTACCACGTCTACCGGTGGTGCATGGAGCAGCAGCACACCGGCTGTAGGAACGATTAATAGTGGTGGAGTGGTAACAGGTTTGACAAACGGTACAACCACAGTCACATATACGCTACCTACAGGCTGTTACACAACAAGAACAGTAACCGTTCTCAGCTTGCCGGGCTTTATTACCGGCAACGCCAATGTTTGTGAAAGTGGAACAACAACCCTCAATTGTACACCTGCCGGCGGAACATGGACGTCAAGTGCTCCGGCTACTGCTTCGATAGGGTTGACTACAGGGGTAGTAACTGCGGCAGTGGTCTCTGGAACGGCAACAGTAACTTATACGGTTGGTACCGGTTGTTTCAATACAAGAGAAGTAACGGTCAACCCACTTCCCGGCGCTATAACGGGAACTGCCGTGATGTGCGAAGGAAACTCAGAAACTTTAAGCAGCTCGACAACCGGCGGTACCTGGACGTCCGCAACAACTTCGACGGCTACGATTGGAAGTGTTACGGGAGTTGTGTCCGGAATTAATGCGGGTACTTCATTGATCAGCTATACGCTACCTACCGGTTGCAGGGTTACCGAAACAGTTACAGTAAACGGTCTCCCGACTTCAATTACCGGGGTCCTTCAGGCGTGTGTCGGACTAACCACTCCATTGAGTAGCACTCCGACAGGCGGTACATGGACAAGCAGCATGCCCGGCAATGCTTCTGTAGATGCATCATCAGGCGTTGTAACGGGTGTTACGGCAGGCTCTACTGCCACAATTACTTACCAATTGGGAACAAGTTGTTACACAACGGCGGTAGTATCGGTAAATACACCGCCATTGCCTGTTACCGGTCCTGCCGATAATGTATGTGTCGGACAGACAATTACGCTTAGCAACGCAAGCCCTGGTGGTACCTGGACAAGTAGCGATGTGGCTACGGCAACGGTTGCGCCAACCACCGGCATAGTTACAGGCATAGCAGCCGGAACGGCGTACATCAGCTATACGATACCTACTGGTTGTTATCAGGTTAAGATGGTAACGGTACATGCATTGCCAACAGCTATTGCCGGTCCGACAGAAGTGTGTGAACAATCTTCTGTTATGCTGAGCAGTACGCCGGCGGGTGGTACGTGGAGTGGCTCCGGTTCGTTTGTTACCGTTGACCCTACCTCGGGTGCGGTCTTCGGCAATAACGCAGGTGTCGCTACAATAACCTATACTCAGGGAATTGGTTGCAAAACAACGAGAGCAATTACAATAAATCCACAGCCGGCGCCTATAACAGGTAATCCCGGCGTTTGTATCGGGTTTACTTCATTATTATCTACAACTAGCAGCGGTGGTACATGGAGCAGTAGTGATACCCTTATTGCACCGATAAATGATACCGGGCTGGTAAGCGGATTAGTAGTCGGAACGGCTGATGTTATGTACACACTTCCTGTGACCGGATGTACCCGTAGTGTGCAGGTGACAGTCAATCCGTTACCGGGGCCTATTACGGGAAGCGATGCCTTCTGTAACTTTAGTACGGCTACTTATATGAATGCAACGCCGGGCGGTATTTGGTCGAGCGCCAATGATACAATAATAAGTATTGTAGATTCCGTTGGGGGAGTTGTGTATGGCGAGCATGTAGACACTACCGATATTATTTATACGCTGCCTACGGGTTGTAGCACGTCAAAGAGCGTATTTTTGATTCTGGCACCATATCCCATTACCGGACCCAACACGATGTGCGTGGGCCAACACGATACACTTTACAATACCATCGGTGGTGGTGTGTGGAGCAGTAGTAATACGGCTATCATGCCTGTAGATGTAAGTGCAGGATATGTAGATGCCCTTGTAGACGGCAACGTTGATATAACTTATGTTCTCTCAACAGGTTGTTCTTCCGTTAAGAATATAACCGTTAACCCGATACCATCAGGTAATGCCGGTCCGAGAGAGGTATGTCTCGGTCTTTGTCAGACCCTTACTAATATTACTCCCGGCGGCACATGGAGCAGTGACAATGTATCCATTGCAACCATTGACCCGGCAACCGGAGTATACTGTGGAGTCGACGGTGGTGCAACAGGATTGACAGCGACTATTCGTTATTCTCTGGGGTCAGGTTGTAATTCAAGTGTGGTAGTTACCGTTAATCCACTTCCGGATGACATTACCGGAACGCCGCAAGTATGCGAAGGGCTGACAATCACATTATATGACAGTTATACAGGAGGAGCATGGAGTAGTTCGAATCCTTCTTTGGCGAGTATTGATGCAAGTACAGGCGTGTTGACAGGTGTCTACGCAGGTACAGCAACTATTACGTACACGCTTCCAACCAGTTGTTTGAAAACACAGAATGTTACCGTTAATCCGCTTCCGTCTGCTATTTCAGGCCTCACGGATATTTGTGTTGACGGGAGTACGACGCTCACTAACCCTACACCGGGCGGTAGCTGGATGAGCAGCGATACTGCTATCGCTACTGTCGATGCTTCCGGTGTTGTTACGGGTGTTGCTCCAGGCAATGTGGTCATTTCATATGTTTTGCCAACAAGTTGTCAGATAACCTTCCCGATGACCATTAATGCAAACCCTGACCCTATTACAGGTTCGTTGGGTGTTTGTGCAGGTTTTGCAACCAATTTGCATAGCGGTCCTGCAGGAGGATATTGGACTGCCGGAGCGTCAGGAGCTTCATACGGCTCTATTAATAGTGCTACCGGTGTTGTAAGTGGTATCCGCGCGGGTGTGATACCTGTTACCTATACTCTGGGTTCCGGTTGTAATGCAACGGCGGAAGTAACCGTCATTACACTTCCATCAGTTATAAGCGGAGCGCCTACTGTTTGTGTGAACGATACGACAGTTATGACCAACCCTGTTGCCGGTGGTATTTGGAGCATCAGCAATACCCGTGCTACTATTGATCCTGCTACGGGTGTCGTTGTAGGTGTATCAGCAGGTACTGCAGTTGTTACCTACTCTGTAGGTACCGGTTGCTTCAATGTACATACGATTACGGTTAACCCACTTCCGGGTGTAATCACCGGCCCGGATCAGGTGTGTGAGGATGCTACAATAGTATTGTTTACAACATCAACAGACGGAACATGGGTTAGCCCTGATACGCATATTGCTACTATAGGCTTAACGTCCGGTGTGGTTTTGGGCGAAAATGCGGGCACGGTAAATATTACTTATGCAATCGGTGGTACCGGCTGTATGCGTACCAAGCCAATTACCGTGAATCAGACTCCTTACCCTATACAGGGTAACCCACACATTTGTATTGGCTCTTCTAATACATTTACCGATACATTGCCCGGTGGTGTTTGGTACAGCGGAACCACATCGGTGGCTACGATCGGTGCTGCAACCGGAGTGTTGACTTCGGTATCATTGGGAACTACCGTTATCAGCTATCGACTACCTACAACGGGTTGTCAGGCAACAAGAGAAGTTACAGTACAGCCATTACCTACGGTGTTTGATGTTACGGTGACTGATACGGGTAAGTATTGCGCAGGTGGTACAGGAGTAGATATTGGCTTGAGTGGTTCACAGCCGGGTGTTAGCTATGTTCTGTATCACGGTGCTACAGCCACTGGTTACCGCTCAGGTACCGGGTCGCCCATTAGCTTCGGATTGCATACAGCAGCTGGGGTGTATAGTGTGCAGGCCACCAATGTAACGAGCAGTTGTACGAAGGATATGAGGGGTACAGCAACGGTCATCATCAGGCCACTGGTAACGCCATCGGTAGCTGTCGGCACTACTCCGTACGATAGTCTATGTCCCGGTCAACCGGTATTGATAACGCCGATAGCAACGAATGAAGGGCCAACACCAGCCTACTTGTGGAAGGTAAACGGCGTAAACGTTAGCACAACAAGCAGCTACAGCTTTGTACCTGCCAATGGAGATGTAGTGTCTGTGGTTATGACGGGTAGTGCTGAGTGCGCATCCGTTCCAACTGCAACAGCAACCAAAGTGCTGACAGTGCTACCAAACGAGGTGCCGGTCGCAAGCGTATTGGTGACACCGAACGATACAGTATGTCAGTTTAACCCGACAACCTTTACAGCAACTCCGATGTACGGCGGTACAGCACCAACATACAGGTGGTTGATAAATGGTAGTGTGGTTGGCACAGGAGACACCTACACTTATGTACCGGTTAATGCGGACGAAGTATACTGCGAGATGGTGAGCAATTATCGTTGTCGCTTATCAGACACTGTTATGAGTGGCGTGGTGAACATGAGTGTAGACTCAATCATCATTCCACATGTCTCTGTTTATCCAGACCCCGGATTCGTAGTGGAAGAAGGTAAACCGGTAACATTGCTGACATCGGTAACAGGAGCAGGCCCGTCGCCTAAGTATCAATGGAAGCGTAACGGCTACGATATTCCGGGTGCAACGTCAGATATATACACAGCAGTCTTCAATGACTACGACTCTATTACCTGCGTAGTTACAAGCAGCGGTGTATGTGCAAATGTAGGTACGCATGGCTGGGTATTCATCTCAATAGCGCCGCTGGCAAGCAGCAGTACGCAGGGAATGAAAGCAAGCGATATCAGACTAATACCAAATCCTAACCGTGGAACGTTTACGGTAAAAGGAACGATGGGTATAGCTAAGGATGCCGACATCAATGCAGACATAACTAATATGCTGGGTCAGGTAGTATACAAAGGCGTAATAAGAGCTAAACGTGGTGAATTAGATACGAAGATAGAAATGGACAAGTCGTTGGCCAATGGTATGTACATACTGACATTAAGAACAGAAGAAGGGCAGAAAGTGTTCCATTTTGTGATGGAGCAGTAATGAATAATATTTAAACTAATGTTTTATTGATGGGTCGCCTATACCGGCGGCCCATTTTATATCTGAGTCGCGGTTAGTCCTATAACCGAACTTCTTAACTATTTCAGGCTATACCGATAGCGAAATTTAAGGTAATTTGCACCCCGAATGAGCGTAAAAGTAAAGATTGTAAATGACCCTGTCTACGGATTTATCCGATTCCCGGAAAAGGAATTGATGCAAATAATAGACCACCCGTGGTTTCAGCGTTTGAGGAGAATTAAGCAAATGGGAATGGCGCATTTGGTTTACCCCGGAGCTATGCATACTCGGTTTGCCCATTCTTTAGGTGCCTGTCATTTGGCGGGAAAGGCTATGGACGAGTTGCGCGCTAAAGGCATCGAAATCAGTAAAAGCGAATATTTGGCTGCCAGAATTGCAGCCTTGATGCACGATATCGGGCATGGTCCGTTTTCACATTCCTTGGAGCATTCTTTGGTGGGTGGTATTTCTCACGAAACACTTACTCGGTTGATTATGAAGCGTATGAATGAGGAAATGAACGGCATGCTTGACGAAGCAATTCAGGTGTTTGATAGTTCCTACCATGCACAGTATTTGCATCAATTGGTGTCCAGTCAGCTGGACGTAGACAGAATGGACTATCTGAATCGTGATAGTTTTTATACAGGTGTGTCAGAAGGGGTTATAGGCTATGATCGTATTCTTCAAATGCTTACGGTGCGGGACAATCAATTGATGGTGGAAGAAAAAGGAGTCCATTCTGTAGAAAAGTTCATTATTGCTCGGCGACTGATGTATTGGCAGGTATATCTGCATAAGACAGTTTTGAGTTCTGAGTTACTGTTGATCAACATCTTAAAAAGAGCCAAGGAGCTGGTTCAGGAAGGCAATTCTTTGTTTGCAACCCCGGCTTTATCCTACTTTTTACATAAGAATCTGACAGAGGAAGAGTTTATAAGTGATCCGAAGCACATAGAAGAATTTTGCAAGTTAGATGACTCAGACGTAGTTTGTGCGATTAAAATATGGCAGGAGAGTGACGACAAAATACTTTCTGAATTGTGTAAAATGCTTATTTTGAGGAAACTTTACAAAGTTTTGCTCAGTTCTGAATCTTTGGCAAGCATTTTGAAGAGTAAGAAACAGGCGATAATTGACGAGAGAGGAATAGATAACAAGTTCATAGACTATTATGTATTTGGCGGAGTAACTTCTAACAGTACGTATAATGTGGTGGACGACTTTATTAAAATTGAAACAAAAAGCGGAGGCGTAAAGAATATTACAGAAGTTGATAATTCGCTGGTTAATCAGGCGCTTGCGAGGGCGGTACATAAAAACTATATTTGTTACGTTCAGTAGTTATTATTGTGCTTTTTCTCGTAGTGTGAAGTGAAAAACGCCTTATTAACGGTGTCGTGGTGTTAAAGTAAGAAACGTTGAAATTCATAAATGCATGCAATTTACAGCACAGCAAATAGCAACCCTTATTCAAGGTAGATTAGAGGGTAATCCTGATGTCAAGGTTCAGGGTATTGCTAAAATTGAAGAGGCGAAAGCAGGAGACTTGTGTTTTCTGTCCAATCCTAAGTATGAAGAGTACCTGTACTCTTCTGCAGCCTCTGTTGTGATAGTAAATGATTCCTTGGGATTGAGCGGGTCCGTAAACGCTACCCTTATCAGAGTTAAAGATGCATACAGCAGCTTTGCGTATCTTTTAGAGCAATATGACAGCATGATTTCGGGGACCAGCAATGTTGGCATAGAAGAGCCAAGTTTCATATCTCCGTCAGCTAAAATCGGAAAGGGCGTCTATATCGGTGCTTTTGCTTACATCGGGGATGATGTCGAGATAGCCGATGGGGTGAAAATTTATCCCGGTACCTATATTGGCAACAGCGTATCGATAGGAGAAGGTTCTAAAATATATTCCGGCGTTAAGATTTACCATGGTTGTCAGTTAGGAAAGCGCGTGGTTATACACTCAGGAGCTATTATTGGTGGAGATGGTTTTGGTTTTGCTCCGCTCAAAGACGGTACTTATAAAAAGATTGCCCAGATAGGCAATGTAATTATGGAAGACGATGTAGAGATTGGCGCTAATACCACTATCGATCGGTCTACCATGGGTTCTACTATTATTCGTGAAGGTGTTAAGTTAGACAACTTAATACAGGTAGCACACAATGTAGAAATAGGTGCAAATACAGTTATTGCGGCCCAAACCGGTATATCGGGTAGTACAAAAATCGGAAAAAATTGTATTATTGGTGGTCAGGTAGGAATTGTGGGGCATATTCAGATTGCCGATGGAACAAGGATAAATGCGCAGAGCGGTATTTCTAAATCAATAACTGCCGAAAACAGTACATTGAATGGTACTCCAGCATTTGAATATAAAAGTTCGTTGAAAAGTCAGGCAATTTTTAGAAATTTGCCCGAACTTCAATCAAGAATTCAGAAGTTGGAAGAAACAATACAGGAACTAACAGCATTGTTAAGCACGCAAAACCTGGAGTATAAAAAGTGAGTGAAGACACAACGATAATGTCAGACAAAAAAAAAGCAGGTACGCTACAAGTGGGAAACCACCAAAATCAGCATACACTGAAGGGCTCTGTAGAGCTTCAGGGTGTAGGACTTCATACCGGAATGCAGGTTACCATGACAATGAAGCCGGCGAACCCCGGACATGGTATTAAATTCAGAAGAGTTGATTTGCCCGACAAACCAATTGTAAAAGCAGATGTGGATTATGTCGTTGACACTTCTCGTGGAACGACAATCGAGCATAATGGTGCCAGAGTAAGCACTATTGAGCACACCATGGCAGCCTTGGTCGGTTTAGGGGTAGATAATGTACTTATTGAAATGGATGGACCTGAAGTGCCTATTATGGACGGCAGCTCCAAACATTTTATGGAAGCTATCGAGAGTGCGGGAATTGAGGCGCAGGAAGCCAAAAGGATTGTTTATTCTATTGATAGTAATATTCACTACTACGATCCGGTGAAGAAAGTAGATATGCTGGCATTACCGTCTAGCGAGTATCAGGTTACAGCACTTATCGACTTTAACTCTCCCGTTTTAGGTACGCAGCATGCTGCTTTGAAGCATATGTCTGAATTTAAAACGGAAATTGGTCCCTGTCGTACTTTTTGTTTTTTGCACGAGTTGGAATACCTCTTGGATAACAACCTGATTAAGGGTGGAGACCTGAGCAATGCCATCGTTGTTGTGGATAAAGTAGTTGAACCGGATGAGCTGGAAAGGATGGCTAAGGTGTTCAATAAGCAGAAAATAGAAGTAAAGCAGGAAGGTATCCTGAATAATGTTCAACTACATTTTACTAATGAGCCTGCTCGTCATAAATTGTTAGATGTTGTCGGAGACCTCGCGTTGGCAGGTCATGCTATACGCGCTCATGTTATTGCAAGCAGGCCGGGCCATGCTTCTAATGTGGAGTTTGCACGTAAGATTAAGCAGTATATAAGAAAAAACAGGCATATTGCAGATATTCCGCATTATGACCCATCGCAGGAGGCTATCTACGATATCAACCATATTACAAAGGTATTGCCGCACAAGTTCCCCTTCTTGTTTGTAGACAAGATTATCGAACTGAGCGATACACATGTGGTTGGCGTCAAGAGCGTGACCTTCAATGAGCAATTTTTTCAGGGGCACTTTCCCGGAAACCCTGTGATGCCGGGTGTGCTTCAGATTGAAGCTCTGGCCCAAACCGGTGGTATTCTGGCGCTCAATAATATTAGCGACCCTGAAAATTACGACACTTACTTCTTGAAAGTTGACAAGGTGAAATTCAAGCAGATTGTTCGGCCGGGCGATACGCTTATACTTAAACTAGAGTTGCTCAGTCCGATTCGCCGCGGAATTTGTGAAATGAAGGGAACGGCATACGTCGGTAATAAACTTGCTACCGAAGCCGAACTGGTGGCTCAACTAATACGAAAAGATAAAAGATGATTCACCCGCTAACGTATGTCCATCCGGACGCGAAAATAGCTCCCAATGTAAAGATTGATCCCTTTACTACTGTACATAAAAATGTGGAGATTGGGGAAGGTACATGGATTGGCTCCAATGTGACAATAATGGAGGGTGCCAGAATAGGGAAAAATTGTAAAATATTTCCAAGTTCAATCATTTCCGCTATTCCTCAGGATTTGAAGTTCAATGGCGAAGACTCAATTACCATAATCGGAGATAATACAACAATACGTGAATGTGTTACCATCAATAGGGGTACAATGGATCGTAATGCTACCAAAATAGGCAACAACTGCCTTATTATGGCATACAGTCATATTGCCCACGATTGTGAAATTGGTAACCATTGTATATTTTCCAATAATACTACGCTTGCCGGGCATATTATTGTCGGCGACTGTGTTGTACTCGCCGGTCTTACTGCCGTTCAGCAATTTGTTCGTATCGGTTCGCACGCGTTTGTTACCGGAGGTTCTTTGGTTCGGAAAGATATACCGCCATATGTTAAGGCTGCAAGAGAGCCGCTTTCGTATGTTGGTGTCAATTCAGTAGGGCTAAAACGCAGAGGCTATTCAATAGAAAAGATTAACCACATTCTTGATATATATCGTATCCTATTCGTGAGAGGGTACAATGTTTCTAAAGCACTCAGTATCATAGAAACCGAGATACCTGTATCTGATGAGCGCGACGAGATTATTTCATTTGTACGGGACACCGGTCGCGGCATAATGAAGGGTTATATTCGCAGGCATGCAGAGGATATGCCTTAAGTTCTCCGTGAGTATCTGTTATTTCTGAATTAAGGGATGCATAATCAGGCAAGTACCTCGCGGTGCTTGCAGTAGCGTTTCTTTGTTCAAAAAAAACTATCTTTAGTACACTAACTAATAATTGATATGAAGAGCGTAATTAATCGCATTGTTTTTTTGAATATTCTGTTGTTCTTTAGTGTGGGGGCCGATGCACAGAAAAAACGCAGCAATACACCGCACGCGCCGGGTGAAGACATTTATAAACACTATGTAGGGACTATAGGCAAGAAAAAAATTGCACTTGATTTGCGTTACGGATACCAGGGAGCTTCTAATTATGGAGGGAGCAAATATTATACCCTGGGCAAAGATGACCGCGTCTTGTTTTATATTGCCGAGCCGGAAACTTTCGAACATGGTGTGCCGATGACTGCGCGTGAAGATGAGGGATATATTGGTGTGCCGAAAAGAAATGAAAATTCCTCTCAACCTAAATGGGAATTTGTTATCAAGGGGGATAAATTAACCGGGACAAAGAAAAGTGGAGATGGCGGAAAGGGAGAAAGTATTGACCTGAAAGAAGATTACAGCCAGTCTGTACCGTTGGAATTGAGGTATATGAAGAACTTTTCACAAAAGATTATGCCCGGCCGCAACAAACCATTGGCTATTTCCAGCGTGCTATATGTGATTCCCTCAGAAACCGCTGATGAGGCCACATCAACTCTTGTAAATAAATCACTGCTTGATCTGTTGGGTATAAAGGACTTTAACGATTCCACAGGAAACGGCCCGTCAGATGTGTACAATTATCGATTTTTCGCAACATGTGAAAAAGTAATTGACAGCGTTTCTGATGATGAAATTCCGGACAACCCGTACACCCAACACACAACCGTTCTGCCGGTATACAATGACAAAGGGCTTTTGGTTTTGAAAAAAGACGAAAAGACAGATTTTGACAATGGGTTGAAATCACAGATGCAGTTCAGTTATATAGACGTGAGGAATAAAAAAACCTGGTCATCGGCAGAGGTACTAAACGTAAATGCACCCAAGTTGTCTGAAATTCTTGAGGCCACGGTAAGGAGTATGTTTAATATTTCAGCCGATAAGAAGTTTTCTGAATTTATTGCGGAAGGAAAAATGCCGGTATCAGAGTTCTTTTATCCGGCTAACGAGGGGGTGTACTTTTGTTACCCGAATCAATTGCGAGCGTCGTTTTACGATAATGACTCGAGGGTTTATTCAGAAGACTTCGAGGTATATGTTTCTTACGAAAAGTTGGGGGATATAGTAACGGAAGGCTTCAGGAATCGTATTGGCGGCTAAATAATCCTCCTCACCATTCTAAGGTGATGGGTGCGTTTTTTCAGTGAAATGCTGATAATCCCTCCCTGGTCTATGCGGTCAATAACTACTCGTCCGGCTGTATCAGTAGCATGTATTATAGTGTTGTTGTCCAGCAGCATACCTACGTGATTTATTTGCCCTTCCTTCTCTTCAAAAAATGCGAGGTCACCACATTGCCCATGAATCAGGAAGTCAACAAGGCTGCCAGCTGTGGCTTGTTCGCTGGCATCTCTAGGCAGTCTGACATCACAAAGCTTAAAAATCATTTGAGTCAGCCCCGAACAGTCAATGCCGGACATGCTGCGGCCTCCCCATAAATAAGGGGCATTGAGAAAATACTTTGATATTTCGGTCAGGTTGTCGGCATCGGGTGGCACTATCCTACAGTTTCGCTTAACGCCTTTAAATTTACCCGATTCGTGTGCCGAAGTTACAACCCCGGCGCGCAGCCCTATCAGTTCACTGCCCATAGGCAGAGGGAGTTCACTTTCGTGCATGATGAGCTTTCCTATGTGATTGCCTGAGACATATTTGGTCTCTTTTCTATAGTATTTCTTCTGTATCGGGGTTATCTGAGATAATTTACACCAGCCAATGTAGTCGTCCCATGCACAGCGGATTTTTGCCCACTGGCGTTTATCTATCTCAATTATTTCTGCTTTTTCGCCAAAAATCAGTTGGGTTGTTTGTTCGGCAGTATGGAAAGGCTCCTTCCGTACGGGTAGAATGGAAACATTACAATATGCGTAGCCTAACACCATATCCTTAGTGAGATTAAACGGAAAATCTGAAGCCCCAAAGTTAGTGCTATGAACATATTTTGATACGATAAGTTTTTAACATTAAGCAATTATATGTATGCAGGGGCTGTTCCAAGTACCAAATTCTTTTGCTAACTTAGCACGCTAATCTAAACCCATTTTATATTTTACTAAATCGTATATAGAGGGGAATGGAAATGAGTATTTATCATATAAAATCTTTAAAAAATTATGGAATCCACCATCATAGCCGCTGTCGTAGCGATAGGGGCTTTAATAATAGGTATTTTTCTGGGCAAGATGATATTTGCCCGGAACACACAGAAGCAAATTGACGAAGCAGACGCACTTGCAAAAAAGACACTGGAAGACGCTAAAACACTCGCAGAAACACTCAAGGAAAAGAAACTATTAGAAGCAAAAGAACATTTCTTACAACTCAAAAGCAAGCACGACAAGGATGTAACACAGCGGACTCAGAAGTTAACCGACAATGAGGCAAGATTGAAGCAGCAACAGCAGTCGTTTAACGATAAGACTTCTGCATTGCAGCGTCAGATTCAGGAAAACGAAAAGCTTAAAGAGAATCTTGACAATCAGGTGAAGTCATTTAACATAAAGCGAGCGGAGCTTGAGAAGCATCATGAGGAGCATGTAAGGCGTCTTGAAAAGGTAGCTGGCTTGTCTGCCGAAGAAGCGAAAGTTGAGCTGATGGAAGTGGTGAAGGAAGAAGCTCGTACCCGGGCCATGGCGTACGTAAAAGACATCATGGAAGAGGCTAAAGTTAATGCCACTAAGGAAGCCAAGAAAATTATTATCCAAACCATTCAGCGTACCGGTGCAGAGCAAACTATAGAGAATGCAATAACGGTATTCAATTTGGAAAGCGATGAGATCAAGGGCCAGATAATAGGACGTGAAGGACGTAATATTCGCGCTCTTGAAGCTGCAACCGGAGTAGATCTGGTAATTGACGATACGCCGGAAGCTATTGTCTTGAGTTGTTTCGATCCGTTGCGTAGAGAAATAGCGCGCTTGTCGCTCCAAAGACTGGTCCAGGATGGACGTATTCACCCGGCTCGTATTGAGGAGGTTGTTGAAAAGACCAAGAAGTTGATAGAGGAGCAGATAATGGAGATAGGGGAGCGTACCATCATAGAGTTGGGTGTACATGGTCTGCACAAAGATTTAGTGCGGCTTGTCGGTAAGATGCGCTTCCGCTCATCTTATGGTCAGAACCTGCTGATGCACTCAAAGGAAACAGCCAATCTTTGTGGTATTATGGCATCGGAATTGGGGCTGGGCCAGAAGGTTGTCAAGTTGGCAAAGCGTGCCGGTCTGTTGCACGATATAGGTAAAGTTCCTGATGAAGAAACAGAATTGAGCCACGCATTGTTGGGGGCTAAAGTTGCTGAACGTTGCGGAGAGCATGCATCTATTGTGAACGCAATCGGTGCGCACCACGATGAAATGGAAATGCTGTTTATTATTTCGCCTATTGTTCAGGCTTGTGATGCTATCAGCGGTGCCCGTCCCGGAGCAAGAAGAGAAATGATGCAGAGCTACATGGAGCGCATCAAAGATCTTGAGAACCTGGCGATGGCGTACAACGGTGTTGAGAAAGCATATGCTATTCAGGCCGGTAGGGAGTTGCGCGTGATGGTTGAAGCGGATAAAGTTTCTGATGCCGATAGCGAGAAACTGTCTTTCGAGATAGCCGATAAAATCCAGAAAGAAATGCAATATCCGGGGCAGATAAAAGTTACTGTAATCAGAGAGTTGAGGGCAGTAAACTTAGCACGATAGACGCAGGTACTTTTTTAAAAGGAATAAATATTTTTTAATAGTTACTTAAAGTATCCTGTTTCACACAGGGTACTTTTATTTTTGCACATAATTACCAAAATAATGAGAGACTTTTCAAATGCAATAATCGAGTGCGTTCCTAATTTTAGTGAGGGGCGCGATATGAATGTCATCAGGCAAATAACCGATGAAATAGAAAAAATAGAAGGCGTTAGTTTGCTGGATGTAGACCCGGGCAAAGCTACCAACCGGACAGTTGTGACTTTTGTTGGAAATCCGCATGCAGTCGTTACTGCTGCCTTTATGGCAATCAAAAAGGCCGGCGAACTTATAGATATGCGCAAGCATACCGGCGAACATCCACGGATGGGAGCAACAGATGTTTGTCCGTTGATACCTGTGTCAGGCATAACAATGGAAGAAACCATCGCCTTTGCCAACGAGTTAGCAAAAAAGGTTGGTGAAGAGGCCGGGATTCCTGTGTTTCTGTATGAGTATGCTGCCAAGCAAGATTACCGCAGAAACCTCGCAGACATAAGGAGTGGTGAGTATGAGGGAATGCAGGCAAAAATATCGAAAGAGGAATGGAAGCCCGATTATGGGGCGGCTGTTTTTAATGAACAGAGTGGGGCAACTGCCATAGGTGCCAGAGATTTCCTGATTGCATACAATGTAAACCTGAATACTACTTCCACACGTAGGGCTAATGCTGTGGCATTTGATATTCGTGAAAAGGGACGTCAGAAAAAAGACGAAAAAGGAAAGACCGTAAAAGATGATGAAGGGAATCCTGTTTGGCAGCCCGGACTGCTAAAGAACGTAAAGGCAATTGGCTGGTTTATCGAGGAATACGGTATAGCTCAGATATCTATAAACCTGACCAATATGCATACGACCCCACTGCACGTGCTGTTTGATACAGTATGTGACCGGGCAAATGCTCGTGGAATGAGAGTAACCGGGAGTGAGTTGGTAGGATTGGTTCCGCTGCAGGCCATGCTGGATGCTGGTAAGTATTTTCTGGAAAAGCAACAACGAAGTGTGGGAGTTGGCGAGGAGGAATTAGTGCGCATTGCCATTCGTTCTCTTGGATTGGACGAATTGGGAACATTCGACCCTAGAAAAAAGATAATTGAATGGCGCATGGCCGATACATCTGCAAAGAAGCTGGTGGACCTTTCAGCCAAAGGCTTTGCTATGGTTACTGCCAGTGAGTCGGTAGCACCGGGTGGTGGTTCAGTGTCGGCATATTGTGCTGCCCTGGGTGCGTCGCTCGGAACGATGGTGGCCAACTTGTCGTCACACAAACGTGGTTGGGACGATCGTTGGGAGGAGTTCAGCAACCATGCTGCCGAAGGTCAGGTGCTCGTTAAAGAGTTATTACACTTGGTAGATGAAGATACTAATGCTTTCGGGAAAATCATGGATGCGTTTGGGTTGCCAAAAACAAATGACGAAGAAAAGGCGGCAAGAAAGGCTGCGATAGAAACGGCCACAATATATGCAATTAAAGTTCCCTTCCGGACGATGGAGTTGGCTTTTAAGTCATTTGATCTGGCAATAGAAATGGCTGCAAAGGGAAACCCTAATAGCGTGAGCGACGCCGGAGTAGGCGCGTTGTGTGCAAGGGCTGCAGTGAGAGGTTGCTACCTGAATGTGATGATAAATGCTCAGGATCTTAAAGAGCATCCGGAAGTGAAGCCGCTTTTAGCACAAGCGGAGGATATCCTACAGGCAGCAGAGTTGAAAGAGCAGAAAGCCTGGAAAATTGTATTAAATACAATGAAATAGTGCTTTAGTACTCTCTGCCTTTATAAAACACCCGAAACAGATTTTGACCTAATTGGTACTGAATTACATCGTAGTTCAGTTGCCAGTTGGTCAGTTCTGCATTGGTAACCTCGTATATTTCCCCTTCTGAAAACATCTTGAGCATCCTGCCGTAGTTAACATAAGCAAGGGAGTTATACTGGATAGTCATATTTTCGGGGTAGTAATTATCAACAGTTATTACATCACCTTTGTAGAAGACTTTCAGGTAATTGCTTTGATCTTTAAACGCAACAATATAGTCCTTAACCTGATAGTTGCCACTCATGAAACCAAGTGAAGTGGCTTCTCCATTGTAGAAAACTTTGAAATAACCGTCTGCCGTTACATACGCAACAACGTTGTCACCTGCCTGATAAGATTTGGGAGGGAAATCATCTATTAAGTATGTCTTGCCGTTGTAGAAAATCTTGAATTTTCTATTTACATCTACATATGCAACGGTATTTCTACCAACTTCAAAGCTAGATACTGGAAAGTCTTCCTGAGAGAGTAGTTCTCCGTGAAAGAACACTCTAAATTGGTTGGCAAAGTTGTTATAAGCAATAATGTTGTCAGATACCTTAATACTCGCCAGGCTGCTATCCGAGAAATAGCTTTCAATGTCATAAATCTGACCATTATAGTATGCTTTGTACGCACCTTTATAAGAGTCTAAGAACATTATTACGCTGTCTGCTACAAAATATTGGTCGGTTACACCGGTCAGCATTTTTATTTTCCCGTTTTCAAATACATTCAGTTGTTTTTGGTTCATAAAAGCAACCAGATTATCAGTAGCAAAGTAGGCATTAGTAAAGCCAATATTTACAGGTGTCACTCTATGGTTGCTGTATATTTTGAATGTACGTGAATTGTCTAAATAAGGGATGGCTGTTCTGCCTATTTTCATATCGGTTGGGGCCAGAAAGTCAATCTTTCGTATCATTCCTTTGTCCCATACCATTACTTGATTTTGGTTGTTTACATAAGCAGCTAATTGGGCAATAGTTTGCTGGCTGCTAAATAGACACAAGAATATACTTAACAGTATATAACGCATATAAGAGGTTGTATTTTGGTGTAATTTATGAATTTATCAGGAAACCTTAAAACGGAATAATCATCAAATGCTTAAGGTGGGTGATTTCACTTTTCTGTTGAGAAACGAATTAGTAGTTCATTGGGGGAAAAGGATTAAGGCTAAATTAATTACACAAGCCAGTTAGATAATGACTTGTTAATATCATTTTTGAAAAGGTATTCAGGAGTGTTGCAATTTCCCAAAATAAAAAAGCCAGCCTGAGAACAGGCCAGCCCCTATAAACCCTATCACTATGAAAACTTAATGCAAAGTTACAGACAATCTGTTCATTTGCAAATAATTTCAGACTTCAAGGTGTTTTAGGTTAAAAAAGCCAGCCTGAGAACAGGCCAGCCCCTATAAACCCTATCACCATGAAAACGTCTTTATATAGAAAAATGTCTTTTTCTCGTAGGAGTTGCCCAAAGATACTACTTTATAAGATTTTATTTTAAAAATATAATTCATTTACATTCAGATAACAAAAAATGGTATAAACTGTTGGGTGTCAACACCGCTATTTTTTCTTTTTCGGAGAAAACATAGCCAACATTCTACGACCTTCCATTTTAGGCATTGATTCCAGTGAGCCGTATTCAGACATGCGTTCAGCAAATTTCAACAATAGTAATTCCCCTCTTTCCTGAAACATTATAGCACGCCCTTTGAACTGCACATAGCATTTCACCTTGTTGCCGTCTTGCAAAAACTTCTCAGCATGTTTCGCTTTAAAGTCGAAATCATGGTCATCGGTATTTGGAGTAAAACGAATTTCTTTTAATTCAGATTGCTTTGCCTTCGCCTTTTGCTCCTTGTCTTTCTTTTTCTTCTCGTACAAGAACTTCTTGTAGTCAATAATCCTACACACGGGAGGAGCTGCCTTTGGCGATATTTCTACCAAATCCACCTCTTTTGCTGCCGCCATTTTCAGGGCTTCTGCTAGTGGGTAAATTCCCGGTTCGATATCTTCGCCCACAACACGCACTTCCGGTGCGGTTATTTCGTTGTTAAGGCGATGTTCGTTCTGAGGCAATCTCGGCCTGAAATATGGCCTTCCTTTTGGTCTTTTCTGCATTAATGGTTTTTAAAGTTATCGGACAAAATTAGAATATTTGTTTATTAAACTAACACTATTGGTATTAGATTTATGAAATATTTTGTGATGTCCTTTTAATTCCTGTTTTTTCCTTTCAATTGCTCTTTTACTATCCCTTGTATTTCGGCTGTAAATTCATCTATGGATATAGCGCCTTTGTCGCCTTCGCCATGCTTGCGCACCGCCACCAGGCCATCGTTCATCTCCTTCTCTCCTACTATCAGCATATAGGGTGTTTTCATCAGTTCTGTATCCCTGATTTTTCTGCCTATTTTTTCGCTGCGTTCGTCTAATTCACAGCGGATATCTGCAGCCTTCAATTTGCCGGCTACGAAGTGTGCATATTCGCTATACTTGTCGCTGATGGGCAGTATCATTACCTGCAACGGAGCTAGCCACAACGGCAGATTACCACCACAGTGTTCAAGCAAGACCGCTATGAATCGTTCCATACTTCCGAACGGTGCACGGTGTATCATTACCGGGCGTTTGCGGGAGTTGTCGCTATCTACGTATTCCAGCTCAAAACGTTCAGGAAGGTTATAGTCTACCTGTATGGTACCCAGCTGCCATTTACGACCGAGAGCATCACGAACCATGAAGTCCAGTTTAGGACCATAGAATGCTGCCTCGCCATATTCGATAACAGTATTTAACCCTTTTTCTGCTGCGGCATCTATAATTGCCTGCTCCGCTATTGCCCAGTTTTCTTCGCTACCTATGTATTTACTTCTGTCTTCCTTATCTCTAAGCGACACCTGTGCCGTATATTCTGTAAAGCCCAGTGATTCAAATACATACAGAACAAGGTCTATCACTTTTTTGAATTCGGCGGACACCTGCTCCGGCATACAGAAAAGGTGCGCATCGTCTTGTGTAAAGCCACGTACACGAGTCAGGCCATGTAGCTCCCCGCTTTGTTCGTATCGATATACAGTTCCAAATTCAGCCAGACGCAACGGCAAATCCTTGTAGGAGCGTGGCGAAGATTTATATATCTCACAGTGGTGTGGGCAGTTCATCGGTTTCAGCATGAACTCCTCTCCCTCTTGTGGGGTAGTAATGGGGCGGAAGCTATCCTTGCCATATTTCTCCCAGTGCCCCGACGTTACATACAGTTGCTTACTGCCGATATGCGGTGTAATTACCGGAAGGTAGCCTGTCTCAATCTGTGCGCGCTGCAGGAACTGCTGTAGCCGCTCACGTAGCATGGCGCCCTTCGGCAACCATAAAGGCAAGCCGCTTCCAACCTTTTCAGAAAAAGTAAACAACTCCAGTTCTCTACCCAATTTCCGGTGGTCACGTTTTTTAGCTTCCTCTATCATCGCCAGATAAGCATCCAGCTCTTTTTGTGCCGGAAAAGCGATACCATAAATGCGGGTAAGCATTTTGTTCTTTTCGTTGCCGCGCCAATAGGCACCCGCAATGCTCGTCAGCTTAATAGCCTTGATAGTGCCCGTTGATGGGATGTGCGGTCCGCGACACAAGTCGGTGAAGTTGCCCTGTGTATAGAAGGTAATACTGCCATCTTCCAGACCTTCCAGCAACTCCAACTTATAGGGGTCGCCTTTTTCGGTAAAGTAGGCTATTGCCTCATCTTTTGGCATGTCTTTGCGTATGTAGGCACTGTTGTTTTTAGCCAGTTCCTTCATTTTTGCCTCTATTTTCACCAAATCTTCATCGCTGATAGATTCTTCGCCGAGGTCTATATCATAATAAAACCCATGCTCAATAGGAGGTCCGATGCCTAACTTTACATTCGGGTAGATAGACTCCAGAGCTTCTGCCATCAGGTGGGCAGAAGAGTGCCAGAATGTAGATTTTGCTTCCGTATCGTTCCAGGTAAGCAAGCGCACGGTCGCATCGCTGTTAATCGGACGGGAGGAATCCCAAACCTGTCCGTTTACTTCTGCTGCAAGCACCTTGCGTGCCAGCCCTTCGCTGATTGATTTTGCAATATCTGCTGCGGTAACACCTGAGGCATATTCTCTCACAGAGCCATCAGGTAATGTAATTTTTATCATAAAATTTCTAAACAAAAAAAGTTAGCCCAGACAGAATGTAAGATTCTGCTGAATCTCAAAAGTACTAAGTAATAGGCATAAAGATAAATTAAACCTCTTTTGTCATACTTAATCTCCGATTAACAATTTGCAAACCCTGTCAACTCAAGTATAAATGGCACAAATGAATATGGTAATATTCTAATTCGTTTGATGCGACTTCCTTTGAGCATGGTTCAGATGCCCTGAATCCACCCATTAAGGACATGCTCTATGTTAAGAAAAAACAAAGGAATGCTTTGTTTATTCACATTCTTGTGATAAATTCACCCCCAAATACTATGTTCCGACCGCTATTGTGGTCAGGACGATGGTGTGTATTCGCTATAAAAGATTTATTTCAGATAAATAAAAGAGCATGAAAAGAGTTGGTTTCTTATTTGTATCACTGTTAACAATCGGCTTGCCGGCAATAGCTCAGCAAGAGTCTAAAGAAGCAACAGAAGAAAAGACGGTGCAAACCCATTCTGTAGCAGGAAAGGTCCTTGATGAGTATGGAAAAGGATTGAAAGGCGCAGAAGTTTGGGTACAGGGTACGCACAGCGGTGGAGTGACCGATGTAAACGGTGACTTTATTTTTGAAGTGCCGGACGGATACAACACAATCGTATTTCAGGCTGCAGGCTATGCAACACAGTATGTTGATGACGAAGGCCAGTCCCTCGATATTCACATGTCACCTATTTCTAAAGACTTAGATGGCGTGGTGAATACCGCAATGGATTTCAGACGTGACAGGAGAGATGTAGGATATAAGACGACCATCATAAGCGGAGACGACTTGAATGTAGCTGGTGTGCCAAGTGTGCTTTCTGCACTTCAGGGCAAGGTTTCCGGTGCAAATATCACCAGCTCTACCGGCAATTTCGGTGGGTCTACCAGAGTGATACTGAGAGGTGAAAAGTCTTTCATGAAAAACAGTAATGCACTTGTAGTAGTAGATGGTGTGATTACCAACAACTATGATAGAACGAGAAGTTCTTTAAACGCGGCCAATCCTGCTTTCTCTCAGTTAAATCAGGTAGACTTTGGAAATAGTGCGAATGACTTAGAGCCAGAAGAAATTGAATCGGTTACTGTACTTCCTGCCGCAGCGGCAACAGCACTATACGGTGCTATGGGTGCAAATGGTGCTATTATGTATACCACCAAAAAGGGAAAGCATAATGCAGACGGTAAAGCTGGTAAGATGGATATCGTGTTCAAGAGTACCTTTTCTCAAAGTGATGTTTTGAAATACCCTGAAACACAGGGTACCTACGGTCAGGGCAATATGTATGACGGAATGGCAAATGACCCGAGAGAATACCGCAGTTGGGGATATCAGTTTGATGGCGGTCTTCGTCCATGGGGGCAAGTGATAGATGGCAAACAATTGGTTAAACCATACTCAAATCAACCGGATAACATCAGAAACTTCTTCAACAGAGGTCAGAATGCCGATAACTTCCTGTCTATTTCCGGTGGTACTAAAAAGTCAACTTACATGTTGTCTCTTAACTCGGTAAACACTTCCGGCGTTGTACCGAACACCTTTTACAATAGATATGGTGTACGCTTCAACGGAAGTACAGAGTTGACTCATAATTTATACTCGTCTGTAAATGTTAACTACCTGAACACTTATTCTAGGGTAGAAACAAGTGGCGACGGTCCAGGTGGCGTAATTAATAATCTTTACCAGACACCACGCGATATTCCTATTTGGGAAGCAAAAGATCTAAATAGCAAGTACCAGTCAATGCAATCCTTCGATTCGTCAGGTGGCGACAAGTTCGGTTACTTCAATGGTTCCTATAATAATCCATACTGGACTGCTAAAAATTACGACAATCGCAATAAGTCAGACAGGGTATTGGGTAACATGAAGTTGGGATGGAAAAAGAACGACTGGCATATTTTCAACCGTGTGGGTGTTGACGCTACTTCAGACAGATCAACTTACAATTCACCTATGTACAATACTACCGGTATTGATCCGTTGTATTCAGGCATAAATCGTTCATCTGCAGGTGGTTATGCTCAGTCTAACTACAACGGTATGCGTTTGTATAACGACTTCATTGTTAACTACAAGCATCAGTTGAGCCGCAACTTCGGTATGACGTCTTTCGTTGGTCATAACATGACATTCCAGCGCGATGAAATGCTGGCCGGAATTATTGACCCGTCAACAGGTGGACTTGCATTGCCAAACCATTACAACCTGCAAAACAATGCAGGTACAGTACTGGGTTACAACAATGTTGTGAATCGCAGAACAGTTGGTATATTTTATGATGTTGCTTTCAACTATCAGAAAGAACTGTTTCTGGATATCGCCGGCCGTAATGATTGGTCATCAACATTGCTTACAGGGCGTCAATCTTACTTCTATCCGTCCGTTAATACTGGTTGGGTATTTACAGAACGCCTTAAGGGTACAGCATTCAGAGACCATTTCCTTAATTACGGAAAAGTACGCATGGCAGGCGGTGGTGTCGGTAACGATGGTATACCATATGCAAACAACAATGCCGGCTACACACGTAGTTCTGTAATGACTAACTATGCAACAGTGAATGCGCCAACCGGTGTTAATGCTTACCAGATTATGAACACATTTGGTGACAATACGTTACGTCCGGAGCGTACTCGTGAGTTTGAGGTAGGAGCAGATCTTGGTTTCTTGCACGACAGGTTGACAACTTCTTTCACTTATTATCGCTCATTTACTTCCAACCTGATTGCATCGGTTCCTTTACCGGCTTCTTCCGGCTATTCGTATAACTACATCAATGTAGGGGATGTGTCTAACAATGGAGTTGAATTGTCAATGAGAGGAACACCAATATCTACTCGTTACGGACTTCGTTGGGATGTGTTTATGACGTATACACATAACAGAAACACCGTTGAGCGTGTAAATGGTGGTATGGAGAACATTGTGCTTGGTGGATATAATGGTATGTCGGTTGTCGCTGCTGAAGGTCGCCCGTTAGGTTCTTTCTATGCGAAAGACATTCAGTACATGCAGGATGCACAGGGTGCATGGCATGCGATAGTAGACCAGGCTACAGGGTTGCCATTGGCAACGAAAGACCCTGTTTATAAAGGTTCTTACCAGCCTAAATTCATGGCGTCATGGGGAACTGACCTGACATACAAAGGAATCAGACTGCATGCGTTGTTCAATACAAAACAAGGTGGTCAGTTCTACAGTCAGACCAAAATGAACATGGATGCTAACGGTTCTTCTATTCCTACGACGGTAAATAACCGTAATGCATACGTGTGGGAAAACTCAGTTTACAATGTGGCTAACACAAGTATTTACCTTCCTAACACAACCAGATTCCTGCCTTACGACTACTACACAAAAGTACAGCCGCAGCAGTTGCAGGCGCAAGGTATTGTAGGTGGTAGCTTTGTTAGGTTGCAGGAGTTGTCATTGTCTTACAAGATTCCAAAGAAGTTTTACGAACGTAGCCCGTTTGGCGGACTTGAAGCCGGTGTGTACGGTAACAACCTCGTTCTTTGGACAGCGGAAAGTAACAAATATGATGACCCTGAAGCTACTTCAGCTGGCTCTATCGGAAATGGACAAGGATTTAACTATATAGCTCGCCCGACGACAAGAAACTACGGCGTATACGTTAAGGTTAAATTCTAAATCAAAAATATAAATAGTTTTATATGTCACTAAATAAGAAAATCATTGTAGCCGCTTTTGCAGGACTTGCTTTAGGAGTTTCGTCGTGTAAAAAATACCTTGATGTAAATACGGACCCCAATGCAGCTACTACTGCAAGGGTTGAAAACCTCTTGCCTGCGGCTCAGTTATATCTTGGTTCTGCGGTAGGTACAGATTTAGAAATAAACGGTTCTATCTGGGCACAATTCTGGACACAGTCGCCGGATGGTAGCGAGTATGTGCCTTTTGAGCAATTCAAACCCGGACCTGAAGCTTTTTCTACACCGTGGGCTAACTTATACGCAGGAGCAGAAAACTTCTATCA
Organism: Bacteroidia bacterium; assembly: GCA_030426665.1. Taxonomy (GTDB): domain Bacteria; phylum Bacteroidota; class Bacteroidia; order Chitinophagales; family Chitinophagaceae; genus Nemorincola. The sequence goes on along the minus strand of JAUHYD010000008.1, from coordinate 16,234 downwards.
GTTGTACAATCTTGCTGAAACGCAACACAACGATCAGTATCAGGCTATCGCTTTGCTCATGCAGGCATATACCTATCAGGCAGTTACAGATGCCTGGGGAGACGTACCATTTACCGATGCCCTTAAAGGTCAATATCCTGACGGGCATATCGTTAACCCTCCTTACGATTCTCAACGTGTAGTTTACAGAGGCATATTAGCCTATCTGGATGTAGCTGACAGTTTGCTCGGCTTGAGCGGTTCCGTTCGTCCTGGTGCTGATGATTTGGTTTATGGTGGCGATATGAGCAAGTGGCAGAAATTTTCTAATACACTGAGGTTACGTATTTTATTGCGTATGTCTGACGTAGATCCAATTTACGCGGAACGTCACATCGATACTTTATTCAGAAATAATCCGGTATTCATTGGTTCCGGAGATGAAGCAGCAATAAAGTATGGCAGTAATTCCGGAAATAGTAATCCTCTTTATGCCGAATTAAGCTCTACCGCAATTGGTAGCGTGCAGCAGCTGGCTGGTAGCAAAACATGTATTGATGAAATGGCTGCCAACAACGATTACCGTAGTTCTGTTTTCTACAAATCAGTAGGTGCTGCAGGTATTGTTGGAGTAAAGCAAGGTGAGTATGATATTGCGCTACCTTCAGGTTCCTTCTCAACTCCCAGTACATATGTAGGTGCAAATATTGCAGATATGGCTTCGGCAAATGCATCAGTAATGTTGATGTCTAGCTGGGAAAGTAAATTTTTACAGGCAGAAGCTGTAGCAAGAGGCTATACTGCAGGCGATGATGGTCAATTATTCTATCAGGGTATACGAGCAAGTTTCGATTATTACGGAAACGCAATATTTGCACAGATGGGCGTGACTCCGGCTACAGCCTATGATATCTACGTGAATGGTGATGCAACAGCGGGAATCGCTCCGGGTTACTGGACCGCTTATCCGTTTGCAGGTTCTATGGTCGAAAAATTACGTTTCATTATTACACAGAAGTGGTTTGCAATGTGTGGCAATCAGGGTTTTGAAGCATGGACAGAATGGCGCAGGACAGGTTTCCCTGATTTCTTAATAGTCCCAAGGAGCAGTTACCTTGGTAATGATTATCCATCAAGATTCATTTATCCTGCTTCTGAAGCAGCTACCAATTCATTGTTCCCGGGGCAAAAGGTTATAGTGGAAAATGTATGGTGGGATGTACTTTAAATGAAAAAATAAACAAATCAGAGAATGAAAAAGTTATTGATATTATCGGTTTTCGCAGGATTGGCTTTTACAGGATGTAAAAAGAAAGCATCGTCGGTTTCTACGCTGTATAACCATTCTGTTCCTACCATCATATTGCCCGATAACCATTACTACAGTATTCCTGTAGGTGGTGTATTGCCGACAATCGAAGCTACTGCTTATGATTCTTTTTATCATGAAGATTGCGCCGTAGTTTATGACCAGAGTAAATTGGACAATACGGTAGCTGATGCGTATAAAGTATATGCAACTGCCAAGAATAAGTATGGGATGATGGCATCGGAGCTTCTGTATGTTGCCGTTACAGATATAGATACGCTTGTCGATCTTTCCGGATTATATGCACGTATGGGTAATGACGATACTGTAATGATAACAAAGCTGGCGAATGGATTTTATATGACCAACGATGTGGGTGCAAATGGTACAATGGATACTACTAACATCACTTCGGCCTACTTTGTACAAACATCGGATATAGCTTTGAGCATGCCAGAGCAGGACACTAAGTTTGGTGTTTTGTCAGGTACTAGCGGATTCATCAATATGACTCCCGGCGATACTACTATCGAGTATGTTATCAACAACAGCACTTTTGATCAATCTGTGAGGCTCTTCAAAAAGCTATAAACCAAATTGTAGTTATTCGAAGTTCGGCTTCAGATTTAAGAACTTTCACACAAAACCTGCTCAGATTGAGTGGGTTTTGGTGTTTTTAGAACTGTTCGGGTTTTTGTGAATTTCCGATTCTACGGCATTTTCGAAAAAACGAAATTAGCCACCATTGGGGTTGGTGGCTAATTACAGTAAACGAATTTCATGTCTGTCAGCTATAAAGCAGTGTCCTTAACCAAATTGAAGAACATGCCCGATCATTTGTTATTTTCCTTTCGCCCGACTCATTTGCTCCAGCTGATAATGTTGAATCGAAAGACGTATTGAGGGTTTATCTGGAGATTGAAGGAAAAAAATGGACGAAAATTAAATACCCAATTGACTGCTCATCATTGCGAAGAAATCTTCATCTGTCAAGCTCTTTCTTTTGTCCAACAGAAAATGCGCATCTTCTCCGGCACGATACCTCAATTTATTGGTTCCATCTGTTACAGCATTATAAATCACTTCTGCTACCAGATTCGGAGGGGAAACGGTGTTGTCTGGGTTTTGCCATTGCTTCATTAAAGCGTTGATTATTGGGTTGTACTCCTCAATGTTGCCTGCTTGAAAATCAAAAGAGCGACCGCCAAAATCTGTTGCGATAAATCCGGGTTCTATAAGCTTTACTTTTACTCCAAGTTCAGCCATTTCATAACGAAGCGATTCAGAAATGCCTTCAACAGCAAATTTAGTTCCATGATAAAGTGAACCCAAGGCAAAAGCCATTTGCCCACCGATAGACGAGATGTTGACTATTGTACCGCTTTTGTTTTCTCTGAAATGAGGGATGATAGCTTTGGTAACGTCCATCAGACCAATCACATTAGTATTGAACTGTCTGATTATGTTCTCACGTGGAAATGATTCTAAAGGACCATAGGCACCATACCCTGCATTATTCACAAGGACATCAATTTTTCCGAATTTTTCTATTCCATGCTGAATGGCTTGATTGATAGAATTTAAATCAAGAACATCCAGCTTTTCTAACAGAACATTCGCCAATGTTGTCAATTCTGTTTCCTTTTCGGGCGAACGCATAGACGCGATTACATTCCATCCTTGCTTTTGAAAATAGATTGCTGTTGCTTTCCCAATTCCACTACTTGCCCCTGTTATCAATATTGTCTTGCTCATCTTAGTCTTTATTTAGAGTTAGTAAATTAGCTACGCCATTAGCCGTATATATCGCTTTTGTTGTTTCCCATAATGCTTTATTATAGGTTTCAATGGGTTGCTTTAAACCTGAAAAGTCAACTACATTTCTGAAAGGTTTTTCGCCAAAGGGTGTGTTGACTAAATCCACAACGGCTTCCGCCACTCTTTTGGGCCTTTGTTCAGGAATTGATTCAACGTAGGCAACATATCCATTAATAGAAGTTTCAGGCAGGCTTGCCATTTCTCCATAGTGGTTAGTTCTTTCTATATCACCTGAAGGTATCATTCCACTCATAAAGCCGGTTGGGAAGCCACCAGGCTCTATAATGCAAGATTCGATTCCAAAACCGGAAAGTTCGGCTCGGTAACCTTCTGCCAGTGATTCTAATGCGTATTTTGAAGCAGAGTAAGCAGCTAAGAAAGGCGTCGTTACCCTCCCGATACAGCTGGAAGTATGAATAATTGTTCCCTTACCCTGTTGCCTAAGGTGTGGTAATACGGCTCTCATTAGTCTTTGAACACCGAATACGTTTACATCAAATACTTTTTGAAGGTCATTTATTGTAAAGCATTCAAGGATTCCATTTGCTCCGATTCCCGCATTATTGAAAACAGTGTCCAACCCACCTAATAATTCAATGGCTGACGCTACACCTTTATTTACACTTTCTTCATTGGTCACGTCCATTTCAACCAAGGCCACACCTCTCGATTTTAGTTCATTGGCGATCGCCTCGTTTTTGCCATTTATGGATCTCATTGTCCCTACAACCTGATGTCCGTTTTCTGCTAATTGCATACAAGTTAAACTACCAAAGGCACCACTTGCTCCGGTTACTAATATTTTGTGCTTCATATCTTTTGAGATTTATGATTTAATGAAGCAAATATCTCCTCAATCAACGTGCTTAATGAACACAAAAAGGGGAAGGTTAAACACAAATCGCAGAAACAAATAAGGAAGCAAAAGAGCTTCCTTATTTTTAATTCAACTGCCTGTATTCCTGCGGCGTTTTGCCGGTTTTTTGTTTGAATAATCTACCAAAGTAATGCGGGTAATTGAACCCTAACGTATAAGCAACGCCGCTTATGGAGTCTGTAGAGCTCAATAGTAAATGCTTTGCTTTTTCTATCAGAAAATCATTGATGTGGTCTTTCGCAGACCGTCCCGTTTCCTTAGTCAGTAAGTCACTCAAATAACTTGTAGAAAGGTGGCATTTGTCAGCTAGATATTGAATACTTGGTTGCCCTTTCTCTATTATTTGGTTTTCAGAGTAATAGCTTTTTAATAAGGTTTCTACTTTTGATACAATATCAACATTGCTTGCGGAACGGGTATTGAATTGTCGCTCATAAAATCGTTTGCTGTAGTTTAGCAATAACTCGATATTAGAAACTAAGACTTGTTGACTGTGATTGTCTATTCGTTCATTAATTTCAGACTGAATGAGTTGTACAATTTGATTCAGCGTGTTTTGTTCATTTTGGGAAAGATGCAGCGCTTCGTGTACTTCATAATTGAAGAAGTTATAAGAATCAATCTTTGAACCAAGTATGGTATTTCTAATCAGATCGGGATGAAAGTAGAGCATCCAACCCTTTACTTCGTTTAGTGCCTGTGGCTTTTTTACGGTAATAACCTGTTTCGGCGCGGTAAAAATTAAAACACCATCATCAAAGTCATAAGAATTTCGTCCGTAGTCAATTCCGCAATTAGAATCTTTCAGAGCAATGCAATACAAATCGGCGGAAAATCGTTTGCCAACAGTTTCTGCGCCATAAGCAAGCTTTTGAGTGTCTAATATGGTGATTAACGGGTGTGTTGGCTTATCCATGCCAAACACTGCTCTAATTTCAGTAATGGATTTTGAATGAATTATTTGCTCGCCCATTTTATATTTTTTACAAAACTACTCTGATACTTTGATACCCATTAACACAAATTGCGGAATGAATAACAGGGATTCTACAAAACCTCCCCTGACGCCTTTGTATGTTAGCGGGTGATATCTATGTCCGGTATAATCGAGTTCTATATTTGTAGGTTTCCTAATAATGGAGATTTTTTTGCCGGTGTCATACATGTTTATTACGCCCGCTCGTTTGTGTGTAGGTATTGTTGTATATTTTCGGGGCTTGGGCGAATTCGCCCTGCCAATGGACAATAATAAAATCGCATAATGGATAATAAGAACATGAAGTTAGAAACGAAGATGATACACGCAGGTGTGTCTCCGGATCCCACAACAGGTGCTATTATGACACCTATTTATCAGACCTCAACTTATGTACAGGACGGGCCGGGGCAGCACAAAGGGTATGCGTACTCGCGTACGCATAATCCTACCCGTACAGCACTTCAGGATTCACTGGCGGCGATAGAGAATGGCAATCATGGCCTTTGCTTCGGTAGTGGTCTTGCGGCTGCTGATGCGGTGATTAAATTATTACAACCGGGCGACGAGGTGATTGTCTCTAATGACCTGTATGGTGGTACCTACCGCATAATGAAGAATGTATTTGGTCCTTACGGAATTAAGTTTCATTTTGTTTCGATGCAAGATGCTGCAAACATCAGCAACTATGTAAATGAAAATACCAGAATGATATGGATAGAAACGCCAACGAACCCATTGTTGAGCATTATTGATATCGCTGCTTGTTCAGAAATAGCTAAGAAGAACAACCTGATTTTGGTTTGTGACAACACGTTTGCCTCACCTTATTTGCAAAACCCGATTGATTTTGGTGCAGATATAGTACTGCATTCGGCAACGAAGTACCTGGGTGGTCACTCCGACGTGGTGTTGGGTGCATTGGTAGTTAATAGCAGCGAGTTGAAGGACCGCCTGGCAGCTATTCAGAATAGCTGCGGTGCCGTGCCTGGTCCGCACGACTGTTGGTTGGTATTGCGTGGTATCAAGACGCTTCACTTACGCATGCAGCGTCATTGCGAAAATGGCGCAGCTATTGCCGCTTACCTCGGTACGCACCCTAAGGTTGCTAAAGTCTTATGGACAGGCTTAGAAACGCATCCTAACCACGACATTGCTAAGAAGCAAATGCGTGGTTTCGGTGGAATGGTGTCATTTGCGCTGAAAAGCGGCAGCGAAGCCGATGCCCTGGACATTATCAGCAAAACCAAGTTGTTTGCATTGGCAGAGTCGCTTGGCGGTGTAGAGTCGCTTATCGGACATCCGGCTACCATGACACACGCAGCTATACCTCGCGAAGAACGTATCAAAAACGGTCTGGATGATTCTCTTATCAGATTAAGTGTTGGCGTAGAAGCTGCAGAAGACTTAATAGAAGATCTGAAAGTTGCAATCGGGTAGTAAAACTGAATTACAGATAAGGCATAAAAAAACCACCGGTATCGGTGGTTTTTTTATGCCTTATCATATAGCTAAGCGTTATTAGTTGTTAGGGGTAGCTGTTACGTAAGAGGAAGAGATAATTCCGTTTACGAAACGAACACCGGCCAAAGACTCAATTGTGTTAATGTCTACCTTGTGGTTAGCAAGATTGTCTTTCGGATTGTATGGCTCTATGTTGTGGAACTGATAGCACAGATACTCGTCTGTACTTGGTATGTATATTACTTTCCAGCACCATTCAGGAACAATTACGTTGTTGTTGTGCCCGATAACCCAGTTGCGACCAACAGTTCCTGCAAACACCTTTACTTTCTTGTATTTCTTTGCTTTAAACATTTCCTTTCTATGCAATTTCTCCCAAAGTCCTGCGTGCAGATTCTTTGGCATAGGCATAATGTTTGTGAAGTAAAAACTCTCTGTATAGGCGTCTTTGTCGCAATTGTTTTCGTCAGGAGACATCATGTGAGCAGGCTCAAACAATGTAGTTTTATAATCGTCCTCAAGATTAGAAGCATCTGTCAATTGCGGGTCTGTACTCAATGTGATATTATGATTTCCCCTTAGTCTGGAACAGTTGAAATAGTCCGGAGTAAGAGAGTAAATAACCAAAACAGGAATATGCTGCGATTTAGAAAAATAAGAAGTGAAATTGTAGTTTCTTATTTTCACAATGTCCTGCCCGTTACTACTAAAACTTAGCGCAACTAACAGTACGATAATCAGATTGGTTGTACGGTTTAAAATTCTTTTTTGCATATATACCTTTTATTCAAGTTAGCAAATTTACAAGAAATAGATTGTCAAGCAATAAAAATATGACTTTCACGGAATTTTTTATAATTAAATCGCCTTTTTTGGGACTTAAATGCTGTTTTGAAGCATCAAACATACATTCTTTTCATTCCTTGCTCTTATAATGACGTTTTTTTGTCATTTTCAGTCGGGTTTTTGGGGCGAACAGAGGGGCAATCGGATAAAGAAAGTTGTGCCTTTTCCTTCTTCTGACTCAAACCATATTTCACCTTTCCAGAACTCTATAATCTTTTTCGTCATCGCCAGACCCAGTCCGGTGCCGGATGATTTTGTGGTGAAGTAGGGTTGGAATATTCGCTGCGCTGCCTCGTGGCTGATGCCATGTCCGTTGTCGGCAATAGAAATTACAGCCATTCCGTTTTCTTCTTTCAGTGTCGCGTCAATGAATCCCGGTTTTTCGGTTGGAATAGCCTGTTTGGCATTTTGTAATAGATTGGTGAGCATACGTACCAGCTGGCTATGGTCAGAAAATACATAAACTTCCTTTTCCGGGATGCTCATGCTCACGTGCAGATTGTGTTCGTTTTTGTACAAGCCTACTGCACGTTGTAGAATCATTCCCAGATCCAGTTCTTCAGGTCTCGCCTCCGGCATTTTGGCAAAATTGGAAAACTCCGAAGCGATATAAGAAAGGTTGTCTATTTGCTCTATGATGGAAGCCGATACTCTGTTGGTCAGCTCTTTTATTTTGGGAGTATCGTTTTTGATTGCCTGTTGCAAATACTGAATGTTCAGCTTCATAGGAGTCAGAGGGTTCTTTATCTCGTGTGCCACTTGTCTCGCCATCTCGCGCCATGCCGTTTCGCGCTCGCTTTGCGCCAGCAGGGCTGCATTTTCCTCAACCTTGTTTACCATCTTGTTGTATTCTGCTACGAGCAGTCCTATCTCGTCATCATAGGGCCATTCTATCCGTTCGTTCTTTTGTAGGTTTAGTCGGCCAAACTGCTGTATAATTACATTGAACGACCCCGTTACCCATCGTGTAATCCAGACGGTGATAAGACTGGAAATCAAGAAAATAAATGCGTACACATTTATCAGTGTTATCACAATGTTGGATATCTGAAAGTTCAGGTCTTTTTCTGATGAGAAGAAGGGGACATTCAGGTAGCCCAGGGCAACACCATGTTCGTCTCGCAACGGTTCGTAGGCAGATAAATAAGAAAGAGCTGCAGCCTTCTCGTTTTGTATAACTACAGATTTGCCGGAGTTATTTAGCTGATAGTAGGCATCATGACGCATTATTCTGGAAAACAGACCACTCTGATATATTTCGTCTTGCGAAGCCGCAAATAAGTTGCCATTATTGTCAAACAGGTTAATATCTATCTTCTGGTTGGCGGCAACCGTAGTAAGAAAGTTTTTGAAGTTGGGCGATTGTGTTACCGAGTCAAATCGATAGCTGCTCTCATAGGCCTTTGCTGTACTCAGGTAGTTCTGCACCGATTGACGTGCCACTTGCATGGCGTTTTGCAGCTTACTGGAGTTCGACTCGCGGTAACGCGTAGAAAAGAACCATATTGTTACCAGGCCGATAAAGGCAAATGACACAAACACAATTGCCAGCATGGCATACTGTATTCGTTTGCGGAGCGTAAGCCGACCGTATTTTCGGGGAATAGGTGTATGTGTAAAATAGGATAGGTAAAACTGATACAATAATATAACAATTGCTAATCCTACCTGTATCGTGAAAATGTACGAGAATACAGTAATGAACTCTATCCATGTATTACGGTCATGAACGACAACTATCGTTCGTTTGTCAGATATTTTGTAGTGCAACTCAGAGTTCCCATTGACCCTATAGAACTGAAAGTCCTGCTCTTTCAGTGTGTCGTTTCTGAGTAATGTTTTAAACGGATAGTCTTTGGTCTGGCTGGCAAGCTGACCGTCGATGTAAATTGCATAGGAATATTCGTTGTCTCTCGGGTTTGCCTTATTTACAGTCGGCAATAGCAATTCGGGGTAAACCGTTTCTGCAGCCTGCTTTTTTAGCCGGAAGTCAATAATTACATAGCCTATCTGATTGTTTATTGTGTCGCTATACACCGGTATGTGAGCGATGTACGCATTTTTGTCGGGCATCAGCTCTTTGTAGAAAAGATAGGGCGATGTTGTGGGGACAGATTCGTTTTTCTCGTAGACCAGATCCCGGTACCTTGCGGAGTCCTTATTATATAACGACTTGCCGTTTGCACTGAATAGGTAAACTGTTGCCTCATATCTGCCAATGATTCCGGACAGATACATGGTGTCGAACCGCTTGTTCAGTAGCCGCCGGGTGTAAGATGTAGGTCGATTGAAAAACTTTTTAATTGCCGCATCATGCTCCAGATTGCCTGCCGTTTTGTCGAACGTGTATTCCAATACGTTATCACGGTGAGGGGCTAATCGTTGCTCGACAAATGCTTTGCGCGCCTCCCGCTCTTTATAATCGTTGAAATACTGCAACATACCGGTACAGAAGACACCGATAAATAGCGCCCAGAATATCATTTGCGGTTCGAACAGGTCAGAGACGAACTTTAGTTTGGGGATGTCGAGTAGCGAGAGAAAAAGCACGAGCCACCCCATCATGTACCAATAGAAAACATCGGTATAGCTGCCACTGGCAAATAACATTACAATACCTGCTATTGCGATAACCAGTAGTTTTTGCCACGTGAGTGGAATTAGTTGTCGTAGCTGAAAGTTGAAGAAGTAAATTATCATGCACGATATTCCAGTAATCGTGCAGATAGTTAACAGCCCCAGAATAGTGTACAGGTTGATTGAATAGAAGCGGCTAACATCAAAAGAAATACTGGAGTCGAGTACCAGGCTACGGATAAGATTCACGAACAGCATCATGTAGACAACCATCAGAACGGCCAGTAATACAGGGAGCCATTTACGAACGCGGACGTTGGTAATTCTGTCCACATAGGTCTTGTAAGGGGTATGTCGCGTGACAAAAATGACTAACCACAAAATACACAACGTATTGATTAGCAAGTCTCCAAACGATGAAAGGTAGGTACTCGAGGCATATAGCCGCGGCGAAAAAACGAGCAACGTGTCTAAGTTGAAGGGTACGCCGCTGGCATACAGGTATATGCGGAGCGTGAGTATAACCAATAGGGTAAGAGAAAAGCCTACAATTGATGACCTGTTTCGGGTAAGGTAGATGATCATTAAATGTACCCAGGAGATGCTCGCCAGTAGGGCAGCAATCAGTAAGGATAGGAACAACTCATCCGGTACCCACTTCTGTATATCCCGCATATTGAAGAGCAGATAGAAGATGTCGTTGCCATCAAGTGTGGTTATAGTATAGGTGCCGGTGGTGCTGCCGCCGATACCAATAATGCGGGTTTTTACGGGTATGTGTCGCGATGCCGCAAAATGAGATTGCAGATAGTCGTTTTCGATCGGATAGCTTATCAGTACGGGAAAAAGTACTACCAGTGTTCTGTGGGAGCTGTCACTTCTGATTGCTTTTTGTACAAATACTCCGTTCTCCGTTCTGAAGAGTGTTGCAGAGTCACTTAAGCCGGATAGCGATGTAGGGAGTATAGTGTTAGTATTCCAGTACTTAAGAAAGTTGTTTTCGTAGGCAAACAGATAGTAGGGTTCGCTGCGAACATGCGCCATGTCCTTATTAGAAAGCGAATCACTAAATATCTGCTCAATCAGCACAGAGTCTGATAGCAGTTTTTCAAAAGAACGCTCGCGCGCTTGCAGGTCTTCGTTTACCGCAAAAGCCATTTGGTCCGGCAACATCTCTTGTCGGTGCTCATGGTAGTAGTATCCGCTGATGCTCCATAGCATAATGCAGACAAGCAACCACCCCCAGTATGGATATCGCCTGAACATCTATTCTTTACGCTCCTGTGTTTTTACCTTATTCCACAATTCATCCATTTCATCCAGTGTCATATCATTGAGCGACTTCCCGCTTGTGGCAGCCATCTCTTCAATGGCAGTAAAGCGCCGTATGAATTTCTGGTTGGTGCGCTCCAATGCCTGTTCCGGATCTATCTTAATGAACCGGGCATAGTTTATCAAAGCAAACATCACATCGCCAAACTCGTCTTCAATGCTGTCTTGATTGCCGCTGTCAACAGCCTCATATAGTTCAGCAACCTCCTCATTTACCTTGTCCTTCACTTGCGAGGCGTGTTCCCACTCAAACCCTACCTGTTTTGTCTTCTCTTGCAGTCGTAGCGCCTTTATGAGTGCCGGCATAGATGGTGGTACACCCGATATTATCGACTTCTTGCCTTCTTTTAGCTTTATCTGCTCCCAGTTTTCCCGTACTTGCGCTTCACTCTCTACTTTTACATTGCTGTAGATGTGCGGATGACGCTTCACTAATTTATTGCACACACCTTCAATTACATCATCTAATGTGAATTCTTGTTGCTCTGCACCTATCTTGCTGTAGAAGACAATATGCAGCAGCAGGTCCCCAAGTTCTTCTTTAAGTCCTTGCCAGTTTTCGTTGCCTATGGCATCGGTAAGCTCATATATTTCTTCGAGTGTTTGGGGGCGCAGGCTGTGTATGGTTTGCTTTTTATCCCACGGGCATTCTTCCCGTAGTTCGTCCATGATTGTTCTTAGTCGTTCTAGTGATTGTGAATACTGCATTATGGATTTTGATAATTATGATAATTCGTTCAGAGAATTGCACTATTGAAAGTGAAAGATAAAGTTAGCTATAGTTCTTTGCATTTTGGAGGAAGGGGTGATAGCTTTGATTTCTTTGCCTCTGTAAACAGATTTGTTGTTGCCTGTGGCGGCATAGGAGGGCGCTTTCAATCAAAAATGTTTCGGCGCAGTATAGGGGTGTTCTGGTAAATAGAAATGGAGTATTGTAATTCAGAGTGATAAAACGGCATGATATTTGCGATTTCGTTTAATAAAACTGCCCACCATGAAAAATATACTATTTAGATTATTCTTGTTTTTGACAACGATTAGCTCCATTAACGCTCAAAGCTGGAGTAAGATTTATTTCGGCGGAACTGGAAGTCCGGAAATTATAACGTCATTTGTAGGAATTGATGGTGACTTGTACTTCGCCGGAAATTTTACTGATACATTTTACCACCCAATGATTTACAAGTGGGATGGTCATTCCTTCTTACCCGCTTTCCTTCCGATTCCCACCGTAACTGATTTTCATACACAAAGAATAAGTACAATGTGTCAAGATGTTTCCGGGAATATATATGCTGCCGGTAGTTTTGAAAATGCTGCCGGATATAAATATGTGGCTCGATGGGATGGGGCTTCATGGACAGAACTTGGTGCTGGGGCTGGTGCGCTGAATGCAAATAATACTATTGTTTCAATTTGTGTTGATGCTGTAGGTAATGTCTATGCTGCCGGAAGTTTTACCAATAGCGATACGGAAGCCTATGTTGCTCGATGGGACGGTACAACGTGGAGCGAGTTAGGAACTGGAGCGACAGCGCTGCATGCCAATAGATACATTAACACTATTTGCCTCGACCCGTCCGGAAATCTATATGCCGCTGGCGGTTTTTCTGACAGCTCAGTTTTTCATTTGGGAGATGTTTATGTTGCGAAATGGGATGGAACGTCCTGGACTGAACTTGGCGATGGGATTTCTTATTATGCCGGTATAATGGAGATATATAGTCTTGTTGCGGATGCGAGTGGTGCGATATATGCGGGTGGTCGCTTGGACTACAACACAATCTATAAATGGGATGGAATATCCTGGGAACCATTGGGTGGATCCATGGATCCGCTAACGCTGAACGGTACAGTATATACCATGTGTATAGACCCTGACGGGAACCTTTACGCCGGTGGCGACTTTACAGACAGTGCCCTTTTCGTGACTTCAAACTGTTATGTAGGCATGTGGAATGGCACTGATTGGAGTCAACTGGGAGATGGCGCAGGACGACTGTTTCCCCATTCTTATATTTACAATGTTTGTGCTGCAGTTACAGGAGAAGTGTGGGCTATGGGTGAATTTGTCAATACCGACGATAGTGGGTTTATAGCAAAGTATAGTTCACATTCGCTTTCTGTTTCATTTCCCAATAAATCTACGCCATCAATAGAGGTTTATCCATCACCTGTAATGACAACGCTTGATATAGAGACGTCAGCGGGCAGCACCTACATTGGTGCCAAATACATCGTTACCGACATGCAAGGCAAAGTGGTGTCTACCGGAATGATTGCCGACCAAAAGATGATGCTAGATGTGAGCAACTTTGCTGACGGTATGTATGTATTCACAGTTCAAGGTGAACAGCCCATCTCGATAAAAGTAATCAAACACAGCCGGTAGTCGGGTCGGTTTCCTCCTTTTGATATAATTATTACATGTAACTCAAATGCGCTATAAGTTTATGTTCCCAATATACAAGTCTTTGTTGCGTTATGTTGTTTTCGCATCCATTGTTGGTTACTCGACTTTGACTGCAGGTTGCAGAAAAAGTTCAGATAGCTCGACAGTACACACTTCACCCACCTCTGGTATGGACGGAACAAGAATTTGGACCGGCAATCATAATGAGTCATTCTCTCCGACATTTGCGCCTTATTGGGATACCTTTTATACTTATCCTGATACAGCATTTGCAGTGACGGTAATCGCTACAAATACCGTTTCTGTTTTTGGTAGCACATTCGACTTCGACCATGCAGATGACTCGGCAGGAGTACGTTACTTTGGCTCTATTTATGACTATTATAGGTACTGGGAAGGAAAGGGTGTCGCGTATTTTTACAGAAATGACAGTATCGCTATTATTTTCGGATTAAATAGCCATAATGGACACAACATAGATACGTACCATACTCGCTGAAACCGGAATTGCACTACCAAGCCACCTTTTTCGCAAAGCGTCATCACTACTCACATTGCCTGACCACAATCATTATCCTACTGCGGTGCTGTTCTTATATCTTTGATGTTTAAACACAACGTTATGGAGCAGTACAAAATTTTGTCAAATAGCTATGTCGAGATATTGGAGCGAGAAGTTAATGAACTCATTGCTGCAGGCTGGAAGCCGCAAGGAGGAGTAGGTGTCGCTTATAAGCACGAACATGCTCATAATCTTGTCAGCCATTTAGTATATGTTCAGGCTATGATAAAAGAGGAGTAATATTCCCACCATAATAGAAGGCGCGGCGAGCTATTGCACAATTGCAGTATAGCACTTGCGTAGGGTAAATTGAAAAGCAGGAAAAATACACTTAATGCGCATGCGCCATTTTGATTTCGTTTTAAAAGGGGGAACAAAGCTTTTTTGTGACGGTCTGAATGTGAGGATTTTGCAATTTATTTTGTGAATGATGTAATACCTCTGGGGCTTGACGGGTTTACTTTTGCTATTGAACATTTATAACAATAGCAAACAATCAAATCATGGAACAGAACAATCAAGAGCAAGCCTCTCAGAATCAAACAGACGCTAATAGTACTAACAGCGCAAAGAATGGAACAGCAGCTAAAAATGCTGATATGACCAAAGGTCATGACGGAGCTGTCAATCAACATAAAATAAAAGCCGATAAGAAGGCAGCAGAGAATCGAGCGGCAAACAAAAAATAGTGCGACGATGCTATTATTGGGGGCTTCCTCATAAGGCAGGCTCGGCTTATTGAGTGATGCGTAGTTTGACTACCGACTTATCTTCATTCAACCAGTACACCTCATTCTGCGCTGCAAATGTATCGAAGCCGACTTCCTTTAGGTATTGTTTTACCAGTCCGCTATAGGCATTATTGCTAATCGGCGTGCTGAAAAAGTAGTAGCCTTTGCCTTCATGACTGCGACTGTACAACAGCCTTCTTAGTATCGTAGAGTCTGCATTTATCTGATATTCAAGATAGTAACCATCTTTTGACTTAACAATATGGGGATAAACAACAAACACAACATCGCTCAATGATGACCCGGGTTGTGGGGTGTATTTACAACCTGTCTTGGAAGATGCCAGGCTTAATAGAATAACAAGGGAAAGTAGTTTCATGGCGTTTGTATATGTAGGATAGCACTTGATACAAGTGTCGCAAAGACTAAATCGCCTTATTTTATGTGGAACAAGCTCAATTTTGTATCCGTTGCTTGAACCAACTTGTAATTTGGATGCACTATGATTTATTCGGCTTATTCTTAGAGTTTGAAATTTTGAAATATGAAATTTTCTTCTTTGTTGAAGTCAAATACTCTTCTTTGTCTTTAAATTTTATGCCGCTCAAAAAGGATAGAAATAATTCAGCGGTTACGACATCTAAAAGGTTATATCGTCTATTAAGGCATAAATCAACCCCTTCTTTCAAAAGCCTACTATCATAAATCTTGTTTTGGGTCATTTTCTTTATCAACTCCAATGCCTCTTTGTAGCTGTTTTGAGCTTTAAGGCAAAAGAACTTTCCGTTAAATGATTGCCGGTTATTGTATTTGATTGCAATTGCTTTATCATAGTTTAATATTGCGTTGACATATTCGCCCTTTGCTTTATGTGCATTCCCAAACTCTGTCAACATCATATAGTTCTTTTCGAGAAATTCGGAAGTAGACAAGATTTTAATAGCCTCATTGGGTGTTCCTTTTTTGATATTGCATTTCGCAAGGTATAGAGTGGCCTCTGCACTATTACCGAACTCTGTAATTTTTCTATTAAAGAGTTCTTCGGCTTTATTGAAATTTCCATTTTTCAATGCCTGCTGATATGCGATTTGCGCTAGGTATTGTAAGGCCTCTGCACTATTACCGAACTCTGTAATTTTTCTATTAAAGAGTTCTTCGGCTTTATTGAAATTTCCATTTTTCAATGCCTGCTGATATGCGATTTGCGCTAGGTATTGTAATGACTCTGCACTATTACCGAACTCTGTAATTTTTCTATTAAAGAGTTCTTCGGCTTTATTGAAATTTCCATTTTTCAATGCCTGCTGATATGCGATTTGCGCTAGGTATTGTAATGACTCTGCACTATTA
>JAUHYD010000037.1 GCA_030426665.1 Bacteroidia bacterium | reverse complement strand
ATTCGGTAAAGTTGGTCTCAATATGTACAAACGAAAACCATTCTTGCGGTTTCTGTGCTACACAGGAATTGTACTCGGTGCATTACTTGTTTTGTTTGCTTCTATGCCAATTCTCTTTCTTCTTTAAGACAATTTACTATGAAATACCTGACACTTATATTGTTCTTGTGTTGTACCCACATTTCGTTTGCTCAGTGCGACATACACAGGAAGACAGATGACTTTAATGGAGTTACCACAACCTGGACTAACAAAGTAAAACTGACTTTCGGTGGTGTTCCTACGCTCCTGAAATCTGCCGGAGACAGGGACTGTACATACCGGGTGTATTTTCGGTTGGTTGACCATAACGGAAAAACTTCGATTAGCATTTCTGAAAATACGGATAACTGCTTCTGTTGGGCAATACGAGTTTCATTTAAATTCAATAACGGAACGGTTATTACAAAGAAGAACTATCGGAAAGGGCAAGAGGTTAAGACCCCGCTAGGATATGAGAAGTACATCTTTTTTGATATTTCGGATAAAGAATTAGCGACATTCTCGAATAGCTTGATTGATAAGTTTAGGATTGTAGAATTTTCTTGTGCTGACCACCCGGTAATTGAGGAGCGGTTGGATAAGAAAACAGCAAGGAAAATAAATGGATTCGCTTCGTGCATGCTTCATGCTTTGCATAATAACTAATACCGATACTTATCCTCACTACATACGGCAGTCACTACTGTCTCCGATACCAAAGTTACGGTATATGTGTAATATCCGGCAATATTGTATATTTAAATATGAAACTTATTATCATGTAAAATAAAAAATAGAAATAATTATGATCAAGTTCAATATCCAAATGATAAACAAGTACCTATATACCCACCTATATGTTAAAATAATATTTAATTGTTTCGTAAAGTAGAAATTATTATATAAAACTGGTTCGCTTTCTTTACTGGGGATTCGAAAAAATATATGAGTAAATGTCGACATTCTTAGAGGGTCAAGACCTTTATTTCTAAAAAACTTATCGAAATGGATAACGTCAAATGTGGGCTCTCCTTTTTCTCTAATGTCTTTAATTATTAAATCCATTTTTTTTAAGGCTCCAGTATAGTAGCTGAGAATGCCAGCTATCAATATAGAAATGACACCTTCTGCAAAGAAAAAATAATATATGTTATTTACCCAAAAGTTTTTCATTATATATTTTATGAATAATTGAACATTATTCAGCGGCTTCTTTTTTTGTAGCTGCTTCACTATAATCACTTGTTTTCCAGTTATCAGAAGGTTTGCTTTCAGTTTTCCCATCCTGATTTGTATTTGTTGTAACATCTGAGCTGACATTAATATCAGTTTTATACCAGCCACTCTCTTGATTTCCCATTTTCCCCCCTTCATTATATACTTCTAAACTACCTTCATACTTAAGAATATTACCAGATTCGTCAGTTACAGGTTGGACTCCTGTCACCCTGAATGATTTGACATTTTCAACCATTGTTCCTATTTTTTTTACTTCATCATATGTGACAGATATGGATTGGATCAATTTGCTTTGATTTCCAGTTGTAATAGACCCCCCAATGCCAAGTCCAGCTGACAATCCAAGGGTTTTGGAACTTATTGTAAACCCTCCGCCCAATCCAAGCTTTCCTGAAACTGTAAGTGGTCCAGATATGGCACCGACGTTAAATGCTCCTTCAAAGGTGGGCTTATGTACAACTTGCACCCCAATATTAACAGAAACCTCTGCTCCGAATATTATTTGTGGATTTCTTGAGCCATCGGTTAAGTCTTGATTAGAAGGTCCAATAGCACTGTAAGCAGTGAACTCAGTTTTTCCTACCATATCAAATGCGGTACCTGCATAAACTGCAGCATGCCCTCCCGATCCTACGCCACCGGCAGCATTACCATTTGATGAAAATATCGTTGTAGAACCTAGGAATTCTTTACCGTCTAAATCTATTCCTGCAATCGGACTGTTACTTGCAAACTGATATACCGTTAAATTAGGATATTTTTTTGTTAATGGATCAACACTGATAAACCTTCCGGTTCGAGTGTCATGCATTCTTGCACCATAATCATAGTGATTTCCTATACCTGCCCACTCATTATCTTTAAACTTACCATTAAACCCATACCTATACTTATCCTCACTACAAACAGTAGTCACTACCGTCTCAGGTACCAAAGTTACGGTATACGTGTAATATCCGGCAACAGCAATAGTTGTTGTTCCTGTAGATAACCACCCGCAAATATTATTTAAACTAAATGACTAATATTTTATATAGTAGTAACCCAAATCATCATTTACTAATAGCATTTGTTTACCGATGAAATGATTTCTTCGAATTTCCGCACCGAAAACAAATGGCTCTTCTCCATCATTATTTCTGTCATGCCAATTCCAAAACCAAATAACGCCCTCTCTAACATTCCATCTTCCAGAATCTTCATAAAATAATTTGATTCCGGGATGCCCTAAACATGATTTTCTGTTATATTTGTGATTTGGGAATATTTGAAGTGAATCGCATTCTTTTCCATAATTTGCAACATATTTACCCTCTATACCATTGCAAGAAAGCAACATGCATGAATAGATAATATAAGTCATTTGTTTGTTACTCATATTGTATAAAGTCATTTATATATGATCATTTACTGCTACTGCTAGAGGAGTTACTACTACTACTACTACTACTACTACTACTACTACTACTACTACTACTACTACTACTACTAGAGGAATTGCTACTGTTTGTCGAAGTATTACCATGACGATCTGATGGTACATCAGTAGATGTTCCATCAGCATGATAATGCCTTACAGCGGTACCTCCTTTACCATCGCCAACTAACACTTCAACGTCAGAATTCGATTGATATCCCACACCACTTACTGGTTCGTCAAATTCATACGTTTGGTATGTGTTCCCCATCATTGGGTTTTGCGCTCTCGAATGATTTTCAACAGGCAAGTGATACATTAATGATTTAAAACTAGTCGTATTCGTTATTGTGTAATTTAGTGTCTTGTTATCACTCCCTAATTTTATTTGATAATATGCACTTCCAACAAATTGTTGGACATTTCCTCCCTCGGTAGCCAACCCACTTAAGCCAAAAGCATATAGTCTTTTAACTGGCTGCACTGCCTCAAAATCTCCATTTGCCAATGCTGCCCTATTGATTTTATAAAAATCTGCCCTAGCCTCGGCTGTTAGATTTGACTGTTTTAAATTTTGAGTTATTGCTTCCCCACTACCGAAAGTGCGGTCTTCTGGTCCAATCCCTAGAAAAAACTGTGCTGTTAATCCAAGTGCTTGTCTTTGAGCAGGTGTTGTGTGTTTTTGAACTTTTTGTGTTACCTGTCCCGTCGTATGAGCCAAAATAGCACCAGCAACAAATACTGTTTTTATTGTTTGGATTGTAGAGCGAACTGTTCGTATAAGGTTATTTAGCACGCTTGGTAGACCTTCTTCTTTCCCATCAATATCTACAAATTGAATTGGTTTATTCCCGGCAAACTGATATGGTGTGTACCATGGATACTTTTTTGTCAAAGGGTCTATGCTTCTAAATCTTCCTATTCGCGTATCTAACATTCGCGCTCCATAATCTAGGTTATTCCCAAGTCCTGCCCATTCATTATCTTTCATTTGTCCATTGAACCCATACCTATACTTATCCTCACTGCACACGGTAGTCACCACTGTTTCGGGTACCAAAGTTACGGTATATGTGTAATATCCGGCAACAGCAATAGTTGTTGTTCCAGCAGATACAGGGCCACCTAATACCAGCAGGCGCTCAGCAGTCGGGGTGAATGCAAAAGAAACCGTATCCGGGTTGCCACTTGATGATATTTGTATTACATCCAAGAGGTAATTATTATCAGCAGAATCTACCAGCATTAGCTGAAAATCTCCTGTACGTGCAGGTATTACCAGATGCAGTTCCTGCTGTATGTTCGGCACCAGTTCTGCTGTTTCGAATGAGAATACATCGGTAAAGTTACCCAAGGCCAGAGCGTCGGTAGTATGTAGCACTCCCGGGCCTGCGTCTGTAAGTACGCCACCGCCACTATAAAGGGTTACTGTGCCGGTTGTAAACACAAACGGATGGAATACACTGGTCACTACTTCTGTCATTATAGTAGCAGACACCGTAGTACAGTGTGTGGCAGTGTCAATGTCTGAATCTTGATTGTAGGATTAACGGATAAACAGGATTCTGTGTTGCGAGACGGGCGATACAAACGCTGTTATAGAGCATACATATTGAAAATACGGCTGATATATTTGATGCTTGTTGCATGAAGTGGTGTTGAAGCGAGACGCTTCGGTGGGAGGGGACGAAGCGGAATTATTCTTTTACAGACATTACTACGCGAAGTTACGGCCCGAAAGGGATCATGCTCAAAAGGTGTATGCGTATGCAACGGACTTGCTACTACCTAAAAAACTTCTCCATAACCAAAGCGGCATCCTTTTTCATTATCCTTGTTCCCGTTTTTCTGGATTTGTATGAATGACTATTCATGTAAACCGTATCACGGGTATTATTCCTATAGATAAGTACAACTTTATACTCGATAAAAACTTTACCAAAACCTTCGGAGGAATTGTTCAAAAAATCACGTAAAAATAATGATATTCTATCCCGATTATAACACATTACTGGCTTTGTTACAGTACCTGGGATGTATTTTGTTAACTCTAAATGCTGAATATCATCTATATAGAATAAATTATGCTTGCATGCCATTACCAACGGCATGAGCAAAAATAAAGCAATTTGAAACCTCCTTTTATTCATTTTTATAAGCATCGGAAAACGATTTATCTACTTTGTTGCCTGGGTCTTTAATAACCGTAGCATTAGGTTGTTTTTTTGCTTCCTTAAATGTAGAATTGGGAGTTCTAGCGTCTTTCCATAAAATAATATTGTCTTTGTTGGTAATTTTAGACCCTGTGGCTTTCTCTACACCCATTGCCGCCAAATCTGTACAATTATTATCTATAGCGTTGTATTCATTATTCTGACTAACTTGGTCATCAAGAAAATCTTTTGTAGCAACGTCAGTCTTTTCATCCGTTTTAAATTGAATAACTCCATCAGGCGCATTCTCATCATGACTAGAAAATGATTTATCAGTTAACTCGGTAGTTGGCACTATTCTCTTTTCATAATGTGCAGGCACATCAAATAATGCGTCAAGCCTGGTAGCGTACGATCTTCCAGGACCCAGTTCATAATATGTCGATGTGCCATCTTTTACATAGTCAATCCTTGTAGTTGATTTCCCACCCTCTATAACTGTTCTTGGGACTGCCTTGTAATTCTCGACAGCAATTGCACTGTGTCCTACATCACCCGATTTCGTAGCATATGTTATCAAGAATACATCTTTACCGTCAGGGTCAATTGCATTTAATGGATTATTGATGACATAAACATATGGACTATACCTTGGATATTTTGCATACAGAGAATCAACACTATAGAACCTTCCTGTTCTTGAATCATATTTCCTTGCTCCATAATCATAATGATTTCCTACTCCAGCCCACTCATTATCTTTAAACTTACCATTAAACCCATACCTATACTTATCCTCACTACATACGGTAGTTACCACCGTTTCCGGTACCAAAGTTACGGTATATGTGTAATATCCGGCAATAGCAATCGTTGTTGTTCCTGTAGATAGCGGCCCACCTAATACCAGCAATCGCTCAGCTGTAGGAGTAAAGCTAAATGAAACCGTATCCGGATTGCCGCTTGATGAAATCTGTATTACATCCAAGAGGTTGTTGTTGTCAGATGAATCTATCAGCATAAGCTGGAAATCTCCTGTTCTGGCCGGAATTACCAAATGCAACTCTTGCTGTAAGTTGGGTACCAGTTCTGCTGTTTCAAATGAGAATACATCGGTAAAATTACCTAGGGCCAGAGCATCGGTAGTATGTAGTACTCCCGGTCCTGCATCTGTAAGTACGCCACCGCCACTGTAAACGGTTACTGTACCCGAAGTAAAAACGAACGGATGGAACACACTGGTCACCACGGAAGTCATAATAGTAGCTGACACAGTGGTGCAATGCGTGGCTGTGTCATTGGTATACCTGCCCGGCATATACATACCAAATGGATAATAGTCATAGGCACTCTTAATAGCAGTCAGGTAATGCCCGATAATAGTGCCTGCCGTAGTGTCATCCGGTCTGCGGGCATCGCTGAGCGTTGCTAGTACATCCCCTAAGTGGTCAACTACTTCATACTGCTTCTGTCCTGTTATGTGCTGTGTATGAAAATTATCGGTATGGGTCTTGCCATAGAGGTTTCGGGCGGTGTCCGTTATTACATCCTGATATTCGTCACTGTACCAAGGTCGGCGAGCCAGAAAAGATACCGTATCATATTCTTCATGCTCATAATCCCACTTCAGACCGTTCTGTCCCGGCCAGTAATTGCGTACACCCAACCGGCTACTGCCATATATGTCATGCTCCGCAAGATCAAATTTTTGATGCTGCATCACCGTACGGTACCGCTCGAATACACCTGCAAGGAAGCCTGCGCCACCACCGGGCATAGAAGCCGCCAGCCTTTCATCCATACGTGTAGCATACGGGCGGGGGGCTAAACCCGGCACTTCAGCTATAGCACTGTCTATATAATCACCACCAAACACACTGTCCAGGGCAAACAAGTAATCGCCCATATCAGCACTATAAACAACTTTTAATAAATCCGTTGTTCCCGCAAATTGATAGAGAAGCTGTTCTGCCCCAACGTAACTATCGAAGAAAGTCAACATTCGTTCCTTTTCGGCAAAGCCGTACAACAAATCCTGCATTTGAGCAACATATTGCCCCTGAGGATCACCAAAATTAGCATCGCCGAAAATCACTGTATCTACAGCCAATAATTCCAGAAATGAAGCAAACTCATCGGGGTGGTGACCACCTGCCGTTGTAAGCTGTCCTGCAAGACCGGCTGCCAATTGCGGGTTATTCGCAATAGATCCCAGCTGTGGGTATAACAAAGCCAGAGCTGTATCGCAGACAATAAATGTATCTAATGCTTCATACCCCATTGCATCGGATAAAAGACTATCGGCACCGGCTTCACATAATAGTCCGCAGGCATGAGCAGCAATAGCACTGTCAGTGAGTAATTCTGCAATGGTACTTGTCAGGTTCGCAGGGGCGTCCAAGGCTGCCGCTTTCATAGCCAGCGACAGAACACTATCGCTTCCCGCCTGGTCGTACTCCACCAACGGTATCACATAGCTAGCACTACCTGCCATAATATCTGTATAGAGCTTGTTGCTATTCTCCAGGAAATAAGAGACAGGGTGGTCGGTTTGCCAGTCTGTAAACCCGGGGTCACGTAGCGAATATGTCATTATTGCATCTGTAAACGCTTCCTCGAGTCCGAAGTCTACAGCCACCCAGTCTCTGATGTAAGGCCCCGTGCCTCCTCCCAATGAGGTATACTCGTCATGTGCCTCAGTAACCAGAAACATATCAATGACGTTGTACTCTATGTCTTCATGATATATTG
>JAUHYD010000043.1 GCA_030426665.1 Bacteroidia bacterium | reverse complement strand
CCCGACTGCACATGCACATTTTTTGTTACATAACAACCGCTAGCCAAAGTATACGTAATTGTCGTATTCCCGCCGCTGACCCCAAGGACAACGCCACCAGAGGAAACAGTTGCTATTGCTGCATTATTTGTGCTCCATGTACCGCCCGAAGTCGGATAGCTTAGCGTGGTTGTATCACCCTCACAAACTGACGCCGCACCGGATATCGGATCTGGCGGGCTTACTACAGAAACGGTTGTCACTCTTATACAACCAGCTCCCGTCACAGAATAAGTAATGTCGGCTGTTCCAACAGAATTCGCCGAAACCAAACCTGTTGACGAATTTACAGACGCAATGGAAGCGTTACTACTAGACCAGGTACCGCCTGTTTCGGCATTTGTAAATGTAAATGTAGAACCTACACACATTGACGCTGCACCGGAAATCGCCGGCGGTGTGTTATTGATTGTAACTACGACATTGGATGCACAACCATTAGAACCCGT
Source organism: Bacteroidia bacterium (assembly GCA_030426665.1). Taxonomy (GTDB): domain Bacteria; phylum Bacteroidota; class Bacteroidia; order Chitinophagales; family Chitinophagaceae; genus Nemorincola. The sequence continues at coordinate 1,167 of JAUHYD010000043.1, read as the reverse complement.
ATAAGTGATTCTGGAAGTGCCGGTTCCTACAGCCGAAACAATACCTGTTGTACTTCCTACTGATGCTATACTGGTACTGCTGCTTGACCACGTCCCTCCACCTGAAGAGTTTGAAAGCGTTGTCGAACCACCAATACAAGCTATTAATACACCTGTACTTGTTGAAGGTTTCGGTAATATAGTTACATCGCTCGTGACTACACAACCATACCTGATATAGCTTATCGTAGACGTCCCATCGCTAACTCCTGTTATTAAACCTGAAGTAGAGCCGGCAGTGGCAATTACAGTATTACTGCTACTCCATGTGCCTCCACCCGGCGAAGACGACAATGTTGAACTGGCCCCCTCACAAAAAGATGTGGTTCCTCCTATTGCAGCAGGTACTGTCCCCACAGTTACTATTCTTGAAACAGTACAACCTCCGGTCACCGTATAAAAGATTGTTGTTGTACCGGCAACATTACCTGTAACTACTCCGCTGCCATCAACTGAAGCTATTGTAGGTGAAAAACTGCTCCATGTCCCTCCAGGCGAAGTATGACTTAGCGACATCGTCCCTCCAATACACACTTCTCCTGTACCGGAAATTGCCGCAGGTGCAGCATTGACCGTCTCTTGACGAGTCGTATAACAACCAGTAGACAATGTATACGTAATGGTCACAACACCAGCACTATATCCATATAAAGCTCCAACACCAAAAATATTTGCAATACTAGGGTCACTACTACTCCACACACCGGAACCGGGAGCACCGCCCAGATATTGAACTCCTCCTCCCACACATATTTCCGATGGACCGAAAATTGAAGATGGAGATGTCAATATATACACTGACCTCGTTGCATAACACCCCCCACTCACCGTATAACTTATCGTTGCATATCCAACTCTATGACCCGACACAACACCTTCAGAGGTAATTGTTGCAAAGGTACCATTGCTCGAACTCCACGTACCACCTGAAACCGAGTTTGAAAGATTAGTAGGAATCCCGATACACAAATTCGAACTACCAGTTATTGCTGGCACTCCTACCGTTAATGTATCCGTATAGGTAATACCAGACTCAACATAACTAATGATAACTGTACCATTTGCCACCCCCGTTACTAACCCTGAACTCTCATCTATCGTTGCCACAGAAGTGTCATCACTTGTCCA
>JAUHYD010000036.1 GCA_030426665.1 Bacteroidia bacterium | reverse complement strand
GGTATATACAGTAACGGGTGGCGGTAACTATTGTGCGACTGCCACGTCAACCGGCCTTGCAGTAGGTATCAGCGGATCAGAAACAGGCGTAACGTATCAGTTGTACAAAGACGGTACAGCAGTAGGAACTGCAATCGCTGGTACTGGCAGTGCGTTGAGTCTGGGTATGCAGACAGAAGCGGGCGAATATACGGTAACCGCGATGAACAGCACGGGTAGTATGTGTAGCGCCGAGATGAGCGGCAGCACAACGATTGGTGTTAATCCTGCAGTTACCCCCGGCGTAACGGTAAGCACCGGTGTAGGCAACACAGTATGTTTAGGCGTACTGACCACGTTCACGGCAACCTCAGTGAACGGCGGCAGCACCCCCGGGTATCAGTGGACAGTGAACGGCGCACCTGTAGGATTAGGCTTTAGTACTTACTCTTATGTACCGTCAAACGGCGATGTGGTAAGTGTCTCTATGACGAGCAGCGAAGCGTGTGCGAGTCCTGCGATGGCGAGTGCGTCAGTAACGATGAGTGTCAGCAGTCACCAGATGCCACATGCTAAGGTGAGTGTTCTACCGAACGATACAGTATGTGCGGGCACGTTGGTAACGTATGAGGTAACCCCTGAATACGGCGGTACGGCACCAAGCTATAGCTGGAAGAAGAACGGCGTAACGGTAGGTTCAGGCACTACTTACTCCTATGTAGCACAGGACGGCGATGTTATCACATGCGAGATGACGAGCAACTTCCCTTGCAGATTAGAAGATGTAGTTAAGACGGACATCCACATGAGCGTAGAGACGCCAAGTGCACCGATTGTGACGATCAGTGCAAATCCTGGTACCTCAATCAGCAGTGGTACGCGTGTAACGCTAACTGCGAATGCGACGAACACGACGAATGATGTAACGTATCAGTGGTTTGTAAACAGCACGTTGCTGCAGGGAGCAGTACAGCAGACGTATACGAGCAGCAACTTTGCCGACAATGACGAAGTAACGTGTGAGGTAACGAATCACGGAGCATGTCTGTCAACGATGGGTAGCAAGACGGTACAGATGCGTGTAGGAACTGTAGGCGTAGCGACCGTAGGCGCAGCTATCAGCGATATCCGCTTGTTACCGAATCCGAATACGGGCGACTTCGTAATCCGCGGCACATTGGGTGTACAGGAAACGAAGGAGTTGGGAGTAAGTGTAACAGATGTCTTGGGTCAGGTAGTATACCGCGGTACACTTCAGGCTAAGAACGGCGTAGTGGAGGAGCGCATACAGCTGAGCAATGGACTAGCAAACGGCATGTATATGCTGACGTTGCAGTCAGGCAGTGACGCGAAGACAATCCACTTCGTACTGCAGCAGTAATATGATTCAGTTTCTGTGAGGCATTTGCTTTACAGGCTATGAATAGAACAAAACAGGGGTGCCTTATCGGCGCCCCTGTTTTGTTTCATATTTTTCATGAATAAGTAAGTTTTTTTCAAAAAAATTTACTTATTCATGATTTTTTTTGATACTATATATTCGCGGGGCTAAATTATATATCACAAAACAATAAAATATCACGAAATATAAACCTATGATTAATATTAAAAATGAAATAAAAAATATATTCAATAAAATCAACTAATTCTAAAATTTTTATAAATAGTTGATTTGTAATTAATTAAGAATAATGAAATTGCAATTGTAATTGATTTTACAAAGAACAATATCGGGTTTTTAGCTAAAAGGTGAACTTCGTTTTTTTGTTAAAGCGAATAAGAGATTGTAATTTAGTATGTTCTTAATGCGTTGATTAGGGATTTTGCTTGTTAGATCTTGTTGTAGAGTATTGATAAACTTCGATAGTGTAGATTGTTTTTTATTCAAGCCTATCTGTATTCATTGAGTTGTTTTAAGACCCGCATTGATTAAAAAATAGAATACAAAAATTAACCACATAAACTTAAATCCGAATTATGTACTACCGCTACAAATCTCTATTCAGAAAAATCTGGACGACACCATTAATGTTGCTGTTGTCGTTTTACAGTTTTGCCCAAACAACTACCACGTTCAATTACTCGGGTAGTATTGTTACATACACTGTTCCGTCCGGTGTTACGTCTATCGAAATTACCGCTAAAGGAGCCAAAGGAGGGAATACTTCGTCAAGGACGGGCGGTGATGGAGCTATTATGAAAGGGACATTCGATGTTACGCCCGGCGAAAATTTAAAGATTTTAGTTGGTCAGCCCGGAGGGAATGCAAATAACTCCGGCGGCGGCGGCGGTGGGTCTTTTGTTTGGAAAGATGCAACTTCCACGCTTTTGATTGCAGCCGGTGGTGGCGGCGGAGCCAGTTGGTCTACATTTGATGGTATTGATGCAACTACTGCGATAAATGGTGTACAAGGCGGACACGGACAAGGCGGCGGCGGTGTAGGCGGTAATGGTGCAACGAGTCCGGGGACCACTTCGGATGCTGCCGGAGGTGCTGGTTGGTTATCTAACGGAAATAATGGCTTTCACACAAGTGGCGGTTGTTCCTTTGCTCAAGGTGGAACAAAGCCTTTAGCTGGTGGTGCCGGTGGTGCCGGTGCCGGGAGCCCTGCATCGAATCATGGCAATGGCGGATTTGGTGGCGGTGGCGGTGGCCAGGGAAGGTGTGGAATCGTCGGTGGCGGCGGCGGTGGCGGTTATAGTGGCGGTGGCGCAGGAGGAGATAATGGTTCAACATATTACATGGGCGGCGGTGGCGGCTCTTATAATGCAGGAACCGCTCAGGTTAATAGTGTCGGAAATGCAGGAAGTGGTCAGGTGATAATAACTCAGCTCGGACCCGCGGTTACAGCAATCCCTTCTTCTCTTGATTTAGGATATGTAACGGTCGGTGAGAATTCTGCTCCGCCGATGTTTGTTGCGCTTACCGGTTCTAATCTTAGCCCCGGATCCGGTACGTTAACTATCACCCCGCCTGTCGGGTTTTCAATTTCTCAGGATGGGGTAACATGGTATGATCATTCCACAGGTATGAACGTATCTTATACTTCAAACGCTTTTGCCGGAAATATTTATGTGATGTGTAATATCTCTTCAATAGGCATTGAAAGTGGAGATATTGCAATTACTGGCGGTGGGCTTACAATTCCTGTTACTGTACCTGTGACAGCTTCTGGTGCCTCTGTCTGTAATGGTACGCCGACTGCAGGTTCTGCAATCATAACTCCGACATCTGGAGATGAAACAACGGAATTTGATTTAGCACTATCCGGATATTCGTCTTCCGGAGGTTTAGCTTTTCAGTGGGAGAAGTCTTCCGACGGGGGAACAACATGGGAACCTGTTTCCGCAGGGTTACATGCAACATATTCATTTAGGGGTTTGTATGAGAATACACAGTTTAGATGCATTGTTACTTGTGTTGCAACTGACGAGTCTGAAATGTCTTCAACCGTAGCTGCAGTTTCTACTTCATCTGCAAGTCCGTCTACATGTTCCGGAACTCCTGATCCGGGAATAGCGAGCACATTGACGCCTCAGGGATGTAGTTCGCTTACTGCATATTTGTTCAATACCGGACAAACAACTGCTGATGGCATATCGTACAACTGGCAGACTTCTTCAAGTCCGACTTCGGGATTTTCAGACATTTCCGGTGCTACCAATAGTTCGTACACGCCTGCATTATCGTCAATTGGTGTTACCTATTTTCGTAACAAGGTGACTTGCGGCGGTACTTCCGTTTTTTCGCCACCGGTTGTGGTAACATTACTGACACCGCCTGACGTTTCTGATTTTATTGCCCCCACGGCAACAGCTTCTTGCAATGGTATGGGCTCAACAGTAACTGTAAGTTCGTCCACTATTGGTACAGGAACATTTACTGTAACTTATGACTTGAGTGCGCCAAATTTGTCAACAGGTAATACTGCAACTCTTGTAATGACCGGTGCTACCGGCACATTTGAAATTCCTTCGAGCTTGCTAACATTTAATGGTATGACAACCGTGTCAATAGTTAGTATTCAGTCCGGAATATGTTCAAGTAGTGTTTTGACAGATAATTCAGCAACATTTGGTGTCGGTGATGGTCCTGACGTGAGTAGTTTTAGTGTTCCTTCGGCGACTTCAGTTTGTGCTTCTATTCCTTCAGTGGTGACCGTTAATAGTACTTCCCTTGGTTTAGGATCTTATACTGTAGAATATAGCTTAAGCGGAGCTAATACGTCTACCGGAAATTTAGCTTCTTTAGTAATTAGTGGAACAAGTGGAACATTTGAAATTGATGGCTCCCTACTTGTTGCCGATGGCAGCACGACTGTGACGATTGACGGTATCTCCAGTGATATTGGTTGCAGAACATCTGTTCCATCCGGTAATACGGCTTCTTTTAATGTAAGTGCTGCGTCAGGAATATTTAGTATTACTGGTGGTGGTAGTTACTGTACCGGAGGGGCCGGCATTGCGATTGGACTTTCCGGATCAACACCGGGTAACAACTATAAATTATATAGAGGAGGTTCTGTTATTGCTACTGTAGCCGGAACCGGTTCAACTATTGATTTCGGTTTACAGGCAGTAACCGGTACGTATTCTGTTTCGGCGATTAACGGTGGTTCAGGGTGTGATGTAAATATGTCAGGCTTTGCTACGGTAAATATTACCTCGGTTCCTGAAGTTTTCTCGATGACAGGTGGTGGTTCTTATTGTGCGGGTGGTTCCGGTGTTGATGTTTCGTTGGGTGGTTCTACAGTTGGAGCAATTTACAGGCTTTTTAGAGGAGCTACTGCAGTTGGTGACATTATAGGTACCGGTGGTCCTTTGTCTTTTGGTATGCAGACAGAGGCCGGTAGTTATTCTGTTATCGCGAACCCTGGCGGTGGTGCCGGTTGTCAAGTTTCAATGACAGGTAGCTCATCTGTTGCTGTTAATCCGTTACCGACTGCTTACCCTGTTGGCGGTGGAGGGAATTACTGTGCAGGGGATGCAGGAAGCATTATAACAACGTCTTACGGGGTTGCAGGTGTTGAATATAAATTATATAATGGTTCGTCTTTAGTTTCTTCTGTTGTCGGTACAAATGGTACAGTTAATTTTGGTTATGTGACGGCTGCAGGTACTTATTCGGTTGCTGCAGAAAATTCATCAACAGGTTGTACCAATGACATGACCGGCACAGTAACGGTTGGCATAAATGCAGTTCCAACAGCTCAGACAGTTACCGGAGGTGGTGATTTATGTGCTGGAGACGCCGGTGTTGAAGTTGGTTTGGTTGGCTCTGAAGCCGGTGTGATGTATCAGTTGTATAATGGTAGTTTACCGGTTACTGACGAATTGATAACAGGTGGTGGATTGGCTGTTACTTTTGAAGATATTGCTACTTCTGGAGTATATTCAGTTTTAGCGACGAATAGTGCAGGCTGTTCTGCAGCAATGAGCGGCAGCGTAACGGTAGTTGTACATGCAACGCCTCCGGTATTTACTGTTGGTGGTGGTGGTGCGTTTTGTTCCGGCGGCGACGGTGTAGAAGTGACGTTGAATGGTTCGACAGCCGGCGTAACCTATACATTGTATCGGGGATCAAGTGCAGTCGGTACCGTTTCCGGAACGGGAGCCGCTCTTACATCCGGACCGATTACGGCTTCCGGAATCTATACTGTTTCGGCAGTGAATGGGAATGGATGTGTATCTGATATGTCCGGTTCTGCGACTATTACAATAAATTCAAACCCTACTGCGTACAGCGTGAGTGGCGGTGGTAGTTATTGTGTAGGTGGGGTAGGACTTAGCGTTACATTATCTGGTTCACAAAACGGTGTTAACTATCAGTTGTATCGTTCCGGTGTGGCAGTAGGTGGTCCTGTTGCCGGCACTGGTAGTAGTCTTAATTTCGGTCTTCAGACTGAAGCAGGTATATATACTGTGATTGCGACTAACTTAACGACAGGTTGTTCCGGGTCTATGTCGGGTTCAGCCAATGTTGTGGTTAATGCTTTGCCTACAATATATCCTGTAATTGGTGGAGGTAACTATTGCCTTGGGGATACAGGTGCTGCGATTGGGGTAGGTGGCTCAACAATAGGAGCAAGCTATACTTTGTATCGTGGCGCTACGCTTGTTGGTACAGCGGTATCGGGAACCGGTTCTCCTATTACTTTCGGAAATCAGACATTGGAGGGTACATATACAGTGTTTGCAATTATAACGTCAACAGGTTGCACGAATAATATGAGTGGTAGTGCGTCGATTGGTATCAATCCGTTGCCTTCCCCTTATGTACTTACCGGTGGTGGTGAATATTGCGAAGGTGGCACCGGTGTTGCTATCGGACTGAGCTCCTCAACGAGCGGTGTTACCTATCGTTTATATCAGGGCGGTACAGTGGCTAGTGTAATAGCCGGTACTGGTGGTGCTGTTAGTTTCGGGTCTATCGCACCGGCAGGTACTTATACAGTTCATGCGGTAAATGCGGTTACAGGTTGTGAGGCAGATATGGCAAGCAGCGCAACAGTTTCAATAAATCCGCTTCCTGATTTGTATACCGTAATATCATCGGGAACAAATTATTGCTCAGGTGGTACCGGCATTACGGTTGGTTTGTCGGGCTCCTCAACCGGTGTAGAATATCAATTGTATAACGGAGGGATGCCGGTTGGCGCCGTTGTTTCTGGAACAGGTGGTGCGCTTAGCTTCGGTGACCAAACCGCGGCTGGCACCTATAATGTTATGGCAACTAATAGTACGACGCTTTGTACTCGTATGATGACGGGTTCTGCAACTATTACAATTGATGCACTGCCTTCTATTTACGGAGTTACCGGTGGTGGTAATTTCTGTAGTGGTGGTTCCGGAGTAGCGATAAGCCTTACAGGTTCTCAAGCAGGAGTAAACTATCAACTGTATAATGGAGCCGGCGCTGTCGGTGCACCATTAGCAGGAACAGGTGCTGCTTTGAGTTTTAGCATGGCAACAGCGGCTGGTACTTATACTGTAATGGCGACAAATACAACTTCATCTTGTACTCGCAACATGGCCGGTTCCGCCAGTGTAGTTGTAGATGCTGTTCCAACGGCTTACACAGTTACGGGTGGTGGTGACTATTGTGCCGGAACAAGTGGTGTTTCGATAGGTGTGAATAGTTCGCAGGTTGGTGTAAATTATCAACTGTATAACGGTTTGACAGCCGTGGGATCTCTCGTGGCAGGCACAGGAAGTGCAATTAGTTACTCTTCGATCACTACAAATGGCACCTATTTTGTAAAAGGAATAAATGCTACAACGGGTTGTGAAAACACAATGACGGGCAGCACTATGGTCAACACAAGTGCCGCACCAACGAGTTACAATGTAACTGGTGGTGGTGCGTATTGCTCCGGCGGAGAAGGTGTAAGCCTAGGATTGAGCGGTTCAAGTACAGGAGTTAATTATCAGTTGTACAACGGTTCCTTGATTGTTGGAAGTCCGGTAGCAGGCACTGGATTGGGCATAGACTTCGGTTTACAAACGACAGCAGGTACGTATCAGGTAATCGGTACCGGCGGAGTATCGGGTTGCAGCACAACGATGAGCGGCAGCAAAATGGTATCCGTAAACAACCTGCCAACTACTTATAATGTAACCGGTGGCGGTAGCTATTGCACGGGCGGTACAGGAGTATTGGTTGGTCTGAATGGTTCTCAGTCAGGTATAGCTTATCAGTTGTACAATGGCAGTGTTGCCATCGGCAGCATGATGACCGGTACGGGATTATCCCTGAACTTCGGCAGTCAGACAGCCGGCGGCACCTATACGGTACTGGCATATAACCCTGCAACTACCTGTAGTGCAACGATGAGTGGCAGTGCGATCGTAAATGCAAGCAGCCTGCCAGTAGTACACAGCGTAACCGGTGGCGGTAGTTATTGTGCCGGCGGTACGGGTGTAAACATCGGACTGAGCAGCAGTACCCCCGGAACAAGTTATCAGTTGTACAAAGGCACGGCAACAGCGGGTGCCCCTGTATTCGGTACGGGCGATGCAATCGACTTTGGTATGTATACCTCTGCAGGTACCTATATGGTACAGGCTTCTGGTATCAGCACGGGTTGTACGTCAATGATGAGCGGCAGTGCGGTAGTAAGCACGAGCAGCCTTCCTGTAGTACAGACAGTAACGGGTGGCGGTACTATCTGTGCCGGCGGTACAGGTACGAATGTAT
>JAUHYD010000007.1 GCA_030426665.1 Bacteroidia bacterium | reverse complement strand
GCAGTACCCCATCTGTTGCTTATGTTGCAGCAAGTACGGGTGCTATTTATGGAATTAGTGCCGGGGTCGCGACGATTACGTATCAGTTGTCAACAGGGTGTTATATAACGAGAGAGGAGACTGTAAACGCTTTAACACCATCTGTTACTATTTCTGGTGCCTCAACTTTGTATGCCGGCGAGACCACAGCCCTTACGCCGAGCGTAAGTGGTGGTTCGTGGTCGTCAACAGCTACATCGGTAGCAACAGTGGGGACAGATGGGGTTGTGACCGGAGTTGCGGCAGGAAGTGTTGTGATTTCTTATAGTATTTCGAGCGGCTGTGGCGCAGGTGTAGCTACCCATACAGTGACGGTAACTTCGTCTTGCTCGCTATCTGCAAATACAGGTACGCCTACCGTTTGTGTAGGGAGTACAACGACGTTAAGCAACAGCACAAGCGGAGGTAGCTGGAGCAGTAGCAATACAGAGATAGCAACGGTGGGTACAAGCGGGGATGTTTCGGGTGTATATGCAGGTACTGCAGTTATTACTTACGGTACCTCAGAGACTTGCTATGTGACAACGATTGTCACCGTTAATCCGGCACCGAATGCAGGTACTATATCCGGTGAATCTACAGTTGTAGAGGGTTCAACCATAACCTTAACTCCAACTGTGAGTGGTGGGTCGTGGTCGTCATCTAATACCTCTGTTGCAGCAGTAGGTACAACTGGTGTTGTTACGGGAGTTGCCGCGGGCAGTGTAACCATATCTTATATTGAAACCAACAGTTGCGGCTCAGATACTGCTATAAAGGCGATAACAGTATACCCGACCGGAACAGAGATTTGTGAATCATGGATGTCTGTTGACAGCGCAGGCTTCTCTGATGGCGCTGCTAATTATACATCTCTTGCAATTGATAGTAGTGGTATCCCTTATGTTGCTTTTTCAGAGACAAGTAATAGCTTCAAAGCTACCGTAATGAAGTATAATGGCAGTATTTGGGTGCCGGTAGGTAGTGTTGGATTTTCGGGCGGTGGAGCTTCTTATTTTTCTATCGCTATAGATGGTAGTGGCACTCCCTATGTTGCCTACCGAGATGCAAGTCATAGCTACAAAGCTACAGTTATGAAGTACAATGGTAGTAGTTGGGTGCCGGTAGGTAGTGCTGGTTTTTCGGACGGTAGTGTTAGTTTTACCTCTCTTGCTATAGACGGTAGTGGTACTCCTTATGTTGCTTACCGAGATAATAGTCTTAGCAACAAAGCTACAGTTATGAAGTACAATGGTAGTAGTTGGGTGCTGGTAGGTAGTGCCGGTTTCTCGGACAGTAGTGCTCTTTATACCTCTCTTGCTGTAGGTGGAGGTAATACGCCTTATGTTGCTTATGAAGATGCAAGTCATAGCAACAAAGCTACCGTAATGAAGTATAATGGTAGTAATTGGGTGCCCGTAGGTAGTGTGGGTTTTTCGGGCGGTGGAGCTGATTTTACTTCTCTTGCTATAGATGGTAGTGGTGCCCCTTATGTTGCTTTTTCAGATACAAGTAATAGTTACAAAGCTACTGTAATGAAGTATGACGGTAGTAGTTGGGTGCTGGTAGGCAGTGCGGGGTTCTCGGACAGTAATGCTTACTATACCTCTCTTGCCATAGACGGTAGCGGTACTCCTTGTGTTGCTTACATAGATGAAAGTCATAGCTACAAAGCTACCGTAATGAAGTATAATGGTAGTAGTTGGGAGCCTGTAGGTAATGCAGGCCTTTCGGGTGGCGAAGTTAATTATACATCTCTTGCAATCGACGGTAGTGGTACTCCTTATGTCGCTTACACAGATTGGAGTGTTGGCGGTATAGCAATGGTAATGAAATTAGAGTCTACTCCATTGTACGCGATAAGTGGTGCTGATGCTGTATGTGTGGGTAGTACCACTACACTGAGCTCTGCCACAAGTGATGGTACCTGGAGCAGCAGTAGTACGGAAGTGGCTACGGTGGGTAGCAGTACCGGTGAGGCAACAGGTGTGACCGAAGGAACTACGGTTATTACTTACTCAATAACTTCAGGTTGTTTCACAACCGCAGCGCTTACCGTTAATCCTGCACCCGATGCAGGTACTATATCCGGTGAATCTACAGTTGTAGAGGGTTCAACCATAACCTTAACTCCAACTATGAGTGGTGGGTCGTGGTCGTCATCAAACACATCAATGGCGACAGTGGGAACAGATGGAGTTGTGACCGGAGTAGCAGTAGGTAGTGCGGTGATATCCTATATCGTAACTAATGAGTGTGGCGCAGATACGGCTACACTTTCTGTAACAGTAACTTCCTCATGTAGCCTGTCTGCCATAACCGGTACGGCAACGGTATGTACAGGTAGTACTACTACATTAAGCAATAGTGCTGAAGGTGGTACATGGAGTACGAGCAGTTCTGCAATAGCAACTATGAGTGGTTCCGGTGGGGAAGTAGAAGGTTGGCTTTCGGGAACGGCTACAATCACGTATGGTATGTCGGAGACATGCTATGTGACCACGGTTGTGACAGTTAATCCATTACCTGATGCTGGATCAATCTCTGGTTCATCGTCAGTAGTAGCGGGATCAACTATTACCCTTGCATCATCCGGCAGTAGTGGCTCTTGGTCGTCTTCAAGCACCTCTGTTGCAACCGTAGGCACCGATGGGGTAGTAACCGGAGTAGCAGCAGGTAGTGCAACGATTTCGTATTCTGTAACCAATAGCTGCGGAACAGATAATGCTATAGCTGCGATAACTGTTTACCCGATAGGTACGGTGTTATGTGATGACTGGGTGCCGGTAGGTAGTGCGGGTTTTTCGGACAGTTCAGCAATTTATACATCTCTTGCTATTGATGGTATTGGTACCCCTTATGTTGCATACCGTGATGGAAGTCATAGCTACAAAGTTACCGTAATGAAGTACAATGGCAGTAGTTGGGTGCCGGTAGGTAGTGCGGGTTTTTCGGGAAGTGAAGCTGATGATATTTCTCTTGCTATAGACGGTAGTGGTACCCCTTATGTTGCTTACCGAGAAGAAAGTCTTGGCGGTAGAGCTACAGTAATGAAGTATAATGGCAGTGGTTGGGTGCCGGTAGGTAGTCCTGGTTTTTCCGGCGGTGTTGCCTACTATACGTCTCTTGCTATAGACGGTAGTGGTACTCCTTATGTTGCTTATCAAGATGGAAGTCTTGGCGACAAAGCAACGGTAATGAAGTATAATGGTAGTAGTTGGGTGCCGGTAGGTAGTGCGGGTTTTTCGGGCGCTGGTGTTGGTAATACCTCTCTCGCCATAGACGGTAGTGGTACTCCTTATGTTGCTTACGCAGATGTAAGTCATAGCTACAAAGCAACGGTAATGACCTATAATGGTAGTAATTGGGAGTCGGTAGGTAGTGCGGGTATTTCGGATAGTACAGTTTTTTCTTCCTCTCTTGCTATAGACGGTGGTGGTACTCCTTATGTTGCTTACAAAGATCAAAGTCTTGGTGGTAAAGCGACGGTAATGAAGTATAATGGTAGTAGTTGGGATCCGGTAGGTAGTGCGGGTTTCTCGGGCGGTGCAGCTGATAATACTTCTCTTGTAATTGACAGTAGTGGTACCCCTTATATTGCTTACACAGATTATAGTCTTAGCAACAAAGCAACGGTGATGAAGTATAATGGTAGTAGTTGGGAGCCGGTAGGCAGTGTGGGTATCTCGGGCGGTGGTGCTAATAATACTTCTCTTGCTATAGACGGTAGTGGTACCCCTTATGTTGCTTACCGAGATTACATTCTTAGTAACAAAGCTACCGTAATGAAACTGGGTCTCGCTCCATTGTACGCAATAAGTGGTGCTGATGCAGTGTGTGCGGGTAGTACTACTACGCTCAGCACTGCCACAAGTGGCGGTACCTGGAGCAGCAGTAGTACAGAAGTGGCTACAGTGGGCAGCACAGGCGTGGTAACGGGTCTGGCTGAAGGGGCAGCTACTATTACTTATACGATAACTTCCGGATGTTTAACTACCGCTGCGCTTACGGTTAATCCTGCGCCAAATGCCGGTACCGTCTCCGGAGCTACATCAGTAGTAGCGGGTTCAACCATCACTTTGGCATCATCCGGTAGTGGTGGTAGCTGGTCTTCATCTGCTACAGCAGTAGCCACGGTAGGCACAGATGGGGTAGTGACCGGTGTTGCTGCAGGTAGTGTCGTGATTTCATATTCTGTAACAAATGAATGCGGAACGGACGTAGCTACACTTTCTGTATCGGTAACTGCTGCTTGTTTGTTGTCTGCAAATACGGGTACTCCATCAATGTGTGTTGGTAGTACAACCACACTTATTAATTCCACAGAAGGTGGTAGCTGGAGTAGTAGCAGTTCAGAGATTGCTACGGTAGGTACAGGCGGGGATGTTTCGGGTGTGTCTGCTGGAACTGCGACTATAACGTATAGCTTGTCTGGAACTTGTTTTGTAACTACTGAGGTGACAGTTAATGAAACACCCGGGGACATAGAAGGTATTAGTAGTGGGGTGGCAGCTGGTATTATTACAACATTTGCAGGTTCTGGTACTGGATCATCTTTTGGTGATGGAGGTCCGGCTACCGATGCTGCGATTAACAACCCCTATGGTGTGGCTACTGATGCAAGCGGCAATGTGTATGTTGCTGATTATTACGGGAGGAGGATTCGTAAAATAAATACATCTGGTATTATTACTACGATTGCAGGAACGGGAAGTGGTTATTTTTCAGGCGATGGTGGTCCGGCAACCGCTGCAGATATCAACTTTCCGTTAGCGATCACAGTGGACGCCGAAGGAAATGTATATTTTTCTAGTCTTAATTATAGGATTCGTAAAATAAATACATCTGGCATTATTTCAACAGTTGCCGGGGGAACCGGCAGCAGTTGGAGCTACTCGTCTGGGGCAATGGCAACAAGTGTTGGAATTGGTTCCGTACGAGGGTTAGTTGCAGATGCAGATGGTAGTCTGTATTTTTCTTCTTATGATTTGCAGAGGATTGTAAAAGTTAATGCATTAGGTGTTATTACCACCGTTGCCGGTAACGGTAGTTCTGGCTTTAGTGGAGATGGCGGACCTGCAACCGACGCAGAAATTTATGCGCCTTACGGACTAGCAAAAGATGGCGTTGGTAATATTTACTTTTTTGACAAGGGTAACAGAAGAATCAGGAAGGTTAACTCTTCAGGAACGATTACTACGATTGCAGGGACCGGAGGTAGCGGGTCATTCGATATCAGTAGCGGAATAGCTACCTCCGCAAGTCTTGGCGATGGCTTTTGTTTTGGTATGGCTGTTGATGCGTCAGGTAATTTGTTGTACGCAGCGTATAATGATCACCGCATTGTAAAAATTACAACTGCAGGAGGCATTAGTATAGTGGCAGGTAACGGCGCTGGTGGTTCAGATGGAGATGGCGGCCCTGCAACGGATGCGTCTATTAATGCTCCAACTGGTATAGCTCTTGATGCAAGTGATAATATATTCATCAGTACTGAGAATGGCAATAAAGTGCGTAAGATAACCGGAAGTGCCACGAGTGGTGGTGTTTGTGCAGGTAGTGCGCTTACGCTTACCAATGCATCGGAAGGTGGAACATGGAGCAGTAGTAATACAGAAATTGCTACTATAGGTAGTAGCAGTGGTATGGTGACGGGAGTGACTGAAGGAACAACAACAATCACTTATACATCAGCCGCCGGTTGTTTTACCATTTCCGATCTTACCGTTAACCCATTACCCGATGCCGGTACAATATCGGGAGCTTCTGTAGTATTGGTAGGATCAAGTATCACCCTTGCTTCATCCGGCAGTGGTGGCTCTTGGTCGTCTTCAAGCACCTCTGTAGCCACTGTAGGCACCGATGGGGTAGTGACCGGTGTAGGAGCAGGTAGTGCGTTGATTTCGTATTCGGCGACCAATAGCTGTGGAACAGATGTTGCTATAGCGGCGATAACTGTTTATCCCACAGGTACGGTGATATGTGATGATTGGGCACTGGTGGGTAGTGCAGGGTTCTCGGATAGTATTGCTGATTTTACTTGTTTTGCTATAGATGGTAGCGGAACTCCTTATTTTGCTTATCAAGATGTAAGTGCTGACTACAAAGCAACCGTAATGAAGTATAATGGCAGTGGTTGGGTGCCGGTAGGTAGTGCCGGGTTCTCGGGTGGTCTCGCTGAGTATATTTCTATTGCCATAGATGGTAGTGGTACCCCTTATGTTGCTTACATGGAAGGAATTCTTGGTATTGGCAATAGAACTACCGTAATGAAGTACAATGGTAGTAGTTGGGAGACTGTAGGTAGTGCGGGTTTTTCGGAAGGTGAAGGCTATTTTCCATCTATTGCCATAGACAGTAGTGGTGTCCCTTATGTTGCGTATGCAGATAATTTGAGTCATGATGCTAGAGCAACCGTAATGAAGTATAATGGTAGTAGTTGGGAGCCGGTAGGTAGTGCCGGATTCTCGGGCGGCACAGTTATGTTTCCTTCCCTTGCGTTAGATGGTAGTGGTACCCCTTATGTTGCCTACCAGGATGTAAGTCTTGACTTCAAAGCTACTGTAATGAAGTACAATGGTAGTATTTGGGAGTCGGTAGGTAGTGCGGGTTTCTCGGACGGTGCAGCTTCCTATACATCTCTTGCTATAGACGGGAGTGGTACCCCTTATGTTGCTTATTCAGATTCTAGTCTTGGCGGAAAAGCTACGGTAATGAAGTATAATGGTAGTAGTTGGGAACTTGTAGGCAGTGCGGGTTTCTCGGTTAGTAGAGCCGATTATACCTCTCTCGCTATAGACGGTAGCGGAACCCCCTATGTTGCATTCGAAGATTACAGTCATGAAGATTCCAGTCATGTAGCTTACGGTTATGGCGACAAAGCAACCGTAATGAAGTTTAATGGTAGTAGTTGGGAGCCGGTAGGTAGTACAGGCTTCTCGGGTGGTTGGGCTGCTTATACTTCTCTTGCTATAGACGGTAGTGGTACTCCTTATGTTGCTTACCGAGATGAAAGTCTTAGCTACAAAGCTACATTAATGAAATTAGGCTCCGCTCCATTGTATCCTATAACAGGTGCTGATGCTGTATGTGCTGGTAGTACTACTACGCTCAGCACTGCCTCAAGTGGCGGTACCTGGAGTAGTAGTAGCACAGAGGTGGCTACTGTGGGTAGCACCGGTGAAGTAACGGGAGTGGCTGAAGGAGTAGCTACTATTACTTACACGCTTGAAAGTGGTTGTTTTGTTACGAAGGGTGTAACCGTAAACCCACTGCCCAATGCCGGTACAATATCCGGTGAAATTACAGTGGTAGTAGGGGAGACAATAACACCGGCACTAACGGTAAGTGGTGGTACCTGGTCATCTTCAGATACTTCAGTTGCAACAGTAAGTGTTTCGGGTGTGGTTTCCGGAATATCAGCAGGTAGTGTGGTTATATCCTATATCGTAACTAATGAGTGTGGCGCAGATACGGCTACACTTTCTGCAACAGTAACTTCCTCATGTAGCCTGTCTGCCATAACCGGTACGGCAACGGTATGTACAGGTAGTACTACTACATTAAGCAATAGTGCTGAAGGTGGTACATGGAGTAGTAGTGATGCGGAAGTAGCGACAGTAGAAGTGTCCACCGGTGTTGTAACGGGTGTGTCTGCTGGCACTGCTGCTATTACATATAGTACATCCGGGTCATGCTATGTAACTACGGTTGTAACTGTTAACACGGCAGTAGCCGATATAGGCGGAGTCAGTTCTGGTTCCGGTATTATTACTACCTATGCGGGCACAGGGACGTCTGGCTTTACAGGCGAAGGTGATGGAGGGCCGGCTACGGATGCAGCTTTTAATATTTGCTTTGACGTAGCAACCGATGCAAGTGGCAATGTGTATGTGGCTGATTTTCATGGTCGTAGAATTCGTAGAATCAGCACATCAGGTATCATTACCACGATAGCAGGTACAGGTACAGGAGTTCCTGGCTCAGGTGATGGCGGACCAGCAACAGATGCT
Organism: Bacteroidia bacterium; assembly: GCA_030426665.1. GTDB lineage: Bacteria > Bacteroidota > Bacteroidia > Chitinophagales > Chitinophagaceae > Nemorincola. The sequence continues at coordinate 235,792 of JAUHYD010000007.1, read as the reverse complement.
GATATAGGCTACCCTAGTGCAGTTGCCGTTGATGCCAGTGGTAATGTGTATTTTGCTAGTGGTGGAGTTCATAAAATAGACACTTCGGGTATTATTTCGCTTGTGACGGGTACAGGTAGTTTTTCTGAAGGTGCAATGGCTACAAGTGTGCAAGTAGGTATTGTGCTTGGACTAGGTACTGATAATGCTGAAAATTTGTATATTTCCAGTTGGGATTCAAACAGAATTGTGAAAGTCAATCCTTTGGGAGTAATGACTCTGGTTGCCGGTACCGGAATTGCTGGATATTCTGGCGATGGTGGTCCAGCCACAGCAGCTACCATAGACCACCCCGTTGCCTTAGCAGCAGATGGTGCTGGTAATGTGTACTTTAGTGATACTAATAAAGTTGTTAGAAAAGTAAGCACAACCGGAACGATTACAACTATTGCTGGAGATGGAAGCAGTTCGTTCGATATCAGCAGCGGAATCGCAACAACTGCAAGTTTGAGTAGTAGTTTAATTATGGGTATGGACGTAGATGCCGCTGGAAATGTGTATTTTTCGCCTAGTACCACCTATCGTGTTGTAAAGGTTACACCTGAGGGTGGTATCAGTCTGTTTGCTGGTAATGGTTCAAATTCATTCTCCGGAGCAGGTGGACTTGCAACAGATGCAGGACTTGGTAATTATCCAAGTGGCGTTGCTATAGACGGTAGTAATAATGTCTATATATCTACGTATGATAGCAGGGTCCTCAGGGTGGTGGGCAGTGGTACAACCAGTGGCAGTGTTTGTGTTGGCGATACGCTTTCCCTAACAAATAGCACAAGCGGTGGTACGTGGAGTAGTAGTAATTCATCTGTTGCGACAGTAGGTTCGAGTACAGGTGTAGTTACAGGTGTTGCCGGTGGTACTGCGACAATAAGTTATACACTTGGTTCCGGATGTTTTAATACAACGACAATTACCGTTAATTCGGCTCCTGATGCGGGTACAATCTCCGGAGCTTCATTAGTAATGACCGGTGCAACTATCGCCCTTTCATCATCCGTCAGTGGTGGCTCATGGTCGTCGTCAAATTCTTCGGTAGCGACAGTGGGAACAGATGGAGTTGTGACCGGAGTAGCAGCAGGTACTGCGGTGATATCATATAGGGTAACAAATGAGTGCGGAACAGATGTTGCTATAGCTGCGGTAACTGTTTCCTCTGCCGGGACTCCTGTTGTTTACAGCAATATTGTGACCATAGCAGGGACCGGAGTAGAAGGGTACAGTGGTGACGGAGGTCAGGCTACTGGTGCAAAAATTAAACGTGCCAACTTCGTATGTACCGATGCAATCGGTAACATATATATATCTGATTGGGGTAACAATGTAATAAGGAAAGTTGACTTAAGTGGGGTAATAACCACTGTAGCAGGGACAGGGGCAGCCGGTTTTAGTGGTGACGGAGGCCCTGCTGCAGCAGCACAGCTTAGCAGCCCGGGTAGTATTGCATTTGATGCATCCGGAAATATGTATATCGCAGACTATGCGAACAACCGTATTCGTAAAGTCACTCCCACAGGTGTGATAAGCACGGTAGCTGGTACCGGGTCGTCGACCAGCTCGGGTGAAGGCGGGCCCGCCACCGCAGCAGGGGTAAAAACGCCCTTGGGAGTTTGTGTAGATGCTGCGAATAATATTTACGTTGCTGAACAACATCAGCACATAATTAGAAAAATAGATGGGGCCACAGGTATAATCACAAGAGTTGCAGGTACGACGTTTGTTGGATATACCGGAGATGGAGGGGGAGGCACAGCCGCTAAGATTTCTTTTCCTAATTATGTGTATGCTGATGCAGATGGTTCAATTCTAATTTCCGATAATGGTAATCATGCAATCAGGAGGTTGAGCTCATCCGGAATCATTACGACCATTGTCGGGACTGGGTCGGCCGGGTTTTCCGGAGATGGAGGTTCCGCAACTGCGGCCCAGTTGTATTACCCCGCCGGTGTTGTAAAGGATGTATTTGGTAATTTGTTCATAGCAGATTTTGATAATAATCGCATTCGAAAAGTGGACACTGCGGGTATAATTACTACCATTGCCGGTGAAGGCACAGCTGGTTATAATGGTGATTGTCAAAGTCCATTGGCGGCCATGTTGAACAAACCGATATCTGTTGCTCTTAACCCTTCAGGAGAATTGTTGATTGCAGATCCGATCAATAGTAGAATCAGATTATTAAATGATGGTGCGTCTATCTCCGGAGGTTCATCCGTTTGTGTAGGGGCTACGTTGTCCCTGTCCGCAGGTGTCGCAGGAGGCTCATGGGTATCGGGAAATACGTCCGTAGCGACGGTTGGCTCGTCTTCCGGAGTCGTTAGTGGTATTGCAGCAGGTACGGCAACAGTTAGCTATGTGCTCGGATCGGGATGTGACAATACTATTACAGTTGCCGTTAGTACGGCACCAGATGCCGGCACCATTTCCGGTGACACTACGGTTTCTGTTGGATCATCAATAACTCCTTCTTTGACCGTTAGTGGTGGTTCGTGGTCGTCTTCAAATACATCAGTAGCAACAGTTAGTGAGTCTGGCGTAGTAACCGGAATATCAGCTGGCTCTGTGGTAATATCTTATATCGTAACCAATAGTTGTGGCGCAGATACTGCGACGCTTTCTTTGACGGTCACATCTTCTTGTTCTCTTTCTACAATAACAGGTACAGGAACCGTTTGTATTGGCGGGACAACAGCATTGTCAAATGAGACGAGTGGTGGCACATGGAGCAGCAGTGATACATCGGTTGCAGATGTTTCTGAATCTCTTGGTTTTGCTGGGGGGGTATCTGTCGGAACGGCAATGATTACTTATAGCTTATCAGAGACTTGTTATGTGACTACAATAGTTACGGTTAACGCCGTTGCCGATGCAGGCAGTATTACTGGGCCTTCCGTTGTTTGGATAGACTCTGTAATTACGCTTAGCTCGAGTGTAAGTGGCGGCTCGTGGTCGTCTTCTAATCCTTCTGTAGCATATTCTGAAGGGGAAGGTGTAATATCAGGTGTTGCTTCGGGTGTTGCGCTTATAAGTTACACTGTTACAAACGAGTGCGGCACTGATGTCTCTGTATTTAGTTTGACCGTAGTTGACTGTTCGCTTACTGCAATTACCGGCACGACAAACGTATGTATCGGTTCTGAAACCACCTTGTCAAACAGTACAGAGGGAGGTGTGTGGAATACAAGCAGTTCTGCAATTGCCACTGTGAGTGGCTCCGGTGGTGTAGTTCACGGTTGGCTTTCAGGTTCGGCTACTATCACTTATGGCTTGTCGGGGTTGTGCTATGTAACCACATTTGTTACCATAAACCCATTGCCTGATGATATCGAGGGAGCGTTAACCATATGTGCGGAAGGAATGACTACGCTTACAGACTCAGCAAGTGGAGGTACATGGAGTAGCGGTAATGAGTCAGTGGCTACTATTGGCGCGGGCACTGGTGTTGTATCAGGTGTAACAAGTGGATCAGCCACAATTTCATATACGCTTGCAACTGGTTGTTTTACTACTGCTCTAGTATCCGTCAATTCATTGCCGGAAGCAATAGGTGGTCCTGATTCACTTTATCAATCAGCATCAGTGACGTTAACAGATGCGACAGTCGACGGTGTATGGAGTAGCAGTAATACTGCAGTCGCAACTGTTGGATCTGAAACGGGAATAGTATCGGGTGTTGCTCCCGGATCTTCAATTATTACCTACACAGTTCCGTCTGGTTGTTATGTTACAAGAGCACTTGTAGTTCTGTCCGATACGACAATTACCGGTGCAGTTACAGTTGCGACCGGATATACGGCAACAATTACACCTCCGGCTTCGGGTGGTACGTGGTCATCTTCTGATGAAGGTGTGGCTACCGTCGATACTGTGGGAATAGTGACAGGCGTTGCACCGGGAACGGCGATTGTATCGTACATTTTCACAGTAGAAGGTGTGGCAGATACTGCTACATATTTGGTGACTATTACTGCTAGTGATTGCTTTGTGCTAAAAAATGTAGGTTACGGTGAAAGTGTATCAACGAGCCTATGTGCAACCGAACATTTCCTTACGAATAAAATAGTGATGGACCCTAACAACATGCCTGTGGTGTCTTCTAGTGCATATGGTGCTACTTTCGACGGGCGTTTGAGCATTAATAAATATAATGGTGTTTCATTTGAATCAATTGGTGAAGTACCTTCGTATTATGATGCGGCCCCTATGGCTCTTGCCACTGACGATAGTGGAAATGTTTATGGTGCATTTCCTACAGGTGCATTGCCGGGTGATTTTCACATTTTGAAATCAGATGGAAAAAACTGGACAAGCCTTGGTTCGCTTGGTGTTAATGTCAGTGATTTATCCATGGATGTGGGCATTGACGGGATGCCATACGTGGCCTATGTTGGTGGGTCAGGCGGACATTTTGTCTACGTTAAAAAGTATAACGGATCCAGTTGGGAAAACGCGGGAGAGCCAGTATATTATTGTTCCGGGTCTGCACTTAATAGCGACGACGTGGCGTTAAGCATTGATAAGTCCACGGGCGATTTAGTCGTTGCATATCGATTTGATACAGCTGTTATGGAGGTAGGTGGCCCTTCCGGAACCTACCCGTCAGCTCGCATCGCCATAGGCGTAAGAAAGTTTAATGCCGGAGTCTGGGTGCCGGTTGGAGGCGAAGTTGCCCATATGACGGACAATGCGTCAATATTTGGTTTGACAGGGATAGATATTGCAAATGGAGTTGGTGGTGAAGTTTATCTTTCATATATAGAAGGAGAACCTTCTGTTTTAAGTCACAAGGTGGCACATGTTCGGAAGTATAGTGGCGGTAGTTGGTCAAATGTTGGTACAGAAGTATCAACATCAGCAATGGTTTGGGCGGGAGCCCTAAGTGTTGATGCCTCAGGTATTCCCTATTATGCATTCGGTGATACCTCAAACGGAGGTCGGGCGACGGTTAGAAAATTTGTTAGCAGTGCGTGGACAGATGTAGGTACTCCCGGGTTCTCTGATGGAGGAGAGACTGTAACAATAGATATGGCGGTAAGTAATAGTGGCGAAATATATGTGGTTTGTAATAGCGGTTTTGATTCCGGTGCCACGAGCTTCATTGACGCTCCTCAACCCCACTATGGCTCTGTATGGTTGTATGATGGCAGTGATTGGCAGGCAGTAAATGGTGATGTCGGAATTTCCGTAGGAAACTCAGCACAAAATCAAATAGCTGTTAGTAACGGTGTGCCGTACACAGCTTATAGTGACAATCTATACGATGGCAAAGCAGTGGTTAAGAGATTAGTAGATGAAAAGTGGCGTTTGTTAGGGACGGGTGGAGCATCAGAGGGTACCGTGAGTTCACTCTCGTTAGCTGGTGATGATACCGGGGCGGTGTACATTGCCTATGTTGATGGCGCCCATTCCGGGAGGGCTACTGTTAGGACGTTTAACGGAAGTAGTTGGGAGGATGTAGGTAGCGCCGGATTCTCCTCTTCGTCAGTAAGGTATATAGATGTTGCTGTTAACAGTTCGGGTATTCCTTACGTTGCGTATACTGATGCAAGCACAGGTGAAATATCTGTTATGAAGTACGATGGTAGTACTTGGGTATCTGAGGGTACATTGGGTTATTCTGGAGGAACTTATAATTTGTCTATTGCCATTAATGGTAGTGATGAACCTTATATCTTGTATTATGATGGGGCAGATTCTGCCAAAGCAACAGTGAGAAAGTACAGTTCAGGTTCCTGGAATGTAATCGGTAGTGTAGGGTTAGCAGGAGGAGGTCCTCCCGCGGGTCGTAACATAGCTGATATTGTAATTAACGACTCAAATATTCCTCATATACTATATGTGGGAACGTCTTACTGGGGTAACAAGCCTGTACTGAAAAAGTTTGATGGAAGTGATTGGGTATATATGGGAGGAGAGTATGCAGGAGGTAGCCCGGTTACAGAAATTGCACCTCAAATAACTGATGCTTCCTTTGCCTTGACAAGTGACGGCCAGCCATATGTATTTAGTGAGCAATATTTGCCTGGAGGTGGACTTGAACCTTATTATGTTGGCGCGAGAAAGTTGGTTGGTAGTACTTGGGTAGATGTAAATGGCTTGGATGGCGCAGCATACGGGTCTGCAATTATTGCAGGCAATTATCCCTGTATTGCTATTGATACGAACGATAGACCTTTGTTTTCATATTCTTGCCGTACATATTCATTACCGTATTATAGTGAAGTCACAAATGTGGAAACCAGAGTATATACCTTGGGAGAAAATGAAATAGAGGGTAATCTGGTTCTATGTCCTGGAACATTTAGTTATTTATTTAGCAATGCAAGTGACGGTACCTGGAGTAGTAGTAATACCGCAATTGCTACCATCGGTTCGACCGGTAAAGTGATTGCGTTAGCACCGGGCACTACTACAATTTCATACACGAGATCTGACTGTGGTAGCGCTATTGCGGTTGTTACTGTCAATGCAGCGTCAGATGCGGGTACTATTTCAGGTTCTTCAATAGTTTGGATCGACTCCTCAATTACGTTGAGTCCTACTGTAGGAGGAGGAGCATGGTCTTCTTCAAATACTTCAATAGCGACGGTAGATGCAGGAGGAGTAGTTGCGGGTATTTCATTAGGTAATGTACACATCAGTTATAGCGTATCAAATGCTTGTGGTATTGATGTTTCAGTATTTGACTTGTCGGTTGTTGAGTGTTCACTTGCAGCAATTACCGGCACGGGGTCAGTTTGTATCGGCTCTGATATTACCCTGGAAGACACTACAGATGGTGGCGTTTGGAGTACGAGTGATGCTTCAATTGCTACAGTAAGCGGATCCGGCGGAGTTGTTGAAGGCTGGCTTTCAGGAAGCGTAACAATTACGTATAGCTTGTCAGAGACCTGTTTTGTCACTACGCTGGTTACGGTATTTTCCGCTCCTGATGCAGGCACTATAAGCAGTCCGTCAGGGAGTGCTGCAATTGCAGATACTGGAACTTTTGCTACAGATGGCGATCCAGATGGTGTGTGGGCATCATCCGACCCGGCTCTTATTACCATAGTACCATCTTCCGGTTACGCCGTGCCGGCCGGTGCGGGCTCTGCAACTATATCGTACACCGTTACTAACAGTTGTGGGTCTGCTACTGCGGTTTTTGATGTATTATTATATGGTGGTATATCCAAACCAGGGCGTCTATCCTCAGAAGACGTACCTTGGATACGTGTATTCCCCAATCCATCCTCTGGAAATGTAACTTTAGTCACATCGGTTAATGGCGTAGTTGAACTTTATACTATAGATGGTCGCAAGGTAGCCGAGCTCGATGTTATGGCTACGGTCGAAAATGACCTTATGTTGAAAAGAGAATTGGCCAACGGTGTTTATCTGTTGCAGTTTGAAGGCATAGATGGAAGTAAACAGAATGTTTGGTTGATTTTAGAAAGGTAATTAAGTTAAGCGTTTTTTTGAATGGGTTGCTGATGTTTTCGAGCATTGCAACCCATTTTTGCAATAGGCTGAAATGGTTTTTGTGTAACCGTTTACATTACGCGCCGCTGAAAACGAACACAGTTTGCAATAACGATGGCTCTTACTATAAATTAATTCTAATGCAATTTCTCGTTATGTAATCCGGTTTAGAATCAAGGGATTAACCTGTAAAAGTTAGTTTGTTTTCATTCTTTAAGAATTTTTAGCACATGAAATCTGTTAGCTCCGTTCGTTCTTAAATAAACTGATAGTGTGCAAGAAGAATAATGCACTTTCGACGCCGGGTTTTAAATCGGTGTCATTGGATGGGGCAAATTCTAGCTATTTTAGCCTACTAACCGAAGACGGTGGCTACATAATCGGAAGTATTGATACCGCGCTCAAACTGACAATAGCAAAATATGATCAACAGGCTAGATTAATATCATCGAATGAGTATGTTAGTTATTCAGAACGCTATTTCACCTCGGCGTATTTTCAGAATGGCCATTTGGTAGTTTCCGGATTCGACGTGGCAAAAACCAGTTACTTCACGACAGTGTTTGATGCTGGCAATACTATGCTCTGGGATAAGAGTTATGCGTTCCCTCTCGCTCTCAATACGGTTGCAAGTTGTGTGTTAGAGGATGGTAATATCCTGATGGCGATGGGAAGTATCAAAGACGATACGACCAATTTTGGCACATACTTCGTGACTTTGGACATCGCCACCGGCGATAGGGTAGGAACGTTGAAAGCTGTGACTGGATTTTCAAAAAATATCAAATGCCAACCTACGCAAGTTGTTGTGGCTGGAGGTAACGTTTTTTTGAGTGGTTATTACTATTCGACTGTTGCAGGACTTATCGATGGGAGCAGTTTCTTGTTAAAGATGGGGCTGGATGGAGAAGCTGACTGGTTGACGCGGCAACCAATTACAGACGTTGCTGCCGGCGTCCCTATTGTTGTTCCATATGACCTAACCTTTACAGGAAGCGGTACTATCACGCAAACTGCAGTTTCTTCTTTTGATAACCACCTCGAAGAAATTTACTTCAAGTTCAATTATTTGTCACTTGGCACCATTCTGGGAGAAATCGTAAATATCACTTACGATACAGCAACCGGAGTTGCCAGACCAACTGTATTGATTAGTGGTGCTCATAATGCCGCTACTCCAATGATTCGGTCAACATCGGACAATGGCTATATTATTATCGTCACGGGCAATTGGGCTATAAATTCGAGTACAGAACATACAGATTTTTCTGTAATTAAAACGGACGGTCAGTTTAATGTGCTCTGGCAAAAGACGCATAACATTGTGGGTAAGACTATGGTTGTCAGTGATATTAAAGTAAACGTAGACGGCTATGATTTATTGGGGTATGTTTCTTCTGTGACGAATGATAAATTTAGATTGAGCGGCTGTCATATCAAAATGGGCCTAATGGGAGAGATTGTCAATTAGTAAAAGCTCCCGGAATTTTGGTTCGCTCCTTTGATACCCAACATTATCACAACATTTTCAAAAGACAAGGAGTTGTGTGCGTAATTTGTAATACAACTTACAAACAAATTACTTAGGTTTGCAGCCTTATTTTCAAAGATATGCAACAATCTACGTTAGAATTAATGCAGGAAATGGGTCACGAGCAGGTCGTTTTCTGTCAAGACCCGGCGACGGGACTAAATGCTATAATTGCTATTCATAATACGACACTGGGTCCGTCATTGGGCGGTACCAGGCTGTGGAACTATAGTAGTTATAACGATGGCTTGATTGATGCTTTGCGGTTAAGCCGTGGTATGACATATAAGTCTGCCATCAGCGGCCTGAATTTAGGTGGAGGAAAGGCAGTCTTGATTGGAGATGCTTCCAAACTCAAGTCAGAAGCGTTCTGGCGTAGGTACGGAAAATTTGTAAATAGTCTAAATGGAAAATATATCACTGCAGAGGATGTGAATACATCTAAAGCAGATATGGAATTCATTGGAATGGAAACTGAGTTTGTTACCGGGAAGCCTGAATACATGGGTGGTAGTGGAGATCCTTCTCCTGTTACTGCTTACGGTGTGTTTGTAGGAATGAAAGCCGCAGCTAAGAAAGCATTCGGTAGCGATAGCCTTTCGGGTAAGCGAGTACTGGTACAGGGTGCGGGAAATGTTGGTAGGTATTTGATGGGGTATCTCACCGAGGAAGACGCGGTAGTATATACCTGCGACATTAACGAGAGTAAACTCAAGCAGGTAACGGATTTGTACCCTAAGGTGAAAGTGGTAGCAAATGACAGTATTTTTGATTTAGACATTGATATTTATGCACCTTGTGCATTGGGGGCAACGGTAAATACAGAAAGCATAGGTAAGATGAAATGTCCCGTCATTGCCGGAGGTGCAAATAATCAGCTGGAGGATGAGGATGTTCACGGAAAGATGCTTCAGGAAAAGGGTATAGTGTATGCGCCCGACTTTCTTATCAATGCCGGCGGAATTATCAATATCAGTGTTGAGATAGAAGGGTACAACAAAGAACGAGCAATGAGTGCCACCGAGCGAATTTATGAGCGTACGCTTAGTATTTTTGAAGTAGCTGAAAGAGAAGGTATAACAACACAACTTGCTGCAATGCTTATGGCAGAGAAAAGGCTCAAAGAAATCGGCGGTTTGTCGATTGGCATGTAATGCTTTGTTCGTCTTTCCGAAAAAGAAAAACTTTTAGTTGAAGCCGGTGACACGTTCGTGTCGCCGGCTTTTATATTTTTCCGTAAGAGGCGCAGGTTACGCCAAAAATCTTATTTGCCGAAGATAACTTCATGTCCACAGACGTTATGCCCAACAATATTTTGTTGACCATTGGGTTGAACGGTTTCATGTTTGAGTTTGCTTCCCCTTTTTTTAAATTGGCTAGTTTGCGGGCAGTCCACACCATAGGGAAGAGACTTCCATACAAGTAAAAGGTATTAGCGATATTGTATTTTGCCTGATTTAAGACCTTATTGAGCGTATCAATTTTATATCTGCGGTAGTGTCCCAGATAGACGTCATGTCCACTCCAGAGCGAGTTGAATGCGGGGACGGTTATGAAATAATGATTGTTATCACCCACGCTGTTTGCCTTGATGTTTTGTAGCATCTTCAGGTCGTCTTCCAGGTGTTCCAGTACATCCATCATTATCACGAGTCCGTTTTCAATCTTATCCGGAATGGTTAGGGTTTTCTCAATTTTATTTCCTACAGAAGCAGCAATCTCCTGTGCGGTATAGTTTATGTCAACTAAGTATACCTTTTTTAATTGGTCGCCAAATTCCCGTTCTAAGCTAATAGCAAAGAATCCGGAGCCTGACCCAACATCCACAATGGTCAAGGGTACATTGTTTCGCAACAACTTTTTTGTGTAAGCAATTAGTGGTTTTATCTTACTCTGATAATACCAATGTACTTCCGGGTCTACTCCTGCTTCTAATTCTTTTAGATCCATTTTGCTGTATTAGCCAATTGATGAAGAAAGCAAATTTAATAACTTTAATTACTTTCTATACTTATAATCAAATATTGAGGGCACCCTAATGCTTTAATGCGCAGCTTAAGCGACAGTGACAGCCCCATTTGCCAGTGTTGATATTACCTACAAGTAGAAAAGGTTGCCCTCATTTTATACTTTGAGGACAACCTTTCGTTGGTAAATTACTCAAATAAATAGTTGAAGATTACTCAGGTATTTCTCCCACCATATCTTTCGGGTCAACCCATTGGTCAAACTCCTCAGCCGTCACATATCCCAATTCAATAGCTGTTTCTTTTAGCGTCTTCCCTTGTTTGTGCGCTGTTTGTGCTATCTCCGCAGCTTTGTAATATCCGATTTTAGTGTTTAAAGACGTAACAAGCATTAGAGAATTATTTACGTGTTTGCGTATGTTATCTTCTAACGGTGCCAGACCTACCGCGCATTTGTCGTTAAATGAGACGCAACCGTCACCAATCAATCTTGCACTATGCAGGAAGTTATATATCATTACCGGCTTGAACACATTTAGTTCAAAATGCCCGTTAGAACCACCTACGCTTATTGCTACGTCATTTCCCATAACTTGAGCAGCAATCATTGTCAATGCTTCGCATTGGGTAGGATTCACTTTACCTGGCATAATTGAAGACCCCGGCTCATTATCAGGAATGTACATTTCACCTATCCCCGAACGAGGTCCGGAGCTTAGCATACGTATGTCATTTGCTATTTTCATCAGGCTCACAGCAACTGTTTTGAGTGCGCCATGTGCCTCTACGATTGCATCGTGCGCCGCCAGACTTTCAAACTTATTTTCTGCTGTTACAAATGGTAGTCCCGTTAGTTTCGCGATATTTTCAGCAACCTTTACTGCGTAGCCTTTCGGGGTATTGATTCCGGTTCCGACAGCCGTACCTCCCAAAGCCAATTCACTTAGGTGTGCCAGGCTATTGTTTATGGCACGAAGACCATGGTCCAGCTGAGATACATAGCCGCTCAATTCCTGACCAACTGTTAGCGGAGTGGCATCCATAAAGTGTGTACGACCGATTTTTACCACATGCATAAATTCTTTCGACTTTGCCGCAAGTGTGTCTCTCAACTTTGTAATGCCGGGTATTGTAATGTCGCGCAACATCTTATAAGCCGCAATGTGCATGGCGGTAGGGAATGTATCATTGGACGATTGAGATTTGTTTACATCGTCGTTGGGGTGAATTATCCTTTCTTTGTCTGACAGTTGTCCGCCGTTCAAAACATGAGCACGATATGCTACCACTTCATTTACATTCATATTGCTTTGTGTACCAGAGCCTGTTTGCCAAACAACAAGTGGAAATTCATTATCTAACTTGCCTTCTTGTATTTCATCGCATACTTTGCCTATCAGGTCAGACTTTTCGGCCGACAAAACTCCTAATTGATTATTTGTAATCGCTGCGGCTTTCTTAAGGTAGGCAAAAGCCTTGATGATTTCTTTGGGCATTTTATTGATGTCCTGCGCAATCTTAAAGTTCTCGATAGATCGTTGCGTTTGGGCTCCATAATATGCGTTCAGAGGAACTTTAACTTCGCCCATTGTGTCTTTTTCAATTCTGTATTCCATAACTGTTTATATATGTTTAACTGTTTTTTGTTTCGCCGCAAAGGTACATGTAGAATTTGGAAATTCAGTTTCGTAAACGAAAGCCATGGAGGGCAGTAATATTCTCTGCTCAATGCAGTTGGGAAAATATTATCTTCGCACACTGAATTATGTCTGTTTTTTATGATATTGAGCAACTGCCTTCATTCAGAAATGCAGTTGTCACCATAGGTACTTTCGATGGTGTCCATGAGGGACACAAGGCTATCTTGAGGCAAGTAGTCAGCCACGCTCGGGAAGCGGATGGAGAGAGTGTTCTCATTACATTTGAACCGCATCCGCGGAAAGTATTACAGCCGGAACATCCTGTGAGCATTATCACGCCATTAGAACAGAAGTTGGAGCTGATAAGTGCCACCGGAATTGAGCATATCGTTGTGATGCCTTTTACAATGGCATTTGCAGACCTTTCTGCTTCTGATTATATAGAACAGTTTCTGGTAAAACTGTTTCAGCCGCATAGTATTATTATTGGCTACGATCATCGTTTCGGTCACGATAGGACCGGCGACTTAGCATTGTTGAGACAATATGCAGACCGCCATAGTTTTCAACTTGTAGAGATTCCGGCACAGGTTATTGATGAGGCCGCTATAAGTTCAACAAAAATACGAAAAGCCATTTCCGGTGGAAATGCAGAGGTTGCCGCGCAAATGCTGGGGAGACCCTTTTCTTTTTCAGGGACGGTGGTTCATGGGAATAAGAAGGGTAGAACAATAGGTTATCCTACGGCAAACATAGAACCCAATAATTCTGAGCAGGTGTTGCCGGGATTAGGTGTATATGCAGTAAGGGTAAGGGTAAATAATGAGTTGCATGGAGGAATGTTGAATATTGGTTATAACCCTACTGTCACTGACGCACACAAGGTGCGTATAGAGGTGCATATTTTCGAGTTCGAAGGTGATATTTATAATTGTGTTGTGGATACTTTTTTTTATCGTAAGCTCAGAGACGAAGTTCGGTTCGACTCTTTAGATTCCCTCAAGAAACAGTTGGCTTTGGACAAAAAGAGCGCTATTGATGAGCTCGCAAACCTGTATACCCCTTAGTGAAAAGCTTCTTCGAAGTGAATTATTTCTTTTGGATAGTCGCCATCTAACAGTATACTAATAATGTCAAATCTGATGTTTTTATACTGCTGATGCACATCCGCAAAAGCTGTTGCCGCTGTTTTTAGAAACTGTTGTTTTCTTTTATTTACAGACTCCTCCGGAAAGATAAACTTGCTCTTGGTTCGGGTCTTAACTTCTACAATCGCCAATGTATCTCCTTGCGCTGCGACTATGTCAATTTCTTTGTTGCCGCTTCGCCAATTGCGGGAAACTATAATATAACCTTTTTTTAGCAAAAAGTCTGCCGCTATTTGTTCTCCTTTTATCCCAATTTCATTATGTTTGGACATTGAAAGGTAAATATAGTGTGAATCGTTTCGTTGGTGACTGTACTACAATGCAATATGCACGTATCCTCTATGTAATATATTTTACTGTTTAAGAGAATTACAGGTAGCTGAATTAGCGCGAATTTACCATTAAAGTAATAAATAAAATAGAATGAAGCAACTAGTACTGGACTTTCCAATACAACTACAGGAAGCACTAATAATCGGTAAAACCCATCGCTTCAGAACCCCCAAAGCAGAATTTACAAATGTGGTCGTAACAGGTCTTGGCGGCAGTGGGATTGGCGGGTCAATAGTTCAGAACTATGTTTCTGACAAAATAAAGATTCCGTTTTTGGTGAATAAGGATTATTCACTCCCTGCCTATGTAGGTAAGCAATCCTTGGTCATTGTCTGCTCTTACTCCGGCAATACGGAGGAAACATTAATGGCTATGCAGCAAGCACGTAAGAAGCGTGCGACCGTAGTTTGTATTACTTCCGGAGGGAAGATAGCAGAAATTGCGAATGCAAAAAAAATGGATTGCATTTTGGTGCCTGCCGGTATGCCACCACGCTCCTGCCTTGGGTATTCTCTTGTTCAGATTTTGTGGGTCTTGAATCATTTTGGTTATATCAGCAATGGGTTCGAGAAAGAAATTAAAGCATCTATCCGTCAATTGAAGTCAAAAGGGAATGACGTACAGACAAAGGCAATGGTAGTTGCCAAAAAGATACTGGGCAAATTGCCGATAATCTATTCTGCAGCTTCGATTGAAGGCGTGGCCGTAAGATTTCGCCAACAACTCAACGAAAATAGTAAGATGCTTGGATGGCATGCTGTTATCCCTGAGATGAATCATAACGAGCTTGTTGGCTGGCGCGATGACGCTTCTGACAAAGTGGTGATTATTTTAAGGGATGCAGATGATTTTGATCGCGTTCAGTTGCGCATGGAGATAAATAAAAAGGTATTTAAAAAATATAAGGCTACGATATTAGAAATATATTCTGAAGGGAAAACTTACTGGGAACGAATGTTCTATCTTATTCATCTGACTGATTGGGTATCTGTAATTCTTGCAGATTTACGTGGGGTAGATGCCACTGAGGTTAAAGTTATTGACTCCCTTAAAAAATCGTTAGCACAATCATGATTCTAAATTTGTTTAATCGTAGAAACAACGAAAATTATTCTTGTTTTTTATCGAAAGCATTTTTACCTTTGCAATCCCTTAGCGGGGCGCGGGGTCCGATGGTGTAATGGTAGCACAACAGTTTTTGGTACTGTTTGTCTTGGTTCGAATCCAGGTCGGACTACTTTTAAAAAATAAAGGCTTGACTGATTAACAGTTCAAGCCTTTATTTTTTTGTTGATTGCTAAAAGAGCCACGTCCGGTTGGCGTGGCTCTTTTAGCAAAAATTAAATCTTGATTAGCTGATTACTTTACAATTCGCATAGTCTTCGCGGCTGATTCGTTAGCCACTACAACATTATATATTCCAGATGACCAAGTGCTGGTATTTAATGATAATACACCTGCAGATGTAGGGCCATTATACAGCGTTCTTCCCGCCATGTCATATACTTTTACGTCGTAATTATCATTAACTGCCTCAGCAATTCTAATGTTCAATTCGCTGCTAACCGGGTTGGGGTAAGCGCTAATGGTTACTTCGCTATTGAATGAACTTACGTTGCTTGTAGGTGTATATTCCGATAGCGTGATTGATGTATTGCCGGATAGGTCCGATGAACCCGCACTTCCATCACCGTTGACTCCATTTACTGTCAGGTACATGGTAACGGTTCCTGTGCCTGCTGCAGGGGCAGTCCAGGTAAAAGATTTTGTAAATGAGTCCGCAGGACTTGTTGCTGATATAGAGTTGGACTGTTCAATAAGTTTAAGTGCAGAAAATGTATGTTCAGCAACGTCTGAAGGTAAGCCCGAGAATGACCCGGCCTGAGCCTGGCTGGAACCTGTCCCGGAAACAGCAGCAAATTGAAACCCGAATTTCGGAAGGGTAGCATGCTTACCGGTAACAGTAACAGTATAGGTCATACCGGCAACATATTGCATCACTGAAACAGCACCGGCAGAGTCTACATTTATTGCCGCTGTTATAGACGAAGAGTTGCCGCCGTGGCAGCCACTCCCGCCACAATCTGAAGTGGACGCTTTTGCACCTGTTCTGTTGCCGGAATCAGGAAACAAACCTGGTCCAATCTTATAGCTTGTTAGTGCCAAGTAGCCTAAACCGACTGTCGCGGTTAAAAGTAAAATTTGTTTTTTCATACTCGAAATTTATAGTTATTGGTTATTGGTTTCAATTTTTATATGAAGTAAATGTATGTACTTCTATATAATTAAACAAAACCATGACAAAAAAAAATGCATGTTGTAATAATGTGCTATATAATTTTAACTTGTAGTTATAAACGGTTAATAGGATTGCCTTCCAAATAGTCGTTGCGTATATTTTTTACGATTAGTTGCCGGTTGATTGATAAAGAAATAGCCCCAAATCTTGGTGCTTATCGATATATATTAAGGATATTAAATTTAAATATTGAATTTAAAACAGAATAATAGTATAATTATTAAGTTAATAGAATATTAAAGACATAATTTTTGTTTATGGTTAGTTAATGTTTAGATGTATGAATCATGTTGATATTCTGCTTTTCTATTGTTGTTTAGTATATTGTTTAAATTCAATAGTTTATCTATTATTAATTAGTAATTTGGTGTTTTTGTTGCCTCGTGTTGAGGCCTATTAAATCAAATTATTGATATAAAGTGATTAAATAAATGAATGCGATATAAAATTTAGATGTTAATAAAATGTAAATAAAACTTGGATAATAACATGTCCTGTTAAAAAAAAATACAAATACTATATAAAATGTTAAAAAACAATTTGTAATTTCCCTTTCAATTAGTTCTAACCATTTAAATTTTCGGCTTATGTTTTTTACAAGGACTCACGAATTTTCATTGCCTATCACGAAGGATGAATTCAAACAGAGATTGCTGGGAAAACGGGTAAAAATCCACAATTTGGATTTTGAGGTGATTGAGCTAGATTATAAATTAAATATCATTCCGCATGCCGAGCAGGTAACGGAAATTAAAACGTTGCCAATAACTGAGGTCGATTTTAAAGAGGCGAGTGGAAAGACAAAAGTAGTTGTCAAGTCCAAGATACGCACGCTTGATGCAGGTGGGCCGTATTTGATAATTATCTTTTGTTTGTTTTTGCTAATTGCTTCTGTAACGCTTTTCTTTACTAGCGATGACACGATGATAATGTATATGTTTTTGGGTATCGGCGCTTTGATATTTACATTATTTTGGATTAGAATGGAACGCGGTTATTTTGACTACGTCCGTAAAGTCCGTCGATATGTCAAAGACAGAAGTATGTAGTTGGTTTGTTATGCTCCGGATTGGGCATCTATATTAACTTTATGATACCGGTGAATGGTCGGAAATTCTCGATTAGTTGATGAATTGCTTCAGAGAGTCAATAGGTACTTCTCCGCTATATATTTTCAGAAGTTTCCGATGCTTATCAAATATGTTTAGTTGCGGCAGTTTCTGATATAGAAATAAATCATCGACAAATCCTGAACTATCCCATCCAATATACATTTGCTTATATTTTGAAAGGTGATGCCGCTCAGAGAAATCCGGGATATATGGTATCATTGCTTTGCTGGCAAGCAATACTATTTCAGTTTTCCTGAATAAGTCTATATTTTTTTCTATCAGGAAAGTCATGTCTTCGCAATGCAGACAGGTAGGGTTAAATAGCATGATAAGTAAGTTACCATCATTTCTGAGATCATGTCCGGTGAGCAAACTGAAACCAGACGTATCAGATATCGAAATTTGATTCTTTTTTCTTTTTGGTCGTTTCTTTTTCTTGTCCGGTTGGGCATTTGAAGACGTGTCGTTATAAGATAAAAAGATGAGCTCCGGCATTTTTGTGCCCGGGCGTTTGTAATCGATATTCGAACGGCTCGTATTTTGTGTAGATTTGGGACTGTCTTGTTGTGCCATCGAAAAGGCTGGGATTAGCACGACAAACATAGCAGATAGATACTTCAGAAACATGTTGCTAATTTAGCGAATAAAAGTATAAAGTAGTCACAAATAAGATATGGCAGAGAATAGCGTCCCATTAGCTGAGCGAGTGCGGCCGATAAACTTGGAAGATTTTATCGGTCAGGAGCACCTTGTAGGGCAAGGCAAAGTTTTAGAACAAATGGTCAGGAACGGGAATGTGCGTTCTATAATTTTGTGGGGCCCGCCGGGAGTTGGCAAAACCACTTTAGCGCGAATAATTGCAAAGTCGCAGGATATGTTGTTTTTTACTTTAAGTGCCATTGACAGCGGTGTAAAGGAAGTGAGAAATGTCATAGAAATGGCACGTAAAGCAGGTCATGCATTGTTGTTTATTGATGAGATTCATCGTTTCAACAAAGCGCAGCAAGACAGCTTACTGGGTGCGGTAGAAAAGGGTACAATAACGCTGATAGGTGCAACAACCGAAAACCCCTCTTTTGAGGTCATCAGTGCGCTGCTAAGCAGATGTCAGGTATATGTGCTTCAGGCGCTTACTGCAGAACATATGAAAGCATTGGTGTTGCAGGCTATGCAGAAAGATATTTGGCTGAATGAGCAACAAATTGAAATTGAGGAATGGGATGCGCTGATGAGGTACAGTGGCGGTGATGCGCGAAAGCTCTTAAACTTAGTTGAGTTAATAACCGCTTCTATTGACAATGACAAAAAAGTAATTACAAATAAGCTGGTTCAGGACATTATCCTGAGTAAGATGGCTTTGTATGACAAGACCGGAGAACAGCACTACGACATAATTTCAGCTTTTATCAAGTCGTTGCGCGGCAGTGACCCCAATGCAGCAGTTTACTATCTTGCCAGAATGATAGCTGGTGGCGAAGACCCAAAGTTTATTGCACGTAGGATGATCATTCTGGCGAGTGAGGACATAGGAAACGCAAACCCTAACGCACTTTTACTGGCAACAAGTTGTTTTCAGGCAGTGGAAATGATTGGTTATCCCGAATGCAGGATAATACTATCGCAGACCGCAACCTATCTTGCGTCTTCGGCCAAGAGCAATGCAGCATATATGGCCATAAATCATGCTCAGGAGCTAGTAAAGACAACCGGTGACTTATCTGTGCCACTATCAATAAGGAATGCCCCAACAGGCTTGATGAAGAAAATGGATTACGGAAAGGGGTATAAGTATGCACATGATTTTCCGGGGAATTTTGCAGAGCAGGAGTATTTGCCCGACGAGCTGGTGGGTACAAAATTGTATGACCCCGGCGACAATGCATCAGAATTGAAAATAAGAGAGCGGTTGCGCGAATGTTGGAAAGATAAGTACGGATACTAACTTTCCCGAAATCCTTTTAAAATAAGGCTTGGCGCATTTCCTAAACTGGTGGTAGTATAAAGTTTCTTGTTCGAGGCCTGTAAAGCGCGGTGCAAAAACTCGTTTACCGGCGTCCCGATTATTTGATTAGTTGATTGGATGTAGGTAATTACCTATTATGTTATATTTTTGCCCATCTGAAATTATGAAAGTAACACAACTGATAGCTGAAGCAAAAGAAACTATTATTTCTTTTGAGATACTCCCACCTACAAAGGGAAAGAGTATAGAGTCGACATATAAGCACCTTGACCCTCTTATGGAGTTTAACCCTGCGTTTATTAACGTGACGTATCATCGTGCTGAGCAGGTATTCAAAAAACGCGTAGATGGCAACTTTGAACGGGTCGAGATTCGTAAGAGACCGGGAACAGTTGGGATTTGTGCGGCCCTTATGAATAAATACAAGGTCGAGGCAATTCCCCACCTTATTTGCGGCGGGTTTAGTAAAGAAGAAACCGAGAATGCCCTGATCGACCTTGACTTTCTGGGTATCAAAAATGTTTTAGCATTGAGAGGTGATGCGGCTGCCAACGAAAAATTTTTTAACCCGCATCCGAAGGGGCACCGATATGCCGAAGACTTGGTGAAACAAATCGTTTCTCTGAACAATGGCAGGTATATGGAAGAGGATATTCTCGAAGGAGCAAAGACAGATTTTTGTATTGGTATTGCCGGGTACCCTGAAAAACATTTTGAGTCACCCAATATGGATACAGATATCTACTACCTGAAAAGAAAAATTGAATTGGGTGCAAATTATGTGACCACACAATTGTTCTACAAGAATGAACATTATTTCAATTTTGTAGAAAAGTGCAAAGAGAACAATATCGATGTACCTATTATTCCTGGTTTAAAACCGCTTACGAATCAGCGACAGTTGACAACCATACCTCGTGTATTTAACGTAGAGGTTCCCGTAGAATTGTACTCAGAAATGATGAAAGCCAAAACACCGGAAGCATGTGAGAAAGTAGGTGAAGAGTGGTTGTTGCATCAGTGTCGCGATTTGCTGAAGAATAATGTCAAAGTGTTACATTTCTATACGCTTGGCAAGCCGCAAGTAGTCTACAATGTTTTGAAACAATTATTCTAAAACTAAATTGAATGAATTATTGGTTGGTAAAATCTGAACCGTTTAAGTATAGTTGGGATCAGTTTGTTAAAGACAAGAAGACCTTCTGGGACGGCGTAAGAAATTACGGAGCAAGGAACAACCTCAGAGCAATGGCCAAAGGAGACCTCGTTTTGTTTTATCATAGTAACGAAGGCCTGGCTGTTGTTGGTGTGGCGAAAGTGGTAAAAGAGTCCTACCAGGATCCTACAACTGACGATGCTAATTGGGTTGTGGTCGACCTGAAACCGGTGAAGGCACTTAAGGTGCCGGTAACTCTGGCGCGTATCAAGTCTGAACCGTCACTTTCACAAATGCAGTTGGTGCGTCAGGGTCGTCTGTCAGTATCTGCAGTTACCGAGGAGGAGTACAACAAAATTATGGAAATGAGCAATGGTTTATAAATTTATATAGTGTTGATTGCTATATAATTACAAGCGTTATTTCAAGAAACACTTCTTTAAATGTGAAGTTAAATAATATTTTCCTTGTTTTACTCTTGTGATATCGGCACCTAACTGCTATTTTTGCGCATTATTTTCAGATGCCGATTCTTAAGTCAACATATACTTTTACTACGGCTTGCTTGCTACTTATTACCGGTCTTGCCGGTTGTAAAGTCGGAAAGCAAGCTGGTGTATCTTATGTTACGAGTTACAGGCATCCCAGGTTCATTAACGGAATTTACCTGAATGGCCACAATAAAAGCAGTGCAACTGCAAATGCCATCGAACCAACAGAAAACCCGGTATTTGTTGATCATCCCGAATTGTCTATTGAGGTATCTAAGACCGAAAATAAGGGCATGTTCAACTTGTCTTCGGATGATATGGTATGTCTGAAGTATGCAGAGATGATAGGCCTTGAGTGTGAGAAAATCAGTAATTTCGAACTGTTCAAGTTCATTGATAAGTGGTATGGTACCAATTACAGATTGGGTGGTCAGGACGAATCTGGAATTGACTGCTCAGCATTTTCGAAGAAATTGTATGATGAAGTTTACGGTTTAGAAATTACACGTACAGCGTTTGAGCAATATCGCCATTGCAAGCGAGTGAAGCAGACCGATGCTGCAGAAGAGGGTGATTTGATTTTTTTCAGAACCAGAAATAAACGCATTAGTCATGTAGGTGTTTATCTTGCAAACAACTACTTTATTCATGCTTCCACGTCCCACGGCGTCACGATAAGTTGTTTGGATAATAGTTACTGGCATAAGCGTTACGCCGTCATCGGAAAAGTTTCAAAAAAAATTAAGAGTACCAAACTATGACAGTAACTTCTGTCTGAGCAGAAACTCCAGCTGTTCGTTTGTCAGGCTGAGTTTGCTGTTCATTTCTCTTTCCTCCATTTTCTGACGGTAAATGTCGTACGCTCTATTTATTGTGAGGTCAAGTTCATCTTCATTCCAGGGTTTCGAAAGATAATGAAATATTTTACCTTTATTAACAGCGTCTACAACTGCCGTCATATCCGCATAACCGGTTAGGAGTATTCTTATCGGGTCGGGAAACTCTTCTAATATTGACTCCAGGAACTCTACGCCGGTCATATTGGGCATCCGTTGGTCAGTTATGATAATATTTATTACATTGTTTCTTAAAATCTCTATTGCTTCTGCTCCACTAATAGCAGTAAGTACATTATATTTAATCCGAAAAACAGCTTTAAATGAGACGAGATTGTTTTTTTCGTCGTCGACGTACAATATTGTGATTTTTTGATCGGCCATTCAGGATAAATTAATGCGCAACAAAGAGGCTGCCTGACCCTTAATATTTTGTAAAAATAATAAATCTATTTCGTTTAATAATAAAATGTTTACTGATGTTAACAAATTATATTGATGATAAATTAAAAATAGTTGAAGCGGAATCAAAAGTTTACAGACCGCGTGTATTCAGGCTCAATAATAGCGAAGACAAAATAGCTTTTGAATCGCTTCTGGAGCGCGTACCAGGATTGAGAGTGTATGATACAATGGAGGCGCAGATGAAAGAATTGGTGAAAGCTTTTCATCCTTCTGTTACTTTATCTAAGGAAGAAATAAAATTAAAAACACTCGAGCACCTTGGTGGAATTGAAATGCGGGCATATGGTGTTTGGGTTTATTATCCGTGGAATGACAACGTTGTGCATTTGTTGGACGAAGAAGAATTTGTGTTTTTAAGGACAAACAGAAACAACTATAAGATCACCGATGAAGAAGAAAAGGTTTTGTCTACAAAAAGAGTAGGCGTAATCGGCCTATCGGTTGGGCAGTCTGTTTCTTTGACAATGGCTATGGAGCGTACTTTCGGGGAGTTAAGAATCGCAGATTTTGATGATTTAGAGATTACAAACCTTAATCGATTGAGAAGCGGTGTTCACAACATGGGATTATTGAAAACAGTTCTTGTGGCACGAGAAATTGCAGAAATTGACCCTTTCCTTAAAGTTACTTTGTTTAATGATGGCATAACTGATGATAACCTTGACAGCTTTTTGTTAGATAATGGTAAGCTTGATGTATTAATAGATGAGTGTGATGGCGTAGACGTAAAAATTAAATGCAGAATAGCAGCGAAAAAGTATAATATTCCTGTGTTGATGGAGGCGAGTGACAGAGCCACGATTGATATCGAGCGATTCGACTTGGAACCCGAAAGGCCTATTCTGCATGGATTGGTAGAGCATCTTGATATATCCAATGTCAAAAACCTAAAAACCAATGAGGAGAAGTTGCCTTATATCTTGCCTATTGTTGGAATAGATACCATGTCACCCAGACTTAAAGCGTCTGCGGTTGAAGTGGGGCAGTCAATATCGACCTGGCCTCAGCTGGCAAGTGCAGTAACCATGGGCGGAGGTATAACCGCGGATGTTTGTAGGAAGGTGCTTTTAGGCCAACTGCACGTTTCCGGTCGGTTTTTTATCGATCTCGATGAATTGATAACAGATGCTCGCCCTGAGCATGCGCAGGTTGTTTATGATGCCCAACCTCTGCAGTTGGAAGAGATGGCTGAAATGGCGGCGCAATTAAAATCGAAAGATGATTCTAATATTGTTAAAGACGAGGAGTTGCTGGCAAAACTGATAGAAGTTGCGATACAGGCGCCTTCTGCCGGCAATAATCAGCCCTGGAAATGGTATAACAAAGAAGGGCGGCTATTGCTTTTTGACGACCCGATTCGTTCAGCTGCTTTTGCCAATTTCAATGGAATGGTGACAATGATGTCAATGGGGACCGTGCTGGAAAACATGTCGCTTAAAGCAAGCGAGTTGAAGTTGGAATTGGAAATTGAGCTTTTCCCTTTAGCCAACCTCAGGGAGAATAGGCTAGTGGCATCAGTTATAGTTCGCAGTGCACCGGATGTTCAGAAAGACAGCCTGGTTGCCTACATCAATTCCCGACACACAAATCGTAAACCCGGAGACGGGTCAAAGATTGCTGCGGAGGTGATCGATGATATCAGAAAGTCAATAGAGCTTTCTGGTGTTGCGTCTATCAAAATACTTGAGGATAGTGAATCTATCAACGCAGTTGCAGATATTGCCGGAAAGTCTGAGAAATTGCGGATGTTTATACCTGACGGACATAGCGATTTATTTGATAGGGAGATTCGCTGGGACGCAGAGAGCGCAGAGCAAACAAGAGACGGACTTGATATCAGGACACTTGATCTCAAACCAAAAGATATTGTTGGATTTCAAGTAATTAAAGACCCTCGTGCAATCGCATTGGTGAGCGATTGGGGAAAGGGTGCAGCTTTAGAAAATATGACCAGAGATCTTGTGGCAACTTCTTCGGCTGTTTGTCTTATTTCGGGTCACAGTTTCGATAAGGATAATTTCATTTCGGTGGGACGTGCTGCGGAACGTGCCTGGTTAACGGCAACCAAACATGGGCTTTCAATGCAACCTTTTTTAGCTTCAGTTTTTCACTTTGCCAGAATAAAGCACGGTAATGCGGTTGGTATGCCGGAAAATGTGACAGCTGAGTTTGAGATATTACGCGAAAAATTCATTAATTTATTTGCCTTAACTTCAAGTTCCGAAGAGCCCCTTTTTCTATTTCGGCTTTTTAGAGCTGAAGAGCCTGCTGTAAAGTCGATTAGGTTAAACGTGGAAGATGTTTATTACTCAAAACAGTAAGTGTAATGACGGTAGTTTTCAGAGCATTCCGGGCAGTTGACGATGAAGCGTCATGTTATAAGTTCCTTGAAGGGCACAGGATGGTTCTGGAAGCATATGGCATTGGTATGATTACATCTAACACAGCAAAATGGGTGACGCATGAAAATACGTACGTAATTATCGCAGAGTCTCCGGACGATGGGAGAGCATTGGGAGGGGTTAGGGTGCAGATTTCTGATGAAATATTACCCTTGCCTATTGTGCATGCCGTTGGTCAGGTAGATGAAAAGATATATGAAGTAATTAGCAAGGTTAAAGACAAAAAGATTGCGGAGGCCTGTGGCTTGTGGAATGCAAGAGAAATTGCAGGATATGGATATAGTTTTTTTCTTTTGCGGTCAGCAATTGCGTTGGCGTTTCATCTGAAGGTTGATTCCTTGTTTGCGCTGGCAGCACCGGTAACGGTAGATATGTGTTTGAATGCTGGGTTTACAATTGAGACCTATCTTGGTAAAGACGGATTTTTCAATTATCCCAAATTGGATTTGGTAGCGACGGCTATGGTCATCAATGACTTGGAAAAGATGAGTCATGCGAGCGAAAAAGACAGGGAACACATTTTTAGTATCATGAATAATCCGGATTTAGTTTCTAAAGTCTTCGGTCAAAAGGGGGAGGTTACTATAGATTACAGATTATCGTTAAAGACACAATAATGAGAACACAGAAAGTCGGTACAGTTCTTCTGGCAATAATTTGTTGCGCTGTGCTTTTTTTGCCTGTGAAGGCAATGTCTAAGGAATCAGAAAATGATATTATCAAGAGCGTAGCTGTTTGGGAAGATAAGTCTGGTACTGCCAACCTAGATGAAGCGTCTGCCAAAAGTTTTGTGCCGCTGTCGGCAGATGTTTCGAATTATGGGCTTACAAATTCCGTTTACTGGTTTAAAATAGAGTTTTCTAATGCAAAACACATTGATGATATTCTATTTAAGGTGCACAATGGAATTCTGAAATTGGCTGTACTATATGAACCGGTTATGGGTGGTTACCGGGCGTATTATAACGGTGACCAGATTTTTTACAAAGATAAATTGGTTAACTCCCAATATCCGATTTTTAGAATACACCTGCCGTTTGACTCTACAGCAATTTACTATTTGAAGGTTGCCAGCAATAATGTTGTCGAATTGCCTATGACCGCAGGCTCTGTTTCAGAAATTTTAGACGAAGTAAATAAGGATCAGCTGTTCTTTGGTATTTACCTCGGTATAATATGTGTGATGTTTTTTTATAATATATTTATCTACTTTACTGTGAGAGATAAAAGCTATCTCTACTATGTGATGTATATACTTACTGTGGGCCTTGCTCAAGCTTGTCTCAAAGGGTATGCATCCAAGTTTCTCTGGTCCGAAAATATTTATATCACCGCTCAAATGACAAATATTTCATTGGCACTTTCGGGCATATTTTCAATATTTTTTGTCTTTAATTTCCTCAACGTAAGAAAAAGCAAACCGACTATTTATAAGATTCTTTGGGGGGTGCTTGTTATATATCTGATAGGTATTATTATTAACCTGACCGGGAAGTACGTGGTGGCACAGCAGTTGCTGCAAGGTAACGCCAGCCTTGTATCCATTACAATTATGACCGCCGCCATCGGCATTTATAGGGCAGGGTATCGCCCGGCATTATACTTCAGCATTTCCTGGTCGTTTTTTCTGTCCGGGGTAGTTATTTACATATTGAAAGATGCCGGAGTATTACCTTATAACAATTTTACCAGCAATGCAATCCTTATAGGTTCCGGTCTTGAAGTGGCGTTGCTGTCGTTTGCTCTTGCTGATAAAATTAATATTTACAGGAAAGAAAGAGAGCAGTCTCAAGCAAATGAACTGCTGGCTTTGCAGGAAAACGAACGGCTCATACGTGAGCAAAATTTAATGTTGGAGCAAAAAGTCAACGAACGGACCATTGAACTGAAGCAATCGAATGAAGAATTAAATGTCGCAATTAACGACTTGAAGGAAGCAGAAGCACAACTCGTAGAATCAGAAAAAATGGCATCTTTGGGTCAACTCACCGCGGGCATTGCTCACGAAATAAATAATCCGATAAACTTTGTAACATCAAATGTTAAGCCGCTTGGAAGAGATGTACTAATTCTGGTCGATGCCATATCAGAATTAGAAAAAATCTCAGTTAGTTCAGCAACTATCGAAGAAAAGCAACAGAAGGTAAAGGAGTATTTAGAAGAGATAGATTATGATTACTTAAAGGAGGAAATTGATCAATTACTAGCAGGAATTAATGAAGGCGCCGGCCGTACCGCAGAGATTGTAAAAGGGCTTAGGATTTTTTCACGGTTAGATGAAGATGACTTAAAAAAGGCTGATATTAATGAAGGGTTAGATTCTACCTTGGTTATCAGCAATAATCTCCTCAACAATAACATACGTGTTGATAAAGATTATGGCAATATTTCAACAATAGAATGTTATCCGGGGAAACTTAATCAGGTTTTTTTGAATATTATATCAAACGCGGTTTATGCGATAAAAAAGAAATTCGGAGATAAAGAGGGTGGCGTTATTTCTATTAAAACCTGGCTGGAGGAAGACTATCTTTGCATCTCAATTGGCGACAATGGAATAGGTATGGATGAAAACACAAAAAAGAGACTATTTGAGCCATTTTTTACTACCAAAGATGTAGGTGAGGGCACGGGACTGGGCATGTCTATCACATATAATACTATAAATAAACACAATGGCAAAATAAATATTGTTTCAGAATTAGGAGAAGGAACGGATTTTATTATTAAATTACCATTGATTCAAAATTAAGGCTGTTGGCAAACGGAGACAAAATAAAGATTCTTTACATTGATGACGAACGAAATAACCTTAATGGGTTTAAGGCAACTTTTCGTTTTGACTATACTGTGTATTTGGCAATAAGTGCTGATGAAGCAACTCAAGTGCTCAAAGAAAACCACGGTATCAGCGTTATTTTGTGTGATCAAAGAATGCCAGATAAAACAGGTGTCCAGTTTTTTGAAGAAATAAGGGTTGATTACCCGGCACCCGTTCGTATCTTAATTACAGGATACACCGATATCGAATCTGTTATAGATGCTGTTAATAGAGGTCACATATTCAGATATATTAAAAAGCCTTGGACCGACAATGATGTTAAGTCGGCTATCGAAGAAGCCAACAAGTTTTTCCTGACAAACTCTATGCTTGCCCTTAGAAATATAGAGCTTCAGTCGGCTTATGATGAGTTGGGTAAATTTGCTTATAGCATTACGCACGATGTTCGTGGGCCTTTGTTAAGTATTATTGGTGCGCTCGAACTTGCTGAGGGTATTGACGATTTAGGAGAGATACATGAATTGCTGGGCATGATGTCTGAGTCGGTAAGGAAACTGGACGAGTATATTAAGAATACGCACGAGTATTACAAGATAAAAAGGGGAGTGTTACAATTTTCAGAAATTGATTTCAATGTCTTGCTTTCAGATATTGCCGCACTTTTCCAGATAACAGGAAGAAATAATAATATTCGGTATACTGCCAAGGTAAATCAACAAGGCCCCTTTTCTTCCGATGAAATTTCAATTAAAGTGATCTTGAATAATCTGATGTCAAATGCATTCAACTACCAAAGAAAGAATACAGAAGACAAGTGGGTGGATGTTGTGATAGATGTAAAGGACAATAAAGCAGAAATCAGCGTTTCAGATAATGGAATTGGTATTGAAGAGAGTCATATTGATAAGATATTTACAATGTTTTATCGTGCTACTTCAGAGGAAAATGGTTCCGGACTCGGTTTGTACAATGTTAAAGATGCATTGGCGAAGCTAAATGGCACTATTGATGTACAGTCAAAGGTAAATGAAGGAACAACATTCAAAGTTATAATTCCCGGAAGTTCACATGGTACAAAATAAGAAACTCAATTTTATTGTGATTGATGATAGCAAACTGGATTGCTTCATTGCTGAAAAGATTATTAGAAATACGGGCAAGTGCGATGTGATTCGCTCTTTTCTTCGAGCATCAGATGCTTTGGAATACATTCGGGAAACAAAGCCTGATGAAAATGCACACACAATTATCCTCGTCGATATCCAAATGCCGATAATGAATGGATTTGAGTTTGTTGAGGCATTCGAAAATCTACCTGGCAATGTTGTGAATAATTATTCTGTTTACATTATCTCTTCGTCTATAAACGAAAATGATTTGGCTAAAGTGCATAATTACAAGTCTATTAAACAATTCCTCAATAAACCGATTACCAGCAACAATCTTTCAGTTTTACTGAAGTAAAACGGTTTTTCTCAACGGGAAAAGACGATAACACCTCCAATAGTTTATTTAAATAGATGCATATATCCGTTTGTAACGGAAATCCATAATTTTATTGTTCCAAAATGAATGTAATGGACAAAATATTACTGACAGAGTGCCCCAGAGATGCAATGCAGGGTTGGACTAGATTTATACCCACTCAGCAAAAAGCAGCATACCTTAATCAACTGTTGAAAGTAGGTTTCAATGTGTTGGACTTTGGTTCGTTTGTATCACCTAAGGCCATTCCCCAGCTGGCAGACACAAAAGAGGTTTTACCGATGTTGAACCTGTCTGATACGAACACCGAGCTGTTGGCAATTATCGCAAATACAAGAGGGGCCAACGATGCAGTCGCGTTTGATGAAATATCATATTTAGGTTTCCCTTTTTCAATCTCTGAAACATTTCAACTTCGGAACACAAATAAGACAATTGAGGAGTCGCTGGTTCAGGTTTCCGAAATTCAGAATTTGTGCGCCAAGCACGGTAAAAAAATGATGATATACATCTCTATGGGTTTTGGCAATCCATATGGAGATCCATATAACCCCGAAATTGCAATGACTTACGTTGAGCAATTGGTAAGGTTAGGAATAGAGAACATAGCGATGTCAGACACTGTTGGCGTTGCGCAACCTGATGTCATTACAAAAATGTTTAGCGAGCTTATTCCTGCTTTCGCAAATGTGAAATTTGGTGCCCATTTTCACTCATCCGCTACAACATGGGAGGAGAAAGTACAATCGGCATACGAGGCCGGTTGTCTTAGGTTCGACAGTGCGCTCAGGGGTGTCGGCGGTTGCCCGATGGCAGAAGATGAGCTGGTGGGAAATCTTGCTACCGAAAACTTAGTAGGGTGGTGTAAGCAAAGAGATATTCCTATCGGGTTGGATAATGATGCATTTAACGTTGCCTGGGAAATGGCAGCGCAGGTTTTCGTCAAATAAGCTTGTTGTCAATTTTAGGCTGAGTTTAGCATTTAATCGACTACTATTGTTTTCTATTTTGCGTTAGTTATGGAATTTGAAAGAGAGGTGCCCTCTAAGGCATTTTATGTTAAGAGGATTATCGGTATTATTCTTTTGGTGGCACTATCTGCTACATTTTTCTTTTCT
Organism: Bacteroidia bacterium; assembly: GCA_030426665.1. Lineage (GTDB taxonomy): Bacteria > Bacteroidota > Bacteroidia > Chitinophagales > Chitinophagaceae > Nemorincola. Next base: position 205,570 of record JAUHYD010000007.1, on the reverse strand, counting down.
GCCTACAGTAAAATTTACAGTGAAAACGCCTTTGACAACTTTCAGTGGACCTTCCTTGATTTAGGCGTTAGCAATGTAGTTGTCGCAGGCGTTATCGCCAGAGCGATGATTGGCTTTGAGGTGATGTTGGGTTTGTTTTTGTTAGCCCATATACATCTGCGCAAGTTTACATACAGGGCAGTGATAGGTGTTTTGCTGGTGTTTATCGCTTATCTGATTATTGTAATCGTTAAACAGGGTAATGCCGGTAATTGTGGGTGTTTTGGCGATAAACTTGCGATGACACCGTTAGAGGCAATAGTAAAGAATATTGTAATGATATTGGTGGCTATTATACTTATGTATATATATCCGATAAAGCCTTACAAGTTCCAGGAGTATGCTATCATGCTGTTATGTCTGGTTGCATTTTCAGCACCTTTTGTGGTCCGAAATCTATATATAGGAACGCATCCGGTTAAGTATTCAGAATCCCTCAATTTGGATTTGTTGTATAAGTATGAATCCAGACCGTCGATTGATCTCCGTAAAGGGAAGCATATTATTGCCTTTATGAGCCTTACCTGCCCGCATTGTAAAAAGGCAGCCTACCTTTTGCATGTTATTCATAGAGAACACCCGGAGATACCGGTTATTATGGTTCTCGATGGTGCTGAAGAACACAGGAAAAGCTTTTTTGATGACACACATGCAAAAGACGTTCCTCATTTCTTTTTCCCCCATTCAGACGACTTTGCGAAGATGGCAGGTCCGTCGGTTCCGGCAATTTTATGGGTCAACAATGGTGTGGCTGAGTACAAAAGCAAGTATGCATACTATCAGTTAGATCCGGCATACATGAGTCGTTGGGCCGAGGCCGGTGGTAAATAGTTGTCAGGACATGCGTGCAAATGTCTGTCTCGATAAGCTATTTGTCCTTCATCGAGAAGCCGCGTATTATGAAGAATATGCCAATTGCGACCCAAATCACACTACTTGCGGTGGTATAGGCACCGGTCTCAGTACTGTTAACGGCAATAAAAAACACTCTGATACCTAAAATCAGCAATATCAGACCCACTATTATTCTCCATTTCATATCAGGTGCAAAGAAACGAATTTTGGCGATTAATGCTCATGTAGCGGAGTTTTTTTGATGTAGATGCTGTCCTTTCACTTTGCATTTGTAAAGCAATTTCAACCATGTTAACAAAGTAAGGCGTACATTTGTAGTTAAATAATCAAACCAGCATCAAGCGCGAATGGCAATATTAGGTAATCTGATAGCCCGGTCATTACAACTACGTAAAAAATTCAATCTACCGGTTGCTCCCCCGCAAACTTATCAGCGCCACACTCTTCGACAACTATTAGAGCGTGGACAGTATACGGCTTTCGGGAAACATTATGGATTTGAGGATATATTGTCTCGGGAATTAGACCTCGAGAAAGTATTCCGGGAAAGGGTGCCGGTACACGCATATTCTGATATGTATTCGCAATGGTGGCATCGCTGTCAACAAGGCGAAGAAAATGTGACATGGCCCGGCAAAGTCAAATACTTTGCGCTCAGCTCCGGGACTTCTGAATCTGCCAGTAAACACATTCCTGTGACTCAGGACATGATCAGGTCAATTAAAAAAGTTGGATTCAAGCAGTTGTATAGCATGGCTAACTTTAAGATCAGGCCGGTTGCGTTTGAAAAAGGAATTCTTATGCTCGGTGGTACAACTTCACTGTTCGAGAAAGGGGAGTATTACGAAGGCGACATGAGTGGCATAAGTGCAAAGAATATGCCCAGGTGGATGTCTTCATTATTATATAAACCGGGCCAGCGTATTTCCCGTAGACCAAATTGGGAAGACAGAATAAAGTTGATTGTCGAGAAAGCATCTCAATGGGACGTTGGCATTATATGTGGTGTTCCGGCATGGGTGCAGATTGTTATGGAGCGCGTCATAAAGCACTATGGTGTTAAGACCATTCATGACGTATGGCCCAACCTAAGCGTATACATTCATGGAGGTGTTTCTATAGAGCCGTACAGAGAGAGTCTGAAAAAAATCTGGGGAAAGCCGGTTACCTACATCGAGACATATATGGCTTCGGAAGGGTCTTTTGGATTTCAGGCAAGACCGGAGGCAGGTATTAAGTTGGTGTTGAATGCAGGTATATTTTATGAGTTTCTGCCATTCAATAGCAAGAATTTTGATGATGAAGGGAACCTTATAAACAACCCTAAGACACACAATGTAAGCGAGGTGAAAGAGGGCGTTGATTATGCCGTTATTATGAGTACTTGCTCCGGAGCATGGCGATACCTTATAGGTGATGTAGTGCGTTTTACCAATGCTAAGGAATATGAAATAGTTATTGTCGGCCGAACCAAGCAGTTTCTTAGTTTGTGTGGCGAGCATTTGTCTGTTGACAATATGAATAAGGCAGTGGAAACAGTCTCAAAGAAAATGAATATCACAATTCGGGAGTTTGCCGTATCGGGAATGAAATATGATACGCTTTTTGCTCATCAATGGTATATAGGATGTGATGACGACGTGGATCAGGAAGAGCTGAAGCGGGCAATCGATGAAACGCTGTCCACTCTTAACGATGATTACCTTGTGGAGCGAACGTCAGCACTCAAGGAAATCTTTGTGAATGTTCTGCCATGTGATACGTTTATAGGTTATTTGCGTTCGAAAGGAAAGGAAGGCGCCATGAGCAAATTTCCAAGAGTATTGAAGGGTAATCAGCTCAAAGATTGGGAAAAGTACCTTAGCGAAAATAATGTCATTGAACCCATTGAGGAAGTAAGAACTGTATTTTAGATTTTTTCATATCGTCTCCCACTTAATCTGATTATGCTCAGACAAAGTCCATATATCCTTTACTCCGATGGTTCGGGTAATATTTTCGAAGATACCTCTCTTTTTACTGTCGGTAGAAGCGGCTGGGATGCTATGCCTATCGATGATGAGGATTGGATTGAATTGCCTGATGGAGGTAATTTATACGAACTTCCCGGACGGAGGGGTATAGGCATTGATGTCAAGACCGGAGAAATGCGCTTGTGTCTGAAAGGTTGGGCTGTAGCAGCTTTTATACCTCCGGCTCACACTGGTTTGTATCTTGCAGCCTACGAAGCGCTGGACGACGCCCCTACGCTCCCGTTATTTTGTTATACTGCCGCCGGATGGCTAGACGATAAGTTTTATGTGCCGGCAGTACGTATAGAACAGGATATACGTCAGGAATGTCGTGGATTTGATAAAGGGAAGGTTGACGAAGGGGTAGAACGATTACTGGCTGCGTATCCGCATAATAGGTTGGTTAAGCACTTGGCAGAGAACTGTGCACTTACATACGAATGCCCTGCCGCGCGCAATTACTTTATGGGACGATGGGAGTGTCCCGTACCGGCATCGCCGGCATGTAATGCAAATTGTGTTGGTTGTATATCATTTCAGCCCGTGGAAGAAACAATTATCTCTACTCAGGACAGGTTGACCTTCAAACCCACAGCAGAAGAAATAGTTGAGTTTACTGTTCCGCATCTGGAGACGGCACCTTATCCGCTTATTAGTTTCGGGCAGGGGTGCGAGGGAGAGCCTTTGCTGATGTGGGAAACTATCAAAGATGCCATAATAGAAATACGAAAACACACGGATAAAGGCAGCATCAATATCAATACCAACGGTAGCAAGCCGGATGCTGTTGAAGTGTTGATGAAAGCAGGACTTAACAGCATACGCGTCAGTCTAAATTCAGTGCTGCCTGATATTTACATGAAATACTATTTGCCAAACAACTATCATTTTGACGATATCATTGAAAGCCTCAGAGTTGTAAGAAAATACAATGGCTGGTCGTCAATTAACTACTTTGTCTTTCCCGGAATGACAGACAGGGTGGTCGAGTATGAAGCTTTGCGTGAAGTAATCAGAACTACAGGACTCAACATGATACAATGGCGCAACTTCAATATTGACCCTGACTGGTATCTTGGAAGAATGGGTGTTACAGAGCCCGGAGAGTGTTTGGGCATCGGGCAAATGATGGAACTGATTAGGGAAGAGTTTCCTGACCTTAAGTTCGGCTATTTCAATCCACCTATTGAGCGGATGAAAAACTTTGATGTCGACTTCGCTCATTAAGGTTTCGCCAATAAAAAAGGGTAACAACTAAGTTAGTTATTACCCAATCTGATATCGTGCTCCCAATGTAGTCGCGACGAAATAATTACCTTGCTAATACGAAGAAGTATGCCGCAGCCCATGTGGGTTCTGCCTTTTTTGCATATCCTATGACAGTACCTGCACTATTCTTTACGGTAGCTGTTGTGCCGTATACGATGCTGCCAAGCGGCGCGTGGTGTGCATCTTCTATTGTCCCGTCATGATTGAAATACCCCACGGTATTTCGGTCGCCATCCTGCAACTCATGATCGTCAATAATATAGCCAATAGTGTTGGAGTGACCATCAATAATTCTGCCATCCTGCATAAACTTACATATTGTGGCATCACTCGTATTTAGGAATGATTGGGTAGCGTAATCAACAGATGCAATCAGATTATGAGATGCATCTTCGATGCGCTGTGCATCAGCATTCAACGAAAGCGTCACCAACCCCATAAAAACTAGTATATATTTCATTGTATTTAGTTTTATTCTATTGCAAGTTATCAATTTTCAACGATAACTTTTGATATTTTGTCTTAAATTTTTTTAATGTAACTGGCAGTTAATTTTTATCTTCTGTTTATCTTCCATTTACTCACACGTTGGTCACTTCCGGATACAGTCGTTGATTTTTTGTTGTTTTTTTGCCAGATGTAGGACGACAGTAGCGCAGCAACTTTTTCAGCTTCCGGGTCGTCTTCAGATAAGAACTCCGGCTTATAGTATTTGGAAATAAAGTTTGTATCAAAGTTTCCGCTACGAAATGCCTCAACATTTACGGCCCATTTACCAAATGGCAAAGTTGTCTTAATGCCTTTTATCTGAAACTCATCGATGGCGACACATAGTTTGTCGATTGCCTGATTGCGGTCCGGAGCATGTGCAATAAGTTTCCCAATCATTGGGTCATAAAAGATGGGAATATCCATGCCCTCTTCATACCCATCGTCCACGCGCACGCCCGGCCCCTTCGGTGGTTGGTATATTTCCAACTTACCTGTGTCCGGTAGAAAGTTATTGAGCGGGTCTTCTGTACATATTCTTAGTTCAATAGCATGGCCGTTTATCCTCAGATCTTCCTGTGAAAACGAAAGTTTGTTACCTCTTGCAACATTTATTTGTTCCCTTACAAGATCTATTCCGGTTATCATTTCTGTCACGCAATGTTCCACCTGTAGTCGGGTATTCATTTCAAGGAAGTAGAAATTCAGTTGTTCATCCACCAAAAACTCTACGGTACCGGCACCATAATAGTTGCAAGACCTCGCAGCGGCTATCGCACATTCCCCCATTGCCTTACGGATATCCGGGGTCAGACAGCTCGATGGAGCTTCCTCAATCAGCTTTTGGTGCCGACGTTGTATACTACATTCCCTTTCGAACAAGTAGACGTAATTTCCGTGTTGGTCGCCCATCAATTGTATTTCAATATGCTTGGGGGAGCCCACGTATTTTTCAATAAAGACATCGTCGTTGCTGAATGAATTTAAAGCTTCACTTTTGGCAGCTCTTACCTGCTCTTCAAATCCTTCATCGCTATTGACGACACGCATTCCTTTACCGCCACCACCGGCAGAAGCTTTTACCAGTATCGGGTAGCCAATACCTTGCGCTATTTTTCGTGCTTCCTTTAAGTCTTTAATCGGCTCTTCTGTTCCGGGTACCATCGGGACATCAAACTTTTTGGCGGCTTGCTTTGCGCCTATTTTGCTGCCCATTATTTCAATAGAATGTGCCGAAGGGCCAATAAATATCAATCCTGCATCAGTAACCGATTTTGAGAAACCGGCATTCTCACTCAAAAAGCCATACCCGGGGTGTATGGCATCTGCTCCGTATTGCTTGGCAACCTCTATGATTTTTTCTCCTCGCAAATAAGACTGTGCAGATAAGGCTGGTCCTATACAAACAGCTTCATCTGCATAGCGTACAAAAGGCATTTGCCTGTCTGCTTCAGAGAAGACGGCTATTGTTTTTATGCCCATTTCCTTGGCTGTACGCATCACGCGCATAGCTATCTCGCCACGGTTGGCGATAAGTATTTTTTGCATGGGGCTAAGATAAAGAGAATTTGCTTTATAGCAGAAGACTATGTTACGTTTTTAACGGCAATTCACATGCAGTTTGTTTATCTTTTTAAGCTGTGCAGGCGAGTAGGGAGGGATTGTTTAGTATAACTCTTGTAAATAAAACGCACGTATGTTCTTATAAACACAAAAAAGCCTGTGGCTATTATCCACAGGCTTTTCCGCAAATGGTTTCTTTAATTTACTTGGAGATATACATCACCTCTTTTATTGCGTTCACTGTTTTTGGAACATCAGGTAAGTATGCAGCTACAAGGTTTGGCGCATAGTGCATATTGGCATCTGCCGAGCAGATACGTCTGATAGGCGCATCTAAATAGTCAAACGCTTCTTTTTGCACACGGTAGGTGATTTCAGAAGATATGCTACCAAATGGCCATTGTTCTTCTACAATTACAAGGCGATTCGTTTTCTTAACAGATTCGACAATCGTATGCCAGTCCAACGGACGTATTGTACGTAAATCTATTACTTCTGCACTTATGCCTTCTTTCATCAGTTCCTCAGCGGCTCCCATAGCCACGTTCATCATCTTATTGTACGAAACTATAGTTACGTCGGTTCCCTCTCTTTTTACTGCGGCTTTTCCTATCGGTATCAGATATTCTTCTTCCGGCACTTCACCCGTATGTCCGTAGGCACTTTCACTTTCCATAAATACTACAGGGTCTTCATCCCTTATTGCAGCCTTAAGTAGTCCTTTTGCATCGTATGGGTCAATTGTTGAAATGACCTTGAGCCCGGGTACATTTGCATACCAATTTTCAAATGCCTGCGAGTGCTGCGCAGCTAATTGTCCTGCAGACCCGTTTGGCCCTCTGAAAACGATAGGGCATGTAAACTGTCCGCCACTCATAGAAAGCGTTTTTGCAGCATGGTTTACCACCTGATCTATCGCAAGTTCAGCAAAGTTCCATGTCATGAATTCTATTATCGGGCGTGTGCCGTTCATTGCCGCACCAACGCCGATTGCCGCAAAGCCAAGTTCTGTGATAGGCGTGTCTATTACTCTCCTCGCCCCGAACTCGTCCAGCATGCCCTGACTTACTTTGTAAGCACCGTTATACTGGGCAACTTCTTCTCCCATCAGAAATACGTTCTTGTCCCGACGCATTTCTTCTTCCATCGCCTCTCTGAGTGCTTGCCTTAATTGTATTGTACGCATAAGAAATAATGTATAGTTTTTTGGTGGTTTGCTTACTCAACAATAAATTGTTGATATCATCGCATTTATCAGAAGCAAAGATAGTGTTTAGCGCAATAATTTATTCCTGCCTAGAAAATATTACAACAGATGTATCGAAAATATTTTTCTCTATTTCACGAATGAATGAAAGTGTGAGTTTATCTTCTGCCAGAGAAGTGATTTTTACGTTCATCTTGTCGGTTTGTCCCATGCTGTTCGTTTCTTCCAGAATCAAGTTGTTTTCCTCATCAATTTTCCATTTGCCACTTTCGCTCTTTCCGGGAAAACTGAGCACTACCGTGTTGTCATCTTTAAATGTAAATACGCTTTGGGTGTCGATATTCATTTGCGCTGCATAGGCGCTATCGAATTGAATCCTTAACTCACTTCGAAGGCTATCAATGTTTGTTACCCCATAAATTTCAAAATTCGCTTCGTCACTATTGTTATTACCCATTGTGTCAATGAATAATTTACTTGCAGCGAAAAAGTTATCCTTGTCTTTGTTTCTTACTTCAACTGAGCGCCATTTACCTACAATAATATCCTTGGGTTGCCTGTGCTTACACGAAGCTGCAAAGACCAATAACGACAATAATGGTAAGTATTTTCTCATAGCGTGATTCTTCAACGTCGCTTAAAATCGCATTAAATCATAGGAGTAAACCGGGAAGTAGGCATAAGTACCTATTCCAGTTCAATTAATATCGCACCTTTTTCCACCGCTGTTTGCTCATTAACTCTAATGGCTTTTACGGTTGCGGGCCCTGTAGCTTTCAGAATGTTCTCCATTTTCATTGCTTCCAGGATAATGATGCCGTCTCCTTTTTCTATTTTTTGACCCGGACTTACCAATATCTTCAATACCATTCCCGGCATAGGAGCTTTAACGGGTTCCGCCTTCTGCATTGCCTTCAGGTCCAAGCCCATATTACTCAGCAGTAGGTCAATCGGTTCTTGTATTGAGGTGTCGTATCGTTGGCCGTTGACCCGCACCGATATTTCTTTTTTTGCCGTATCAACATTTTCTACGATAGCAGTATAGCTTTTCCCGTCAAGCAAAATGCTTATCAGACCATTCGGTTGCATATTGATGTCCGGTGTAGCAGCTACATTGTTTACGTGCGTTACGCCATCTTCGTTATCAATTTCAAAAGCCCTGTTATCGTTGACTGTTATTTGTAGCATTATGTATTTGTGTCAGGTGTGTATCAATTATATTTACGAAACAATGGTTGCCATAGGCGCACTAGCCCGCAGAATCAATTACTTTTCGGCCGCTATTTCTTTAACTTTTTCAAAGACCACGTCTTCCCCGCCTACCTCGTAACCAATGTGTTTCCAGACAGCCTTGCCATTTTTATCAACAATCATAGTAAACGGAACAGACTGAAAATTAAGAGAACGCTTGAGGTCAGAGTTTGCATCTATATAATAAGGAAAATCCCATCCTTGCGATAGTGCATAGCTCCTTACCAGTCCTTCGGCACGAGCTCCGTCGATAGATATTGTCATATAATCAAAATCTACTTCTTTTTGCCAGCCGTCAATCTTCTTGGAAATGTTCTTGATTTCTTTTTTACACGGCACACACCAGGTGGCCCAGAAGCTGATTACAGTAATTCTGCCTTCTTTCAGCGTTTCATTGAATTTCACCTTCTTACCGGTCTTTACATTCTTAATTTGAGTAGTTGGTAAATTTTGAGCATATATCGAAAATGCGGTCGCTAATATACAGATAACTGTTGTCAAGATTTTTTTCATAAATGTTTGTTTTTGAAAATAATAAGCGAAAACTTTGCCAGTTTTAAATTTCGGGGCTAATTTCGGAAAAACTTTAACAATTCACACAAATAAATGAGAAAACAAATTTTGTTCTTACTGCTGGTAATTTCCACCGGCAGTTCATTTGCACAAGGTACGCTTTCAGGCGACTTGATGACCAACCTCAATTTTTTTCGTAAAGATACAAAGATAGGAGCATCCGGCAACCCTCTTTACGACAACAAGCTCAGCGGCAGCGATGCATGGTTTACTTTGCGGTATGCAGTTAGTGGATATACTTTCTTTGTTCGTGCAGATGCATTTGATAACTCGAATTTAAAAAACCTTACTGCTTCCAGTACAGACTTTGGTATAGGTGCATGGAGTATCTCTAAAGATATCAATGATTTGAGTATTACCGTTGGTAGCATTTATGATCAGTTCGGAAGCGGGATATTGTTTCGTTCATACGAGAACAGAGGCTTGCTTATTGATAATGCCGTTATGGGATTGGAACTGAAGTATCAGGTAAGTGACAATTTCTCTGTTAAAGGCTTCACTGGTCAGTTGAAAAATAACAACGGAGATGACAACCTGATAAATAACGTTCGGTATGGACCTGTTCTTAAAGGATTAAATGGAGAAGGCGATGTTAGTTTTGGTCAGGTATCATTGACACCCGGCTTTGGTGTCCTAAATCGTACACTTGATGCAGCATCAATGAATTCTATTGCGCTCTCAATCAACGCTCAGGATACGTCAAATAGATTTCTGCCCAAATATAATATGTATGCATTTTCGCTTTACAATAGCTTGATTTATAAAAACTTATTTTGGTATGCTGAAGGTGTTTACAAAACACACGAAGCTATATTGGATAATATTTTGGTAGATAAACCCGGTTCTACCTTATATACGTCGCTTAACTACGGTATAAAGGGATTAGCATTGAGTTTGATGGGACGTCGTACAGAGGATTTTGAGATGCGCACTTCTCCAAATGAATTGCAGTTAAAGGGAATGTTGAATTGGCAGCCCATTATAGCCGTTTTGAGGCCACTACGTCTAGTGTCCAGATATTCTCCGCCCGCGCAGAATTTATCAGAAATGGCTGGGACAGCCAATCTGACTATTACACCTAATGATGAAACAATGATTAATTTGACCTATTCTCATATTAATAACCTGAAGGGGGATAAACTGTATCGGGAAGTTTATGCAGAAGGTACTTATCAGGGTATTGAAGATTGGATTATTGACGGAGGGGTACAATATCTGGAATATAATCTGTTAACTTACCGTGGAGCGGGCGGGGCAGTGGCTAATGCGCCCATATTGTATGCGGTAACCCCGTTTGCTGAATTTACCCACAAAATAGATAGTAAAAAGTCTATCAGATTTGAAGCTCAGTATATGTTCGCCAAACAGGATTACGGTTCGTGGGCATTTGCGTTGATAGAATACAATATCGTACCAACTTGGTCGTTTGCCATTTCTGATATGTATAACACAGTTCCGAATCCGAATGATGACAATCCTAACTACCAAAACCCGGGCAGTCATTTTTACAATGTATTTACTGCTTTTACCAAAGGTCCTAACAGGTTTACTATTGCCTATGTTAAGCAAATAGAAGGTATTAACTGTACTGGAGGGGTTTGTCGATTTGAGCCGGCTTTCAGCGGAATTAAGGCTTCATTAAATACCAGTTTCTAACTTTCCTATTCTAGCAAAACGAAACATAACAACTTATACGTACGCTACTTTATAGTCTTCCTTATCCTTTTTGGGGTGGTATTCGGATGGCATGAAGGTTTGCATGCTCAGTCAAAACGTAAAGTGACGGATGCGGTTCATTTGTCCGGCAAAATTGTGTTGGATGGTCGCTTGGACGAGCCCGAGTGGAGCGATGCGCCGAAAGCAGGTGGGTGTACGCAAATCTCTCCTAAACCCGGTGAGGCCGCTTCCCAAAGAACCTGCGTGAGTATACTCTACGATGATGAGGCTGTATATGTAGGGGCAATGTTGTACGACTCAAGCCCCGATAGTATACTCAGGCAGTTGTCGCCGAGAGACAATTATGAGAGTAGTAATACAGACGCTTTCGCTGTTACCTTCGATACCTATCTGGATCGTCAGAACGCAACACAATTTGTGGTAACTGCCGCAGGAGTACAGGCAGATGCAATTGTAAAGTTTGATAATGTAGACCGCTCGTGGAATGCAGCGTGGTATTCAAGAGTGGCCGTCACGGATAGTGGTTGGAGTGTAGAAATGAAAATACCTTATTCTGCGTTACGCTTTTCTAAAGAGAAAGTACAAAAGTGGGGAGTTAATTATTATCGATTAATTCGTCGCCATCGGGAGCAGTCTTATTGGAGTGAAGTAAGTCCTGCGATACAAAATGTCATTGGGCAATCTGGTACGCTTAAGGGGATACATGACATTAAAGCTCCAATCCGTTTAGCTCTGTTGCCCTATATATCTTCTTATGTCGAAGACTACAACGGCAAACAAACCAAAAGTCTTAATGGCGGTATGGACGTAAAGTATGGCTTGAGCGAGAGCTTTACGCTGGATATGACGCTCGTTCCCGATTTCGGTCAAACACTCTTTGACAATAAAGTATTGAACTTGTCGCCAATAGAGGTGCGATATAATGAGCGACGATATTTCTTTACAGAAGGGGTAGACCTGTTCAAAAAGAATGACTTATTCTATTCAAGGAGAGTGGGTGGGACACCTGTGAATGCCGGTACTGTAAGTAGTCAATTGGGAGCCAATGAGTATATTTCAAAGAACCCGGCAACTACCAGATTATACAACGCAGCAAAGGTTTCCGGAAGAACCAAAAAGAACACCGGTATTGGCATCTTTAATGCGATATCTGCACCTACTAATGCCACCGTGCGGGACTCCGTTAGTGGCATCGAGCGAAAAGTACAGACCTCCCCACTTGCCAATTACAACGTGATTGTTGTGGATCAGGCATTGAAGAACAACTCATACGTCAGTTTGGTAAATACAAATGTGACAAGGAAAGAAAATAGCTATAACGCCAATGTAAGTTCGTTGCTATTCAAGTTTGCCGATAAACATAACACTTATGGAGTGAGTGGTTCGGGCGATGTTAGTCAACTATATGACGGTGCCGCCAACGATGTTGGATACAGAGCACTGTTGAGTTTTGGAAAGCAGAGCGGAAACTACACATGGTCTGCAAATTCCACAATGATTAGTGACCGCTTTAATCCAAACGATTTGGGTTATTTGGCAAGGAACAACATCTTTTCGTGTATTTTGTATAATTCGTACAATACTTATAAGCCATTTTGGGTGGTTAACAGTACTTACAACAAAATCGGACTTGAGTATTATCGTACGTTCAATCCGGATGTTTATTCGCGCTCTGCAATACACGGTAATCATAATCTGACGCTCAAGAGTTTTCACTCTATGGGGGCATATTGGGACTGGCAGCCGGGACATTCTTATGACTACTTTGAACCACGTACGCCCGGACGATTTTATATCTATCCCAGAAATAACATGGTAGGTAGTTTCTTTTCATCGGATTACCGCAGAAAGTTTGCACTGGATCTGGAGTTTAGCAATCGCTGGTTTGGAGATAGTAAGCGAAATACTTTTTATTGGAAGTTTTCTCCCCGGTTCCGTTTCAGCAACAAATTGTCCGCCGTTTATAGTCTTACTCGCGAAAACCGACTGTATGATGTCGGATTTGTAAACAACATTAACGACTCTATTATTTTAGGGACGCGAACATTAACTACTACTACCAATACGCTCTCCGCGGCATACATTTTTACCCGTACTATGTCGCTGAACCTGAATGCGCGCCATTATTGGTCTCAGGCAGATTATTCTCAGTATGGATTGCTTGAAGCGGATGGCAATCTGACAAAACTGGATTATAATCCGGACAACTCGGAAGACAGAAATCATAACATCAACTATAATTCATTTAATGTTTTTATGAATTTTGTATGGCAGTTTAAGCCGGGTAGTGAAATGAGCATCGTATATCAGAACAGTATTTATGCGAGTGGAAAGCAGTTGATTCCAAATTATTTTGATGATGTAACCAATACTTTCCAGGCGCCGCAGGGCAATAGCCTTTCCATGAAAATTGTCTACTTTCTTGATTACCTTACTATCGATAAATTTCTACACAAACGAAAAGTAAATGAAGGGTAGGGCACGGTAGTGATATGACCAACACGAATCGAAAACAAATAGATTTACTATTGCAGGTGCTCGCTTTGGTGCTGCCATGGGCATATTTCACGTTATTTCCAGACGAGTATCGGCTGTTCCATTTGGAGCATATTGTGGTTGCTTATGAAGCTATCGGTTTTGTAATAGTAGGTAGTGCTGTTTATTCCAGGGTTTACATGCCGATGGGAATACGTGCCGGCACCAGAGGTTGGTTTGAAACTGCCATCGTATTTTTAGCCGGGGTTGTTATTATTTCTTTATTTATGAAGAGTCTTCTACTTGCTCTGTTATTGCTCCTGTATGCAGTGCCATTGCTTGTTTTGTGGTATCTTGTTATTACAGTCGCTGAGTTAGTGAAGCTGTACAAACGAAAGGATGAAGACTGATAACCGGGCACCGGCCAACGTCGCAATATTAAAATAGATGTTACAACAGAAGTTGTTTTTAATTGGAATGCCCGGAGTAGGGAAAACGTATTGGGGGCAGCAATTAAGTGCTGCTTTCAATATGCCTGTTTATGACCTCGATGAAGTGATTTCAGCGAAAGAAGGTAGATCTGTTGAAGCTATTTTTGAGGAAAATGGAGAGCCTTATTTTCGGGAATGCGAACATGCATGTCTGTCCAAACTGATAACGGATGTTGAAAGTAGGTTGTTGGTGTCAACTGGCGGCGGTACGCCCTGCTATCACAATAATATGGCTTTAATGAAGCAGGCCGGCAAGGTGGTGTATCTCGAAGCAGACATTTCGTACCTATTGGCTAATATTGAGCGCAATAATCCGGAGCGGCCTCTTTTGAAAGGGAGCGATGACGTAACTGAAGTACTGACAAATATGCTGGAAGAACGAAAGCGTTTTTATCTGCAGGCAGACTATATTTTACAAGCCGGCGACATTTCCCTTGCTAACTTTGAAAAAATTATTGAGCATGTATAAACCGGCATTAATTTCTGGAACTTTATTGGCCGCATTAGCTGTAATTACAGGTGCGTTCGGAGCACATGCACTAAAGGAGTTGGTGCCCGTAGGTAAGTTGGCAATTTTCGAAACCGGAGTTCGATACCATTTCTATCATAGTCTGGCGCTGATACTCACTGGTATTATTTACAGTCAGTTTCCCGCAAAGGCTTTAAGAACTGCTACGGTGATGTTCATAGTTGGAATTGCCTTGTTTAGCGGTTCATTGTATGCTATGACGTTACTTAGTATAGGCGGCGGTAGCATAGGTCCGCTTGGGGTAGCCACACCCATAGGTGGTGTGTTTTTTATTCTGGGTTGGATTTTTGTCGCTATCGGTGTTATTCGCACCAACCAAAGTGAGAACTAAAACAACTCAAAGCAATCGTAGTTTCGCTGACGGATTATTTTGCCGTCTTCAAATTCAAATATACGTGCAAAGTGCGCTTTCATATGACCGCCGATAGGAACTTGTCCGATGGGTAGCGCTAGTGTTCCCGTCCACAATGCCTCAACTATTACTGTATTGCCCGACTGAAAGCATTTTTGAATATCAATTTTTTGTTTGGATAGAATGCCTTTGTTGCCACTAACGTTACCGTTTTTCAGGTCAGTCATATTGTAGACCTTGCCACTCGGGGCAAGCAGATTGGGTTGCTCTGTTTGTACTGCATCCGCTGCGTAATACCTGTCGATAAAGTCGGTGTCAATGCCTTTTTCAATATCTCGAAAGTATTTTTCAATTACTGGTATCAGATTCATTTTTATCGGAGTAGTGGTTTTGTAATTACAGTGTGACTATGAATTCAGCACCTTCGTTCTCTTTGCTTTTTACTTCTATCTTTCCGCCGAACGACTCTATCTGAGCTTTGGTTATGTACAGTCCTACACCTTTACTATTGTGGTGGTTATGAAATACCTGATTTAGCTTAAATAACCTGTTGCCGTGTTTTACTAGGTCAATACCCAGGCCATTATCTTTTACTGATAGTACCGTCTTGCCATCTTTTTCATAGGTCTTCACCAATATGTCAGGGATCCTTTCCGGACTGATGTACTTAAGAGAATTGCTCACCAGATTGTAGATGATGCTTTCGAGAAACACTTTTGGATACTTGACGGTAGGGACGCCCATATCCAATTGGACAAAAGCACCGGTTTCGAAAATGGTACTATTTAGCTGATCCAGAATTTCGTGGATAATTGTGTAGAAGTCACATTCATCAAACGGTATGTCCTTCTTCATGCTTATCTGCACAACGTCCATCAATGTGTTCAGGCTGCTCACCAGCGAGTTGCTGCCTTCTTTCAGGTAGTTTAGTATTTCTTTTTGTTCCAATCTCAGCCCGTCATGTTCTTTTTGGTTAAACTTTTCTTCGAGCATCGACGTCAGTAAAACGATATTGTTAGCAGGTCCACGCAGGTTATGTGCAACAATATTGTTCAATTCCTCTAACTGATTTATCCGATTAATCATGCCGGTCCGGATGGCTTCCAGTTCGCTGTTTTTACGGCTGAGTTCATCTGCAAGAACACGCCTCCTGGTAACGTCAACAACCTGCATTACATAGTATTCCAGTACCCCGATTCCGTTACATACTTTCGAAACAGAGTGCATGCCCCACAGGATGGTGTTGTTTTTTGAGATGTATCGCTTCTCTAACGTATAATAATTCAGTATGTTGGTGAGCATACGATTGAGAAGCACTACATCATTTTGGTTGTCATCAGGATGACCTATGTCCAGAAAATGAGTTTCCAGCAGCTCTTTTTTAGAATACCCGATAAAGTTGCAGAACGCATTGTTTGCATCCTTTATGTGCCCGTTGGGGCTTACAAGTATCATGCCAATGCCGGAGTAATCAAAGGCACTTTTAAACGTCTCTTTATAGTCGTATGGTTGCCGCGTTATTACTTCCGTATACTTCGCAATTTTAGTACGTTTCATTTTCGTAATGCGCTCCGTAACTACTACCTCTTGCGAGGTTGTATTGTTTGCATCAACAACATTTTTCGGAGAGTCGTTACTCATTTTGCTGATTTCTTTTGTTATTGTACTGGCAGTATTGGAAGTGTAATGTAATCGTAATTTTGTTTTAACGGAATGTCGGCAGGTAATGCGCAACAAGACCGAAAACTACCCATAAAAGTAACATATTTACTTCGAAAAGAATTCTGTCCGGGTAAATTAACTTTATTGACGTAATTGGTTTTTCGGTGCCATATAGTCTTTTATATGTAAAATGTAACAAATCGTCACTAACAAGAGCGCGCCAATCACGTTCAGCCACAAAAATGAAACTATATTGCCAATGTATATGGCAACTACCGACAGTTCTGTGAATATGGCCGAATAGAATAGCGTTTTGCTCGTCACTTTCTTCATGTAAAAGGCAACCAGGAATATGCCTAGAATAGTGCCGTAAAACAGTGAACCGAGTATATTAACAGCCTCAATAAGCGAACCTAATTTGGCTGCAAACATGGCAACCCCGATACAAAATAGCCCCCAAATAAGTGTATGCAGTCTTCCTAAAGACAACTCACTAAGCTTGCTTTGGTTACCGATTGTATATTGAATATCCATTAGAGAAGAGGCCGCCAGAGCATTTAGCGCCGCCGAAATGGAGCCCCATGAAGCTAGTATTATCACTGCAAATAGCAACCCAACCAGCCCCTTCGGTAATGAGTGCTTTACGAAGTATAAGAATACATAGTTGGTGTCACTCGTGTCAGGACTATAACTCTTTTCCAAAAGGTAATTTGCCGTGTTTGCTCTCAGCGTTTTTATCTCATTTTGTACGCTGCGAAACTCGGCGATGGTCGGCTTGAGTTGCGATTCGCTCTTTGTTTTTCTGTCGGCTGCTATGGTAGTTGCAAGTTGTTCAAAGCGCTGGTGAAGTTTTACATAATTTTCTTCCTGTAATGATGCTTTTGCCGGTTCCTGCTGTTTATAGTTGTCATAGGCAGCGGTGTTAAAATACAATGGCGCAGGCTGGAAACTATAAAATACGAACACGAGGGCTCCGATGAGCAGTATCAGAAATTGCATCGGGATTTTCACAATGCCATTTAGCAACAGTCCGGTCCGGCTTTCCTTAATACTTTTTGCAGTGATGTATCTCCCCACCTGACTGTGGTCTGTCCCAAAGTAGGAGAGAGCCAGGAAAAAGCCACCGATGACGCCGCTCCATATATTGTATTTGTCAGTCCAGCTGAAGTCGGTAGTAATTGCATTTAGTTTTCCACTTTTACCTGCCAGGAACATTGCGTCTTTCATTCCTACTCCATGTGGCAGTTGGTGAACAACGAGGTAGCCGGCAAGCCCCATAGATGAAAGGATGATTAAGAACTGCAGTTTTTGCGTATGCGCGACCGCTTTGGCGCCGCCGGAGTATGTATATATTATGAGTAAGCCACCAACAATCAGATTTGTTAGGTATATATTCCACCCAAGTACTGACGACAGGATTATAGACGGGGCATAAATGCTTACCCCTGTGGACAGTCCACGGGAAAGCAGGAAAAGAAACGACGTTAATAATCTCGCCCTCTTGTCAAATCGCTGCTCTAGGTACTCATAAGCGGTATATACGTTGAGTTTGCTGAAGACAGGAATAAACGTAACACATATAACCACCATCGCAATCGGCAGCCCGAAGTAGTTTTGTACGAATCTGATGCCGTCATTATATGCCAGTCCGGGTGCCGAAATGAATGTTATTGCACTAGCCTGTGTTGCCATTATCCCAAGCAGCACCACGTACCACGGCATCTGATTGTCCGCCAGCAGGTAGGATTTCGCTCCACTTTGCCCACGGCCTTTATACATACCATAGCCAATCATTGTGGCGAGTGTAATTAAAAGTACAATCCAGTCGGTCAGGCTCATTTATTGGCTCTTGGATGAGGCTGTGTAATATAGTATAATGTCACCGTTTTGGGCGTAGAGCAGACATGTTCTTTAACATTTTGTTTCCGGTGGCAGTAACCTGAAATGGCTATTTGTCAATTTGAGAACAAAAAAAAGCTACGGTTTTATAAACCGTAGCTAAGTATTTGCAATTGACAATTTGTATTTAAGCTTCTGCGCTGTCATTACTTTCAGTGCTTTCTGCACCTTCCGCAACGTCCGCATCACTTTCTGCCTGATCTTGTGTTTCAGCTTCGGCAGCCCTTGCCATATTTTTTTCTTCAATTTTACGAACTGATTCTTTCACAGTTTCGTTACGCTTGTCAGCTTTGTGCTTACGATGCGCTTCTTCGCGACGTGCAACCAACTCTTCGTGAGCTCCGTTCCAGTTTTCAAACTTCTCCATTGCTGCAGCTTCGTCAAATAGACCAAGAGATACACCACGCATCAGATGCTTCATATACAATACTCCTTTAAAGGATAGTATTCTACGACAGGTATTGGTAGGTTGTGCACCTTTGTCAAGCCAATACAAAGAACGTTCGCGGTTAATACGGATAGTAGCCGGAATAGTCAATGGATTGTAAGTACCAAGTTTCTCAATGAATTTTCCATCGCGGGGAGCAGTAGTGCTGGCAGCAACGATGAAATAAAATGGGCGCTTCTTTGACCCGTGTCTTTGCAGACGAATTTTTACCGACATAAATAATAGAAATTATTTTGGGTTAACAATAAATTTTTTTTCGGACTGCAAATATAGATAGTTCTATCGAAATGTCAAAAACAATTACCGCCCAATATCTGAAAATATAATTGTCATAATATCATAAGTTTTTTTGAAATTTCCCGGCCGAAATATATGGAACACTCCTTTACATTATATTTGCACTCCTTTTTAGTTTTTAACCATGTAAAAATAATTGTAAAACTATGCAACTAACCGGTCAGACAAATTTTTATAAAGGAAAAGTAAGAGACGTTTATACTATCAATGATAAGTACCTGGTGATGTTGGTAAGCGACAGAATATCTGCATTTGATGTTGTGCTACCACAACCAATACCATATAAGGGTCAGGTGTTGAATCAAATAGCTGCACAGTTTCTGGACGCTACCAGCGATATCGTACCAAACTGGAAGCTGAGTACACCATTGCCAAACGTGACAGTAGGGTATAAGTGCGAGACATTTCCAATTGAAATGGTAGTTCGTGGCAACCTGACCGGACATGCATGGCGTACTTATAAAAGTGGTAAGCGGGAGTTGTGTGGAGTGCCTTTGCCGGAGGGGATGAAGGAAAATGATTTCTTCGAGAAGCCAATACTTACCCCAACAACAAAAGCATTGGTCGGCCACGATGAAGATATTTCAAGAGCCGAAATAATCAGCAGTGGTCTGGTTTCAGAAGAGGACTACACTAAGTTAGAAAATTACACACTTGCTTTATTTGAGCGTGGAAAAGAAATAGCCAAAGATAGAGGGTTGATTTTGGTTGACACCAAATATGAGTTCGGAAAGTTAGGAGATGATATTTATCTTATCGACGAAATTCATACGCCCGACTCTTCAAGATACTTCTATATGGAGGGGTATGCAGAGCGTCAGAAGAATGGGGAACAACAAAAGCAGCTTTCAAAAGAATTTGTTAGAGAATGGCTGATGGAAAACGGTTTTCAGGGTAAAGATGGACAGACCCCACCTGAAATGTCTGAGGAAGTTATTGGTCAGGTGTCTGAGCGGTATATCGAGCTATATGAAGCTGTAACCGGTAAGACTTTCCGCAAGCACGACATGAACTACAGCGAGCAACAAAGAAAATTAGAGGAAGAACTGGCTAAGTTGCCGTAAGGTATTATTGTCTATGTAATTAATTAAGGGTTGTACAGTAATTTGTACAACCCTTATCTTTTGTTAAGTCGTTTTGTATCGGGTTTTATTACCGGTTGATTATTAGGCTGCCAAAATTGTTTTTGGTTTATTGTGAATTGGTCGCAGCTGTTTATTGAAAAGGATTAGTTGCCGGAGTACTAACTATTCTTTCTTTTTCAACGAAGACAATCTTGTTTTTTGGTTTCGAAAGCCTGAGTGCTAACCATATTCCGAGCGAGGTGAAATTCACGGCAATGACACCCACGTAAACATCGGTACCACGATCTATGATTAAGAGCTTTTTTGCAGCCATTTCATCAATACTAACAGCGCTGCCAATGACAACCCGTATATTATATAATGTCTATATGCCGATGGAAAAACAGAGAACATGTGCCATATACTGTTTGCTGTGTCTTCAATAATAGTATTTTATGTTCGATCATGTTTAGGTGCTGTGCCTATGTTTTTTGTGATTGCTAATCGGAACTTTCATTGATTATCAACGTTTATTGCAATTTGGCTGTCAATAATTCCTTTGAATTTTTGTTTTATAAAAATAATATGTATGCATAAAGCGACGACTAAAAAGCATTTAATTGGCTTTTAATAATCTGCGTATTATCTTTGTAGCGTCAAATTCTCAAAATACACACTAAATACATCCGGAAAAAATGAACTGGAAAAACTATTTCAGCACGTCTATAGGTAAGAAGATTTTGGTAGGTGGAACAGGGTTGTTCCTCGTACTGTTTCTGGTGGTGCATTGTTACGTGAACGCAATGATTTTCTGGCCGGATAATGGAGAGCATTTCACCGAAGCCGCTGCATTCATGGGGGGTAATGTTGCTGTCAGAATATTAGAAATCGGCCTTTTTGCCGGTTTGATACTTCACATTGTTCAGGGATTGATGCTCTGGAGTCAAAACGCTAAGCGTAGAAAAGTGCGTTACGAGGTGAGCGCAGGCAACAAAACAAGTAAATGGTACAGCCGTTCAATGGGGTTGTTGGGGACACTTATTCTAATGTTCCTGATACTTCACTTGTATCATTTCTGGGCGCCTAACCGTTATGGTCAGGCTTTCGATTCCGGCTGGAGAGAAAGAGACTTGTACGATAAAATGTTGATTGTCTTTAGCCAGATGTGGGTAGTAGTAGTTTATGTGTTGGGTTGCTTTTCTTTGGCGTGGCACTTAATGCATGGCGTATCAAGCAGTTTTCAAACTTTCGGTTTGGCAACACACAAGTACAAAGGGATGATCAAATCATTTGGAGTAGCATTTGCGATTCTTGTTCCTTTGATTTTTGCAAGCATGCCGATATACCTGTACCTGATTGGCAGCTGTTGTAGTCAATAGGCCGTTCATTCTTTGAAAGGTTGGCACATTTGCCCTACTTTATACTTTTACATTGATATTTTGAATAAATAATAATATGGCACTAAATTCTAAGATACCTACCGGACCGTTAGACGCTAAATGGACGACATATAAGTCTACGTGTAAGCTGGTAAATCCTGCTAACAAACGTCATCTGGAAATAATAGTTGTAGGTACCGGACTTGCCGGCGCATCAGCAGCTGCATCACTCGGCGAAATGGGCTATAAAGTCAAAGCATTTTGTTTTCAGGATAGTCCCCGTCGTGCGCACTCTATCGCTGCGCAGGGTGGTATTAATGCTGCCAAAAATTATCAGAACGACGGTGACAGTACTTACCGTTTGTTTTACGATACCGTTAAGGGGGGTGACTATCGCTCTCGTGAGGGGAATGTATACAGGCTCGCCGAGGTAAGTGCCAATATTATTGACCAGTGTGTAGCGCAGGGTGTTCCGTTCGCCAGAGAGTATGGAGGATTATTAAGCAACCGTTCATTTGGGGGGGTGCAGGTACAGCGTACTTTTTATGCGGCAGGTCAGACTGGCCAGCAATTGCTGATAGGTGCTTATCAGGCATTGGAGCGTCAGGTGGCTTTGGGTAACGTCACAATGTACTCACGTCATGAAATGCTCGAGGTCGTGAAGATAGATGGCAAAGCACGAGGTATCATTGCCC
This sequence comes from Bacteroidia bacterium, assembly GCA_030426665.1. Classification (GTDB taxonomy): domain Bacteria; phylum Bacteroidota; class Bacteroidia; order Chitinophagales; family Chitinophagaceae; genus Nemorincola. The sequence continues at coordinate 183,344 of JAUHYD010000007.1, read as the reverse complement.
GTGATTTGGTGTCAGGAGAGTTGGAGCGTCACTTTGGTCATGCGGTGTTATTGTGTACCGGTGGATACGGAAACGTCTTCTATCTGTCAACAAACGCCATGGGTAGCAATGTGACTGCAGCTTGGAAGGCACATAAAGCCGGAGCCAATTTCGGTAACCCATGTTTTACTCAGATTCACCCGACATGTATTCCCGTAAGTGGCGACCACCAGTCAAAGCTCACGCTGATGTCAGAGTCGCTGAGAAACGACGGACGTATATGGGTGCCGAAGAAACAGGGAGATACCCGTAAGGCTATTGATATTCCTGAAGAAGAAAGAGATTATTATCTGGAACGTAGATATCCTGCATTTGGTAACCTGGTACCACGTGACGTTGCCAGCCGTGCGGCAAAAGAGCGTTGCGATGCCGGATATGGAGTAGGGTCGTCTAAGATGGCGGTGTTCCTGGATTTTGCATCAGCAATAGAGCGTTACGGAAAAGTAGAAGCAAATAAGCAGGGTACACCTGATTTAGATAAGGCTTCGATTATTGCTCTTGGTAAAGAAGTTGTAAAAGCTAAATACGGCAATCTGTTTGATATGTATGCAAAGATTACAGGTGAAAACCCGTACGAAGTGCCAATGCGTATATATCCCGCAGTTCACTATACTATGGGTGGCCTTTGGGTTGATTATGAGTTGATGACTACCGTTCCGAATTTGTATGCACTCGGAGAGGCTAACTTCAGTGACCATGGTGCTAACCGCTTAGGAGCATCTGCATTGATGCAAGGATTGGCAGATGGATACTTTGTGATTCCTTACACATTGGGAAACAACCTGGCCGACGACATTCGTACGAAATCAATACCTACCGATCATCCAGAGTTTGTAGCTGCTGAAAAAGCTGTAAGAGACAGGATAGAGCGTATGATGAACATAAAGGGTAAGGAAAGTGTAGAGAGCTTCCATAAGCGTTTGGGTAAAATCATGTGGGAGAAGTGCGGTATGGCAAGGAACGAAAAAGGGTTAAAAGAGGCAATTACTGAGATTCAAGCTTTAAGGAAAGAGTTTTGGGCAAATGTCCGTATCCCTGGAGAAATTAATGAATACAATCCGGAGTTAGACAAAGCGGGCAGGGTAGCAGACTTCCTGGAGTTAGGAGAGTTGATGTGTATGGATGCGCTGAACCGTAACGAGAGTTGTGGTGGTCACTTCCGTGAAGAGTCGCAGACAGAAGAAGGAGAAGCAAAGCGTAATGACGATGAGTTTATGTATGTAGCAGCTTGGGAATATAAGGGCGATAGTAATTTCGAACTGCATAAGGAGCCGCTGGAATATGAGGTCGTTCATCCTACACAGAGAAGTTATAAATAATGTAGCAATTTGACAATTTGGTAATTCGATAATTGAGTGGGAAGGTGATTGAATATATTTTGTAATGGACAACGTTATTCTTAGGAAGACAATTGAGTTTTCTCTTGAAGTTATAAAGTATGTAGAATTGCTGGAAGGGAAGCGAAAATATGTTATCGCTAATCAGTTAATGAAGAGTGGGACGTCTATTGGGGCAAATGTTCATGAAGCGCAAAATGCAGAGAGCAAGAACGACTTCATACATAAGTTTAAAGTTGCTGCAAAAGAGATTGAGGAAACGAAGTATTGGTTAGTACTGTGCGAAAATTCGGAGGAATATCCGGGATGTGAAAAATTGAAAATACAATTGTTTGAAATAGAAAAGATTGTTACAAAAATAATCGCAACGAGCAAGACGAGGGTGATTTGACAAATAGCGCAGATAGAATGATTGTTTTGTGATTTTTGACTTGGATTTTAAAAAAAGGATATTACTTAAGAGAATATTAAAAAAAATAACACCAATTGAACAATTGACAAATTATCAAATTGTCCCATTGTCCCATTGCAAAATTGGCAAATTAACAAGATATGCAGCACTACAATATGAATCTCACACTTAAAGTGTGGCGGCAGAGAAACAATAAAATGAAAGGTCATTTTGAGACTTTTCAGGTAAAGGATATTTCTTCAGAGATGTCTTTTCTGGAGATGTTTGATGTGCTTAACGAGCAGCTGGTGGCAGATGGGAAGGATCCTATTGCTTTCGACCATGACTGCCGTGAGGGTATTTGTGGTATGTGCAGTATGTATATTAATGGTCGCGCCCATGGTCCGTGGGAGCAGACTACTACTTGTCAGTTGCACATGCGTGAGTACAAAGACGGTGACACAATTGTTGTAGAGCCTTGGCGTGCAGACTCATTCCCTGTAATTCGTGATTTGGTGGTAGACCGTACCGGATTTGACCGAATTATTGCAGCCGGTGGTTACGTATCGGTAAATACCGGCAATGCGCAGGACGCCAATTCATTGCCAATAGAAAAGCAAAAAGCTGACGAAGCTTTTGCTGCGGCTTCTTGTATTGGTTGCGGTGCTTGTGTTGCTGCATGTCCAAACACTTCTGCAATGTTGTTTGTGTCTGCAAAGGTGTCGCATTTGGCATTGTTGCCACAGGGCGATCCTGAGCGCAAAAACAGGGCAGTGGATATGGTGAAGCAGATGGATACAGAAGGGTTTGGTAGTTGCACCAACATCGGTGCATGCGAGGCGGAATGTCCTAAAGGTATATCGCTTGAAAACATAGCACGCCTTAACAGAGAGTACGTAAGCGCGGTATTCTCAGGAAGCGCAGAAGGGTAGTTAGCAATATTGAAATTTATTTATAAACGCCACTCGATTACTTGCAATTGCAGCAGGTCGGGTGGCGTTGTTCATTTTCAGAATTGTGCCGTTGCCGCAATTCTACTATAGTCTGTTTTTTAGGATAGGTATCATTTCGGTCTTCCACGATGAGAAGTCTCCTGCAACAATATGTTGTCTTGCCACATTTACAAGGTCAAGGTAGAACGTCAGATTGTGTATGCTGGCAATGGTAAGGCCCAATAGCTCATGCCCTGCGAAAAGGTGTCGGAGATAGGCTTTAGAGTAGTGTTGGCTGGTTAAGCAATTAAGTTCACTATCTATTGGTGAGAAGTCTGTGGCCCATTTTTTATTCTTAATGTTTATTACACCATTCCAGGTAAACAGCATGCCGTTTCTGCCGTTTCTCGTAGGCATAACGCAGTCAAACATGTCTATGCCAAGGGCAATATTTTCCAGGATATTCCAGGGCGTACCTACGCCCATCAGATAGCGGGGTTTGTCTATAGGGAGGTTCTCACAGCATAGCGCACACATTTCGTACATCATCTCCTCCGGCTCTCCCACTGACAAACCACCGATGGCGTTGCCATCGCAGTCCATATCTGCAACAAACTGTGCCGATGCTTTGCGTAAGTCTTTATAAGTGCTGCCCTGAATGATGGGGAACAAAGATTGTTCGTATCCATACTTAGGTTCTGTGTTGCTCATTTGCTGCACACATCTGGCTAACCAACGGTGCGTCAACTCCATTGATGTTTTGGCGTACGCATATTCAGAAGGGTAGGGCGGACATTCATCAAATGCCATAATAATGTCTGCGCCAATACTACGTTGCGTGTCAATGACATTTTCGGGCGTAAACAAATGTCGGGAACCATCTATATGCGATTGAAAAACAACTCCTTCTTCCTTAATCTTTCTATTAGCAGCCAGAGAAAACACCTGATAGCCACCACTATCGGTGAGTATAGGTCTGTCCCAACCAATGAACTGATGCAAGCCACCCGCCTGCTCTATGATGTCTGTTCCGGGACGAAGGTACAGGTGGTAAGTATTGCCGAGGATTATCTGAGCATTTACCTGCTCTTTCAATTGTTGCTGAGTGACACCTTTTACACTACCCACAGTGCCTACCGGCATAAAAATAGGTGTTTGTATATCACCGTGTCCGGTTGACAGTGTACCTGCACGGGCAGAAGACTTATCGTCGGTGGCTTGTATATCGAATTGCATTTGTATAGAAAAAGTGGTTGCGAAAATACCGAATTATATACTAACCTTGACCATTGCGGTTTTGTAATGCGGCCTTGTTGTTATCCTTTGCTTCAGGCGACTCATACTTCCAATACATTTGAACAATTTTATGCTTAAGCCTTTTTACCAGGTTCCTTGGAGCAAGCACAGTTATTGCTTCTGCAAATCCCATTAATTCCCGTTCCAGTTCAAAATTCCAGATAACCTTTATACTGAAGAGCACTCCTTCTTCATCACTCCTTAGTAGAACCTGTGAAGAATGGATGGGCTTTGTAAGTATATAGGGGGCCATAGAGTGATCCATTTTGAAAACTACATTCGTTGGTCTCTGTCCAGGATTTTTCGTGACGCCAAGAGCGTCATCATAATAGGTGTCAAGGTCTATTTCTGTATTCTCATGGTAGTCTTCAATTGGCATTTCTTCAATACCGGCTATCCTGTCTAACGCAATTGTAATAATTTCAAACTTCGTCCGCTTAGCTTTATTGCCCAGAACAAACCATCTGTTACGGTACTCTTTGAGTAGATAGGGGTGGAACGTAATTGGTGATGGAGACCGGGCTTTAAATGATTGGTAGTTGATTGATAACACTTGTTTGTTCGCAATAGCCTTATGTATCGGCGTTATGTACTCCAATCCTTTTAAAAGATCGTTTTTCTCGAAGTTGATGTAGGAGCGCCCTTTATTTTGCTGCCTGTGTATTTTATCTTCCAGTTTACTGACCATCATAGTTAGCTCTTGGAAATAGTCAAAACCTTTAAATTGCTTAAGTACCTCCACTACCTCTCCCAGTGTCTTCATATCTTGTCCGGTAAGCGGAATGTTAGTTATGCTATAGTTCTTGTCTTCATAGGTATAGTAACGTTTGTCCTGTACGATTATTGGCGCGTTATAGCCTAGTTTGTCGCTACGCATATTCTGTATGTCCAGCTGTACCGTTCGCTTGCTGACACCTTTTTTTATTCCTTCATACTCTTCCAGTGCATAAGAGCATGCATCTACCAGACCTTCAAGTGTCCATTTTCTGCGTCTGTTTTGCAGGCATGTGTCTATGACTTTGTATCGGATAAGGGCAAGTTTATTCAGCGACATACTTTAATTGTTTGAATTATAAAGGTAAAGGAAATGCTCATCTGCGCAATGTATTTGCGTAGTTGGTTTTCGATGAAATTTTTTTTGAAAATGCCGCTTTGTAATTTGTTGATAAATAACGCTATATGAAATGTAAATAAAATTATTTGAAAAAATATTTTACTGCGCAATTGTGTTGCGCAGTGCTGTAGGAGCTTTGCATCATCATCAAGGGAAACAATAAAAACAGTACGACATGAGATTCAATTTATTAAAAAGGAACGCAACAACCATAACTAATTATGAAGGTGCAAAAGCCGCTAAACTGACCCCTGAAATGGAGTTGTATGCTGCTGTTGTTACAGCGGGTCTTAGCGATAACTTTTATGAAAAATCTCCGGAGCGTATTGACCGGATTAGGCAACTGATGGAAACGAATAATCCTGAGTTTATTGCACGCCTTGCGGTATATGCCCGCTCTGAAATGCACATGAGGAGTATACCGTTGGTGCTTTCTGTTGAGTTAGCAAAACAAACATCGGGAACTAATATTGTCAGGAAAACAGTGGGCAGCGTTGTTCAAAGAGCTGATGAAATCGCCGAGTTGCTGGCATATTACCAAATGGCAAACAAGCGGGAGGGTACCAAGAAACTTGGCAGACTTTCGAAACAAGTGCAGAAAGGCCTTGGCGATGCGTTTAACAGGTTTGACGAATATCAGTTCTCAAAGTACAACCGAGCGACAGACGTCACTTTAAAGGACGCATTGTTTCTGGTACACCCGAAAGCAAAAGATGATGCGCAGCAGGCGGTATTCAATAAGATTGCTGCCGGAAAATTGTCAACTGCATATACTTGGGAGACAGAGTTGTCAGGGCTTGGACAAAACAATTTTGAAACAAAAGAAGAAAGAGCAATAGCCGTACGCATAAAGTGGGAGGAACTGATAAATAGTGGAAAGCTGGGGTACATGGCATTGCTGCGCAACCTAAGAAATATTATTCAGGCCGGAGTATCATGGGATAGCATCACCAGGGTCAATAGTCGTATCGGAAGTGCAGAGGAAGTAGCAAGGAGCCGTCAGTTACCATTTCGGTTTGTTGCAGCGTTCAGAGAAGTGAAATCGATACAATCTGAGGCGGTGCCATATATCCTTGACGCATTAGAGCGAGCATTGGCCGCCAGTGCAGCCAACATTAAAGGCTTCAACGATGATAGCCGAGTGTTGATAGCATGCGATGTTTCGGCTTCTATGCAACAGCCTGTTTCGCCAAAAAGCAAAGTGCTGTTGTACGATATAGGACTGGTATTGGCAATGTTATTGAAGTCAAGATGCAGCAGAGCTATAACCGGTATGTTTGGGAGCAAATGGAAAGTGATTAACATGCCCTCTCGTTCGATATTGGTAAATGTGCAGGAATTTTATCGTAGAGAGGGAGAAGTGGGATATGCAACGAACGGATACCTGGCAATTGAATACTTGCGTAAAAAGAGAATAGTAATGGACAAAGTAATGTTGTTCACAGACTGTCAGCTTCATGAAGCCAGGGCCGGAGGTACAGGGTTGCAAGAGGAATGGCGGAAATATAAGATGGTTGCGCCGGGGGCTAAACTATACCTCTTTGACCTGGCCGGATATGGAAATACGCCCATAAGCATACAGGCAGATGATGTCTTTCTTATTTCGGGCTGGAGCGACAAGGTATTTGATATGCTGGCCGCACTCGATGAGGGAGCAACTGTTGTAGAGCAAATTAGAGAAATGGAATTGTAAAGCTGCCCCTCCCCCAATTCCGGGGGAGGTTCGCAGGGCGGCTTTTTAAAAATATGTTCTTTGAATAAATACTGATAATATTCCGAATGCCGTAGAAATGGGCTACTTCGCTCAAATTAAAGGGGGTAGGGCCGCTGCGTAAAGCAGGGGAGAGGTGCAAATCCTCAACGCGAGTCCCCATGCTCATTTTGACTGTTGCTTCAGAATTTACTATGAATAAATGCCGTAGGCATGTGTTACTTCGTGGACTAACCCGGAAACGGGGTCGCAGGTTCGAATCCTGCTACACTCATGTCTATCATTGCTTTATTCATAGTTAGTTATTGGTTTTGTAGTTTTCGTCGGATGTCGTAGTTAAGCAATACTTCGTTGGTTGAAAGCTTCCGGAAGGAAGTAAGTGCAGGTTCGAGTCCTGCTCCGGAATATACCGGGTTTACACGTTTGCTTACCGAATGTTACTCCGGCGATGCTACTTTTTGTAAAAAATTATATTAATACTTTTAAAGAAAATGAATGATGTCGTAGACAAGAGGTTCTTCGGCGTGACACAGGTTCGAATCCTGTCGGGCTTTGCCCGTAGCTCAGTGGTAGAGCAGCATATACTCTTGTCGCTTGTTACTCATTCATTTCAAAAAATTGATAAAATGTCTAAATTGAAATTAAACGGAAAAGACCTTCGTAAGCTGGGGTTCCCGCAGTCTAAGGCGATAGCCATCGCCATGGAAGTAATGCAGAAAAACTACAAGCACAGCACGGAGCAGGAGGTGTTATACATACTTGGCAAGCTGATAGCAAACCCTGAGGAGTATATTGATGATGCCATTTTAGGAAAAATTGCTGCGGAGCTGGTCGAAAAGCCGGACACAACAATTTCGTTGAATCCCGAGGCAAAGCCATATGAAGTATACGGTAAAGACAAAATAGATGACGGAGCATTGGAGCAAATGAATGTTGCTATGAGGCTGCCCGTCACACTTGCAGGTGCGTTAATGCCGGACGCCCATAAGGGATATGGTCTGCCTATTGGTGGCGTATTAGCTACCGCTAATTCTGTCATTCCCTATGCGGTAGGTGTCGACATTGGGTGCCGTATGTGTCTTAGTGTATTTGATATGCCTGCCCGTTACATTGCCGATAACGATAAGTCGCTAATGCGGCTGCTCAACGAAAAGACTTTATTTGGTGCTGGTAAGGAGTTTAAGGACACAACTGACCACGAGGTGCTGGATCGTAAAGAATTCGATGAGGTGCCGTTCCTGCAACGGCTGAAACAGAAAGCAGTAAAACAGTTGGGTACTTCCGGCTCCGGCAATCACTTTGCTGAGTTTGGTGTGGTTGATATTGCATCACCGGATAGTGAGCTTGGGCTGCCTGTCGGGAAGTATATGTCATTACTCACGCACTCAGGGTCACGAGGATTGGGGGCAACTATTGCAGGCCACTACACTAAACTTGCAATGGAGAAATGCAAGCTGCCTCAGGAAGCAAAGCACCTTGCCTGGCTCGATCTGGATACGCAGGAGGGGATGGAGTATTGGTTGTCTATGAATTTAGCCGGCGACTATGCCTCCGCCTGTCACCATACTATTCACAAAAAGATAGCCGACTACTTTAAAATTCAGCCATTGAAGATGGTCGAGAATCACCACAACTTTGCGTGGAAAGAAACGCTGGATGGTAAAGATGTAATCGTTCACCGAAAGGGAGCAACGCCCGCTGGTAAGGGAGAATTGGGAATCATTCCCGGCTCCATGACGGCACCCGGTTTCATAGTAAGTGGAAAGGCCGAACGAGCTGCACTTAACTCTGCGTCTCACGGAGCTGGTAGACTATTGTCTCGTACAATGGCAAAGAATAGTATTACCAAAAACGAGTTGACTAAAATTCTGGCAGATAATGGTGTCACGCTTATAGGCGGAGGGTTGGATGAAGCGCCACATGCCTATAAAAACATACATCAAGTAATCGACGCACAATCGACACTTATAAATGTCGTCGCCTCTTTTACGCCGAAGATTGTTAAGATGGACGGGAACTAACGTCGCTTTGCATAAAACACAAAGCGGGCATGTGCTACAACATGCCCGCTTTGTTTATTTGTATTAACTTAATTACCTAAATACGTCTTCAGCAACTGACAGCGGCTGGCCGTGCGCAGTTTGGTAATTGCCTTATCTTTTATTTGGCGTACACGCTCACGAGTCAGAGAAAATTTCTCACCGATATCTTCAAGACTCATAGGGTTAGCAACACCTATTCCAAAGTATAATTTAATTACATCGCGCTGGCGGTCAGTAAGCGTACCGAGCGAACGCTCAATTTCACAGCGCAATGACTCACCATGATTCAGTTCTGCATCTGCAGAGTCTGAATTGGGGTTTTCCAGTATGTCCAGCAAAGTATTGTCTTCACTGTCAACAAAAGGTGCATCCACAGATACGTGCCTTGCTGCAACACCAAGCGTGGTTTCCACTTCATCGGTACCTATTTCCAGCAATTCTGCCAATTCTTCTGTAGATGGCTCACGCTCAAATTCCTGCTCAAGCTGAGAGTATGCTTTGCTTATCTTGTTTGATAGACCAACCTTATTTAGCGGGAGTCGAACAATACGAGACTGCTCTGCAAGCGCTTGCAGTATAGATTGACGAATCCACCATACAGCATAGGAGATAAACTTAAATCCTCTTGTTTCGTCGAAACGCTGTGCGGCTTTTATCAGGCCAAGGTTACCTTCATTTATAAGGTCACTTAAAGAAAGTCCTTGGTTCTGGTATTGTTTGGCAACGGAAACTACAAATCGTAGGTTCGCTTTTGTTAGCTTTTCAAGAGCATATTGGTCACCCTGCTTAATTCTGATGGCAAGACTAACTTCCTCTTCTGGGGTGATTAAATCAACTTTCCCGATTTCTTGAAGATACTTTTCAAGAGACTGGCTCTCACGATTCGTAATCGATTTCGTGATTTTTAGCTGACGCATAGACATAGGCAATGAATTGAATGGTTTGAAAAAATTAACTCAAAACTAACATCATCATGTGAGCTGACATTGTTACACAAAACTAAGGGAACTGGCAATCAGTCCCAAAAAAAATATGAGTGTACAGACACTCAACTATAATACGTTGAAAATATAGGAATAAAATATGCGAAAGTTTTAAGAATAAAATTTTGAATGTAGCTGCATTTTTTTATTATTGCAGTTGAACAAGATAAACAAGAACAGCACTAAAATGAGTAAAAAGAAGATAATGTACTCCGTGGAGTTCCCGATACGTTGCTCGCCAACCATATTATACGAATTTTTGTCGACCCCTGTTGGACTACAGGAATGGTTTGCAGACAAGGTTGACCAACGAGATACTACTTATTATTTTACGTGGAATGGCGCAACGGACGTCGCCGAAGTATTGGAACACGTTGACAACGAATTTATCAGATATCGTTGGGATTATGCCGACAACGATGAATTCTTTGAATTCAGTATCGAGCAGAGCCCCGTTACCAATGAAACGATATTGAGAATTATAGATTTTGCTGATAAAGCAGATATTAAAGATCAGGAGCGACTGTGGGCCTCGCAGATTCACGACCTGAAACATAGAATTGGCGCTTAAATAAAGACAAAGGAGTTGGTGTAAGCTGCTCCATATACTTATTTGTCAATAATAGCATTGTAAGCCTGTAACTTTTAATGAGTTGCAGGCTTATTTTTATGATAATGATATAATTCATGCAGGGCTAAAAGACAATGTTTTGTGTAGGTTTGCAATTGAAATACTTGGATATTGATTAAGAAGTTAGATGTATTGCTGATCCGGAGTTTTATCGGACCGTTTATTGTCACATTTTTTGTGGCACTATTCGTGCTTGTTATGCAGTTCTTCTGGCTTTATATGGACGAGATGATTGGCAAGGGCGTCGGGGTGCTATTGTTGTTGGAACTATTAATGTATATGTCTACAGTACTGGTTCCGCTGGCATTGCCATTGGCTATATTGTTGTCTTCAATAATGACATTTGGAAACATGGGGGAGAACTTTGAGCTGGTAGCTATCAAGTCCTCCGGAATTTCGCTGCTTAGGTTTATGCAACCTTTGTTTTTGTTTATTTTACTTATTTCCGGCCTTGCATTTGTTTTTAGTAACAATGTTATACCTGTTGCCAACCTGAAAGCACTATCGCTTTTATACGACGTGCGAAATTCAAAACCAACATTGAACATTCGTCCGGATCAGTTCAATAATGATATTCAGGGTTTTTCCATCAGGGTAGGTAGCAAAGACAAAGATGGAGGCACAATTAGGGATGTGGTTATTTATGACCACACCGACATGGTTGGGAATAATCGCGTTGTGCTGGCTAAGGAAGGCAAAATGGTTGCGTCAGAAGATAAGCAGTCGCTCATTTTTATGCTAAAAGATGGTTGGCAGTACATCGAAGGGTATGAAAATGGAAGACACGATTATACACAAGTTCGAATGCATTTCGACGAATGGAATAAGGTCTTCGATTTGTCGGGTTTCAATTTTACTCGTTCCAACGAGGATATGTTTAAGAATGCCAATCAGATGATGAACGTATCTCAATTGGTTGAAGCAATTGATAGTCTCAAAAGAAGTAAATTGAGGACTGTCGGTCATATTAATTCATACATGGCTCCCTATATGACTTTGGAGACACAGGGAAAGCGTACAGACACATTGCTGAAACGACTAAGTACAGGAAACTATATCGCGAGAACGTACGATTCAACCTTTCTCGAGTTGGTCCCCGATGATGCACGTGCAAAATTGCTTCAGACAGCATCTTCAAACGTCAGGAATTTTAAGTCTTTGATGGATGTAACAGCGCTGGATACCAGAATACAAACCGAAAATTATACAAAGTATGACATTGAGCTGCAACGGAAATTTACATTGTCGTTTGCGTGTATGTTGCTCTTCCTGATTGGTGCGCCACTTGGTGCTATAATTCGAAAGGGTGGGCTTGGAATGCCACTCGTTATTGCGGTTGTTTTCTTCGTGATGTTCCATATACTGAATATCACTGGTGAGAAATTAGCAAAATCGGCAACGGTAGCACCTTGGCTGGGTATGTGGATGTCTACATTTGCGTTGCTGCCATTGGCATTTTGGTTGATTGTGGCAGCCAGAAACGACTCGCGAATTTTTGCCAAGGAGTGGTACCTGAGAATATGGCGGGTATTAAAATCAATTTTGAGTTTTAAAAAGCCCGACATTGCAAGGTAACCCGGCGCTGAAATACAATAAATACTTTTTTGCACCTTTCCTGCTTTGGTGCCTTGCCGGCGGTGCCCTGTTGTGGGTTTTTAGTAAAGATGATTTGTTTCGTGCCATCAATACCAACTACAATGGTTTCCTGGATGAGTCGATGTATTATCTGACAATGCTGGGGCAGGCAGAAGTCATCGTACCGGTACTATTGCTTGTCGGCCTGATGCCGGGATGCCGAAACTGGCAATACTTTACAGTTGCTACATTGTGTAACATTGTGCCAATGGCAGTACAGCAATCATTGAAAGCTTGGTTCGAAGCATTTAGACCATTGAAGTATTACAACAAGGCTGACTGGATTCATCATTTGCCAAATTGGGACGAATTGTTTCATAACAGTTTTCCTTCGGGGCATAGTGAAGGTGCGTTCGCGTTTTTTACTTTTTTGTCGTTCTTGTTGCCGAAAAAGTATAAATGGTTTGGAGTTGTGTTTTTCCTGCTGGCATTGTCTGTTTGCTACTCCAGAGTGTACCTCGCAGCTCACTTTTTCGAAGATGTCTACGTTGGCAGTATTGTTGGTGTTGCAATTTCGACATTGGTTTTTATGTTGCTCAACAGGTATTCTAAGCAGATTGCGGCTGTTTTTTCTGCTCCCTAAAAACTCATTCCGAAACCAAATTCTGTAAGTTCTGCGACTGATGTATGTGTTTTTAGAAAGGCGCATATATAGGCTTCTTTTACGCACCCGTGCTCACGTTGAAGTAGATAAAGATTGCCACCTAACTTCTGATAAACCTTACTTTGAGTCAGAAAAGATTGCCGCAGGTAGTAGCCCGCTTGTAGCACGAAACCAACCCTTCCCAATAAGAATTCATTTCCTATAAAGCAGGCTATGTTGGTAGCTGCTCGTTTTTCAGTGCCGCTTGGCACAAAGTTGTTGTTCTTTAGATAGGAATAAGTCTGTGCATGGTAGGAGTAGTCTATCCCTGCGATGAATTTGTTTTTGCTGATCCACCTTTTGCTGGCAAAAGCGGTGGCCAGGTAAATAGGGTAGGTAGGCCCTGACGGTGCATTCGACTCATTAAACGCCATAGTAAGCCTGAATTGCCCCAGCCACCTGTTTTTTAGTGGCTTCAAGTCACGGACAATTCTAGTTGGGCTGGAGGTAACAGGAAAGTACTTCACCCCGATGTGTGCCCCGTACATATTAATGCCCAGGTTGGGCTGATGAAATGCTGCATTGGATATGTGTGAAAAATTGACGCCTGTTTGTACGTGCCAATGGTCGTTGATGAGGTAGCGGAAGTCCATCATAAATGATGCGTAATCATTCAGTGTACTGCCAATGGCATTGTTTAATGTGTCCACATATTTGAGTCGGGAGTATTTTCTCGTGACAAAGCCCGCTCCATCACCCACTCTGATTGTCCACTGCACTTTCCTGCCCATAATCAAAGGAATCTCAATATTCGGGTAGATGCTGAAGCACCTGCCGTATACAGAGTCTATCCCATAGTTAGTGTAAGCAAATCCAATGCCGACGGTGGGATATCTTCTTCGTTGCTCCCATTCTCGTTTCCCATACTTTTTCCACTGCAGGTTGATGTCAACTCCTGTAGAAATATCTGGGATCGGAAGATTGAACTTAGGTGTGTGCTTGATTACTTTCCCGACAAACGAGTTCGCATCAATACAAAACCCCGCTCCGGGGGCATACTCCTGTGCATATGTTCTTCCGGTGAACAATAAAATTGATAGCGATATTAAATGGCGAAGGTTCATACGATTCGGTTGACAAATATAGGGGCAAATAGTTTTTAAGTTGGTCAGGCTTTCTGTGAAATGTTTTACCACTCAATATTTATGGCGGCAGGCTCTAGCCATCCTGCCAACGGCGAGCAAGTAGTACCGGGCACCTATATAGTAGAGTCCGCTTTCTACATCCCGCTCTTTGCCTACGTAGCGGTATCGCTTCAGTGAGCATTCTGCTGCGCTTCTGCCTTCCTGGTAGCTGGTACTGCTCCCGATAAAAATTCAGCATTATAGCCCTGAAGTCAGCGAGTCTCGCGAATGGCGAAGACCCGCCTAGGACGAAAAAAAACACGGGTCATTGCGAGGAACGAAGCAACCTCACGTAGCACAAGGCACAAAACATAGAAAATGGATAAGAGCGGTACTGTATATATTATGTCTTCACCCAACAGAACAACGGTATATGTTGGCGTAACATCTGATTTGTGCGACAGGGTATGGAAACACAGAACTAAATTCTATCCCGAAAGTTTCACCGCAAAGTATAATTGTGTAATGCTGGTTTACTACCAGTCATTCCAACGGATTGAAGACGCTATTGGTGAGGAAAAGCGGCTTAAAGGAGGTAGCAGGAAACAGGAGGACGACCACATTAATAGCATGAACCCAGAATATATAGACCTATGGGAACAGGTTTGTGGCGGCTGATATTGTGTGAGGTTGCTTCGTTCCTCGCAAAGACACTCATTTTTTGTTTAAATATCGCGTTTGCCGTAGGTTGTACCTACTTTCATAAGCGGCTATCGGTTTCTGACCGACGAAAGAGTGCGTAGTTTTTTACTGGTCCGCAGCTTGGCGTATTTTCCAGAGCAGGTAAGGGTTGGCGGAGAAAATAAGAAAGAAGAAAATTAAACAGAAAACAAAAAAACACGGTCTAAAAAAACACGGGTCATTGCGAGGAACGAAGCAACCTCACGTAGCACAAGGCACAAAACACAGAAAATGGATAAGAGCGGTACTGTATATATTATGTCTTCACCCAACAGAACAACGGTATATGTTGGCGTAACATCTGATTTGTGCGACAGGGTATGGAAACACAGAACTAAATTCTATCCCGAAAGTTTCACCGCAAAGTATAATTGTGTAATGCTGGTTTACTACCAGTCATTCCAACGGATTGAAGACGCTATTGGTGAGGAAAAGCGGCTTAAAGGAGGTAGCAGGAAACAGGAGGACGACCACATTAATAGCATGAACCCAGAATATATAGACCTATGGGAACAGGTTTGTGGCGGCTGATATTGTGTGAGGTTGCTTCGTTCCTCGCAAAGACACTCATTTTTTGTTTAAATATCGCGTTTGCCGTAGGTTGTACCTACTTTCATAAGCGGCTATCGGTTTCTGACCGACGAAAGAGTGCGTAGTTTTTTACTGGTCCGCAGCTTGGCGTACTTTCCAGAGCAGGTAAGGGTTGGCGGAGAAAATAAGAAAGAAGAAAATTAAACAGAAAACAAAAAAACACGGTCTAAAAAAACACGGTCTAAAAAAACACGGGTCATTGCGAGGAACGAAGCAACCTCACGTAACACAAAGCACAAAACACAGAAAATGGATAAGAGTGGTACCGTATATATTATGTCTTCACCCAACAGAACAACGGTATATGTTGGCGTAACATCTGATTTGTGCGGCAGGGTATGGAAACACAGAACTAAAATCTATCCCGAAAGTTTCACCGCAAAGTATAATTGTGTAATGCTGGTTTATTACCAGTCATTCCAACGGATTGAAGACGCTATTGGTGAGGAAAAGCGGCTTAAAGGAGGTAGCAGGAAACAGGAGGACGACCACATTAATAGCATGAACCCAGAATATATAGATCTCTGGGAACAGGTGTGTGGCGGCTGATATTGTGTGAGGTTGCTTCGTTCCTCGCAAAGACACTCATTTTTTGTTTAAATATCGCGTTTGCCGTAGGTTTTACCTACTAGCATAAGCGGCTGTCGGTTTCCGACCGACAAATAGCCTCCCTTTATTGCACGTATGACAACAAAAACACCCCGGTACTCAGGGTGTCTATAGTGGTGTATCTATCACCGCTACCCGGCTGTCGCCATCCATTGTTTTGCTCTACTTCTTTACTCATGAGCCCCTTCCGACAATTTCTGTCTAGCGTCACCCACATAGGGATTGTCTGGATTTTCAAATATAAATTTACTGAGTATGTTGTGTCCTTTTTTGAATCTTTTGTCAAAAGCAAGCATGGAAAGAAACATATCAATTGCTAGATCTAAATTCGAGTATTTGTCTGCCCCGATATTAAATAGCATGGGATAGCTGGCGTTGACAAAAGTTTCAATAGTAATATTTTTATTAAATATTACTGGGTTGTGAACGAACAAATCCAAAAGAAGACATAACGAATAATTGTCTTCATTTATTAAGTAGTTGGCTCTTTTTATGTAAAACAGCAAAAGCTTATCTAAAACACTTTCAGCAACAGTTCTAATATCAAACACTTTGACTGAAAATTTATATAATTCAACTATATGGTTGTTGTCTAATGTCGTTTCTGCCAAATTTATTTTTTTATCTACCTGAAGTAGTGCCTCCTCAGGGTTATTTAGGATATACTCTTTAATTTCTTTTTTCAGACCTGATTCGTCATTTTTTATATCAAAAAAAATGTCCTTCATACTAATTATTTTTTAATTGAATAACACTAATATTCCGTATCCTGTGATTAAAGTGAAGATTTCCTGACTGTCCTAGGAAACCATAATTTTATGCCTCCTGTTCCCCATTTAGCGCAAGTCTTTTTCGACTTGTATCTAACCTAATGCCAGTCTTTTCGACTTGCGTAATATACAATGTGTCGTCCTGAAATATGTTTACAGGTTAATAGATAATCCCGTATTGTCATATTTATTACCTTTATAGTACGCAAAACAGAATGAAGAAAACAAAGTACATATTGCCGATTGTTGCCGGAGTGATGTCCGGCATGATGGTGCAGGCATTTGGAGAAAAGGGTATTCATTCGTTGTATCCACCTCCGTCAGACATTAGCCTTGACAACACAGAACAGCTAAAAACCTTCATTGCACATTTGCCTATAGCTGCCTTTGTGCTTTTGCTTGCCAATTATGCTGTTTCCTCACTTATTTCAGGTGGTGTGGCAACATTGATTATCGGACGCCAAACGGCCGTTCCCGCTATTGTGGCCGGTTGTTTAATTACGCTTGCAGGAATATTTAACGTTGCAATGATTCCGGAGCAGCCTGTGTGGTTTTCTATAGCAAGTTTAATTATTTACTTCCCCTTTACTATGCTGGGTTATGTGCTCGCCAAAGAGAAGAAGTGAGCTAATATTATTGATTGCCATTCCATATCCACTCAGCTTGACCGTGATATATGCGGAATATATCTTTGTCATTTTTGCAGAGAATCAGTTCGCCGTCACCGGACACACGGACGATTTTTGCTTGCCAATTGTTTCCCTTCTCGCTAAAAAGCTGATTTTGGTCTTTCCTGAATAAACAGTCGTTATAGGATGTCATCGTTTGATTCGCCGGCGCCGGGTACATTACAGCAGACATAATGTGTTCTCGTATCCGCTCTCGCAGTTGATACATCGATACAAGTTTTCCGGTAGCCATTTTTATAGATGTGGCATTGGGTAGCGTGTCCGGAAAATGCTCTTGTAAGACATTTAGTCCTAAACCGATAACACTATGCGACCACTTGCTGCCACGTATGACGTTCTCTATGAGTATGCCGCCTGCCTTTTTGTCACCGATAATTATGTCGTTTGGCCATTTAATGTATATAGCTGTTTCCGGGAGGAAATTTTGCAAAACATTGACAATTGATACCGCAATCGATGCGCTGAACACAAATTGTTCTGACAATAAGTGCCGTGGATTGACAATTATGCTCATTAATAGGCTGTTGCCGGGTTCGTCAGCCCATAATCTACCTCGTTGTCCCCTGCCATTGTTTTGGCTTTCGGCTACTATTGTCATGCCTTCATGCGCCTTATCGTCATTAATAAGGTCCATGGCATAGTTATTGGTACTATCTACTTGTGCAAGTTGTATTAGCTCGAAATCCTGATTTGCCATGAGGTTTAATGCAAAAAGATTTATAATTTTGATAAAATACTCGATAGTACTCGTCAAACAAAATTAATACACAAATTTGGAGAAAATAATAAACGTGTTACAGGATCGCACAAAGTCGCCCTCCCGTCTCACCAGGAACACTAAGCTGTTCAAGACAACTATCAAAGCAATCAAGGAAAAAAAAGGTGAAGGAATTGTCTCGCTCGATTTAAAGAAAATAGATGAAGCAGTTGCCGATTATTTTGTCCTTTGCGAAGCAAATTCCAATATCCAATTAAAAGCCATAGCAGACAATCTTGTTGATGAAGTGGAAAAAGAATGTGGCGAAAAACCATATCATGTCGAATTTGGTGAAACCTGGACGCTTGTAGACTACGTAAATATAGTGGTGCACATTTTTCAGAAGGAGCAGCGCTTGTTTTATAATTTGGAGAGTTTGTGGGAGGATGCACCGCGTGCAGAGCATTGATAGGAGGTGTATATTTTTTACTAAAAGTATTTTTTACGATTAATAAGTAAAATGGAAGATAAAAATAGAAATTTTAAACCCGGGGACCAGAAACCGGAAGGTGACAAAAACAAGAACAATAAGAAAGGGCCTAAATTCAACGTCTATTGGATTTACGGTGTCATTGTTTTAGTGGTGCTGGGAGCTCAGTTTTTCGGCGGTAGTCTTGGCGCTTCCGTTACTGAATTGACTTTCAGGGAGTTCAGGAACTATCTGGTGAAGGAACAAGTAGCTAAAGTGGTCGTTGTAAACAATGACCATGTAGAAGTATTCCTGAAGCCCGGCTCTGTTCCGGAAACAAAGCCCGGTAAAGTTCAGAAGTATGCAAATGGTGACGAGAAAACACCTGCATTTACCTTTAAGATTGGTACGGTAGAGCAGTTTAACAAGGATTTGGAGGCTGCAGAAAAGGATTTGCCGGAGGCTGCACATGCTATGGTTGTTTACGAACAGCGTGGCGATTTGATGCATGCGTTTCTGCAGACGTTCCTCTTGCCGATAATCTTCTTTGTTGCATTGTATTTTCTGGTATTTCGCAAGATGGGTTCCGGTGGTGGTGCCGGTGGTGCCGGTGGCATCTTCAATATTGGAAAGTCAAAAGCGCAATTATTTGAAAAAGGAACTCGCGTCAACATAACATTTAACGATGTGGCTGGTTTGGATGAAGCCAAAGTAGAGGTAATGGAAATTGTAGATTTCCTTAAAAACCCCAAAAAATACACAGCATTGGGCGGTAAAATTCCCAAAGGAGCGTTACTTGTAGGCCCTCCGGGAACTGGTAAAACACTTTTGGCGAAAGCGGTAGCCGGTGAGGCGCAGGTGCCATTCTTTTCTATCTCCGGTTCTGATTTTGTGGAAATGTTCGTTGGGGTAGGAGCGAGCCGCGTAAGAGATTTGTTTAAGCAGGCCAGAGAAAAGGCGCCGTGTATCGTATTTATCGATGAGATTGACGCTATCGGTAGAGCGCGTGGCAAAAACATGGTAATGAGTAATGATGAGCGTGAAAACACACTTAATCAGATGCTTGTTGAAATGGACGGTTTTGGTGGCGACAGTGGTATTATCGTGTTGGCTGCTACCAACAGGCCGGATGTATTGGACACTGCCTTGCTACGTCCCGGTCGTTTCGATCGCCAGATATCTATCGATATTCCAGATGTAAAAGGAAGAGAAAAAATATTTGATGTTCACTTACAGCCTATCAAGCGTTCAAAAGACCTGAATATCAAAAAACTTGCTGTTCAGACACCTGGTTTTGCCGGTGCCGACATTGCGAACATTTGTAACGAAGCGGCACTTATTGCCGCCAGAAAGGGTAAGAGTGAAGTGGATATGAGCGACTTCAATGACGCCATTGATCGTGTTATTGGCGGTCTGGAGAAAAAGAATAAAATCATCCTGCCTGAAGAAAAACGCATCATTGCCTATCACGAGGCAGGTCACGCGGTGTCCGGCTGGTTTTTAGAACATGCGCATCCATTGGTGAAAGTGACGATTGTACCAAGAGGAGTCGCAGCATTGGGGTATGCCCAGTACTTGCCTAAAGAAGTGTACATACGCACTACTGATCACCTGTTGGACGATATGTGTATGTCTTTGGGAGGTAGAGCAGTAGAAGAATTGGTGTTTGGGAAAATATCTACAGGTGCATTAAGTGATTTGCAGCATGTTACACGTATGGCATATGCAATGGTCTCCATGTACGGTATGAATGAAGCTATCGGTAACATTTCGTTCTATGACCCTCAGAATGATAATAATTTTTCTAAGCCTTATTCTGAGGAAACAGGAAAAATGATTGACAATGAGGTGCGGTCGCTTGTAGACGGTGCCTACAACAGGGTGAAAGCTTTGCTGAGCGAAAAAATAGAATCTGTAAAAGTTATTGCCGAAGAGCTTCTGAAGAAAGAAGTGTTGTTTAAAGACGACATGGAGCGCTTACTTGGTAAGAGAACTTATGATGATGATGCTACCGCGTCAGACGATGATGACATTAAGGAAGACACAGAGAGCGTAGAAGCTACACCAATCGTTTGATAGATACTTCCGGTTTTAGACTGTTGCCTTGCTGTTTGCCGGGTATACAAATTCGTAGCAATGAGTACACTGAAGACTTCGAAAGCAAAAGAAAACATCCTTGCCAGAATTCGTAAGGGACTGGGCGAGGGGAGTTTGCCATTGCCCTATCCCGCGGCGGACAAACAAAAAGATTCGCTATACGCAAAGTCAGAAAACTCAAAGGAAGAGCTGTTTGCAGAAACGTTTATAGGGTTTGGTGGTAAGTTTGTTTTTTGTGATAATGTTGAAGAGCTTATTCGAAATATTAGTGTCCTTTCGGCTGACAGAGATTGGAAACAGTTGCTCTGTGCCGATCCCGGGTTGCTTAACATTCTTAGCGAAAAGGGCATAGCCGGTACTGCAGACACAGTCCCTCCGACCGCCGAAGCATGCATTACTATGTGCGAAGCGCTTATTGCCCGCACCGGCTCTATATTATTGAGCAGCAAGCAACACATGGGGCGCAGTGCGTCTGTATACTATCCGGTACATATCGTTGTCGCTTATATAGACCAGGTGATGTACGATATTGAAGATGGTCTGGCTTTACTTAAAGAGAAGTATGGCGCCAATATGCCTTCTATGATTAACATAACTACCGGTCCCAGCCGAACCGCAGACATAGAGAAAACGTTAGTTGTAGGCGTGCACGGCCCTGAAGAAGTTTTTTGCTTTTTGGTGAATGCACAAGGCTAAGCAGAGCGCCGCTTTTTATTTGAACGGGGAATTATTCAATAATGCGTACTTCCCTATAGCCGAACATTACTTTAAGCGAATCCTTAACGTGTGCTGTGTCTACCACTTTGCAGGTAATCGGTGTCACAACCATAAAGTTAGTAGAGTCAAGCTCCTGTAGCGACACAACATTTCCATTTTCAGTTAGCATATTTACGCGTCTCTCGGCTCTGGGTTTGTTTGGATAGTTCCCTATTACAAATCGGAACTCCATAGTTGTGTTACTGTCAATAACTATTGGCTCAGGAATCGGTTCCGGGACAACTGTGTCTTCTGCGGGTAATGTCGCTTCTTCTATATTAGGGTCTGTAAATTCTTCTACCGGTTGAGTAGTAACTTCAGGCGTAGTCGTTTCTGTTACCGTATCTGTACTTTCGTATTGATTGTAAATAAAATAACCACCACCCGCCAGCACTAAAATCAACACAACGACCAGAATAACCATACTCCAGTTCACGGAGTCGGCTTTTGCAGGTGCAGGGTATGAGGGTTTATGTGAAAGCTTTATTATTTGTTCGTCTAACTGTTTACTGTTTTTAATAGTTGGAATACCTGCAGGAGTATAGCTGAAGTTTTCGTCGGTTATGAAATCTACCTTGCCATTTGATTCTACAAATTTGCCAATATTGGGAATTTCCACATCACCACCTTCGGCCAATGTTCGACGGGATTGCATGCTGAACTCTCGTAGAATGTTCGCTGCTTTCGATATACTTATTTGTTCGTTGGTCGCAATAAAGTTGGCAAGATTATCGTCAATCGATCCTCCGGGTGTCACTTTTACTTCATAAGAAGGAGCTTGTAAGTTGTCACCATCGTAGGTCGCAGGAGCCTTCTTAAGCTCCATGTTGCCAAATCCATGTACGTAACAGTACCGGTTTTTAAGAAGGTATAACCCTATATACTTTGCTATATCCATTGTGATAATTACCCCCTCAAATTACTGCTTTTATTTAAAATTTCAACCTTAAACCTCCATATATGTTGAAACCGTATGCCTGATACCCCTGCCAACGCTCATATTTGCTATTCAGCAGATTGTTAAACTGTACAAATGCAGAAATCCGTCGTCCGAAGCTGTATTCTGCATTAATACCCATATCTGCAATCGCTCCCAGCGTTTTTGCGGTATATGTTGCGTCTCTCGCATGTATTCCCCCCAATACGTAAACATAGGCACCTAAGTCAAGCTCCGGGATGGGGCGAAACACTACGTCAGCCTTTATTCTGGTTGTTGGCGCATGCCAGACGAATTGCTCTGTCGATTTGTAGAAACTATAATACTCACCGGTAATTCCTGCGGACCACTTTTCAGCGATATGGTAGCGAGCTGCAGCTTGGAAAGACAGTGCCTTTACATTTTGATAGGATACATAAAACTGTCGCTGATCGCCACTGTCGTTGAGGAAAGTAGGTAAGTCAAAATAGTTCCACCAACTCGCGCGACCGGAATAAGAAAAATGTGTACCAAGAGCACCGTGTACATCAGCAAAAATCTCGTCCGTTTTTGTCTGTATTACCTGATAGGTGCTCATCATAAACGGATTGTAGTTTGTTAGTTGTTCGTACGTGTTTTGCCTCAGTCCGGCTTTCCATCCCAGCGCCAATCTGAAGTTGTATTCCGGCATTGAAAATGCTACCTCCATATCTGGCAAAAAATAGGTGCTGCCTCCACGACCAAGTGCCACACCGGCAAGCAGATGACCACTGTAACCGCTTTTGTGATGCAACTTTATACCCGGTGCCGCAAGGATAAAATTGTTACTTATGGTTGTGGTATCAGGAATATAGTTTGTAAATGCCCCCGATAAATCGACATGTAAATCAAGAAGTTTACTAACATTATAGGTTATAGGGGCATCAAAACCTGCGGTAACTTCTGATATGTTATTAACGGCAGTCATGTACGAAGCGTATACCCCGGGATGGTAGGTGAGTTTGGTATTTGCATCTTCCGGACTTTTTAAATCTGCAGCTGCTTTCACAGCCGTATAAACCTGCTTTACGAATTCGTTACTGTAGTCGTGCAATGCATGGTTGTAACCGAAATAGGAATATCTGTTTCTCGATCCAGCCAATGTAGCATGCCAATCACCCAATAAACCATGAGTTGTCGCCTCTGCTTCTATTCCGCTAAATGACGTTTGTTGATTCTTTATTGTGCCTTTTTGGGACAAATGGTGGACATGTATGCCCGTCTCAAAGTCCTCACCTTTCAGGCTGCCGATTCCGGCATCGACGTAGGCAGTCGAAATGTTTCCGGCTCCTACCTTCAGGTAGTTCTCGTACGGCAGTGTCAGGGGAGACTTTCCCAAGGCAAGTGGACGTAAAGGAAGTGAATTGTAGGAATAATACAACGTTTGTTGTGGTACCTCTATTTTTACAGATGAATGCGTCGTGTCGACCGGCGGAAGTTGCGGCTTCCATTGCGGTTTCGGCGATTGTTTCACCCGTGGCTTATACGTTTGCGTCACTTCAATCGTTGAACCTTTTAGCACGGTGTCTTTTCCCGACCGTTGGGCAGACGCCGAAATGCCAAAAGTTAAAAATACCAGTAATAATGAGCAGTGTTTCTTCATGAATAAAATTTTACTCCTCAGACAATTTACTATTGCTTTTTTCAGCTTTTTTCACAGCTTCCAGCTTTTCAGCAGCTTCCTTTTTTACTTCCTCTATTTTTGTGTTTTTTACAATACTCTGCAGCAGCGCCTTAGCATTGAAGTAGTCTTTTTGTCTGGTGAGGATATCCGCCAGCAATACGTAAGACTTTACCACCCAATAGTCAAATCCCGCAGATAGTTCAATAGTCTTGTTAGCTGCTTTTTCCGCCGCTTTCAAACTGTCTTGCTGCAGGAGTATTTCACTTATATGATACCTTGATTCGGCAGCTAACTCGCCGTTCTTGTTGCCGGTAAGTACTTCGTAGGCTGTTTTAGCCTCGTTTAGCTGTGAGGATAATTGCAGTGTCCTGGCTTTGATGAATCTGGCTTCGTTAGTCGTTTCAAGCGGAAGACTGCTAATCGTAAGTAGGGTATCAGCATATTTGCCTGCTTCGGCATATTTGCCCGCCTGAAAACCGCTCTTCATTAATCCGGTATATATCATTTCTACCGAATTATAGTCGGACAAGTGGTTGAGCAGACTGGTATAGTGTGAATAGGCGTTATCGTAATTTTTTAACTCCATTGCGATGGTCGCACCTCGTTTAGCACTGTTCTCAGAGAAGTCATTCCAGGGATTACTCAGAACCACATCATACTGGCTGCCAGCTTCAGAGTACTTCTTTAGCCTGAATGCACTCTCACCAAGATAATAGTGTGCTTTTACAGAGAAGATACCATTGGGGAAGTGTCTTAGGTAGTCTGTAAACCCTTGCCTTGCTTTTTCCCATTTATTTGCTGCAAATTGAGTTTCCGCTGCCGCATAATAAGTAGAGTCTAAGGAACTACTGTCTGCAGAAGGTAAGTTCGATTCACTCAACAGCCGCGTATATTGCCCGGGCTGGTTCGTTTGTATGTAGAGGCTTTTCAAAGCTTCTAATGCAGCATATCTTTCCTCGGCACCCGGATAGTCAACTACCACTCTCCTATAGGCTGCTATAGCCAGAATGTCATCCCCCAGCTGTTGATGTAGAAAACCTGTTTTGACCCATGCTTTTGGCAGCAGGCTTTTATCTGATCCACTTTCTATGATTTGATCAAGGGCCTTAAGAGCCTCCGGATAGTTATCCATCTCTATATAGGTCAGTGCTATTTCATAAAGCGCAGTACTTGAATACACAGAAGCAGGTATTTCATTTGTTAGTGTTTTAAGCAATGCAATCTTTTCCGTGTTTTTTCCTTCCAGACCAAGCAATATAGATTTTTGGTAAGTGGCATATGGTACATCGGTGCCGCCTGCATCTATTATTTTGTCATAAAGACCGATAGCCTTGGGGTAGTTTTTCTGAAGAAAAACAGCATCGGCTTCAAGCACTGAGGCTACTTGCTTCGAACTTCTATCACCGGCCCTGGCCTCTTTTGCCTGTCCGAAATAGTCCTGAGCTGCTACATAGTTTCCTAACTCCATAGCAGAATAGCCCATATTTAGGCAAGCATGTTGCAAAGTTGCCTGAGGGCTAATTTTTTCTACTGTCGCTAAGTCTCCCTTTCTGCTGATAAAGTTTTGTGACAGGCTGATCGCATCACCGTATTTCCCTTGATTATAGGCGATCTCCCCTCTCCAGAAATAGGTCGCTTTTTCATACTCGGCACTTATAGGGTACAACAAGGAATAGGCAAAGTATTCGTCTGCTTTTTTGAGTTCCCCTTTTCTGAATTTCTGAACAGCAAACCCATATGTTGCCTTCTGGTATACTGTTTTGTACTCAAGGTCTTTTGTCCTAACGTCCCGAAGCAGGTCAAGTGCTTCTTCGTATTTATTGGTTTTAATTAATAGGTCTGAAGTCAGCGTATTTGCTTCATCGTGGTACTTCGTTTTAGGGTAGGTATGCAAAAGCGATTTAAGTGAACGTAACGCATCTCCGTTATTGCCACTTTCATAACTAAGCCGTGCAAAAAGCATCATTGCTGCTTCTTGCTGTCCTTTATTAAAACTCATATCTGCACATATGCCAAACGCGTTACGGGCGCTTTGTTTACTTCCCGTTTTCAGGTAGCAGTCGCCTAGCAAGTACATAGATGTTTGACCGAGAGAATCTCTCGTATCACTCAACATTTTGAACTTTTCTATTGCGCTTTCCCATTCGCTCATCTTGTAATCGCAGTACGCAATTTCATACAGTTCTTCTTTCCTTATTTTTTTTGAATGTTTGTAATAGTAATCAAATAAGGGCCTTGCTTTTGCATATTCCTGTTCTTCAAAAAGACATTGTGCAGCCAGAAGGTGTAATTCTTTATAATAAAAAGACTTTTCCGGTCTGGCCAGCAATTCCTGAGCCAGCGACAGAGCCTTCGCTCTATTACCGGTGAAGTAATAGATTTCGGCAATGTAATAGGGTACAATCTTGCTGTATGCTTTTTCGTCTTTTACTATTTCAAAGCTATGTAGCGCGGTATTATACTTGTTCTCGTTGTAGGACAGTAAGCCGTAGTAATAGTTGGCTGCTATATAGTATTTGCTGTCTTTCACATCTTTTATCGCGAGGAACAACGGGCGGGCTTTATTGAATTGTTTACTATTGAAATAGCAATAAGCCAACTCAAATTTCTGATCACCAATTTCGTCATTACTCAGATTGTCGATGCCCGCTTCTTCGTAATATTTTATGGCGTCAGTATATCGGTCCTTTCTGAAGTAGCTATTCGCGAGGCCGTAAGCAATACGTTGAGAATAAACCGGGTTAGATGTAGTGTTTATAGTGGACTTTGCATAATCTTCCGCATCCGGAGAATTAGTTCTTAATTTCCCAATCGCAATATTATAGATTGCTTTTTCTTCGTCACTATTATTGCCGAGAGCAGTGTTTTTCGGCGATGTGGCCAGAAATTCATTCGCAGATTGCTCCGACTGAGCAAAGTGACCTTGCCTCCGTTGCTCCGAAGAGAGTGCCGGTTTGTTGTTCTCCGGCAACACCGATATCGACGACTGTCCGTAACCTCCTGCTGCCGATAGTAATAAGCCGGTCAGGCATACTAAGAATCCTTTTCTGCTGTGTTGGTTTTGCAAAATCATCCAGTTTGGTTAAAAGTTCCACGTCAGATTCGCGCTCGGAAATAATGGTAATTGATATTTCTTCGCATTCGTCAGGCGGTCAACATAAAATATATTCTTACGATTATATGCATTTGTAAGAGCAAATGTAGCATCCAGTTTTGAGCGCTTATTCAATTTAAAGGTCTTCTTTACTGCTAAGTCCAATCTATGGAAATAAGACAGTCGACCACCATTGATTTTATCTGCATACAATGTAGCGACAGTACCGTTTGTTTGTAGCGTTCCGCTACCAATTCCGCCGTTAGTTGGTGTGACGTTCTCGTAGTAACCCTGTGTTTGGGTAAAAGGAAATGGTGCACGCAGGTTGTATCTTGCCGATAGGCTCCAGTCTTTTCTTTTTCCGGCCGTATACGAGGCTACAAGATTGGTGTTAAATCGTGTGTCAAATGGAGTAGGGTAGGTTTGCTTTTCTCCTTTTGAGTCAATACCAGTGTACATTACGCGCTGGTAGCCAACTGCCGCCCAAAGGTATATTCTGTCCCTTTGGTACTTCGCCGACAAGTCCAGACCATGTGCCAACCCTGTAGATGCAACGAAATCAGGATCTGCCACTTTACTTTTGTTACGGTTCAGTTCATTTACCTGCCCGAAGTATTTTATCCATGGCTCAACATTTAACTCGACCCGTTGTATATCAACCTCCACTCCGGTTACTGCATGGTATGCTTTCTGAAGCGACGACTTAACGGTTTCACCGTCCGGGTTTTTAATTTGCTGACTAGGACTAAGCATGAAGCCCGCAAACAGATTCACGATATCTATGTCAGATTTAGAGCTTACTATATTCTGTGAATACACACCAGCTGCCGCCTTCAATCTTACATTGTTTGAGACATTATACTTTAAACCCAGCCGAGGTTCCGGAGAGAATTTGTTTATTTCAGAATAGTATTGCAAACGAAGGCTAGGTTCAAATATGAACTTACTACTTACATTTTGGCGGAACATAAAGTATAAGGCCGCTATGGTGCTTTGCCTGTCCTGAGAGGTTGATATCCCCGCACTACTGTAGTAGCTAAGCGCTGTATTCAATCCGGTTATTTCTACACCGTATTTCAACTGACTGTAGTTAGGTAAAAAGTAGGTGAAGTTAATAGCCGCTTCAAATCCACCAATTTCGCTTGTTCGCGGCAATGTATCACCTCCGGTACCCAATCGGTCTAACTCTATATTGTATTTTGAGTAAGCAAATTTACCGTCTATCAATGCAGAGGTACTTGATGGCGAAACAACGAATGTGGCACCGCCACCCTTTGTTTTCCATTTATAGTCTGCAATTTTATCACCGGTAGTATCATTTAGCAGATTGGCACGGTCATCAAAGCTGAACCCGAACAAGTTAAGCTTGCTACCGTTATCACCGTTTACTGTTATTTTACCATACGTGTCATGAAATTGAAACGGAAGCCCTCTTTTAAATTGGTCGCCGAAACCTCCGTATAATGATTTTGACGTCTTATCCAGATAACTCTGCTTGCTGGTTACCAGAAAGGTAATTCCCGAACCATTTCCTTTTTTAGATTTGATAAGCGGACCTTCCAGCAAAGCTCTCGTCATAATTGGCGACGTTGAAACCAATCCGGATAGCTTGTTTTTGTTTCCATCCTTTGTGTGGATGTCTACTATCGCCGCTGTCCTGTTGCCATATTTTGCGTTAAAACCTGCTGTGTATACGTCAACGTTACGTATTGCTTCTGTTTCAAAAACAGAAAAAAGCCCGATGGAGTGAAATGGGTTATATATGGTGACCCCATCCAGATAGATACCTACCTGCGATGGTGAACCGCCTCGAATATACAATTGACCACCCTGATCTCCGGTAAAAACAACACCGGGTATAACCTGAAGGTATTGTGCAATATCCGGTTCGCCGCCGGAACTTGGTAGCATTTTCAATTGCTGCGGAGTAACGGTCGTAACGCCTGTGTTGATACGCGTCATCTTTTCTGTTTTTCTACCAGATACCTCAACGGTTTCCAGTTCCAGATCCCGGCTTTCCAATAATATTTTTCTGGTTACAATGGCGTCAGGAAGAAGGTTTACGTTGGTAATACTGCTGTCATACCCGATAGCTGTTACCATCAATTGGTAACTACCGGAGGGTAACGATATAGAATAGTATCCGTTTACATCAGTTTGTACCCCGGTTTTAGCGTTTATGACAGACACATTCGTGTAAATCATCGGCTCACCGGTTTTCTTATCATATACAAAACCTTTTATTACGCCATTGCCGTTTTGAGCGCCTGCAAGAAAGGGTAGGAATAAAATAAATGAAATTGCCAGACGTATGCTTCTCTGCATGTATTAAACTTTTTGGTTGTAAAAAATAATCCACCTACATCGTCAAAGGGGCAATGCACGCAGTGTCACAAAGATAGGAATAACAGTACCGCATACAAATGCTATAATTTTGTGAAAGTTTCTGCTGGCAGGTAGAGGAATGGTACCTGTTCATGTCGGTAATTTAGTGTGGATTTATCGCCGACTCTTGCTGTCTTGCCAGGCTTTTAAACGCTCTTTTTCATTCACCGAAACGGAAAGTATTATCTTCCAGTGATTATTTCGGTCAAGTCGCAGGGTATAATGATAGTCGCAATTATACATTGGTTTGCGATCCTTGTCAAAGTATTTCCAGTTAACTTTAACTAATGTAATTCTTTCAGATATTTCTCGCTTCATCCAAATCTCATGTTCTGCATGAGCAATGCCGAATTGTCGATAATATACAGTTCCCTGGTTGAAAAACCCTTCCAGTTTGCCGGCATCGTTAAATGCAGAAGTAGCATCGTCAGACAGCATGGTACAGGGGATATTATATAAAAAGGATAGCCCTTTAGCGTCGAAGTTTTCTAACGCTCTGGTATAACTTTCGAAAAAAGCGTTCACACTATTCATTATTCACGGTTGAGAGGTTGCTGGAATCACTATCAGGCATACAGCATTGTATTGCCACGTCAGAGCTTTGCAAATTTACACATTACTAAATGACAATTCAGACGTAAAAAACATTTTTCCCTTACTAATTCGTAAATTAGGTCGGGTATGTTTAATTTTACCATTAAATAATCAGCCAATTGAAGATACTGCTTAATAGTAAACAACTTGATTTAACGCTGCTAAGGCTCGCCCATCAGTTGGTCGAAAATCATATCGACTTCAAAAACTCGGTGATTATCGGTATTCAACCAAGGGGGGTGTTTTTATCTGATCGTATTGTCGATAAGTTGACATCGATTACCGGAAACGAAAAAATCAAATACGGAAAATTAGATATTACCTTTTATCGCGATGATGTGCACTCTACTGAGATTCATGTGCCTTCTGTAACCGACATTCCATTTAGCGTTCAGGGTAAGCGGGTGATACTTATAGATGATGTCTTACATACCGGCAGAACCATTCGTTCTGCAATGGATGCATTACTGGATTTTGGCAGGCCGGAAAAAGTAGAGTTGTTGGTGCTTGTCGACAGACGCTTTAGCAGAGAGGTGCCCATTCATCCGGACTATACCGGGTATACAGTAGATACCATTCTTACACAGCGGGTTAAGGTCCGCTGGACGGAGAACGATAAAAAAGACGAAGTAGTGTTGTTGGATAAGGTATAACCTGTCCGTAGAAGAATAATTATTTTGTAACATTAGCGTCCATTTGTGGGCAATCGATAATATGCTATCAGTAAAACACTTGCTGGGAATAAAAGAACTGAATGCTGCAGACATAGCGTTGATTTTTAAAACTGCAGACAACTTCAAACAGGTGTTACAACGCCCTATTAAAAAGGTGCCGTCGCTCAGAGACACTACGGTAGCCAATGTCTTTTTCGAAAATTCGACACGAACGAGGCTTTCCTTTGAACTCGCCGAAAAGAGGTTGGGTGCAGACGTGGTCAACTTTTCTGCGTCCGGCTCATCTGTGTCTAAAGGAGAAACGTTGGTAGATACCGTCAAGAACATTCTCGCTATGAAGGTAGACATGGTTGTGATGAGGCATAGTGCAAGTGGCGCACCCTGGTTTCTTGCCAATCATATTGATGCCAGTATCGTTAACGCAGGAGACGGCACGAACGAGCACCCTACACAGGCATTGTTAGACGCTTACTCTATGCAGGAACAGGTGGGAAGTCTTAAAGGTAAGCACGTTACGCTGATAGGTGATATAATGCATTCAAGGGTTGCTCTGAGCAATATATATTGTCTCACAAAGCTTGGTGCGAAAGTCACAGTAGCTGGTCCTCCTACTTTGATTCCCAAGCATATAGAATCATTGGGTGTTAGGGTAGAGTACAATCTCAGGAAAGCACTGGAATGGTGCGACGTTGCAAATATCTTACGCATACAACTTGAGCGTCAGAACAAACCACTATTCTCCACACTCAGAGAATACGCACTATATTATGGTGTCAACAAAACAATGCTGGATAGTATTGCAAAAGACATTGTCATCATGCATCCCGGTCCCATCAATCGTGGTGTGGAAGTGAATTCAGATGTTGCCGACTCTAAGCAGTCCATTATTCTGGAACAGGTAGAAAATGGAGTGGCCATAAGGATGGCTGTGATTTATCTCCTTTCCGGGAAAAGAGAGATAGAGTAAATCGGCTGACAATGATACACTATAAAATCAGAACCATCGCTCCCGGCGACAATGTTGCATTGGCAACTATTATTCGTTCCGTCCTTGCTGAGTTTAAAGCAGATAAACCGGGTACTGTTTATTTTGATCCGACAACCGATGATTTGTATTCATTGTTTGCAGTCGCTCACGCTGAGTATCTGGTGGTTGAACTGGACGGTAAATTAGTAGGAGGAAGTGGTATTTACCCGACCACGGGCTTGCCGGAAGGTTGCACAGAAATAGTAAAACTATACTTATTACCGGAAGCCAGAGGCAAAGGTATCGGACGCAAGCTGATAGAGGAGTGTTTTGCAATGGCAAAAAGTGCGGGTTACAAACAGGTATATTTAGAAACCTTACCTGAATTGAGCAATGCCGTTGGCTTGTACGAAAGCTGTGGCTTCAGATACCTCAATGCGCCTTTGGGAAATACCGGACATTTTGGTTGCGATTTGTGGATGCTCAAAGATTTGTAAACAGACTACTTATACCGTGGGTGATATTTCTCCAATGTTTGCCGTAGATATTTTCGGTCTAAGTGCGTGTAAATTTCTGTTGTCGTAATGCTTTTATGTCCCATCATTTCCTGTACGGCTCTCAGGTCTGCACCGCCTTCCACAAGGTGCGTGGCAAACGAGTGACGCAGAGTGTGCGGGTGAATGTTTGAGGGGAGTCCGGCTTTCTGAGCAAGGTCTTTTAGAATTAAGAATACCATAATTCTTGACAGTGACGAGCCCCTTCTGTTGAGAAAAACAAAGTCTTCCTGCCCTGGTTTTATCGGAACATGAACCCTCGTGTGCCTTTTATACAATTCCACTTGTTTGATAGCTGTAGAGCCTATGGGTACCAATCGCTCTTTGTTGCCTTTACCCGTTACCCGTATAAAGCCCACATCTAAGTATAATCCGGACAAGCGCAATTGCGTAAGCTCGCTCACGCGCAGCCCACAGCTATACATAACTTCCAGCATGGCTCTGTTACGCTGTCCCTCCGGCTTGCTGTGGTCAATAACAGAAAAGAGTCTTTCTATATCCGACACAGTAAGCACATAAGGGAGTGTTCGTTTCAGTTTTGGTGCTTCTAACAGCTCCGACGGGTCAGTTTGTATCACCTCTTCCAATATCAGAAACCCGAAGAAGGACTTGATGCCACTCAATACTCTTGCCTGTGTGGCAGCCGATAATTCAAGCTCATGGATGGTTAGCAGCAATGATTGCAGGTGCTCAATTTTTATCCTTTCAACCGATATCGAAGGGTATTCCCGTTCCATATGGCGGCGTAGCATATCAATGTCATGAAGATACGCAGAGACAGTATTGTCAGCCATCGATCGCTCTAACTGGAGATACGCTTTAAACCCTTTGATATACGCTTCCCACATAAATAGATTGTCAGATACTTTTGCTTTTTATTGATTTGCCGCTACTGCACTTATCATTTGTTTCAGGTAGGGTAAAGCATGTTTCATTCTACTACCATACCAACTAAACATTTCACCGTCAACAAGCATTACCCGCACACGGGGAAGTAATGCCTCTATTTCTTCAATATGCTTTTCCTTAAAAGGGTAGGGCTCGGAAGAAAGCAAAACTATCTCCACACCCAACGACTGAAGCATTATCGGTTCAATTTCCGGATAGCGCGGACTATCTGCTATCGCATTCTGCCACCCGCACCTTTCTATGACGTCATGAATAAAGGTGTCGTTACCTGCACACATCCACGGGTTTTTCCATATATAGTAAGCGACTTTTTTACCTCGTTTTGGTCGAGACAGCTCGCCAAATCCATTCGCTATGTCGTCGGCAAGCGCTTTAGCTTTTTCGGCAGTTCCGGTTATGGCTCCAACCTGTTTTATCATTTGCAGTCCGTCGTCCACAGTTTTTATGTCACTCACCCAGACTTGGTATTTTTGCATCAATGCTTCTATTTCTTCCTTGGTATTCTCTTCTTTATTAGCGATGATAAGGTCAGGGCGTAGAGACTCTACCACGTCGAGGTGGACTTTTTTAGTCCCTCCAACCCTTTTTTTGTTCCGAAACCATTCGTTGGGGTGTATGCAAAATTTAGTGATGCCACAAACCTCATCTTCTAACCCCAACTCAAACAACAACTCTGTCTGAGATGGCACTAACGATACAATCCGCTGCGGAGGGTGCGGAATAGTAATCGTTCTTCCCGTCATGTCAGTGAACACTTTTTCCATACTATCTGTTATAAGTCGCCAAGTGCCGGGCGCATCACAATTGTTTCTACTAAAGCCTGTCGCGATAACGAATATGCATTCCAAAGCACATCGGCTATGTCATTCACTTCCATTATCCTTTCCGGCGATACTCCGGAATTTTCCCACGAAGGGGAGTAAGTGGCACCGGGGCAGATAGACGTGACTTTTATGTTGTGCTCCCGCAGTTCTTCTCGTAAGTTGTCCGAAAACCCTAACAAAGCGTATTTCGATATACTGTATGAGCCGCCGTTCGGGTACGCCTTAAGGCTGGCTACAGAACACATATTGAAGATGTGTCCGCATTTGGCTGCCTCCATCATTGGTAGCAGTTTGCGAGTCAGCCGGTAAGCACTATACAGGTTGGTAGCAATCATGCCTTCGAGTATTCCTTCGGGCTCTTCTCTTAATGTACCCGGTTGGTAGGTGCCTGCATTATTAACCAGTATATCAACTGTGGGAAGTGTCTTTTTAACAACTTCTGAAAGTTGGGCTACGCCCGCCTCTGTACTTAGATCAGCACTCACGACTACTATTTTCGCATCTGGCTGTTGTAACAACCATTCCTCCGCTGCTTTGTGCAGGTTTTCTTTGCTCCTGGCGCAAACGACAACAGTAAAGCCGTGTCCGATTAGTTTTTCCGCAATTGCTTTTCCTATTCCTTGAGATGCACCGGTAATGACAGCATTTGGCATAATCTTAATCTATTTGTTGTCTATTTAACATCGAAGTTACAATGCAGAAAGTACATAACAATAGAAATGCTCCGTTAAGGAGCATCTCTATTGTCTGGAAATGTTTTTATTACCTTCTTCTCGAAGGTTGGTTATTGTTGCTGTTTCGTTGTGGTGCGCTTCCTCTTGATGGGTTAGGAGCTCTGCGAGGTGTTGCTTGCCTTTGTGGTGCCGGAGCACGTTGAGGCGTTGAGGCTCTTTGCGGAGTTCGCGTCCTCGAAGGTGCAGCCTGGCGTTGTGGGGTAGCGTTCCTGGCAGGGGCAACATTTCTTTGCGGCGTACTTCTGTTGTCCATCCGTCTGTCATAAGAACGTGGTTGCTCACGAACCCGGTTTGGCTGTGGCTTCGTTGTTCTGGATGGAGTCACAGGACGTTGCGTGCCGGTGTTCGTTCTTGGTGTAGGACTCACAGTTCGCATGTTACTTCTTGGGTTTGGCGTAGAATTGGTGCCTGAGCGAGGAGCAACACGCGGGTTGTTATTTCCATTACCTCTATTTATTTGATGTTGTGGTTGCTGTGTTCTTGTCTGGCTATGGAAACTTGACCTTGTAGGTGAACGACGCGGTGCCGGTTGCTCCCGACCTATGGAACGCGGAGCACGCGTAACCCTTGATGGGTGTGCGGTTCTTACGCTCTCACGATTTACTGTAGGGCGGTAAATATTCACCGTTCCCCGCCCAACGCTGGCTGCTCCGGGTCTGTTCATATGAGACAGCCTATACACTTGCACCGGTCTGTGTGTAGTCTGTTGTATCACTTCTGCACGAGGACCATAGTTATATTGAACTCTGGTTCGGTTGTCTCTGTAGTAGTTATTGACAATTGTAGTGTTGTAAATATATCTATTATTATAAGACGGTCCGTACCAATAGCGCATGCAGTTTGGCTGATACATATATTGTGGGCCAACAAAAATCCACCAGCTCAATGGTACTGAGTAATTCATACCCACGTTCATACCGGGACCGAGCGGAGCCCATCCGCTGTAGCCGCCGCCATAGCGCCAGCTTACCCATGCAGGAGCCCAATCATAGCCGGGTATCCAAATCCAGCCATAGTAAGAGTTGTACGTCCATCTTCCGTAGTGGTATACAGCCCATCCCCATGGGTCATTAGATACCCAGGTATTTCCGTATTCTGTCATTAACCAATGTCCGCGACTTCCGTATGGGCGGAAGTTGCCATCTTCGTTAGGGACCCATACGTTGCCGTACTGAGGATCATATATCCATTGACCGTAAGGGGCTAGATTGTCATAGAAGACCTGAAAAGAAACGCTCATATTCTGTGCGCTGGTTTTTGTATTATTACCCAGCATCAACAGTACACTCAGTATGGCGATACCTAAAATTTTTTGCATGTGGTTTTTCATATCGTATGTTTTAATGGGTTGACTATTCAACTATACTCAGGTATATTCAATATGCACTCCAAAAACTGCTAAAGCATTGTTAATCTGAGCTTTTCGGCGTTTTTTACCGCCTGAAACAGCTTGTTTCTGTAAAATGTTAAAACGGATTTCTGATTGTAAAACGTTCCATTTTATTAAGATAGGGTGGGTGCCGAATGTATCCCGTTGGTCGACTCAAAGGTAATATATGAAAAATCCCCGACGCATTTATCATCGGGGATTAATATATTTAGTAATAAACTTTTAATGTGGTGCTGACGATGACTATTAAGCTTTTACAGAAATTACTTCAGCCATTGTTTTGCCGATGTTTGCAGGGCTGGCAACTACATGAATGCCACACTCTTCCATCGTCTTCATTTTAGCAGCGGCAGTGTCTTCTGCACCGCCTACTATAGCACCTGCGTGACCCATACGGCGACCGGGAGGGGCTGTCTGTCCTGCGATGAAACCAACTACAGGCTTACGCATATTGTCTTTTAACCAATAAGCTGCCTCAGCTTCCATGTTTCCGCCTATCTCACCAATCATGATGATGCCGTCTGTTTCAGGGTCATTCATCAATAGTTCTACTGCTTCTTTCGTCGTGGTGCCGATTATCGGATCGCCACCAATACCTATTGCGGTAGATATTCCCATGCCTGCTTTTACAGCCTGGTCTGCAGCCTCATAAGTAAGTGTACCTGACTTAGATACAATACCGATGCGACCTTTCTTAAATACAAAACCCGGCATGATGCCCACCTTTGCTTCATCGGCAGTGATTACACCCGGGCAGTTAGGACCCACAAGGCGGCAGTCTCTTCCTTTCAAAAATTCGCGGGCGCGCACCATGTCCTGTACCGGTATGCCCTCAGTAATACAGATGACAACTTTAATACCTGCATCTGCAGCTTCCATAATTGCATCTGCAGCAAAAGCCGGCGGTACAAAAATGATGGATACATTAGCACCTGCTTTATCAACAGCATCTTTTACGGTATTGAATACAGGTCGCTCAAGGTGGGTAGAACCACCTTTGCCCGGTGTTACACCGCCAACCACATTGGTGCCGTACTCTATCATCTGGCTGGCGTGGAATGTTCCTTCCGTACCTGTGAAGCCCTGAACTATTACTTTCGAATCTTTGTTTACTAAAACAGCCATTTCCTTGATTTTAAGAAGTTGCAAAATTAAGATAAATTATGCGAAAAATCAGTACTAATAATAATGGCGGTGCCGCGGCCGAGGTAGATTTTTGCTAAATGCCATTTGCGTTGGATTTGATGAAGCGCATTTATTTAATGATGGATGTAGCTTTTGGCGAACTGTGTACGATAGCTCCTCATACAAAAACGCCCCCGTTTCCGGAGGCGTTAAGTATGAATCGTTTATTGAGGGGTAATAATTAGTTGTAGTTAACAGTTACCGGAACACCAGTCGCGTTAGTATAAGTTCCGGAAGCCTGACCAGCTGATACGTTAAGGGTAGCACCTACATTCAAAGTTTGAGTACCTGAACCGCTCAGTGTACCTGTAGTAGCCGGAACACTTGTGAAGTTGTCAACTGTCATTGTATGAGAGCTACCATCAGTAATAGTAGTGGAAGATGGCAAAGTGATTGCGTAAGTATAGCTCGCTTGTCCTGTTACATCAAAGCTGGCAGCAGAAACAGTTCCTGTAGTTGCTGGAAGTGTTACACCACCTGCACCGCCTGTGGTACGAGTGCCAG
This sequence comes from Bacteroidia bacterium, assembly GCA_030426665.1. Taxonomy (GTDB): domain Bacteria; phylum Bacteroidota; class Bacteroidia; order Chitinophagales; family Chitinophagaceae; genus Nemorincola. The sequence continues at coordinate 145,714 of JAUHYD010000007.1, read as the reverse complement.
CCGGAGCGAGAACTGCAGTACCTGCTATTGTAGCAGAAACGGCTACGTTACCGAAGTTCATATCTACAGTCTTAGCGATAGAGATAGGAGTGATGATGTTGGCAGAGGCAGAAGCAGTTGCAGTAGCCTGAGCGAAAGAGCTGTTAGAAAGTCCTATTACAGCGATAGAAGCGATTGCGATTGACTTGAAGATGTTTTTCATTTTTTTAAGTTTTAGTTTGTTTAAGTTTTTGATTTCGTTATTTGCTAGGTATAATACCAACGACGTGCCAACATTGTAACTAATTGAAAATCAATTAATTGAATTTTGGCATGCTAATATTTTATCCATTTTTGGGACAAATCTTCCAAGAAGTGGAAAAATCCGTAATAGAAACAGTTTTTTTTGCCAATTCTTTTGTTTCTGAGCAATATTCAACTTCTGTTTTTATATATTAGTGTCCGCAATGATTCACCGGCACTACATACCGAAAGCTCCTCTTAATGAGTTTATAGCGTGTTTTATATATTATCGCGATTATAATCCGGTACATTCTATTGACAGGTTTTTGCCCGATGGTAATGTTAATCTGGTAATAGATCTGACCGACTACCCTAAATACATATATGACAATCACACCCTCACAGAAATCCAATCGTGTCGGCGAGTGTGGTTCTCCGGTATCCGAAATAAGTTTATCACCATTCCCTCCGGACGCGATAGCGAGATGTTGCTCATCTATTTTCGTAAGGGCAAGTCTTATCCTTTTGCAAACGCACCCGTTTCAGCGTTTACCGATCATGTTGTTGATGGAGAGCAGGTGTTGACTCCCGAAATACTCAGAATGCGAGAGCAGTTGCAGGAGATGGTCGACATAAATCAGAAATTCCTCTGTGTAGAGGAGTTTCTACTGAACATGTTCCGCAATAGGTTGCAAGTCAATCCGTTCGTGGACTATGCTGTCGGGCAGATATTACAAAGTCCACATAGTGCCGTAATAAAAGACATAACCAATAAAGTGGGCTTCTCTCAAAAACACATGATAGACATGTTCCGTCAGCATGTGGGAATGACACCCAAATCCTTTCTGAAGGTGATGCGATTCCAGAAAGCTATCCGGGAGATCGAGCAAAACAGACAAGTGACATGGGCGCGTATTGCTTATGAAAGCGGATACTATGATCAGGCACATTTTATCAACGATTTCAAAACCTTTTCCGGCTTTACTCCGTCGCAATACCTTACCCGGCACAGCGATAGCGTAAACTACGTTGCAGTAGGGTAGGTAAATTTTTTCCAATACTCTGGCGTCTGCATATTGTTTCTTTGTAATAAAAATAGATATATGAATAGCTTTCACATCAATCATTGGGCAGTACTGACATGCGCCGTTTCTAATCTCCTGTTGGGTGCCATTTGGTATTCTCCGTTGCTCTTTTACAAAGGGTGGGCAAAAGAAAACAACCTCACCGATGAAGACATCAAAAAGATAAATCCCGCAAAGGTTTACGGCCTTACGTTACTCCTATCGCTAATCATGAGCTACAATCTTGCCTTTTTTCTCGGAGATGAAAAGACAGATATGGCATGGGGTACTGCCGCCGGCTTCCTGACAGGATTTGGATTTTCTGCGTTGATTTTTACGGTAATTGCTTTGTTTGAGCAACGCTCTATGAAGTACATTCTTATTAACGGCGGGTATATAACTATCTACTACACACTTATAGGTTTTATTCTCGGTGCCTGGAGATAAGCGCAGCAGTCTGGTTTCAGTTAGTGCTATTCGTAATGTACAATTAATTTCGAGAGAAAGGTTTGACCGTAAGCGTCAGACCTTTTTTGTTTGGGTTGAGTGTTCTGGTAGTGGCCTCGTCAGGAATCGAACCTGAATCTGGAGCTTCGGAAACTCTTATACTATCCATTGTACTACGAGGCCGGGTTTGTATCAATAATGACTTTCACCGGAGCGCAAAGGTAGAAAAACAACCCTAAAAAAAGCGACGATTATTTTGCTAATGTGAGTGGTTGATTATAGACCATGGTTATTTGTTTATTTGAGTAGTAATCGTCTCCGCAAAACATTTGCATTACCAACTAATTACAGAAAATCATTTTTTGCGATTGTTCAGTCTTTATTCCCGATGCATGTACACTACAAAACTATCTCGGGCAGAACCGGGTTTGTCTTTCAGGTGAATCATCGTTGGTTTGTAACCATCCTTCAAAAATACGGCCCGAATATTGAATATCGTTGGTGATGCACCCACTAATCTGGGACCCGTAGCGAAATATCCATTGGCGTCGGAATAGCTGTCTGTGTAGTATTTGTAGCAATACTTTCCATAATATTCATATCCACCTTCTACCGTGCTGCGATATCCTCGGTTTGCAGGAGCATAATATAAACTGTCGTCGAGTGGCACACCGGCATAAAAACCCAGACCATCTTTCCTTTTTCTTGTAGCTTTTCTTACTGAGTCTCTTTCCTCTTTAGTTAGCGAATCGTACGCGAGCCTAACTTTCCAATCCGGATCTTCTATATTTCCCCATCCCACATGTACTCCTTCAATCGGCTTCCCTGTTTGGGCATCATATATATGACCACTCATATGCACTACCGCCTCGCACGAGCAAAGAAATATACTTACTGTAAGTAGCAAGTTGGCTATAATTTTTACTTCTTTTTTCAAAACCAATCGGGTATCTATTCTGATTTTTTTATGATGTCAAATTGTATTGTTACTTGTCGTGGTTCTTAATTCGTTCCAACAGTTCCTCGGTAGACTTGGTATCGTCGCCATGTTTTTTGCCGGCAGCTATAGCCTTTACTGCCCAGTTCTCTGCATCTGCATACTTGCCTGACTTAAATAACAAACACGCATAAGTGTCAAGATAGGCATAAGAAGAATCGAACTTAATGGCTTTTGCCATAAAACCACATGCTTTGTCCACAACTCTTTTGTCGTCGCATTTTTCATAAATATCCCAACATTGTGCGTTGATATAAGAAGGATTGTCAAAACCGTGCCGGGCAACCATTTCATCAAGAGCCATTGAGAACGCACGCCACTTCTTCGTTGCTTTATAGAAGTCAATCTTGAAATTTAATTTTAGCGCCTCTTTGTCATCTGATAAATATTTGTCTACCATTTTCATTGCATCACTAAACTCCTCATCGCTATTATTTGCAATGGCAGTCTTAACACGCGCGTAAACAATTCGCTGTACCTTATCATCTACTCCTTTGCTCCCATACTTTTGTTTGTATTTATCGGCATTGTCAAGAAAAAAACGGGTGTACTTATCAGCAGTCGAAAACCTGGAAATAACGCCCCAGCTCACCTCTGAGAACAGGTCTTTCTGATTGGCGAGAAACTCATTAACCGTTGCTGAGTCCGGGAATTTTCGTTTCCCGTTTCCGGCAAAAGCCTGACTATAAAAGTCGGGGAATGCCACGTCCAGCGACGAACTGTAGCCCGGCGTACTGAACTGTGTTCTTTTATCAACAGCTTTATTCAGCTCTGCAACAAATGTATCAGGCTCTTCATAATAGCCCTCGGCTGCATAAACGTATTCGCCATCAGGATTAAAGAATAAGAATGATGGGAAAACGCTAACATGATATTTCATGGCGAGCTTTATCCCTTCGCCTTTTTCCATATCTATCTTTACCGGGATAAACTTTTGGCTGAGGGTGCCATACACCTTGGGTATCACCATTGTCTTTTTGTCCATCACCTTACACCAACCACACCACTCAGTATAGCAATCAACAAAAATGTACTTGTTCTCGGCTTTTGCTTTCGCCTTGGTCTCGCTCCACGAGCCGTCAAAATATTTAACCTCTTGTGCCTGAGAAATACCAGAGAACAACCCCGTTAGCACGACAAATAATAATAATCGCTTCATAAAGTGTGTTTTTACAAATATACATAGTCTGGGTGCATATTTTGTAGGGTTAATAACGCCCTGCTAAAGCATCCAAGTTATAAACTTGGACGAGTAGGCTTTATTCAACTGTACTTACATCTACGACATAAAAAGGCACCATCATATGCTCAGAAACATCTCTTATATCATTAGTCGTCTACAAGTGCCATTGACAAGTGGGTTGTGGGACTCATGGTTGTTGTTTTTTGTCGTGGTGAGCCGCGCCGAACCATGACATTAAGGGTATGTAAAAAAAACGACAGGCATCAATTGGGTTACATAATAGCCAACGCACACCGCCACGGTTCGGCTCGGCTGCCAATGACAGATGAGCTATTGAACACTCACTCGATAGCCAGCGCACACTGCCACCCTTTCGGCGCGGCTCAAGGTGACAGGCTATCGCACCGCCTCATTTACCCACTTGGGGTGGTGCCGAGATACTACATTCTGTCATTTTCAAAGAGTTTGTGCGCAGCAAATTGTTCACTCACCGTGACAGGCTAGGCTGCCTGAACTACCCATTAAGTCATTTTCAAAGTGGTTGTGCGCAGCACATTGGGAACTCACCATAGCAATAGCGTTTCCTCTATCCGATTCGCGGCGGGCGAAGTGGGCTGTTGTGGTAGTGTGGGATAGGCGGATTTTTTTGGTGTGCTACAGCTTGTGTTTCTTTTTCATTTGGGTTTTGCGCACTTTGGTTTGGTTTTTCTGTTTTTCGGTTGGTTTTTGATAACTCTATGATATTCAATATTTTGTAAAATTCGGTGAGTGTATTATTGCTCTTTTCTTGCTCACATTTTGCAGCTTTGCTCATTTCGCTCATGGGTTGTTCGGGGTAGGGTTGTTTGGGGGTGATGCTCAGATTGTTGTTGTCGGGTAGGGGTGTGTCGTTGTTAGCAGTGTCGTTGTTTGGTGTTTGTTCTTGTGAGGGGCTAAGTGACTCTGCGTCGTTTTCTTCTTTTGTTTTTTGGGGTGTTGGTTGTGTTGCCCCGGAAGGGATGGAGCTAATTTCGTCTTCGTCGGGAAAAGGGATATTGAACTTTTTATAGGTTTCGACGGTTTCGGGGTCATTAAAGAAGTCTTCTCTGCCGTCAATTACTGCTTCCGTATTGTCTTCGGGTTCCCATGGGATGCGACCACCGATACCAGTAAAATTTTCGGGCATGAGGTCTGACGTGTATATGTCGGCACGTTTTGCAATGTACTCATCGACATAGGGTGTGATTTTTTGTGCAAGTGGTTCATCGTGCTGCTTTATATTATCGAGCATGTAAGTGAGCACCTGCATGCTTTCGTTGATGGTAGCACGGCTCTTTAGGTTTTTGATAGTGAGTGTGAGTTTGTGGAGGGTGTCGACATCTTTGTAAGAGACCGGGTTGGTGAGCCGCCGCTCGGAGAGGAAGTATTCCGTAAGGTGTCCGAAAATGTGGTAGCAGTTTTCGGCGAGTATGGCGGGCATGTGGTTGTGTGCGTTTTTGAGTCGGTTCCAGTTGCCTTCTTTAACCCAATATGAGAGTGTGCGCCGGCTGATATTGAGGTGTTGTGCGATTTGTGTTTTGGTGAGTTCTGTCTGAAAGAAGAGATTTCTGGCTTGTTGTTTTTGTTCTGTTTTCATGTGATAGGAGGTTTTAGGGTATAAAAGTCTTTATAGGTAATGAGATTAGCAAATCGGGTTTTTATGATAGTGCGATTTTCGACTTATGATAAGATGCTATGTGTCTATCATGTAAATTAAAAGCCTCTCCCCCGGCCCTCCCCTCCGACTTTATCGGAGCAGGCTGCGGAGAGGGTGGTATTTCTTATGACTCGTGTAGTTGTGTTTTGGTGATTTTACAATTAGTGTTTTTTTATAGGAACCTTGATTTGCAGGATTAAAGGAATGGCAGGATTGTGGGTGGTAGGGGGAGGGTGTTTACAGGCGTTAAAAACGCCATGCCAAAGCATCCGAGTTACAAACTCGGACGAGTGGGGCAAGTATTATGAAAATACTGCAAGTGAATATGTATAACCCTTGGTTTCTCGTTAAATAAATAAATTCAATTATCTTAGCTTTACGAACAATTATGATAAATGAAACGTCCGGCTTACGTTATAATGAAGTAGAATTCGAAAGCGTAAAAGAATTGATTTGTAAAAGGTCAATCCTAATTGTAACTGCTACTGATACTGAAACGCGTGCATTACATGAAAAGATTACACCTTTATCTGCGTACGGAAAAATATTGAAGATATATGAGGGTGAATTAACTTATTATGTCGGGGTACTTGGTAATTATGTTGTTGCTCATGTACAGTCATCGATGGGGGCTATGGCACGAGATAGTTCAATAATGACAGTAAATGCCGCGATTGATAAAATATCTTCTCCGGTTGTAATAATGGTAGGGATTGCTTTTGGTGTTGATGATCAAAAGCAAAATATTGGAGACGTTTTAGTTTCTGAATCTGTTATCCCATATAATTCTAAACGAGTTGGAATAGATAAGTCGATAAGCAGAGGAGTGGAAGCCCCCTCGAGCAAAACGCTATTTAACCGCTTTAAAAGTATTAACCTTACGTGGGAGCATCTTTTGCCAGGAAATGTTAAAGCAAAACTAATACCAACTAGAATGCTCTCCGGTGAGGAGTTAATTGATAACAAAGAGCATAGAGACCAACTTCTTCGTAGCTATCCAGATTCTAGAGGCGGAGAAATGGAGGGTGCTGGTATTTTCGCCGCCTGTGATGGGAAAGCAGATTGGATTATTGTAAAGGGAATTTGCGATTTCGCTGATGGAGAAAAAGGTGAAGAAAAAAAGCAGAAGCAGGAGGTTGCAATATTTGCAGCAATTAGCGCATGCATGGAAGTTCTAAATTCTAATTCTGCATTTAAGAAACTCGGAGTAAATCCCATCGAGCATTTTGAAACCAAACCTCCTTCACAATTGGTATGTTTTAATTCTAATGTTAATGATTGTTTGTTTGATGTGTATGATTTAGGAAAAGAGAGTTATTATATTGAGCGAGCCTACGACAAACGTTTTAGCAACGTTGTTGATAAGCTGGGAGTTTGGGTTTATGGTGCAACTGGTTGTGGAAAGTCAAACCTTATTCTGAGAAATCTAATTGTTAATGAACAAAATTTTCATCAGATAAGCTTAGCAGCTTGTATCGGACAAGGTGTTGACCAATTTTTTGAAGAAATATTGTTTGATTTAGTGTCAAATACAAAAGGTACTACTTACTTTGAAAAGCCAAGAGGATTTAATGAATGTCATAGGGCCATTTTGACGGAGTTAAAAAAGAAGTATGAGAGCAAAAATTTTATTCTATTTATAGAAGAGATTCCAATCAGCACCAACGAAGATTATAGTGAATTTGTTGGTAAAGTTGCGTCACTTCTAACTGCTAAAAGTCTAAATCCGAGCCTTGAAAATGTGAGATTCGTCCTTTCATCAATTAATAATCCTACGATTTACCTTAAACCATTCCAACAAAAAATACACGAACAGTTAACCTTTGTCGAACTTAAGTATTGGGAGAACACAGAAATACACAAGTTGATAAATATTATTGAGACGGAAATAAAGTTTTCGTTATCAGCTGGGTTAAAAGCTAAATTAATTGAAAAAGCGAATGGGTCACCAAGGTTTATCAAAAAGTTTTATAGAAGTCTTTGTACGCTTGGTGTTGTGGGTGACGATACAATAACATATATTATAGATGATACTTCACGAGATTTAAGTCAAAAATAGAAATGTCAAAAATTTTAAAGCCATATACAATAGTCCCATCGGAACTTTACGTTCAGCGTGATGCTGATAGGCAAATAGAAAGTATTATAGAAGATATGGGGCGCCCAGGATATGTACTTGTTTCCAGACAAATGGGTAAAACCAATTTGCTTTTGAATGCCAAAAGGAGACTTGAACGCTCCAACGATGTTTTTATTTACGTAGACCTTTCAAACCCTTTCTCAGAAGCAAGGAGTTGTTTCGAAAGTATTATTGATACTGCGCTTGAAACATATCCGGAAAAATTTCATGACCTTGCAATCAGAATAGCCGACAAAAGGAAGGAATTAGTTAATACGCCTCCACATAAACAGCATACAAGTGAACTACGGCAATTATTGCAATCTATATCTGGAAAACTAGTTGTAATTCTAGATGAAATAGATGCTTTAACAAAAACAGCATATTCTGATGAGATTTTTGCTCAAATTAGGAGCATTTACTTTTCGAGGGTAAACTTCAAAGAGTTAGAGAATTTGACATACATTCTTTCTGGTGTTGTTGAGCCGACTGAAATTATTAAAGATCCGAAGATTTCACCGTTTAACATTGGGCAAAAAATTTTTCTAAATGATTTTAACCGTACCGAGTTTGATCAGTTTTTAAATAAATCTAAATTAAACATTAGCCAAGATGTTCAAGATAGAATTTTTTATTGGACAAATGGCAACCCGAGAATGACGTGGGATATATGTTCGGCGGTCGAGACGCAAAATACTAGTGGAGAAGTACAAACAACACCGGATAATGTGGATAAAATTGTTTTGGATTTGTATTTGACGAAGTTTGATAATCCTCCTATCGATAATATAAGGCAGCTTGTTAAAAAAGACAGAGAGATTCGAAATGCGATTGTTGAAGTAGAGTATAAGAAAGGCAAAGAAGTTCCAGACAGAATTAAAAGCAAACTATATCTGTCAGGTATAATAAACTATAATGAAAACGACATACATATTAAAAATGAGATAATAAAGGAATGTTTAAGCATTACTTGGATTAAATCAATAGAAGAGGAAGATAAAGGGCTAGTCAGAATGGCTATCGACAATTATGAAAATGGAAATTATGGTGAATCTCTAAAATTGTTTGAAAGGTATATCTCACAGAATGAATTTGAAAAGGGGGACAGTGCTCTTTGCTATTATTACATGGGCTACGCAGCTCATCGTAACTCTAGTTTTGAGAAAGCAATTGAATATTTAGACAAAGCCAATTTTGACATCGAAGAAGATGCAAAGTGGCATTATCGGGTGCTAAACTTAAAAGGGCTTTCTTTTTACTACGCAGACAAAATAGAAGAAAGTTTAAAGTGCTTAAGAGAAGTTATTGATAGTGGGAGAAAAGATGAAATCTACGCTCGGTCACTACTAAATTATGGAATTATTGCTTTAAAGTCTGAGGTTGCTAATTATAGTCACGAAGCTGTATCGATTTTTAAGGATGTTATAGAAGATGCTGTTTTTGACAGCAAAAAAATCAATGAAAATGTTTTAAAAGAGTTGAAATCGATTGCTCATTACAATTTGGCGGAAGTTCTCAATAGTGACAGCAATGTCAGCGCTGCGTTAGAGAATTATGAGAAAGCAATCGAACTTGGAAGCGCAAGCACAAAGCCACACCTAATGTTGGCACTATTGAAGGTTACTACTGACAACGATGTTAAATATAAGCTCCTTGATGAAATAATTGAATTAATTGAAAAAGGGAAAATTGAGCTGTCTGAAAAAGACCCGGAAAAGCCAATAGGCTTCAGTCAAGATGTATTAAAAAATATAATTGTAGTCTCCTTTTTGAATTTCCGTGACTCACTGTATGAACGGTTAAAACCACACTTTTCGTTGCTAGGAGAGAAGCCATATGCACAACATCTATATGACTTAGCAATTCATGCACTAGTTGATAATAAGGATAGAGAGGCTGCCATTTCCCTTTTAAAGGACATACATGTTAACTTCAATTCGGAAGAGTACGCCGTAAGTAAGGAGTTTAGGTACTTCACGTTGAAGTTACTGTCGTACTTACTACTGAATAGACAAGGATCATATGTGTATTGTGTTGAATATATATATCTATTTTCGGAAGAACGAGTTGAAGCTGTCGACTACGTTGATATGGAAATATTTGCCAATTTAATTTATTATTTCATTGACAAAAAAGAGCTTGGAACTGCATTGGAGTATGTGAATTTGATCAATTCTCTTAGGCCAACGGTCCCTAAGAAAATCATTATTAACTACTTGGTAATTTATAATTTTGAACTAAACCTGTATATACTATTGAACCAAAAGGCAAAGGCGGTAGCAAAAGCAAGGGAGATTATTGCATTTGCCAACGACAATATGATTAAACAGCAGAATTCTAACTTACTTGGGGATACGGGGCTAGAAACTGTGAGAAAAAATGCAGAATCTGTTTTGGAAGATATTGAGGACAGGCAAACAACTATTAGAATAGCAAAAAAGTATGGTAGAAATGAAACTGTGATTGTGAGGTATAAAGATGGCACTACGGTTAAAAGCAAATTTAAGAAGATAGAGAATGATTTAGGTAAAGGGGAATGTTTTATTGTCTCTTGATGAATTTTTTTTTTAATTCTTTGCACTAAATTTGCACCTCCTATTGGCGATATCTTACGACTTAGCCAGAACGGAGATACGCGTCGCGGCTAAATTGAAGTTAATCTGTGGATTACGGAACTAGGTTCTTTTCATTTGTCATACTGACGACAGAAAGTATCTATAGCACTTCATGAGTAACAGATGTCTCCTGCCGTCGACATGACAAGCAATTCGCTGAACACTTAATTTGATAGCCAACGCACACTGCCACGGTTCGGCTCGGCTCACCGTGACAGGTTCGGCTGCCTGAACTGCTCATTTAGTCATTTTTGAAGTGGTTGTGGGCTGCATATAGCGTATGTGATATCAAAAAGTAATATGTGCGATGCTAGCTACCCACTTGTTATGAGCATTAAGGAAGCAAACAACAAATAATAGGGTTAAGATGTTTGGTGCCTTATCCGCATTTTCGGGATGACAATTGACGGTCTTTATAGGACAATCATTTCCGTCGGTAGGCAGATTAAGCGGCAAATGCGGAGCTACTGCACACCTCCCTCCCGCGAAGTAATCGGGGGAGAGGGGCGGGGAGCGGCCCCTCTTTTTACTCCCTTACGAAATTCGTCTTTAGAATTCGGCTACTTTTTATTAATTTGGCTGCATATTTAATTCACCTAACGCTTACTGACCGTAATATCATAACATTATGTCATTATTAAGGAGTCTCAATGTAGTTTCAGTTGCTGCCATGCTATTGGCGGGAACTGCATCTGATACGGCAATAGCTCAGACAATGGAGGTTTGCAAAAACCAATACCCATGCGGGCGTTGCGCTGTCTATGACAATAACGGCAACGACCTTGCCGGCTTTACCCGCGACCACAAACTGGAACTGATGACTACCGGAGGCAAGGTTGATAAGTTGTCCGGAAGTGAGTGGGGGTATTTGTTGATGCGCACTGTAGAAGTGCCGTCGGTAAGTAACAGATGGGATACAAAGGGTGCACTCAATCATACAGCATCGATACGTGCTGCACTGGTGATGCACAAAACTATGACCGGTGCCGAGGCTACCTGGTGGGCGAGGGAGTGCAACCGCGACAGAGGACCAATCGTACAGTTGCGGGTCAAGAATGTGCCGGAAATGACCTTCCCCGAGGAAAGACACCAGCAGGTAATGAGCAATTTGCTTTCAAAGAAATTCACGTTGGTAGAATACATTGATACGTTCAATGCCCGCGATTTCGACTTTATGCTGAAGAGCTATATGGCGGTAAAAGCTGGCGTAATAGAGAAGAGCGATTACGGCGATTTGATAAACTATTACAATGGGTTCTTGAGTAAGTTCAGTTACATTGATGATCCAGTTTTGTCTAAAATGTCGTTCGTTACCTTCTTTGAAGGTGGTAGCAAGACGAGATATGTAGGGTATTTCAATATTGTGAATTCCAAGCTTTCAGGCAGACTGGAGCGTGTAAACATAGAATACGCACGGGATAGGGATTTTGTTGTAGATAAGACATTCTCTGAACTGACAGGTACTACGGTGTACGTTTATGGGGACGATTCCTTCGGGCTGGATAAGACCATCATCAAGTACGGTAAGGACGAAGACCTGAAGCTCAGACGCAGGACAACCTCGGTTACTACCAAGTTCAACGACGAGCGTTAATTGCCGATATCCCGGTTGGTGGTTGAGTTTCTGTCTTGTACGGAAGCTATCTGCATTTACCGGAAACACTTGTCGGGTCTAAATCTGCTATCTTTACTCACTTTATGAAGTCAAAGAGAATCGTCTGTACTGTTACCAACGACCTGAACTATGACCAGCGCATGATCAGGATTTGCAGTACGCTGGCAGATGCAGGTTATGATGTGACGCTTGTCGGCTTCAAAAGAAAAAAAAGCAAACCACTTACCGAAAGGCCATTCAAGCAGGTACGGCTACCTATAATAGTAGAGCAGGGAAAGCTGATGTATGCTCATTATTGGTTCAATCTCTTTTTCTTTCTGCTGTTTCGTAAAGCAGATATACTGTGTGCGATAGACCTAGATACGATATTGCCAGTCTATTATGCGTCGAAAATAAGAGGCCTGAAACGGGTACATGATGCGCATGAGATATTTACAGATCTCAAAGAAGTCATATCCCGCCCGTCGGTACACAAGATGTGGTTGTGGATAGCCAATCATACTGTCCCTCACTTTCCGGTAGGTTACACCATAGGTGAGAGCTATGCTGCCGACTTTGAAAAAAGGTATGGTGTTAAGTATGGCGTCGTCAGGAATGCAACGGTGCTGAAGCCGGTAACAATACCTGAGAAGAAAGAGCGTTTTATACTGTATCAGGGTTGGGTGAATGTAGGGCGTTGTTTTGAGCAGCTGATACCCGCCATGAAGCAGGTGGATGCCAGGCTGATAATAGTAGGTGAGGGCAACTTCTACAAAGAGGCAATAGCTCTGGCAAAGGAGCATGGTGTGGAAGATAAGGTAGTATTTAAGGGGTATGTGCCTCCGGATCAGTTGGGCGACTATACCATTCAGGCATATATCGGGATTACGCTGTTTGAGGATAGTAGCCTCAGCAACCGGTTGTCATTGGCAAACCGCTTTTTCGATTATATGCATTATGGCGTGCCGCAGTTATGTATCGGGTATCCGGAGTACCAGCGGATAAACGACCAGTATGAGGTAGCTTCATTGATAGAACGTGCAGACCCTGACCTGATTGCAATGGCGCTTAACAAGCTGCTGTCGGATGAAGGGTGCTATGCTAAGTTGCAGGCGAACTGCCTGAAGGCGCGGGAGCAATATTGCTGGCAGGAGCAAGCCAAAACACTACTCTCGGTGTACGAGCAATTATAATATTGATGCATCTGTAAGATGGCCAACCAAAACGAACATATCAGGTTTAGCGTAGTGATACCCGTGTATAATGGCGCGCGCACTATTGTACGTACCATTAATTCGGTGTTGGCACAGTCGTACCCGCCAAACGAAGTGATAGTGGTAGATGATGCCAGCACCGATGGCACCTGTTCGCTCGTTGAGGGTAAGTATATGTCGAAGGTGCAGCTGATAAGTTTGCAGGTAAATGGAGGTAGCTCAGCTGCCCGTAATGAAGGCATGGAATTAGCAACAGGAGATTACATCGCTTTCATAGATGCAGATGATACCTGGCATGCCGACAAGTTGCAGTTGATTGCGCGGGCACTTCGTGATAACCCGAACATTGTTTTGTTTTTCAATAGGTTTACTCAGGAAGAGCTGGAAGGAAAGAGGTTGCCGGAACAATTGAAAGTAAAGGAGTTGCCTTTTATGGAGTTGCTTCCCGGTAATTTTATAGCCACCTCCTGCATTGTGGTAAAGAATGATGATGCGCTCAGATTTCAGCCCGATATGCGATATACAGAGGATTTTGACTTCTGCCTGAGGGTTGCTTACCGGCACAATATCTATTATACCGATGAGCCTTTGACTCAGATTTACAGAGCATTTACAACCCGTGGGGGAATAAGCGGCAACAAGTGGTTGATGCGAAAAGGAGAAATGAGAGCATACGCCCGCCTGGTAAATCTTAATGTGTTGTTTGCGCCTTTAGTGCCGGTTATGTGGGGATATAGTATGTTAAAGCACTTAGTTAAAAAGATGATGTAAATAAATGGTAATCAATTAAAAGAGTTATTAAAATCGATTCGAAATTCCCAATTAGCAAATTGTCAAATTGTCAAATTGCTGAATTGCCGAATTGCCGAACTGTCAAATTTAAAAACCATGTCCGGATTTATAGAAAGCACCAAGGGTATCTTTAAGATGTACAAACAACTGGGAGAGAAGGCAATGGCCCAGATAGATGATGAACAAATCAGCTGGCAGGCCAATGACGACAGCAATAGTGTGGCAGTTATAGTCAAGCACTTGTGGGGCAATATGCTGAGTCGCTGGACGGACTTCCTGACGGCAGATGGTGAAAAGGACTGGCGACAAAGAGATGCAGAATTTGAGAACAACATCAAAGACAGAGCCGAGCTGATGGCAAAATGGGAAGAAGGGTGGCAGTGCCTGTTTGCCGCACTTAGCGGGCTGACCGATGCCGACCTGGAGCGTATCGTGTATATCAGAAACGAGGGGCATACTGTTATGGAAGCAATCACCCGGCAGATAGGGCATTACGCCTATCATGTCGGGCAATTGGTGTACATCTCGAAGCTACGGAGTGCAGCAGATTGGCAGAGTTTATCGATACCCCGCAATCAGTCCGCAGCATTTAACGCCGCTAAATTTGCTAACGAGAAGCAGGTCAGGCATTTTACGGACGGTATAAACGATAAGCCGGAGACTGAAGGATAGGTTTTGGAAAGTCAATTGAGTTTAAACTCAACAGGGACCATAATATATACCCGAACATTTTCTCCATTCTGTTTTCCTGGTTTCCACGGAGGCATCAACCGTACTACTCGTAACGCCTCTTTTGACAAGGATTCGTGTGGAGAACGTTCGATTGCCGGGTCAGTGATATTGCCTTGCTCATCTACAATGAACTTAACGTATACTTTCCCTTCTTGCTTTTTTCTCTTGGCGACTTTCGGGTATTTGATGTTTTTACCTGTGAACTCGGAAACTTTATAGTCGGCTTTAGGCATTTGCTGCACATAAGTAAAGGGCTCTGACACCTTCTCTTCTTGTGTTTTATTTGCCGGTATGCTCTGAGGTACTTCAAAACTTTGCAAAAGTATTATACCTGCGACTAACAATATGCTTGTAGCCCCTGCTTTCATAAATCCGCTTAGCGACATTTCTTTGCCTTTTGACTTTTGGTGTTTCATAAATGGGTATTTTAATTTAATTGATGTAGAATGATTGTTGATATTACAAAGAAACGTTGCTTGCTCAATATTTCGTCAAGAACCAGCTATAAAACGCATATTTTTATGACGTGGCGTGATGCGTGCGTTAATAATTAGCCAAGCGAAAACTTAATAGGAAGCGTAAAGTACACCCGTACATTTTTGCCGTCTTTCTTACCGGGGTTCCACTTTGGCAGCGTACGTATTACCCGCAAAGACTCGTCAGACAGCGATTTGTCAGGAGAGCGCAGGACAACAGGGTCAGTAATGTTCCCTTCTTCATCGACGATGAATTTCACAATTACTCTGCCTGTAATGTTTTTATCTCTTGCTTCATCCGGGTACTTGATGTTTTTGAATATGTATTCAAGCAGATTATAGGTAGGTTCAGGCATTTGCTCCACATAATTGAATGTATATTGTTCTGTTGTTGCCAGGTCTTTCATTGGAAGAGAAGCGGAGCTGGGCTCGGTTTGCTTGTCCGGCATATCCGGTTTTCTTTCACAACTTTGCAGATATACCATGCCGGTCAATAATAGTGCAGTAGCAAGGCCTGCTTTTGCTATTCCGTTGCGCAATGTTTTGCGGCTTTTTGATTTTTGGTGTAACATATTGATTCTACGATTTAAAGGATGATGAAAAAAAGTATGAGCAATAGAAAAATGTTGTGTGCCAAAGACGTCATTGAGTAACAACCGTGCGTATTGGTCTTTGTCGGTCTGTATGTTTGCATCCGCTTCAAATTCATGAATAATCTTAAGCTCTTTTTGTATGACGTACAGCATTATCTGTGGCCAGAAGATGCATTGAAGCAGTTGCAGTAGCATGTTGTCATAGCTGTGCTTGTGTTGTACATGAGCGGTTTCATGTTGCAGAATATTCGGGTCTGTTTCCTTTCCGGGAAAAAATATGTACTTCCCGATGCTGCCGGGACCATAGCCACAGTCTGTTATCAGTCGGATGTTTCCAGGCAGGCTATGGTATTGTTTCCTGGCGGCAAACCGATAGAACTTATAGTATCTGGCTACGGTGATGAGTAGTAACACAATGGAAACGGACAGGTATATTCCCGCAAATATGCCGCTTGTGTCAGGGGTTGTAATCCGGGTATTACTCCCAAAGCGGATATTTATCTCCGGCAGCATATTAGATATAGATGCGACATCGTATGGCAAATAGGTTGCCATTGCCGGTACGCGCAATAGTGGTAACAATAGTGATAGTACCGCCACCAACAGCAAATAGAACCTATTGAAACTGTGGAGCCCTAAGTTTCTGAGGAATGCGAGGTATATCCCATACAGGACACCGGCATACATTATAGATTGAATCAGATAAAGCATAGTTCTTGGTTTTTTATTTGTCTTCCTTCTTTAATTGCTTAAGAATGTCTTCCAGCTCGCTGATGCTGACATCCTTTTCTTTGGCAAAGAATGAAAACATGTTACTATATGACCCTTCAAAATATTTACGGACAAACTGTGTCATGGTTTTTTTGCTGTATTCGTCTTTCCCAACCAGCGGATAGTATCTATTTGCTTTCCCGAAAGACTCGCTGTCAACAAAACCTTTTTCTGCCAGTATCTTTATAATTGTACTTACAGTGTTGTAGTGCGGTTTGGGATCGGGCATTTCATCCACTATGTCTTTTACGAATGCTTTTTCCAGCCGCCATAGTATTTGCATTATATCTTCTTCTGCCTTCGTGAGTGGTTTGTAATTCCTGTTCATATCGTTTGTGTAACTAAGTTTTTAGTAAATGTACTAAAGAATTAGTTACAAAACTAAAAAGTTAGTAGATTTTTAAAAAAAATGTCCATTTTCTCTTTATTTTGTTTCGTAAAATGGCAAATCGTTATATTTGTTGTACCTGTAAACACGTTGTATGAAGTACCGGGAATTCCCACCACCGCCAATACTTTCTGGTTTTGTCAGATGTTTCTGGACATTAGATATCGAGGGGCAAACAGGAGCACTACACAAGGAGAAAATAGTTCCTGATGGTTGTATTGAATTAATATTCAATTATGGCGATAGGTTTATGTGGTACAAAGCCGACGGTAGTACCGCATTGCAACCACGAAGTTTTGTCCATGGACAACTGAAAGAATATATAGAAGTTGCTCCAACCGGCCGTACGGGTATAATAGCAGTACGGTTTTCGCCATATGGTCTTTCTGCATTTACCAAAATCCCAATTTGGCAATTTACGCAGATGTACGTGGATGCCGTTGATGTGTTTGGTCAGGATGTGCGTGAATTGGAAGACAAGTTGCTATATGCTGAAGACGGAGCAACTGCGGTAAATAACATTGTTGCGTTTTTGGTAGAGCGAATGACCAGGATAACCGAAAATATGGCGGGAATCAGAAATATAGTGGAAGTCATTTCATCGCAAAAAGGCAATTGTTCTGTTGCACAATTGGCAAGTCTGAATAATCAAAGCGAAAGACAATTCGAGCGAATATTTAAAAATAGCGTAGGTCTGTCACCAAAGCTATTCATGAAAATCACTCGGTTTGGTCACGTGATGTCGGGTCTGCAGCAGTCAAGGTACGAATCACTTTCGTCGCTTGCCCATGAGAACGGTTATTATGATCAGGCACACTTTATTCGTGACTTTAAGGCGATTACAGGAACGTCTCCGCTTAAGTATACTTTAGAGCGTCACAATATGTCAGATTTGTTCACCGTTGATTAGAATATCCTAGTTTATATTTACCTTTACGCCCTTTAGTATGTACACAACACGTAATTCTATCCTTCGGTCTGTTCCTGCATTGTTCCTGCTGGTATTATTGGCAAGTTGTGGAGAGAAAGGTCTGATTGATCCTCGTCAATCGATATATGAAGTGTCCTACACAGGTAATCTTGAAATAGGTGACCCTATTAAGTTTCAGTCTTCAGCACCTATTGGTAGTGAATTGCGCTGGGAATTTAGCGATGGAAGTGTTTATACCATTGAAAGTCCTCAACATGTATTCTATTCTATTTCGAGTAAAGACGGTGCAATAGTTGAAGACACTGTGAAGTTGATAGTTGATAATGACATCTACGAACCAAATATTCGTACTTTTTTGCTTAAGCCGGGCGTTTCAAAGTCTGCCGGATTGTACAGCTGGACCGGTGGGTATTTTTCCGTTCATGGCAATTGCTGTCCTGATCTTTCAGACCATGTACTGAATGATACTGCTTTCACTATTACTGCCGTTGACGATTATACGCTTAATACCTGGGGCGCAGATTTACCTTATTTGCCGGATAGCAACTGTTACAGTACTGTAAAGAGGGTAGGTTGGTACAATACAACTGCCGTTCAATACACAAAGGATACCTCCTTTTTTATTCAAAGGAGCGGTTCTTCCGACGGATGGGTTGAGGTAAAATATTTTCGTCTAAATCCGTAAATATGACAAAGCAAAACCGACTTTACTGGCCCAAGCGATATGCTGCCGTAATAATGGTATTGGTGCTCCAGATTGTGTTTTATTACCTATTCACACAATACTATTTGTAAGAGTAACTATTCCGGTTGTTCAAATATTCTTTGTGCATTTCTTGTAGTAGCATTCGCTACTTCTTCTTCCGAAACGCCTTTTATCTCCGCAACTTTCTTACCGATAAAAGGAATGTAACTACTCTCGTTTCGTTTGCCTCTGAATGGCACTGGAGCCAGGTAGGGTGCATCTGTTTCCAGCACAATGTTGTCTAAGGAAACCTCTTTCAGGACATCGGGTAGTGTGCTTTTTTTGTAAGTAACCACACCGCCTATCCCGATATAGAGTCCCAGGTCTGTAATTGCTTTTGCTTCGGTGGCGTTGCCGCTGAAACAATGGAAAATACCTGTCAGCTTGCCATTTTGCATATTCCTGACTATGTCTATGCAGTCTTTTGTTGACTCTCGGCTATGTATAACAATGGGAAGGTTATAGTGCAGGGCCATTTCTATCTGTACTTCAAAAGATTCTATTTGTTGTGCCTTCCAGGTGATGTCCCAATAGTAGTCTAATCCTATTTCCCCGACTGCATAATACTTTCTATTCTTCAGGTGTGTAGCTACTATTTCCAGTTCCTCTTTGTAATCTTCTTTCACATAGCAGGGATGCAAGCCCATCATCGGATAGCAGTTGCTTGGCCACTTGTCAGCGAGTTCCAGCATTCCGGCAATCGTTTCGCTGTTGCAGTTCGGCATGTACAATTTTGTGACGCCCGCTTCTATAGCCCTTGGTATCTGTTCCTCGTCAACTATTAGCTTCTCGTCGTAAATGTGGGTATGCGTATCCGTATAAATCATTGGTGCAAAAATAGCACAATATTAGTGGCGCTACAAGCTGCTACATGGGTAGGCTCTTCATGCGTAAGCCATTGTCGAAGCAATATTTGAGTACTTCTGGAAGTGCAGTTTGCAGGCGCGGAAAGGCTTTCTCACTGTCGTGAAATACAATGATTGCTCCGGGGGATATGTGACTCAGGACATTTTGCGTACACTGTGCGGCAGAGATACAAGTGTCAAAGTCGCCACTGAGTATACTCCACATATATACTTTTGACTGCGGGGTTTGCTTCAACAGTTTTCTGTATTGGGATAGCTTTAGACGACCATAAGGCGGACGAAACAGATGGCTGTTAATATGTCGGGCTGCTTGCGCTATGTTTTTGAGGTAATGCGTATTTGCCGTTTTCCATCCATTGAGGTGGTTGTAAGTATGATTGCCAATTGCATGACCAGCCGCTTTAACGGCTTTAAATGTTTCGGCGTGTTTTGCAACGTTGTTTCCGACGCAAAAGAAGGTAGCTTTTGCATCGTACTTTGCTAATTCGTCTAGCACATAGCGGGTGATTTCAGGGTGGGGACCATCATCAAAAGTGAGGTACACGGAATTATCTTCATCGGGTGGCATTTCCCATATCACACCGGCCGGCGACATGCGGTGGAGCCACTGCGGTGTTTTTACCCAATACGAAACCATTGCAAAACGAATTGATAGACGAATAAAAGTACAGAAAACATCTAACCGCTAGTTGGTTTAATTCGCCAATCTATTGTGAATAGTGGTCTGCCTGTAAGCGACTACAAAAATATCCAAAACTAAAACATTGCGTTTACGACGCATTTTATATATTTGTAGCAGGTCATACACCATCAGTTTTGTCGATGCATCCTGATGGGTATTGATTTATCATCAAAATATAGACTATTTATGCTAACCCGAATGAGAATACTCTTATTGTTGACAGTTTCGGTTTTGTTTGCTGCGCGTAGCGATGCGCAAAGTATCGACTATCTCAGGCACAAAAAGATGTTTTATTTGTGCTCCTTTAAACTGGATTGCTCCGGCTGTTATGATTGTAATATGCAAAAGTATACGTTGCGTATCAAGAACAGAGTGGAGAAGCAAATAAAGAGTATATCCTATGTATATTATTCCCGTTCACAAAACAAAGTAGTAGAAAAGCAGGGTCGAATTGTGGGTGATGTTATTGATTACAATCAGGTTGCATTGGTAGATGTATGTTTGCCAAACGGTCGCAACTGGGCTATTAGTGAATTGGTGTATGAAGATGATACAAAGGTTGACTTTGTTGTGAAAGACCGATTGAGCAGATTTTATCAAGAAGCAGACGAGTGTGACTGTAACAAGCGTACTGTGTTGCCTAATCCTAACTACAATGACTAAGACAAAATTTGTTTCAGATATACAGGCTGCCGTTTAGGCAGCCTTTTTTTTGCTTGTTAGATGGCCATTTCCCGAAGCAGGTGCTTTGTGCATTTCTGCATTTTGTCGGTAAATATGCAGCGTCCTACACACTATGGGGTGTAAGGCAAAGCTGATGTCCGGTCTTCAGAGTGTTAAAAAAAGGGTTAATTCCTGCCGTCTGGAAAATTTTTCTTGAAAATGCTGTAACAAAAATCCTATTTTGACGATATACAGTCATAAAACCACAAAACTATGCTTCATATTTCCAACCTTTCAAAGACTTATCCCAATGGCGTACAGGCGTTAAAAGACGTAACCCTTGACATTGGTAATGGTATGTTCGGGTTGCTAGGCCCTAACGGTGCCGGTAAGTCGTCGCTGATGCGTACCATAGCTACATTACAGGACGCCGACAGTGGTACCATAACGTTTGATGGAATGGACGTTATGAAGCACAAGACTGAGTTGAGAAAGGTGTTGGGGTATCTTCCACAGGAGTTTGGCGTATACCCCAAAATCTCCGCCGAGGAGATGCTGCATTATATCGCTCGTCTGAAGGGTATAGCGAATGACAAGGAAAGAAAAGAGTTGGTAAAAGCACTTCTGGAGCAGGTGAACCTTTATAATCATCGGGGTAAATTCCTGAGTGGCTACTCGGGTGGTATGAAGCAACGTTTTGGGATCGCGCAGGCGTTGATCGGAAATCCCAAGCTAATAATTGTTGATGAACCGACAGCAGGTCTTGACCCGGCGGAGCGATTGCGATTTAACAATCTGCTGAGCGAAATAGGCGAGAATATCGTAATAATACTGTCTACCCATATTGTGGATGATGTGAGTGAGTTGTGCAATGATATGGCAATCATTGCTGCGGGCAGGGTGGTACAGCGCGGAAACCCTGAAGAGCTACTTAGAAATTATGAAGGTTGTATATGGAGTAAGCGGGTTGCAAAAGAAGAGGTTGCGAGCTATCAGGAGCAATATAAGCTTGTATTATCCAAACTGTCCGGCGGACAAATGGTGATTCTTATATACAGTGAAACAGATCCGGGAAATGGCTTTACGTCAGAGAAAGCTACATTGGAAGACATTTACTTCTCTAATATTTCCTAAACTCAAAAGTCGAATTTTATGTTTGGTTCTATATTTTCTTTTGAGGTAAGACGGCTCATGCGCTCGCTCTCAACTTATATTTATTTCCTGGTGTTGTTTGTTGTTACTTTCTTGCTTGCGCAGATTGCGGGAGGTGCATTTCGGGAGGCGAAGTTCAATACAGGCGGGGAAAAGATTCTCGCAAACGCTCCGATAATAATAGGTGCATTTTATTCCGCCATCAACAATTACATAGGACTTATCATACTTGTAGCTGTGGTGGGTAATGCCGTGCTCAAGGATTTCAGCTATAACACCTATTCCATGATATTTACAACCCCTGTCAGTCGGTTTCAGTATCTGTTCGGGCGTTTTTCGGGGGCCATGTTCGTGTCGTTGCTTATTCTTACCGGACCTGCCTTCGGGCTTATGTTGGGGTATGTTTCGCCCTGGGTGAATCCCGATAGGATAGGTGCCTTTATGCTTCTTCCATATGTTACTACGTATTGGCAGACCATTATTCCTAATGCGCTGATATGCGGAACTATATTCTTTTCTGTAAGTCTGATATCCCGAGATATATTCGTGATATGGTTGTCGCTCATTATTTTCTTTGTTGCAAATGGAGTGGCCAGTGCTATTTTCGGGAAGCTGGAGCTGGAAACAGTTGCGGCACTTGCCGACCCTATGGGCAACTTCGCCAAACGGGCGATTTCCAAACACTGGAGTACGTTCGAAAAGAACAACAGGATAGTGTCGATGGAGGGGTTGTTTCTTTATAACAGGTTGTTGTGGCTGGCAATTGCCTCCGGTATATGGGCGATAGGGTATTCCTTCTTTTCGTTCTCTTCAAGTCCCAGAAGGTTGTCATTCAGTAAGCCGAAAAAAATCATCTCTTCCGGAAAGATGGATTTCGTACCCTCATTTTTTCAAAGGGAGTCACTCCCTTCGGTGCATCCGCTATATACCACGGGCGCCATGCTTCGTAGTTTATGGGGATTGGCAATTAACGAATGCAAGACGCTACTGAGGAATGTTTATTTTCAGATCATGCTTCTTTTCATGTTGCTCCTGCTGTTACTGGTTTCGGGACAGATAGGAGATGTGTATGAAACGAGTACATTTCCGGTGACGTATCAAGTTCTGGTATTCTTTTTTGATGGTACGTCTCAGATTTTTATTGTTATTCTGACCATACTATTTGGCGGCGAGCTGGTGTGGCGTGCCAGAGAGTTTCGGATGAGCAATATATTAGATGCGTTACCGGTTCCCAATTGGGTGTTTTATATCAGCAAGCTGGTAGGGTTGATGTTTATGCAGATACTGCTGCTAGGTGTTATCATGATTGCCGGTATTGGTGTTCAGCTGTATCAGGGCTATACACACCTCGAGTTGGGTCTTTATTTGCAGTATTTGTTTGGTTTCCGGATGATAGACCTGTGGATGCTGGCAGTGGTTTCAATCTTCGTACAGACTTTGGTGAGCAACAAGTATCTGGGTTACTTCATTGTTGCACTCTTTTATATATGGAACAGTGTGTTTGCTTTCTTAGTTCTGAAGCACAATCTATTTGTTTTCTCTTCGGACCCCGGTGTCGTTTATTCAGATATGAATGGTTTTGGCCACGTAACTTATCCTTTCCTTATTTTTAAATTATACTGGGGTGCATTTTGCATCGTGTTGGCAGGGCTATCATCCATATTCTGGGCTCGTGGTATTAATAAGTCTTTTAGAATGCGTCTGGCGGAATCGGGAGGTTCTTCTTTTAGAAAGTCGCAGCTATTAATAGTTGGTGCTCTGGTTTTGTTTCTGTCGTGCGGAGGATTTATATATTATAATACCAACGTTTTGAACAAGTACAGGTCTAACTACGAGCAACAGAAAGAACAAGTGAAATATGAAAAGACCTACGGCAAGTACAAGAACAGTCCTCAGCCAAAGATTACCGACGTAAAGCTGAATGTAGACTTGTATCCTTATAAACGAGGATTGCATACATCAGGTACATATGGTATCAAGAACAAGACAAATGCTGTGATAGATTCGGTACACATTATTGTTCCGACGGAAATGACAATCACGGAAATGACGTTGAGTCGCGAAGCTAGTTTACTTGTAAATGACAGTGCAATCGGGTATAGGATTTATCGTCTTCGGCAGCCATTGCAGCCCGGTGATACCGCGACGTTGGCATTTGATATGACGATGGTGACAAAGGGTTTTCAGCATAATTTCACAGGTCTGAGGACGCCGGTTTACAACGGTACATTTGTCAACAACAAATCTATTTTGCCCGCAATTGGCTATGATGACGGTTTTGAGCTTTCTAATAATGCAGACCGTAAGACTCATGGTTTAGCTTATCGCAGAACAGCTAATTCAATAACTGATACAGCGGCTTGGCAACACAATTTATTTATCCATGATGCAGATTTTATAAGTTTTGATGCTACTGTGAGTACGGTTCCGGACCAGATAGCCGTGGCTCCGGGCTACCTTCAGCGCGAGTGGACAGACAAAGGGCGAAAGTATTTTCATTATAAGATGGACAGCCCGATTCTTAATTTCTACTCGTTCCTTTCGGCTCGATATGAAGTGAAAAAAGATAAGTGGAAGGGTGTAAATCTGGAAATCTACTACAACAAAGGGCATGAGTACAATTTGGATAGAATGCTCCATGGTATTAAGCAGTCGCTTACGTACTACTCAGATGTATTTTCTCCGTATCAGCACAGGCAGGTCCGTATTCTCGAATTTCCCAGATATGCTACGTTTGCTCAGTCTTTCCCCAATACAATTCCGTTTTCGGAGTCAATTGGCTTTATTGCCGACGTGGATGATGATGACAAGGACGACCTGGACTATCCGTTTTATGTGACGGCGCACGAGGTTGCGCATCAGTGGTTTGCCCACCAGGTGGTAGGGGCAGATGTAGAGGGTTCTAATATTCTTTCCGAATCATTGGCGCAGTATGGCTCTATAATGGTTATGGAGCGTGAGTATGGCGTAGAACGCATCCGGAAGTTTTTGCAAATAGAAATGGATAAATATCTGACGGCCAGATCTGGAGAATCTGAAAAGGAAAAACCGTGGGCATACGCAGATGCGGGGCAGGGTTATATTCTATACCAGAAAGGTGGGGTATTGATGCATGCACTCAACAAGTACCTTGGTGAAGATAGCCTCAACCATGCCGTTAGCAGGTTCCTCAGGCAGTTCGCTTTTCAGGGTGCACCTTACCCCACAACGCTAGACCTCATAGCGTCCATCAGGCGTTCTGCTCCGGATTCTATGCAGTACTTTATCACAGATGCTTTTCAGAAGATAACGTTGTATGATAATAAGATAGTGGATGCGAAAGTAAGTAAGGAGGGTAAGGGGTACCTTGTAAATCTGACGGTAGATAGTAAGAAATATTATGCCGACAGTACAGGTAAAGAAACATTAGCACCCGGTAGCAATTATGTAGACATAGGTATTTATAGAACCAAGGATACTTTGGCGACGATGGTGCGGTTTAAGTTGGATTCTGGAGCGACGAAGCTTTCTATTCCGGTTGCGGATAAGCCATACAAGGTGGTTGTAGACCCATACCTGATGTTGATTGATAAGAAATTAAGCGACAACGAAAAACGCCTGAAAGCGATAGCAAATGACGACAGACACAAGAACAAGCACAAGGAAAGTGGCGTGAAAGTTAAAGTTGGTGCATAACGAAAACATATGCTTCATGTCTCTGCGATTGCTCTAATTGTTTTTCAGCATCGATGTTAATAGTCTCGATGGTGTTCGGAGCCATATTATGTTTTGGAGGTGAATGGTGAATGATATGCTACGTGCAAATAATTTACTGTTGCCGAATGTGCTACTCAGGTAATCGTGAAAATCATTGCTCATCAACAGTGGGAAATAGAAACTGACGATGTCGTTTGAAAGGTACACTTCTATACCGGCATCAAAAAGGGACAGTGTACTTTTTACGTTGTTGAATCCGGGGTTGGGGTTCGGTACTAGTCCTGCATCCAAGAAGAGACGGATAGGCAGTCCGATTTTTGGTAGGTCTGTTTTCAGGTTGACGGCAGCCATCCAATTGTCAGATCTGTAGGCGCCGTTATAGACGGGGATTTTAAACCCTCCCTCCTGTACAGAAGATATTTGTTGTCCGGAAAAGCCGTCGTTTACATTTCTACCGCGGTAAGTACCGTCATACAGATAGTCATTCATGCCGCCATATGTTGCATTCAGCCAATATCGGCTGGTGGCAGCCGGGTCGTTGTTAAAGGCAAAGAACTTTCCGAAGTAGCCACGTACATATAAGGCCTTTCGTCGGGTGTTATAGTCTATTTTTATATTTCCCTG
Source organism: Bacteroidia bacterium (assembly GCA_030426665.1). Taxonomy (GTDB): domain Bacteria; phylum Bacteroidota; class Bacteroidia; order Chitinophagales; family Chitinophagaceae; genus Nemorincola. The sequence goes on along the minus strand of JAUHYD010000007.1, from coordinate 119,473 downwards.
AAGGTTTAATTTTGCAAAATCGCCGTTGCCGTGCGCGTCCAGCTCATAGCTGAACGGGTTATAGGTGCGTTCGTTTTTGTGCTGATACCGCAGACCAAAGTAAATGTTGTTCGAATTGGTTAACGATGGTTTAGCAAGGCTGTCGCTGCCAAAGTTAATTTCCTCCTCATTGATATTGTACTCTTTTAGCACAAGTGTTCGTGTGACGGTGCTTAACGGGTTGCGCTCTTTGAAGGTGAAGATAAGTGAGGGCGCTACTTTGATATAACGTGTATATAGGGGTTTCGTCAGGTTGTAATCCGTGACATTATTATGGAAAGACTTTGCATCTACATTTAGCATAATGTCGTGAAATGTACTGTTGGGGAACCATGTATAGCCAATGGAGCCAGCTCCATTGATAGTTTCTGTGTTAAATGAAAACAGGGGTGCAATGGCAAATGAAAATCTGTTCTCCGGAATGGTGAGGTTGTGCAGCACCAGGCCGAGCATGATACCGTCATATTTGTTACTGCCGGTAGACAGGCCCATAAATAGTTTGTCTTTTTCTATTCTGTTGGTACCCAGGAAAGGCTTCAGAGCAATGCCGAAATGATGGAATAGTGCTCGTTTCCGATAGGCGTTATTTGCGGTTTTTGCATCCGGTATTTCGTCTTCAACGCGTAGTTTGTTCCAGCCGGGCTGAGCGAAGGTGATTGTTGTCTTGTCTGCAAAAGGCTCGGTCCACACGCTTGTCAGCAAGCTATCATCTTTGTACACTCCTACGTGTAGTGGTGCCACAACCCCTGTATTGTTTTTAAGCGTAGCAACCGTAACCCCATCATTAGTGCGCGTTTTCGTAATCTTAAAATCAATTCGTTTATCGGTATTCAGGATTGTATCAAAAAACCAATCGAGCGATTTGTCGGTATGGCTTTGCATAATTGCTCTAAAGTCTGCGGGATAGGGGTGTTTGAAATGCCACTTATCAAAATAATCCTTCATGCCGACTGCAAATGAGTCTTCCGTCATATACTGCTCTAACCATTGAAGCATCAGAGATGTTTTATAGTAGACGTCTATACCATAGTTCATATTTCGGAAATTTTCCGCATGTGTATTAATTGGTTGGTCATTTCCTGAAGCGGCAAGATGATAATAAAACAAGGACTCGTCTAACCCTGTTTTCTTTGCCAATGACATTTTACCGTTGGAAGCAGTTGTTTTTTGCTCATAGAAAGTATTTAGTCCTTCATCCATCCACGCGTTTGCTCGCTCGTTGCTGCCCAGCATGCCATAAAACCAGTTGTGTCCTGCTTCATGAATAATGACTGTTCTGAGGCTTGATGAGCTTTTTGTGTCAATTAAGGTTACGGTCGGGTATTCCATACCTCCGCCTGATCGCATATCGCCAAGTACAGCTTTAATGGTATTGTACGGGTATGGACCAACGCGCTCGCCATAACTTTTTACAGCCTCTTTGAGATAGTCATTGGCGTTTTTCCAACTATCATGAAATCCGGGTAAAAATGCGGTCCATGTAGTGATGACTTTTGAAGTGCCGGGCGACAATACGGTGTCTTTTCTTACGATAAACCTTTTATCAGCAAACCAGGCAAAATCGTGTACGTTGTCTTCGGTGAACCTTACGCTCTTGAAACTTGTTGCACTCGGTGGGTATTGGTCTTTGCCCAAGGTGTCGGGAGGTAATTGTCTTTTCGATACCTCATCCAACCACTCATTTTCTGATGTGGTAACACAATTTCCGGTAGCCAGTATTACATAGTTTTGAGGGAGCGTTACGGTGACGTCGTATGACCCGAACTCACTGTAAAACTCGCCCTGGTCGACATAAGATAAGGGGTGCCAGCCTTTGCTGTCATAAACTGCCGGCTTCGGAAACCATTGCGAAACATAATATGCTTGCCCTGTATGACCACTTCTTGAAAATACCTCAGGTAGTTTTACCCGAAATGGCGTAGTGAGTGTGACTTTTTCTCCCGGAACCAGAGGGTAGGGCAGATTTACTCTGGCAATATCCGGTGCGTTTGTGGTTGTATTTATATCTGTGCTCAGGTCGCCGACTCTGAATTGCAGGCTATCGATGTATCCTCTTTGCTCTTTTGTTGAATAATAAAAATCCTTTTTACCGGTGATTTCCATTTGTCGCGCAAATGGTGTGTGGTCATTTTTGTAGGCATTAGGCCAAAGATGAATATAGATAAATTTTAGTGTATCCGGTGAGTAGTTGGTGTAAGTCAGCTCTTCATATCCGTGCAACATATTAGCCCTGTCATCTAATGTTACCTCTATTTTGGTGTCAACATGTTGCTGCCAATAGGTTTGGCCATGAGTGGATGCGCCGGATACTATTGCAAGCACAAGTAAAAGGTATTGCTTCATGGTGCTAAAATACGTGAAAACTCGATACCGAGTGGATTCCAGCGCCATCATTGCACTGAAATCTATAAACGTAAAAGAGCCGCAAATGATTGCGGCTCTTTTAAAATATTTGTTGATGATCAATGACTAGTCGTCGTTGTCGTCGTCAGTATCTTTGCTCTTGTTGCATTTTTTTTCACAACCAGTAGTCAGATAACCATGACCGCAGCAATCTTCGTGGTAGTATGCACGACGATATGTATGGTGGCAAGAGCGACCGCACATAGATTTGTGGCAAGACGTGCTCTTAGAACAAGTAGCTTTTTTGCTGCAAGATTTTTCTTTGTTGCAACATGCTTTTTTGTGCTTTGCATACCAACCATCCGGGCCATACATATAGTTGTTATGACCACGGCAGCTATGATGCCTGTAATGACTGCAACATTTTGTTGCTGATTTGCAGTCGCCACAAGCGCTTGCTGTAAATGAATTGAATGCTGATAAAAGTACTACCAACAACATGCTTGTAAAAATCCTTAGTTTCATACGGTTAGTTTTTGTTTGTAAATTATGTTTCTGTTTTGTGATTAGCTTGGGTATAAAATTAGTATAAAAATTGTCAAATAAAAACCCTTTTTTCAAAAATCGCAAAATTAATGACAACTACCGGCAGATTGGTGCACAAACGTCATACGCGCCGGGAACAAATTTGCTGAAATCTATGCTGTAAGCGTGTTCTCATTTTCTTTCAGCCATGTTTCGCGGCCTTTGCCGGCAATTACATGTCTTTCGCTATGATAGGAAGAACGCACAAGCGGCCCACTTTCTACATAGTCTAAGCCCATTTTATATCCTTCTTCCCGATAAAATGCAAATTCGTCGGGGTGAACAAAACGAGCCACAGGCAGATGTTTTTGGGTCGGTTGCAGATATTGCCCCATTGTTACTACATCACATCCATTGTCGGCAAGGTCCTGCAATGTCTGCAATACTTCTTCTTTTTCCTCGCCCAATCCCAGCATGATGCCGCTTTTGGTGCGCATACCACCTGCTTTCAGGTTTCTTATTACTTCCATGCTTCTATGATACTTAGCCTGGATACGTACTTTTCTGGTTAGTCTTTCTACAGTTTCTACATTATGAGATACTACTTCGGGCGCAACATCAATTATTCTTTGAAGGTTATCTGTGTCGCCCTTGAAGTCAGGAATAAGCGTTTCTAAGGTTGTTTCAGGGTTCAAGGCACGAACAGCTTTTACTGTATTCGCCCATATAATTGAACCGCCATCTTTCAATTCATCTCTGTCAACAGAAGTGATAACGGCATGTTTCACTTTCATCAGGTGAATAGCCTCTGCAACCCGTTGGGGTTCATCCCAATCGACGGGGTCCGGCCGGCCGGTCGCAACTGCACAAAAGCCGCATGACCTGGTGCAAATATTGCCAAGTATCATGAATGTTGCGGTGCCTTCTCCCCAACACTCTCCCATATTGGGGCAGTTGCCACTCTCGCAAATAGTATGGAGTTTGTGTGTGTCTACCAACTTCCGTACATGGCGGTAGCTTTCGCCTATCGGTAATTTCACTCGCAGCCAATTGGGTTTCTTAGTTCTACCCTCGGCAACGTTATCAGATGGATTAATTACTGGAAGTTCCTGCATAATTGCGTGCAAATTACAATCATCACCAACGTTTGCCAAATTGAAAGGCAACGAAAATGTCAAAAAAGTATGGTTCTGCCTTTTGGTTTGCCATAATGGCAATAGGCTCGGCATAATAATCAAAACTAAACCCGGTTTCAATCGCCATTACACTTTTGCGATTGGCAGCAAAGTCAAAATGAAGCATAGACTTAATATGTCCGCCGGGTATCATTTTCAGCTCGCTCAGACCGGTTCCGAAACCTGCACTTCCTAATATTAATCGTTGGTCGAGGAAGTTGCCTTGAGTTGCGTCGGAGTATTTTATCGCATTCGGGTCGCTGTACACGTTTAAGTAATATGGTTTTAACATACCCAACGAACCGGATAACACTCCTGCCCAATGAATAGATACAGCGCCGGGATCCGGCTTTCCGGCTATTAGTTTACGGACACCATACCCCAACTTTACTGCGTAAAAGTTATTGATTTTTCCGTAGCAGTAGTTGCTGGTGTTGCCCGATGTGTTTTGGTCTGCGGTAAGTTTTTCCTGTTTCGGGTCTTTTTTTTCAGATAACTCAATCTGCCAGAAGTTGACGCGATAAAATTTGTCGGACATTCTGTAGCTTCGAGATTTGACCTTGCCGATATCTGTGTATATACTCCATCCGTTTGTATGCAAGCGGTACCCGAAACTTACTTCTTTTTTGATTGGTTTCGGGCCTCTGGGTTTTCTTCTATTTTGGGTGTAGGATGATGTTTTTCTCAGCGAGTCGAGCCTCACCGAGAAAGCACTCTGCGCCGATGAGGTAGCAATAATGCCCATACATACCATTCCCGACAGAATAACTTTAGAGATAAATGTCATAACACAGTTAATAAAATTAGCGATTGTCAGGCAATCAAAAAAATAAACTTCGAACGCTTATTCGTTAATTTTGCAATTTTAACAGAAAATACCAACTAATGACCGCACAAGTAACATACACAGGCGACTTGCGTACAAGTGCTGTGCACCTGCACTCAGGGAGTAAAATTGAAACAGACGCGCCCATCGATAATAAAGGAAAGGGTGCCAGATTCTCTCCGACTGACCTTGTAGCTGTTGCTTTAGCTTCATGCATTTTGACTACTATTGGTATAGCAGGGCCGGTTCATGACATTAATATTGATGGCGCAGTTTGTGACGTCACTAAGATGATGACTTCAAGCCCAAGAAAAATTGGTGAAATTGCCGTTGTTTTAAAGTTTCCGGAAAATCGCATCTACACCAACAAACAAAAGTCAATTATCGAACACATAGCTAGAACCTGCCCGGTTTTTGAGAGCTTACATCCGGATTGTATTAAAAGCCTGACCTTCGTCTGGTAGGGTGGTGATGCTACAGTTTCACTGGCAGTTGCATCTTGTTGATAACCGGCGCTAAATTATTTACAACCGAATCAAGGTCTTCAGGGTGGTTTTTGTACCAATTCATACTTTCCTGAAATTCCTCGCGGGTGATGTTGTAGTGCGCAAAAATATCTTTGTAGAAGTCAGAAAGGGAGTCTATGTTTTTAACACCTGCTTTCTGTAGGCTATCTTTCACCATTGCACTGTAAGCCTCTGCGAGGTTAATATCCAGCATTATTTTTTCCATTTTTTCTTTTGGGATATGTTTGCCCTCTTTGTCGTCCCCTTCACAGGAAGAAAGTAAAAAACAGATAGACAAAAGCAATACGAATATTTTTGACATGCAGATTTATTTTTAAGTCTTGGTGTGATTAATGACACGGTAGTGTACGTTACTGCAAGGCTTTATATTTTGCAGAATTTGCTACATCCAACACCGATAACAATGTGATGTACTGAGGTCGCTCTTTCTTAGGCGTTAACTCAAGCAAATGAATAAACTCGTTACTTTTTGCATTGAAAATAAATTGCATGAGAATTGAGCTGGGGTTGGTTCTGTTTACCTTGTAGAGTTGCTTAATATTAGTCAGTATACGTGTGCGGGCATTTTCAGGCTTATATGTCATGCTGTCTAAACCTTCCCTGTGCATCATATACCAAAAGCTTCTTACGTCTTCGAAGCGCTGATTGAGCAGTTGGTCGATTATCCAATATCTGTTTTTATTGTTTTCAACCGGCTTCCATCCACTGATGCCGTTTCCTTCCGGTGCATTTCGAACAATGTTTTTTGCCTTGTCGAGAATGGCGGTGCCGCCTTTTAGCTCAAAACTGTCATAGTCCAGACCAATGATGATATAAGCATAGTAGGCAAGGGTGGCGGTCAGGTTAGAAGTAAGGGCATCTATTCCATTTACACGATTATCGTTGAAGTTTAACGGGTTGAATTGTGAATATTTGAAAGTGAAGTCCTTATCTACATAGTTAACGATAGTTGATGAGTACGATGCGTTGTAAACCGGTCGTGTTGCTTGCACACTAAGTGTTCCCGAAAACCCATTCTGGTCTCCGCCTACATTGGCTGATATCAGATTGATGAAGAAATTACATTCAATTCTCTCTTCCGATTTGAATTCGTCTGTCGTCCACTTCCGGTTATTCATAAATTCCGAAATTGACTTCTCCATGCTTGTAAACACTTGTGGGTCTACGCCGCTACCTGTGAGTTTATCGTGCCTTATTGTGACTTTGCAGTTTAGCTCCTGCGCGTAGGTAGATGCGCCGGATAGAAACAATACAGTAAAAAGGATTATTAGGCTATTTCGCATTTCTTAGCTCAATTATTTGGTCAACAATGGCTTTAGCAGCCTCTTTTTTGCTCATAAGTGGGAGGCTGTTTACGGTATTGTCTCGTTTAAGTAAAGTAATCTTGTTTGTATCATGACCGAACCCTGCACCTGTATCGTTTAACGAGTTTAGAGCTATCATGTCTGCATTTTTTTCTGTCAACTTTTTTTGTGCATGAGCTACTTCGTTTTCTGTTTCTAATGCAAAGCCTACTAACGTTTGAGACGGATGTTTTATTTTGCCCAGCGAGCCGAGTATGTCCTTTGTCTTTGTGAGCGATATGCTCAAATCGTCTGTTTTCTTTTTTATTTTATTATCCGCAATTGTTTCCGCTTTGTAGTCAGCTACGGCAGCTGAGAGTACAGCTATATCCGTTTGGTTGCTAATTTCCAACACCGCAGCATACATTTCATCGGCACTTTCTACTGAAATGACGTTTATTGATGGGTTTTCCGGTCTGCGGCTCGTGGGGCCCAAAACCAAGGTTACATTGGCACCTGCATCTGCAAGTTCATCAGCAATGGAAATACCCATCTTGCCTGTCGAGAAATTGCCGATAAAGCGCACAGGGTCAATTCGTTCGTAGGTAGGACCTGCAGTAACTAATGCGGTAAGGCCTTCCAATTTTCCTTTGTTTACAAAGAAGTCAGATAATAAGCTTAGTATGTTCTCCGGCTCTGCCATGCGCCCTTCTCCAACCAGTCCACTTGCAAGTTCACCGAACTCGGTCGGAATTATGTGGTTGCCATAAGATCTGACTGTTTCGATATTTCTTCGGGTAGAAGGGTGCTTCCACATGTCTTCGTCCATAGCCGGGGCAATAAAAACAGGGCATCGTGCGGATAAATAGACAGCGCAGATTATGTTATCGCATAGCCCGGATGCGAGTTTTCCGAGTGTGTTTGCACTACAAGGGGCAATTACCATAGCATCTGCCCACAATCCTAATTCTACATGATTGTTCCATGAAGCGCCGTCGGTTACAGAAGACAATACCGGGTTGCCGGATACTGTTGCCAGCGAAAGCGGACTCACAAACTGTCCGGCAGCGTCGGTTAGCAAAACTTTTACTTTAGCGCCTGCCTTCACCAACAAACGAACAAAGTGCGGTGTTTTATAAGCCGCAATACTACCGGTAACGGCAACAATTATTTTTTTTCCTTTCAGTGACATAATCTACCTGCAAGTTACGCAGATTTAGGTTAAAGGTTCGTGACTTGAAATTGACATAGTTTGTTTTTCAATCATTCTAATTTGCTTTGTGGGCAGATTGACTACTTTAGCAGACAAAATTGAATTGGCTGGTACTTGCCCTGATTTATTAAGGGAGTATTAGTTTAGTTGATAGCATATAGCGCAATAAAAAATGAATTTATGTTTGTACATCTCGATTCTAATAGCGAAAGCAACGACGCAGTCCATAAGAGAGTAAGTTTGATTGACGAACAGTCGTCGCCACTACAACGAATAATGTGGGTATATAACCCCAACGAACCTGAAAAGAGGACTTTTGAGAATAATATATGCACGTTTCATATAGGTGATGGCTATTTTTTGAGTGTGGCGCATAATCTGAGAATCCAGGCAGGTTTCTTTAAGTCTATCCCTAAAGAGATATATGACCGTGAGGTTTTGGCGAAACTGGACGGGTCGCAAAACAGGTTGATGGAGCAGTATTACTTTACAGATGACTACACCGGAAAAAAATATCTGGTGAATGGAGATCAGAATGTACTGAACTCTATTGCCGCCATCCTTAAGCAGAAGCGATTTGATACCCGTTGGGTAACAATGGCGGAAAAGAAAATATGCCAGCCACACATTGTCTTTCACTTTCGGAACAACCTGTTTTATAATGACGCAGATGTAACTGCAATGTTTGACAGCACTCAGGTCATGTTCGAAAATAACTTGCAGCGGCACACATTTTTGTTGCCGGTAGAGCTGGTTGAAGCTTATTATGGCGAGGACATTGCGCTTTATCGACTGGTAGATACACCAAAGGAAATTGTAGACAAAATTCCATCATTGCCCATCAATTTTGATTTTCTGGAAGAGGATGCTGGAACGCTCCATTGTTTACAGAGTTCTCCGGGTGGCCCCACAGGCCGTTTACTTAATCAGGCGAAGATAGAAGGTATGCTGGACCATTTCGGAGCCTTTCAGGATGATATTGGTGGGAATTATTTGTTTGAAGGGTATAGGTATCTAATAAAGGGGTATTTCCGGTTTGGTTCGTCGGGTGCACCGTATTTGTTTTATGACAATATGCTGGGTAAGTATGTGGTAAACGCTATTCAGAGTGAAGCCAGCGGTATTCAATTGTCTATCAAAAATGACCGTGAGGGAAATTTTCAGTACATAAATGCTGTAGCCTCGCCACTATATATTATCAAAGACAGGCTCGAGCGGCATATAGGAAGTTCACATGCTCAAGGACAGATTATTTGATTAGGGCACTGTCATGATTACACTATTAGTGATGATATGGTTGCTGGTATTGCCCGCCAGGTCCATGATATATACCTCGAAGTGCGTTGTGTCTCCGGTAGCAATGTGGATGCTGTCTAATCGAGGAGTAAGGACAAACGGTGCGAACATAAATGTACATGTCCCTTTGAGCCCTTTATTCGGGTCTTTTACTTCATCACTGATTTCAGGAAAGAAATAACCTGCATAGCCGGTGTCGTATCGAAAGTCTTTTATGAAAATGTCATATGTACCCGATCTGGGGTCGTGGCCCAAATCCGCATCACCATCTTGCAGACTAAACACCAGAAATGCAGTGTCTTTGTTAACTTCAACGGAGGGAGGTCCGAAACTCTTTAGCGTTATTTGCGGTATCTTTGACATGTTGTTTTTCTGACACGAAGCACCAACGATTGTCACAGCCAACAAGTACAATATATAACGAACCTTCATACTACCAAAGTTAATGAAAGCGCCGAACAAAACAGCGTTAATAAATTCCGAAAAACTACTTAACGGCACAGCGGCTGATTTTGGTATAAATGCTCTCAACCTTTTTATTTATCAATATGGCAACAACGAGTTATATCGTGCCTATTGTGACGCCATACACTTACGTCCGGGAAACGTAAGGTCGGTTGAAGATATCCCGTTTCTTCCTGTGTCATTTTTCAGAACTCACCGCCCGCTCACTAATCCTGCCACAACCGACAATGCTCAGTTGGTATTTGAGAGTAGCGGAACGACGGGGGCAGAAGCGTCCCGGCATTATGTACACGACCAAAGAGTATATGAGCAGTCATTGTTAAATGGCTTCCGCCAGTTTTACGGACCACCCGAGGATTATTGTATTTTGGCGCTGCTACCATCCTATCTGGAGCGTAAGAATGCATCCCTGGTATATATGGCAAAGACGCTGATGGCTGCCGGTGCTCACCCTAAAAGCGGATTCTATATAGATGAGTGGGAAAATCTTCGCGATACTATTCAATCTTTAGCCCTTACAGGCACTAAAACGCTGTTGCTGGGTGTGACTTTTGCCCTGCTTGATTTTGCGGAGGCGTACCCCATGGCGCTGAAAAACACAATAGTAATGGAAACGGGCGGTATGAAAGGGCGAAAGGAAGAGCTGACGCGAAGCGAAGTACACGGTATCCTGAAAAAGCAATGGCAGTTGGATGCAGTTCATTCAGAATACGGTATGACCGAGCTGCTATCGCAGGCGTATGCTGCAGCTGATGGTGTTTTTAGGGCCACTTCCACAATGCGGGTGCTGGTTAGGGATATCAATGATCCATTTGATGTGCGCTCAACAGGAAGTGGTGCTATCAACGTGATTGACCTCGCAAATATACATTCGTGTGCTTTCGTGGCGACTGATGATATAGGGGTATTGAAAGCTGACGGGACATTCGAGGTGCTGGGCCGGTTGGATAATAGTGCTTTGCGTGGCTGTAGCCTGATGACAGCGTAACGACAATAGTTCTAAGTAAATTGAACACGACAATAACCAATACCACCGATATTATTCTACTTTTGCCGGATGGAATTTCAATTGCCGGTTTCCGGGGATAAGGTGAAACCTCAACAGATTACTGCATTGCATTTGTTTTGTGGATTGGCATTTGTGGGTACAGGCGTTATCATTGCTGTGTACAATTACGATATCCCACTCTGGGGTGGGGCTATTCTGATTGCAGGATTAGTATTATTGGTGTTGGCTATATTTAAGAATCGTTGGCTTACTCAGAAAAGTACAAATCTTATATTTCGATTTTTAGAGTTATTAATCGCCGGTGGCATTGCAGCGTTATCGTTTTATGAGCAATGGAAGTTTCCGTCGGGAATATTTACTGTATTGACGGCTGCTATTTTGTTTTCGTTGTACTGGGAGCGTAGTGCCGGTCAAAAAGTATTTGTGCAGGTAGATGAAGGGGGTATTAAGTTGCCGGTTACTTCTCGTAGGCGGTTTGTGGCATGGCACGATGTGGATACAGCAGTGTTGAAGTACGGTATTCTTTCTATCAACTGCCTTGACAATAAGTTATATCAGTTTGACGTGTCCGGAAATACGGTCGACGACGAAGACTTTAACTCGTTTTGTACAGCGCAGGTAACTGCTAATATCGAAAAGCGGAAAGACAACTCCTGGTAATGTCGCTGAGCCCTCAGGCTACTTTTGATAGTCTTCCATTACCAAGCGTTCGTCACAGAAATAATACTCGCGTACGTCGTTAGATGCAACGATTACTAATTTTTCTCCGGAGTACTTATCCATCCATTCCCGATATTGATTGACCCCATGTTCATCGAGATTTGAGCAGGGTTCGTCCAGCATCAATACCGGTGTGTCTGAGAATATTGCCTGCAGTAGCTTTACCCGCTGCTTCATGCCCGACGAGTAATCATATATAGGTCGGTCAGCGGAACGCGATAACCCAGATATTTTTATAATCGATTCTGTGTCAAATGACTGTATTGGTTTTTTGAAGGAAAAATGAAAGTCGAGAAACTCGCGGAGAGTTAGCTCTTCTACCAACTCCTGCCCCGGAGCACAGAAGCTGATGTGCTTAAATATTTCGTTGTTGTTGATAGTTGTACCGCCTTCGGTTTCGAAACGCACTTTCCCCATAGAAGGAGCCTGCATGCCTGCAACAATGCGGAGCAGGGTAGATTTGCCACTGCCATTAGGGCCCAGAAGTGCATGCCTCTGTGGGGTGCTGAAAGTCTGGTCGATACCTTTGAATATCAGGTGACGCTGAAACTTTTTGCCCACCTGCTCCAATACAATTTTCATTTGCTGTCAAAAGTAATTAAACTGTTGTTAGAAAGTTGCTTCAATCTGCCATTATCATTGACTGGTGATATTCCACATTAGTCGGTACCGATTCGCTACATCTTTTACGATATTTGTAGCGAAAGGAAGTGGATTATACCTGAACGGATATGAAAAAAGTGTTTTCTTCTTTTGGTTCCTTTTCACGGAAAGAGCGCATCGGCATACTTGCTTTGTCGGTTTTGATGGTCGCCTTTTTGGCTGTCCGTTTCACTATGCGATACTGGGTAACCCCAAACAGGAATGATAAGCAGGACAAACGATTGATACAGGCTGTCGACGTATATAAGCGGAGTCAGCCAAAGAAGACTGCCGATGGTAAAAGTCTGCAATATATAAACGCTGCAAGCAGGTATGCCGATGTTCCCGACAAGATAAACCTCAATACGGCAGACTCTGCTACATTGGTGCTACTAAAGGGGGTAGGGCCGGTAACTGCACACAAGATTATAGCATGGCGAAAAGCGCAGGGACCCTTTACCAATATCGATCAACTACGACCTTTAGGCAGGTTCTCCGATGAGAACTTTGAAATGCTGAAAAAGCATTTAGTGCTTTCCTCTGATTAGTCATTCTCTTTCAGCACCGTGATAGCTTCGTCAATAGACAAAGTCTGTTGCTCACCGGTTATGAAGTTCTTTAGGCTTACTTTATTGTTTTTTATTTCTTCTTCGCCGGGTATCAGTACATAGGGTATGCTGCGTTTGTTGGCATACTTCATTTGCTTGTCAAACTTTGCGGCATCCGGGAACAGTTCTGAACATACGCCTGCTGCACGTAACTTATTCAGCATACCAAGCGCATATAACTCGGCATCTCCCCCAAAGTTGATGATGATGGCTTTTGTACCCTCAACAAGTTGTTCCGGGAAGGTTCCTAATTCTTCCATTACGTCGTATATCCTGTCTATGCCAAATGATATGCCGACCCCTGATATGTCCTTCATCCCGAATAGTCCGGTCAGGTCATCATATCGGCCACCGCCGCCAATGCTGCCCATCTTTACATCGGGGCTGCTGCAGATTACCTCTGCTATGATGCCGGTATAGTAGTTGAGGCCACGTGCCAGGCTTACAGATACTTCTATATTGTCGGATGCACCGCCGTTTAGTGAGTCAAAGTAAGCGAGGGTGTCTTCAATTTCTTTTACACCTGCCATACCTGCATTACTTTCCTGCATCAACCCCTTAAGGTTGGCAAGTTGCTCCTGATTTGTACCGGATACCTGAATTACCTTTTCCAATTTTGCAATCCCATCGTTATCAATTCCCCGGTTGCCTAACTCGGCTGTTACGCCACTCCAACCTATCTTGTCGAGCTTGTCGAGCGCAATGGTGATGTCCGTCATTTTATCGGGGTGTCCGCAAATTTCTGACAGCCCCTGTAGCAGTTTCCTGCTATTTACTTTTATGGTTACAGGTATTTGTAACTTCCTGAAGGCATCGTTATAGATGCTCAGCAGCTCTGCTTCATTGATAAGCGAGGTACTGCCCACTACATCGGCATCGCACTGCCAGAACTCTCTGTATCTACCTTTTTGAGGTCTGTCGGCGCGCCACACCGGCTGCATCTGGTACCGGCGGAAGGGTAGTGCAATGTCGTTTCGGTGCATGACTACATATCGTGCAAACGGAATAGTGAGGTCGTAGCGCAACGCCCGCTCGGTAACCACAGGGGTAGCATATGGCTTGCTCAGCAATGTCTGCCATTCGGCGTTCAGTTTTTCCTTTTCGGCTTCTTTCTTTTCGTGCAGCCCGTTGTTCAATACTTTGAATATAAGCCTGTCGCCTTCCTCGCCATACTTGCCGGTAAGGGTGGTCAGGTTTTCCATAGAGGGTGTCTCTATGGGTTGAAACCCGTAGCGTTCAAATATCTGACGAAGCGTACTTAGTATGTATTGGCGTTTGCGAACTACTTCGGGTGAGAAGTCGCGGGTGCCTTGTGGAATAGATGGTTTTGACATTTGCTTTCTGTTCTGTTTTTTATCTTTTGATTACTTGTGTTGTGCGTATTTGTCGGCGATTACGTCACAGGTTTTGTTTATCAGGTCAAATACTTCTGTAAATCCGTCTTCTCCGCCATACCATGGGTCGGGTACAGAGGCGTCGCTGCCGGGCATAACCTCGTTCAGGAAATAGGCTACTCTGTTCATATTTGCCTTGTTGCCACCTATTCTCTTTATCTCTCTGTATACGTCGTCGGCCATGGCATATATGATGTCATATTTTTCAAAGTCCGATGCGGTGAACTGTCGTGCTCGTTGTCCGGATATGTCAATGCCGTTTCGTAAGCAGACTTTCTGAGAAAAGCGATGCGGTGCTTCCCCTATGTGGTACGGTTCGGTTCCTGCAGAGTCTACCTGCCAACTCAATCCCAGTTCATTTGCCTTATGTTTCAATACTCCCTCGGCTATCGGCGAGCGACATATATTACCTAGGCAGACCATCAGAATACGCATGCTGCAAAACTAATACCCTTTACCGAAATAGAAAGCCAAACTTACAGCCACTTCTCATACAGTACCCTGGTTAGGGTGTAGGACTCTTTTTCCAGTAGGGCGCGCATATTATTGTTGTTCGCCAGTGCATATCTGCAAATGCGCTTGACGCCCATATCTGTAAATTGCTTTTCCAGATGGTGGTTAAGTTGGTGGTAGATGCCCAGCCTTCGGTATTCCGGGTAAACAAACCCATCGGAGACGTATAGCAGCTTGCCTACGTATTCTTCTATCCGACTATCGTCGTCTTCCTCGGTATAACCGAAAATAAAGCCGGCCGGAACACCGCCAACATAGGCAATAAGGAAAAGGCCCTCACAGTCTTCCTGCATTTCGGTAATGTGGCGCATGTAGCTTTGCTCTATATCCTTCCAAAGTGCTGTCCTGCTGTGTAGTGAGCGTTCATTGGCATGTAAACCCTCCATCATCGCGGCAATGACTGTGTAGTGCTCTTGTACGGCTACGGCTTTAATGGTTATCTCGTTCATGTATGCAAAGTTGGTTTGTTTTGGGGATTTGTGTGCTATATGCTTAAATAATCTACTTAGATTTGGGAGCATAATTTCATGTTTTGTAGTGTCTGTAGTTGTAATGTTTTGGCGATTAAGAAGAACACGGACGGAGGTGAAACATAAAAAAGAAACTCTTAACTTGTCGGCCTAAACAATCTTATGAAAAGTACAATTGCCCAACTTGTGTTTGCCTGTTGTCTGCTGAATGCCGTTTATGCCGGTGCGCAGGATTCAGGCCCGTACGCGTCCATTACCGATGATAGATATGCAATAGCGTCGTTCGATAAAAAGAAACGAAGGATGCGCCTTAAGTCCGATTCGCTAAAGCCCAAGTCTAAGTACATTATTGAAGCCAGACAGCTTGCAGGAGTAAAAAAGCGAATGAGACCTAATCTTGATGAACGGACATTTGAGACCGGCGCATCTGTAGACTTTTTTGTGCCCAACGTAGACGTTCCGTATGCGAAAGGCTTGGGCATTAACTTCGGAATAATTTTCCCGAATGCAAAAAAGCATATTGCCCTCGAGTATTTATTTAATCTCGACTACTGTTTTGATCCGTCAAAGAATTGGCATGCGCGGTCTGTAGGGACAACTGAGAACAATGTTACGCGCGTGCCCGGTGGCTTTAATAGTGATATAGGGTTGGTATTGTCGGCTATCATTATTAATCAGCACAGGGTTTCTGTAATACTTGGTCCTGAACTGATGTTGCAAAGTATGTATCTGCCATCCCCAACAGTAACATCGGTAGATGCCAGTTGGCGGGAATCACTATTACTATCATTTGCTCCCGGGGCGAAGGCCTCTGCTTACATTGGCGACCAGCTGATTCTGAATCTTGAGTATTCTTATTGCTTGCAGTCAGAGGTCACCTATGCAGACTATGGCAGCTATAATGGTAAAACGATCGTCACACCAATTAGTTTGAAAATACTTCGGGTGGGAGTGGGGTTGCGGATTTAGAGCTATTGACGGGCAGCTAAACGGAATAAAAAAATCCCGAATAATCTTCGGGATTTTATAATGTTTTTATGAACCGGTGTACACTAAGGTTCCAGAATGCATTTTGCTATGCTTTGTATGGACTTTCCTTGTTTGCCGGAAATCTTAGGCTCCAGTTTATTGCCGGATACTGTGGCTCTGAGCTCAGACATTGGCGATTTACTAAAGGCCTTCATTGCGGCTTCGTCCAGTGAACCCTTGGGGACGAACTGAGTAACGATTGCGCTACCATTAACAGCATGAACCGGTGCATAATCATTGTCTGCAATCAATTGAACAACTTCATCATTTTTCAATTTGCAATATATTATATCTCCTTTTTTAATAGGTTGAGGAATATGGCCGCTTAGTACAATTCTCATTTCCCATCCATAAGTGTTGCCACTTTTTTTCAAAGTCAGCTTCCAGTGCCACATCATTCCGCCCACTTTACTGGTGCCGGCTTTGACGTGTTCTTTTGTGAATTGATCCAACTCATCTACATCCAGCTTACATTTTTGTGCGTGGACCGATGCAGGCGAAAAAAAGGCGACAAACAGCGCAATAATCAGATAGTATCTACATTTCATACAAGGTGAATTTTTTGCTAATTTAAAACGTTATTTTCAGACAAAAAAATTTATTGATCGATACAATATTCGCATTTTCAAATATTTCATATTAGCGAACTGCGATATGGGTCAGGGGATAACGCTTATTAATAATTTATTTTGTCTATGTTTAGCCGGGTCAATCTCCAAAAGATACAAAAACAAAATTCTCGGTTTGGTAACTACGGTGTTCAACATTTTATTTGACTACGGGGAAAAAAGGGTTGCAAGCAAGTTGTTTTATTTACTACGCCGTCATTGTAGTTGTCCTCCTTTGTATGCGACCTATGTTAAAAATCTGTTACAAGTGTAAGGTATTCGTTATGTCTGTCGTCAATAAGTGCAAAGCGGCATGCTATTTGTCGCTGATAACCTATATTTACAACGCAATTTTATAATCAATTAAAACACAATGAAAAAACTGATTTCAACATTGCTGCTATCAGCAGCCGTTATAGTATCTGCAACCGCGCAGTATGATAATACAACTATCAAGATCGGGCAAAAGGCACCGGAACTGGCTTACCCAAACCCGGAGGGCAAAACCCTGAAGTTGTCAGAGATTAATAAAGGACGCTATGTATTGATTGACTTTTGGTCGTCCTGGTGTATGCCGTGCCGCGCATCAAATCCCGGATTGGTAAAGTTGTACAATGATTATTCTGCAAAGAAATTCAAGGGGGCGAAAAACGGATTTACGGTACTGAATGTATCGCTAGATCAGAATAAAGATGCGTGGGTTAAGGCCATAAAAAAGGATAATCTTACCTGGCCCAACCACATAAGTGATTTGAGGGGGTGGCAGTCGCAGGCTGCAGCTACATATGGTATTCAGTCTATACCGCAGGCCATGCTGATAGGTCCTGACGGTAAGGTGATAGGTATGTATCAGCGTTCTGAGGAAGCAAGGCACGACCTTGATAAGTATGTAGTTCAATAAATATTTGTCTGCGAAGCGTATTTATTTGATAAAATATCCTACTTTTGCAGCCTTAATCACGCATGGCAAAACCCATGCACAAAACTTTCTAGCAATGAAAAAAGGAATTCACCCGGAAGCGTATCGTATGGTAGTTTTTAAAGACACCTCAAACGAGCATATGTTTCTTACACGTTCTGCAGCTCCGTCAAAGGAAACAGTAATGTGGGAAGATGGCAACGAGTATCCGGTTATCAAGGTCGAGATTTCAAATACTTCTCACCCGTTCTATACCGGTAAATCTATGTTTGTTGATACCGCCGGTCGTATCGAGAAGTTCAAGAAGCGTTACGAGAAGAAAGGAAAGTAATTTCCGTTTCGTATATATCTTTTTACAAAGGCTGCAACAATTGCAGCCTTTTTTATTGCTACTTTTGACTCCGGTTGTTTAAATATAGTATTTAGCTTTTACAGAATATGAATTATCTACTTTTTGATAGCGACGTCAGGGCAAACCTGCTGCCTTTTACCCACACCAGACCGGTGGCAGATATCAGGTGCGGCATAATGACCATGCGTGAGCGCTGGGAAAAACTACTACAACATACCACCGCCACATTTACACAGCAGCATTTGCAGCCAATATTCGGCTCATCGAGCGATTCAGATGCTATATATATTAACGGAGCGGTTTTCGGTACACCACACATGTGTGATTTTATTGCCCGTATGACTGAGGGAACCGTACTGACGGGCGGTGGGGTAGTGATAGCTGCCCGGGTTGCTGCCGGAGATAGGAGGATAGATGAGTTCAATCAGTATTTAAGTACGCTCCCTGCTGTTGGTTATGAACAGCCTGTTTACTCGCTCAGGCATACCTGGGACATCTTTTCGTTGAATGATACCGCGATAAGAGCCGATTACAATATACTAACTGCAGGGCGCGATACTGCGGCTGTGCCTGAGGGGGTTACTGTTGTTGGTAATGAGCATTTGTTTATTGAGGATGGCGCCGAAGTGAATGCGGGAACAGTAATTAATGCGAGTACCGGTCCTGTATATATTGGCAAGAATGCGACAATATTAGAAGGGGTGTTAATTCGTGGGCCGTTAGCTGTTTGCGAGAATGGCGTATTGAAGATGGGCGCCAAGGTATATGGTGCAACCACTATTGGTAATGGATGCAAGGTGGGTGGCGAGATAAGTAATGTTGTTTTCTTTGCCGATTCCAACAAAGGCCATGATGGGTATCTGGGCAACTCTGTTATAGGGGCGTGGTGCAATCTTGGCGCTGACACCAACTGCTCCAACCTCAAAAATAACTATTCTGAGGTGCGTGTCTGGCACGAATCGAGCGGGCAGGAGGTATCGACAGGCCTTACCTTTTGCGGCTTAATGATGGGCGATCACTCGAAATGTGGTATTAATACTATGTTTAATACAGGAACGGTTGTCGGTGCGTTTTCCAATATATATGGCGGTGGTTTCCCGCCTAAAAGAATAGACTCCTTTGTGTGGGGTGGTAGCGACGGGTTTGTGTTGCATAGATTTGAGAAAGCAATCGAAACTGCAGAACGTATGATGTCGAGAAGGAATAAGTCGCTTTGTGCAGAAGAGTTAAGTGCGTATAAGCATCTATATGAACAGGTGAAAAATGACTAAAACAAGATCGTACCGAGCTAAAAAGCCGGGACATGGCAGTTCGTAGTTTCGTTCGCACCATCGAATAGATAAAAATATATCTAATTTTCATTGTGATGGTACATTTAAAATTATTACTTTTATCACTGACTTACATATGTAAAACGATATGCTAGGGTCAGATTAAGTCCTATTGTTAAATTATTTTTATTATATGAAGCGTATATTAGGTGTTGTTGCTCTTGCCGCATTGGTAGTTTCAGGGTGTATCAAAAAAAAAGATATCGACTTTAAGAACGTTACCATAGATAATTGGCAGCCCGATTGGGCATTGCCGATTATCAACTCACAGTTGACACTTAAGAACCTTGTTCAGACGGGTACTACTGTTACAGAAGACCCAGATGGACTCTACTCATTGCATTATCGCGGCGATTTGTTTTATGCTCGGGCGTCAGATTATATCTTTATTCCTAATCAGAGTTATAGCACACCTTCTATCAATCTGTCTATTCCGCAAACTTCAGGGTCTTTTACGGGTAATATTTCTGATTCCTTTTCAAATCACTTCAACTATGCGGACGCAAATGGCGCACAGTTGAGTCATATTTCGGTGAAAACGGGTAATATTTCTTTTGCTATCAACTCTACCTTCAGACATAATGTTTCGGTTACTCTTGTTTTCCCGACCGTAACTAAAGGTGGTAGTGTGCTGGAAGTGTCGACAGGAATTTCTTATCCTTCCACTTCAAGTAGCGCGAACATAGACTTATCCGGTTACACGATAGACCTCACAAATGGTGGCAGTACAAAAAACTATTTGCCATACAAGGTTAGGTTCTCATTGGCAGGTACCGGACAGCCGCTTGCACCGGGCGATAATATCTCATTGAGCGTCAATATGACAGACGTAAGTTATAGTTTCATAGATGGGTTCCTCGGCACATATGCTATACCTATTCCTTCGGATACTATTGATGTAGCAATTTTTGATAATACGCTTACCGCCAATATCTATATCCAGAATCCGAAAATCAATCTGTCTTTCAAAAATTCGTTTGGTTTGGGAGTGTCTGCCGGATTTGATGATATATACGGGCTCACAAACAAAGGTGCAATATTGCCGATGACCGTACCAACAATTTCTGTGGCAGGTGCATCCGTTGCGGGGAACACCCAATTGACTGATTTCATAATTGACAGTACCAACAGTACCATACAGTCGGTGTTTAACCCTGCTCCCAATCATGTTGTATATGGAGGGAATGTGAGGATAAATCCCGGAGGTACCAGCAACACCTATAGTTTTCTTACCGACTCCAGCTACGTATCGCTATCGGCAGACGCGGAGCTTCCGGCCTGGTTTAATATCCTTGACTTTGCCCTTCAGGATACAATCGACCTGACTTTGCCGGAGGATACCAGTATATTGGAGACAGCAGAATTTAAGATGCTGATGGATAATGCATTCCCGCTGTATGGCCGAATTCAATTGTATTTTGCCGACGCAAACTATAATTTCCTGGATTCTCTCGTACCCACGTCCAGCGATATAGTGGGCGAAGCACCTGTAGATGCAGATGGTGTTGTTTCGGGTCGGACACAAGCGGTAACAACATTCAATATGACAAAAACTCAGTATAACAGCATGGCGCCAAAGGTCAAGTATGCCGTTATTCGCGGTTCACTCAAGTCGAGCGGAGACAAGTCCATCAAGGTGTTATCATCTGATAACATCATTGTAAAGCTTGCCTTTAGGTTCAAACTTAATGTTTCTTCAACAGGATTATGATAAGGGTTTTTATGAGAAAATATATATTATCAGCGTTGTGTTTGTTGCCGGCATTTGTCTACGGACAGCAGACCTACACTTTAAAGTTTTTGCCGCAATTGCAGCAGTCACAGTGGGTAAATGCGTCTAATCAGTCAGATGCTCATGTTACTGTTGGGTTGCCTGTGATATCAGGTACTTCCTTTTACATTTTCAATTCCGGCTTCACTTACAACGACCTTTTTTCCAGAGTTAATGACTCTACGGTGGGTATCCATCCCGGTACTTTTATCGATAAACTCAAAAAGAAGAACGTTGTGAACCTCGGTGCAGAAGTTTCGTTGCTGTCTGCTAGCGTTGCGTTCGATGATTTGATTGTCGGGTTCTCTGTAAATGATAAAGTTGATTTCAGGTTTACTTACCCCAAAGACTTGCTGGGATTGGCTTGGTACGGTAATGGTGCCTATATCGGAAAGACGGTAAACATTGGTGACTTTGGTTTGAAGGCCTCGTGGTACAGAGAGTATGCTTTGCATGGCACCAAGCAGTTTGGTAGATTTACCGTTGGGGCGAGCCCTAAGTTGTTGTTCGGAAAAACAAACATCAATACAAAAAGCTCAAATCTGTCAATACATACCGCAGAAGACTATTACGCAATCACTGCAACAACCGACTTAGATGTTCAGACGAGCGGTTTTTCTGATAGTGCAGATAAGGCACAGGGTACCCCAAGCGGATCCGAATATGTATTTAATACCAAGAATGCGGGGTTAGGTCTTGATCTGGGTGTTAGCTATCAGGTAAATGAAAAAATAACTGTTTCCGGTGGTATCAATAACTTAGGTTATATCAACTGGAAAAGTAACATACATAACTACAAAGCAAGTTCAAATTCATTCACATTCGACGGCTTTGACCTGAGCAATTTCATTCAGGGCGATTCCAGCGCATTCTCTACAGATCAGTATTTAGATTCGGTTAAGAACCTGGTTGACTTTGATAAGAGTACCGAAGCGTATAAAACATCGCTACCGGTTGAGTTCTTTGCGATGGGCAATTATAAGTTCAATAATAAGCATGCGCTGGGTGCCCAATTGAGCGCTCAGGGGTATAATAAGAAGTTTATCTTCTCTACCACGTTTTGCTATCAGCTAACTTTAGGCAAGCACTTTACAGGTGCCCTGTCGTATACCATGAAGACAAACTCTGCTTTCAATATCGGTGGTGCGCTTATTGCACGATTTGCCGGTATGCAATGGTATTTGTCTACCGACAATTGGTGGGCATCGGTAGCGCCACTTAAGAGTAAGAACATGAATCTGAACATGGGCGTAAATCTTGTATTTGGAGACAGAGTAAAAAAAAAAGTAGCGTTGGTGCGGGACGAAAATCCGGTGATAATTGACCGCCCGACTACAGAACGTCACATAAGCGCCGATGAAGATGCCGATGAGGATGTGGAATCAACCGAAGAAGATTCTTCTTCCGAATAAGAGCATCGCATAATTAATGCGTACAAGATATATTCATGCCGACTACAGTGGCGGTGTGCTGTTTACATGTTTCATAAGTGAATTTTGTACCCCTAAACTTCCCCTGCCTGTTTTAGGGTGATTGTCGTTGTGTGCGCTTATCTTTGGGACTTAATATTTCTGATATATGCGATTGTATAATTTGCTGGTAACTGCCGTTTTTATAGCGGTGGGAACTTTTGCTACTGCACAAGACAAAAAGGATAATAACAAAGATAAGTGGGATGTAAACAATCCCGGTGGTCCCGGCAAGGACGTGTCGTTTACCGTCTCTGAAGGTACCTGGTTGAATCTGGATGTGTCGCCTGACGGCAAAACAATAGTTTTTGATCTGCTGGGGGATATATATAGCATGCCGTTTGCAGGAGGCGTTGCAAAAGTGTTGCGCTCCGGGATGGCTATGGAAGTGCAGCCACGCTTTAGCCCCGACGGCAGCAAAATACTTTTCACATCCGATGCCGGCGGTGGCGACAATGTCTGGGTGATGGATAAGGATGGTAGCAATGCAAAGCAAATAACCAAAGAGGATTTCCGGCTGCTGAATAATGGTGTATGGGTAGATAACAACTATATCGTAGCTCGTAAGCATTTTACAAGTACGCGCTCGCTCGGAGCAGGAGAGTTGTGGATATATCATATTTCCGGTGGTAAGGGGCTGCAACTGACGCCCCGAAAAAATGACCAGCAAGACCTGAATGAGCCATGTGTATCTCCTGATGGCCGTTACATTTATTACAGCGAGGATGTGTATCCCGGTGGTTCTTTTCAGTACAACAAAGACCCTAACAAACAGATTTTTGTCATTAACCGCTATGACCGTGAAGACGGTAAAAGCGAGCGAGTGACCGGCGGTCCCGGCGGAGCCGTGCGACCACAAATATCCCACGACGGCAAATTGATGGCATTTGTAAAAAGGGTACGTACTAAGTCGGTGCTATATCTACGGAAGTTAAGCACAGGCGAGGAGTGGCCTGTCTATGAAAAGTTGAGCAAAGACCAACAGGAGGCCTGGACTACGTTCGGTATCTATACAGGTTTCGCCTGGACTCCCGACGACAGCTATGTAGTAATATGGAGCGGAGGGAAGATTGTAAAGGTGAATGTAAACGGTGTCAACGATGCTAAAGAGATACCATTTACGTGTAAGGTAAACCAGCACATAACTGATGCCGTTCGGTTTCAACAAGATATAAACGAAGACAGATTTACAGTAAAGGTTATTCGCCATGCCACAACCTCGCCTGATGGCAAATGGTTGGTGTTTAATGCCCTGGGACAACTATATAAAAAGAAGTTGCCGGATGGCAAGCCTACAAGAATAACAGAAGATCCATGGCAGGAATTTGAACCTTCGTTTTCTCATGACGGAAAGTGGTTGGTTTATGTAACATGGAATGATAGCCTGTCGGGCAGTATGAGGAAATTGCGTTTTGATGGTAAATCAGAATCAATCAAAATTTCCCGAAAGAAGGGTATTTATCGCACGCCTTCGTTCGCTCCTGACGATAGCAAGATTGTATATAGTAAGGAAGGAAGTAATAATGCGATGGGTAACTCATTTACGGTAAAGCCCGGTATTTATGAAATGTCGGCGGAAGGAGGAGAAGAGCATTTTGTTACCGACGAAGGTGAGTATCCTCGCTATAGTGCCGATGGAGATCGCATTTATTTTCAGACTGGTGGCAATCTGTTTGGGTCATTGGAGAAGTCTTTCAGAAGTTGCAAGCCTGATGGTGGTGACGAGAAGGTAATTTTTAAGAGCAAGTACGGGAATCAGTTTGCAGTATCGCCTGATGGTAAGTGGGTAGCATTTGTTCACTTACATTCTGTGTATGTTGCAGCATTCCCACAGACAGGCAAGCCGATAGACATCAGCGATGATGTGAAGAGTATTCCGGTGAAGAAGGTTTCTAAAGATGCAGGCATCAATTTGCAGTGGAGTGCGGATAGCAAGCGACTACACTACACGCTAGGAGCGCAATATTTTACAGTGGAGCTTGAGGACAGATTCGAGTTTATTGCAGGTAATCCCGATTCATTGTACAAAGCGCCGGAAAAAGGAATCTCTGTAGGGCTGACAGCGAAGACTGATAAGCCGACAGGCGTTGTTGCGTTTACGAATGCACGCATCATCACTATGGATAGAAATGAAGTTATTGAAAACGGAACGATTGTTATTGAAGGTAATCTGATAAAATCAGTTGGTGCCGGAGTAGATGTGCCAAGGGGTGCAAAAGTTATCGATTGTAGCGGCAAGACCATTATGCCTGGTTTTATAGATGCACATGCACACGCTAATCATTTTCGTTATGGCCTGACACCTGATAAGCATTGGCCGTACTATACCAATCTGGCGTATGGTGTCACTACGATGCATGACCCATCGGCAGTTAGCGAAATGGTTTTTGCGCAGAGTGAGTTGGTAAAGTCAGGTAAGATGGTAGGACCTAGAGTTTTTTCTACAGGAACCATACTGTATGGAGCCGATGGAGACTTTAAAGCAGTCATTAATTCGCTGGATGATGCACTTAGCACACTTCGCAGAACAAAGGCTTATGGCGCTTTTAGTGTAAAAAGTTATAATCAACCGCGTCGCGAACAAAGGCAAATGGTTATAGCAGCTGCCAGAGAATTAAAAATGGAGGTTGTGCCGGAAGGTGGCTCTTTCTTTTATCATAATCTTAGTATGGTTATGGACGGGCATACAACCGTTGAGCATAATATTCCAATAGCGCCGCTGTACAATGATGTAGTTCAATTTTGGAAGAATTCAGGAACTGCAAATACGCCTACTTTGATTGTAAGCTATGGTGCCGTGAGTGGAGAGTACTACTGGTATCAGCATACCAATGTTTGGGAGAAAGAACGCCTGTTGCGTTTTACACCTCGCTCTGTTATTGATACTCGTAGCAGACATAGAGTAATGATACCTGAAGAAGAGTACGAGAATGGGCATATCCTTGTGTCTCGCAGCCTGAAGAAACTGACAGATGAAGGAGTGAAGATAAACATGGGTGCTCATGGTCAGATACAGGGAATCGGCGCACATTGGGAAATCTGGATGATGGCGCAAGGTGGTATGACTAATATGGAGGCATTGCGAACTGCAACGATGAATCCCGCTCTGAGCCTTGGTCTGGACAAGTCTGTTGGCTCGCTGGTGCCGGGTAAACTGGCAGATTTGTTGGTGATGGACAAGAATCCACTCGACAATATTCGCAATACTGAGAGCATTCGCTATACCATGATAAATGGCAGGCTATACGATGCAGAGACGATGAATGAGGTCGGCAATTACGACAATAAACGTTCTCGCTTTTACTGGGAACTTGGTCGCAATGCTGAGTCGTTCCCCTGGCACGAAGATGCGATAGAGTTGGGTGACTAATTGCTTATCGGTTAAAGAGAATCTTAAGGTAAAAAGACGGCTTGCTAAGTTGTTGTCTTAAATCCATGTCTGTAAACATACAGCTGATGGTGTTTCTGAGCGATGGGCTCTTATGGGCTTTGTTTACAACGAAGTTAAAGAGCCATGGATATTTACAGAGGCGTTGAAGCGTGGCACTTATTTTCAGCTCATCGCCCAATCGCTTGTACAGCACATCGTCATAGGCGATGCGTAGTCGGTCTGCTGAAAAGTTTTGTTCCGGTAATACTTCATTGACTGCCATAGCTGCGAGCATGCCGCTGTACAGAGCATTCCCGATTCCCTCGCCACTGAAAGGATCGATTAGCGCTGCAGCATCGCCACATAGCATGAAGTTGTCGCCCGATAATGGCTGCCGCTCCATAGCAAGCGGTAGTCCGCAGCCGTGTATCTTTCCTTCTAATGTTGCGTTGGCAAACCTCGGGGCAATGTCGGGGTTGTTTTTTATCGCCGACAGCATCTGCTCTCGTAGGTTTATTTTCTTTTCCCGTACGGTTTCGGAAAGGATGCCAACACCCACATTTGCCTTGCCATGGGGTAGGGGGAAAATCCATAAATAGCCGGGCAGTACTTCCGGCAGGAAATGTAATTCGATAAAATTTTCATTGTGCATCCCCGTGACTCCCTCATAATAGGCACGTAGACCTACAGCATAAGTCTTCGGTACGGTATTTTCTGAAAGGAATTTCTTTCTTACCATGCTTTTGTCACCGTCGGCACCTATGATTATCGGGGCGTGAATGGTTATTGCAGCACCATTGTGGTTGATTACGACTGTGACCTTTTCGCCTTTCTCTATGCTTTCAATGGATGCGCCTTCGTAAATGGTACAATATGGTGACGGTATTTTACGAAAGAGAAAATCGTCAAAATCGAAGCGAGGTACGGTAAAACCGGGAGCCTTTGAATCTTCTGTTCTATTGGGCGAAAACGGAATGTCCAATGCCTTTCCGTTTGGCGCAACAAATTTTATGCCCCATGATGGCAGGTATTCAGTTGATTGATTCAGTATTTCAGTTAGCCATTCGGGATTTGCCCGATTGATTACCAATGCTGTTTTTCCGCTACAGGCGTCGCCGCAAACCTTATCGCGCGGAAAGGTGCTTTTTTCAATAACAACGTGTGGAATCTTATATTTTGACAAAAAGAATGAGGCTCCTGCGCCTGCAGGTCCTGCGCCGATAATAACTACTTGCGTTTCAATTGTCTGATTGTTCATTCTTCGGGAATGTCAAATATAGGATGGCAAAATGAATTGCGCCAATAAACATTCCGTATTGGTAAATCAACAATTCGTTAGTTGACTGTTGTATGCGCCTATTCCGGGTTTGTTTCTAATATGGCTTTCATCCATATGGGAATAAGTTTCTTGCGCGCAATCATTAACTCATTAAAGTCTTCTGTTTTCATTTCAGATTTCGCTTTTATCAACGGGGCCGCTATAAATGGAAATACGGTCATTGAAACAAGGTTCAGGAACAATTGGAGCGGATTGATATTTGGCATTTTACCAGCTAAAACCCTTTCATTTAACTGCTTTAGAATGTGAAAATTTTCAACAGAGGGAGGAAGTTGCAGTTTTGAGACAAACTTTTCAGGATTTGAGTTTATCTCATTCAATATAAAAACCGGTAACCCCGGGTTTGCGATGAGCATATCTATATAGTGGCTGATAAGCAGTTCTATTTTTTCGTGCAGGGTCGTTTCGTGATTGTCTAATAATCCGGATATACTACTGACAAACATTTGCAATTGCTCGACCATTATAATGTCAAATAATCGTTCCTTGCTCCTGAAGTAGTAATTTATTAGTGCAACATTAAATCCACATTCTTCAGCAATATCACGTGTTCTCGTAGCTGCATATCCTTTTTTAGTGAATACTTTCCGTGCTGCTTCTTTTATTTTCTCCTCGGTAGATGCCGTCGTTGGGCTTACTGATTTCTGCTCCATTTATTGCTGCAAAGATAAATAAATTTTTGTTATTTAATCAATTGTATTAATCAAATAGATAGTTTGGCACGATTTTAGCAAATAAACATTTTAGACATTAAAAACTATTAAAAAATGTCTTTTGTTTGTCATATCGCTGCGGTCTTAGGTTAAGAATTACCGCATCGTTTTTGGAAAGAATTTTGTTTTGATTTTTTTTTGGTTAAAATCAATATCTTTGGAAATCGCTAATTATAAATTGTTAAAAATAATGTTGAAGAAAATTATACTGAAAAGTATTGCTGCTATGCTTTTGCTTCAGGGATTCTCTGCACTGGCAAAAGAAAATACCCCTATTGAAGGTTTTATCTCGCGAGTTAAAAAAACAAACTCGTTTGTACAGGTAAGCGATATATGGCAAACCGACAACAACTATGACAGAACGGAAATGTATAAGTTTGTAGAAAAGGCTCAGCCCCTTACTATAGACTATGCGCATGTAGCCAAACTATTAAGCGAAAAGAACACTGCAGTTAGTCTTGTTGTACCCGGTATTGATGGAGGTTCTTATACTCTGGAAATCGCACAGTATAGCATTCTGACAAATGATTTTACGGTATATGAAAAAGATGCAGAAAACAATCTGACTAAAGCGGACTATACACCCGGCTTGTATTATCGTGGGGTTGTAAAAGGTCATCCGGGTTCATTGGTAGCTTTCTCGTTTTTTAAGAATGAAGTTTATGGTGTATTCTCTATTCCCGGAGAAGGCAACTATGTATTAGAGCCCAATACAATGGTAGGACCTGAGTATGATTATAACGCTAGTTATGTATTGTACAACGACAACGATTTGACGTTTAAAGATAAATTTCCACGTTGTGCCACCGATGATTTCTATTACGGACCGGAAGAAGATGATAACGCACAAAAAACTACCACAATTGTTGGAAATAAGGTTTTTGACAACTGTAAAGAAGTAAGAATGTTTTATGTTGCCGATTACCAGATGTTTCAAAAGAAGTCTGGTGTTACTAATTGCACCAACTATATAACTGCATTGTCTAACAGTCAGGCTGTTATGTATAAGAATGAAGGTATTGCGCTGGTATTGAAGAAAGTTCAGGTTAATACCGCGAGCGACGAATATATCGGGTTGCCTAATGATTCACATGACTGGTTAGACAAGTTTGGTATGGTTACGAAAAACAATTTATACGGTTGTGACCTTGCTCAGTTGCTTACTACTAAGAATGCCGGTATGGGTGGAGTTGCGTGGCTTAGAGCTCTTTGTAAGTCCTATAATGCATCAAGTCATTATGGCCCGTATTCATTTTGTAATATTAATAATAGCTCTACAACATCAACGGTTCCTTTTCCTACCTATAGCTGGGATGTTGAAGCCTCAACCCATGAAATCGGGCATAATCTAGGTTCTCCTCACACCCATGCTTGTGTATGGTATGCAGGCAGAAACAGAGCGATTGATGGTTGTTATACGCTTGAGGGTAGTTGCCCTAATCCGGGAATGCCGTCATCTTCAGTAAAAGGAACAATAATGAGTTATTGTCACCTTCAGCCGGGAATAGGTATCAGTATGAGTAACGGATTCGGACCTCAGCCGGGAGACACAATCAGATACACTTTGGCACATTCCGGCAGTACTTGCGGTAATATCTACAAACCCGATGTTGCGTTGAACAGATCAAACAGAACAGCTTCTGCCAACAATGAGTGTACTGACGTTAATTCCGGTATTACTTATTACTGGAAAGACAATAATACAGCCGGTCACGATGATGATACTTTGTTGATGATGATAAAGAAAAATGGTAACGATATAGGTGACATAAATAATTCAGCTTTTAACCTGAGGGTTACAACCGATGGTGCATTTGGTAGCGGGACCGCAATTAACACAGCGTTTCCTTTTGGTACTACAAACGTGGCAGGAACAGGCAACAACTATGCTATGCGTAGGTATTGGAGCATCGATCCAATTGGCTCAGGAACCTATTCTACACCGGTCGATATCATATTCCCGTTCACCGGAAAAGATACTCTGGACGTAAACGGTAGTGTTCCCGGTTCATACAACCCAATTAGTAACTATCGATTCTATACAGTTAAAAAAGGTGTAGACGCAAATCCTGATAATGATTTCCCTGCTACACCGTCTTCTAGTGTAAATGTGGTGTCTTATAGTACATCTCCATCAACATGGAGATGGGTACTATATCCGTCGCCAACCGGAAGTTCTACAATATATGCATACTTTAAGTCAAATAATCTCGGCGGTGGCGGAGGTGTGTACTCTTACGGTTTAACAGAAGTAGGAAAGCTGGACCCAACTAGCGGAATTGAAATATTCCCTAATCCTACCAGTAAGGATTGGAACATTGTTCTACAGAACAGCAACATCGGAAGTGTAGCTTTTCAACTATATTCTGCCGATGGTAGAGTTGTTCGTTCACAGGTGCTTAAAGCCGGCAGTGTAAATACTGTTTCTGCTGCAGATTTGGTTCCCGGTGTATATTTTTACAGAATAGTGGGAGGCGCTGATGTTTATACAGGAAGCCTGCTGAAGAATTAATATTAAGATTTTAATTAGCAATAAAAAAGGGTGCCAAACGGCACCCTTTTATTATATCCATACATTTTGTGGTGGCTTATCTGCACGCTTCATCGTAAGTCAAAAGCTCCGGAAGGCATTTTGGGGATGTCTGGATATGATGCGAAATTCTC
Organism: Bacteroidia bacterium; assembly: GCA_030426665.1. GTDB lineage: Bacteria > Bacteroidota > Bacteroidia > Chitinophagales > Chitinophagaceae > Nemorincola. Next base: position 88,860 of record JAUHYD010000007.1, on the reverse strand, counting down.
GAACTCTGCTGTACCTGACTTGTAAACGCCGGCGCAATAGTGGCAAGCATACTTTGTCAGAAATTGATTCGCCAAAATTTGCTATTGAAAGCGCTAAACATCTTTGAACAAATGCCGTGGGTGTCGGCATTTCGATTGTGTCTTTGTAAGTTACTTATCACTTTATAGCACAGACTATGAATCCAAATCCGTAAGGGCGTTCGGCTATCGTTATACCAAGGAAGTTTACCGGTTCATTTTTTCGCCAGTCATGAACTACTGTAAATGTATCGACCGGCAGGGGGAAAGGGAGGTAAGTCTCCTGAAGAATTAGCGTGTCTCCGGGTTTATAAGAATTCAGGTTCAATAACGTAAGGTTGTTAATATCATCGTCAAAGAGCGACCAAAGCCCATTGGTAGCGATTACCTTTTTGTTTTTGGGAATAAATTGTTGCACTTCTTTTTTTGCTGATGCATAATCTTTTCCCGAAATCATAGTATCGGTAAATAGTAGTGTCACTCTGCATAGCATCAGCGTGCCAATGCAATAGGTTGTAAGTGCCACAGCATTTAAGACCCTTCGCTTCTCCTGCCGGGTGATAGAAGCGATTTTTAAGACGGTATAGGCTGTTAGTGGTAGAATGAACTCTGTTGCATTATATACTGTAGGAGATGCATATAATACGAACTTGAATAAGCCTATCGCAATTGCAGCGATTATTAATGTGCAGAATATCTTTTTTTGTTTGTCTACAGTGGCCAGTTTGCCCATCATTTCTCCACCAAAGAAATAGGATGCAAGTAGGAACACCGCAATAAAACCAACGTTTAGCGGTGCCATTATCCAAAAGTATATAAGCGATGAAAGGCTGTTGTCGTTGCGTGTCATTACAAATTTAATGTGCAGACCTATACCCTCAATTGTATTAACTAACCCGTTTGGGGACAGCGCCAGTACAATACAGAAGACTACTCCAATAACCAGAAACAAGACAAAGTTTTTTCCGATTGTCAGCCATACGTTCTTGCTATCTATAATGTCATACAGTACATAAATCAAAAAGCAGAAATAGAAACAGATAATCTGTGTGGCCAGCATAAATGCAAAAAGTAGCGCAGCTGCCAAGAAATGAACCTTTTTGTCAAGCGTCTTTCTGTTTAAGTGAATGATGTAAACAAGAAATACAAACAGACAGGTGAAATTTTCCGGTCGTCCTACCGTAGGCAGCAGGTAAGTAGCCATGTACGTAATAGACAACAGAACCAATGCCTTCATGTACCGGTTAATGTTCTTTGGTAAACGAGACGAAATTACATTGGCGTAAAGCAGCAGGTTTGTACAGCTGAATAACGCACATATTGTAAACAGTGTTCTTACATCCGGTTTAATTTTCCCTAACAGACCCAGGAAGAAAGGAAAGAAGGGCACATAATAATTAAACCTGTTTGTGTGTGTCAGGTCGGTAATTTTGGTCACAAAGTACAGTGGGTTGGCCAGTCCGAGTCCCTTTGAATATAGCACAGCCGTTGGCATAAATACCATGGAGTCGGTACCGGGGATCGGGAAAACATATACAGCAAATGTCAACAATAAAATTCCGGTAAGAATAGCTGTTATAAATATGCCGGATTTGAATTGGTTCATCGATTCTGATTGTTGAAATTCTTATTACTCCTGGGGAATATTTACGGGCCGAAACCGTCAGACGAAGATACTCTTCGCAAATTTAATATCTATTGTTTACGGACATATTTATTCTCCTGTCGGTTTTAATTTTTTGTTTTTGGGTATTTCAAAAAAGTCTACATAAAAGTTAAAATAAAAAATCAATTCGAATATGGGCGACAAATAAGTTATGTTTGCAAGCTATCTTATTTATACTGTTTTTCATGAATTTCTTCAAGAAGAAAAATTTTTATGTGATTGTGATGGCGTTAATTGCGTTCGCAATTGCTTCCCCGAATCAGCAGGCGTATGCCCAACAAACTGCCGATAAAATTATATCTATAATCGGACGAAACAGAATCATTCTTCAGTCGGATATCGAAATTCAGTTTGCACAAGCAAGATTGCAAAACCCGGATATAAGTGATAGTGTTAAATGCCTGATACTTAAGGAAATGATACTTAAGAAGGTTTTTATGGAGCAGGCCGACAGGGATAGTATTACAGTAACAGAAGAAGACGTGGAAGGGCAGCTTGAAAATAGATTGCGGTATTTCATTCAGATGTATGGCTCGCAGGAAAAGCTGGAGCAAATGGCAGGCAAGACAGTATTTGAGTTAAAAGAAGAATACCGCGATGTGATTAAGGATGAAATGCTGAGTGAACGCGTAACCAGTCAGATATTGGAAAGTGTAAAGATTACGCCCGCAGAAGTAGAGAAGTTTTACAATAAGATACCGGTAGACAGCTTGCCATTCTTTCCGGCAACTGTTGAGGTTGGTCAGATTGTTGTGGACCCACCTGTCAGCAAGGAAATGGACGATCACGCACATTCAACTATAGAGAAGCTCCGGGAGCAGATAATAGAGGGTCGGTTCAGCTTTGAGGCGGCTGCAGGGCTATACAGTGAGGACCCGGGTAGCCGCGATAATGGCGGAAAGATTGATGGTGTAACGCGTGACGGAGGATTTGTTCAGCCATTTGTGGCAGCTACGTTTAAGCTGCAAAATGGGGAAATCTCGCCCATCGTAAAAACCCAGTTCGGATATCATATCATTCAGATGATAAAAAGAAAAGGCGATGAGGCAGATGTGCGTCATATTCTCATTAAACCCAAAGTAACGAGCGGTGATTTTAATAAGTCAATCGAGAAGCTGGATAGTATCAGAAATCTTTTGGTAACAGGAAAGATGGATTTTCCAGAGGCGGTAGGTAAGTTTTCTACAGACGATGCAGCAAAGCGTACCGGCGGTATGATAATGGACCCTTCAACAGGTAACTCAGATTTAGATATTACTAAACTTGACCCGGTGATGGTGCTGTTACTGGATACTTTAAAGCCGGGCGGGTATTCTGCTCCTCACGTTTTCGTGAATGAGCAGCGTGAGAAATCGTGCCGAATTGTATTTCTGAAAACAAGAACTACGCCTCACAAAGCTAATCTTCAGGAGGACTACGGGAAAATACAGGTTGTTGCGCTACAACAGAAAAAGCAAATGAGAATTGAAGAATGGATGCAGCAGCACCTTCATACATTTTATCTTTGGATTGCTCCTGAGTATCGAACCTGCGACGGTTTGAAAGATTGGGTCGTCGAAGCCGACTAGTTTGTAAATTTACGTGCCTTGATTTTATTGTTTGTTGCGGGATGTAAGTAGCGATGCAGACCAGGCAGACATACCACCTACTATACCGCCAATAAGCACCGTTACGGCAATAAATGCTGCATAATTCGGAAGGCTGAACAATTGTGCCATATGTGTAGAAAGTATGTGCTCGTTGCCAATATCTTTTATTAGCGCAATAACCAACCACAACAAACCGACGCCACAAAAGCCTGAGAGGAACGCCCTCCCCGGGGACAGCCTAAATAGGAATGTAGTGGCGGCTGCGGCTATAGCTACCGACCACCAGGGCGGAAACATGCTCAACACGCCGGCACCGGCTGCAGTAGAAACAATAGCAAGTATTGTGGGGTAGCGTTTCATGTTTTTACGTTTTTCGTATTTGCTATGCAAGTTGTCAATTACTCCTTACTTGCATTCCATGTAAACTTAATTTTGTCATTTTGTTTGTCGGTATTGGGCATAAACAACAGGCTATAATACTTTCCTGCCTCCCATTGTGCTATATGATTATCATAGTATTTACTACCGGGATTGCCCGATTGTCCACCCGGATATATGCCGTATGCCTCAATTTTCTTACCCATCTGTACCACCATTCGCCATGAAGGTCCGTGATGTGGTTTCATTGCGTTTACAGTATTGCCCCATCCTCCGGTTCTCAGGTTCGTGAAGCTGAATGCTGGTATTTTAGTGAGGTGCGTAACTGATGTGTTTTTTGCATGATACCACTGCATGCCAATACCTTTTTCCTGTACGTCCAGACTGTCCATAGTTTCCCGGTAGCTCATTAGTACTATATCGCGGAGGTGTTCCTTCTTTTTTGTCCTGCGGTAGTCATAGTATTTCAGGGCCGTATCTGTCATTACCAATTGCATTGTCCGCTCCTGCGTTGGTATTATGTAGTCCGGTACCCGCGAGAATTCGTCCTTCCAAATGTCAGAGTACAGGTTGCGCCACCACAACTGAAATATGGTTGCTGCGGTGCTGTTGGCCGCTAAGACGTAGTCCCATTTTCGTAGCGTATCTAGTCGTGGGTTACTAATTTGGGTACAGTAGGAAAGCATGATAGGTAGTACGTTGCGAGCCAAAACAGAGAAATTGTCATTCTGTAGCGCAAACATATCTGCTATGGTAGCATTGTTAGTTTTAGAAAGCACTTCGTTTATTCGCCACGCTCTGAACTCTGTATAGTCACCGTTGTACCAATAGGGGTATGTGCTGTCCGTTACACATTGGTTCGCAGAGGCAAGATAGCCCTGGTCGGGGTTTACCGCATGTGGGTTTTCCGACATTGGAATCAGCTCCTGCCAAAGGGTAGCGCTGTCGCTTCCGTTCATAACGAACCGCCCCTGATTTTTCCATTTGTTGATGAATTGTCCCTGCCCCCAAAGTGCTATGTTGCCCTTTCTGTCAGCGTATATCATGTTTTGTGCCGGACATTCAAAGTATTGAATCGCATTGGTGAAGTCGTTATAATTTTTGGATTTATTCAAAAGATAAATTGCCAATTGTTCGTTGCTGGCTCTGTGTCCGGTCCACGACACTGCAAGCATTCTCCTCAGACCTCTTTGCTCATTATAGTCAAGGTCGTAGGTTACCGGTCCATGTATTGTATATAGAACCGTATCTGTAAAGTCGTGTTGTCCTTTTATCCCAATTTGCTCTATCCGCTTTTTGAAAGCAAGCTGCTTACCTGAAAGCCAGTATTTATTGCCGCTGCCATCAACGGGCTTTATCTCGTAGTAGTCTTTTACGTCGCGGTAGTTGTTGGTGATTCCCCACGACATGCTGTCATTGAACCCGATTACTACACCCGGTGCGCCGGGAAGTGAAGCTCCGTACACATTAAGCCCCGGTGCCTGCAACTGCACTTCATACCAAAGCGAAGGCAAGTTGAGTGCCAGGTGGGGGTCATTGCAAAGTATTGCGGCACCACTTGCGGTACGGTTGCCGCTAAGTGCCCAGTTATTACTGCCTTTCCCTCTTTCCCGCTCCATTCCGAAGTCGCTGGTCTTGTAGGCCGGGAATGCAAGACTATCTGACGGTGCTGTAGGGTAGGGAAGTGACGGGGTGTCGAATTTTGTGCCGGGAGGTATTACGGGTGTACTACCCACTATCTTGTCCGGATAAAGTAGTTCAAAGTCGCCTTCTGGGAGTATTGCTTTCAGGTAGGAGTGTGCGATGTCGTCTGTCTGGCCGGTGAGATCATCAGCCATATACTTCAGTAGTAGTGCAACTTTCAGGTTGGTCCATGGCTCCGGTCGGAAGCTCATTAGTTTATATTCTAACGGGTAGTCTTTGTAGTGCAGCTCCTCAATGAATTGGTTGACTCCGGCGGTGTAGGCATCCAGCATCTGCTTGGTAGTCACGTTCGCTTCCATGGCCCGAAGCGAGTTTTCGGCTGCAAAGCCCATTCCTTTCCTGCGTTGTTTTCTGTCAAAATCTAATGCGGTTTCGCCTACCACCTCGCTGACTCTGCCTGCCGCGGCACGCGTCTGCATATCCATTTGCCACAGCCGGAAGTACGCATGTATATAACCTTGCATAAAATACAAATCGTGCTCATTTGTTGCATGAATATGCGGCACCATACGCTCGTCAAACCATACTTTTGTTTCGTTATTCAGGGCCGGAAATACGTAGCTGTTATTCAACTTTTTGTTGATAGCTTCTGCATTTTGCCAACATCCGTTAGTTGGGTCAACTACCTTGCCGATGGCAGGTAAACTACCGAAAGATGTGTTGAGCACATATATTAAGGCAAATGTGAAACCGGAAACAACAAACGCCCAAGCGGACGGCATAACAATTCCTTTCTTGTTATTGGATTGTATGCCGTTATCCATATGGTCTGACATGTTGCTTGATTTAGCTACAGTAAATATAGATTAATCTTCACTTAAAACAGAATGTCTCCTAACATTACATAGGCAGATGTATCTCGTAGCTGTTTCCCCTGCTGATGGTTAGTTTGTATGATTTCAGCCATGGGTTGTACAAAATAAGCTTTCGGTATGTTGTGCGATGTTCTTTGGCAAAAGCTGTGAGGTCCGGAATAGACTTATAAACAGTTATTGTCTTGTACTTTATCGGGCGATATTCCTCTGAGTTACTTATGGTCATGCCAAACTTGTCAGGGTGTTCCAACAGGTATTTGAGCGCAAGTATGCGGAATACATATCTGTTGGTTTCCTCAGGTAGCATCAGGTTGTAGTAGTTGCTTTCGCCCTGACGTTCTGCACGTCTTGCAAGCCCGTTCATGCCACAGTTATATGATGCAGCAGCTGCGGTCCAGCTACCGAATCGCTCGTGGGCCTTTTTGAAGTATTGGCAGGCGGCATCGGTTGCCTTTTCTACGTTGTAACGTTCATCCACTTCGCTGTTAACTTCCAGACCGTACCCCGGTGCGGTGCTTTTCATAAATTGCCAGAGGCTTGCTGCCCGTACTCGGGACAATGCTTCGAGTCGCAGCGCGCTTTCTGCCACACATACATACTTAATGTCGTCCGGCACGCCATTTTCCTTAAGTCGTTTTTCTATCATTGGGAAATAACGACCTTTCAGCTTCAAAACCTGCAACTGTGTGCCATGCAGATAAGCATTAATGGTGAGCTCCCGGTCGAGCCTTTCCCGCACATCCCAATCGTCTAAAGGAACTGACTCTCCGCAAAAGTCTAATTTTGCCGGCAGGTGAGGTGCGTGCCATTTATAGTGTGGTCGTCCTTCTTTTGAGATTTCAACCGAAGTGGTTCCGGGATCTATTTTTTTTGATGCAATTGCAGTGATTAGTACGGCCCCCAAGGCGATTCCGGATACCAAATAGATGATAGCTTGTGCGGTTTTACTCATAGTATTAAAGTTAGGCAAAAAGGTAGAGGGTAACAAAGCGGCCGAGGGCGGAATGTTAATATGTGGAAAGATAATTGCGAAACGGGTCGAAACTGTTCCCCCTTTTTAGTGAGCCGCTCACTTTTGTTTTTTTGCAGACGAGCAGGTTGGACAATTAGTTTTTTGTTGATTTTATACTTACTTTTGCGCTCCCTCAGATGCGGCGGTGGCGAAACTGGTAGACGCACTACCTTGAGGTGGTAGCGCCTATAACAACGGGCGTGGGAGTTCGAATCTCCTCTGCCGCACTACAACAAAAGATGAATCTTTTCAGGTTCATCTTTTTTGTTTTTTAGTCAGGCACTTTTGCATGATTTTTGTTATTCGGAGTGTGTTTGTCTTACATCTCTCGTATTTTCTTTTCTCAGCATTAGCATAAACGAAAGGGTTTCAAGCCGAGGCTTGAAACCCTTTCGTTTAATTGACCTTACCCTATGAGGCGGACAAGGATCTGTAGTAGTTGTCGCTTATCTTTTTATGCTAAACTGTTGTGTTGCTACAATTTTATCTTTGTCTGATACCGAGAGGATATATGCTCCGCCGGGCAGGTTATTATCAAGAGGTATATTTATCATGTTCTGCTTCAGGTTTGCTTTTCCTGATTTTACTACTCTTCCCAGCATGTCGGTAATTGTGTATTCGTCCACAGTTACAGCGTGTCCGGAAATCATCATGTTTATTTCATTGCCCGTTGCAGGGTTTGGGAACAATACCGTCGAATAGGTGTTGTTATCTATAAGTTTAGTGCCCGTTGGGTTAATATCTTTACTATAGAAATAGGTACTGGCAGTCGTAAAGGTATTGTCGCCTTCGTAAAGAAAAGCAGCCAGGTACATAAACGATCCTTTTCTCAGGAACATATAACGGTGACTGGCGTCTGTTATTTGTCCTTGTGTTATTCCAAACCCGGCAAGAATACTTGCAGGAGCTGGCGAACCACCAATATAGAAGCTATCCACATTGTATTCAATGGATTTGTTCATTAGAACGTCAACCTCCGGGCTGGGACCTGACGGCGTGTATATTTTCATTTTACCCCATCCTGCAATAGAATCCTTTCTATAAGTATAGTATACGTGCTCAGATGGTGCATTTGTTAACCCGGCCGCACCGACAGTCAGCTTGAAGTTGGTTACGTGTCGGCCATTTGTAAACCACGATGTGTTAGCGGTTAATGGGTATGCTAATATTTGTTTCGGTGTAGTCACGATGTACTCCTGTGCTGGGATGTTCAAGCTATCGCCGGCCATGCCTGTAATTGCAGATATATCATAGAGCTGCTCCGGAATTTCTATTCCATTTTCAAAAACGCCGGATGAGTTGAAGTCAATTTTTGAATTGAAGTAATAGACCATTGAGCTGTTCAAATACTTCTCTACGCCGTCTGTATGCACATCTGTACCTGCACTGGTAAAGAAAGCGTCGGTTTCAGGGTAATAGTCTGCGGCAGTTTCAATTCCGGTTACTGTGGAGAAATCCCATGATGCAGATGTGCTGACAGCCGGGTTGGAAATAGGGCCGGTATCATAGCGGTAGAGGGCGTAAGGGCCGGTGGGAACAGGCGCATCTGCAGCGGTTATAGTAATAGCCTGCCCGAACGTCAGTGATGCTGCAGGAAGCAAAGCAAGTAGTGTAATTAGTCTTTTCATGATATAAGATGTTTTGATTAATGAATTGTTTTTTACTTAAACACAAATATCTATTCTATTATATGGCAGGACAATAGTGGTTAACCACTATATTGTTTTCGAAACGCTTTGTGTGATGTAGTTTAAAGTAGCTTTTTGTACAGTAAAGCAAACTTAAGCAAGGAGTTTTTGCCCTCTATTTTAAGCTTTCTGGCAATGTTTGCCCGGTGATTTTCAATAGTGTTTTTGCTTACAAACAGGTTGTCAGCAATTTCCTGAGTTGTGATGCTTTGCGACACTAATTTTACGATAATTTTCTCTGTTGGGGTTAGTGTATTGTATAGGGCTTTTACACTTTCGGGGAAGTGTTCGCTAGCAGTATATTCAGTAAGGTAGTTTTCTATTGTAGGGCTAACATATTTCTTACCGCTTCCCACCTCTTTTATGCATGACACCAATTCATCTACCGCGCTATCTTTGAGCAGATACCCCATTGCTCCTTTATGCATTGCATCGTCAAAGAAGTGCCGGTCTTTATGCATGGTCAGAATGATAAATCGGGTATTGTGTTTTTCGTTAAGTACCTTTTCGCAAACGTCAATTCCGGTAAGCTTGGGCATGTCTAAATCCAGCACCGCTATGTCCGGCAGTGTACTAAGTATGAGTTGGTATGCTTCTAATCCGTCACCGGCTTCGCCGCATAGTTCTACACCGGCAATATTGCTTACTACCTCGCGTATGCCTGTTCTGAAAACGGGATGATCGTCGGCAATTATTACTTTATACAGCATAGTTTAGTATTGGAAAGGTTACGGTGACTTTTGTGCCTTTTGATGACGTTTCCATTTCCATTTTTCCATTCAGAATTTTTGCACGCGCCTCCATACTCAGTACCCCAAATGATGATTGTGCTTTCTTATCACGTAGAGACGTATCAAATCCCGTTCCATTGTCCAGAATGGTCAGTACTATTTTGCTTTTTTGGATTGACCCTGTTATACGTACCGCACGCGCGCGGGCATGTTTTACTGCGTTAGATATCGACTCCTGAATGATTCTGTAGCAGTTGATTTTTGACTCTTTTGTCAACATCTGTTCGATATCCTCAATACTGGCACTTACAAAGATTCCCGTTGCATTGGTTGTTTTGTCTGCCAGAGCATTTACCGCTGCCGCCAATCCATACTTCTCCAATTGATTCGGGTATAATTCTTTTGATATGGTTCGTACTTCTTCAATCGTTTCCGTGATGGTTTCTATCATTCGTTCTTTGTTTTCACTATCCGGTTGTTTGCTTATCTGGTTTTTAATAAAAAGAATATTTTGACCGATGCTATCATGCAGCTCACTTGCAATTCGTTGCTTGTCTGATTCCTGAATTTTCAGCAATGTTCGGGAGAATGCTTTTTGTAAGTTTTTGGTTTTTACGTTCATCCAGCCACGGAAAGAGGCAACCAATATTACTATCAGGAGCAGGCCGGTCAGCAAAATAATGTCACGCTGCATTTTTTGCTGGTCAATTTTTATTTTTCGAAGGGCATTATCCTTCTGAAGCAGCGCTATTTCTGATTGTTTCTTCTCAAATTCATAAGTGGCGGTCAGCGCGGCTACTTTGTTGTTGTAGTCTTTTCGGTAGACAGTGTCTTTATATCTCGAGAATGTTTCATAAGCGTTCATTGCCTCTTTGTATCGCCCCTGAGTTCCGGCTACTCTCGATTTTACTTTGTAGCACTCATATAACCATTCCGGCGAGTTGATGATACGTACATACTTAAATGCTGAATCCAGATATTTCTCAGCTTCTTTCAGTTGGTCAACGGTAACAGACATTTCTGCAAGATGTACGTACAGAGTGGTCTTATGAACGTTGCTATTTATTTTATCTGCAAAAGGCTCTACCTCCCTCAGGCAATCAAGCGATTTGCTGTTTTGCCGGTGCTCGCAGTATACAAAAGCGAGGGACTCTAAAGCTCCATAAGCTTCAACATATTTTTCTTTTCTGATAGCTCCCTCTGCGTTCGCCTTCAGCAGCTGTATTCCTTCCTGAACTTGCCCGGTCAGCGCCATGTTTTCGGCAATGCCACAGTTGATTAGCGTAGTGTCTTCGTAAACACCGTTTGAGATGGCTACGTGGTGTGCCCGTTTAAAGTATTCCGACGATCTTTTGAAGTCACCAAGCTGCTGGTAAAAGCCGCCCAGTTCGTAGTTTGCTTTTGCCTCCAGATTGGGGTGGTTTAGCTTTTTTGCCAGCGTAAGCGTCTTATAATATTCTTCGGTTGCTTTTTGCCTAAAGCCGAGCACCGTCATTAAGCGAGCCCGGTTAGCAGTTGTTTTCAGTAGTAGTGTATCTGATTTCAGGAACTTTGCAATTGTTTCAAGCCGGGCAACCAAAGCAATTTCTGCTGCAGGGTCAGTTCCGTTAGTTGCTCGAAAGGTAGAGTCAAGCAGATTGAAGATTTTCAGCGAGTCTACAGTAGATGACTGAGCTGCTGCAAAGTGCCAACAAGTTATGAGTATTAACACAGTTAATACGTTGCGCATATGTTAAGTGATTGGTAGTAGGAAAAGTAGTGATTTTCAATGACATTTTGCAATGGACAATCTCAGAATTTTTAAAATTAATATTGGTATATGTAATTCAGTTTGCTTTGTAAGTCGCTGCTGATAAACAAATTTAAGACACATTAATAATCGGTCCGGTTATAGACGTTCGTTTAAGGTGTTATGTATTACACATATGTAACCGGCAAAAGTATCTGATACCTATTTCTTCCCAATTCCAAATCGACAAAATCCCAATCCCCAAATCTACTTCAGTCTGGCAAAGGCGATAAAATCGGTTCGGGGGATGGTAGTCAACCCCACCTGGCGCAGCATGGTTACCAACTGTCCACGGTGATAGCTGTTGTGGTTAAATACATGTTGCAGTATCTCATAGAGCGGCATATTGTGCTCGTTGCCGGAGTAATCAAAGAAGCGGGCAGTTTTGGTGCATGCGGCATCATCGGGTAGGTCGGTCACGAGTTGCAATAGCCTTTCGGAGGTGTTACTCCATAGACGGCACGCCTCTTCAAATGATCCTTTGTATTTGTCCTGCAACCATTCCGGATTTTCTACTGCTGCCATACGTTGCAACCAGATGTGTTCTGCACTCCAGCAATGATACATAGTCATGCGCAGGGTAGGGAAGCTGCTGACCAACTCTTCATCAATTAATGTCTGGTCGATGCTCAGTAGGGCCTCGCTCATCAATTTGTTGGCCCATATATTATATTGCGCATATTGCGTTAGTAGCTCTTTCATGTAGTAGTGTTTTGCGCCGCAAAGTTACTTAACCCGCAATCATTTATTCAGGCCAATATGCTGGTGCCGGAGATAAACAAGGAATGTTAATCTATTAAGAATCTCTTTTCAATACAGCATTTCATTCTCTACCTTTAGTGTGTTCAAACAGATTGGAAAAAAGAGAAACTTGGAAAAAGATAAAACCGGCAATAAGAATCTTGGCCTTCCCGAATTGGTGGCGATAGCATTGGGCGGAATGGTAGGAGGTGGCATATTTACCATATTAGGTATTTCTGCTTCTATGATAGGAAACCTCACCCCCGTAGCCATTATTGTGGGTGGGATGATAGCTGCATTGGCAGCCTATTCCTATGTTAAGCTGGGCCTGTATTATAGAGATGAGGGTGCTACTTATTCTTTCTATAAGAAAACTTATCCATCGTCTCCGTTTTCGGCATCCGTTATCGGGTGGTTTGTGATATTTGGCTATATCAGCACGCTTGCTTTGTATGCATACACCTTTTCGTCGTATGCAATAAGCAGCACAGCATATGCAGAGAACGTATGGGTAAGAAAGATTTTAGCAATAGGTGTTATCGCCGTATTTGCTCTCATAAATAGTTGGAGCGTCAACGGGATGGGCAAGATTGAGGACTTTATGGTATATACTAAATTGATAGTACTGGCCATAATATCTTTTGTGTTGATGAAAAGCGGTAGTGCCAGTTTTCCAACTTTTCTGGAAGGCGTGGCGAGGGATGCCGAACATGCCAGTTATATAGAAATACTGCTGGTTGCATCCCTCACATTTGTTGCATACGAGGGGTTTCAGCTGGTTATCAATGCGGTTAACGAAATGAAGCAACCGGAGAAGAACATCCCGAGAGCTATTTACCTCGCTATCGCGTTGGCTATTCTGATTTACGTTGTAATTTCTTTGGGAGCGTTGTTTTCCATTCCGCTGAGTGACCTTATAAAGAACAAAGAGTTTGCATTGGCTTCTGGGGCTAAGGCTGCAATAGGCAATGTGGGGGCGTATATGGTTATAGCAGGTGCATTGCTGGCTACCAGCAGCGCGGTTAGTGGTACTGTTTTCGGGTCGTCCCGTCAGGCGGCGGTCATAGCTAAAGACGGGTACTTTCCTGCTATCTTTGCCCGAAGGAACAACAATATTCCGGTAAATGCCATTATTGGCATGTCTGCAATGGCGTGCTTTCTTATCCTGATAGGTGGGCTGGAGTTGATTCTTGAATTTGGTAGTATCACGTTTTTATTGGTTTCTCTATTGATGGCGCTTGCCAACTTCAGGATACGGGAAAAGACAGACTCCTCTGTCTTCTGGACGGTTTGTTCTATTGTTGGGCTGGCATTGGGTACGGTAATGATACTGTGGTATGAGTTGACGCACAAGCCATTTCAGATAGTCTTTATTGTGTTGCTTTACGGCGTGCTTACTGCCGGGGCATGGCTGTATTCGAAGCGAATAAAAAAGTGAATAGAAAAATGCACTTGTTGAGATGGGTCGTTTTTTCTATGACGATTATTCTGGAGTTTCTTTTGTTTTTCATTCATCGAACTACAGATGGTCTCTGGTTTAGTGCAATGATGTGGTGCTTGCTTTTTTTGTTTATTGTTTTGGTTAGCATTTTCGACAGGCGTAGCCCGGGTGTCGGTCGTGCAGTTTTGTGGGGAATTGCCTACGGAAGTCTTACCACAATAGCCATTGTGGTGTTTTATGTCATTTCCTTGTACGTAGCTATTAGCCTTGGATGTTTAGCGCCAGATGCACTTTGACCCGTTGGTAATTAATAGACATTCTACCACCCCAGCAACCCTTTCAGCTTAGACATGCCCGACTTACTTACCGTTACTTTAGCACCGCAGTGCAGCAGTGCGATATGGCTTTCTTTTTCGTAAGGCTCTATACGCATCAGTTGGTTTACAGGTACCAGAAAGGAGCGGTGTACCCTTACAAACTGTTGTGGGTCCAGCGTTTGCTCTAAGTGAGATAGTGTGCTTTTTTTCAGGTATTGCCCCGCCTTGGTAATGATTTTTACATAGTCGTCATCGGCAGCTATATAATGAATATCCTGAGCAGGGATAATTCTGATGAGCCCGTTGTCCTTAACCACAATCCGATGCTGGTAGCCTTCGTAAATGTTGTTTTCAATTAATGGTGCTGCATTAGCTTCTTGCTTGGTAGGTAGCAGCTGCATCCACTTTTCTATGGCTTTTTCGAAACGGTCTTTGACAACCGGTTTCAGGAGGTAGTCAATGGCCTGGGCCTCAAAAGCTTTTAGGGCATACTCGTCAAAAGCTGTAGTGAATATAACAGAAGGTTGCGGGTCCAGCAGTTCCAGCATTTCAAACCCATTGAGCCGTGGCATCTGTACATCCAGAAATATCAGGTCAGGGTTGTGCTCCTGTATGGCTTTAAACCCTTCAAACCCATCGCCACACTCTGCAACCACCGATAAGTTTTCGTATGGCTTTATCAGTGATGCAATCAGTTGTCTTGCTAACGGTTCATCGTCAATCAGTATTACTTTGTGCATGATGTTGCGGTATTTTCAATGTTGTAGTAAATGTTGTTCCGTCCTTAACGGTCTCCAGCAAATCACTTCGGCCGTAAATAAGGTAAAGTCTTCGCATAACCCCTCTTAACCCGAATCCCGTTCCTTTGGGTGGCTGTATGTCCGGGTCGTATGGGTTGGTGATAGATATGGTCAATAGCGAATCTTTTACCATTATCCTTATCGTGATTGTTACTTGACCTGTGTTGCCGTACAATCCGAATTTAATGGCGTTTTCTATCAATGGTTGTAACAGGAATGGCGGTAGGGTTGCTTTTGCATCGTCCTGTTCGAAAATTACATTCAGGCGGTCGCCAAATCGTACCGACTCAATAGAAAGATACGATTGTATGAATTTCAGTTCTTCCGCAAGTTCTACAGTATCGTTTGACTCCCGTTTTACCGAGCTTCTCAGGAAGTCCGACAATTTACCTATCATGTCCTGGGCCTTGTCCGGCGAAATTTGTATCAGCGCATTTATCGAGTTAAGGCTGTTGTATAGAAAGTGCGGCTGCAGTTGTTGTCTCAGCTTGAATAGTTCTGCCTCCTTTAATAATACAGAAGCATCACTTTGCTTACGAAATCGTTTGTCGAGGACAACCATATTCTTTCTGAAAGAAACAATAGTTGCCACCCATGTGTCAAATATCCAGATAATCAGGAATCGAATAGGTAGGGTTTGTCGCAGCCATATATTATAGTGGACGTTTTCCGGATCATCTATCCACCAGCTTAGTGTCTCGTATTGTGCAACAGCCGTGAGTGCACTTATCAGCAATGCTACAAACAAGGCATATAGTGTAATGGCGGCAGTAGTGGGGTAGGCACGGACAAGTAATATTATTCCCCAGACAGATGTAGCCAGAATAGCAGTACCCACTCCTGCATCGTAGAGCGTGATTGTCCAGTCGAAGTGAAAGATATTATGTAGAATGAAAATATGCTTTGCAAATACGCCCAGTATCAGCAGAGCCGCAATCCAATGAATATTTTTCTTTATCGTACGCAATGATGGTCAAAACTAAAAGAAAATATCAATATAACCCTTATAATACCTCGATTTCCTTTTCTATTTTAAACTTTTTAAAATACCTTTGCAGCCGTATTCAAAAAAAATAAAGATAATATGTCTAACTCCAAAATCCACGACTTACTCGCCGACAAGGCCGCTTATTATTTGGAGCACAACTGTGCTACAATCGACAAGAGCAGCATACATGTACCATCCGGTACGCATGTAGATGATGTATGGGCTAATTCAAACCGCAATATACAGACCATCAAGAGCATTAACACGCTTATGAATCATGGTCGTTTATCTGGGTCGGGCTATGTGTCTATACTGCCGGTAGATCAGGGTATCGAGCATAGTGCCGGTGCGTCTTTTGCACCGAATCCAATTTATTTTGATCCTGAGAATATAGTGAAGTTGGCAATAGAAGGTGGTTGTAACGCTGTTGCTTCTACTTATGGTGTGTTGGGGTCTGTAGCACGCAAATATGCACACAAGATTCCATTCATCGTAAAGGTGAACCATAACGAGTTTATCTCTTATCCTAATAAGTTTGACCAGATAATGTTTGGTACTATTAAGGATGCATGGAATATGGGTGCTACCGCAATCGGTGCAACTATTTATTACGGTAGCGATGAAAGCGCACGCCAGATAGTAGAGGTAGCAAAGGCATTTGAGTATGCTCATGAGCTGGGTATGGCTACTGTATTGTGGTGCTACCTGCGCAACAGCGCATTCAAAAAAGACGGTGTAGATTATCATACTGCTGCTGACCTTACAGGACAGGCAAACCACCTTGGTGTTACTATTCAGGCAGACATAATCAAGCAGAAATTGCCTTCTAACAACGGTGGTTACACCGCTATTAACTTTGGTAAGACCAACAAACTGGTTTATGATAAGCTGACTACCGATCACCCTATTGACCTTGCCCGCTATCAGGTAGCTAATTGCTACATGGGTCGTGTAGGTCTTATCAACTCTGGTGGAGAGTCTAAGGGCGCCACAGATATGGCAGAAGCAGTAATGACTGCGGTTGTTAATAAGCGTGCCGGTGGTATGGGATTGATCAGTGGCCGTAAGGCATTCCAGAAGCCAATGAATGAAGGTGTTGATTTGTTGAACACTATCCAGGACGTATATCTGGATAATAGCATTACTATAGCGTAAAAGCCTCCCCCGACCCCTCCGAGGGAGGGGAGGTGGGTTGAAATATTTTGATAACGGCTGCACATTGTGTGGCCGTTTTTTTGTACTAAATTTAGCCCGACAAAATATACCCATGAAAAATATACTCTTGAGCTTATTGCTCATCACCAGCTTGTCAGCGATAGCGAAAAAAGAGAAACCGGAACCTGCTTTTAAGAAAGGGTATGTTACGGCAACAGTAGCGGCAGGATATCCGAACTTTATTAGGTACAGTAGAGTACAATCGGGTAGTAGGTCGGTTGGTCCATTTATGGCTGCTGTTGATTATCAGGCATCCAGACGATTCAGTTTTGGTTTGCAATATACTTATCAATATACTTCTTCCGGAATTCAGTCTGAGCTAGCCTATGTCAGCACTGGTACTAGTGCCACCTTTAGTTATGAGTATCAGTATGTGCGAAAAGTGACCTATCATTCATTAATGGCTACAGTTGACTACTGTTTTTTGAACAGGGGTAGAGTAAGTCTCAGCTCCGGAATTGGATTAGGATATGCTCCGCGACCGAAGCTGACGCAATACTTCAGCGATAACATCGACCATTCAGATAAACTAGGTAGAGTATTTACCAACGCATTGCCTGCGGTCAGGTTACGATTGGCATACGCAAAAGTCAGGGTAAAAGAGAATTTCGGAGTATGTGGTGGTATTGGATTGGGGACGGACGGGGTGTTTTCATTGGGAGTACATTATACTTTTAATGGTAAGAATAACCAATAACTGCCAGTCTTGATTTTTAGATGATTTTCAAAAAAAAAGCAATGAAAAATATACTCCTCAGCTTGTTGCTCCTGTCAGGTCTCTCTGGACTTGCGAAAGAGAATGACCTGCCTGTCGCTTGTCCAAAAGGTTCTGTTTCGGCTATAGTTACTGCCGGTTATCCGAATATTGTTCAGCACCTTGGGGGCTCCCTTGTATCATTAGGGCCGTTCAGTGCAGCTGTAGATTATCAGCTTTCTATGCGATTAGGTCTCGGCTTTCAATATACCTACCGCTTCTCGGGTTCAGGTCTTAAGTCCTTCAGTAGTCCCACAAATGGTGTGATTCAGTACGAGAACAAAGAAGGGTTTCATTCATTTATGGCAACCGCTGACTACTATTACCGGAACAGAGGAAGGGTATGTTTTAGCTCTGGTATCGCATTTGGTTACACGCTTAAACCAATATTGTCATTATATGCCAGCCAAGGTCTTTCCGATCCGGAATTCATCAGATCTACGCAACGGGAAACCGGGTTTCTAGCGTTTCGTTTGCGTTTATTGCACGTAAAATATAGTGTGACAAAGAGTTTTGGGATAAACGGCGGAGTTGGTGTTGGAATAGACGGATTTATTACTGCCGGGCTTCATTATACGTTTTCAGGTCGGGAATAGGTGACGAGAAAGTACAACCAAATTTGTTTGGTCCAGAAAAATCTATATGCTCCTCACCCTAAATCAATATGCGAGATACATTTTCAGCCTTTTATGCTTGCTGTCGACTTTGTGGTATAGAAAAGTGAATGGAATATTACGATATACCCCTGCACATTTTTCCTGAATACGATCAATGTCAACCATTATATGCCATGCTAACCAATAGTCATCGTTTTTTACAAAGCCTAAAAAATCGTCAAAATCCTTTTTATTAGCAGACTCAAACACAAAGTACTCGTGTCGAATTGGTCCATACTCAAGGACTGCATTTTTTATTTCAACTACTTGTGCCGGAGATGCCGGAGTGCCACTAAGTACATAACTAATATCAAAATATCGCTTTCTTTTGTAGCTATATAACTTTTTCAGATTGGATGGCTTAGCACGATTCAGAATACCCTCATAAAAATTCAAGCCACTGTTGCCTGCTATCACCGACTTTTTGATAAAGGGCAGATAATAGTCCATATATTTATAGTCATGCATCGCAATGATTTCCGCAAACATGGCGCCGTTTTCATAATTTGGCCACCCGTTTTGTTTAACATAGCTGTGCAGGTACTCAAAATGAGGTGAGTCTGTACGAATCATCCGCTGCCTGAATACGGCACAGGACAGACTGTCGTCGCATCTGTCTAACTTATAACGGATTGCCTGGTCTTCCTTGAACATTGTTTTGAATGTTTTGTAAGCTGCTGTTCGTTCGGAGGTATAAGCCTTTGCAAATATGTTCCGGTATTCGGCAATTGCGTCGTTGGTCAGCAGGTAATTAACAAAACTGGAATCAATTGTAGCCTCGGTTCTGTTTGACGACACAAAAAAATAGGGGTCTATCTTTAGATAATATTTGCTGGCATTAATACTGTCCCCAATTGTCGAGAAACTATCCGCCAATTCCATATTCCTAATAGCTGAGTTTATGATAGTGGGTGGAAGTGCAAACGCAGAATCATAATCCTGTGCGTTTGAGTTAGGAGTGAGGTATATCAGTAAAAACAACAATAAGAACAATCTGTACCACATGCATTTTGCTTTTGCTAAAGTTAGTATTATTGACTGATACCTTTTAGTAAGGCGTACCTTACGCAGTAAGCAAAACGCATTTGTATTAGCGGTCTTGTGCGTGAATCGATAGATTTGGCATGGGGATTTCCGATTGATGGGTATGTCTACTTTGGGCTATGGGAAATTTGCCAAACAGGCGCCAATTGTCACTTTTAGCAAGAGAAAACACTTCGGTTACACCGCATAAATCAATATGCCAGATGCCTTTTTAGATGTTGATGATGACCCTCATTCTTGGAGAATAGAAAGCTATTGGGAATGTTCCACTCTATTTTCGCATATGCCGCCTGAGCCAAATAAAAAATATCGTTAGTATCTGCAGCGTTATCCAATAATAATTGTCTAATGTAAATCTGAAAACGTTGAATTTCTTTTTACTTGTAGGCTCAAGCAAGAGATACGTAGTACTATCGGAGTCGTATTCAACGAATGTGTCTGTCCCTTCGGGTCCCGGTGATGCCTTCGGCGAGGCACTGACACTGCCTCTTATTTTTGAGAAACTATCTGCCAATTCTATATTCCTGATGGCAGAATTCTTTATGGTTGGGGGTAGCGTATAAGCTGAGTCATAATCCTGTGCATTTGATACAAGAGTGGTGTTTATTAATAGAAGCAACAACAGTACTAATTTGTACCTCATATTTTTTGCTTTTGCTAAAGTTAGCATTATTGCTGATACATTATAGTAAAGCGACCATACGCAATAAGCAAAACGCATTTGTTTTGGCGTCTTATATTGTTGCTATTGGTATTGGCACATTCCCAAAAAACAAACAACACGAACAAACCACATGAGAACTCCCCTCCTTTTTTCAAGGAGGGGACGCAGTAAAAAAGCGAAGAATTTTTTGCTGACGGGGTGGTTTTTATTCGTGGGGGTGCGTCTATCCAACAATTCTTTTCATTGCGCAACCCATAACCACGGTAGGAATCATGTCACCCTCCGGGGCTAGGGGCAAATTTGTGGATATCAAACGTAGCGTCACAACAAGCTTCACAACCTACTTTATTTGCGTGAAACTCATGATAACCGTTTAAGAATTCTAATTGGTATCATACGCTTGCAAATAGGACTAACGGAAACCCAAAAACAAAAACCCGGCGTCCGTATATAACAGACACCGGGTAACCTACCAACTAAACCATCTTAAATTATTATAAGTTCTTTTTTGCGAGGTAGAAGTCTACCATTTCGTAATCGCTGTTTTCGCGCTCTTCCATTGCCATTACCGTCTTTGGTGGCGGCACTATTACTTTATCGCCCGGCTTCCAGTTGAGCGGCATTGCCACTTTGTTCTCGTCGCTGGTTTGTAGTGCTATCAGCGCTCTTTTTATCTCTTCCATATTACGACCCACATTCAGCGGGTAGTACATAATCAGGCGAATCTTGCCGGTCGGGTCTATAAAGAACACTGCCCTTACTGCCGCTGTCTCACTCTCGCCGGGCTGCAACATGCCATATAGCTTTGCTACCTTCATATCTATGTCGGCAATAATGGGGAACTTCATCAGTATGCCCATGTGCTTCTTCACGTTGTTTACCCAGGCTATATGTGAGTGAATGCTATCTATACTCAATCCCATCAGCTTGGTATTCAAGGATTTGAAATAGTCTTCCTCTTGTGCAAATGCAGACATCTCGGTAGTACATACCGGCGTAAAATCGGCCGGGTGAGAAAACAGCAATACCCAACTGTCTTTGTTGTAGTCGCTGAATTGCAGATTTCCTATAGTTGTTACTGCTGCAAAGTCAGGAGCCTGATCGCCTATTCTTGGCATCATTGTAATTGGTGTTTCCATTGTTGTTTCCATATTGATAGTAGTTGTTTGCTTTTGTTATTACAAATGTCCGCTATTGCGCCAACCTTTTTGGTGACAATGGTCACATAACGCAATAATTCTTATCAGGATTGCGACAGATGCCTGTCATTACATTATATACCCCCTGCTACGGGGGAGTGACTTTTACAATTTAAACTTTACTTTTGCCAACAAATCTGACATATGAATCATAAGGTTGTTTTTACGTTTCTTTCGCTATTGATTGTTTTTAATTCTTCTGCCCAATGGAATGATAATGACTATCGCAACAGTTCCAATAAGTACTACTGGCAGAACAGAAAGCCGGATGCCGCCTATTGGCAACAGGATGTACAGTACAAGATACATGCACGGATAAACGAAGAAACAAACATCATAGAAGGTTCTGAGGAGCTGACTTACTGGAACAATTCTCCCGATACACTGCATTTTGTTTACTTCCACCTCTTTCAGAATGCCTTTGTAAAAGGTTCTTACCTGAAGAATCTGGAAGCAGCCAACAAAGTGAAATCGCGCATGGGTAAGTATGAGTCTGACGGATTAGGAACTACAGTAGATAGAATACAGGTAAACGGCATCTATGCTACATCTGAGCTCGATAATACCATTCTAAAAGTTTACCTGCCGGAGCCTTTATTGCCCGGCAAGAAGGCACTAATAAAGATGGGGTTCAATACCTATTATGATAAAGGCGACACACGCCGCCGGATGAAGATGTACAAGTCGTGGGGGTACGTGCATTATAATGGCTGCCAGTGGTTCCCTAAATTGAGTGTATATGACCGTATGCATGGTTGGGATACCTATCAGCACCTCAATCATGAATTTTATGGCGATTATGGATTGTATGATGTAACGCTGGATTTCCCATCAAACTATGTAGTAGAAGCGAGTGGCGTGTTGCAGAACAGAAAAGAGGTATTGCCCGATACGCTTCGTGCTAAGTTGAATATAAAAAACTTCGCTGATAAAAAGTGGAATGAAGCGCCCTCTGTCATTACTCCCTATGTAAAAGGGGAGCGCAAAGAATGGCATTTTATCGCCAACAATGTGCATGACTTTGCCTTTACCGCTGACCCTACCTATCGTATCGGTACGGCGTACTGGAATGGGGTAGAGTGCGTAGCTATCGTACAGGAGCCACATGCTTCCGGCTGGCAGAATGCACCTGAGTATATTACTAAAATCATAAAAACATTTTCTGAGGGGATAGGGATGTATTGCTACCCCAAGATTGTTGCAGCCGATGCAGCTGATGGTATGGAATATCCTATGCTGACGTTGGATGGTGGTTCTGATCCGGGTTACAGGGGCTTGCTGGTGCACGAGATAGCGCACAACTGGTTTTACGGCCAGGTAGGAAACAACGAAACCTATCGCGCCGCCATGGACGAAGGGTTTACACAGTTCCTGACCGCTTATGGTTTGCGTAGAATAGATGGTAATAACCTGGTGGAGAGTAAGTCAAAATCGGGATACAGGAATCACTTTACAGAACCTACTGACGCATTGGACCTGAGAGTCCTGAACAGATACACCCAGACCGCACTTCAGCAGGATGAGGTATCTATAAACACACACTCAGATGATTTTAATGGTGCGCTGGGGCATGGCGGTGGTTATGGCGCTGTTTATTATAAGACAGCTACCATGCTATACAACCTTGAATATGTGCTTGGCGATTCGTTGTTTGCAGCGGCCATGTCTCATTACTTTGACCAATGGAAGTTTGCACACCCATACTTTGAGGATTTCAGAGCCTCCATTATTCAGTTCACTAAAGCCGACCTGTCATGGTTCTTTGATGAGTGGTTTGAAACCACAAAGCCGCTGGATTATGCAGTAGGCAGAATAAAGAAAATCAGAGGAACCGACAGCTTTGCCGTAACGTTTAAGCGCAAGGGGCAAATGGAAATGCCGATAGACTTTACCGTAACCGACAAGCGGGGTAGTCAGCATAGCTTCTATATTCCGAATACCTGGTTTAAGAAGGAAACAGAAGCAGAGACCCTGCCGAAGTGGTTTGGCTGGGGAAAGCTGAACGAAACCTACACAGCGCACATCAGCGTGCCGGGAGGGATTAAGCATGTACAAATAGATACTACCTACCGACTGGCAGACAGGAATATGGTGGATAACTATAAAACAAGGAGTATGCCGGTAAGCCCTAAGGCTATCAGGACAAAGCTGGATGGTGGTTTAAGAAATCGTACCGACAGACGACAATACCGTATGTATGTGCGTCCTGATGCCTGGTGGAACCCCATAGACGGTATCAAAGCCGGTGTACATTTTAATGGCGATTACCTGGCTACGATGTATAAAATAGATGCCTCGGTATGGTGGAATACGCATATGCTCCAGTTCGATAAATATAAGTCGTACATCGGGCAGAGCTATTATGCCAACTACAAGCCCGTCAACTACAGCGTTAACTACAACTCGCCGATAACCAGAAATCTGTCGCAATTAGAGTTGCAGATAAATTCAAGATACTTAGACGGGCTGTGGTACAACAGAGGTGGATTTAACTGGGCGGTAACCGGCAACAACAAGATAGAGCTATACGGACTGATGATGTGGCGACCATCGGTTAATGAATTGTCGTATCTGAACGACCCGGCAGACTGGAGTAGCAGCCCCGGCAGAAAGAACAATACGCTGAATGTGGCATGGACGCACAACTATAATTACACACATGGCAGAGGGTGGTACAGAGTCAACCTGAGAGCGCCGTTCCTTGCCAAAGATGCTTTGCCATTCTCTTATTCTTATGCGCAGTTAGAGTCTGTGAACTACGGCAAGCTTGACTTGTTAGACATTCGTACGCGCGTGTTCGGGCGGTTTGGTTTGGGCAGACAAATGCCATACGAAAGCATGCTGTATATGGCAGGCGCTAATCCTGAGGAGCAGATGGAAAACAAGTACACCCGCAGTGTAGGGTTTGCGCCCGACGATTGGCAGGGAACATCGCTATACGATGTAAACCATTATCAGCAGGGTGGTGGGCTTAATCTCAGAGGATATGCCGGTTACTATGCGCCGGATGAAGTGAACGGTAACTTACTGACCGGATACAAAGGGCGTAGCGGTGCTGCCGTAAATATGGAGATAGGTTTTCAGAACTACATTCAATGGCGTCCGAAGCTTACCCGCAATTGGTTGCACATGGATATGTATGTGTTCGGAGATGCAGGTGTGATGGAGTTAAGCAGGTATAACCCGACTAATTTTCACATGACTGCACCTACCACAACATGGAGCACTATACATGCCGATGCAGGTGCGGGGTGCGCCTTTACCATTAAGAAGTGGGGTGTATTTGAAAAAGCAAAGCCGCTTACCATCCGGATAGACTTTCCTGTGTTGCTGAACCGACCACCATACAACAACCCTCAGTATGCGGCATTGCATTATGTAGTGGGCATCAATAGGGCTTTTTAAACACGGAAGTGAGGCAATTCGATAATGTGACAATGAGGCAATTTGGCAATGAAATAATGGAAGTGGTGTGACTTGGCTGGAATGGTTTTAATTGTTTTTTGAGGGAAGGAACAACGCTTGTGGTTTTGGATTTTGAAATTTTGAAAAACATGCTTACCATTGCATCCCGTTAGCGGAAAATAGTTCGATGGTGTAACGGTAGCACCACAGACTCTGACTCTGTTAGTCTAGGTTCGAATCCTAGTCGGACTACACAGCCTAAAAGCTGAAACACAATACAGGAGCGGTTTTTCGCTCCTGTTCCTTTTCCAGTAAACCTTTCAGGTGTATTTTGTTTTTTTTGCTTCGATGTAGTTTTACGTAGTCTAAATAAAAAGCTACACAAATGTTACACAACTATGTTACACAAATTACCCTTTGTGGCAAAGATACCGCGACATCATAAGACTCGGCTTCGACGGTTGGGGCATCCTATATTCGTCAACTAGGCGATTGACCGCCGTTGTGACGTAGTCGAGCGACGTATGACAAACCACAATTTATTTGACTTCGCTAAGCGGGGGCGAGTTACTTTGCCAAGTGCGGTGAACAAGAATATGCCGCATCCTTCTCTTTACTATTGGTCAAGAACATTGTACTTTCACAGAATGCAATTTCATGTAAAATTTAATTAAACCATCCTTAATTTATGCCCGATACCAATAAGCATATCACTGAATATTTAGAATACTATCTTGACTTAAACAATGCTCCTGAATATGCAGTTATGCTGTGTGGTGAATGGGGATCTGGTAAGACATGGTTCATCAAAGAGTTTGTATCTCAACATAATAAATACAAGTACTTACGGGTGAGCTTATATGGAATAACATCACCACGTGAAATCGAAGATGCGTTTTACGAACAAATGCATCCGATACTAAGCTCCAAAGTGACAAAATTAACTGCGAAAGTATTAGGAGGAATACTAAAGGG
This sequence comes from Bacteroidia bacterium, assembly GCA_030426665.1. Classification (GTDB taxonomy): domain Bacteria; phylum Bacteroidota; class Bacteroidia; order Chitinophagales; family Chitinophagaceae; genus Nemorincola. The sequence continues at coordinate 63,271 of JAUHYD010000007.1, read as the reverse complement.
GGCTTTTAAAATCGATTTAAATGGCGATGGTAAAGATGATATCACAGTCAATTCCACCATTCCAAGTATCAATTTAAAAGAATTCAACAAACTTAATGAGAACCGCGTTCTAATATTTGACGATTTGGAACGTTGTTCAATTTCCGTGACTGACTTACTAGGATATATTAATCAATTTGTAGAGAATTATGGAATGAAAGTAATCTTAGTTGCAAACGAAAAACAGATTATGTCGCAAAATGACCTTCAAAGCGGAGCCACCAGTTTTTCATACATTCAGATCAAAGAGAAGTTAGTAGGAAAAAGCTTTAACATTTATTCAGATCTCGATGCTGCACTAAAAACATTTATAGAAGTCACGCGCACATCGGACATAATAAGAACATTGAATGAAAACATGGAATTGCTTAAAGAAATTTATAGAAACGGCGGCTATAACAATCTCCGACATCTAAAGCAGTCAATTATGGATTTTGACCGATTTTGCGAGTTTCTTCCAGATGATCTTGAGGAGAAAGAGGGGTTAGTGCCCCACATCCTAGAATTATTTTTCGCTCTTTCAATAGAAATCAAAAAAGGCGATTTGCTCGTTAATAATATTCCTCAATTATTTCTGCTAGATTTTGAGGGAAATATTAATAACAAGCCAACCATTGCGCAAAAAATAAAGAAAAAATATAATGTTTTTAATTTCTATTACCACCCTATACATTTCAATTTTTTTGTCGCTTATTTTAATAACGGGACAATGAACTGCGAGGAGCTTAAAAGGAATATACTTTCAAGCAGCTATTTTCATGATGAAAACACCCCTGCGTGGATGAAACTATTAATGTTTGAAAACCTAGAAGATGATGTCTTTGTAGCCATCCGAGATGCTGTTTGGGACGATTTAGTTACCTATAAGTTTGATGATAAATATGTATTAATGCATGTTATCAGCATTTTGAAGTTTCTCTCTAAAAAAGGTCTTTTTGATAAGGAATGGAATCAAATCAAGTCTTTAGGTCTTCAAAATTTCGATGAACTTAGGTCAAGAGGAAAGCTAGTAATGCAGAAGCATGAACAATTTCCAGGCAATCACTATGCCGGATATGAATATACAGATTTATCAGATTCCGATTTTGTTGATTTTATTAGTTCCGTGACTAAGGTTGTCAACGATGCCCAGATAAATGATGTTTCAGACAAAGCTGAGGAACTTTTAAACTGTTTAGCCTCTGATCCGGTAAAATTTATAACTCAGCTTACCCTTTCCAATTCACGCGATAACATATATTATGACGTAGCTATTCTAACTCACATTAACCCCGAGCGTTTTGTAAGTGTGTACACAAATCTAAGAAACACGCAAAAAGCCGACATTATAACTTCCCTTATAAGACGATATAGACATCCCGAATTTATTGAGAACTTAAAACCTGAATATTCTTGGTGGCAAGATGTAGTAAAACTTATTAATAAATTGGTTGTTGAGAGAAAAGGAGAAGTTAGTGGCTTCGTGTTTGAAAAGGTCGAAAAGACAATTCAGGGCTTTTTAAAGGCACTTGAGCAATAATTTCTCTGTTTAGTCTGGCAACCCCGACTAAAGGGCGCAAGTGTTTTCCACTTGTGACAAAACCTCTGCAAGTCTTTTCGACTTGCGAAACAAGACTCGTCCGCATTTGCAATCCGAATGCCTCGCTAGGCGATTGTATCGCCCGTAGCAGCACTATATGCTTCTGTCCTATAAATAACTGCCTCCACCCTCTGGTCAAAATATTAGCTATTGCAATACATTTGCGCTATTTTGCACTAAGTATCAATGGTCGCAAAATACCTAAAATGAAAATTATATCTATTATTGCCACGTTCTTCTTATGCTTCATATTCGACACCGTGAAAGCTCAGGTCGTAAAGAAGCACTCCCATCATTTGTACCTTGGTTACTCGTTTAGGAATTCATTTAACTCCTGGCGTAAGGGTTGGTTTGCGGGGCCTGTTTTGGCCGGCTACCGGTATGCTATCGGCAAGCGGCTGACATTGGGAACGGAACTTGGCTATGGCATGGGTAAAACAGATGCATTTAGTTTCACAGGTTACCAGTCGTCGCCCCCGGTAATCCTTTCCGATAGGGTGCGGTATTCTGTCTATGCAGTCAGCTTCAGGCTCGACTATCATTACATCAACAGAACGAAGTTGGATATATACTCGGGACTCAGCATAGAAGGCTACTGGAAGTTCCAAAATTATGATGAGTATTCGGCTTACAATAGTAAAAACGCCTTGGGCTCTTTAGGTATTTGTGTAGTGGGAGGCAGGTATATGGTCACTCCCAAAATCGGTGTATATAGCGAGTTGGGTTTCCGATATTTGGGCAGGGGTGTGGTAGGTGTAAGTACGCGTCTCTGATAGCTCCTGTTAGGCGGTTGAAATGTGCAGTCCGCCATCCTTTTATTCTGGGAGTAAACTTAAGTTTCATGGACTTTCTTCTTTCGACTGCTTCGTCAAAGGTCCGGGATTGTTTAAGTCCCTTTGCTATTTCATGTCGTTCACTTTTGCAGGATATGCTATTTGTTGTTTTGTACTAATAATCTGACAAGCCAGGAATTGTGAATCCTGGCTTGTCAGACAATAGCCTAAAACTTTATTCCAACGAACAGGCTTGGTTCAAATAGGAAATACTTTCTCCATTTGTCATCTAAGGCCTTAAAACTTGCCGGTGCTTTGGTACTTAAAGCCCAAAATTGAGAATGCACCTGAGGTTCTATGAAAAAGCGCTTTTTCTTTCCAAAAGCAATGTGATAGCCAAGATGCAAAGAGGTATATACCTGAAAACCACTTTTTATCTTGTTATTATTCATCTCTAAATAAGTTTTATACTGTGGTAAAACTTCTACCGTGGTAAACAGTCCCTTCCATAGCATACGTTGATAAGACATCCCAATTCCTGTATAACGCACAAAGCCGGGGTAAAATTCGCTTTCAGTTTCTAATTTATCCAAAAGTCCATCCCACCATACAATTCCCATAGGTTGAAATAGTCGCCATGTGGCAAGCTTTATCCCAATGATGTTTTTATTGTCTAAATTACGTTTTACATGAAGCTCAATGTGCTGTGTGTTTTGTCTGTCGTTCCAGTCACTAGTAACGAACTGGGGTAAATTGCCGATTGGGAAACTCACCCTATACTTGTACTTCACATCGCTTCCCGTATTTTTTACCAGTTTATTTTGAGCAAATGCACTAAGCGAACAAGAAAATAATAGAATTGTAATTAAGTTTTTCATGACATTTAATAATAATTTTAAAAAAATCGATTTCAACAAAGCAACTCCCGTTTTTGTTAGTTGTTTTAGTAAAGGAGAAAGGAATCGTCACCCCTTAATTATTTACTTTGTTTTATCGAATTGACAATGCAAAGGTGGAGTGGAAATAAGTGTGAATAGTTCTGGAATATAATTCCGAACCAAATAGTGAGATATGAAACCTTTTAAGCAGTTTTAAGATCGATTAGACCGCAACCAAGCTTTAGGTGTCATCCCTTCGATTTTTTTAAAATAAGTATTGAATACAGATTTAGAATTAAAGCCGCTTTCATAAGCTAGTCCTAAAAGGGTAAGGTGGCTATTGGTAGGATTTAGGGCTTTTTCTTTGAAGTCCCTTAAACGAAAACTATTGATATATTCATTGAAGTTTTGGCCAATTCGCTCATTCAGTAGCCAGGAAAGCTTGTTACTGCTAACATTCATTTTTTCGGCCAGCTCGCGTAAAGATAAAGCCGGGTTTTGAAACAACTTTTCTTCCTCCATTCCTTTTTCAAAGGTTGCTAAAACCATGTCGATTTCAGCAACTGACATTAAGGCTTTGGAAGTGGGAACTTGTATTTGTTTATCTGGATTAGTTGGTAGTAATTCTACACGGAAAACGGCTTGTTGTAACTCTTGGAATTTTGGGTACTGGTGCAAGGGTTTAAGCAGCGGAATATGCATGAAGTTTATGATTTGGCCGGTACGCAACCGGACGTTTTCTTCCAAAAAGTCCAATGCCATTTCGTGTTTGCCCAAATGGACCAACAAAAAAAGTTGCCAGGGAAAAAGCGATGACCCAAGATCTTCTTTTATCATTAGGCTAACCCTACTGATATCAATATCGATCTTATCTTCCCGATTAACCAACTTGTACAAAACTCTACACTCCTCTGGTTTCTCGGCCAAAGGAGTTTGAATTAGAAAGTTATTCAGTTTTTCATAATCTTTCAAGAGAATTAAGCAAAGTTGTTTTAATGCGATGGGATGTGTAAAATCTGGGTTGATGCTCAAGGCGGTCTCTATACATGCTAAAGCTTTCGTGTAGTCCTCGTTTAAATAATGAATATTTGCTTTGGTAAAATAATGATTAGGAGATAAAGGGTTCGTTTTTAAAATGTTGTCAACATGCCAGAGCGCTTTTTCGAAAAAGCCTACTGCTGTGTACAACTCGCATAAGGCTTCTTCGGCTTCCGTATAGTACGGATTAAGTTCTATTGATTTTTTTAAAAACATATGCCCATTGATGAAATCCCAATGCCCCCAAAAATGCAATGTCCCTTTACTAAAATACCCTATATAGGATTGGTTGTCCAGATTAAAACCTTTGCTGAGATTCTCTTTTGACGTCTGCAATAAGCCTTTATTAGTTCCCCAAGATCCAGCCATGGCATAACAATACGCCAGACCAAAGTAGGGCAAAGCAAATAAGGGGTCTATCGCTGCACTTTGTTCATATAGTTCTATGGCATTTGCGATTCCGGGTCCATCCCACATTAAATGCTGATAGCGACCTTTAAGATAAAGGTTATAGGCCTCGATATTTTGTGTAGGTGCTTCAACCAGATGTTCCCGAATATTGATGTGGCCAAAATTTTCCCGGATTTGGTCAGCAATGCGTAAACTTATTTCGTCTTGCAGTGCAAATATGTCTTTCAAATCCCGATCGAAATTCTTTGACCAGATGTGAGTACCGTCATTAGTACTGATTAGCTGCGCTGTAATGCGAATCCTGTTTTTGGCTTTCCGGACGCTCCCTTCCAAAATAGAACTTACCCCTAACTGATTACCAATTGTTCGCACATCTATATTTTTATTCTTAAATGCAAAGGAGGATGTGCGGGCAATGACTTTCAAGCCCTTCACGGTGGTTAGGGCATTGATTATCTCTTCAGTAATGCCATCGCTGAAGTATTCATTCTCAATATCCGAACTCATATTTACGAATGGGAGTACCGCTATGGATTTGTTCGTCAAGTTTATTTCTATTTTTCTTATACTTACTAGCGTAAACTTACGAAAACGATACTAATGACGAAATTACGGAGCTATATGTGCTTTGCTATAAGTAGAAATGAGAAGCCCTGTCTTACGCAAGTCTTTTTTGACTTGCGTGCCCCGATCGTACGCATTTGCAATGTGTATGCCCGTCATGGCGAACGTATCGCCAGTAACAACCCAATATTCCCCGTCACGCCAAAGTACTGCTTTCCGGGGGGGGGGGGTAAAATATTAGCTATTGCAATACATTTGCGCTATTTTGCAGTTAGTAATCAATGGATACAAAATACCCAAAAATGAAAAATATATCTATTATTGGCACGTTCTTCTTATGCTTCATATTCGGCACCGTGAAAGCTCAGGTTGTAAAGAAGCACTCCCATCATTTGTACCTTGGATACTCGTTTAGGAATTCATTTAAGTCCGGACATCCGGGTTGGTTTGTGGGGCCTGTTGTGGCCGGCTACCGGTATGCCATCGGCAAGCGGCTGACATTGGGAGTGGATGTTGGCTATGCCATGGGTAAAACAGACGCATATTACTTCGTTGACCACCGGTCGTCACCCAAAAAAACGCTTAAAGACAGGATGTGGTATTCTGTATTTGCAGCCGGCCTCCGGTTCGACTATCATTATGTAAACAGAGCGAATTTAGATATATATTCAGGAATAGCCGTCGATATTTACGATGAATATCAAAAATTTGATGAGTACCCGGCATACAATAATCATTACGGCATTGGGTCACCCGGGCTTTGTTTTATCGGGTGCAGGTATATGGTCACTCCCAAAGTCGGTGTATATAGCGAGTTGGGTTTTAGAATTATGGGAAAGGGGTTATTTGGTGCAAGTTTGCGTCTTTGATAATTTGGAAAGACTAATTAATGAATGTTGCGTCTGGTAAAACTATCCGGTGTCGTTTTTGTGATTGTCTCTATTTCAGGACTACGCCATGTTAGTCAGAGATATATTTGTACTTACGAATATCAGGAGCGAGCGATTAAGTTAAGACGCTTTTTTTGTATATTTACATTGCCTTAGACAATCGTGTTTATGTCTCCGATTCTTACTAAAGAAGCCATACTTCAAACCATAGCAACTCATAAAAAGCAATTGCTAAGCTACGGCGTTATCAAGATCGGGCTTTTCGGGTCTTTTGTCAGAAATCAGGCAGATGCTAGCAGCGATATAGATTTGTTTGTAGATATTCAAAAAGATAAAAAGACATTTCAAAACTTCATGACCCTTAACTATTACCTTGAAGAATTGTTTGGTCGCAAAGTAGATTTAATAACACTCCAGTCTCTAAGTCCATATATTGGTCCACACATATTGAAATCTACAGAGTATGTTTCTATCGCAGACTGAATTTTTACGTCATATTCTTGACGAGTGTAAGTATCTGCAATCAGAGTATACTACAAATAGTTTTGACGATTTCATACAAAACGAGCGACTGATACGAGCCGTCTGCAGGAGTTTGGAAATTGTAGGGGAAGCCTGTGCTAAAATACATCCCGATATAAAAACAGCCTATTTGTGATGAGTATGCCCCGGCATGGCGATTGTTTCTAATGATTTCAAATACTTTACCACCCCGGCTATTAAAATGGTTTAGCATTTTTATAGCATCCCTTCCTAAAAACCGGAAGGGAGCTTTTATGTTATCTGCTTATAATGTTTTCTTAGTTTTTGTGTTATTGCTATCACTGCAATATAACCCTCCAACTGAAATAAGGGTCTACTTTCGTGCTAATGCTCTGAAGCATCGTGCCCCCGATTGGTGCAACCTCACTATTTCAGAGCTTGACATAGTGGCCATACAAAAACGCCCCCGTTTCCGGAGGCGTTAAATATTGTTGAGGTGTTTAATGTTTGATTAGTTATAGTTAACAGTTACCGGAACACCAGTTGCATTGGTATAAGTTCCTGAAGCCTGACCAGCTGATACGTTAAGGGTAGCACCTACATTCAAAGTTTGCGTACCTGAACCGCTCAATGTACCTGTAGTTGCGGGAACACTAGTGAAGTTATCAACAGTCATTGTATGAGAGCTACCATCAGTGATAGTAGTAGAAGATGGCAAAGTGATTGCGTAAGTATAGCTCGCTTGTCCTGTTACATCAAAGCTTGCAGCAGAAACAGTTCCTGTAGTTGCCGGAAGTGTTACACCACCTGCACCGCCGGTAGTACGAGTACCTGCCGGAGCCAGAACAGCGGTACCTGCGATTGTAGCAGAAACGGCTACGTTACCAAAGTTCATATCTACTGTCTTAGCGATAGAGATAGGAGTGATGATGTTGGCAGAGGCAGAAGCGGTAGCAGTAGCCTGAGCGAAAGAGCTGTTAGAAAGTCCGATAACAGCGATAGATGCGATTGCGATTGATTTGAAGATGTTTTTCATTTTTCTAAGTTTTAGTTTGTTTAAGATTGTTTATTTACTAGGTATAATACCAACGACGTGCCAATATTGTAACTAATTGAAAATCAATTAATTAATTTTTGGCACACTAATTTTTGTTCCATTTTCGGGACATGTTTTCCGAAAATCGGAAGATTTTCTCCCTTTGTCAATCATACAACCATGCCATTCCCGATGACATGGTATCTGTATATTGCCACACGTATCAATATATAGTGAGGAGTTGGTCTATGTAGGAAATTCAATCTATTGATTGGGTGGATTAATGTAGATGAGGAGCCTCCTGTGACCACTAGCCCCTGCAATTGTTATAGATATGATATTTATTGGCCGTCGACTAAGCCCCGAGTTTCTTTTTTTGTATATTTACCCAACTTTTACCATTGGTTCACAATCAATATTCTATGACGTTAAAAAAGACCATAATAGCAGCTTCGGCAATTGTAGTAGTAGCTATAATATGCAATGGGTGTGCGGCAGACAGAAGATGGTATTCTACGTACAAAGACAAGAACAACGAAAAGAAGACGGAGCACTACAACGGCTACCGAAAAAGATGGTATAGGAAAAATTGGAATAACGGAAATATGTGGAAATAGGTTGAGGTAGTTGGCAGAAGTCCTGAAACCAAACTTATGAGAAGATTTCTATTTTTATTTTTTTTGCTACCATTATATTGTGTTGCTCAGAGCCAACAAGTTGTTTGTGAGCAGGGTAGTGCGGCTGCTACCGAAATAGCTACATCATGGCAATCGCTGCAACGACCCACAGCAAGAAATCCACTGAGGACATTTTATAGATTTGTCTATGCCGATAGTGCCTATCAGATACAGTTAAAAGTAAGTATCGGTGGTCTTGATTTTTCGGTAACTCAGGGTGCTCTTTTCGAAATTGAACCGGAGCATAGCGAGACAATTAACCTTTACAACACTAAGTTGCAAAGAAGCTGCAAGGGGTGTGGGTCCCGTTCCGAAAATGAAAATATTCCGGGTGTAACGCTGACGTTTCCGATCAGCAAATACGATATAATTACGCTTTGCGACGACTATGTCGGTCATGTTAGCCTCCATTTGCCGGATGCTATTTTTGGAGATAACCTTACTTTACGGCGGTCCGAATTGTTTCAGGAAGAGTTGGTGCATTTTCGGCACCTGGTCGACCATCACCTATAGGGTTACCGCTCTAATCTATACAGTATCAGGCTTGAATCGGCTGAGACCATTTCAATCGGCAGGTTAATTATTCCCTTTCCGCTTTCGAGGTCTTCATTAAATATCAAATCAAAGTCGGGGCTGCGCAGCATATTATTTTTCGAGGTTGAGTACAGGTAATATGTTGCTTTATACTTTTTCGCTTCGTCGAGCAGTGCCTTGGTGTTCTTTTGCTTTTCAGCCGTAGTATAGTTTTCCGGCAGTTGCTTGATGTTTGCAAAAAAACGGTTACCCGAAAAGTAGGCGATTTTTGACAGGACTCGCTGGTGCAGGTTCGATATCATGCTGCTGCCCGTTATCTTTTTTGCTTTCAGTTGTTGTGCAAATTCGTATTCAGCCTTGCCGACGTTATACATTCTTTTCATGCTTCGCAATGGGTAGGCCAACAGACTTAGCGCGAGCAGGGTCATAAGTGTTTTGTTGCGTAATGGCTTATACGGGAATTGCTTTGCGATTATTATTGCAATCACCAGCGCCAACGGCATCATAAACCAAATATACCTTGATTCGAAATTGATAAGTAGGTACCCGCAGGGGAATAGTAAAAATGAAACCGTTACAAGTTGCAATGCTTTATCGCCGGCACCCTTTGTGGCTGCCGATAAGAGCTTTATTGCTGCCACAATTATTATCACCGGAAAAAATACGGACAGTTGTAAGCCGCTTATCAGCAGTTTTAACAGGTTCAACCCTATTTTTGTTATCTGTAATTGAAACAAATTCCATGAATCCCAAAAGTGTGGTGTGGCTCCGTTGGTGACAAACGGGTCCTCCCAGTAGTAGGGGCTGTCGGGATAGGTTGGTGGTAGTAGTATATCTATTCCCTCCTTCCAGTAAGGATGCCCCACCAGGTACCAGGACATGTTCAGGCTGCCGGCGGTAGAGGTTGTCCAAATGCCATACTTGTCGTGCAGCAGATATATCCAGGGAAAGCTGCAGGCAACCATTACAAGGATAGAGCTTAGCGAAAATTTAACCCAGGCCTTTTTATCGCCATTGGCTAAAAGATAACTGCAGGCAACGGTATTGATAATAAAAAACGGAAACGAATAGGACTTCGCAAAATACGCCAATGCACCTATAATACCGTTTAGAAGCCATAGCCTTGCACTATTACGATAATTTTTTGCAAGCATCAATCGCACCGATAGTAGCAGAAAGCCACATTCCCATAGGTCATCAAATGCTTGTGCAAAAATTGCATAGCAGAGGAATCCTGACAGCCCGATGTTAAATACCCATCTTTGAAAATTGTCGGCATCAAATCGTTTGAAAAGTGAGTCAGAGATTGCGAGAAATCCGCCGGCACCAACGGTGTTGATGACTATTGCAGCGGGGATGGCAGCCATCCCGAGCCGGATAAGTATTGCCGTTACCCAGCAGCTCCAGGGGCTCCAATAGCCGTTTATTGCTCTGCTAAAGTCCCCCGAAGCATAACGCGCAGATATAGTCAGATAGGCGGTGCTGTCCGGGTCAATGTTGTAACGGTAGTATGGGAATATCACGAACAAAATAATACACATGCCCGCCAGCGAAGCTGCAAGTGGCATATTGTTTTTTTTGTTCTCGATGGCCATCTGTTTAAGGCTAATTTTATTGGTTAGCTGATTGGCAGCGATGCCTTTATCATTCTGTAGTTGTCATGTATATCCTTTCTCAGTGCCACGCTCTCATATCCCATATGCTCAAATAGCTGTTTTGTTGCCATCGCATGGTCGGTATCCAATTCACAATATATGTTACCACTCGGCGATAGATGTTTTAACCCGAAGTCAGCAATTGCCCGGTAAAAGACCAATGCGTCGTCATCAGGTACAAACAGCGCAATGTCTGGTTCGTGCTTGCTTACGTTTATGTGCATATTACTTGCTTCCGACCTCGGAATATAAGGTGGGTTAGATACAATAGTGTCGTAAATACCCAGACTGGAACGCATCGCCACATCAAGAAAGTCTAATTGCAGGAATGTAATGTCAGCGTTCAATTTGCTTGCATTGCTCTTCGCGACAGCCAAAGCCCCATCACTTACATCACAAGCCGTGACCGTCGATTTTGGTAAATGGGTTTTTAGGGATATAGGGATGCAGCCACTTCCGGTACCTATGTCCAGGATATTCAGGTGGCGGTCAGTTTTTACTGCGTCGGCTATTATCCACTGTATCAGCTCTTCGGTCTCAGGGCGCGGGATAAGTACTTCTTGGTTCACAATGTACTCCGCTCCCATAAACCATGCTGCCCCTGTAACATATTGTAGCGGTGTGCCTTTCATCAGTAAGTCGGCTCTTTTTTTATATGTCTCCGACATTGTTTCGGTCAGCAGATTGTCTTTCTTCATTAGCCGTTCGGTTTTCGATAGACCGGTAACATGGTGTAGCAACTCATGTGCAATAGCCGCGGCTTCTCTGTCGTCATACAGATTTTCCAGATTAGCTTTTAGCGAGTAGTATGCCGTGCCGATAGTGAGCATGATGTAAAGATAATCACAACCTTACTTCATACCCCATTTATGTTGTATGCCGTTTCCACTCCTGCATAATTCGACTGACTTGTGTATGTTTGTGTCACTATTATGGAATGGCTGACTAATCCTGAAATCTGGTTATCTCTTATTACACTTACCGTACTCGAAATCGTGTTGGGTATCGATAATATCGTGTTCATTTCTATTCTTACCGGAAAACTTCCGGTAGGTCAGCAAGACAAAGCACGCAAAGTGGGGCTTTCGTTGGCAATGATAACCCGAATATTGTTGTTATTGTCAATTAGCTGGGTGATGCGATTGGAGGGTACTTTGTTCAATCCCGGAGAGTGGATAGGCATTGAAAGTGAGCATTTGCTGGAAAAACTGGCGATTTCCGGCAGAGATTTGATTCTGATTGTTGGTGGTCTGTTCCTGATTTACAAGAGTACATCAGAGATTCACGAAAAGCTGGAAGGCGACGAGCATACTGATACTCCCGGAAAAGTACATTCTTTCAGTAGTATTATTTTTCAGATACTTATTTTGGATTTGGTGTTTTCATTAGATTCTGTCATTACAGCGGTTGGTATGGCCAATCACGTTTGGGTAATGATAGCTGCAGTTGTTATTTCGGTTGGCATTATGTTGGTGGCATCAGGGCGCATCAGCAGTTTCGTTAATAAGCACCCTACGGTTAAGATGTTGGCATTGTCATTCTTGCTGTTGATTGGTGTCTCGCTTATTGCGGAAGGTTTTGAGAACGGCATCCCCAAGGGATATATTTATTTTGCCATGGCATTTTCGGTGATGGTAGAGATGCTGAATCTGCGCGTCAGAAAGCCTAAGAAATCGTAGTGCACAGCCTTTTATCTGTTGCGTTTCTATCTGCGTTTTTAATTCAAGTTACGCTTCAGAATGTCGGTAATAGTTGCAATCAAATCTACCCTCAGTTTTAACCTTTTTGCTTCGGAAAAATGCCTTAAATTGCGGGTACACATAATTCTATGAACAATTACGATTGGCTTGTTGGGCGGTTAGATGCATTTATCCGAAAATATTACGCAAATAAAGTAATTCGTGGCTCCTTGGTTTTTTTGAGCTGCTTATTGTTTTATGTGGTTTCCATGACTGTCGGGGAGTACTATCTATACCTTCCTGTGTGGGCCAGAGTGACTATTTTGTCGGTTTTTGTGGGCTTTGGTATGTCGGCATTAGTAACATGGGTTATTGTGCCTATTACCAAGATGGTACGCCTTGGTAGCATTATATCTCATGAGCAGGCTGCCGAGATTATTGGTACACACTTTCCCGAAGTAAGCGACAAGCTATTGAACATACTGCAACTGAAACATGCGCAAAGCACCGCTTTCAGTCGTGAACTGGCAGAAGCGAGCATCTCTCAGAAGATTGATCAGATTTCAGTAGTTCCGATGAACTCCGCGATAGACCTGTCTAAAAACAGAAAGTACCTCCCTTATCTTTTACCGCCATTGTTGGCCGGTCTGTTCATTTTTGTAGCTGCGCCCAATGTGTTTAAAGAAGGCTCTTCTCGTTTACTACAACCCACAATCGCTTTCGAAAAACCTGCACCATTTGACTTTGTATTAAAGAACAGCTCAATGGTGGCGTTGAGAAATGAAGACTTTACAGTAGTGATGGAAGTAAAGGGCGATGCGCTACCGGAAGATGCATCAATAGAGGTAGGAGACGAGGTTGTAAGTATGCGTCCACTTGGCAAACATACTTTTCAGTATACGTTCAAGAATGTTACTGATGAACTGAGTTTCCGTTTTTATGCAGCTGGCTTTTATGCTCCTTCCCGTACATTAAGGGTAATACAGCGTCCGGTGTTAAAGTCTTTTCAGGTGTCTATAGACTATCCGGCATACACCGGAAGAAAGGATGAAGTAAGAAACAGCCTGGGCGATATGCTATTGCCGGCGGGTACAAAGGTTGGATGGTCGTTGGTTACTGGTCATGCCGATGAAGTCACTATCAGGATGGGCGAGGGTAGTGCAATTCCGTTAAATGGTTCATCTGATGGCTATAAGTACAATTTCAGGTTCTTGAATGATACATCTTATGTGCTTACGCTGCACAACAATAAAGAATCTGTTGCCGATAGCTTCCGGTATTCTGTACAGGTGATACCGGACGAATATCCGGTCATTCAGATGCAGCAGTTCAGAGATACCATTAATGGTAAGCAGGTATTGCTGAGTGGTTCTGCCGGTGATGATTATGGTATTTCCAGAGTGACGTTTAATTATGAAATTGCCACAGACAAAGACAAAAAAGTAGCTTCCAAGAGTTTTGAAATAATGGTTGCGAAGGGAGCATTAGCCAGTTTTGAGCAATACTTCGATATACAGTCGCTGGATTTAAAGCCCGGGCAGAAGGTGTCGTACTTTATAGAGGCATGGGACAACGATGGCATACATGGCAGCAAGGCGTCAAGGAGCGAAGTTATGAGCTATCAGATGTTTGATGCCGCACAACTGGATTCTGCAATCAAGGAAAACTCCCAACAAATTAATGCAGGTATCAGCAACAGTGCAGAACAGACCAAGCACCTGCAAAACGACTACAGCGATGCAAAGAACAAAATGTTGCAGAGCAAAACGCTCGATTGGCAGATGGAGCAATCGCTTCAGGAAATGATGGAGAAGCAGAAGCAATTGCAGACACAGGTGGAGCAGGTAAAGCAACGCTTTGAAGAGCAGATGCAGCAGAGCGAACAAAAAAATTACAGCGAAGACCTGAAAGAGAAACAAAAGGAACTGAACAAACAATTAGATAATCTGCTGACGGATGAGTTGAAAAAGCAAATGGAGAAGTTGCAGGAGCTGATGAAAAAGCTCAACAAGGAACAGGCAATGGAAACCATGAAACAACTTGAAGAAGAAAATAAGCTCTTCAACATGGACATGGAGCGGATGCAGGAACTCATGAAGCGGATGGAGTTGCAGATGCGCATGGAGGATGTTGCCAATAAAATGGATGAACTCGCCCAAAAGCAACGCGACCTGAAAAAGCAAACAGACGAGGGTAAAAAGGATGCAGCTGCGTTGAGCAAAGAACAGAAAGATCTGAAAAGCCAACTGGAAAAAGCGCTTAAAGAAGAATTTAAAGAGGCGCAGGAGTTAGCAAAGGATTTGAAGGAGAAGGATAGAATGGAGAAAGAGGAGCAGCAGGGAAAGGAAGCACAGCAGGAAATGCAGGAGAGTCAGGATGACCTGGAGAAAGGGCAGAAAGATAAGTCGGGTAAGCCTCAGGATAGTGCTGCCGAGAATCTGGAAGAAATGGCAAAAAGTCTTCGCGAAAAGGCCGCAGGTATGGACATGGAGCAGATAGAGATAGATATTAAAGCGACCCGTCAGATACTCAGCAACCTTATCAGGCTTTCATTTTCGCAGGAAGACTTAATGGAAATGGTAAGAAAAACACCGGCTTCGAGTCAGCAATATATCGTAAATCAGGAAGAGCAAAACAGACTACATCAAAACTCTAAAATGATTCGGGATAGCCTGTATCAGCTTAGCAAGCGTATTGCTAAATTGGCGCCAACCATCAACAAGAATACCACCGACCTCGAGCGACGTATGCACATGGCGGTAAATTCTATTGAAAACCGCCGCATAGATCTCGCTGTAAGAGACCAGCAGTATGTAATGACATACACCAATAATCTTGCCTTGCTACTGAATGAACTGTTGGGCAACCTGATGCAGATGCAAAGTCAGGGTAAGAAACCCGGAGCGGCGGGAGCATGTCGTAAGCCCGGTGGAAAGCAAGGGCAGGGTGCCGGTCCGCAGCTTTCTGACATTATCTCGGAGCAACAGCAACTGGGTGAGGGCATGAAACAGATGAATGCCAAAAATGGTAAAAAGCCGGGCGGTGAGGATGGTAAACAAAAAGGCGAGAAAGGAAAGCAATCCGGTGGCGATAAACCCGGTGAAGGTCAGTCGGGTAAAGGTGGTAATGGAAATGGTGAGGGACAGGAAGGTGAAAATGGAGAATACGGAGATGCTGAAAAGCTGGCTAAATTGGCGCAGAAGCAGGCTGCCATCAGGCGACAGTTGGAAGAAATGGGTAGCTTACTGAATAGTAAAGGCATGGGTAAGTTTGCAAAAGAGCTGCGTGAGTTGGCGAAGGAAATGGACAAAAACGAAACTGACCTCGTTAACCGACGCGTGAACCCTGATTTGCTGATGCGGCAGAAGGAAATACAAACAAGGTTGCTCGAAACCGAAAAAGCCGTACGAGAGCAGGAACAGGATAACAAGCGCTCTTCGCAAAGTGCTAAGGAAGTAAGTCGCCCGGTACCGCCCGCCTTGCAGAAGTACATCACAGATAAAAAGCAGATGCTGGAGCAATACAAAACAGTTCCTCCGCAACTGAAACCTTATTACCGAAATATGGTGGAGGACTATTTCCAGATTATCGGTACAAAGTAGACCGGTTGAGTAATATTCGGACAGTAATAAGTTCGAGGTCTTGTTGCAGATAACATTTCAATTATGTGCGATTAACATATTGTTAGTCGCTAATTTATCGGTAACGTCTAATTTTGCTCAAATTTATCTTCAATGGATGGAAACGAGTTGAAAAGGCTGGAAGCTGTGCGCAAATTCTTAAACATTGATTTCAAAAACACATCTGAGTTTCAGGAAATTGTAGAATTAGCGGCCGAGCTCTGTGAAAAGCCTGTTGCCCTTATTGCGTTGCTGGATGACGAGCGAAACTGGTTGAAGGTGAGGCGTGGTGTAGATATAGAAATAATGCCGCGAGATACCTCATTTTGCCGGTATTGTATCCGGGAAGATAAATTGCTGGTGGTAGAAGACGCTACCCACGACGAACGATTTGTTAAAAACCCAATGGTAGTATCGGAGCCCAATGTCCGATTTTATGCCGGCGCACCCTTGTCTCTTAATAATGGTTTAAGGTTAGGTACTCTGTGTCTTTTCGACGTAAAGCCCAACAGCATTAACTCAGTTCAACAAAAGACCTTAATTGTATTGTCTCGTCAGGTTGTCTATATGATGGAGCTGGAGCTGAACCGGATAGAACTGGCAAAGCATATACAGGAAATAGAAGCTAAAAGCGAGTCTCTCAGGAAAATTGCCCATATGCAGTCGCATGACATAAGGCAGCCACTATCATCTATAATGGGTTTGGTTTATCTGGCGAAAAGGGGAGATTTGGAAATTGATAGCGAGTGGATAAACATGCTGTCCGATGCCGCCGGTACGTTGGATAGTCGGATACATGATATAGTCAATGAAACCGTTGCAGATAGGGATATTATGGAGGCTCGTTTCAACAAAATGGTTGAAGAGATTGAAGACTATGCAATACTGTTGCTTGACGCAAATGGTAATGTGGAAAACTGGAATAAGGGTGCAGAGAAGATAAAGGGCTATCGTGCGTTTGAAATTATAGGTAAAAATTTCAGCGTGTTTTATACCGATGAGGACAGGTCCAAAAGAGTGCCTAACAATCTAATAAAGAAAGCTGCAGAATTAGGTGTCGCCAAAACTGAAGGGTGGCGTGTCAGAAAAGATGGAAGCCGTTTTTGGGGCAGCATAACAATAACAGCAGTACATGACGATGAAGGAAATGTAATTGGCTTTACAAAGGTTACGCGGGACCTTACATCTGTAAGAAATGCTGCCTAACCGGATAAAATTCTTGGTCGCGTTCTGTCAATTCTTACCTTAATAAAGTAACGTTGCCGCTGCTCGTTCTGGGTACGCCATTATTGTCGGTATATTCTATAAGCCATACATAAACGCCCATTGGTTGTAACTTCCCGTTACGTTTGCCATCCCACCTGGCATTGCTCGAAGTCTGCGCGAATATTTCGTTGCCATACCTGTTATATATCTTGAGCGATTTTAGCGTGCTATTATTTCTGGCTATCGGTATTAATACGTCGTTCTTATAATCTTCGTTGGGCGTAAAGGCGTTGGGGACAATAAAGTCAGAATGAGCAAGCACAACAACTTTCACATCATCGTCACCTGCGCATCCGCTGTTCGTCTCGCCATGCAATGTGTACAGATACTCACCGGCAGCAGGGAAAGTACCGATAGCGTCAGGACTGCCGGGATTGTCAAGGTAGTCTGCAGGTGTCCATTGGTAGCTGTCTGCCCCTGAGGCATGAAAATGTACGCTATCACCTTCCATAATAATTCTACTATTTCCTGCATAGGGTCGGTATGCTTTCGTGCTCGTATTTAATTGAGCAACATCCCATTCAAACTCTCGTCGTACACTGTTTATTAGCTTTCCGTTTCTCCATTCGTTGCATTGTACACCTATCAGATACTTTCCGACAGTTGTTGGGGTAGCCGTAATAGCTCCGGTGCTGGTGTTTATCTCTATTGGTACCGTTGAAGGCATTGGACTTTCGTAGCTGAATGGTGTTGTATATGGAACACCGTCATACGGAGGCGGTGTGGCTATGGTGGGTTTTATATCAAGTGGTTGTGCGCCGGACAATGGCTGAAATAGTTCATATGTCAGAGAGTCGCCATCTGCGTCAGTCGCAGAGTGATCATAAGTTTGTGGCTCATTTAGTGCTATTAATTGTGGTGGGTATTCCTTAAATATGGCCGAATTATTTCGCCCTGTGGCAGTATCAGTAAGAATCGAACAGAAGAAAGTTATACCCACATCCCCGGGATTCAGGATGTTTTTTACAGAACTGTTTCTGCAGCATCGTTGATAAACTACTACATATCCGCTATCAGAAGGGGGGAGATAGTACACTTTCTTGAATAGCTGTTGTTGCAGGCAGATTGTCGGCAGGTCTTTAGGGTTTATAAACCCGCACGTGGTATTGACATTAGTAACCGGAACCCTGATTGAACCCCCGTTTGCAACATCATACCGGATATTTGTGTCTACACGGAAAAAGGATTTTTTTTTCATATCATACACGGTAAAGTAAGCCGGGTTGTCCTCGGCAATCGCATCGGGTACCCCATTCCGGCAATCTTGATACAAGGCCAGTGTTACCTCGTATTTTTGACAAATTGTAGCATTAATAACCGTGTCCCCTAAATAGCGGTAAGAGAAACCACCGCCTAATATATGGGATGCCTGTGCATCAGGAAATCCGGTAAAGAGAAAAAGCGAAAGACAAATAAAGAGCCTCAAATTAGGTGTTTTCATATTGGTATATTTTTGGTTGTGTGCTATTCTTGTTAGCATTGGTATACATTGCTCAGGCGTATCGGCACATTTTGGGTATTCACACTTTATTAGACGTAAAATTAACCATTGGTCTTTGGTTATTTGAGTATATAAATATTAACGTTCTGAACGGCATTTTCGTATATGTTGTTACTTTTCCTTTTTTTGTGATTTTAATGCAAATTATGTTCCGACGTTTTTATTGCTTTCTAATTTATGCGTAATTTTTAAATGCGGCAACGTGCCTGCATTTCACTCACTTTTAATTCGGAAAAACACATCTATTTCCGGCATGCAGCGATGTCAGACAATTCACGGCCATTTATGCAATAATCTGGAAGGTGTAGAGTGCCTGATAAATATCATCGCATCAAAAGCAGCCGCTATGTCCCACTGTCGGAATTCGTATCGCATTTTGCCATTCCCTGTACATCTCAAAAGTAGGTTACTTCCAATCCACTTGCAGCCCAGGTCATAACCTTCACAGCTTTTAAGGTCGAGAAAAAAGACATCACTATTTGCTTCTTTAAGAATATGCTCATAGGTCCCATTAAAGGAAGGCTGCGCAACATACGAGGTTATGCCATCAGGTCCTTCCGCAGTGTAACTCCCGTCATTAAAGGTGAACCCTATGGAATAGTATTCTGATGCATATTTTTTGTGTAGATAGCTCCCCATACTAAAGAGACTTTTTTGAACATGGCCATTATGCGCCCAAATAATAGTTTTGGCTCCCGCAAAACGACTTTTAATCCAATCGAAGTTTTGTGCCATGTATCTATCGCGGGTGTCAGGCCCATAAGAAGAGCAATATTGATATATTATTTGATAACACTGAATTGCCCATTTTCGTTTGTCCGGATCCTTCAAGTATTGTTCACACATTGATTTGAAAATGATTTTTTCTTTGTCGAAGTATGAGCCGCCTTCTCGCCGCACATAAGGCACATAATGTCCTTTTATATCAATAATCTTTGAGATACTGTCCTTTTCCTTTTTTCTCAGTAAGTCCAGCTCCGTAATTTTACTTTGTAGGATATCAAGATTATTCTTGACTATTGTGTCTTCGATATTTTTGAATACGCGTTGTATTTCGCTAAGTGCGCCGGAGGTGTACTGCATATCACACCCCCAAAAGGTCACTTTATGAGTAGTTTGTAAATTGTACAATCTCATCCACTCAACAAGGTCGAGCATTGCTTCTGTATCCCACATCCAGAAATACATTCCCTTTATCAGCTCTCTTGCATCTCCTTTTCCGGTTAAAATGTACTCATTTAGTTGGTACGCTTCTGGCATTTGAGCTTCGATGGCAAAGACTGTAAACCCTTCATGAACAATCAGATATTTAATTAAGTTGACCTTCAGCAGATAGATTTCCCGTGAACCATGTGATACCTCTCCGAGCGCGATTATGTTTTTGTCGCCAAATGTGTAATGTAAGCCGGAAAATGCTTTTTCGTTTGGTATGTCAATTGTGGAGTCAAATTCAAGAGGAACTATGTTCTTGTTTAGCCAGGCTGCTTCGTCTAAGTAATTGGACATAGCAGATCCGAAGGGTTGCGCATTGATTTTTTCGGGCAATAATAGAAGGAGAAATAAAATCAGAAGTAGGTTCTTCATGCAGCATAAAATATCGATTACAAAGGTGTGTGGTATTTACTCACACTCCATATCATAAAACGACCCCATCTCTGAAATAGATAGCCGTTCAGCAAAGGTATCATCGCCACGCAACCGCTGCCGGAACACAAAATGCGTAACACCGCATTGGCCATCATAGGTTTCGCCATACAGTTCCATGTGTAGGTACCTGCCGGTGACATTGCCGTGCCAGTCACGTTCAGTTATCCAGTCTTCAGAAGTGATTTTCGCAACGGTGTAGGTCTCCCTGCATTTGAGTGCCGATGCGCGTTTGTTAGCAACATGAATCGCTTCTCGCTCTAACCACTCGTCCCGCATGCCCTCTTCAATGTCGCTATAGCGCGCATGGTTTTGCGCAATGCATTGGCCCTGGATGCAGCATAAAGCTACTATAAACGATAAAAGAAGTTTTGTGAAAAATTGCATTGTATAAATATACTAAAACGAATATTTACGGTGGGAGTATTGACTTAAATACTTTCCAACATTCTTGCAAGGTCTTCGGGTGTATCTATGCAATGGCTTTCGTAAGCAGTTTGTACACACTTAATCCTGAAGCCATGTTCCACCCATCTCAGTTGCTCTAAAGATTCAGCTTTCTCCAATGAAGACACGCTAAGTTTTGTTATCTGTTCCAGCACATCGGTGCGGTAAGCATACATGCCCACATGGCGGTAGTAGGTGTGGTGCTGATGCCAATCCTTTTGTTCGACTCCCTTTATATACGGTATTACCATCCGGCTGAAGTACAAGGCTTCGTTTTTGTCATTGAGTACAATCTTCACCTCTCCGGTATCGAACAACATTTCGTGGGAGCTTACTGCAATCATCTGGGTTGCTATTTCCGTCGTGCCGCTTTGCAGCACAGCCGCCAACTCATCTATCTGATTAGGGTCAATAAATGGCTCGTCGCCCTGAATATTGATAACATATTGATAGTTGCCTTCAAGCTGTTGCAAAGCTTCGTGGCAGCGATCTGTGCCGCTGGGGTGGTGTTCCCCGGTCATTACCACTTGCCCGCCGAAGGAACGGACATGTGCGGCTATCACCTCACTGTCAGTAGCCACAACTACAGTATTAAGTGCCGTGCTTTTTTTTGCCTGTTCATACACCCGCTGAATCATGCTTTTTCCCTTGATGTCCGCAAGGGCTTTGCCCGGAAATCGGGTAGATGCATATCGTGCCGGTATAATTCCTGCTATCATTTGGGGTTTTGTTGTGTGATTTTGCCTTCTGACAATGAATAAAATGCTGGTTCCGGTATATTTCGGCTGTTCAGGTAATCTCTATAATGCTCAGAGTAGTCCGCCCGTTGCATGATGGTTTCCTCGTATCTGCCACTCAGGGCCTTCAGCAATTCGGTTGCTTCCCTGATGGCATTATTGTCGCCGTCGTTAGCAGTAATGTAGTCCGCCAGCTTGCGTTCTTTTACCAGATTTATCAACATGGGGTTACTTTTCCTGCCGGTCATAATCCGTATGCCGCACATAGATGCAACTTCCAAATCCGTAATGTCGTCAAAAAAGTAGGCTACTTGTGATGGTTTGATATCATGCGCAGCACAAAGGTGCAGCAGGGCTTCTTTTTTTTTCTTGATAGCATAATACACAGCATGAAAATGCTCCCTTTTTGCAAATGCCACTGCTGTAGGGTTATTCTCACCGGTTATTATGCCGGCAATCGGGTTGCGTTCCTTACGTATGTAGTGGTTGTATCGCAGCATGTTGATGCCCATAGAATCCACTTCATTGAAAGAACTGGCTCCGTCTGCACCCTTGGTGCCCTTATTGAAAACTCCGTCCCAATCAAATATGTAAGCACTTATGTTACCCGCACTACGCCCCATCACGTTTGGCTCTGTAACGAACTCACCATCAAATGTTTCGAATATAAGTCCGAAATCTATGTAACTCATAACTATTTTACCTTTGTAAGGGTGCGGAAATACAGCAAACTGCCGTTTGCTGTATCCTAGTATGCTTTAAGGTCCTGAATATCCAACATGCCAACCGGCTTGTTGTTGTCTGTCGCCAATATATTGTCAACGGACATCTTTTTGAATATGGTTGCCGCATCATTGAGTAACGCATTCACGTCAATGCTTATCGGTGCTTTGAACTCCATGCTGCCTATTTCTCGGTTCAGAATATCAGCACCATCTTGTTGCAACAATCTACGTAGGTCACCGTCAGTAAACACGCCTAACAGTCCGCCATCTTTATCAACCACGGTAACACAACCAAAGCCGTATTCTGTCATTTTTACGATAGCATCTTTCATATTGGTGTCTGCCGATACCAACGGGTTCACACTATTGATAGCATCCTTAACACGAACGGTCATCATTCGGGTATCGTTTAGGAACTGCTCTGTACCCAGAGTGGTAAAGTTGTTCTCACTAAGCGATTTCAGTATTTTAAGAGGTACTGTAATAGTATGTACTCCCAGATTTATAGCATTTCGAACGTGCTCTGAATTTCTCACCGAGCTGAACATGATTTTAGAATCATATCCATAATGGTTTACCGCTTTGACACACTGCTCTACAAGTGCCAAGGCATCGTGCCCCTGATCCTGCAACCTGCCAACCAACGGACATACATAACTCGCGCCCGCCTGCATAGCCATATAGGCTTGCTGTAGCGTATATACAAGGTGTACATTCACCAGAAGCCCCTGATTGCGCAGCATTTTACAAGCACGCAAGCCTTCTAAGGAAACCGGAATCTTAAAAACCGTCTTTTTGGGGTCTAGGCCCAGTTCAAGTTGTCTTACCGCTTCAGCTACTACTTCTTCTGCAGTATTGCCCAATGCTTCAATTTGCAGCACCGGTACCATTTTAGATAGTTTCACTATCGTGCCATCTATGTCGGTAATGCCTTCCCGCTGCATAAAGGTTGGGGTAGTGGTAAGCCCTGTAAGAAAGCCTAACTTGAATCCTTCTTCGATTTCCTTAAGGTTGGCAGAATCTAAATATAATTCCATTGTGTTTGTTGTTATGTTTGAATGTCGTGTAAGATAATAGTTCTTGTCAAATAATTGCAGCTACAGGTCGTCGTCTCACCTATAAATGTGTCTGCGAATTGTATTATTTATATTTTACCGCTACTGCGTGTAGTTCTATTAGTGGCTTCAGGAACTCCTCAAGAGCATAAACACTTAGCTGGCTGGCAGCGTCGCACAATGCTTTTTCAGGCTCCGGATGTGTCTCTATAAAGATACCATCAACGCCGGCAGCTACTCCGGAGCGGCTGAGCACCGGCAGAAACTCCCGTGCTCCTCCGCGTGCGTTAGCACTCGGTATACCGTATTTGCGTATAGCGTGCGTAATGTCAAACACAACCGGGTAGCCAATTTCGCGAAGGTGGTAAAAACTTCTTGGGTCTACTACCAGGTCGTTATAGCCCATTGTATAGCCACGCTCGGTAAGTATGATATTATTATTGCCTGAATCTACACATTTTGCTACAGGGTGCTTCATATTGTCAGGTGCCAGAAACTGCCCGTGTTTGATATTGACCACTTTCCCCGTCTTGGCAGCAGCGACCATCAAGCCGGATTGCATACACAGGTATGCAGGTATCTGCAATACATCGCAAACTTCTGCTACAGGCGCAGCATGGTCGGGATAATGTATATCGGTCAATAGCGTGAACCCGAACTGTTCTTTCACTTTTGCCAATATAGCAAGCCCTTTCTCCAGACCCGGACCATCATAATAACTGAGGTTACTACGGTTGTCCTTCAGAAACGAAGACTTATAGATAATAGGTATGTTCAGCTTCTCACCAACTTCCTTCAACTTTTCAGCTGTTTTCATCATGATAGATTCATCTTCTATCACGCATGGGCCCGATATCAGAAACAGCTCATCGTTTCCGCATACTATATCCCCGACATTTACTTTATTTATACTCATTGTCTATTTGTTTTATGTCATTTTTAGCCACTCAGGCTGATGTTACATTCTTCGGTACAATGCCTCAATACTTTCAATAGTTACTTTCTCTTTCCAGTCGGTACCTATCGCGTGGTTCCACATATGTGGGAGGTTATATGCCACAGTCGCCATTGCTGTTATTTGCTCGTCCGTCCATGTTTTACTCAGTCCGGTCGGCAGCGTAACATTGTGTCTTGTCAGCATTTGTTTCAGTTCGTTCACCCCCTCGCCATAATAATCTTCCAGGTGTTGGAATGCCAGACAGTTAGCATAACAGTGTTTTGTGCCCAATATTTTTGATAGTCCGTAAGACAGTGCATGACATACCCCTACTTCAGAATAAGTTAAGCTAAGACCACCCATCATGCTGGCAATCATTAATTTGTCATCATTTTCCGGTGTCTGCCCTGCATGTTCGCCGAGGTAAACTTCCCGGCAAAGTTTCAGCGATTGTTCGGCATAGGCATGACTGTATGCATTGTTCAGTATGCCGTTTTCCGACTCTACACAATGTATATAGGTGTCCATTCCGGTGTACAACCATTTATCGACAGGTACTGTCGCTATCAGTTCAGAGTCGAGAATAACCTGATTGAATATGGTCCAGTCGCACTTCAGTCCGAGTTTCTTTTCAGGTCCGGTAAGCACAGCCGTCATAGATACCTCAGCCCCTGTTCCGGAAATAGTAGGTATGCCTAAATGGTAAATGCCGGGTTTCTTAATCAGATTCAGACCCTGATACAGGGTAGAGGAGCCTTCATTAGTAAACATCAGCGACACTGCCTTTGCAATATCCATGATGCTGCCACCACCTATACCTATAACACCCGATGGCAGCCCGTTGTTTTTCAGAATATCATCTCTAAGCGTATCTATCTGCTCTGTTGTCGGCTCGTTTGGGTCTACGTCTATGAATCGAACAACATCCCCGTCTTTAATTGGTAGTCGGTCGGCAAGATCTTTGCCATTGAAAAAATTATCTACTACATACAGGAAAAAATGGTCGTTTTCATTTCTCTTTTCTTCCAGTATGCCCTCCAGCATAGAAAGGCTTCCTCTGCCGAAGACAACCTTGTCAATGTTTTTGAAGTTCTTGAACATATATGTAATTAAATGTTTGGTAATCGCCCAACCTAATGAAGGGTGATTTGATTTTATTAAGCTTCTATTTGGACAGCAGTCTTCACAGCAGCAGCAATTTTATGGGCCAAAGCAGCAGCTTCCTCCTCAGTCCAGGTACAACGAATACCAAAGGATATCAGGCGTCCGACTACCTCCTGCGATTTTGGTAATTCCAATTTGGTATAGTCTTGTGAACTGCCAAGTAGGTGTACCGTAAGTTTCGCGGCAGATTTAAGATTTTTTATATGGTCCCACTGATTCACAAAGTGGTACATATTGGTATACCAATAGTTAAATCCACCCACACCAGCTTTATTCAGTTCGTCCACCGTACGTTTTGCCGTTTCAGTATCCGGCAGCATCAGGTTCAGGAATGTCCCGGAATCGCCGGCAGGGTCTGCAAGCTTGGCAAAAGAAACACCTTCTGTCTGAGCGAGAATATCTGTAAGTACTTTCTTGAGTTTCAGATTTGCTGCCTTTATCTGTGGTACTTTGCGTGTTTGTGCTACCCCTACTGCCGCATGCAGTTCACTTATTCTGTAGTTAAAGCCCAATACCGGGTGTTGCTCCATCCCCCTGTTGCTACCCACATGGTCGTGCCCGTGGTCGCTGTAGGAGTCAGCCAGCTTATAAACTGCTTCGTCATTGGTCACGAATACACCGCCTTCACCTGCAGTAGCAATCTTAAAGAAATCGAAGGAATAACAACCCGCAGTCCCGAATAGGCCGGTAGATGTACCTTTGTAAGAAGCAGCAAATGCCTGGCCGGCATCCTCTACCAAAGTTAGGTTGTGCTCTTTTATCACTTCCATGATGCCGTCCATATCAGCCATCCCACCACACATATGAACCAAGCATACAGCTTTTGTCTTTGGGGTAATCGCATTTTTGATGCCGGCGGCACTCAGGCAAAGTGTCTCGTCTATTTCCGCAAATACCGGTATAGCACCAGCAAATAAAACAGCTTCAACAGTAGCAATATATGTAAACGGAGGGACGATTACCTCATCTCCTGCACCAACGCCGGAGGCAGCCAATGCCGTTGCAACAGCCGTAGATCCACTGGAAACTGCATGTGCGTACTTAGCTCCCGTTATCTTTTTTACCTCTGCCTCAAAGTCGCGGGCTTTCCAAATGCCCTTTCTTGGTTCGTCGTGGTTATAGCGGAACAGTATTCCTGTTTCCAATACATCATTGATTTCTTTGCGCTCTTCGCTTCCGAATAATTCTGTTCCGGGCATGTTGTCTGGTTTTAATTACGTGTGCAAAGATAGTAATAGGATATGAGTTCGGGTATGTGATTGGAGCAATTTTAATTGACGGCGCAGAAATTTGTGTTATTTACAACATCTTCTTTGCTCAGGTAAAAACATAAGGCAAGATCATTGCAGCCCGTTGAAAATCGTATTTCAGAAAGAAGTGTTAATTCTATTTGAATTTTCAACGGCATTATAACTAACTTTGACGCTCTGCTTTTTGATGAAAATTATATAGGTTAGGTTTGGGAAAGAATCTGAATAAAGTTTCATTTGCTGGAGTAATAATTGCCCTTGGCATTATTTATGGTGATATTGGTACGTCTCCGCTATATGTAATGAATGCCATTTGTAGCGGGAAGGTTATTGACGAATTTCTAATTGTCGGTGCACTGTCCTGTATTATCTGGACACTTACTATACAGACGACCGTAAAATATGTATTGCTGACACTTCGTGCCGATAACAAAGGGGAGGGGGGCATCTTTTCTCTCTTTGCGTTAGTCCGGCGACATGGCAAATGGACCGTATTCCCGGCCATGATCGGCGGCGCAGCATTGCTGGCAGATGGCATGATTACCCCACCCATATCTGTTACCTCTGCGGTAGAAGGACTCCGAAATATTCCTGTATTACAAGGGATTGGGACCATGACCATTGTCTACATTGTATTAGCGATAATATCAGCCTTGTTTTTCTTTCAGCAATTTGGTACATCTTCAATCGGAAAGGCATTTGGCCCCATTATGTTTGTCTGGTTTTCTATGCTGGCTATTTTGGGTGTTCACCAGTTGTATGTAGCCGGCAACTGGCACATTCTCAAAGCGTTTAACCCTTATTATGCCATCAAAATCTTAACACAGTACCCCGAAGGTTTTTGGATATTGGGTGCTGTATTTCTTTGTACGACAGGGGCAGAAGCATTGTATTCCGATTTGGGCCACTGCGGACGACCCAATATACGTTTCTCATGGCCCTTCGTAAAGGCTTGCTTGATACTTAACTATCTGGGACAGGGTGCATATTTATTAAGCCTCCACAGAAATAC
Organism: Bacteroidia bacterium; assembly: GCA_030426665.1. GTDB lineage: Bacteria > Bacteroidota > Bacteroidia > Chitinophagales > Chitinophagaceae > Nemorincola. The sequence goes on along the minus strand of JAUHYD010000007.1, from coordinate 35,677 downwards.
GCCATGGAACTCGCTGGCAAAGAATCCATTTTACGAGATCATGCCACAGTGGTTTATTATTCCCGGTATTCTCATTGCGACTATTGCCGCTATTATAGCCAGTCAGGCTATGATATCGGGTTCTTTCACCTTGATTAGTGTGGCTATCAAGCTGAATTTATGGCCGAAAATGAAAATCAATTACCCTACGGTAGAAAGAGGGCAGTTGTTTATCCCGGGTATCAATCTGTTATTGTTTATCGGTTGTGTAATTATTACCCTGTATTTCCAACGTTCGTCAAGTATGGAGGCGGCATACGGGTTGGCTATTACCACCACCTTCATGATGACTACCTGTTTGTTTTCATACTTCATGTTCATCAAGCGGGTACCCATTGTATGGATTGCAATTTACCTTGTTGTGAATCTCTCTATTGAATTATCCTTCCTGGTGGCCAACCTGGTTGAGAAGTTCTCAGGCGGCGGTATCGTAACAGTTTTGATTGCCGGTGGGTTGTTTATTGTTATGATCGTCTGGTACAAGTCCAGAAAGATAAAAAACAGATATGTCGAGTTTGTGAAAATGGACGGTTATGTGCCCATCATGCAAGAGCTGAGCAACGATGGAACTGTTCCGAAATATGCGACGCATCTGGTATACCTGACCAGTGCCAACAATCCCAACGAAATAGAACACAAAATTCTTTATTCTATTCTGTATCGTAAACCTAAGCGTGCCGACATATACTGGTTCGTCCACGTTGATGTACTGGATGACCCCTACACGACCGAATATACAGTACAGACTATCGTGCCCAACGAGATTATCAGAGTAGAATTTAGACTTGGATTCCGGATGGAGCATAGAATACAATATATGTTTAAGCTCGTTGTAGAAGAAATGGTGAAGAACAAGGAAGTGAATGTTGTGAGCCGATACGAGTCGTTAAGCAGAAATAAAGTAATGGGCGATTTCCGTTTTATAGTAATGGAGAAGTTCCTTTCTCGCGACAATGAGTTGCCTATGTGGGAACGATTGATGATGCGTGGGTACTTTATACTCAAGAAGTTCAGCCTGTCTGAAGAGCGTGGCTTCGGACTTGATCCTTCTGACGTAACTCTGGAGAAGTACCCGATTATAGTTTCTCCTACGCCTGACTTTAACCTTAAACGGACTTTTTAACTTACGCTTGGGCACTACTTAGAGTCCTTTTTGAATCAACTTTTTGAGTAGAGGGTTGCCAGCTGCCCTGAAAACTGCATCGAGAAGCATTGGTGCTCCTGCAAGAATCCGCCTTGCATAATAGTGTGTTTTTAGTTCGCTGCCTATTCTGGAAAATAGTAAGCGGTCATATTCTTTGATGAATTCTGCGGAAAAGTCATTGCTTTCAAAGCAACGGATAGCTTGCTCTGCTGCCAGTTTACCACTAAGCATTGCATTGCCGATACCGTCGCCGGAAATTGGGTCTATCAGCGAAGCTGCATCGCCTGTTAGCAGGTATCGCGTTCCCGATATCGTAACGTCTGTAGCACCTAACGGTAGCCCGAACCCTTCCAAAGCACTCGTTTGCGTTGCATTGGCCAATCGATGTTTCAACAATGGCGTTTCTTCAATGAATTCGTAAAACACTTTCTTCAGATTCACTTTTCGTTTGACGATGGTGTCCGAGAGCATTCCGAAGCCTACATTGGCAGTGTTGCCGGGTAGGGGGAATACCCACATATAACTCGGCAGGTATCTTTTATCAAAAAAAACTTCAGTTGTATTTGGGTCTAAACCTTGAATGTTTGCATAATATGCACGAACAGATCCTACGTGATTGAGCCTGTCTATTGTTCTGGTTGCCAATTGCTTCGCAATCACCGAATGTGCACCATCGGCGCCGATAAGCATTTTGCAGGTGAACGTTTGTCCATGTTTAGTAGCCAGACTAAAGCCCTCATTTTCTTTTTGCACACTTGTTATATGGCAATCGGTATGTATCTCAGTCTTGGCGAATTCTTGGGTAAGTTCAAATAGGAAGTTGTCAAAATCGATTCTTGCGCTGGTGTATGCGGCACCCACCCAGTCAAATGATATGTCCCTGTTTTTGTAGTGTAATGCCGTCTTTCTGGTAGACAGTTTTGGTTTAAATACGTTGAAACGCGCCTCGAATTCAGGGTGTAAGCTGAACAATGCTTTTACTGCTCTTCCCGGTATCGCATCGCCACACACCTTGTCTCTGGGAAAGGTAGCTTTGTCTATCAGGCAAACCTTAAGACCGGACTCACGAAGCGCAAGTGCGGCCATGCAACCTGCAGGTCCGGCACCGGAAATTATTAAGTCATATTGTGAGCCTGTTTTTGTTGGCAATTCGGGCATAACCATAAATGTAGGCAATCAAGCTTTTTGAAGTAAGAAAAGTTGTCCGGGAAAATATTGAATACTAACCATAGAATTGTTAAATACTATCTATTTACAGCAAGAGTTACATATGTTATCCATACCTTTGCACCTCAAAAAAAAGGGTAGTATCGGTATTTGGTGTAATGTTTTGATGTTATTCATGTGTCGAATGATGCCCGCAAAATTTAGAATAAATGATTTCAGTTAATAATTTGTCGCTGCGCTATGGCAAGCGTGTATTGTTTGAAGACGTAAATATCAGATTTACCGAAGGTAATTGCTATGGTGTAATTGGTGCCAACGGCGCCGGTAAGTCTACCTTCCTGAAAATTATTTCAGGAGAGATTGACGCGACAACCGGTACGGTAGACATTACCAAAGGTATGAGGATGAGTGTACTGACGCAGAATCACTATGAGTTTGATGAAGTGCCGGTATTAGAAACTGTAATTCGTGGGAATACGGTTTTATATGAAGTGATGAAGGAAAAGGATGCCTTGTATGCAAAGGAAGACTTTACTGAAGAAGATGGTTTGAAAGCAGGGGAGCTGGAAGGCACTTTCGCAGAAATGGACGGGTGGAATGCAGAAAGCGATGCCGCAACTTTATTGAGCAACCTGGGCATAAAAGAAGAATTTCACTACAAATTACTGAAGGAGCTCGACGGTAATCAGAAAGTAAGGGTGCTTTTGGCACAGGCACTTTTCGGACATCCCGATATCCTGCTGTTGGATGAACCTACCAACGACCTTGACCTGGAAACCATCAACTGGCTCGAAGACTTTTTGGCGGGTTATGATAAGATTGTACTTGTTGTATCGCACGATCGTCACTTTTTGGATACTGTTTGTACTCACGTTGCCGACATTGACTTCGGTAAAATCAACCTATATACCGGTAACTATACATTCTGGTATGAGTCTAGTCAACTGTTGCTAAAGCAGCGTAGCGACCAGAACAAGAAAGCAGAGGATAAGATTGCCGAACTGAAGGAGTTCATAGCCCGCTTCTCTGCAAACGCCTCTAAGTCTAAGCAGGCAACCAGCCGTAAAAAAGCATTGGATAAAATTAAGCTCGATGACATGCGTCCATCTAATCGTAAGTACCCGGCTATCCTGTTCAATAATCAGGTACGAGAAGCAGGTGACCAGATTTTAGAGGTAAGGGGACTTACTAAAAAGCTGAATGGCGAGGTGCTGTTTAAGGACATTAACATTGACCTGAAGCGTGGACAGAAAATTGCTGTATTGTCATCTAATTCATTGGCAACGACTGCTTTTTATGAGATACTTGCAGGAGAAGATAAAGACTTCGAAGGAGAGTTTAAATGGGGTGTAACTGTTACTACAACATATTTGCCTTCAGATAATACTAAGTACTTCGAGGGCAACGACGATAACCTGATCGACTGGCTTCGTCAATATTCTGAAGAAAAAGACGAAACATTTATACGTGGCTTCTTAGGTAGGATGCTGTTCTCAGGCGAGGAGACACTTAAGAAGTCAAGTGTATTGAGCGGAGGAGAAAAAATGCGTTGTATGATGAGTCGTATGATGATGCTGAAGGGCAATGTGTTGATGTTGGACGAACCGACGAACCATCTGGACCTGGAAAGTATTACCGCACTCAACAACGGCCTGAAAGATTTTAAAGGTACCATCTTATTCACCTCTCGTGACCATGAGTTGGCAAATACTGTGGCCGATAGGGTGCTTGAACTAACACCGGGAGGACTGATTGACAGAGAAATGACATTTGACGAATATGTCACTGATGAACGTGTAAAGAACACCAAAGCTGAACTATACGGTGGCGTAATGGCATAGTTGTCAGGTTTGATGTCTGTTAATATTGACCTGACTTCGGTTGTCAATAGTTACTAAGTGCTTATATTTGTTAGCTGACAAGATTTTGAATTAAAAAAGAATATTATGAGAAAGACACTTATTGCCCTTCTGTTGATGTTATCTGTCAATTCTTTTGCTCAGCATAGCAGTGGTGGTTTAGATTGGTACACAGACCTGATGAAAGCACATGAAAAGTCTGTAGCCACCAAAAAACCAATATTTGGATTTTTTACCGGCAGCGATTGGTGTGGTTGGTGTCATAAATTGCAACGTGATGTATTTGCAAAGCCGGCTTTCATCAAGTGGGCAAAAGATAATGTTGTGCTACTCGAACTTGATTTTCCTCGCAGGAAACAGTTATCACCTGAGTTGGTGCAGCAAAACAATAGCCTGCAACAGGCATTTCAGGTGCGTGGGTATCCAACTTGTTGGTTGTTCACCATGAGCAAGAATGACGATACCAAGATGAACATTAATGCAATTGGCTCGTTGGGGTATCCTTCTGGTGCTACTCCCGGAAAAGAGGAAGTTCAGTTTCTTTCCCAGGCAGACAATATCATAGCACAGGCTAAGAAGCAAGCAAAGCAGTAAATTAATTGCTCAATGCTAAATGCTATACAGACCTATTGGCTGTATAGCATTTTTGTTTTTGGCTTTTTTGTTTTCAATATTCCACAAAACCAGTTTCTTTTAATTTTTGTCGTTGATAGCTACCTTTTTATAGAGATAAGGATTATTCCCTGGTCACAGAATTGTGTTGCTTTGTTCGTAATGCATGGGTACAGGTGGTCAAATTAACACCCTGTTTAATATTTTTCATTTGTACCTTTTGGGTGTTGAACACAAGCCAATGTCACAGAATCGGCCTTGTCATTTTGGGCGTCTTTTGGCGACTTTGTATTCGCGTATTTATGCTGGAAACGTGTTGAGACAACTGTCTATATATTTTGTATTTTTATTTTTGAGTGTTGTGTGTTTTTCGTCACAAATCAAACAAAATCGGTTGAGAAATATGTGCACAATACACTGCAAATACGTGTTCTAAATATTTTTTTCGTTCCCAATTATACAGTGTCGCTTTTACAATTATCTTTGCGCCTATGCCATCTATTTCAGAACGTGGGGGGCTTTTGCCATCATCTCCAATTCGCAAGCTCATTCCGTATGCGGATGCCGCATTAAAGCGAGGAACAAAGGTTATTCATCTCAATATCGGACAGCCCGATATTGAGACGCCCAGACCGTTGCTTGATGCTATTAGGAATTCCGAATTGAAGATTCTGGAATATAGTCCTAGTGCCGGATTTGAGAGCTATCGAAAAAAGCTTTCTGAGTATTATCATCGAAATAACATCGATGTGTCTTCTGATGAAATCATCGTTACGGAAGGTGGGTCTGAGGCAATCAACTTTGCTATTATGGCCTGTACAAATCCGGGTGATGAGATTATTATCCCTGAGCCTTTTTACGCTAACTATAATGGCTTCGCGATAAGTTCAGGAACGAAGGTTATACCTATCCCTTCCAGAATTGAAACCGGTTTTGCGTTGCCGCCAATCGAAGACTTTGACAAGGCCGTTACACCTCGTACCAGGGCTATTATGATTTGCAACCCGAATAACCCAACCGGTTATTTGTATAGCGATGCAGAACTGGATATCCTTAAAGATATTTGTCTGAAACATGATTTGTTTTTGTTTAGCGATGAGGCGTATCGTGAGTTTTGTTATGATGGCAGGAAGCATACGTCAGTATTGTCTATTGAGGGGCTGGAAAATAACGCTATTCTACTTGATACAATTTCTAAGAGATACAGTGCATGCGGCGCACGTATAGGCGCATTTGTGACAAGAAATCAGGAGGTACTGGACACGGTAATGAAGTTTGCTCAGGCAAGGCTTAGTCCTCCGACATTTGGACAGATAGCCGGAGAAGCGGCCGTTGATTTGCCAACTGACTATTTTGATAGCGTCCATGCAGAGTACACTAAACGTAGAGACGTTTTGGTACGAAGGTTGAATGCAATGGAAGGAGTGAAGTGTCCTGTTCCGGGTGGTGCGTTTTACGCGATGGCGCGTTTGCCTATCGACGATACCGAGAAATTTTGTCAATGGCTGCTGGAAAAGTTTTCATACAAAGGGACCACAATCCTAATGGCTCCGGCAGCTGGTTTCTATGCAACACCTGAAAAAGGGCTTGATGAGGTAAGGCTCGCTTATGTATTGAATGTCAATGAAATAAACGAGGCGATGGATTGTCTTGAAGTTGCACTTAAGGAATACAACCTTAAGAATGTCAACGAGGATAGCAGGGCAGTAGTGCGATCATAGCTTCTGTCCGTGCGACGTCTTTAAGGAAATCTATGTCTACTTGTTGCCTTGCATTTAGTTAATTGGCTTTGCATTTTCAATGAGGTGACTTATTATTGTATATTCGCAGGTAGTATCTCTGTAAATCACACAAAGTAATTTCGGATTAGTATGAGGAAAGCACTAATATTTTTGGCGATTATATTTGTTAGTATGTCTTGTTTCGGTCAACGAAGCTTGAATGTGCAAATGGTTTATGTAAAGGGTGGAACCTTTTTCAGGGGGAGTGACGATCCAAAATACAGTAGCTCGGAGTTTGATAATGAAAAGCCGGTACATAGAGTGACTATTACGAGCTTCTACATCGGGAAATACGAGATTACACAGGGACAGTGGCTGAAACTTATGGGAATACTGCCTCCGTCCTACAATGGTGTTAATTACATTAATAAGGATTGTGATGAGTGTCCGGTAGTGGATGTAAACTATGAAGAAGTGTTGGAGTTCATACGGCGCCTTAACGAGAAGTTTCCCGGTAAAAACTATAGATTGCCTACAGAGTTAGAATGGGAATATGCGGCACGTGGAGGTAAGTATTCGGGAGAGTATCGTTATGCAGGAAGTAATAAATTAAGTACCGTCGGTTGGTATGGTAGGCGCAAGGGAGCGCCACATCCTATTGGGCAAAAGGAACCCAATGAAATAGGCATTTATGACCTGTCGGGTAATGTGGCAGAATGGTGTACAGACTGGTACGACGCGGACTATTACCAGACGACAATTGATGCACTTGACCCGAGAGGACCTGAAACCGGAGAAGAGAAGGTCATTCGTGGTGGTTCCTATTATGACAAAGACGAAGTTTGCCGTACTGTTTACAGGGGGCATATTGACCCTAAAAAGAGAAGATGGAACATAGGTTTCCGGTTGGCGACTGACAATTGATAGCTGCATTTGTTTCTGAATATACCCACTGATTCTTATCGCCTTATGAAACCTTTGCTTTCCCTTATACTTGTTTCGTCGTTAAGCGTGGTTTGTAGTGCGCAAAACCATGAAAATAACTCAGTTGACACTATTTATCTTGATAGTGAAGGATATTATGTTGGTAGGTCACAGGCGGAGACTTACATTGCCATCACTCCCGACGGAAAAGGAGGAGGTGCCATGAGGAAGTGCAACCTGGCAACCAACGCCGTGATTAAAGAAGGGTATTATTCCGATATAGACTCACTAACCTACGAAGGTCCCTTCGTCGGATACTACGAAAGTGGAAACGTTGAATGGGAAGTGGTCTATCATAATGACGAGGAAGTAGGCCGGACTGCATATTATTATGACACTTCGGCAAAGCTCCTTTGGCACAAGTGTCGTTTTGAAGACGGCATTATTGATGGAGAGCTTACCAGTTATTACCGCAGCGGTGCGTTGAAGCGGCGCGAAATACATAAAATTTTGATAGATGATGCCCCTGGAACGGGCACAGCGGATTCCGGCAAAGTTGAACCGGTACGAAAAGACACTATCGTTTTTGGCGAGTGTTATGACGAAAATGGCGGGTCAATTAAATTTACTCCATTCTTCATAGCACCAACACCTCCTGAGAACTTTAATAGATTCCTGACAAAAAATATAAAATATCCACGTAAAGCTAGAAGAAATGAAATTGAGGGGCGTGTAATGTTGCGCTTTATGGTGGATGTTCATGGCAAGGTTCAGAATGTTACATTGTTGCATAATGTATCGCCGGAGATAGATGCGGAGGCAGTTCGTGTCATTAAGAAAAGCCCTATATGGATTCCGGGTATCAGAGACGACGAAGTTGTTGACGCCTACATGAAATTGCCTTTAAGATTCAGGTTAGAATGATATCGGGAAAGTTTCGATTCAGATAAAAGGGTAGTGGGGGCAAATTATTAGCTTTTATGGTACGCGCAGTTCATACAGGCAGACCGCGCTTCTGTTAGCGATGGCTTCCGTAGACAGCATTGTACTCCATTTTATACTTAAATGTGAAATACTGCAACAACAACAATGAATCTGGAGTGAATTAAGCACTTGTAAGTAATTGCCTGTGCCGCAAACAGAACTGGTTTCATATGTTGATTTCTCAGAAAGTTTTCTCTGCTATTTTGACAACACGATAAACATTTGCGATGTCTTCGCAAATGGCTTTCTCAGGATATCAAAGCCGGCAAATAACCCCAGAAATAAAGGATATAGCGGATGTTGCACAATCGGTCTTTCGGCCGATAATTTCGTCCACTTCTTCTTATGCATATAAGCCAGCACACTGATGGTCCAAAACGGAGCTCCTTGTGTATATGAAAGCGATTTGATTTTTAAACCGGCCTTTTCTGCTACTTTCCTAAAGCTCTGTTCGCTGAAAAGTACCCAGTGCCGAGGACAATGCAGGCCGCCCCATCGTTCAAACATACGCGCATCAAGGCTATCGTAGTTTGGGGTTTTTATCAATATAACTCCCTGATCAGAAAGAATACTTTCGATATTTTTAAGCACTGCCAGCGGATTTTCTACGTGCTCGATTAGATTAAGCAATAGTACAAAATCAAATTTTTGAGGTGTTTTGAAGTCCTCAATCTTACCACAAAAATATTCATGACCATTTTCTTTGGCCAGCTTTTCAGCATCTTTATCTAGGTCTACGACTTGGGTAAAAACAACTTTGTCGGATATCGATTTTATTACATTCAACAACCAACCGGACCCCCCGCCAACATCGAGAATTTTTATGTCGCCTTTCAGCCCTGCCAGAATCTTCCGGAACAAGCGCTTATCCAACCACTCTTTAATGTTGTCAACTGCTGTTTTCTTATTGGCAACAAAAGAGTAATAATTTGATGGGTAAATAATGGACAACTTGTCTACCGGCATAGGATCTATCTGCAATAGCTTGCAGTTCTGACATTCGTAGAAGTTATATTCGTCTTTCGTTGAGTGATATTCTACATCGGTACATTTACCCCAATATTTGAATTCAGATTTTCCGCAAAGTGTGCAAATCGGAAGATTTTCAGGCATTATATCTATTTGTTGAATAGTTTGAAAAACGTTGTTACGTAACTGGTATGCACCCCTTCTAGTTTAGGGCCTATCTCTGTGTCTTTCAAAAACTCTTCAATTTCTTTCAGACGTGTGTATGATGCTTGTGGGTCCCAATGATGTAATAGGTGTCGGTTGAAACCGGCACTTCCAAGGGTAGAGTTTATCGGCCCGGTGCCGAACATCCTGCTTATTTCCCCGTGGTTCACCTCAAAGTAGTTGACATCAGCCTTTGCATATTCTCCACGATGTTCAAGAAGCTGACGTAGAGAATGGAAAAACGGAAAAACAATTCCAAGTCCTCCAAGCCATACAAGTGCTGGTTGCCAGTATCCAAAGGCAAACATGCTTACCGCAACAGACAAATTAAATATCGCACCCAAGATGGTCATTCTCTTATTGTTGCGCAGAATTTCGGGGCTTAACCCTTCAATTGCACGGATAACATTATTTCGTTTCCCTAATACCCTGAGAACACGAATGCCGGTAACAGACTCAATGATAAACTTCCAGTTAAGCGGCTCGAAATAGGTGTTTTCTGTATCCTTCGTGGTGCCCAGATGTCGGTGATGTTCAAAATGAATTACCCGGTAGAATTTTATGTCAAGACCGGCAACAAGGCCCAGGAAAATATTGGCCAGTTTATCATTCAACTCCTTGCCTGGGGCAATGTTATAATGGGAAGCCTCATGCATGAACAAATGCAGATAGGTGAACCAATATCCGACATTAATCGCGCAAAGTGGTATCGTTAACCAAAAGAACCCCGGGTACTTATTCTGTGCCCATCCTGCAAGCAAAAGTGTTGCTATCATGATAGCATATCCTGCAAAAATCTCCGCCCAAACGATGTGATATTTTGGTTTCAAAGAGGCGCGAAACTTGGTATACTTGACCCCCTGACTGTTGACTAAACTCGTTTTTTTTACGAAATCTAATTCGCTCTGTTCCATGCTTTAAAAATCTTGTAACGGTATTATTTTTTTTAATGTAACAAGCGATAGCAAAGTTATCTTTTTTAACACAATATTCGAACTTTTCATAAGAAATAAAATAACGTGTTATTACAACTATAGGTGGTAAGTTACCTATTCTGAAATGGATTGTAGATACGCCAAAATGCCCTGTTCCCTATGTCACTGACTGGAGTGTCTCTTGAGCATAGACAAAAAAACTGCCACCTCTAATTGAGTTTTGAGGTGGCAGCTACTTAGATTTTCAGCGTTTAAATATCGATAGTAGAATACTCCGAGGTACTAAATTACTATCTGCTATAATTTGGTGCTTCTTTTGTAATCACAATATCGTGTGGATGGCTTTCTGCCATACTCGCCGACGTTATGCGAACAAACTGAGAATTGTTTTGAAGGGTAGCTATGTCTTTTGCACCGCAATAACCCATACCGGCACGCAAACCACCTACAAACTGCTGCACTACTTCACTTAGTTGCCCTTTGTAAGGAACTCTTCCGACAATTCCCTCAGGTACCAACTTTTTGATGTCTGCTTCCATATCCTGAAAGTATCGGTCTTTAGAGCCTTCTTGCATTGCTTCTACAGATCCCATACCTCTGTATGACTTGAACTTTCGTCCTTCGTAGATAATGGTCTCGCCGGGGCTTTCTTCTGTTCCTGCAAATATAGAACCGGCCATTACACAGGATGCTCCGGCAGCAATCGCCTTAACCATATCACCTGTGTACCTGATGCCACCGTCCGCAATAACCGGAATGCCGGTCTTTTTTAGCGCAGCAGCAGCTTCCATAATGGCTGTGAGCTGTGGCGCTCCAGCACCCGTTACTACTCTCGTTGTGCATATTGAGCCGGGACCAACGCCAACCTTCACGGCATCGGCACCTGCGGCAGCCAGAGCCTTGGCACCTGCAGCCGTAGCAATGTTTCCTGCTATAACCGGTAGTGTTTTGTAATTTTTCTTAACAAGTTTCACCGCTTCAATCACTCCTTTCGAGTGGCCGTGAGCACTATCCAGGGTAATAACATCTACACCTGCAGCCTTTAGCGCTTCAACTCTTTCCAGAATATCTGCTGTGATCCCAATTGCTGCACCTGCAATAAGTCTGCCCATTGTGTCTTTGCACGCATGTGGGTGACTTTTCAGTTGGAGCGTATCCCGAAAAGTGATAAGACCAATCAGTTTTCCTTTTTTATCTACAATCGGTAGCTTTTCTATTTTGTACTGTTGTAGTATTCCCTCTGCTTTCAACATGCTGGTCCCGATTGGAGCGGTAACCAGATTGTCTTTGGTCATTACCTGACTTACTTTCTTCTTATTGTTTTTCTCAAAACGCAGATCTCTGTTGGTCAGTATGCCAACCAGCAGATAATTATCGTCGACAATAGGAATTCCACCAATTCTATTTTCTTTCATAATTGCCAGAGCATCGCCTACTGTGGCACCTGGCTTCAGGGTTATCGGGTCAAGTATTAGCCCGTTTTCAGAGCGTTTTACTTTGCGTACTTGTTCTGCCTGACGCTCAATACTCATATTCTTATGCAGAATACCGATTCCACCTTCACGAGACAACGCTATTGCCAACGGAGATTCGGTAACGGTATCCATCGCCGCCGATATCATCGGTAAGTTAATAGTTATGTCTTTTGTGAGATTGGTAACCAGACTGACTTCGCGGGGAAGTACTTCGGAGTAAGCGGGCATCAGGAGGACATCATCGAACGTGAGGCCTTCGCCGTAGAACTTGGATTTTGTTGCCATGAGCAAAGGTATGTTCATTTATGAAAACAACAAAATCGGGATTGTATATTTAGATAACCATTTTTATTACTAGACTAGTTATTAAAAGATTTCTGCAAGCCGCATTATTCTGTACTTGGTTCTAGTTGTGCTATTAGTGACTCTGTTTCCATATCCTCCTTTGTATTGCTAATTGCTTTCTTGGCGTCTGATAAAGGGTACACAGGTGACTCTCTAACACCAATTCTTCTTCCTGAATCATCAAAATTCCAAAATTCTACTATGTCAATTTTTCTCTTTCTTGGCTCCATGAATAGTGAAAAGTCAAGAGTGTAAGCTTCATACCGACCAGGTCGGCCTGAGGCCGCGGAAGTGTCCGGCTCTATTACATGAATCAATTTGCCGTCCATCAATTGAAGTATGTATTCGTGTACTTCAGCTTCATCCTGAGCTTCATCTTGAGAAATAAGGAAGCAAGTTCGTTTTTTTATACTAATGCAGTAAACAAGCAAGTTTCTAAAAACCCTTTCTACCGCTTGAGCATCGCTACTTACGTCTGTTCTAAGGTTTTTTAGCTTATTTCTATACATTATACTACTTGCGGCTTTCCAGATATTTTTAGGTGTTAGATGGTTAGCGTTTCCGGACGAAACAGCGTTATCAGTCGCGTTTACGAAAATCGTTAAAAAATCTCTTGGTACTCCTCCAGACGCTATCACTAGTTTTTCGAATGCTTGAGGATTGAACAGGTTAGTCGAAACATCTAATAAACCTACTTTTCTACCTAATGAGTTCAATATACCTGCAAGAAACTGAGTTGGAGATGTTAAGTCTTCCAGTGTTCTATCTAAATTAACTTGCTCTACATCTTGGTCAATTACAACACCAATGGTTTGCTGATCATTTCGGACTAGATTTGTTCGATGTCGTACGGTTCCGATTTTTAAGTATAAGTCAGTTCCTCTAACTAATCTATGTAAGTAGTCGATAACATCCGGTTGTCGCTCTTTTTTTATAAGATAAAAATCATCAATTAAGACGAAGACGCAATCTTTTTTTTGTCGTTTCAGCTCACTTGTTAGTGATTTTTTATAGTCAACTAAATGCCGTTCTAATGTGTCTAGTTTTTTCTCTTCGAATTCGCTTAATCTACCGCTTGAATTGGACTTGCCGTATTTTCCTTCGATTCCAGAATGAACTGCTTGTACCCCATACTGACTGGACTCTTTTTTTTCCTGCCTAACTGTTATATGTTCAGCTTGGTTCAACAAGTCCCTGAGTACTTTAATATTCTTCTCAATATCTGTTTCTCTTCGAAATACTTTACTTAGTCGACTCCTATTTGGCACAATACTCTCCATAATGGATAGCAACAAACGAATTAATATATCTGGGTACCCAAGCGTTTTGATTTCATCGATGTCAATATAGACTTGAAGTGAGTGTGTGTTGCTAGATTCGCAATTGTTGAAGTGTACAAGTAAGCAAGACTTTCCTGAACCTCGACGTCCAAATATGATTTGGTGTTGTTTTGCCTTTAATCTCTCCAAGTGGTTAGCCGGATCAATATAAACAGTTTCATGATTTGGTCTAACTCTGAAGGAGTCACTAATCAAATTTTTAAGTTTGTTTACTTCAACACTTTCGAGCATAATATATCATTAGGTTTTATACAACTCAAACTTTCAACAAAAAGAATCACTCCATGGATGGCGGTCGGTCTTATGTAAATAAACTACTTAATAAATTCCGCTACCAGCTACCACCGGCACCACCACCACCGGAGCTGCCACCGCCAAAGCCACCGAATCCACCTCCTCCGAATCCACCACCGCCGCCGCCCCAGCCGCTGCTGCGTCCGCCGCCAAGCATATTGCCGATAAGCATACCCGTTGCTATGTCACCAAAGCCACCACCACTCATGTAGCCACCACCACGGCCACCGCCGCCACCTTTCCGTCTGGTGGCAATGATGATAATGATAAATATCAGGACGATAAGCCCTTTAGGAAACTTCTTTCCTCGCGATGAATACTCTTTGTCTGCGGTGTATTCCCCTTTTGTAACAGCGATAATAGCATCAGTAGCTTTATCTATACCACCGAAGTAGTCCCCTTGTTTAAACGCGGGTTTTAGCTCGTTCCGGAGTATACGCGACGACTTTGCATCTGTAAGTACGCCCTCGAGGCCCTTTCCGGTAACTATAAATGTCTTTCTGTCGTCAAGCGAAATCAGCAATAATGCACCATTGTTCTTACCTGCTCTGCCTATTCCCCAGCGGTTGAACAGCTTGATGGCATAATCACCTACTTCGTGTCCGCCCAGATTCTTTATGGTTACCACCGTTACCTGCGTAGAAGTGGTCCTGTCGAACGAAACTAATTTGTGCTCTAACCGGTCTTCTTCATGTGGCTTCAATAGTCCCGCAAAGTCATTTACCAGCCGTGGCGGGTTCGGCTTATCCGGATATATCTTGTCTTCCGCCAGTGCGGTGGCTCCAATGCCCACAAGCAACAGCAACATTATCGTTGCCCTGAAGAATCGTAAGCCAAGTTTATTTATTGTTGTATATATCATTTCCCAAATACTATTTCGTCAGGCAATTCGTTTTTCTTGATGTTAGGGTCGGGTGGAAAGTGGTTGGCGAGGGCTGTTGCTAATTCGTCAATGCAATTGCATAACCCTTCTGTATATTCCTGATTTTTCATGTGTCCGGCAAGCGTTTGCGCTGCTTTTTGCCAAAACTCGGCACCACCTGCTTTTTCATATATCGCAGAATCTCCGAACAAAGCGAACTGTCTGTCCTGAAATGCAACATATATGATAACGGCATTCCTGGCTACTGTTGCCTCCATTTTTAGAGAAGCAAACACTTCCTTCGCTCTGTCCAGCGGGTCAAAGAGTTTGCAGTGTGGCTCCATAAACACCCGGATCTCTCCGCTGGTATTGCTTTCGGCAGCCTTAATGCGCTCAACCACCTTTGCCTGAGCGTCTTTGTCCAGAAACTGTTTTTTGGGAAACAATGAAAACATATAATATTTTTAATAGCTGCGCCACACCTGTGGGGTGTGGCGCAGAAAAGATTGAATAGTATTATCAGAACTGAACTTTAGGAGCCTTCTCTGCGCCTTGCTCTGCTGCGAACATCGTCATTTCCTTAAAGTTAAACATACCGGCCAACAGTACATTCGGGAAGTTGGTGATCTTTACGTTGTACGTTTTCACCGCTTCGTTAAATGCATCTCTCGACACCTTTATCCTGTTTTCTGTGCCTTCCAACTGACTTTGCAGGTCTTTAAAGTTTTCGTTGGCTTTAAGATCCGGATAGCGCTCAGACACTACCATCAGTCTGCCCAAAGCCTGACTCAGTTGTCCCTGCGACTGTTGGAACTGCTGTAATTTGGCAGGAGTCAGGTCATTTGCATCTACCTTAATAGATGTGGCACTTGCCCTCGCCTGAATTACCTGCGTAAGCGTCTTCGATTCGAAATCGGCAACACCCTTTACCGTTGCAACTAAGTTTGGTATCAGGTCGGCACGACGCTGGTAACTACTCTGCACATCCGCCCACTTTTGTTGTGCTTCCTTATGCGCGCCGTTAATACCATTGTAGGTACAGCCACCCATTAGCACCATAAGTACAATAACTCCTAAAGCAATTAATAGTCCTTTTTTCATTTTATATATTTCTTTATTTTTAAAATTTACATCAAATTTACGATACCTGAGCTGTTTATCCCAAGTCATTATCGGTCAACGGTGTTAAATAATCGGTAATCGTTGACTGGGCAATTGTAAACAAAGCAAATGGACTGACGATTAATAAGTAATTAAAATTCGGCAGGGTGTTCTAAGAAGGGAATATCTACTTAATACAAAATATTCCAATCATTAAATATGTATTTTGGGTGTAAATTACTATTTGTAAGTTAATTAAAACAAAAATAGAGCTGTAAGCCCAAGCAATATTATACTTTGCGATAGACAGTAATTACTTTTGCATCCTATTTAAAATCAATGATTATGCCATCAGTATATGAAGCAACGCACGAATACGCAGTTGCACAGGATCAGGTAGATACCTTATTCCCTTTCCGGGAGCGTTTTCTTTTTCCGCAACATAATGGAGAAAATGTAGTGTACTTCTGCGGCAATTCATTGGGGCTACAACCCAAGAGTGTAGAATATCTGATGAACAAAGAACTGCGCGATTGGGCTAAGTATGGTGTAGAAGGACATTTTCAGGCAGGTTATCCTTGGTTTTCATATCATAGTATTTTCAATGAGCGACTGTCGAAGATAGTAGGTGCTAAGAAGGATGAGGTTGTGGCGATGAATGCCCTTACGGTGAATCTGCATTTACTCATGATGTCTTTCTACAGACCCTCAGGTAAGCGATATAAGATACTAATGGAGGCCGGAGCTTTCCCTTCTGACCAGTATGCGATGGAATCGCAGGTGCGCATGCATGGCTATGACCCTGAGGATGCGATTATAGAAATAACGCCACAGGCAGGAAAGCATACTATTGAAGATATCGACATTATCAATGGCATCAAGGTGGCTGGTGACTCACTGGCTGTAGTGATGATAGGCGGTGTTAACTATTATTCCGGTCAGTTTTTTGATTTGGAGCAAATTACAAAAGCAGCGCACAGTGTAGGCGCATATTGTGGATTTGATCTCGCGCATGCTGTCGGTAATGTGCCGCTACAGTTGCACGAATGGAATGTAGACTTTGCTTGCTGGTGTACCTATAAGTACCTTAACTCCGGTCCCGGGGCGGTAGGTGGTGCTTATGTACATGAGCGTCATGGCAATGACCCTACACTCCCACGATTAGCAGGGTGGTGGGGCAATGAAGAAAAGACCCGCTTCCAGATGAAGAAAGGCTTTATTCCGCAAAAGGGTGCCGGTAGCTGGCAAATGAGCAATGCGCCGGTCTTCAATATGGTGGCACACAATGCATCTCTCGACTTATTTGATAAAGCAGGGCTAGATAACCTACGTGAGAAAAGCATACACCTGACGGGGTATATGGAGTTTCTCCTCAGGCAAATAACCCACCTTTCATTTGAGATTATTACTCCCTCTATACCCGAAAAAAGAGGCTGTCAGCTCTCAATGCTATTCGATAACAATGGTAGAAAAGTATTTGATACACTTACCGAGCAAGGGGTGGTTGCCGATTGGCGGGAACCAAATGTGATACGCATTGCACCGGTGCCCATGTACAATAGTTACGAGGACTGCTACCGTCTGTATAATATATTGATGAGTATTGAGCTGTAAATAAGACCTGAGATACCTGAGACGGTTGTTACTGTGCACCACGCGGTTGGGTCACATTTCTGAAGCGGTGTACGCTCCCCTTAATAAAGGTAAAGTAGGCATAGTCGTTCATAGCTCGTAGTTGCTCATAGGTTGGGCGGAACCGTCTCATGTAGTGGTCTAAGCTATCACCTGTAAGTCCCGTTACTTTTGTTATCAACTCTTTGTTGAAGGTAAAGTCGACATACTTTTCTTTTTCAAACCTGCTGTAGTCTTCCTGAAACTGCCAGGTCATCCTGTTTTGCTTGCTGAGGGCAGAGAACGGGCTGCGAATCTTCTCGAATGTAGACATTCGCGGGTAATTGAGTTGTTGTTCATACAAGTCATGAAAAGCAATACTGTCTTCTTTAGAGTCATATCGCCACCCCTTATCGGCATACATTTCTGATGGAGGTGTTACCGTTTGTTCCATTATGATGCGGAAAAACGAAGGCATAAAACCATCCGGCACCCGTACTCTGGTAACCTTGTAGCCCTTCTTCCGAAACTCCAGTAGCTGCCCCGCCGATGCCACTATCGCAAAGCTGCCATTCTCAGGAGTGGTGATGCTTATATCGTTGTGTATATTCGTGATTGTTACTTCGGCCAGCGGTTGCCTGTCGGTCATTCCAAGAGCCTCGCCGTGTATCATCTGCGCTATGGCAGTTCCGGCAATGCTCAATGCCAATAATAAAGAGAAGAAGGCTTTGACCCGCATATTATCTGCAAAATACATTTTAGCTACTTTATCTGTGCCTGAATTTTGTTAAAATACCTCAATCCTCGTTGTATCTTTGCAGGCTAATCAATCAAAGTGGCACGCACCTCAATAACTGACAATGTATAATTTATTACGCTCAATTCTCTTTCGGATAGATGCAGAGAAGGTACACTATATGGTAATGGGTTGGCTAAAGACGGCCTACTCCATATCGTTTGTCCGATATTTTATAAAGACGGCATTTGTGCCGACTGACAAGAAATTAGAGCGGACGTTGTGGGGTATTACTTTCCCTAATCCGGTTGGGTTGGCTGCAGGATTCGATAAAGATGCTAAGTTTACCGACCAGTTGGCATGCCTTGGTTTTGGTTTTGTGGAGATAGGAACGGTAACACCGCTGGCACAACCCGGCAACCCCAAGCCACGACTTTTCAGGCTGCCGGCAGATAAAGCACTGATAAATAGAATGGGCTTTAATAATGATGGTGCCATGGCCGCTGCCCGCCGGTTGCGCAACAGAAAGGAGCGTTTGATAATAGGTGGGAACATAGGCAAGAATAAGAACACGCCGAACGATGATGCTACAAGCGATTACGAAAAGGGGTTTCATGAGCTGTATGATGTAGTAGATTATTTTGTGGTGAATGTAAGCAGCCCCAATACTCCGGGACTACGTGAGCTACAGGACAAAGAACCGCTGACCAAGTTACTCAGCCGTCTACAGGAGCTCAATAAACAGAAGGGTGGTAAGAAACCAATACTCCTAAAGATTGCCCCCGACCTGACCAACGAACAGCTTGATGATATTATAGATTTGGTACGCACCATTAACCTGGATGGCATTGTATCTTCCAACACTACCATCAGCAGAGAAGGGCTGCAAACACCAAAGAAAGAAGTAGAAGCCATAGGCATGGGCGGACTAAGTGGCGCACCCCTCCGCAAGCGCGCCACCGAAGTAATACAATACCTGCATACCAATAGTAACGGCACGATACCCATCATAGCATCAGGGGGCATATTTACCGCTGCCGATGCCAAAGAAAAACTCGCTGCCGGGGCTTCTTTAGTTCAGGTGTACACCGGTTTTATCTATGAAGGACCAGGTATTGCGAGTAGTATTTGTAAGGGGCTGTAGGGGGTAGGAAAAAAGGTTACAAACGCCGAGCCGAAGAATCCGCGTTGCAAACGCGGACTAGTGGGGCTGTATGGGGACTTATCAAGATTGCAAAAGGCGATGAAATAAACGACTGCATTGATTGTAAATAATTAATACCTATGAAATTATTTGATTTTTTTATGTATGTATTCTATATGGGGATGAAATTCCAAGGATTACCTACAAGACCTAGCTATAGTATAGAAGTGTATGCAAGAAATAGTTTTTGTATGGTATTTGTTTCTTTGGCGGCAATATGGCTGTCAATAATTACCTTTAAAATTGAGCCATATAGGAAATTGTTATTTAGTGCTGGCCCGCCAACGCTTGGTGCCCTTTTGGGGATTCTACAAGTTGGCTTCATATCAATCATCCTAATTTATATAACAAAAAAATACTATTCAGAAGACAGGATAATACAAATTAGCAAGACATACGATAATTTTCTTTCTCCGAGAAATGCATTTATTTTATATTTTATAATTTTTTTATTACATTTATGTGTATTTATCTTTTCATTAGTATACACAGCAAGTACATTAGCTAACAAACCGATAAAAATTGGATAGTGTTCTGAAAGTGTATCCTCCGCTTGCCGTAGTCCAATATATCGTTGATTGGCGTACGTCCCATCTGGCGCAAGTCTTTTTTGACTTGTGACCAAGCCATTGCAAGTCTTTTTGACTTGCGAAAAAACAGAAGTGCCCGGCTCGTACACCCACTGGTCGAAGCCTCTCGCTTCGACCAGTGGGGCGAGAGGCTCCGATCAAAATTATATCCCCTTTCTGCGACCTGCAACAATAGCTGCTGATTCTCTATTTCCTGACAGATGTACATACTGTCTATCCATAGGCAACAACCCCTTTTCTAAAATACTGCTTACGTTATTCTCGCTTGTTCCATGATACAAAATTTCAGGTGGAAGCTGATCTTGCTTAACGATCTTTTCACTCGTAGAATGCCCATAGCATGCTCTTATTTTATCGTTTACAATCTGATGCCTTTTCTTTTCAGATTTTTCAACCATCAGTATTATATCTTCTTTCTCGATATCTTCAAAGCCATGATTTTTTAAAGACCGTACTAGATCGTTAAGAAATACCCACCCTTCGTCATCAAGTTTCAAACAATAAGCTGTCGGCTCATGCCTTAGCGCATGAGATACAACTTTGCTTATTTTGGTAAATTCATTTGCTCGCATTATTGACCTATATTGACGATATTAAGAATTTGTTGATAAAAGCCATCTCCTTTAGATATAGTAAACTCTCTAGCAATGCATTCAAATAACTCGTCATGGAATGTAATAACGTAATGCTTATACAACTTCCACCGTGCCGGGTTAAATCTAGCATGTACACTTTGTATTTCTACAATTTGCGTTAGAAGGTCAGAATTTTCTAATTCATAAAAGCCATAGGATCGGACTCCAAGTGAATAATATGGATGACCATGCAAAGTTTCATTATTGGGCGAACCTAAGGATGATTTTATACAACCTGTAAATTCAATCATAACTCTATTTATATCTAGTGTTTCGCTATCGTGAATTAAGGTGCCAAAAAAAACTACAAGAGTTTTATTTCCAGTTGAAAAAAACATTGGATCCGGTGCCCCTGCTTCCATGTTAAATTGATCTTTTATCTCTACAAGTTTCATATTATTTGCCAATTGTGTTTTGAGTATGAGATACTCTGATTATTGCACCGTCCTGAAATAGGTTTACACCTTGGTTAGATAATCCTGATTTTTGTTTACAGCCATTTTGTTAGTCCTATTCTTCCACTGGCGCGAGGTTGTAGTCTAGCACAGTGCGTAAGCAAACTCGTGACAAATATAGTGTAACCGGTTTGCAACCGGAATTCTGCGTTTGCCGTAGAATTTTTCTACGGCAGGTTAGGGACCAATCATTGCTTTTACAAGTCGATATGTAGAAATTGCAAGTGCGTTAGCCTGTCGCGGTGAGCCGCGCCGAACCGTGGCAGCGTGCGTTGGCCATAAAGTGAGTGCTGGCCCGTTCGTCTGTCAAGCTGACGAAGGAAGCAACGCCGCTTGCCGTAATGCATAAAATATTGTTGATTGGCGTTCTTCTCTGAGTACGCGCTGCCGATGCCAAAGAAAAGCTAGCTGCCGGTGCTTCTTTAGTTCAAGTGTACACCGGCTTTATCTATGAAGGACCTGGTATTGCGAGTAGTATCTGTAAGGGGCTGTAGGGAGGCGTTGGTCAGGAGCGAGAACCGCCATGTGTTTAGGACGAAGGAAGCCCCTTCGACCAGAGGGAAACTGTCCAACCACCCGGACTAAATATAAACTGGAATAAAATTGCCTGTTGTTGCTTGTTTGTTCCCGTTTTCCTTATTTCTCCTTGAATAATCCTGTTTTTTAGTTCGAAGTTTGCCGTGGTTAATACATCACGTTAACAGGATTTGTCACGTCGAAGCGCGAAAGAAAATCAACGGCCAAGTCAGGGCGCTCTCTAAAAAAGGTCAATACAAGTCTTTCCGAAATACTCTTTGCCTCCCTTTTAACAATATCACTTTCTAATATCTCTTCGAAGCTCACACTATTGGCAAGTTCACCGCCACTAACTGCGCAAACGAGAATAAGACCGTTTCTAAAACTTTTACGTTTTATTTTAAGCGAATCTGCATTTGTTTCTTTAGCAAACTTTCTACAGGCAGAAACTAACCCATCAACAACGCCATCCACTAAAGATCCTCCGGAAGCTGTTGCTCTTTCATTGGCAAAACTTGCTACGAAAGGTTCAGGATCCCAATCTGTTCGATACCCAAGACATATCTGGTATTTACGCGAATTCAATTCGCCATCATAAATCAGTTTAATCTTTGGCTTACCTAGTACTTGAGCAACTGCTCTTTCAAAAAGATATATAATACCCTCAGGGAAATGATAACATATCCGGTTTACAAACCTCCGTCGCTTATCGATAGAAACGATTATTATGTCCCTATACAAAAGTGCCAACTGTAGAAACTCGTCATTTATCTGCAAGTAGTCAACTGTCACATTTTTTACTATGTTCTCATCCAGTGAAAAAGTAATTATATTGCTAGATCCACCGTTGCAATCAGCAATTACTAAGTCTTTAGAAATTGCTTTCAGTACTTTGGTAGAATAGTGTTTAAAATCTACATTTTTTGTTTTAAACGACCTAAAGAACGGAGTTAGGTTTTCTTTGGATGATAGTCTGATTGAAAATTTCCTTCCCGCAAACAAAGTGATTTCAAATTTAATCATATCAGTATTGCATAGTCTTATGCAATCCATTATCAACTTTTTCACAAGACCAATAACGATTTCATTGCCCACGTACATCGCGGGCCTCAGCCTAACATGCTTTTTAAACTCCTTATATTTCGAAAAGTCAGTTGACATCTGTTTTGAAAAGTAAAACTGTTATATCAAATATACCCTTTATACTGGTTTTTGAGTACGGAAATTGTCCAGCCCTGTAGCGTACATGGCTCGGGGACATTTGGTCAGAGGTTCGAATCCTGCCTTCCCGACTTAGTTAACGAAAGTGAACAAACTTGCTCGTTGTTGCATCTTTGTTCACTTTTTTGTTTGTTTCTATACGATTTGCAGCCGTTTGCAGTTCGAATCCAATAAAGCATTTTCAAAACACCAGATGAAAATGCTACATTAGGGTTTATGAACACTAATCTTATGTCTATTTGCGGGTGTATTCTCATTTTTACACAAACCACAAGGCAGCAGCAGCTTAACAATATCCTTAAAGATATTAAAGCCGTAAATGAAGTTCATTGTGAAGGAGTAGGAATAGCAGGGGAAAAAAGTAGCCAATACAGTAATTATGAAAGTTTGTTGAAAGCTGCAAAAACTTCGGAACTTCTCGAACTAACCAAAGTCAAAAACGCTGTAGTGAACTGTTATGCGACTTGGGCATTAATTGAGAGACGATTTAGTGGAGTGGCCGCGATATTTTCGAAATATCTACATGACGATAAAGCAATCACTTCTTTTTGTGGCTGCACAAAACAGCAATCTGTACTTTCACAGGAGGTATATTTCCGATACCATTTAAAGAAAGACCATGACGAAAAAACGATGAACACAATGGACAGTTTAGTATTGTACAGCGCTAATTCTGGCTGGCTACTTATCCATTTTGCATTAGAATCTCGAATCTATCCTCCCACATATAATAATAGACTTGAGCAGTTGGCTTTTAAGCAATTGAACACAGACGCAATTTCTTATTTAAATAAACAATACGGTAAGAAATACCAATTGCAAATCCGGTTAGCATTACTATCGTACCTGGAAAGAACAGATTTTAGCAAAACCGGAACCTCAGACTATTTTGATGTTGTCTCAAAGTTGCTGAAATATAGGAATGACAACATTAATAAGGCCGTTCTAAAAAAGTTAAAAAATGATACTCACTGGGAATGTGATTTTGGCAAATTCTATGGACTGCTGAGCCAATATAAGTTAGAAAAGACATTTCAGGCAAAGCCGTTCATGAATAAATACAAGAGCGACGTTCTTGATAAAGCGTATGAAACAAAATTGAAAGATAGTAGCTGTAGGTTTTGGTCGGTGCTTTTAAACGATAACACCTTCACGAGCTACTTAGGCATAGATAAAAATCATCTCGAACAACTAACAATATTCGACGAAAATTTCTCTAAAGAAAATTGCAGAGGATATGCTAAAATAAAAAATGTCCGTGTTATTAAAAAATTCGAATACAGCAATATCGGTGATAAACAAAAAACTTATTGCTTCATAAATGCGTCGTGGTATAATAACGGCAAGTATGGAATGACTATTGTTGCCAATGATCACAAAGTCATTTGGGCTTGGTTCATTAAAAGAGATGGACATTGGATAATATCGAAGCTGAAAAAAAAAGATTAATATTTATTGTTCGTGGCGCTCGAAACTTGTCTAGCCAAGTCTATTCATGAATTTGCTTCTTCCACTGGCGCGAGTTTGTAGTCTAGCAGAGTGCGTGAGCAAACTCGTGACAAATATAGTGTAACCGGTTTGCAACCGGAATTCTGCGTTTGCCGTAGAAAAATTCTACGGCAGGTTAGGGACCAGTCATTGCTTTTACAAGTCGATTTGTCGAAATTGCAAGTGCGTTAGCCTGTCGGGGTGAGTGAATAATTTGCTGCGCACAAACTCTTTGAAAATGACAGAAAGTACTATCTCGGCACCACACCAAGTCGGTAAATGAGGCGGTGCGATAGCCTGTCACCTTGAGTGAACAATTTGCTGCGCACAAACTCTTTGAGAATGACAGAATGTACTATCTCGGCACCACCCCAAGTCGGTAAATGATGCGGTGCGATAGCCTGTCACCAGCCGCGCCGAACCGTGGCAGCGTGCTTTGGCTATCGAGTGAGTGCCCTGTTTTCGTTTATTCCCTCGCTTACAAGTTCTGACAACTAAAATCTCCACTTTGCTATAAAGCCGGCAAGTCATTTTCTCAAAATACTATATAACTCACCCCGATGGCGTGAATGCCGATTCCAAAAGAATTGCGTTATTTACATAAATATTCATTTTATGAAGCAGTTGCTATTTGTTTCGCTTCTGGCGTTGAGTTTATGGTCTTGTAAAGATACCTCTGTCCCGGCTACTGAAGATGCGGGGAAGACACTCCACACTATATTAGACAATTATTGGGAGGACAGGTTGCAGCTCTTTCCCATAGAGGCCACAGGCTTTGGAGATAACCGGTACAATGACAAGATGAACATTGCCATTGCGGATAGTTTCCGTGATAGCCTGATGCGTTTCTACCGTCGGAACCTGCAGGAAGTAAAGGCAATCGATACTTCGGGTTTGAATTCAGGAGACAAAATCAGCTATGTTCTATTTTGCTACGAAATGGAAATGAATATGGAGGGTTTGACATACCCCACGCACCTGATGCCTGTAAATCAGTTTTGGGCTTTTACATTAAGTTTACCGCAATTGGGCTCCGGCTCAGGAAATCAGCCATTTAAGACAGTTGCTGATTATGACAATTGGTTGAAGCGATTGTCTGTATTTCCGGCATGGGTCGATACAGCCATCGGCAATATGGAAAGAGGTATCGAAAGCGGTTGGGTATTGCCACGTACCTTGGCCATAAAGGTATTGCCACAGCTAAAAGCTGTAATAGTTGCAGATACCGCCAGCCTGTTTTACGGACCGGTAAAGTCTTTTCCAGAGGGTATTTCGGCTGCTGATAGCGAACGGTTAGTAACGGCGTACAAGGAAGCAGTTCGCAACGTTGTTAATCCATCTTATCAGAAGCTCTATGACTTCTTTAGCGGTACATATCTTAATGCAACACGGACTACGAGTGGTATCAATCAATTACCCGGAGGTGTAGAGTATTATGACTACTGTGTCAGGTATTGGACAACTACAAAGCTGCCTTCAGATAGCATTTATAATATTGGTCTGCAAGAGGTGGCAAATATAGAGCTGGAGATGAATAAGGTAAAGAAGCAGATCGGGTTTGAGGGTACCTTGCCGGAGTTCTTTGCCTATATGAAGGACAACAAAGGGTTATATCCGTTTACCGAACCCAAGCAGGTGATAGATAGCTTCTGGAACATTAAGAAGCATGAGGAGCCCATGTTGCGGAAGCTATTTAATAATACGCCCAAAACACCATTTACCATCAGGCAGACCGAGGCCTTTAGAGAAGCGTCTGCCAGCGCAGAGTATAATCAGGGTTCTGAGGACGGAACTCGCCCGGGCATATTTTACGTGCCGATACCCGATGCCCGAAAGTTTAATTGTGTCGGCATGACAACTCTTTTCTTACACGAAGCTATACCGGGGCATCATTATCAGATTTCTTTACAGCAGGAAAACAAAGAACTGCCTGCGTTTCGTCGTTTCCTATGGTATGGAGCCTACGGAGAAGGGTGGGCGCACTATAGCGAAACATTAGGCGGAGAGCTGGGCTTGTACAATGATCCCTACCAATACTTCGGGCACCTCAGCGATGCAATACATCGCGCAATAAGGCTGGTTGTGGACGTGGGGCTGCACAGCAAGGGAATGACCAGAGAGGAAGCTATAAACTATATGACCACTCATGAGCTGACAAGTGAAGCTGATGCAACTGCCGAAATAGAGCGGTACATGGCAATTCCCGGGCAGGCACTGTCCTACAAGATGGGACAGATGGCCATTGCTGCCGAGCGTAAGAAATACGAACAGCAAATGGGCAGCCGGTTCGATATTGCCTCGTTTCATGACGAGGTGTTGAAAGACGGCTGTGTGCCATTAAGCGTTTTGAGGGAGAAGCTTGCAAGTTGGAGCCAACAATAAACAGGCTGGTGTTTACGCTTCTTCTTTTGACATGGCTGCCAGTTTCATTTCCTTAGAAGTTTGCTCACCGAGGTAGGTGTCCATAATTTTCTCAATCAGGTAGATGAGCGGAGTAAGGACAATTGCCATTACAAACTTGTAAGAGTAGTTGACCAAACAGATAGCCAATACTCGTTGGTAGCTCCAGTCTTTACCTATTTTGAAGGCTATGTACAAAACAATGAAGCTGTCAACAAGTTGTGAAACCACCGTCGATCCGGTTGCCCGAAGCCATACTTTTCTTTCTCCGGTAACCCGCTTAATTTTTTGAAAGACCCAAACATCTACCAACTGACTGACAAGGAATGCCACTAGACTGCCGGCTATAATCCACATGCCTTGTCCGAATATGCCGGAGAATGCAGATTGCATATCGGGTATGCCGTTTTGCTGCTGACTGCCCGTCCAGAAAGAGGTGTCTGCTGGTATGCCTATTGCCAGATAGAACATCACAAAGGCGTAGCAAATCAGACCGATTGCCGTATAGGATATTCGCCGTACCGCCTTAGGGCCGTAATATTCGTTGACGATATCGGTCATTATGAACTCAAACGGCCACAGCAATACGCCACAGGTTAGGGTATAGGTGAGCCCGTCTTCGCCCAATAGAGAAAATGGCACTGGTGTCATCCCGAACACCTTTTCTAGCGAGAATAACTTGCCCCCTATACACTCTGCAATCAATGCATTGGCAACAAAAAATGAGGATAAAACAAGGAATAGTTTGGTAGGCTTGTCTCCCAATATTTTATGAATCATACAGCCGCAATTTAATCAATTACAGTTTTGCATCGAAGCAAAATATCACATACGTCGGGAAAGGCCGGAGGCATACGTCCGCCACTTCTCTATCACTTTTGTCATGTCTTCCGGTAGCTCAGAATCAAACTGAACCCACTCTCCCGTTGTTGGATGCTTGAACCCAAGTTCCTTTGCATGCAAAGCTTGTCGGGGCAGAATGGCAAAGCAATTATCTACAAACTGTTTGTATTTTGTAAAAACTGTGCCCTTTACTATTCGGTTGCCACCGTAGGACGCATCATTAAAAAGCGGATGGCCGATGTGTTTCATATGCACCCTTATCTGGTGGGTTCTGCCTGTTTCAAGGCGTAGCTCCACAAGTGTTACATAATTAAATCGTTCAAGGACTTTGTAGTGCGTAACAGCTTCTTTTCCATGGTCACCCTCCGGAAATACGTCCATGACCTTTCGGAACCGGATATTCCTGCCAATGTTAGCTTCTATTCTTCCTTCATTTTCCGGTAGGTCGCCCCATACGAGTGCAATGTACCTGCGGTGAACCGTGTGCTTTTTGAATTGAGCAGAAAGCATAGTCATTGCCTCTTCGGTTTTGCCGATAAGTAGCAAACCTGTAGTGTCTTTGTCTATTCTATGCACCAGGCCAACGCGGTATAGCGTATCAATCTCCACATTGTCTTTCTGGAGGTAGTACGAAAGTCCGTTAACCAATGTGCCTGTGTAGTTGCCGCTGCCGGGATGTACTACCATGCCGGCAGGCTTATTGATGATCATTATTGAATCATCTTCATAAAAGACATCCAGCGGTATTGGTTCCGGAACTACCTCTACAGGTTGGGAATTTCGGGTTTCAAAAACTACTATGCAATCGTCCGGTCTTATTTTGTAGTTGGCCTTGACCACTTTGTCGTTTACCAACACATAACCGTCATCTATGGCTTGCTGAACTTTATTTCTTGTCGCACCCTCTAAGCGAGCCACAAGAAATTTATCAATACGGATAGGATCCTGTCGTTTATCAGTAATTATTCTGATGCGTTCGGTCTTTGCTTCGACTTCAGTCGAGAGCTCATTTTCCGGGTCTTCTTCATTCCATTCGTCGTCTAATTCAATATCAACAGGCATTTGACAAAGATAATATCAAATTTCGTTTGATAGTTCGTTAGCAGAACGTAAAGTCAATGTAAATTTTTTCAAAATAATTTGTCATTAGACTTCAGTATTTCGTCTAAATATTGTTATTTTTAAGTAATGAAACAATTTAGCATATACCCACCGATACAGTCTGTGGTACCAAAGCCGGGTCAGATTCTTATTGCAGAGCCTCTGTTAAGCGATACTAATTTTACTCGCTCTGTCGTGTTGATATGTGAGCATAGCGAAGAAGGATCTGTTGGTTTTGTGCTGAATCAGGCCACAGAAATAAAATTGGGGAAACTCATTGAGGGTATGTCTATGACGGGGCCGTCAGTGCATAGTGGTGGTCCTGTACAGACAGATACATTGCATCTGCTACATCGGAAACCGGGCTTACTCGGAGGTAGAGATATTGCACCCGGTATTTACTGGGGCGGATCGTTCGACGACTTATATGAGCTGACTCAAAACCACAACTATACCGAGAAAGATATCCGTTTGTTCTTAGGGTATTCGGGTTGGGGGCCGGGACAGCTGGAAGCAGAGATAAAAGAAGGCACCTGGCTCATTGCCGATGCAACCGAAGATTTGATTTTTGATACCCAAAACGACGACCTTTGGAAACAGGCCATCAGCTTGCTGGGTAGCAATTACAGATACCTTGCCCATATTCCTACTGATCCACAGTTGAATTAGTGATTTATTGTTGTCAATACCCGGATGGTAATACTGCCGTCCATTACTTTACATAACCGAGTATCTTCAGCATGCTTTGTGGCGTCTGCTCTTTTGCATATAACCTATCAACGATTTTGCCATTCTCGTCATGATCCACGATAATGTGCTTGGGAGACGGCACCATACAGTGCTTAATCCCACCATAACCGGCTAACTGGTCCTGATAAGCACCGGTGTGGAAAAATCCGATATATAGGGGTTCCGCGCCTTTTTCCTTTTCTCTCTTAGGCAGAAATACCGCATTTACATGCTCCTCAGAGGTGTAGAAGTCGTGGCTGTCGCAGGTAAGTCCGCCAAGGTGTATTTCGGCATATTCCCGCTCCCATTTATTGATTGGCAGCATCAGGAACTTTTCACCTATTCCCCATGTGTCGGGCAGGGTAGTGATAAAAGAGCTATCTATCATATACCATATCTCCCGGTCATTCTGCATTTTTTCGTCCAATACACTATATACTACAGCGCCTGCTTCTCCTACCGTAAATGAGCCGAACTCTGTATAGATGTCAGGAACATCCACTTTATTTTTCTTACAAACTTTCTTGATAGTCGAGACAATCTCGTTTATCATGTATTTGTAATCGTAGTCAAAATTGAGTGAGTGTTTAATTGGCAATCCACCTCCTATGTTCAGTCCTTCCAGCTCCGGACAAACTTTCTTTAGTCTACAGTACAGATGCAGCACCTTATTCAGTTCGCTCCAGTAATACACATCGTCCTTTATGCCCTTATTCATAAAGAAATGCAGCATTTTCAATCTGAACTTATCATTGCCCTTTATGTGGTCAACATAAAACTCCAGAATATCCCGCTTTCTGATTCCTAACCGTGAAGTATAGAAGTCAAATGTCGGTTCTTCTTCGCTCGCAATACGTATCCCTATATTTACCGGCTCCGGTGAACGGATAGATTTTTTGTAATCTTCAAATTCATTTTTGTTGTCGATAATCGGGATTACATTCTTAAATCCTCCGTTTATCAGACGAGAGATGTTTCTGGTGTACTGCCGCGTTTTGAAGCCGTTGCAAATGATAAAAATGTCTTTGTCTATCTTCTTCTTTTTATACAGTTGCCAGATAATGTCTATGTCGTATGCAAATGACGTTTCGAGGTTTACGCCATGTTTTAATGTTTCTTCTACTATAAACGAAAAATGAGAACTCTTTGTACAATAGCAGTACACATACTTTCCGTCGTACCGGTGCTTTTTGATGGCATCGTTAAATATCTTTTTTGCCTTATTAATCTGCATCCCTATTTTGGGTAGGTATGTCATTTTAAAAGGGGTGCCGTACTTATCAATCAGGGCTTTTATGTCCACGTCATTAAAAAGCAGATTGTTGTTTTCGTTCAGGCTGAATCCTTCTTGCGGGAAATCGAAAGTCTGGTGTACGAGGTCGGTGTAAGAATTATCCATTTACAGAAAAAGAAATAGTGATTTTGTGAATGTTGAATTACACAACAAAAATAATTAATTGCAGCAGTAAAACGCCCTTTATCCAAAATAAATAACTTACCGGTTTACTTCCCCTTTATTTTGCTGCTTTTACCAGACTTCCGAGTCTTTTTAGCGCATTTTCAATCTTGGGGGTCCATTGCATGCCATAACTTATACGCATACAGTTGTGGTATCGGTCCTGAAGGGTGAACATCGTGCCGGGGGCAATGCTAACTTTGTGGGCCATCGCCTCGGTGTATAGCCGGTAGGTATCTATTTTATTGTCCAGTTCCAGCCACAACATGAACCCACCTTCCGGAGTGGTCATTTTTATGTCGTCAGGGAAATAGGTATTTATCGCTTGCATAAAATTCAGGCTGTTGCCATGCAGTGTGCTTCTTAGTTTCCTCAGGTGGCGCTCATACCTTCCGGTTGCCAGGAAACCCGCAATGGCCGCCTGAGGGGCAGTACCGGTAGTAATGCTGTGGTAGAGTTTCAGTCGTTTGATTTTGTCAAAGTACTTCCCCGGGGCTACCCAGCCAACTCTATATCCCGGAGCCAGTGTTTTTGAGAAGGAACTGCACCAAAGCACATTACCTTCCTCATCAAAGCTCTTGCACGACTTCGGTCTTGTTTTTCCAAAATACACATCGCCATACAGGTCGTCTTCTATTAATGGGATGCCATGTAGGGAAAGTAGTTTTACTATTGCTTCCTTTTGTTCGTCGGGCATGCAGTATCCCAGCGGATTGCTGAAGTTTGCCACAAAGAAGCAAGCCTTTATATCGTGCTGCTGTATTGCCTTTTTTACATCGTCGGGGTCCACACCATAATCGGGGTGCGTAGGCAGTTCCAGTACCTTGAGGCCTATACTTTGGGCAAACCGCAGCGTACCAAAGTACACAGGGCTTTCCACGGCAATGGTATCGCCCGGCTTGGTAAGTGCCATCAAACAATAGGAGATGGCATTCATGCATCCCGCAGTGGTAATAATGTCGTCGGGCTTTAGATTGCTGTCCCATTGCATAGACCATCGGGCTATTTGCCGACGCAACAGATCGTTTCCCTGTATTTTCTCATATTGCGTGCCATTTGCCGGTAAATCTCTTAGTGCCTGTGCCATCGATTTATTTAATTGTGCCAGCGGAAGTATTTCCGGAGACGGTACACTTATGGAAAATCTGGTTATTCCCGGATAGGAGAAGTCTCCGTACACTTCTTCTATAATGCTCTCGGCGCTCTTGCTTCGCGTGTTTTGCTGCGGATTGCTTTTATCCACTTTTCCCGGGAAGCGCGATGGGTTAAACCGCACATAGTATCCCGACTGGGGCCTCGACTCTATCAGCCCCTTGCCCTCAAGGTGGTAATACGCTTGTAGCACAGTACTTACGCTGATGTCATGGTGCTTACTCAGTACCCTTACCGAGGGGAGCTTATCGCCTATTTTTAGCACCTGACTCATTATTTGTTGCTCTATGGCGTCGGCTATGGTCAGGTACTTATGGTCGGCTCCGGCTTTTGGTGCGCTTTTCATTTGCAAACTGTTATGGTCAAAAATAGCAAAATTGTATCTGTTTTTAATCAGAATAATTCTGGAATTTTGCAAGAAACAATTACCCGTCAGCGGGGCGACTGATTTTAAGAGCAATTCATGACCAGACAAACAAAGGCGTATATAGCATTGGTATTTATTTGTATAGCGTGGGGTACCACTTTCCTGGCTATCAGGGTAGGGGTACAGCATTATCCTGCGTTTTTGTTTGGTGGCATGCGTCAACTGATAGGCGGACTTATCCTGATGCCGATAGCACTTATGTTTAGCAGGAAGGTCGACTTTTCTGCCAAAAACCTGAAACTTCAGGTTATCATCGGTTTCCTTATGCTGACATTAGGCAATGGTTGTGTTACCTGGGCAGAAAAGTATGTGCCCAGCGGTATAGCCGCACTGTTATGCTCCATGATGCCGATTTTTGCGGTGCTTTTTAACCTGATGTCTTCAAAAAGAGACCATTTCAATCTGACAATCGGCATTGGCATGTTAATGGGGGTATTGGGTGTTAGCCTGATTTTTAGAGATAATATTTCAGACCTTACCAGACCTGAATATCTTGGCGGTATTTTTTGTATATTTATTGCGACAGCAAGTTGGGCGTTTGGTAGCACAATCAACAAGAAAGCTGCAGATCAGATTAACCCCCTTTTTAACTCCGGTTTACAGTTGTCATTCGGTGGACTGATGATGCTGATGATTAGCCCGGCAGTAGATAGCTATGCGGGGTTTGAACTGTGGAACAAAGAAGGGGTATTATCGCTGTTTTATCTGGTAATATTCGGTTCTGTATTGTCTTATGCGGCGTACAAGTATGTACTGGATATATTGCCGGTTGGCATTGCAACGATATATGCATACATCAATCCGCTGATTGCTGTTATTGCAGGGTATTTGATATTAGACGAGGCATTGAATATTTATATTGGTCTTGCTTTCATTGCGATAGTAACAAGTGTGTTTTTTGTGAGGCGTGGATATAATCAGCAAAAGGACGAAGTAGTGGTTAAACCGCCCGAAGTTGCAAAAGCATAACACTTGGAGAATTTGAATTTTTACGTTTAAAATATATTTATATGGATTATCCGATCTCTGTATTAGCACAAGCCGAAAGAAAAGTAGTGGACACAAAGACATTGCCCTTTGGGAAAATACCAACCGAGCACATGTTTATTGCTGAGTATAAAGATGGATCATGGAAGAATGCACGTGTCACGCCATTTCAGGAACTTACCTTAAGCCCGCTCACGCTGTGTTTGCATTACGGACAGACCGTTTTTGAGGGAATGAAGGCCTTTTTGATGGACGATGGAAGCATTAATATCTTTAGGATGGATAAGCATTATCGTCGGTTCAATATGTCGCTGAGCAGGATGTGCATGCCCGATGTTCCTGAAAGCTTGTTCAAGGGGGCAATTCGCCGTTTGGTGGGACTCGATGCCGATTGGATTCCGACAGATGATGACGGCTCGCTGTACATACGCCCGTTTATGATTGCATCCGAAGAGCGTTTGGGGGTTAAGGTGTCAGAGGAGTATTTGTTTATGGTCGTTTGTAGTCCCACCTACAGATACTACACACAGCCGTTACGTATAAAAGTAGAAACCAAATATGTGCGGGCGGCAGAAGGAGGAACCGGAAGCGCAAAATGCGGAGGTAATTACGGAGCAGCATATTACCCTACGAGTCTGGCACGTGCCGAAGGATTTGACCAGGTGTTATGGACAGATAGCAAGACACATGAGTTTATCGAAGAGTCGGGAACTATGAATGCCATGTTCATTATTGACGGTACGTTGATTACGCCTGCTCTTACCGGGTCCATTCTCGATGGTGTTACCCGAGATTCCATTTTATCAATAGCCAGAGAGAAGGGCATGAAGGTAGAGGAGCGTCCTGTACGATACAAAGAGATAGTAGCAGCACTAAAGAGCGGAAAGAGGGTAGAGGCATTTGGTGCCGGTACCGCTGCAGTGGTGGCTCCCATAGCCGTCATATCTATGGACGATGAGGACTATGAGTGCTATACCGGAGATGATGCGACAATGTACGAACTGCGCGACCATTTGCTGGCAATAAGAAGAGGCCGCCTGCCCGATACCCACAACTGGAACAATATTGTAGAAAAGTTTGCTGTCACGTGAAATTGAATACCGTCGTATATAAGGGATATACTATTACGACTGACAAAGACCAGATGTTTCCAGTCGATATCCATCGTTGGCTATCCGAAGAAGCGTATTGGAGTTTGGGTATTACGTATGATGCGGTTAAGCTACTGTTTGACAACTCTTATTGTGTAGGAGTAATCAAAGACGGCAAGCAGATAGGTTTTGCGCGTATTATTACCGATTACAGTACATTCGGTTACCTCGCAGACGTATATGTAGAAGAGCCACATAGAGGGAAGGGACTATGTACACAAATGCTCGATATATTGTTTGAGCAGGAGTGGGTGCAGGGCTTGCGTCGTATTATGCTGTCAACAATAGATGCCCGCGACCTCTACCGGAAATATAAGTTTACAGAATGTCGGTATCCGGACAGACTTATGGAAAAGCTTCGTTCTCCGGATTGGAAAAAGCGGGAATAGAAAATGCGTTACGTCAATTTTAATCTTTCATAATATCCCGAAAAAACGATAAAACATAGACAATTTCTATATTTTTAAATCAGCGATTTTCGGGGAAGCCTACATAAGGTTTTAGACAATGTGCGTTTTGATATGGTTTTATCCAAAACAGTAGGGGTAAAATTAGAGTATGCAATATTGATTAAAAAGTAGCTTTCATTGGTTTGGCGATTAAATGAAAACGGCACTCAATATTTAGTGCCGTAACTTTTTCGTATATTTGTATTGCCAGACTATTCAAACAGAACACTATTTTATATATCGTGTTTTTGTGCCAACTTTTCTTCGTAATATTATTGACAATATTAATGGTACTCCTATTAGTGGGATGGATGCCAATGAAACTAATTTCACATAGCTTACGCCGTATGGATACGCATGGTTTAATTTCACATACTCAAAGAACAAAAGCCCGATTGTCCCAAAAGCAGCAAAAACCGTCCCGTTGTAGGCTTCCCTTTAATTCGTAGTGTTTAAAAGTAGAGTTTTTGTTTGACTTTCACCTTTTAGTTTTTCAAATATTTTATCCACAATCGTCTTCGATTGAGACCTGAATGGGTCTCCACTCGACG